>CP070783.1:1152354-1178708 GCA_020346465.1 Deltaproteobacteria bacterium
GACCCGCCGGGTGAGGAGGAACCCCCGCCCTTCCGTGTCGAAACCGATCCGTTCCCGGGCACCTGCCAAAAAAGCGATTGCGGCGCTGGAGAAGGACCGCTTGAGGACATAGGCCTTGTCGTACTTCCTGCGGCGCAGATCGGCGAGAAACCGGATTTTCGAGTGGAGGGATGCGTGGGTACCCTGGCTGTCCGCGTGGATCGTCGGGGGATCGTAGAGGATAAACTCGTCCACGTAGGGAGTCCCGTGCAGCACGTCGGAAGAGTACGGGGCGACCATCATGTCGATCCGGGCGCCCGGGAAGGCCCGGCGCAGGTTCCGGAGGAAGGGTACGGTGAGGATCGTGTCCCCGATGAACCGGTACCGCATGACGAGGATCCTCACGCGCCTCTCCGTTCGTAGATCGCCCGGATCCCGGGGACCGACTTCCACTTCTTGTGGAGCCAGAAATAGTCCTCCGGGCATGCCCGGACCTTCTCTTCCAGGCGCGTCGAGTATTCGTCGAGGATCCGTGCGACGGCTTCCTCTTCGGATCCCGCTCCGGAGATGTCGATGGGGGGCTGGAATTCGACCCGGCGCTTGCCCACCGTGCCGCTGACGAATGCGGTCAGCACGGCGGCGCCGGCCCGGCAGGCGAAAGCCGCGGGGCCGGAAGGGATCGATGTGGGGAGGCCGAAGAAGCGGCCCTGGTATCCTCCGGCACCGGCGTCCTGGTCGTTCAGCACGACGACGGCTTCCCCGTTTTTCAGCGCCCGGAAGATCCGGAGACCCCCGCGGGGATCGTTCCGGAACCCCCGGATCGGAATGACGGTGTTCCCCCCCGTCGCGTAGATCTTCTGGATTTCCTCGTCGATCTTGGGGTTGTTCATCCTCTTCGCGACGTAGGCGAGCCTGTATCCCAGGTTCCGGAGATGGAACCCGCAGAGCAGGAAGTTCCCGAGGTGCGCGGTCAGTACGACCACCCCCCGGCCGCCGCGCAGGGCCGCATCGAGGAACTCCAGCCCGGAGACGTCGAAGGCGACCTTCCCTGTGCGCATCAGTTCGTCGGAGCGAACGATTTCCGCGATCGCCCTCCCCAGCCGGGCGTAGCAGCCGATCGCGATCCGGCGCAACTCCGGTTCCGGGTGGGTCTCCCCCAGTGCGGCGCGCAGGTTGGCCATCACGACGTCCCTTCGCAGTCCCATCCGGAACAGGAGGGCGCCAAGGGCCTCGAACGCCCGGAGGAGGCCGGACGAGGGGACCCGCGACGCGGCCGCCCAGAGGGACCGGAGCAGCAGATATTCCGCGGAATGTGCGAGCGTCGGGCGCCTCATTCCTTCGAAGGGGCCTCCCCCGCCCCAAGCACGTCGGCCACCGTAGAAAAGACGTCTTCAACGGAGATCCGCTCCATGCACTCCAGGGGAATAACGTGCTTGCAGGTCCGCTTCCGGCAGGGAACGCACTCCACGCCGGCCGCCTGCAGCACGCGGTGGCCGTCCCCGACCGGCCCGGTCCGCCCGGGGTCGGTGGCGCCGAACAGCGCGACCACCCGGGTGCCCACGGCCGTCGCAAGGTGCATGGGGCCGGTGTCGCCGCTCACGACGACGGCGCAGCGACTGAGCACCGCCCCAAGCTGGAGCAGCGTCGTGCGGCCGACGAGGTCGACCACCGGGGTGGCGACCCCGGTCCGTATGGCTTCCGCCACCTCCCGGTCCTGGGGACCGCCCACGAGAAGCACCCCGCAGCCCAGGTCGGCGTGCAGCCGCCGGGCCAGGGCGCCAAAATGCCCGACCGGCCACTGTTTCACGGGATGGCTTGCCCCGGGGTTCAGAGCCGCAAGAGGCCGTCCGACGAGTCCCTCTCCGGCGAGCAGCGAATCGGCCCAGCGCTCCTCCTCGTCGCCGAGAAACAGCTCCAGCCGGTGATCCGCCGCCCGCGGGTCGATCCCCAACGGCGCCACCGCCTCCAGGTGGTTTTCCACCGCATGCACGGTCCGGCGCCTCGCCTTGTGGTACACGAGTACCCTTGCCGGGAAGGCAGACGTCGCCAGCAGCCATGTCTTCGGGTTGCTCCGCTGGAAATTGACGACCAGATCGAAGCGCCGCCGTCGCAGTTCCCTCCAGAGCCCGACAAGTGCGCGCCAAGAGCGGTGAGCCCCCTGTTTGTCGTATATGAGGATCTCGTCGACCGAGGGATTATGACGAAACAGGTCGACCGAGGCCTGGTTGCCGACCAACACCACGATCCGCGCCCTTGGGATCTTCTTCCTCAGGGCTTGGATCACCGGCGAGAGCTGCAGGAGGTCGCCGATGGCCCCGGGTTTGATGATCAATATCCTCATTTTGCGCGCGACACCCCGAGCGGGCTGATCCGGTCACTCGGAACGTGGGCAATGTGGCATGGCACCGCCCGCACGAAATCGGCGTAGTGTCCGCTCGGCGAGCGCAGGTTGGGTTCGATCACGATCAACGGCCTTCCCCGGTCCGTCCTTCCACCCGGAGGAAATCCGGCTCCTGTGCCCGAAGGATGGTCCGGCGAAATGGAAGATATCATCAACAGGGTTCCTGCGATTCCGCGGATAGAACACAATAGCAAATTTTCAGGCGGGGCAAGAACCAATCATCGACGGCGGAAGAGGCGGCGTAACCTGCCCGGGAATCCCGACCGCTTCCCGGCCGTCTCCGACTGCCTTCCCAACCAGTAGTCGTCGACCGTCTTCCTCGCCTCCAGGGGGGAAGCGATGATGACGTCCTCCAGCAGGGTCACGTACCGGGAGTGGCGACGTCGCAACGCATCGATGACGTCCATGAGGGGAGGCCAGGCGGCGTGGTCGTGGGGCGGCGGGGGAGGGCCTTGAAACAGCCGGGCGTCGTCGATCAGGAGACAGGATCCGGCAGCCGCGGGCGCCAGGTCGAGGGCTGCGATCTCCCGGAGCACGGGGCACTCGTCGTCGGTTCCCGTCCCGCCCGTGCACCAATGGGCATCCAGCCAGGCGAGGAAGGGGCGGGAGAGCGTCGCGCCCAACCGGAGGATTTCCTCCGCGGAGTGGCCTCCGATCACCGTCACGTTGGGAAAGGGACGGAGGCGGCTGGCCGCAGCCGCCGCCAGTTCCGGAGACCGTTCGATCGTCACCACCTGTTCGAACAAGGGCGCAAGGGCGGCGGCACTGTCTCCCCGGAAGGTGCCGGTCTCGACCGCGACGCGGAGGTGGAGACGGTTTCGAAGGGCCATCGCGAGCGGAAGCGGGACCCCTTCCCATACCGATCCCATCGGACCTACTCCGCCCTGCCCCGGTCTCCCCCTGCAGGGAGGTTCTTCCGGGGGGGATATCCTGTCCGGGAGGTCATTGGTATAGTATACGCGTGCGAAGGAAACTGCGGGCCTGGATCTGCGAGCTGCTGCTGCCGGATGGCCATGAGCTGGTCCCCCGTCAGGTCCCCGACCGCTTCCTGTGGCTGCGCAGGATCGGAATCGACACGGTCCTGGATATCGGAGCCCACACCGGCCGATTCGTCACAACCATCCGGAAGATCTTTCCCGACGCCTGGATCTATTCCTTCGAGCCCCTCGACGATTGTTACCGCCAGCTGATCGAAGCCCATCGGAAGGACAGGAAGTTCCGCGGTTTCAACCTGGCGATCGGCGAGGAGAGCGGGACCGTCCCGTTTCACCGCAGTTCGTTCCCGGAATCGTCCTCCCTTCTTCCGATGGGGCTGCTACACAAGGAGAATTTCCCCTGCAGCGGCACCGGGGAGACCGTCACCGTGAAGATGGCCCGTCTCGACGACATCGCCCGGGAGCTTCCCCTCGGCAGCCGCCTCCTTCTCAAGATCGACGTCCAGGGCGCCGAGCGCCAGGTTCTCCGCGGGGGGATGGAGGTCCTGAGAAGGGCGGACGTGATCCTCATCGAGACGAATTTCCAATCGCTTTACGATGGGCAATGGCTTTTCAAGGACGTCCTGGATTGCCTGTACGCCGAGGGATTCCGGTACTTCGGGAACACGGGGGGCCACCTTCTCAGCCCCATCGACGGAAGCTGTCTCCAGGAGGACTCCCTCTTCGTCCACTCCCGTCTGGTCGACGAGAAGGGGGTCCTGCGCCGCCCCTGATACCCGCAGGCGGCCGCACGGAAACCGGAAGCCGGGGAGAGAGGGGAGAACTCCCCGGTCCTCTCCTCACGACCCCTCCTTCCCCGCGGCACCGCCTCCCTGCTTCGACCGGCCGGCTCTCCGGGGAGGTTTTCCGGACTTTCTCCGCCACCAGTCTGCCACCGGCTCCGCAAACAGGTTGACCGCATCCTTCTGGATCTCGTACAGACGGTGGAGCACCAGAAAACCCAGCCCCAGGGATTCCCTCATGATCCGGTACCGGTCCGCCACATAGGCGAGATCCTCGACCCGCTCGCTGAGCCCTCCCGACTTGTACTCCGCGATGACGAGGTCGCGGTACTCCGGTCGAACCCAGGAAGACCCGAAGCAGCGGTAGTTGAACACCCGGTCCGCCAGCACCGGGTACCTCAGGTCGAACGGACCGAGACGCCGGAACAGGTCCCGGTGGTAGAAGATGGCCTGCTGGCAGATGTTCCGGCGGCACATCTTGTGCCGGGTGAACCGGCCGTCGTAGATCGTTCCCGTGCCGGAAATCCGGACATTCCCATAGACCATCAATCCCGAAGGAGGGACGGCAAAGATCCGCCGGAGGAGATCCGGCGAGGCCAGCCGATCCCCCGCGGGGAGGAAGTAGATCCACTCACCCCGGGACAGACCGATCCCCTTGTTGTACGCATCGTAGACTCCGCGATCCGGCTCGCTGATCCAGCATTCGATCCGGTCCCCGAACCTTCGGAGCGTTTCCACCGTCCCGTCCGTCGAACCTCCGTCGATGACCAGGATCTCGAAATCCGGGAACGTCTGGCACAGCACGCTGTCGAGAGTCGGTTCGAGGTCCGGACCCGGGTTGAAGGTCGGGACGACCACGGATGCCACCGGAGGGCCCTGGGCGGGATCCACCGGAACCCCACGGAATCGAACCCCGCCCCGCTGACTGGACGCCACCACCCCCCCCGCACCGGACCCGTATTCCCGGATTCCGTATATAATATTACGATACTTTTTTGCCGCAGGCGGTCCGGAATGAAGATCCTGTATGTCAACAACGCCCGTGTGTCCAGCGGGGCCGAGGACCACATGATCGACGTGGCCTCCTGGCTGAAGGCCCACGGAGAGGAACCGGTCTTCCTGGTCACGCGCGGAGCCGTTCTGGAAAACCAGCTGACGAAGATCGGGGTGCGGTACCTTTCGGTGTTCGACAAGAGCCGCAGGCTCGGGCTTCCCGTCCGGATCGCGCGCGCGATCCTCGCGGAACAGCCCGACGTCGTCTCGATCAACCGGGAGCACAACATCGTCCCCGTTCTACTGTCGACCCGCATCGCCGCCCCCTGGCTCCGGAAGAAGCCGAAGATGGTGGCGGTCTTCCACACGCCGACGGGCCGGTACTATCCCGGGCTGAAGAGTTTCGACGGGGTCATCGCCACGTCGGAGTACACGGCCGGCGGCTTCGTCCGGGCCAACCCCGGTATCGAGCGCATCCTGGCGACCATCCACTACGGGATCCGGATGCCCGCCGCGGACGAGGCCGCGAAGCGGGAACGGAACCGCCCCCGGAGGTACTTCCGGGACCGGGGATTCCCGATCATCGGCATGGTCGGAGAGCTGTGGAAGAACCAGGAGGAACTGGTGGACGCATCCCGGTTCCTGGTCGATTCCTTCCCGGACCTCACGGTGGCGTTCATCGGCGGATACGAGGAGTCGAAATCCCTGAAGGACCGGATCTCCCGATACGGATTCGAGAAGCACTTCGTCCTGACGGGACGGCTTCCCCGGAACCTGATCCCTGACGTCTTTTTCGACCTCGACCTGTCGGTATCGACCCACCGGAACGAGGGATTCGGGATCGTGCACATCGAGTCGATGGCCTGCCTGACTCCCGTGGTCGCCTACGACAGCGGCGGGCTCGTGGAGATCGTCCGCAAGGGAGGGGGTGTCCTGGTGGAAGGGGGAGCGCGGGAGTTCGCCCGGGCGGTCGCGGAACTTCTGTCGGACGATGAACGGCGCCACCGCCTGGGCCTCGAGGGAAGGAAGGTCGTGGAGGACCACTTCTCCATCGACGCCATGGGAAGAAACCACCTCTCGTACTACCGGGACGTCCTGGCCGGAACGGCGGGACGTCGATAGACCGTTGCTTCCTCCCGAAAAATCCGTCTCTGTGGTCATCCCTTCCTACAACGGAAGGAGGCTCCTGGAGGAGAATCTCCCCTCTCTGATGAGAGCGGTCTCCGCGGCGAACGTCCCCGTGGAAGTCATCGTGGTGGACGACGGGAGCAGCGACGACACGTTTTCCTTTCTGGAAGAACGGTTCCCGACCGTCCGGGTCCTGGTGAACGAACGGAATCTCGGCTTTATCGAAACGATGAACCGGGGGATCCGGGCCTCCCGGAACGACCTTGTCCTCTCCCTCAACAACGATATCCTCGTCGGGGAGGACCTCTTCGAACGGACCCTGTCCCGCTTCGAGGACCCGGCGGTCTTCAGCGTCACCCCGAACGTCGTGGATCCGCGAACCCAGGTCAACCAGGCGATCTCCATGCTCGCGCCCGGGCCCTGCTGGTTCGGGATCACTCCGCTGGAAGTGTCGGATCTCCCGGACCTCGACGGGGAGTGGCCCCTGTTCTACGCGCTCGGAGGGGCCTCCTTCTACGACCGGGAGAAGCTGCTACGCCTGGGGGGGTTCGATCCGGTCTTCCAACCGTTCTACATGGAGGACATCGATCTTTCGTACCGGGCGTGGAAAGCGGGCTGGAAAGCGGTCCTGGAGCCACGGACGACGGTATGGCACAAGGGCAGTTCCACCATATCCGGGCTGCATCGCAGGCGGAAAATCAAGTTCTACGTGGACCGGAACCGGACCCTGCTCCTGTGGCTCAACGTCACCGATCCCGCCCTGATTATCCGGTACTTCCTCTGCCTGCCGTTCTCCCTGATGTACGACATCCTGGTGTTCCGGAAATACAAGTTCGTCGGTTTTTTCTGGGCGCTGAAGTACCTTCCCCGGATTCCGGTCCTGCGCAAGGCCCGGAAGGAGCTCTTCACGGTCTCCGACCGGGAGGTCATCGCCCTCGTGCGCCGAAGGCGCACGAGGAGGCGGAGGAACGCCCACGTATGACCCGGTCCTCCCGCATCGTCTTCAAGCCCGGGCCGATCGGGGAGGTGCTCCACGCCCCAAGAAGGACATTGCCCGCTTGATCCGGCACTTCCTCTCCGTGGCGGTCGGTCATGTCGGGCCGTCGTGGGAGGGGTGGGCAGGGATCGACCCCGCGACCGGCTCCAGAATCTCCTCCGCCGCCTCCCGGAGCATCTCCTCGTATGTCCCGATGTCCACCGCCTCGCTCCCGTCCAGAAATCCCATGGCTCGGCCATACCGCCTCGTCCTGCCTCTTTCGTCCGTCAGCAGGTAACGGATCTTCGAGCCGGGGCGAAGCGTCACCCCCCGCCCGCACAGCTCGCGGGTGACCGCGGCGGAAACCGTGTTTGCGACGTACCGCTCCGGCGCTTTGGAGAGGCGCCGTGCGACCGCCAGCGCCTCGGGTGGGACGCGCCCCTCGCGCAGTTCGGCCGCGGCGGCGTCCACGGTCTCCCGGAGCTTCGGAAGCATCGCGCCGAGCGCGGCCAGGCTTTCCCCCTTCGCCATCTCCGCGAGCAGCGCCCGCTGGAGGGAGGCGACGAACGGGGGGGTGTCGGAACGGCGCATCGCGATCCCCCGCGCCTTGATCTCGCCGTTCGTGAACGCTCCCACGAACCGGTTCGGGACGGCGACGGAACGGTTCCGCTTCGAGGGAAGGAAGGAAAGCCAACGGTAGACCCCTTCCAGGGCAATCGGCATTCCCGTTTCGGCGGTGATGGTCTCCGCCAGCCGCCGGTAGTCCCCTTCCTCCGCGCCGTCACGCACGACCCACACGGCGTCGGTCAGGCCGTGCAGGAAGGAAAAGCCTTCCCGCTCGGCGATCTCCTTGGCGCAAAGGAGCTTCTCCCGCCCCCAGGCGGTGACCGCCTCGTGCGCCTCGATCCGGCCGAACCGGGCGTTCTTGTACCCGAGGAACCCGAAGCAGACGACGAGGATCCACTTGAGCGCCGTCTGCCGCTCCCGGAAAACGTCGCGTTCCCCGTCCGTGGCGGCCGCCTTCTGGCGCTCCTTGAGGAGCCGGCGCTTCTCGAGGACGGGGGCCAGCACGCCGGGGATGAGCCCTCTCCGGCGCGCGCACGTGTGGAAGCCGATCCCGGGGACGGGGTGGCCGGGGCGGCAGCAGCGGCAGTTGATCGTCTCCGGGGAGATGTTGTACCGGTCCATGAGCGACGGGTACATGGAGGCGAAGTCGAGCTCCCCCACGTTTTCGTGCAGGCCGGGCCGGGGCAGGTAGGTGAGCCCCCCCTTGTCGGTCGCGACGAGCTCGGCGCCCGTCTTGAACTCTTCCGGCTCCCGCTTCTTGTAGGGGACGAGGATCCCCCGCGAGAGCGCTGCCGCGACCTGCATCGCCGAGATGGCGGTCCCCGGCGAGGAACGGGCCAGGCGCTGCAGCGGGATGCCGGAGAGGCGGGAGAGCTCGATCAGGCCCGGGAGGCCGGTCTCCCCGAACAGGAACGAGTTGCGGGCGTCCACGTGCCACCGGCCGGAGAGGGCGTGCGCCGCGGCGCGGAAGACCACCCGGCCGTACGAGAAGTATGACCGCTCGCGCGCGCGCCGGACGGCGCCCGTTTCCGGGCCGTTTCCCGTCCCGCTGCGCCCGGGACCGGGGTCTCCCCGGGACGCCTCGCGCGGCGTGCGCGGGGTGCGCCCGAGGGGGAGCGGCACCCGGAGCCTGTCGGCCAGGGCGAACATCCGCGGCAGGATGTGGTCGTCGCCGTACTCGGTCACCAGGAGGTCGGGGTCCGCCGCGCGGAGGAGGCGCAGGAACTCCCGGAGGAACGCCGCGCCGTCCTCCCAGCACAGGACGTGGGTCGTGCCGTCGGCCGAGAAGGCGAGCGGACGCGTCCGTCCGTGCGCGGGGTGCCCGGTCCCCTCCACCCGCAGGAGCGCCCGGGAGAGCGGCGGAAGAGGGGAGTCGACGTCCCCCGGCGCGTCGAGGACCCGTGCGCGGAGGAGCCTCCCGTCGCCCGCGCATTCCACCTCGGCGAAGGAGAACGGGAAGAGCCCGGTGGCGCAGGCGAACTGCTGCTCCGGGGCGATGTCGGCGTTCGCGAGCGCCTCCGGGCCGAACGCGGTTTCCGCCTTCCGGACGGTCGCCCGGAGGAGGAAGGGCCCCGGGACGGCGAACGTCCACGCCGGGACCGTCCGGCCGGAGAAGAATTCGGCCGCCTCGCCCCGCCGGAGGCCGCACTTCCACCGCCCGGCGGCGGACCGGATCGCGGCCTCCCGCACGCCCCGCCCCGCCACGGCGAAGGAGGGCCGGAACGGGGCGAAGAGGGTCACGGTCCCGCCCGCGGCCGTCCGCAGCCAGACCTCCATCCCGTCCCGGACGGGGAGGAGGTCGAGCACCCACCCGGTCAGCACGGTCGAGTCGTTCCGAATGCCTTCCACCTCCGCCTCCTACGAACAGATACGAGGAAACCGACAACCGGGGACCCTGGCTCGCGCGGGGGGGTCCCCTCGGCTACGCTCGCGACCTTGCGCCCGCTCGCTGCCGGTTCCGCTCGACGCGATCCCTGCCTCGCTCCACAGGCCGCCTCGTCGACCCCTCCCGCCTCGCCATGGGCCCCCGGCCGCCGTCGCGGCAGGGCGTACGAACATGGGGGGAGGCGGCTCACGGCTCGTCCTCCGGTCGGCGGGCGAGGGTCTCGACCCGCTCCTCGAGCGCGGCGAGGCGCCGCGACAGCTCCCGAACCGCCCGGCGCTCCTCGAGGAGGATGCTCATCAGGATCGCCTCGAACGGGACGGCGCGCCCCGAGCAGGCGCATGCTGCGGTGTGGTACCGGGCCGCCGCGAACAGCCCGTCGAACAGTTCGCGGTCCTCGCGGCGCAGCGCGCGCCGGAACGCCCTCCACGACTCCTCCTCGCGGTACAGCTCCTGGGTGAACGAGAGGACCGTCCGGCCCATTACCGTTTCCCCACTTTCGGTCCCCCCGTTGCGGGAATGCATCTGCCCGCCCTTCCGCGGAGCGTCGCTTTCCATCCGTCCCCCTCCCGGTGCAGGAGGAGGCACGGGTCGGCGATCCGGACGAGGTGGCGGAAAAAGCCGGCCCGGTCGTCGCGGGAGGCGATCCCGCCTTCCCCGACCAGGACCACCCGTGTTCCGTCCGCCGCCAGGCGCCGCAGCGACGAAAGGCAGCTCCGGAAGACCCGGCACGCCTCCGCGAACGGGACGTCGGCGTCCGTGAACGTCTCCGGCAGGCCGAAGACGACCGCGATCCCCGCCCCGGAGCGGTCGAGGGCGGGGCCGAGCCGCCGCGACAGGAGCGCCTCCATCTGGTGGCACGTGAAGGCGCGGGAGACGAGGATGCGGGAGAGCGCGGCCCTGCCGCTTCCCCCCAGCCCCCTCTCGGCCCTGCCGATCTCGTACGGGTCGAACCGGTTCCCGCCGTCCACCGCCACGACGGGCTCCCCGGCCGCGAGGGGGCGGGCCAGCGCGCGCAGCGCCAGCCGGTGCGCGCCCGTCCCGAAAAAGCCGGCGAGCTTCCCCGGCGCGGGACGCAGGCAGAGGGCGGAAGCACGCTCGATCTCCGCGGGGGGGGGAGGGACGGCTGGTATATGGGGCGCACGACCGGTCAGGGGGACCTCCCGCGGTTCCTACAGTTTCCGGAAGACGCCGACGACTTTCCCCGCGATCCGGACGGCGGGGGACCCGTTCGGCACGTCGAGGGGGGCGTAGGCGGGGTTGGCCGGCTCGAGCCGGATCCCTTCCCTGTGCCGGCGGATCCGCTTGACCGTGGCCTCCCCGTCGACGACGGCGACCACGATCTCCCCGTCCTCGGCGGTCTCCTGGCTGCGGACGACGACGTAGTCCCCCTCGCAGATGTGCGCCCCCTCCATGCTGTCTCCTTTCACGCGAAGGGAGAAGATCTCCCCCTCCCCGGCCAGGGACGGATCGAGGAGGAGCTCCTCCCCGGCGAGTTCGATCGCCTCGCGGGGGCTTCCGGCGGGCACACGCCCCAGCACCGGGACGCGCAGGGGGGCAGGGAGCGCCGCCTCCCCGAGGAACTCGATCCGGCGGGGGGACTTCCGGGCGCGGCGAATGTATCCCTTGCGCTCAAGCAACTCCATGTAGTAGAAGGCGTTTTTCTCGGCGATCCCGAAACGGTCCGCCACCTCTTTCGCGGTGGGGGCGAAGGAGCGGGAGAGGGCGAACTCCCGCAGGAACGCAAGCACCCTGCGCTGCCTGTCCGTCAGCGGCCTGCCCATATGGGTATGCTGACATACATATCCGGGCAGGTCAAGGGGGCGCGGGAGGGGGCGTCCGCCAGGGGAGGGACGTTACTCCCCCCGGAAGGCGGGCGGCCGCTTCTCGAGAAACGCCCGGACCCCCTCGCGGAAGTCCCCGGTCCGGGCGGACGCGGCGATGCGCTGGCGCTCGTCCTCGAGCTGCGCCTCCAGCGGCTGGCACAGCGCCCGGTTGTACAGCTCCTTCGCCCTCGCGTAGGCGAGGGTGGGGCCGGAGGCGATGCGCTCCGCCAGCTCCGCCGTCCCGGCTTCGAACGAGTCGTCGGGAAAGACGCGCTGGGCGATCCCCCACGCGGCCGCCTCGTCCGCGGAGAGCGTCCTGCCGGTGAGGGTGAGCTCCATCGCCCGGTGGGTCCCGACGGCCCGGGCGAGGAAAAAGGTGGCCCCGCCGTCCGGGGAGAGCCCGACGTTCTGGTAGGCGAGCGCGAAGCGGGCCGACGCCGCGGCGACCACGAGGTCGCCGGCCAGCGCCATGGCGAACCCGGCCCCCGCCGCGACCCCGTTGACCGCGGAGAGGACGGGCTTGGGGGTCCGCCGGAGAGAGGCGACGAAGGCGTGCAGCCCGATCATGAGCTCCAGGAAGTGCTCCGCGGCCTCCGCCCGGAAGGATCCCATCATGGCGACGTCGCCGCCTGCCGAGAAGGCTCTCCCGGCCCCGGTCAGCACGATGCAGCGGACGGCCGGGTCGGCGCCCAGGGACGAGACGGCGCCCAGCAGCTCCTTCCCCATTTCGAAATCGTACGCGTTCATCCGGTCGGGGCGGTTCATCGTCAACGTCGCCACTCCCCCCTGTCGTTCGACGATCACCGTGCTCATCGGGTCCCTCCCTTCTTCCTTCGGGGATGCCACCGGCCCTCCTGTTTGCCCTGTTCAACGGGGCGGGGCGGATGGGCTATAATTTGGCCATGCCTGTTTCCCGGATGACCTGCCCTTCCTGCGGGGCGGATCTTGTCTACGATTCCCACGAGGCGATGAAAGGCCCGGACGGGAAGGCGATATGCCCTTACCGGGGACGGGGGTACCCCCCCCTGCGGGCAGCCCACGACCGGATCTATTTCGGCAAGTGGAGGAAGATGGACGCCACGGCAACCGATTTCCGGCGGGCGTACCACCAGATCGGACGGCACCTGAAGGCGATCGGCGCGGTCCTGGAGACGAAGGATCTCCCCGCCGCGAAGCGGGATCTCGGCAAGGCGATCGAGGCGTTCCAGCAGGGGGACCCCGATGCGGATTCCCCGGACGCCCTCCGCTTCCTGGACCACGCTCTTTCCTACGCCCACACGGTGATCGACGATCTCCTCCACGAGGAGGGGCTCCCCCCCCACGATCCCATGGAATTCTCGAAATGGTACAACGCGGTGGAAGTGCCGTTCAAGGAGGAGTGGTGAGGGGTCGCGGACCCCGGGAGGAGACCGATGATCCCGTTAGACCGATACCCGAGGGAGATCCGGCTGCGCGACGGGGCGCGGCTCACCCTGCGGCCGATGGTCCGGGAGGACGCGGACCGGCTCTGGGATTTCTTCCGCCGGATCCCCCCGGAGGACAGGATGTACTTCCGGGAGGATGTCGGCCGGAAGGAGGTGGTGGAACGGTGGGCGGAGAACCTCGACTACGCGTCGGTGCTCCCCATCCTCGCCCTCGAGGGAGATTCCGTGGTGGGGGACGCCACCCTCCACCGGAACAGGACCGGCTGGATGCAGCGGGTCGGGACGATCCGGATCCAGATCGCGCCGGCGTTCCGTCAGCGGGGCCTCGGGACGGCGATGATCCGGGAGATGCGCCACCTGGGCGAGAAGGCCGCCCTGCGCCACCTCGTGGCGGAGGCGATCGAGGAGCAGCAGGCGGCCATCCGGGCCTTCGAGAAGATGGGGTTCGATCCCGTGGGCGTCTACCGGAACTTCGTGAACGACCAGAAAGGCCGGCTGCACGACCTCGTCGTTCTGGTATACCCCATGCCGTATTCCGAGGTGGAGATGGTGTTTTGAGCCGCCGCGCATCCTTCCCTAAAGTTCCCCGGGGTGCCGGACGATATGGATACCAACAGGACGGTCGGGAGTCAGTCAACCCCAACCGGATCGGGGGTCTCGGGACAAGGCCCCCAAAGTGTTCGACGGGGGCCTCGGGCCCCCGTTTTTTTTTGGCGGTTTGACGGGGGGGGCCGGGCCGAATAGTATTGAACGTTGTCGAATGCGTCGAATGCGGGGAGGGTGGCGCAAACCTCTATGGGAATAGCATCCTTTCTCCAGCGCGCCAAGCGGTTCCTCCTGGGGGCGCCCCGCGACCTGTTCGACCCGAAACTCTTCCACCGTGTCTCGCTGGTCGCCTTTTTCGCGTGGGTCGGCCTCGGTGCGGACGGGATCTCCTCCTCCGCCTACGGCCCGGAGGAGGCGTACCTCGCCCTCGGGGAGCACACCGCCCTGGCGATCTTCATCGCGATCGCCACGGTCATCACGGTCTTCATCATCACGGGGAGCTACGCCCGGATCATCGAGAAGTTTCCCATGGGAGGGGGAGGGTACATCCTCGCCGCCAAACTGCTCGGGCAGAGGGCGGGGGTCGTCTCCGGCTCTGCCCTGGTCATCGACTACGTCCTGACCGTGACCATCTCCGTGGCCGCGGGGGTCGATGCGGTCTACAGCTTCCTCCCGCTGGGTTGGCAGGCGTACAAGTTCTCGTCCATCGCCTTCGTCATCATCCTCCTCATCGTGCTCAACCTGCGGGGGGTCAAGGAATCGGTTGCGATCCTCACCCCCATTTTCCTGGCGTTCGTCTTCTGCCATATCCCGCTCGTTCTCTATACCCTCCTGCGCCACCTGCCGGAGCTTCCTTCCCTGGCTGCGACCGTGTCGGGAGACATGTCCTCCGCCGTAGGCGAGCTGGGGCTGTTCGGAGTGGGGGTCCTTCTGATGCGGGCCTATTCGATGGGGGCCGGGACGTACACGGGGATCGAGGCGGTCTGCAACGCCATGGGGACCCTGCGGGAGCCCCGCGTGAAAACCGGAAAGAAGGCGCTGTTGTACATGGCCCTCTCGCTCTCCTTCATCGCGGGGGGGATCATCCTGGGATACATGCTCAACGGCGTGCAGCACGTGGCCGGCAAAACGCTCAACGCCTCCCTGATCGAAGAGGTCGTCGGGACCTTGTGGGAGGGCCGGACCAAAAGCGTGATCGTCGCGTTCGTGCTGGTGACGGAGGCGACCCTCCTGTTCGTCGCCGCCCAGACGGGGTTCCTCGGGGGGCCGCAGGTCCTGTCGAGCATGGCGGTCGACTCCTACATGCCCCACCGGTTTGCGCACCTCTCCGACCGGCTGGTGACCAAATACGGGGTGTACTTCATGGGCATCATGGCCATCGTGATGCTGTACATCACCGGCGGCTCCGTGAAGTACCTCGTCATCATGTACTCGATCAACGTCTTCCTCACCTTCACCGTCGACCAGTTCGGGATGGTCGTGCACTGGTTGAGGAGCCGCAGGTGGGAGCAACAGTGGAAATTCGGGCTGGGAATGAACGGGGTCGGGTTCCTCCTGACCGCATCGATCCTGAGCGCGACGGTCCTGATCAAGTTCCCGGAGGGGGGGTGGCTGACCCTGCTGATCACGGGGGCCTTCATCGTGCTTTCGTTCCTGATCCGGCGGCATTACCGGAATGTGGAAGGGTACATGCGAAGGCTGGACGAGCTCCTGACGGGGCTTCCCCCCGTGACGGTGCCATCCGAACAGGAGCCGGTTCCCCGAAAGGACAGCCCCACCGCCGCCATCATGGTCTCCGGGTACAACGGGATGGGGATGCACGTCTTTTTCTCCGTGATCCGGTCGTTTCCGGGGATGTTCCGGAACTTCGTTTTCCTTTCCGCGGGCGTGATCGATTCGAGCACGTTCAAGGGGGTCGAGGAGATCGAAAATCTCGGGGAGGATCTGAAGAACCAGCTGCTGCAATACGTCGAGTTCGCCAAGGGGCACGGCTACTACGCCGAAGCGCGCAGCGAGGTCGGGACCGACGTCATCACGGTGGTGGACCACCTGGCGCCGGAGATCGCCAAGGACTTTCCCAACATCACGTTCTTCGCAGGTCAGCTCGTGTTCGAGGAGGAGACCTTCATCAACCGGGTGCTCCACAACCAGACGGCGTTTCTCGCGCAGAGGAAACTCGTCTTCCACGGGCTTCCGATGATCGTCATGCCCGTCCGGGTGCTCTAGCGTGGCGGGCCGGGAGGTCGGCAGGAAGATGGCGGGAAGCGCATCCGGGAACCTCCTCCTCGCGCTCCTCCTGTTCCTTTCGCTCCCCCCCGTTCTCCCTTCGGCGGGGGAAGGGACCCCGGGCGCCGGGGAAAGCCCCCATTCCCATTTCCGGAATCCCGCGAGCTGCGTCCGGTGCCACGTCGATCGGGAGTCCGGGCCGGATCCGGACCGGTTCGTCCCGGGGGCCGACGCATTCTGTCTGGGGTGCCACTCTCTCGAGGGACTGGGAGTCACCCATCCGAGAGGGGCGAAGCCCGGGGACGACCCCTATCGCATGACGGTTCCGGAAGATTTCCGGCTGGACCGCGAGGGGAGGCTGTTCTGCCTCACCTGCCACACCGCGCACGGGCCCTTCCTCTCCCCGACCCGGTCGTACGCAACCCAGGAGGCGGAGCCGGCGGAAGCGCTACCGGGTTCGAAGCCCGCCTTCCGGACCTACTTCGCGAGGCGGTCCGACCCCGTCCGGGGATTCGCGCCGCTGTGCGAAGGGTGCCACGGAAAACAGCGATGAAGCGGTCTCCGTATCCCCATCTCCAGAGGCGGAGCAGGCTGGTCAACCCGAGATTCCAGGGGGCGCCCGCGGTCCTCGTCGCCGCCGTCATCCTCGCCGCAGGGGCACTCGTCGGGTTCCTTCTGCTCCGGGACATCCGGGAGGCCCTCGGAATCGCCGCCGGCAGCGGCCATTTCGGGTTCCCCACCCCCTTCCCGATCGTGCGCGATATTCTGGTCCGGTGGCTTCTCGTCCTGTTCGCCCTCGTCTTCGCGGGAGGATCCCTGGCGCTCCTCTGGTCCCTGCGCAGGATCCGGAAGGGAATTTCCCTGCTGGTCGGGGCGTTCGAGCTGTCGGCAGGGGGAGACCTCTCCTCCCCGACGGATGTCCATGGCATCGACGAGATCGTCGAATGCGGGGCGGAAATCGACGAGGTCCGGGCGTGCACCCTTGCCCTCATCGGGGAGATCCGCGGGGAGGCGGGAGCGATGCACGGCTCCGCCCTGTCGGAGGAGGAGTTCGAAAGACGATGGGATGCTCTCAAGAGGAAGATCGTGAGGGTCGTCCCTTGAGCCCCTGGAGACGGGAGAGCCCGGGGCCGGTCGCGGGCCGCGCCTTCTGGGGACGGTTCCTTCTGTATTGGCTTGCCTCTTCGGGGCTGGGGACGCTGCTCCTGTTCTTTTTTTTCTACCGGCTCCTGTCGGTCCCGCTCACGGGGGGGTACGGCGCGGTATTCCACGCGCTGCGGCGGCTGGGGGACGGGCTGCTTCCGGTTGTCCTCCTTTCCGTGCTGGTCTACATCCTCCTGGTCGGGGTAGCCGCGGCCTTCCTCTGCATCCGTGTCCTCCACAAGATCGCCGGGCCGATCTTCCGGCTGGAGAGGACGATGGGGGAGCTCCTCGACGGTGAGCCGGTCAAGCCGTTTTTCCTCCGCCACGGCGATCTGGTGCCGGAGCTCGCCTCCGCCTTCAACGGATTCGTGGGCCGCCTGCGGGAGGACCGGCAACGGTGGGAGGTCGTGATGGAGAATGCGGATCGCCTCTGCCTGCTCGATCGCGAAACGTGCCGCGCAGCGATGGAGAAGGCCCTGGCCGACCTGCTAACCCTCCTCGCCCGCTACCGCTGACCGGCTTCCCCGGCTTCGCCCGCGGGTCCCGGGATGCTCTCCGGCGGGGAGTGGTCACGCATGCTTGCCCGACGGGTTGATTTTTGCGAAGATACCGGGAACGGAAACCGACGGGATATCATCGGAGGAGGTCTTTCTATGAAGGCGATGAGGAAGGCGGGATGGTTTTTCGCGCTGGCTTTGATGATGGCGTGCTGGATGGGGGTGCTCGGGACGATCCGGGGGGAGGCGCTGGCAGGCCTCATCGCGTCCCACGGGGCGGACGGCGTGGCGGTCCGGGACGCGGACGTCGGGAAGATCCGGGCCTTCCTCGAGCAGAAGATCGTGCTCCAGAAGCTCACGGATTACGGGGTGTCTCCGGAAGAGGCGATGACCAAGATCCGCTCCATGAGCGACGGGGACCTGCACCGGCTGGCCTCCCTCACCGACCGGGCGGCCGAGGGGACGACCGACGCGCTGGGCTTCCTGATCGGGGCGGCGATCCTGGTCATCCTCATCATCGTGATCATCAAGCTGATGAACAAGGAGGTCATCATCCGCTGAGCCCGATGGGTAGACGCGTGATGGGCGCCGCCCTGCTCGCGGGCGGCGCCTTTTTCATTCTGGGGGGATGCGCGAGGGATCCCGGCGCCGGGGCGTGGCCCCCGCCGGCGCGGGGGCAGGAGACGCGCGGGCCGGTGCGCAATGGGACCGTCATCCCGGGGGTCCCCTTTCTGCCCCAGGAGGAGGACAGCTGCGGTCCCTCCTCCCTGGCGATGCTTCTCCGGTTTTACGGAGGGGAAGCGCGGACGGGGGAGATCGTGCGGGAGACGGGGACCGCCGGGCTGCGCGGGCCGCTCATCACCGACCTGGCGGAGGCCGCGAGGCGGCGGGGGTTCGAAGCGGAGGTCGTGGATCTCGATCTCGAGGGGCTGCGGGAGAGGATTTCGGAGGGGATCCCCGTGATCCTGCTCGTGGACCTCGGGGTCTGGGTCGTGAGCCGCCCCCACTACCTGCTGGCGTTCGGCGTGACTCCCGACGGGGTGGTGGCCCACTCGGGCCGGGACGAGGCGAAGGTGATCCCGTTCTCCACGCTGGATGCCCAGTGGGCGAAGATGGGGCGGCTGGCGGTCGTGGTGCGGAGGGACGCGAAATGATCGGCAGGGTCGGGAGGCGGCTCCGCCGACTGCAGGGGGTTCCGCCGCTTGCCCTTTCCCTTCTGCTCCTGCAGGCGGTCCTGGCGGCGGGGTGCGGGAGGATGCCTCGCATCATCGTTCTCGAGGACCCCCTGACGGCGGAAGAGCACCTCGAACTCGGCGTGGCGTACGAGCGCAGCGCGGAATACGACCTGGCGATCCGGGAGTACGAGCGGGCTCTCCGGAAGGACGGGGAGTCTTTCCAGGCACGGGTGAACCTCGGCAACGTGAGGCTGGCGAAGCAGGAGTACGGGAAGGCAAGGGAGGAGTACCGGGAGGCGCTTGCGATCAGGCCCGGCGATCCCGAGGCGACCAACAACCTCGCCTGGGCGGCGATCCTTTCCGGGGAGGAGAGGGAGGAAGCCGCGGCGGGGATGGAAGCGGTCGTCTCCCGGGAGGAGAACCGCACCGCGACGCTCCTCGACACGCTCGGGGTGCTGCGGATGCGCATGGGACAGCCTGCCGCCGCGAAAGAGGCGTTCGGCGAAGCGGAACAGCGTTGCCTCGAGGCCGGCGTTTCCCGGTGCCCGAACGGGATTCTCCGGGAGATCCGGGCTCACCGGGCGGAGCTATGCGGGCAAATCCCTCCCTCCGGGCCGCCCCCTTTGGTAAAATAACCGGATGTCGCGCATTGTCGCCGCACGGCGGGTGAGCGGGACGTAGCCCCCTTGTTTCCTCCCCTCCACCCGGATCTCCGGTTCCACAATTACGCCTCCTATCTGCGAAGGAGGGTCGGGGGGGCCGCGGTGCGGATCAGCGTCGACGGCGGCTTCACCTGCCCGAACCGGGACGGGTCCCGGGGGACGGGCGGCTGCCTGTATTGCAACAACGACTCCTTCACCGGCGCGATCCTGTACCCGGGGCTTCCCGTCGAGGAGCAGGTCCGGCGGACGATTCTTGCCCCCGGGAGGCACCGGAACGCCCGGCACTTCCTGGTCTACTTCCAGCGGTATAGCAACAGCTATGCCCCCCCCGGGGAGCTGGAGCGGCTCTACCGCGCCGCCTTCTGCCATCCCGGAGTCGCCGGGATCGTCGTGGGCACCAGGCCCGACTGCCTCGGCCCCGAGGTCCTCGACGTGCTGGAGGGGATCGGTCGGACCGCCTACGTCTCGATCGAGATCGGGCTCCAGTCGAAATCCGACGCTGTCCTCGCGGGGATCAACCGCGGGCACACCGTCGACGAGTTCGTGGCTGCCGTCGCGGCGGTGCGGGCCCGGGGGATCGACACCGGGGTCCATCTGATCTACGGCCTTCCCGGGGACACGCGCGCGAACTTCGTGGAGACGGCCGGCTTTCTTTCCGGCCTCGATATCCAGGGGGTGAAGCTCCATCACTTCCACGTCGTGGCCGGGAGTCCCCTGGCGAACGAGTGGGAGAGAGGACGGGTGCGGGTGCCGGAATACGGGGAATATGTCTCCGCCTGCGCGGATTTCCTCGAACGGCTTTCCCCCGAGGTCGCCGTGCTTCGGCTGATCGGGTCGGCGCCCCCCGGGATGCTGATCGCTCCCCTCTGGGAGAAAGGGGGCAGGGAGATGGCCCGGGATGTGGCGGCCGAGCTGGAGAGGAGAGGAACCTGGCAGGGCGCCCTCCGGTAGGGCGGCGGGAAAGGAGAGGAGATGGACGACGCGGAGAGGGAGTATCTTCCCCACTCGTCCCGGTGCTTCGTCTGCGGGGACGAAAACGGCTGCGGGGTGCGCACCCGGTTCTTTGTCGAGGGGGAGGCCGTGCGAGCGCGGGTGGTCCTTCCCCGGCACGTCAACGGCTACAGGGACGTCGCGCACGGGGGCGTCATCGCGGCTCTCCTGGACGAGTCGATGGGGTGGGCGGCCACGGTGTTCGGGACCCGGCACCCGATGTACCTCACGGGGGAACTGACCGTGAAGTACCTCGCGCCGGTCTCCGTCGGGGAGGAGATCGAGATCGCGAGCCGCCTCGAGGAGGACCAGGGTCGGATCGCCTACAGCACCGGGGAACTGGTCTGCGGCGGAAAGGTCTGCGTGAAGGCCAGGGGGAAGTTTCTCCCGATGAGCCGGGAAGCGACGGGCCGGGTTATCCCCTATCTCAAGTTCGACCAGTGCAGGAAATACCGGACGCTGTTCGACTACGCCAGGGAATCCGAATAGGGAGGGAACCGGGCGTCATCTGCCCGGCGGGTTGCCGCTCACCGGACGAGGATCCGCACCGTGTAGGCGACGGCGCCAGGCAACGGGCCGGCAGGGGTGTCGTGCCTGCCGGAGATCTCTTCCGCGGGGATGGTCCCCAGTTTCCCCAGTTCCTCGAGGAAGACGTCGGCGGAATCCGCCGGCACGCTGACCCGCACGACCTCGGAGACCGGCGTCTTCTCCCCGGATGCGCCCGACACCGAAATCGTTGTTTCCCAGGCGATCGCCCCCCCCAGGCGCAGGACGATTCCGGCGATGCGGTTCTCCAGCCCGATCCGGTCGCTCGGGGCAACCTCGATCGTCACGTCCTTTCCGTAAAGCATCGGCTTCTGCAGCCGTGCGAGAGGCGCGAAAAATCCGCGGGCCGGCGGGGGCCCTTCCGCCGGGGTCTCCCGGGGAGATGCGGAATCGATCGCCCCGCCCCCGGTGCTCACGCGGGCGGCGAGTCCCGCCGGGATTTCGGATTTCGCATGGGCGGACGGCTTCCCGGGAGGAGGCCCGGGAACGGTCGCTTCCTCCTTTTCGGAGGTCGCTTCCTCCTTGGGCGCAACGGGGGCCGTTTTCTCCTCAACCTTCCGGTCGGCGGCGTCGGCCGGACGCTCGGAGGGGGTGCTCGCCTTCCGCCGCCCCTCACGCGGTTCGGCACCCGCCGCCGGCTTTCCGCTCTCGACGGACGCGGTGGGAGACGGGCGGGGCGTCGTCCCCGGGATCTCTTTCTGGATTCCGTAGGCGAGCAGGAATATCAGCGCCACGGCAGCGGCTTCGAGGGGGATCTTGATATGGGCGGGCAGGAACAGCTTTTTCCACAGGGGTACCGCCTCCTTCTCCTGGCCGATGCGGCGGAGCACACCCTCGAGCAGTCCGGGGGGGGCTTTTTCCGCCGGCAGGTTCCGGAGGAGAGACAGCGTTTCCTTCAGGGCCCTCTCTTCCTCGGCGCACCGGGGGCACTGCCCAAGGTGCGCCGCGATCCCCTCCCTCTCCCCCTCCGGAAGATCCCCGTCCAGGTAACCGGAAAGAAGGTCCTCTGTCCTCGTGCATTCCATCCACGCCACCCCGTTACACGACCGGCGCCAGCATCTTCCGCAGCGCCATCCTCGCCCTGTGGAGCTTCGATTTCACCGTCCCCAGGGGAATTCCCACCGCCCCCGCGAGTTCGTCGTACGAAAACCCCTCCACGTCCGACAGAAGCACGAGCATCCGGGAATCCTCGTCGAGCCTTGCGATCGCCGCCTCCAGGATCCTCCCGGTCTCCCGGGTTTCCGCCATGCGGTCGGGGCGGTCCTCCTCCTTGCCGGGAGGCTGGAAGGGGACGTCGTCTTTCCCCTCCGTTTCGCCGGGCGTGACCTCCCTGGCAGCCCGGGCCGTCCGCTGGCGGATCCGGTTCAGGCACCGGTTGGCCGCGATGCGGAGAAGCCAGGTGGAGAGCGAAGACTCTCCGCGGAACCCCTCCAGGTTCCGGTAGGCCGAGAGAAAGACCTCCTGCGCGACGTCCAAGGCATCCTCCCGGTCCGACAGCATCCGGGCGCAGAACGCGAAAACCCGGTCCTGGTGGGCCCTGACGATGGCGTCGAACGCCCCGGCTTTTCCCTCCCGGAAGGCTTCCACAAGGAGGTCGACCGGCCGGCTTCCCGCCTCGCTCGTGCTGTGATTCGGGCGGTTGCGCGCAGGAGCGTCTGAGTCCACGGCGACCCCTTGTCTCTTTTGACAGTCGGGGGGGGGCTTCGGTTCCGTCCAGGGGAGCCCCGGGCCCGAAAATTCCCCCCGTTTCGTCCATTGTACTGCAGGAGCGGTTGCAGGAGGGGATCCTTTCCTGTATTTTATCTTCATAATCGGCGGAACGATGTACCCGTTTGCAGAATCCTAACGACAGAAGGGGGGTTCCGGTTTGACCGCCCAGTCGAATCTGCTGGTGATCCTGGTCATTGCGGCCATCGCGGTGCTTGTCGTGACGGCATGGGCCGTCTTGAGGCTCCTGAAGGCCATGGAACGGTTGTCGGGCCGCCTCGACCAGTGCCTCCGGGAGGTCGAGATGACGGCGGAAGATCTCCGGAAGACCAATGGCGTTCTGCGGGAGATCCTGATCCACGCCGAGAAGGGCGTCGCCAACGTCGAGCACGTGACGGAAGGGGCCCGGAAGTTGCGCAGGACGCTGGATGCGGCATCGGGGGTCCTGGAATTCGCGGTCGTCCCGGTTCTGGGAACCATGGCAGGGGTGCTGGCGGGATCCAAGGCCGCCCTCTCCCTGGTCGCGAACCGAATCTTTCGAAAGGAGGGTCGTCATGGCGGATGAAAGCTGCAACTGCAATGCGGGAGGGGTGTTCGTGGCGTTTCTTGCCGGCGGTCTGATCGGCGCGGGACTGGCCCTTCTGTACGCTCCCGTCGCCGGCCAGGAGGCGCGGGTCAAGATCACCAACGTTGTGGAAGACATGAAGAAAAGGTCCGAAGGGTGGGGTGGGGATATCAAGAAGAAGGTCGAGTCCTTCATGGAGGAGGAGAAGGCGATCATCAAGGCAGCCTACGATGCGGGCAGGGAGGCGATGGCAACCGAAAAAGCGAAGTACGCCAAGCCCGAGACCGAATAGTATGCCGTTCCCTTTTTCCTCCCGCACGGCCGGAACCGTCCCGGCGTGACCGCCCGGTAAAGATTCCGGGGGAGGGGATCTCCCTCCCCCTTTTTTCCCCCGCACAACCAGCTCTCCGGTGCGCTCCCTACCGGCGGAACACGACCTTGTGCATCGCCGTGGCGGCGAAAAGCGCGGCGGCGAACAGCACCACCGTCGCCCCCGTGGCGGTGTCCAGGTAATACGAGGCGGCGATTCCCGAGAGGCCGGAGACCACGGCGATGGCGATGGCCACCCAGAAGGCGGAAACGGCCCCGCGGGCCACGTTCCGGGCCGCTGCGGCCGGGACGACGAGAAGCGCCGTGACGAGGAGGATTCCCACCGCCCGGATGGCGGTCGTGACCACGAGGGCGACGACGAGGGCGAACGAGACCTCCAGAGCCTGCACAGGAACGCCCATCGACCGGGCGAACCCCTCGTGGACGCCCAGGAGCATGATCCTGTTGAAGGTGAGGAACAGGTAGGCGCCGACCGCGATCAGGAGCGCCCCCATCCAGAGCAGTTCCGTCCCGGAGACCGCGAGGAGGTCGCCGTAGAGGTATGCCTGGAGGTTGCGCGTGAGCCCCTTCTGGGCGCTGATGATCGCCACTCCCAGGGCGATGACCGTGGAGAAGAAGACCCCGATGACGGTGTCCGGGGAAAGCTCCGTGCGCCCCTTGACCCGGGTGATCGCCCAGGCCACGAACAGGCCGAAGGCGACCATCGTCAGGAGAGGGTGCACCCCCAGAAGCACGCCGATCGCCACGCCGGTGAACGCGGAGTGTCCGATCGCGTCGGAGAAGAACGCCATCCGGAAATGGACGAGGGGCACGCCCACGGCCGCCGCCGCGGGGGCGATGAAGAGCATCGCCAGGATCGCCCGCTTCATGAAGAGCGGCTCCGCGAAGCCGAACGGCAGGACCCTCCCCATCGCGGAAAACAGGAAGTCGAGGAGCGGTTCCACCGTCAATCCCTCCTGTCCTCGCCCCCGCCGGCAGCCGGGGGGTGCAGGTGACCGCGGCCGTCGGCGGGGCCGTGGCTGACAAGGTGCGCGCCGCTGCCGTACATCGCCTCGAGGTTCTCCGGGGTGAGCATCTCCGTCGTTGCCCCCTGGCAGATGATCCGCCGGTTCAGGCAGATGACGCGGTCGGCATGACGGCCGACCACGGAGAGGTCGTGGCTCACGAGGAGCAGGCTGAACCGGGACTCGCTGTGGATCTGGCCGAGGAATTCGCAGAACAGACCCTCGCCCGAGAGGTCCGCACCGGACACGGGCTCGTCCAGCAGCAGGATGTCCGGGTCGTCGCGAAGGGCGAGGGCGAGCAGGATCCGCTGGAGTTCCCCCCCCGAAAGTTTCCCCAGGGGGCGGGAGATCAGGTGGTCGACCCCCACCCGGGCAAGGGTCTCCCTGGCCGATCGTTTCGACCGCGCGGAGTGCCCGAAGACGACCGGGTACCTCTGGGAGGAAAGCGCCAGGAAGTCGAGCACCGTCATGGGGGCGTTCCGGTCGAAATCGAGCCGCTGGGGGACGTATCCGATCCGGGGAGCGCCCTCCCCGTGCTCCGCGGCGCGGCAGAAGCGGATCTCCCCCGTGTAGCGGACGAGTCCCAGGATGGCCAGCAGCAGCGTCGTCTTCCCCGCGCCGTTCGGTCCGACGAGGGCGGTGACCTCCCCGCACCGGATGTCGGCGTGGATCCCGGAAAGGATCTCCACCCCCCCCGCCCGGACGGAAAGATCCCGGATTTCGAGCGTGTGATGGTGAGCCGTGACCATCATCGCGTTCCCAGCGCCTCCGCGAGCGTCCGCAGGTTCCTCCGCATGGCTTCCTCGTACGCGGTGGGCGCCGTGGACCCCGTGGAGAACGGGTCGAGTGCGAGAACGGGGACACCGGCCTCCGCGGCGATCATCGCGGCGAGCCTCCCCGGGTACTGGGGCTCCGCGAAGACGGCGGCCGCCCTCTTTTCGCGGATCGTGCGGATGAGGTCGCGCATCTCGCCGGCGGACGGTTCCTGTCCCGGCGTCCCCTCGACATACCCCACGACGGCAAGGCCGAGGTCCCTGGCCAGGTAGTCGAAGACGTTGTGGAAGGTCACGATGTTCCGGTTGCGGAAACCTCCCGCGGCCTCGACGAACTCCCGGGCGAGGGACGCAAGCCTGCCCGCGTAAGCATCGGCGTTCCTGCGGAAGACCGCCTCGTTCTCCGGGGATGCCGCCGAGAGGGCCTTCTCGATCGCGCGCACCTGCACGATGGCGTTCCGGGGACTGACCCACGTGTGCGGGTTGATCTCCCCGTGCCCTCCCGCCGCCCGGAGAGGGGGCACGAGGGATGCGGTTTCCACGATGCGGATCTCCGGGTTCGCCCTCCGGACGGGTGCGCCGGTGAATTCCTCCATCCCGAGCCCGTTTGCGAGGAAAAGGTCCGCCTCGGCGATCTTCTTCATGTCCCCGGGCGAAAGCGAATAGTCGTGGGGGCACCCCAGGGACGCCGGGAGCATCATCTCCACGACGACCCCCGGAGCGTCGCCGACGACGTTTCGCGTGAAGACGTCGATCGGGAGGAAGGAGGTGAGGACGCGGAGACCGGCCCCCTGCGCCGGGTGCGGGAAGGAAACGAGGGCCAGCACGGCCGCGATCAGGGTGGCCGGGACGGTCATCGTCGCGTCTCCGTCCGGGCGCAGTCCGGGCAGGCGCCGAAAAATTCCAGCGAGTGCTCCGTCACGTCGTATCCGAGGGTGACGCGGATGTCGGCCTCGAGGCGGGAGAGGTCGCACGTGCGGGGCTGGAACGAATCGATCTTTCCGCACCCCCTGCAGACGACCCGGTGCCGGTGGGTCCCTTCGGTGGCGATCTCGTAGCGGCGGCTCCGCTCGTGCAGCGCCACGCTTCGAACCATGCCGAGGGAGACCAGCAGGGAGAGGTTCCGGTAGACGGTGGAGGCGTCGGGTTTGGGCGCGGGGAACCGGTCCCGGATCTCTTTCGGTGAGAGCGGGAGAGGGCTCTCCTCCAGGATGCGCAGGATCTCCCCTCTTCCCCGCGTGGCAGGATGTCCAAGCGCCCGAAGCGCTTCCGCAGCCGGTCTCATGCGGTCCCTCCC
>CP070783.1:1178808-1231325 GCA_020346465.1 Deltaproteobacteria bacterium
TCGCTACCGGTTTTCGGTGAGCCGATTCGTTCTCCCTTGTAGGTGCCCTTCCCTTTCAATCCATCGAATCTTCCGGTACCACCTGTAATTTCATATGTGCCTTCAAAGACGGCCTGCTTCCCCCCGTCTACCGATGTTACGGTGCCGACTGACTTATATGATAGAGTCGATCCATCCTTGAACGTTTGCACCGCATATCCGATGGCTGTCCCCTTCCCGTTTACAATGTCGAAGAGAAGGGTACCCGCCCTCGTCCCGATCTCCCCGCTCGCCGGCCCCTTCGTGAAAAAAAGCAATCCCGACTGTTGGGCGACACCCAGGACATGGCCCGGGACATCACCGACTTCCACCGTTTCCACCTTTTGGGTGTGGTAGACAACTCGTCCAGCAACCTCGTCTGCCGCCTGCGTCATTGGGACGATAAAAACCGTCACGGAAAGCAACGTCCCGACAATCGCTGCCCATCTCTTCATCGCTCTCTCCTGTTCCCCGAATGGTTCACTTCGTCCGTGCTCCCCCCGTTCTCCTCGTTTTGAATACCCCTCTCTCACCTCCTTTCCGGCGTTCTGGCTGCGGATATGCCTGCCCCCCGGGCAGGGGGAAACTCTCGGCGCTCCCCCTTTTCCCGGGTTCCGGCGGAAGGGGACAGAAAACAAGGGAATGTGGGCAGAGAAAACCGGCTCATGCAGGAAGAAGGGGGAAACTGGAAGAGGGGCGTTTCCCTTTCCGTCAGGCCGGGATGAAATCGTTTGGATGGACGCATGGAGACATCGGAGGCATCCGATCGGAGAACCGGGTCCGCTTTACTCCCGATCCCTGCGTCAAAATCACGCACCAACGTCACCCTCCGCGACAATCCGGCGGACAGGTTCCAGGTCGACGCGATCCCACACGGAGGAATCACATGTTGCGGGATGAAGACCTCTGATTGTTGGGGAAAATGATCCCCCTGTCAAGAACCTTCCCCTTCAGGATGGCCGGCAGCGCTGCACGCCCGAAAGCGCCCTTCTCCCAAGCGGTTCCGGGTCGCCTCCGGGAGGATGCCCCGGTTGGTTCATCCCGAACTTGTGGAAAGCAGATCCTTGACCTCTTCCACCGAAGGGACTTTCCCCGCCAACCTGATCGTTCCGTCGATGGCTACGGCCGGTGTCATCGAGATGCCGTACCTGATCATCTCTTTGATGTCTTCCACCTTGACGACCGTGGCCTCTTTCCCCATCTCCCGGAGCGCTTCCCGAACCGCTTTTTCGGTGGCCCTGCACCGCGCACATCCCGGACCCAGAATCGCAACTTCCATGGTTCACCTCCCGCAACGATGATCCGTTCCGCCCTGTTCCCGCTCCCGATCAGCCGCCCTGCTCAGAGCACGAAGTTTCCGAAGAACCACCCCGCCAGTGTGCCCGAGACGATGATCACCGGGACGTACACGAAAGCCTTCTTCACCCCGAACACCCGTGCGATGGCCAGCCAATTGGGAAGACTCACCCCCGGGCCGGTCAGCAGGAGTGCCAGGGCCGGGCCTTTTCCCATGCCCAATCCCATCAGGGTGTGCACGAACGGCGCTTCCGTCATGGTGGCGAAGTAGGTGACCGCTCCGACCAAGGTCGCGAGAAAAGATGCCCGGATGCCGTTTCCGCCCAGCCATTCCCGGATCCATTCTTCCGGCAGCACGTTCCCCACGATCCCCACGAGAAAAACGCCGATCAGCAGCAGGGGGAAGATGATGCGGACGAACCACCACGTCTCCCTCGCCCAGTCCCGGATCTTCTCCGGGGGGATCATCCACCAGGCGTATCCCGCCAGGACCACGGTACAGAAAAGCCATACCGCGACCTTGTACGGGTACGGCCTGCCCGCGATCAGGTAGTTGGGAAGAAGGAGGGAGAGAAGAATCAGCAGGATCAGGACGAGTGCCTTCCCCGGAACCACGCGGCTGGCGCCCTCCTGATGCGGGTGCCCTTCCGCCCCGGGTGCGTTATTCCCAAACGCCAGGTCCATGGCGATCCCCACCAGAAAGGCCATGGCGAGGGAAGCGACGACCCTCGAAGCCACGATGCCCGCGCCCAGCACCTGCCCGGTGTAGACCAGGGAGAGGATGTTCGCAGACGGCGCGACCCACAGCAGGATGAACGCGGCGCTGATTCCCGCCCCCGCGTAGAAGAGACCGCCGGCGACGGGGATCACGGTGCAGGAGCACGCCGCGATCAGAAAACTGCCTCCCGCGGCCAGGGAATACGACCGGATCCTGCCCGCCTTGCGCCCGAGATAGTGCAATACCAGCTCCCGGTCGACAAAGGTCACCATCGCGCCGGCAAGCAGGAACGCGGGGACAAGGCAGGTCAGAACGTGGGTGGCGACGTACCCTTTGACCGCCAGCAATCCCGCAAGAAAAAGGTCCCGGGCCATGGGACCCTCCTTTATATTGACAATTGGCGATATGACATAATACCATGCGATCGGATGTCCCATCAACCTGCCGCGCGGGGGCACGGTGACCGCAAAGAAAACCCTTGATCTCTTCGAGCGCTACCTGACCCTGTGGGTGGCCCTCTGCATGGGGGCGGGGATTCTTATCGGGAAACTGTTCCCCGATGCGGTCCGCATCATACGGTCCATGGAATTCGGCGAAGAGAGCCAGATCAACATCCCGATCGCCGTCCTGATCTGGCTGATGATCTACCCGATGATGCTGAAAGTCGACTTCTCCTCGATCCTTTCCGTCGGCAAGCGCCCGAAGGGACTGCTGGTCACGCTCTTCGTCAACTGGCTCGTCAAGCCGTTCTCGATGGCGTTTTTCGGCTGGCTGTTCTTCAAGCATCTCTTTTTCCCCTGGATCGGCCCCGGACTCGCCGACCAGTACGTGGCGGGGGTCATCATCCTTGCCGCTGCCCCCTGCACGGCGATGGTATTCGTCTGGAGCTATCTCACGGACGGCGACCCCGCATACACGCTGGTCCAGGTGTCGGTAAACGACCTGATCATGCTCGTTCTGTTCGCTCCCATCGTCACCTTCCTCGTCAGCGGGGCCTCTTCCCTCACCGTGCCGTTCGTCGTGCTCCTGTACGCGGTCTTCTTTTTCATCGTGATTCCGCTGGGAGCGGGCGTTCTCTCGAGGATCTTTCTCATCCGGGGGAAGGGATTGGCGTGGTTTGAGCGATATACGGCGGCTCTCCACCCGATTGCCGTCACGGCGCTTCTCGCCACGCTGGTCTGCATCTTCGCCTTCCAGGCGGACAACATTACCACCCGCTTCCTCCACATCGTTCTCATCGCGATCCCGATCCTGATCCAGGTCTACTTCAACTCCTCCCTGGTATACGGCCTGATGAAGTGGCTCAACGTTCCCCACAGCGTGGCCGCACCGGGAGCCCTGATCGGGGCCAGCAACTTTTTCGAGCTGGCGGTCGCGACGGCGATCGCCCTTTACGGGGCCGACTCCGGAGCCGCCCTGGCCACCGTGGTGGGCGTACTCGTCGAAGTCCCCGTCATGCTCTCGGTGTGCTCTTTCTGCAACCGTACGCGGCACTGGTTTCCGGCAGAGACGGGTGCCTGATCTCGCCCGGGAGAAGGAGGGCAGGATGTTCAAGAACCTGCTGATCGCCATGGACCTGTCCCACGCATCCGTGTGTCTGCTGCGCTGCGTGGGTCCCCTTCGGACCGCGGGAGCGGAAAGCGCAACCCTCGTTCACGTGATGAACGTACGCAGCGTGGGAGGGCTCTACATTTCGCTGAAACACCTCGTCGAACCGCTCCTCGAGATGAAGGAGAAACAGCTGGAAGAGGCGGGATTCCGGACGCACCTGGAAATCCCCCTGGGAGATCCTGCCTACGAAATCAACCGGGTCGCCAAGGAGAGGGACGCTTCCCTCATCGTGGCCGGGACGCACGGAGAATCCCTCACGAAGGAAATCCTCCTGGGGAGCGTGGCCCATCGCCTCCTGCAAATTGCGGAGAAACCGGTTCTGCTGATCCCGATCACGGCCCTCGAGGGGGAACATTGGGAAAGGAAATGCGATGCGCTGTGCAGGGACCTCTTCCGCCACCCGCTGTTCGCCACCGATTTCTCCGAACCCGCCGAGCGGGCGTTCCACTACCTGGAGCACATTGCGGCGCACACTCACCCTCCGGAAGCAACCCTCTTCCACGCGCAGGACCCGGGGAGGATTCTGCCCCACCTCGCGCACCGGATCGACGAATTCAACCGTATCGACCGGGAACGGCTGGATGCGCTCGAAGTGCGGCTCAGGGAGTGGGGGGCGCGTACGGTGTACAAGGAGGTGGAGTTCGGCCGACCGGGCCCCCTGATCGTGGAGAAGATCCGGAAAGGGAGCTGCAGCATCCTCGTCATCGGCGGCCAGGGGCGGGGGTACATGGCGGAGGCATTCCTGGGACGGGTGGCGAACCACGTGGTCCATCGGTCCACGATCCCGGTCCTCGTCGTCCCGGGACATCCGTAAAGGGTTGCATCCGCGCAACGAACGTGTACGTCGTCGCAAGGAATGAGAATGTTCGGGCCCTGAATGAAGGTGCGGTTTCCCCCTCCGGCCCCTTGGGCGGGCGTTTTTCTCTTCGCGCCGGGCCGGCGTTTCTTCCTTGCGAGCCACAAATCGGCCACTCGGGCCGTTTCTGATGCAGACCGCCGTGCCGATGGGGGTAAAGGTCGCGGTCCGGCGGATGGATTACGAAATGACGATCTCCCGATACCGGTGGGTGGGCACCGGACGGCCGGGACGAAAGCGCTGGAGGCGCCGGTAGTCGATCTTCACCCGTCCCTTGAGCAGCATATCGAGGTTCTCCCGGAGGAGGTGTTCCAGGTCTTCCGGGGGCATCTCGACCCGGGCATTGACCACCAGACGCGCTTTCGCCTTCGACTCGTCGACTTCGCCCCGAAGGTCGATCTTCCCCTTCGAGCAGGTCAGGTTGACCGCGCAGGTCTTGTCCCCCGTCGCCAACAGCATCTTGACATGTCCCACCGGGGTCTTGCGTTCCCGGCATGCATCCTGGATGCGCTGCATCAGGAAGAGGCCGAGCAGGCGCCAGTCGGGCACGCAACACTTTTTCGCGTCGAGGGAAATTTCGGCGTTCAGCCAGCCGAGGGCCGCCTCTCCCTCGGCGTAGGTGTCGTAATCGATGTCGGCGATCCGCGAACCGGCTTCGTCCGAGGAGAGCACGTCGTCCAGCCAGTCCGCCACTCCCTCCCCGGTCAGGGAGGAGATCGTCCGCACCGGGGTATCGGGAAAAGCGGCCGAGATCCTTTTCACGAGATTCCCGCGTTCGGCCTTTCGCAGGAGGTCGACCTTGTTGATCAGGATCCGGTCGGCTTCCTCGAACTGTTTCCGGATGATGTACGCGGTACTGCGGTGCATCCCCAACCGTTTTCCGCCGAGCACACGGGACGTCCGTTCCGGGTCGGCCAGGACGGAGAGCGGGGTGGGGATGAACTCCTCCCGGAACCGTTCCTTCAAGGGCTGCAGGATCGCCCCGGACAGGTCCGTGCAGCTTCCTACCGGCTCGGCCAGAAGCACGTCGGCACGGGTCTCGTTGCGCAGTCTCCCGGCGGCCCGGATCAATCCCCGGAAATTGCAACAGAAGCAGCTGCCGGCGACCTCCCCGACGCTCAACCCCTGCCGGGCGAGAAGACCGGTGTCTACCAGGTCGGGGGCCTGGTCGTTCGTGATGAGCCCCACCCGCTTCCCCCGGGCGACAAGGATCCTGGCCGCGCTCCACAGCAGGGTCGTCTTCCCCGCCCCGAGGAACCCCCCGACGAAGATGATCCGGACTTTTTTCCTGGCGGCGATGGCGGCACCCCTGGAGAAGAAATTGGGAACAGTCGTTACAATACCAATATTCGATCCTGTTTCCAACAAGATATCGGCTCGACATCCGCTGGCCGGAGAGGAGCCAGCCGGTCCGAAAAAACGGAAAAAGGGAACCCGGATCAACCCGGATTCCCTTGTCGCTTCCATATGGTGCCGAAGGGGGGACTCGCACCACCACGGGTCTCCCCACCACCCCCTCTAACACAAGGCGTCAGTAGGAGAGGCTGCATCCTTTTGATTATCAGATAGTTACAACAGGGTTCAAATACCACTTTTGGTTATTTTCGGTAGATTTTATACCGCTTCCCAGGAAATCAGCCACCAATGGGACACTCGACTCTTCCTTCTATGAAGCCAGTAGGCAATCTACCGCAGGGAGTATCACCTTCGATCTCATCACGCCTCACCGGCATCTGCTTCGAGGAATTGCCGGGGCGTCAGAATCTTCAAGCCTTTTGAAAACGAAGGCACCCGTGATGGGTCCACTGCGAGGAGGTCCTTGTCACCAGTGATCAGGTAGTTGGCACCGACCGCAGCGCAAAGAGAAAGATACGCGTCATCCTTGGGATCCCGGCAGATCGACACGCCCCGTTCGGGCTCGGCCATCCGGCAAAGGGATTCGAACCGCTTCCACAGAGTCGATAAGATCCCGGTCTTCTGTTCCCCCAGTTTTGAGGACAAACGCTCGATCGTCCCCACGATCTCCGCCACGATGGCCGGGGAAAGATAGACCTCGCCGATCGAGAATGCCCTGCTCACCGCGTCGAGAGGCGTCCCGCCGAAGGCCGCCGAGATCAGGACATTGGCGTCGATGACGCTCCTAACCATGGACGGCTTTTTGGGCCGCCTGAAGCGCCCGCAACGCTTCCTCCTTCGAAACACCCGCCTCCTTCAGGACCATCCCGATCTCCAGGAGCAGGTTTTCGGGGGAACCCTTCGTGACCGGAACAACCCGGGCGATCGGTTTCCCGTGCCGCGTAACCACGACCTCTTCCTTCTTCGCGAGCAGGCCGGTCAGCTTCTCCTTGAACTCCCTCACCCCCACGAATTTCACGCTCGACGGTCTTGGCATATTGTTCCCTCCGTTGTGTACACATCCACGGACCATCCTCCCATGGATCAACCGGGAAGGCAACCGTGGAAAACTGGAAGGTGGATCGGGCAGATTTGTCGGAGGACGAGTCATCGGGCCCCAAACGGGATCCATGGCCCATTTTCAAAGAAAAAGGGACTTCAGCATGAAGCCGAAATCCCTTTGAGAATTGAGATGGTGCCGAAGGGGGGACTCGACCGCCTGAGCCTCCGCGATCTCGCGATCGGCCTTTGCGGCGCGGCTTCGGGCTGACGCGCTCCTCAAAGTCGCGCTTTTCCTCCTGCTCGTCGGCGCCCTCGCCGGTTCGAGTCCCGCAGAGCACCAGAAAATGAAAAAGGGAGCCTCGGTGTTACCCGCGCTCCCAAGACATTTTCTGGTGCCGAAGGGGGGACTCGAACCCCCACGGGTCTCCCCACCACCCCCTCAAGATGGCGTGTCTACCAAGTTCCACCACTTCGGCACGTGAGGAGAATCCATCTTATCCACGGAGCGGCGGAAAGGCAAGAGGAGAGCGGCCGGTCAGTCGTCATCGACCAGCGTTCCCGGCCGGATCCCCTTCTCCCCGTATTTCTCCCGGATCCGGTCCACCGCCTCGTTGAGCTTCGCCGCACGCGCGGGATCCCGTTCCGGGGTCTGCCGCGAGGATGCGGTTGGCGGCTCCGGACGGTGGCCGAAGAGCAGGATCTGCCTCCACTCCTCCTCCCGCGCCCTCTCCTCTCCGAAGTTGGAAAGGTAGATCCCGAGGAGGCGGACCGGTCGCTTTCCGGCGTCCGTCCTTCCGAGAAGCGAAAGGGCATGGCGGAAGATCTCCCCCCCGTCGTCGGTCCCGCAGTTCAGGGTCGTTTCCCGCGTCACCAGCCGGAAGTCGGCGTATTTCACCTTCAGGGAGATCGTCCTTCCCTTCATCCCGTGACGGCGAAGCCTCGCCGCCACCCGCGTGGCGATCGCCAGGAGCTCCCTCCTCAGGTCGTCCGCCTCCAGGAGATCCTCGTCGTACGTGTCTTCCCGGCCCATCGACTTGATCTCCCGCTCCGTCTCCACCTCCCGGTCGTCCACTCCCCGGGAGAGCTGGAACAGGTGCAGGCCGTGCCTGCCGAACTTCCTCGCGAGCGTCTCCTGGGGGACCTTCCCCAGATCCCCGATGGTCCGCACCCCCATCTCCTCGAGGGTTCCGCGGGTCACCTCCCCCACGCCCCACAGTCTCCCGACCGGCAGGGGATCGAGGAATTCCATCTCCTTGCCGTGCGGAACGATCGTCAGCCCGTCGGGCTTGTCCAGATCGGATGCGATCTTCGCGAGGAACTTGGAGGAAGCCACCCCCGCGGAGACGGAAAGGCCCGATTCGGACCGGACGAGCGCCTTGATCCTTTTGGCGATCTCCGCTCCGCTTCCGAACAGGCGGGCGCTCTCGGTCACGTCCAGGAACGCCTCGTCGAGGGAGAGGGGCTCCACGAGCGGGGTGAAGCGGCGGAAGATCTCGAAGATCCGGTCGGAGACCTCCTTGTACCGTTCCATGCGCACGGGCAGGAAGACGCCGTGGGGACACAGGCGCTTCGCCCGGGCCATCGGCAGGGCCGAGTGCACCCCGAACTTTCTCGCCTCGTAGGAGGCGGCGGAAACCACCCCCCGCTTCATCCCGCCCCCGACGATCACGGGCTTTCCTTTGAGGCCCGGGGCGTCCAGGACCTCCACGGAGGCGTAGAACGCATCCATGTCGAGGTGGATGATCTCTTTCCGGGCCGGTCCGTTCTTCATAGGGCAGATTGTATCGTCGATCGCACGGTTACGGAACTTTCAGGAAAGGGAACCTCTCGATCTCCTCCCGCAAGATGATCCCCACACCGCCCACATCCCCGAACGTCTCCACAGCGACGACGCAGCGAAACTCCTTGAAGTCGATCCGGGAGGCCTTCCCATTCGCCTCGTGCAGGGCGATGATCCGGCCGCCCATCTCCTTCTCCACCTCCGGCGTCGGGATCTCCCCTTTGTGCCCCCGGCGCTCGAGGCGCACGTAGAAAGGGCCGGGTGGAACGCGGTCGGCGATCCCGTCGATCACCACGCCCAGACTCTCGCGGAAGGTCTCGAGGGTGAAGGAGAAGACCTCGTCGATCGGGATGACGCGGCGGACGTACCGCCAGAGCGGGTCCCGAACCTCCCGCCCCTTCCGGATCTCCTCGAGGAACCGGGGCCGCTCCTCCAGATGGCCGACCAGTACGTCGCGGAACCCCATCGAGTGGAACCTCCCGAAGAATTTCAGCTCCTTGATCGCGCCCCTCTCGCCGTTGCGGCGGCAGGTGACGACGACGTTCCAGGGCTCCATCTATCCCCCCGCCCGGTAGGAGCTGCGGACCAGAGGAGCGGAAGCCACCCGGGGGAACCCGATCCTCCGTGCGGCCGCCGCCAGCTCCTCGAACGCCTCGGGGGGCAGGTACTCGCGGACTCTCGGGTGGTATCGCGAAGGGGCGAGGTACTGCCCCACGGTGACCGACCGGCAGCCCGCGGCGAAGAGGTCCTCCAGCACGGAAACCACCTCCTCCCTCGTCTCCCCGAATCCGACCATCAGGCCGGACTTGAGGGCGAGCCCGGGGTCCATTCCGCGGGCCCGGGCCAGAAGGCGGAGAGATCTTTCGTAGGACGCCCGGGGGCGGACCTCCGGGTAGAGCCGCGGGACGGTCTCCACGTTGTGGGCGAGGATGTCCGGGTGCGTCTCCACCACCTTCGCGAGGGCGTTTCCGTCGCCCGCAAAATCCGGCACGAGGAGTTCCACGGCAGGAGGGGGCGACAACGCCCGAAGGTCCCCGACGACCCGCGCGAACTGCCCGGCGCCGCCGTCGGCGAGATCGTCCCTCGTCACGGAGGTCACGACCACATGCCGCCAGCGGAGTTCGGACGCCGCGGCCGCGACCCGGGCCGGCTCGGCGGGGTCGGGAGGAGACGGAATTCCGGAGGCGACGCTGCAGAACGCGCATCCCCGGGAGCAGACGTCCCCCAGGATGAGGACGGTCGCGGTTCCCTCGCCCCAGCACTCCCCGACGTTCGGGCAGCGCGCCTCCCGGCACACGGTCACCAGGCCGTGCCTGCGGAGGGTTTCCGCCACAAGCGAGACGTTTTCCCCGGACGGGGCGCGGACCGTAAGCCATGGAGGCCGTTCCGAAGGCGCCGCCCCGCTCACGAGAACCCCCGGATGTGCCGGCCGCACGAGTCGGCCACCCGTTCGCGGATCTCTTCCATCGGGAACTCCCTCCCCGTCATCTCGGCCATCGAGGTCGCCTCGAACCCCTTCAACCCGCACAGGTGGATCCGGCGGAAGTAGGAAAGATCCGTATTCACGTTGAGCGCGAAGCCGTGGTAGGTGACCCATTTCCTGACGCCCACGCCGATGGAGGCGATCTTCTTCCCCTGCGCCCACACGCCGGTGAGCCCCTCGACCCGCCGGGAAGGGATGCCGAACGCGCCCAAGGCCTCGATCAGGGCGGACTCGAGGCTCCGGACGAACCGGTGCACGTCGGGCCGCGCCAGAAGGACGATCGGGTACCCGACGAGCTGCCCGGGGCCGTGGTACGTCACGTCTCCCCCGCGGCCGACACGCTCCACGGGGATTCCCTCCCGGGTAAGGGCCTCCGGGGCCGCAAGCAGGTTGGCCGGGTTGCCCGCCCGCCCGAACGTGTAGACGTGGGGGTGGGTAAGCAAAAGAAGGGTGTCCATCGCATCCCCCGCCGCCCGGCGGTCGACGAAGGAGAGCTGCAGGTCGAGCGCCCGCCTGTACTCCATGCAGCCGAGCCAGACGGTCTCCACGGCGTCACTCCCCTACAGGCGGAACTCCCCCGCCTCGAGGATCTCCCGGACGCGGAAGAGGAAGCTGTTCCCGGCCACGCCGTCGACGACCCGGTGGTCGTACCCCAGGCACAGGTACATCATGGGGCGGATGACGATCGCGTCCTCGCCGCGCGCCTCGACCACCACCGGCCGCTTGACGATCTGCCCCATCCGCAGGATGCCGACCTGGGGCTGGTTGATGATCGGCGTCCCGAAAAGATTCCCCTTGAGCCCGGGATTGCTGACGGTGAAGGTTCCGCCGGCGAGCTCGTCCGGGAGGATCTTCTTCGCCTCGGCCCTCGCCGCGAGGTCCTCGACGGCCTTGGCAAGGCCGAGAAGCGACTTCTCGTCCGCGTTGCGGATGACGGGAACGATCAGTCCCCTCTCCGTGTCCACGGCGACGCCGATGTGGATCGCCTTCTTGAGGACCGTGCTCTCCCCGACCACCTGGGCGTTCAGGACGGGGAACTCCCGGATCGCCTCGATCGCCGCCCAGATGACGAAGGGGAGATAGGTGAGGGAGACCCCTTCCTTCTTCTTCGCGGCCCGGAACGCCACAACCCTGTGCATGTCCACCTCGGCGAAGGTGTGGACGTGCGGGGAGGTGCGTTTGCTCATCACCATGTGCTCGGCGATCATCTTCCGGATCGGGGTGAAGGGGATCACCCGGTCCCCCTCCGGCGTAACCTTCTCCCCGGGAGCCGGGGGTGGCTTCTCACCGGGCGCCGGCGGAGCCGGGGCGGGTTTCCTTTTCGGCGGCGGAGCCGGAACGGCCTCTCTCCCCCCGCGGGCAAGGTACTCCTCGACGTCCTTCTTGGTCACCCGGCCGTCGATCCCCGTCCCCGGAATCTGCGAGATGGCAAGGTCGTACTCCGCGGCCATCTTCGCCACCACCGGGGAGATGCGCACCCTCGGCCCTTCCCTTTCCGGAGGAGCCGGAGCAGGTTTCGGGGCCTCCTTCGGGGGCTCCTCGCGGGGTGCAGCCGGGATGGGCGGGGCCGTCTTCCGGGCCATCGCCCCCGGGAACCCCTCCTCCTCCTCGTCCCACTTCTCGGGAGGCGGGGGCGGCGCCGCGGCCTCCTTCTCCGTCTCGATCCGGCAGAGGATCTCCTGGATGGGAACCGTATCTCCCTCCTTGGCGAGGATCTCGACGATCCTGCCCGCCTCGGGGGAAGGGATCTCGGCATCCACCTTGTCGGTAGAGATCTCGAGGAGCGGCTGGTCCCGTCCCACGGTGTCCCCGACCTTCACCAGCCACTTGACCACGACCCCCTCGACCACGCTCTCCCCGAGCTGGGGCATGACGACGTCTACGCGCATCGGTTTCTCCTCTTTCAATAGGCGGCGATCTTCCGGATCGCCTCCGTCACCTTCTCCTGGTTCGGAATGATGTACTCCTCCATGGGCCCCGCGAAGGCGTTGTGCGTGTCCTTCGAAGCGAGCCGCATCACCGGCCCGTCGAGGACCTCGAAGAGCTCCTCGGCGATGCGCGCCGCGATCTCCCCTCCGATCCCGCCCGTGAGCCTTGCCTCGTGGATGATGAGCGCCTTCCCTGTCTTCTTGACCGACTCCCGGATCGTCTTCCAGTCGAGGGGATGCAGCGTGCGCAGGTCGATGACCTCGATGTCGATCTCGGACGCCATGTCTCTCGCAGCCTTCATCACCGCGTGCACCGGCGACCCGTAGGTGATGACGGAGACGTCCCGCCCCTCCTTCCGGAGGGCCGCCTTCCCGATCGGCACGATGTAGTCGTCCGCGGGGATCTCCTCCTTGATCCGCCGGTAGAGGAACTTGTGCTCGAGGTAGATCACGGGGTCGTCGTCGCGGATGGCGGCCTTGAGCAGCCCCTTGGCGTCGTAGGCGGTCGCGGGTACCACGACCTTCAGTCCCGGCACGTGGGTGAACCACGCTTCCGGGTTCTGGGAGTGGTAGAGCCCCCCGTGGACGCCGGCTCCGCACGGCCCCCGGATGACGATGGGGCAGGAGGTCTGCCCGCCGTGCCGGTACCGGAGCGTCGCGGCCATGTTGACGATCTGGTCGAACCCGCACGAGATGAAGTCGACGAACTGCATCTCCAGGATCGGTCGCATCCCCTGGATCGCGAGCCCCACGCCGGCCCCGACGATGAGGGTCTCCGAGATGGGGGTGTCAACCACCCGTTCGGAGCCGAACCGCTCCAGCAGCCCTTCGCTTGCCTTGAACGCGCCGCCCAGGATCCCCACGTCCTCCCCGAGGAGCATCACGGTCTCGTCCCTTTCCATCTCCTCGTGCATCGCCTGGTTGATCGACTGGATGTAGGTCACCAGCATCGTCTATCCCTCCGTGATCGGGGTGGCGTACAGGTCTTCCATCGCCTCCGGCCCTTCCGGGACCGGGCTCGCCTCGGCGAACGCCACCGCGTCGTCGACGATCTTCTTCACCTTCCCTCCCACCTCCTCCCGGATCGCGGCGATGTCGTACTTCCTCTTCTGGAGGTAGACCTCCCACCGCTCGACCGGATCGCGGCTCTCCCAGGTGATCAGCTCCTCTTGGCTGCGGTACGTCGCACGGTCGTGCTCGGAGTGCCCGTGGTAGCGGTACGTCTTGCACTCGAGAAAGGTCGGCCCTTCCCCCGCCCGGGCCCGTTCGATCGCCTTCCGGGCCGCCTTCATCACGGAGTGGAGATCGTTCCCCGAGCAGACATCCCCCTTGAAGCCGTACCCGACGGCCCGGTCCGACACGTCCTCGACCGCGAACTGCAGTTCGTTCGGCGTGGAATACGCGTAGAAGTTGTTCTCGCAGAGGAAGACGACGGGGAGCTTGTAGATCCCGGCGAAGTTCATCGCCTCGTGCACGTCCCCCCGGCTGCTCGCCCCCTCCCCGAAAAAGGCGATCGCCACCCGGTCCTCCCTCCGGATCTTGAACTTGTACGCCGTTCCCGCCGCAACGGGGAGGGTGGAGCCGAGCATCGACGTGGCGCCGAAGATGCAGTTCGAGAAATCGCCCCCGTGGAGGAAGGAGTCCTTCCCCTTGGAGAAGCCGTCGCGCCTGCCGAAGATCTGGGCCATCAGACGGTTCGGGTCCGCCCCCTTGACGAGGAAGGCGCCGAGGTCGCGGTGCAGAGGGAAGATCCAGTCGTCGGGCCGCAGTTCGTGGCAGACCCCCACGACCACAGCCTCCTGCCCCTTTCCGGAGTAGACCCCGCCCTGGATCTTCCCCTGCTTGTCCAGGGTCGAAATCCGGTCCTCGAACTCCCGGATGAGGCGAAGCCAGAAATAGAGTTCCCTCTCCTTTTGCTCGGTCATGGCCCCTCCGCGTGACCCGTCAGATGTCGATCGCCTCGCCGCCCAGCATCAGCGCCGCCTCCCGGATCGCCTCCGGAAGGGTCGGGTGGGCGTGGACGGTCCGGCCGATTTCGTGAAACGTCGCCTCGAGCGTGCGGGCCAGACCGATCTCGGCGATGAGGTCCGACGCGCCGTGTCCTATTATATGGCACCCGATGACTTCTCCGTACCGTTCCTCTGCCACCATCTTCACGAACCCCTCCGTGTGCCCCGACGCCACCGCACGCCCCAGCGCCGTGAAGGGGAACTTCGCCACCTGGACCGGAATCCCCCTCTTCTTCGCCTCCTCCTCCGAGAGGCCCACCGTCGCCACCTCGGGCTGGCAGAAGACGCAGGCCGGGATCTTGTCGCGATCCGGGGGACGGGTCTCGTGCCCCGCGATGATCTCCGCCGCGGCCACTCCCTCCGCGGAGGCCTCGTGGGCCAGAAGCATCCCCCCGATGATGTCCCCGATCGCATAGATGGACGGGCACGCCGTCCGGAAGGAGCCGTCCACCTCGATATACCCTTTCCCCAGCTTCACGCCGCACGCTTCGAGGCCGAGCCCCTCCGTCAGCGGCTTTCTCCCCACGGCGACCAGGAACTTCTCGGCCGGGAGCTTCTCCTCTTTTCCCCCCGTTGCTACGGTCAGCGTTCCCGCCGCCTTGTCCAGCCCCTTCGCCGGGGCACCGGTCATCACCCGGATTCCCTGTTTCCGGAACGACTTCTCCAGCTCCTTCGCCACCTCCCGGTCCGTGCGGGGGAGGAGCTGATCCTCCATCTCGACGACCGTCACCTCGGCGCCGAAGGTCCGGTAGATGTAGGCGAACTCGACCCCCACCGCGCCTCCGCCGAGAACGACGACGGAGCCCGGCATCTCCTCCTGCGCCAGCGCGTCGTCGCTCGTGAGGACCGTCTTCCCGTCCGGCTCGATGCCGGGGAGCCCGCGCACCGCCGTCCCCACGGCGACGAGGATCTTCTCCGCGCCGATCTCCTCCTCGCCCGCCCTGACCGTCGTGGGAGATGTGACCACGGCGTTTGCCGCGATCAGCTCGACCTTGTTCTTCCGGAAGAGGAAGCCCACTCCCTTGGACATCCGCTCGGCCACCTTTCGGCTCCGCCGGATGACCTCCCGGTAGTCGACCGAGAGCCCTTTCACGACGATGCCGTAGGCCGCGGCCTCTTTCATCTCCTGGTACAGGCCGGCGCTCTTCAGGATCGCCTTGGAGGGGATGCACCCCCAGTTCACGCAGACGCCCCCGGGCCGGTCCCTCTCCACCACCGCCACCCGGAGGCCGAGCTGCGCCGCACGGATCGCGGCGACGTACCCGCCCGGTCCCGCGCCGATCACGATCAGGTCGAAGTTCTTCATCGTTTTCCTCGCTTCGCATTCAGCGATTCGATCTGCAGGAGAACGTCGTTCAGGAAGCGGGTCGCTGTCCCGCCATCGATCAGGCGATGGTCGAACGACAGGCTCAGATATGCCATGTCCCGCGCAACGATCTCCCCGTCCCGGACTACCGGGCGGCGCACGACCTTGTGCACCCCCAGTATCGCCGCCTCGGGGACGTTGATCACGGGATAGCTGAACAACCCCCCGATCGACCCGATACTCGTTACCGTGAACGTGCTCCCGGAAAGGTCGGACAGGGGGAGCGTCCCGTTGCGTGCCCCCTGCGAAAGCCGCTCGATCTCCCGGGCGAGCTCCACGATCGTTTTTTCCCCCGCGTCGCGGATGACCGGCACGACGAGTCCGTCCTCCATGTCCACGGCCACGCCGATGTCGTACCGCTTCTTCCGCACGATCTCGCCGCGGGCCTCGTCGAGAGACGCATTCATCGCCGGATGGGTGCGCAGCGCCGTGACGACCGCCTGGACGATGAACGGCAGGATCGTGATCTTCACCCCTTCCTTCGCCCCGATTTCCCGCAAGGACTCCCGCATCGCGAGGAGGTTCGAGACGTCCGCCTCGTCGACCAGAAGGGCGTGGGGAATCGTCGACTTGGAAAGGACCATTTTCTTTGCGGCCATTCTGCGCTTTCCCCGGAAGGGGATGCGCTCCTCCGCAGCCGTGGTCGAGGAGGGGGCGGCCGGGGCGGAGGCCCGGCGGACATCCTCCTCGGTCACGCGCCCTTGCGGGCCCGTCCCGGAAACGGTCGCAATGTCCACTCCGAAATCCTTTGCCAGCTTGCGGACGGCAGGGGTGGCAAGGACATCCCCTGTGCGAGGGCGGGGCGCGGCACCTTCCGGCGGCGCGATGTCCGGGGGCTTCGGCTCCCCCCCCGCTTTTCCTTCTGCGCGCAAGGGTCCCGGCCCGGCCACCTCGATGACGGCGAGGACCGCCCCCACCGGGACGACCTGTCCCGGCTGCGCCACGATCTTCGCCAAGACACCGGTCACGGGGGAGGGCATCTCCATCGCCGCCTTGTCGGTCAGAATCTCGACCAGGAGGTCATCTTCCTTGATCGGCGCTCCCTCGGCCACCAGCCAGCGGACGATTTCGCCCTCCGCCACCCCCTCGCCGATGTCGGGAAGCCGAAGCTCGAACTCCACCCGGAGAACTCCCTCCTACGGTTTTCTCGCCGCCATCCTGACGCCGGTCATCTCCTCGACGGCGAACCGGAGCGCCGCGGGAACGCTTCTGATCGTCTTCCCCGCAGATTTGTCGATGACCGGCATCGTCTCCCTGTCCTCGATCATCTCCCGCCAACCAGCGACCGGTGCGCCTTCGCGATCGTCATGGTCTTCCCTCTTCCTTTTCCTTCCGCCCATCGATTCCCCGGGCGCCTGCGCCTCGCCCATTCAGAAGGTGAGCACTCCGCGCACGGCATCGAGCGTGCGGCGTACGTCGGGGAGGTAGATTTTCTCCATCGCATAGGGGAAGGGGGTATCGAACCCCGTGACGCGGGAGACGGGGGCCTTGAGGTGAAGGAACGACCTCTCCTGGACAAGGGTCGCCAGTTCGGCCCCGAACCCGCAGGTCCGGGGCGCTTCGTGGAGAACCACCGCCCTCCCGGTCTTCTGCACGGACCGGTCGACCGCCTCCACGTCGAGCGGCCAGAGGGTGCGAAGGTCGGTGATCTCGACGCTCACCCCCTCCTTTTCCGCCTCCGCTGCGGCTCCCTCCGCCACCGGAACCATCGCCCCGTAGGTGATGACGGAGACGTCCGTCCCTTCCCGGACGGTGTGCGCTTTCCCCAGGGGAACATCGTACTCCCCTTCGGGAACCTCGCCTTTCGCGGTCCGGTACAGCGCCTTGGGCTCAAGAAAGATCACCGGGTCCGGGCTTCGCATCGCGGAAACGAGAAGCCCTTTTCCGTCCGCGGGGGTGGACGGCATCACCACCGTAAGCCCCGCGGTATGAACGAAGTACGCCTCCGGGCTCTGCGAGTGATACAGGCCTCCCTTGATGCCTCCTCCCGACGGGGCGCGGATGACGACCGGTGCCGGGAACTGGCCGGCGGACCGGTACCGGAACTTGGCCAGCTCGGACACGATCTGATCGAACGCCGGGTAGATGAAATCCGCGAACTGGATCTCGGCGACCGGGCGCAGGCCGTTGAGCGCCATTCCGATCGCCATCCCGAGGATGCCGGCTTCCGCCAACGGGGTGTCCATGACCCTCTCCGGGCCGAACCGCTCCCACAGGCCCTCGGTCGCCCGGAATACGCCGCCGTGTTTCCCGATATCTTCCCCGAGGAGAACGACCGCCGGGTTGCGCTCCATCTCCCCGGCGAGCGCCGCGTTGATCGCCTGGATGAGCGTCATGACCGCCATCCGTCACTCCTCCGCGTGCGGAAGCCACTTCCGCTGCTCGATCAGGTGCCACGGCATCTCCGCGTACACGTCCTCCACCAGGGACTCCGGCGGAACCGGCGGAGCGCCCTCGCACTCCTTCACGGCGCGCAGGACTTCCTCTCGTGCCTCTTCCGCCCACTTCGCCGCCTCCACCCCATCCACGACGCCCGCCTTCCGGAGATACTCCGTGAACCGGCGGACGGGATCCCTCTTCGCCCATCCGGCGATCTCCTCCTCGGACCGGTAGCGCGTGGGGTCGTCCGAGGTAGAGTGCGGCCCCATCCGGTAGGTGACGGCCTCGATCAGCGTCGGGCCGCCGCCTTCCCGCGCCCTGGCGAGCGCATCGCGCGTCACCTTGGTAACCGCCAGCACATCGTTTCCGTCCACGCGGACCCCCTCGAACCCGTAGGCGTCCGCCTTTCGCGCGATCGAGTCCGAGGCGGTCTGCCGGGACACCGGAAGGGAGATGGCGTACTGGTTGTTGCTGCAGAAGAAGACGGTCGGGGTCCGGTAGACGCCGGCGAAGTTCATCGCCACATGGAACGCTCCCGTGGAGCTGCCGCCGTCCCCGAAATATGCGATGGCGGCGACCTTCTCCCCCCGGAGTTTCGCGGCGTAGGCTGCCCCCACCGCCTGGGGGAGCTGGGTGGCGACGGGGCTGGACACCGAGACCAGGTTGATCGAGCGGTCGCACCAGTGGTTGGGCATCTGCCGCCCCTTCATCGCGTCCGAGGCGTTGCCGAACAGCTGCCCGACGAGGGATGCGAGGGGGTACCCCCGAAGAAGCGCGACGCCATGATCCCGATAGGAGGGGAAGATCCAGTCGCCCTCTTGCAGGGCGAAGCCGGAGCCGATCTCCATGGCTTCCTGCCCGGTGCACGGGACGTAGAACCCGATCCGGCCCGACCGCTGAAGCTTGATCGCCTTCTCGTCCAGGGCCCGGAGAAGGAGCATCTTCCGGAAGAGAACCAGCAGATCCTGGTTCTGCAAGGCGGGGTTGACAGCCGGCTCCACCGAACCGTCCTCCCGAAGCGCCACCAGCAGCGGCAGTTCCATTTGGGCCTCCGACCCCGGGATCGTTCCCTTGCCTTTGCCTTCCATAGTAACGGATGCCCACCCGGCGGATGTGGTTTCCTCCCGCTTCCCCGCCGGACCCGCCGGGAATCCTCCCCGAAAGACTGCGCGGTGCGCGAGAAACGATCCCCGGGACAGGACGGAGGCGCAGCCGGCCGCCGTCCTATCTCCCCGGTACGGTGCCCCGCATCGACGGGGTGATGGGAGCGTATCTCCGACCGACCGCGGGAACCGTCCTGCTGCTGCCCTCCACCTTCTGAAAGGGCAGATTCGCCCACCGGGCGACCAATTCCGTGGTGTCGTGGAGGCAGGTATGCGTGTCGTACCCCTGTGTGGTCAGGAACGACTCCCCATCCCGGCTCACGATGCAGACCGCGTAGTACCCCCGGTCCGCCCGCAACGCCTGGACGGCCCCGACCTCCCGGAAGGGGATCTCCCTCCCCCGCATCCGCGGCGGGATCAGGTCCCCCGTGAGGAGGATCTTCGCAGACCCCAGATCCAGGGAGATCTCCGCCTCCTCCCAGTCGATGAGGATCGGCTTGCCCGTCAACTCCGCGACCTCCCCCGCCATCCCCAGGATGCGGCGGATCGCGCCCCTTCCCGGGCTGCCGCTGCTATCGATCGTGTAGTGCTCCTGGTAGAGGATCTCCCGAGGCGAGTCGGAGAGGAGGAGGGAGATCTCCGACCAGTCGGACTCGAGACGCACGCCGGGGACCTCCGCGGAGAAGTAGACCGGCGCGTAGATGCGGCACAGGATCCTCCGGACCCGGCCGATCGGAATCTCGCGGACCATTGTCCGCCATAGCCCTTTCGAAACGACCGCGACCCTGCGGTCCTTGTCGAAGAGCACGGTCCTCGCCTTGATCCCGGGGGAGAACAGGTATTCCACGAACCCGTGCTCCCACCGGATCGTCTTCCCGGGACTCCGGAGTACCCGCATGTCCGGCCTCCCCCGCGGGGGTCCCGCGTGTCTGCACCCATGCGCCGCCGGCCTACGGTTTGAGCACCACCATCTTGATGCTGGTCATCTCTTCGACCGCGAACCGGACCCCCTCCCTTCCGAGGCCGCTCAGCTTGTTGCCGCCGTAGGGCATGTGGTCCACCCGGAAGATGGACGTGTCGTTGATCATCACGCCGCCCACGTTGATCCGGTCGACCGCGTACATCGCCTTCCGGAGGTCGTTCGTGTAGACCCCGGCCTGCAGGCCGTACGGGGAGTCCTCGACCATCGCCACCGCATCCTCGAAGCTGTCGTATTCGTAGATCGAGACGAGAGGGGCGAACGCCTCCTGGCACATGACCTTCATCTCGGGCCGCGCGTTGACGAGAACCGCGGGAGAGAGCATCCTCCCCTCCCGCTTCCCTCCGATCAGCAGCTTGGCCCCCTCGGACACCGCTTCCTTGATCCACGATTCTGCGCGCTTCGCCTCCGCTTCGTCGATCATCGGCCCGACATCGCAATCCCTGTCCAGCGGGTTCCCCACCTTGAGCTTCGCCGTGACCTCCACGAACCGTTTCGTGAACTCCTTGGCGATCGAGCGGTGCACGTACAGCCGCTGGAGCGAGATGCAGACCTGCCCGGAGTTGGCGAAGGCGCTGACCGCGCACCGGGGGATGGCCGCGTCGAGGTTCGCGTCCGGCTCGATGATCGTCCCCGAGTTGTTGCCGAGCTCCATGGTCACCTTCTTGAGTCCCGCCTTGCGGATGATCGCCTCCCCCACCGGGGGGCTTCCCGTGAAGGAGATTTTCGCGACCCGGGGGTCGGTGGTCATCCACTCCCCCACCGTTCCGCCCGGGCCCACGACGACGTTGAAGACGCCCGGCGGAAGGCCCGACTCCTCCAGGATCTCCCCGAGGCGGATGGCGGTGAGCGGCGTGGTGGTCGCCGGCTTGAGAACGAGCGTGCAGCCCGCCGCCAGCGCCGGCCCCACCTTGTGGGCAACCAGGTTCAGCGGGAAGTTGAACGGGGTGATGGCGGAGACCACGCCGACCGGACAGCGCAGATAGAACCCCATCCGGCCTTCCCCCGCGACGCTTGCGTCCATCGGGATCGTTTCCCCGTGGACGCGCTTGGCCTCCTCGGCGGAGAACTGGAACGTCTCGACCGCCCGCTGCACTTCGCCCACCGAGTACTTCCAGGCCTTTCCCGCCTCCCGGCAGATGATGGCGGCGATCTCGTCCTGGTGCTTGATGAGCAGCTGGCTCGTCTTTTCGAGGATGCGGAACCGCCTGTGGGCCGGCAACCGGGAGTAGGCGGGAAAGGCTGCGTGGGCCGCGGCGATCGCTTTTTCGACCGTCTTCCTCGACGCCACGGGGACGGTGCTGATCGTCTCGCCCGTGTATTTGTCGATGACCGGCATCGTCTCCTTTTCCTCCACCCATTTCCCCGCCACGAGCAGCTTCTGTTTTTTCGCAGTGGTCTTCATCGGCTCCCCTCTTTTCGCGGTTTCTGGCGCTGCGGTGTCACTTCTCCGGAATCCCGATGACCTTCTTCGCCATTCTGGCCTTCTCGGGGAGATTGGCCTGACGCAGCATGACGATCCTCTGGGCCTGGGGCGAGCCGGCACCGTGCATGGCTTCCACCAGCCCGCCCCTTGTTCCCCGAACGGGGGGTGTTCCGCTGCAGCAGTATCGGACGGTGTTTCAATCATAGCACCGATGAACGCATTTTCAGCCCGTTTCTCGAAAGAAGGCCGTGGCGCGGATCGGAAGCATCGACAACGCCCCGCCGGCCACGGAGACGCCCGCCCGGCCCCTCCTGCCCCGCGGTGCAGAAGGGGGCGGGAATCGGGAGCGGGACGTCCAGGACCCGGATCCCGGAAAGCGGCGACATCGAGGGTCTCCCCCGGATATCCTGTGCTATCGTAGTTCGCGTATGGAAACGGGAACCGCCATCTCCCTGGACAGGGCGATCGTTCTCTCCGACGCCCACCTGAACCAGGACGACCTGCACACCCGCAACTTCCTGACCCTGGTGGAGAAGGCGGCGGCGGAAAACGTCCCCCTCTTTCTGCTGGGGGACGTCTTCGACCTGTGGTTCGGGGCGCCGGGACTCACCTTCCGGTTCCAGAAGCCCGTGATCGAGCGCATGCGGGAACTGCGCCGCGCGGGCCTTCGCCTGTATTACGTGGAGGGAAACAGGGATTTCTATCTGAAAAAACCCCACGAGGGGAGCACCTTCCACGCCGTCTCGGAGGGGGAGATGGTCGCCTCGGTGGGAACCCGGAAGGTATACCTCTCCCACGGCGACACCGTGAACCGTGCCGACCTTCGCTACCGGTTCTGGAAGACCCTGTCGAAGAACCGCCTCGCGTACGGGGCCCTTTCCCTCCTGCCGCCCGCCCTCGTCCTTCCCCTCGCCGACCGGATGGAGCGGAAACTCAAAAGGACCAACCGGCGCTTCCGGGAATCGTTTCCGGAGAAGGAGTCCCGCGAGTTCGCCCTCCGGATGTTCGCCTCCGGCATCGACACCGTCATCCTCGGGCACTTCCACACGGAGCGGATCATCCGCTTCCCCCAGGGCCAGGCGACCGGGATCCTCGCGGTGCTTCCCTCCTGGAAGGACGCGTGGCGGTACCTCTCCCTCACCGCGGAGGGGGAGTGCGGGTTCCGGTCCTTCCGGCCCGACGCGCCGCTGCTCTGACGCGACGCTAGGAATCGATCTGGATGATCCTTCTCTGGATGGCGAACTTGATCAGGCCCGCCCTCGGCCGGATGCCGAGCTTCTCCTGGATGTTGGAAAAATGGGCGACGGCCGTCTTCACGCTGATATTGAGAAGAACCGCGATCTCCTTGTGGGAGTTCCCCTCCGCGATGAGCTTCAGGACCTGCTTTTCCCTGTCGGTCAGCCGCTCGTACGGATCCTCGACGGCCAACTCCTTCTTGCCGAGGTAATCGTCGACCAGGGACGAGGTGATGGAGGAGTACAGGTAGAACTCCCCCCTTGCAACCGCCCGTATGGCCGATATGAGGTCGGTGCCCACGGCGTGTTTGAGGATGTATCCCGAAACCTTGGCCTTGAGAAGGCGGCTGATGTACTCCCTGTCGTCGTATTGGCTCAGCACGAGGATCTTGATATCGGGGTTCGCCTTCTTGATTTCCAGGGTCGCCTCGAGCCCCCCCAGACCCGGCATGGCGATATCCATCAGCACGATGTCGGGCCGGAGCTTGACCGCCTTCTCGATCGTTTCCTTCCCGTCCGCCGCCTCGGCCAGCACCTCGATATCGTCGTGGAGCTTCAGGAGGGCGATGATCCCCTCCCTCACCAGAGCGTGGTCGTCCGCGACGAGGATCCTGGTTTTCGACATCATCCCGCCCGACAATCGGTGGAGTCGGTCAATCCCTCACGTGAGGATCGGCACGTACACCTTGATCCTCGTTCCCATCCCCGGTTCCGACCAGATGTTCAGCTTCCCGTCGAGGAGGGCGATACGCTCCTCCATCCCGAGCAGGCCAAGGCCGATATAGGTCCCCTCCCTGGCCGATTCGAGAACACCCTCGAGGTCGAACCCCTTGCCGTCATCCTTGATCTCGATCTCGATCCCCGAATCCCCGAAGATCAGGGACACGAAGACATGTTCCGCGTCCGCATGTTTGCTGACGTTGATGATCGCCTCCTGGATGACCCGGAAGAGCACGAGCTCGATCTTTCCATAGTCCGGCACCCCGTGGAAGCGGGCCTTCAAGCCCTCGCTGTCCCCCTTCGTGGTAATGTAATAGGGAATCCCTCTTTCCCCTAGATGTTTCTCCAGCACCCACTTGATGGCCGACTCGAGCCCGAGGTCGTCGAGGACGGGCGGCCGCAGGTCGTTGACAAGGCGGTGAACGCCTTTCAGCATGGACATGCACTGTTCCCGGATCTGCCGGAGCTGTTTCCTTACCGGATCGTAGTCGGAAAACCGGGATATGATCGAGTCCAGGGAGATCATGGTGGCATTCAGGGATTGGCTCGTGTCATCGTGCAGCTCCCGGGCGATCCTCTTCCGCTCGGCTTCCTCCGCGTTGATGACCTCCCGAAGGAGCACCGCCAGCTTCTCCTTGCTCTGCAGGAGCTCCCTGGTCCTGTCGGCTACCCTGTTTTCCAGCTCGACGCTGTACCGTTGAATGCTGTCCACCGATTCGGCGAGCCGGATCCGCATTTCGTCGAAGCTCAGGCCGAGGGTTCCGATTTCGTCCCTGGTCGAGACCTCGATCGGGTCCTGCAGGTTTCCCCGGGCGATTTTCTGGGTCGCGCCGATCAGCGATTGGATCGGTCGCACGATTCCCTTGGACAGGCCGACCGCCAGGAGCAGGCCGGTGAAGATGGAAACGACGCTCAATACCAGGAACCCTTTCCGCAACGAGATCGACGGGGCGAACACCTTCTCGCGGGGATCCCGCACGGAGATTCCCCAGGGGGCGACAGACAGGGGGGCGAAGGCCAGCATGTCCCGCTCCCTCTTGTTCCCGGGATTGCTCTCCTTGCACCGGTGGCAGTTGATGACCGAGCCTTTTCTGTCCGCGATGAGAACGTTCAGGAATTTGTTCTGCTGGCTGCACGTGAGAATCTTTCGGGGGTCGTTGGAGGCGATGATCACACCCCGGCTGTCCATGAGCTCGACGTATGTATCCGGCTCCATGTAGACGCTTTTGATCGCGTGCGCCAGCAGATAATTCGTCGGGTCGATCTCCCCCCCCGCCACTCCGACGATCTCCCCGTTCTTGTTCTTCAGCGGGACGAGTGCGAAGATCACCTTCTTCCGGGTCGGGCTGACGGTGTAGACATCCGAGATGACGGGTTTCATCTCCGCGAGGGTCCTGCGCACGTAGGGGATGCTCAACAGATTTACCCGCTCCTCCTCGGTGTGCGGGTATGCGATCACCACGTTCCCGTGGGTGTCCATGAGAAAGATCCGGTCCGTGAAGATGGAATATTCGAAGGCCGTTTTGAGCGCCTTCTTCTCGGGCTCCCACTCCCCGTCGTGGAAATCGATCTTCCCGGACAGGGAGATGTCGTAGAGCCTTTTCAGGTTGGTCTCCAGGACATGGTCGATGTATTGCCCGACGATATTCGCCAGGGCGAGCCGGTTCTCCAGGGACCTCTTGATGCTGGCGTCGATGCTCAGATGGCTGATGATCCCGAGGCTGGCCAGGATGATCACCAGGTTCAGAATAATGAGGAAGACGATTCGTCTCTGCATGCTCCGACTTCGCCCCGGAAATCGTGCCGTGCCGAACTATTTGGCGGGAACCCCGACCTTCAGGCTCTGCGTCTCCCCGGGAACGTTTTTCTCCAGTTCCTCCGGGGCCACGCCCTCCATCCGGGCATATTCCAGCGGGTGTTCCCGGATCATCCTCTCCCTCGAGATATACCCCGTGAAGATGCTGGTATCCAGAGGAAATGCTTCGGGGCTGAAGATGGAGTTGTAGATGTGCCATACGGCGTTGAGCAGGAAGATCAGCATCGCCTCGTTCGAATGGAGGGCCTTGGCCGCGGGGATGAACTCCCCGGGGAGGATCCGCGTGACCAGGGTCGGCAGCCAGAGGATGACCCCCGTCATGATCATCAGGATCCCCCCGACCAGAATGGTCCAGTACTCGAACTTCTCCATGTAGTCGTACCGGTCGCACTTCGCCGGCTGGTTTTCAAACCCGAAGTAATACCGGATGTTGTGGATCGCATCCTCGTAGTCTTTCTTCGTGATGAACATCGACGGCTGCCATCTGCCGCGGAGGACCCCCAGGATCCCGACAAGGACGTTGCTGAAAAGTTGCAGGGAGAACAGCAGCCCCGTGTACCGGTGGATGAGACGCACGTTGTCGATGCCGCCCAGCTTCAGGATGAACCATTGCGACAGATCCAGATGCCAGAACCTCTGGCAGAGACCGGTGGCGAAAAGAATCATGGTGGTCAGGATGATTCCCCAGTGCTCCAGGACCCGATACGTGCTGAACCTTCGGATCCTCTTCCGTTTCACCCGGAACTCCCCGTTCATCCCTCTGCCCCTCCCCCGCTCACCGGTTGACCGCGTAGCGCCAGATGTGCAGGAGAACCTGCAGGATCAGCCCCGCCCACATGATCGGGAGGAAAATCCTGTAGATGCCGTTCACGAAGAAGATCATGGGGTATTTCGAAAGGGACGGCTTGTAATGGAACAGCCAGGCGCTCGGGAATTTCTCCGTGGCGTCCAGGTGGCACTTCTGGCACCGTTTGACGAGGTTCTTCTTGACGGATGCGGGATCCGCGCTCACCGTGCTGACGATGTTGTGCGTGCCGTGGCAGTCGTTGCACACCGCGATCGGCCTGGCCGGCTTGTAGAGCTCCTCCCGCTCCTTCTTGTAGAACCCGAGAGTGACCCCGTGGAAATCCTCGAGGTAGGTCTTGAGCACGTCGGTCGACAGGCCGTACTTCCCGACCACGGCCGGATTCGCATGGCAGTTCCCGCACATCTGGGGAATCTTCTCGTGATACGCCATCGTCATCGGGTTCTGGATGTCGTGCGCCGTGTGGCAGTCGATGCAGATCGGGACATCCTGGTTCTGCTCGTTGATCAGGGCGTTTCCATGAACGCTTTTCGCGTACGTCTCGTAGACCGCCGGATGGCATCTCTTGCATCGCTGGGTGGTGATCAGTCCGCCCTTGACCCCGTGGGAAATATGGGCGATCTGGTGGGACCCGTGGCAATCGTTGCATACCGGCGCCTTCAGGTTTCCGTGGCTCAGGAGGGAATAGTGCACGCTGTCCAGGGTCTTCGTGTAATTGTCGAAATGGCATCTCCGGCAGCTTTCCGAAGAGGCGATGACGTATTCCCTCCTGCTCCGGAAGCGCTTTTCCGGGTGCTCCTCCGAGGAATACCCGTAGTGGCAGTCCGAACATCGGAGCTTGCCGTGCGCGGAGGAGTCCAATGCGGCGAGGTCCACCTGGAGGGACATCCGTTCCTCGTTGCGGAACTTCATGGAGAGTTCGTGCTGGTGACAGCTCTGGCAATACTGTTTTTCGTTGGAGAAGATCTTCCCGCCGGATGCGGCGGTCACCGAGTGGGCATTGTGGCAGTTGGTGCAGACGGGCGTTACGCCCAGCTTCTCCTTTTTCAGGAGAGTCGCGTGGACGGCCTTGTTCTTGATCTTGTCGGCGGAATGGCACCGCCGGCAGATGGAGGACGACCGCAGCCGGTACTGGTCCCTGCTCTTGTACTGTCCCGAGGGGTGACTCTCCGCGGAAAAACCGGAGTGGCACTCCGAACACGTGAGGAAATTGTGGACCGAGGCCCGGATCTTCTCCGGGTTCACATACGCTTCAACGGTTTCCTCGTTCAGGAACGTTTTGACGATCCCCTTTTTCCCGTGGCAAAGGAGGCATTTCCTCGAGGCGCCGGATTCGTCCGCTTGCCTCGCCTGTCCGCCGGCGGCGGGAAGGACCAGGAGCGAGAGGAGGAGGGCCAGGGTCCAGCGAATTCTCGTTCCGGCCTTCATGGGTCGTCCCTCCGGTTATCCGTGCTCCCTGTAATCCGGATGCTCCCGCAGCACCGGCATCCGGTTGACGATCCAGCGGAAGATGATGATGTGCAGCGTGGCAATCGCAAGAACGACAAAGACCTCCTTGACGGGGGGAATCAGATCATGGAGGTGTCCGGGGATGGCCCAGTTGAACGTGATCAGCGAGACGTTGAGACGGTTCAGGATCACGCCGGCAAGGGCGTAAAAGGCTCCGATCCGCACCATGCGCGCGCTGTCCCGCTTCACTCCACGGGTCAGCACGAACCCGGGGACGAGAACGAACAGGAAGATCTCCACCAGGAACCAGTAGCCGTACGGGGTGGCCAGGAGATCCCAGTTGTCGTCGTGCGCCACACCGATGAGTTTCAGCGCGAAGTAGACGAACATGACGATGCAGGCCCCTTTTCCGAGACCGACGGTCAGCGTGTCGAGACTCCCCAGGAACTCCCGGTCCGCGCTATTTCTCATGAAGCGGGAAAGGATCGTGCTCACGGCGATCACCATGACGAGCCCCGCGTAGATGCTGGAGACGAAGAAGAAGACGGGAAGGAACCCGGAATACCAGAGCGGATGGACTTTCCCGGGGGCGAGGAGAAACAGCGCGCCGAGGGCGGACTGGTGCAGCGTCGAGAGAATCACCCCGGCAACCGTCATCGCGATGGTGATCATGACCGCCCACTTCCGCACCCTCCTCGAATGCAACCACTCCAGGATCGCCGGACTGAATTCGAGAAGCTGGACAGTAAGGTAGAGCGCCACATGCCACGCTACCAGAAAAAGGACGGATGTCGGTCCGTAGGAAACCGCCATCGGGTAATATATGCGCCAGGGGCGGCCGATGTCAATCAGCAGGTAGATCACCGCGAACAGGTACCCCAGGAAGCCGGTCAGGACGCCCAGCCGGACCAGGGGATGGTACTTCTTGAACCCGAAGACGTAAACGGCCGTGGCCATGATGTACCCGGTCGCCGAGAGGGGAACCCCCGAGAAAAGCCCCCACCCCAGCAGGATGCTCCAGGGATATTCATTGGAGGCATGGGTGATGGTGGCAAGCCCGTCGACGAAGCGGAGCACGATCAGGGGAATGCCGACGCAAAGGATCCCCATGGCAACGACGTTGAACGGCGTGATCAGCGTCCTCACATAGTCGGACAGGGGCATCCCCATCAGCAGCTTGTCCATAAACCGTGCCGGGAACGTGTCGGCCTTCGCCATGGATTCCTCCCTCATTTGTCATCCTCCTTATTCCGGGTGGCGGCGTACGCCATGCCGAGAAACGCGGGCCACAATACGAGGACCAGGGGAACGGAGGAGAGGAATCCCTTCGTCTGCTCCACGAGGGGCTTTTCGGGAAGGTTCGTGGGGAAATCCACCCGCTCGAAGGGTGCCCTCGAGAGGTAGAGCCAGCTTGTTCCCCCGACCTCGTGCTCTCCGTAGATGTGATCGACGTACCTGTCCGGACGATTCCGGATCCTCGTCTCCGCGATCTTGATCAGCTCTTTCCTCTTGCCGAACTTGATCGCCTCCACGGGACATGCCTCCACGCATGCCGGCACTCCCCCCGCCTTCACCCTCCCGTGACACATCGTGCACTTCACGACGCGGGGCTCCAGCGCGCTTTCGTAATCGTAGGCCGGGGCGTAGAAAGGGCAAGCGACCATGCAGTACCGGCAGCCGAAGCAGAGGTCCTTGTTGTAGAGGACAGCCCCCTCGGGGGTCTTCGTATAGGCCCGGACGGGGCAGGCGGATGCGCATCCGGGCTCGTTGCAGTGGTTGCACTGGACCTTGCGGTACACCGGTGTCCCCGGCTTTTCCGGGTCTTCATACCGGTTGACCACCGTGTACGCCGATGCGGTCGGCCGTCTCTTCTCCTCGAAGACGGATTTCTCGTCGAACGGAACGTCCGGCTTCGGAAGTCCGTTCGCCCGGTTGCATGCCGCCTCGCAGCTGCGGCACCCGACGCATTCGGTGAGATCCGCCAGCACGCCGCAGCGATCGGGCCAGCCGGAAAACTTCTTGTAGGCATGCGCGTCGACGGAGCCTCCGATCAGGGTCGCGCTGCCGGCCGCCGTCAACGCCTTGAGACAATCTCTCCGGCTGATCCCTGGTTTCTCCTCCCTGCTGCCGCCTCTCCCCTCTCCGGGGTCCTTGCCGGCAGGGCGCCGTTCTCGGGATTTCACCATCGGGGACCTCCCTCTCCCTGTCAACGGGTTCAAACCGCCGTCGATCCCATGCCGCTACTTCCTTGCGGCCCTTGCGGTCTCCTTTTTCGCGTGGCACATCTCGGTGCATCCCTTCGGGTCCTCTCCGACGCTTCCCACCTCCCGATGGCACCCGAAGCAGGCGCGGTGGTAGGCCGCCGCAAGTCCCGTCCGGGCCGGGTCGGGCCGCGGGGAGGGACCGGCATGGCACTCCCCGCACGCGCGGAACGTCCCGACGTTCACCGATCTCCGGAACGCGGATCGGTCGAGGGAATGGCACTCCCTGCATCCGAGGGGCTGTTCGGTCCCGTGCTGATGGTGGCAGTCGCCGCATCCCGACGCCATGTCCACATGCCCGGCATGGTCGAATTCCACCGGCTCGTACCGGTCGCTGAGGCCTCCGAGGGTGACGGTCGTCGGCATCTCTCCCCGGAAGGACGGGGCCGGGGCGTTTCCCGGCCGGGTCTCGGCAAGGAGGGACGGGGCAGCGCAGGCCCAGACGAGGAAAGCGATCGCCAGGGGAATTGCTTTTCTCATTTCCTGTTCCCCTTTCCGGGAATGGTTCGATCCGGACTCCCTCACCGGCTCTCCTCCTCTCCTTCCTTCTCTTTCGCCTCCTCCGTCTCCGTCTCCTTTCCCTTCTCTTTCTTCCTGCCTTTCTTCCCGCCCAGGTATGCCTCCATGGGCCTCCAACCGAAGAAGGCGGTCCTTCCGGCCATCCCCAGGACCTTCTCGAATCCCTCCGCCGCCGTGCGAAGAAGCTCCAGACCCAGTGCGTAGGCGAAGACAAAGGGGAGCATGAGCACGTAGAGAAGGCCGATGAACGGGGCGGACAGCATCCGCTTGACGGTCTGGAAGGTGCTCCCGTATCCCGCCTTCCTTATATGGTCGAGGTCGTCCCGCGTGGACCGAACCAGAGTCTGAAAAGGCTTCGGCTTCAAAATCTCCAGGAAAAGGACGAACCCCACGATCGTAAGCACGGAGATGATGTACTCGATCCCTTTCACGTGCGTAATGAAGTCGACGTACGTATGCATGTCCCGGCCTCCCTTCGGTTACTCGGTCTTTTGATCCCCGGCTTCCCTCTTCTTGTTCTTCCCTGACAGGTACGCCTCCGTGGGTCTCCAGCCGAAGGAGACGCTTCTCCTGGTCTGACTCAGGATCCCGCCGAACATCCTCTTCCCGAGCAGGTACGTCGCCATCGTGATCATGATCACCGGAAGGAAGATCACGTAGACGCCGCCGAGGACCAGCGCGAGAAAGGGGATGAACACGAAGGGGATCCGGTAGTACCGCGCGTGCGGGCCTCCCGGCAGGGTGCCCTCCTGTTTCATCTCCACCAATCCCCCGTATCGGAGATTCCAGTAAGTCCCTCTGACAACCGACTCTCCCCCTTCGTATCTCCTCATTTTTCCGTACCCCCTTTCCCGCTCATCGTTTCCCGGGGTTGACGCCTTCCTTGCTCCTCCACTTTAGGAAGCACCCCCCCCGGAGGACAATTGGGAGAAATCCCTATTTCCCCGGGATTTGTTCCCTACGCCGTCCGGATTCCTCACCTACCCTCACGGTCCTTCCCCCTTCCCTTGCCCTTTCTTTCCGGCCAGATACGCCTCGGTGGGCCTCCAGCCGAAGAAGACGCTCCTCCTCGCGTGGAACAGGACGTGTCCGAACATTCTTCGCCCCAGCACGGAAATCGCCGTGGCGATGGACACCACGGGAAGAAAGAACACGTAGATCCCGCCGAGGATCGCACCCAGCGGAAGGACGAGAACGAAGGGGATCCGGTAGTAGACGAGATTCCGGTCCCCCGGGAGGATCGCCTCGTTGTTCACGCCGACCACGCGCAGGTCCCATGCGTTCCAGTACATGCCCGGGACCACCTTGTGTCCCCCGTTGAATCTCCTCATGGTTTTCACCTCCTTCCCGGTTCGGGTTTCCGACGCCTTATCCCGGCCTCGTGGTTCCACTATAAGTACCCGGAAACAAATGAACAATTGGAGGAATGCCCTATTTTCCCGGGAATTCGTGCCTATCGAACGAGGGAAATCGGATTAGATTGCAGGGAAATTTCCCCGGAACGGGGGAAGGAACTCGCCTACCGGAGCATGCTCTCGGCGATCTTGATCAACTCGAAAGGGGTCGATTTCGCCAGGACGTGAATCGTGTACTGCCCTTCCTTCCACGTGATCCCGGAGCAGGGTTCATTCCTTTGGCACACACCGACCCGAAGGAGGGCATTCCTTCCCTTCACGGGATACGAAACGCTTTCGATCACATCGATAATCTTGATCTTTTCTTCCGGAAGGAACTCTTCGGACGTCGACTGCGATATCAGGAGCATGATGTCCTTGCCGGCCGTCTTTTCGAATTCCATCACCACGGCCGGGAAAGGTCTCCCCTGGGCAAGAATCCGGGAAGGGGGCCAGCTCAGATTCTGCGGAAAGTACGACGGGGCAAAGATGGTCTCGATCGGCAACGCTGCCTTGACCTCCTCCACATCCTGGTATTCCCTCAGGCTGTCGACCTGGACCATCAGCGGGAGCCAGTTGAAGAATCGCAACCCGAGCACCAGGATTCCGACGCCCGCCGAAAACGCGAAAAACCCCAGAAGTTTCTCCCTCATGAATCTTCCCCGCGTCAGACGATGAAGTAGTTCATGACAAAGACCACCCCAAGCGTAAGGACGATGGCGAACCAACCCTTGTCCCCGGTATTGGCGGTTCCCTTTTCCAGCCTCGCGATCCTGCCCAGGATATTGAGCCGGTGGCTGTACGTCTCGAGATCTTCCATTTCATTCATGATGTTTTTCGGTCTTCCCGGCCTCTCCTCCTCCTCGGTGACATACAGCGTTCGCAGGGCATCCGCCAGGGCAAGGGGATTCCGGGTCAGGGAAACGGCGAAATCGTCGCAGATTTTCTCGTCCTCCTGGACGATTCGCCGGAATTCCATGAGGACGACCGGGTTGTAGAACATGAGGATCCGCAACAGAAACAGGATCACGAGGAAAGGCCGCCTGCTCCGAATGACGTGGGCGAACTCGTGTGCGACGGCAGCCCGCACCTGCTCCCTGTCGAGAATCCCCAGAAGACCGGAAGACAGGTAGATCGACCCCTTTCTCCCCGTGGTGGAGAAAAGGACCACGTCGTCATCCTCCAGGACGTAGATGTCGGTCTTCTCCACCGGCAGATCCTTCAGTGCCTGGGCGATCCCCGGGTGCTCCTCCGCCCTCTCTCCGGAAATCTCGGAGCCCCTCGACGCATAGGTATGCCTGAGGATCGGGACCAGCTCCTGGAAGAAAAAGATCACGGCGGTGAGAAAAAAGACCAGGAAAAATCCGTATCGGACCGGAACGACGCCCCAGAGCTCCATATCCAGCCACCTGCTGCTGTCGAGCAGCGCGTTGAGCCGGAAGGAGATCGAACTTCTCTGGGGGTTGATGATCTGGTAGACCGGGTAGGAGAAAATCGGGAAGACGATGATCACCAGGAGAAACCTCTGGCGCACCGTGGGATTTCTGATGCCCCAGGCCTTGATGGCGATTTCCACGACGAAGGCGGCGACGACGGAGTGGGAAAACGACTGGACGATGTAGGATCCGGGATAGGAATTGAGGAGGGCTGAAAACTCCATGTCCTCGCTGTGCCAGAAATAGTGGGTTCCGACACGCTGATTATGACACCCGGGTTGCGAAAATTGCAAACTCACCGGGTTGGTCGATTGCACTTGTGGCAAACCGACCCGGGCGGGCCACGATTATCCCTTGATCGTCCTCCCCATCAAAACGACGAAGAGGAGACCGGCGGCCGCCTCGATCGCCCCGAACAGGAGGGCGATCCGGTCCAGGCCCAGCCCCACGGGCATGACCGCCCCGGCCAGCATGCCGGCAAGGCCTGCGTTCGCAAGCCAGAACTGCGCTTCCGCCCAGCCGATGCTCCCCACTTTGGGGAGGCCGAAGAACATCGTGGGAATCAGCTTGTACCCGATGCCGTAGATGAGGAACAGGACGAACCCGACGAGCAGCATGTGGACATGGACGAACTGGAAGTTGTCGTTCCCGAACGCGAGCATCCCCACGCCGAGGAACAGGCCCAGGACGAGATAAAAGAAGGCGACGCGGATGTACCGGCGGCAGAGACGGCTCAGCCGGTCCTGGGTCTTCCGTTCGAGGGAAGAGAGGTCCGTCCCCATGCGTCACACCGTCACGGAAAAGGAAAGGGAGGGAAGCGACGCGTCGGCCACGAAGCTGACCCGGGAACCGCACAGCTTCTCCAGCCGGGTGATCTCCTCCCGCTTCTGGTTCACCACCGCCTCCAGGAGGGGGGGGGAAACCCGCACGACGATCTCCTTTCCCGCCTCCCGGGAGAGATCGCTGTGGACCCTCCGCATCAGCTTCACCACCGTCGCGTCGAGCGTGGGGAGAGATCCCGTGCCGGCGCAGAGGTCGCACCCCTTCAGGAGGACATCGTAAAAGGATATCCCCATCCTCTGCCGGCTGATGGCCACCAGGCCGAACTTCCCGAGGCTGGTGACGTCGGTCTTCGCCTTGTCCCTCTTCAGCCCTTCCTTGAGGATCCTCTCCACCTCCTTGTTGTGGTTGCGGTGCTCCATGTCGATGAAGTCGACGACGATGAGCCCCCCCATGTCCCGGATCCGGAGCTGGCGGGCCACCTCGGCGGCCGCCTCCTTGTTCGTCCGGAAGGCGGTGTCCTCGATGTCCCGGTCGCGGGCGGACCGCCCCGAGTTGACATCGATGGACCACAGCGCCTCGCTCCGGTCGATCAGGATGTGGCCCCCCGACGGCAGCGGCACCTTGCGGAGGCAGATCCGCTCGATCTGCTCCTCCAGGTTGTACCGGAAGAAGAGAGGACGTTTCTGCCGGTAGAGCTTGAGCTTGTCCTTCTGCTTCGGGTAATAGACGTCGAAGAAGTCCGACGCCTTCCGGTGCGAGTCCGGCGAGTCCATGAACACCTCGGCGATGTCCGAGGAGTAGTTGTCCCGAAGGGCCCGGACGACGATGTCCTGCTCCTCGTAGAGCAGCGCCGGCGCCTTCTCGGCGCGAGCGCCTTCCACCGTCCGGTTCCAGAGCTTGACCAGGTTCGTGAGGTCCGCCCGCAGGTCCTTCAGCGGCTGGCCCGCCCCCACGGTGCGCACGATGAAGCCCAGGTGGTCGGGGTACGAGAGCTTCTCCATGTTCTTCCGGATCCTCTCCCGCTCCTTCTCGCCGGTGATCTTCTTCGAGATCCCGTACCGCTTCATCCCCAGCATCATCACCAGGTATCGCCCCGCGATGGAGATGTACGAGGTGACCGCCGCCCCCTTGATGGGCGACTCCTCCTTGGTGACCTGCACGAGGATCTCCGTCCCCGGCCGCAGATGGGGGCGCTTGTCCCCCTCGTTCCACGTTTCGAGGTTCTCGATGAGGGCCCCGCCGCAATACTCGTTCAAGGGGAGAAACCCGTGTCGCCCCCCCCCGAAATCGACGAACGCCGCCTCGATCGCCTGGGCGACGTTGACCACCTTCGCCTTGTAGATGTTCCCCTTGAACAGTTTCCTGCGCTGGTTCTCCACCTCGAAGTATTCGAGAACGCCTTCCCGGAGGATGGCGACGCGGATCTCCTCGGGGTGGGCCCCGTCGATGAGCATCACCTTCTTCGCGCCCTTTGCCTCCGGAGCGCCTTCCTCCCCGGCCTCCTCCTCCGCCTCTTCGGGCTCTTCCTCCCCCGTCCGCGGGGCTGCCTCCTCGGACAAGGTCCCTTCGGCCCCTTCGAAAGTCTCCGCGGCGGCAAGGGGGCCTTCCTCCGCTGCGACATCGGCGCTCTCTTTCCCCTCTTCGGCGGCCGGGACCTTCTTCCGTCGCCTGCGGCGCCGGCCCCGGCGACGACCCTTCCGCTCCTCTCCGGCGGATTCCGCACCTCCCGCGGGGTCCGCGGTTCCTCCGGATTCCGCGGCTTCCCCGGGTTCCCCGTCCCCCTGCTCCCCGGCGTCTCCCGGTTCCTGCGGTTCGGCCCGGACGGCCTCGCCTTCCGGTGTCGAGGCGGACTTCTCCCCCCCTTCCGCCGCGGATGTCTTCTTCCCGCGTCCGCGTCGGCGGCTCCGGTGACGACTTTTCTTCCCGCCGGCCCGCGAGGCGACCTCCTCGGCGACCTCGTGGAAATCCGGCACGGTCCCGGCTCCCCGTTCCCCTTCCGCCTCCGCCGCGGCGGCCTCCCCCGGCGGCTCGTCGCCGCCGGAATGGCGATCCGCCTCCTGAGGGGGGGAGATCCCGGACTCGTCGGGGACTGCGGGCGTCCCGTGCTCCTCGCCCGCCTTCTTCCGGCGCGGACCCCGTTTCCAGAACCGGCGTTTCCTTTTCTCTTCCGTCATCGGATCCCTCCTGTCGTAGAGGCCCCCTCGCTGAGGGGCCCTCCCGCCCGCCGTCCGCTCACCACGAGGGGTCGCGCGACCCCTTCCGGGCGACGCCCGTCCCGTTGCCCAGGAACCGGGGGAGGACGCGGGGAAGGTCGCACACGTCCTCGATGACGGCGTGCGCGGGAAATCCCTCCTCCCCGCCTCCCACCCAGACGGTGAACATCCCCAGTTCGCGGGCCGGGAGAAGGTTCTCCCGGAGGTCCTCGCAGAACAGGGAATCCCGCGGGCTGGCCCCGTTCGCCCGCAGCAGCTTCCCGTACGGGTAGGGGGACGGCTTGGCGATATATTCCATGAACTCGATCCCGAAAATCCCGTCCATCAGGTCCGAGACCCCCAGCGCCGCAAGCACCCGGCGGGCGTACGACTCGGACCCGTTGGTGAACACCACGCGTTTTCCCGGCAGGCGGGAGAGCATCGCCTCGAGCTCGGGCCGGTGCGGCACGATCTCGGGGATGGGGACATCGTGCACGAACGCGAGATAGTCGTCGGGGGACACCCCGTGGTGGTGCATGAGCCCCCGGAGGGTGGTCCCGAACTCCCGGAGGAAATCCTTCCGGACGCGGCCGGCGGTCAGCGGGTCCACGCCGAGCCGCTCCTGCACATACCGCTCGATCCGCTCGTCCACGACCCTCCACAGGCGGACGTGGGGCGGGTAGAGGGTATTGTCCAGGTCGAAGACGAACAGCGGCCGCGACGCCATCCCTACACCCCCCCGATCTCGACGCCGGAAACCGCCAGGGAGGGGCACCCCGTCCCTCCGAACCACCGGAAGTCGTCCCCGACGGCCACGACGTCCCGGAGGAGCGAGAGGACGTTCCCGGACACGGCGAACCCCCTGACCGGTCCCCTCTCCTCACCCCCCTCGAAGCGGATGCCCGACGCCCCCACGGAGAAATCCCCCGACACCGGGTCCGCCGTGTGGATCCCCAGGAACTCCACCAGGGTGACGCCGCTTCCCAGGTCCGCCCGCATCTGTTCCAGGGTCCGGCCTCCCGCCGCCACGCGCAGCCCCGCCGTGCCGACAGCCGGGGGAAGCTTGGGGCCCGGCCGCCGGAGGCTCGCCGTCGTCCCCGTTCCCAACTTCTTTCCCCAGAATGTGTCGGACAGGTAAGACGCGAGCGTCCCGCTTTTCACCAGGACGTTCCGCCGCGAGGGAACCCCTTCCCCGTCGAAGACCGCGGCCCCCGTCCCTTCCGGATCGAGGGGGTCGTCGACCACTTCCACGAGCGAAGATGCGACGGGCTGGCCGATCTTGCCCGCGAGCATCGATTTCCCCTTGGCGACCTGCGGGGCGAGGAAGGAGGGGGCGAGCACCTCGAGAAGGTCCGCCGCCGCCTCGTTCTCGAGGATCGCGGCGACGCGGCCGGTGGACAGCGGCCGGCCGTTGAGCATCCGCAGGGCCCTTCGCCCGCTTTCCTGCGCGATCGTGTCCGGCCGGAGGTCGGAGAGCCGCCGGGCGAAACCGAACCCGTACCCCGTCTGTCCCTCGGCCCCCTCCTCGGCCACCGAATCCACGGAGGCGAAATAGCCGGACTCCCGCTGGGTGCCCTCCCGCCCCCGGGAGTTGCGGAAGCGCACCTCCGCCACCGTCTCCGTCAGGGATGCCGCCCGCACCCTCTTCATCCGGGGATCCAGGGCAAGCGTCCGGATCTCCAACTCCCGCGCGAAGTCCGCCTTTTCCTTCTCCCCCACCCGTTCGCAGGCGGGGTCGAAGAGGGGCGGCTCCCCGGCTTCTCCGGAGCCCGGGGACCCGGGCCGGCCATCTTCCGGCAACCCGTGGGCGTCGTCCCGGTCGGAGGCGTCCGCGCAGAAGATCGCCGCCTCCACCGTCCGCCGGATGTCGTCTTCCCCCTGCCCGAACCCGAAGGAGAAGCCCATCCTCCCGTCCCGGAACACGCGGACCCCCAGGGACAGCGTGTCCGAAAAGGAGATGGCGTCGATCCCCCCGTCGCGCGCCTCGTACCTGCGGACGCGGGCATGGCGGACCCACAGCTCCGCCTCCCCTCCTCCCAGGCGGGACACGTCCCTCTCCACGAGGGAGAACAGGCGGTCAGGCACGCTGCATCCCGGACAGATCGGACACCAGCGCGACCTCGTCGCAATCGGGGAACTTGGAGCATTTCAGGCAGTCGGTCCAGATCTTCTGGGGCAGTTCGGACTTGTCCACCCGGACGAACCCCAGCTTTTCAAAGAACTCGGGCTTGTAGGTCAGGGCGAACACCCGCGTGATGCCGAGGACGATCGCCTCGGAGATGCACGCCTCGACGAGCTTCGTCCCCACGCCCCGCCCCATTTCCCCCTCGCTCACGGCGAGCGAACGCACTTCGGCCAGGTCCTCCCACATGATGTGGATCGCGGCGGCCCCGATCACCTTCCCCCCGTTCTCGACACATACGAAGTAGTCGCGCAGATTCTCGTAGATCTCGCTCAGCGACCGGGGGAGCATGTCTCCCTTGCGCGCGTAGTCGCCGACCAGTTTCTGGATCGCCTTGACGTCCACCATCCGGGCCTTCCGGATCATCCCCGGGCCGCTCCCTTGATCAGTTCCCGCGCCTGCGCCTGCGCTTCCTCGGTCACGTCGCTTCCCGAGATCATGCGCGCGAGTTCCTTAATCCTATCCTGTTTCGTCAGCGGTTGCACCCCGGTGGCGACCGAGCTCTTCCCGGCCCGCTTGACGACAAGAAGGTGACTGTCCGCGAAGGCGGCGACCTGCGGAAGATGGGTCACGCACACCACCTGGGCCGCCCCCCCGAGTCCCTTCAGGCGCGCCCCGACCCGCTCCGCCACCTTCCCGCCGATCCCGGTGTCGATCTCGTCGAACACCATCGTCCGGTTTCTCCTTCCCTGCGCGGAGGCGTTGCGGAGGGCGAGCATGACGCGCGAAAGCTCCCCTCCGGAGGCCGTCACGGAAAGGGGCCGCATCTCCTGCCCCGGGTTGGCGCAGAACAGAAGTTCCGCCTCGTCGAACCCGTGGGCCGAGAGGGATTCCGCCCCGGGAGGCCGGGAAACGAGTTCTGCCCGGAAGACCGCCCCGGCCAGCGCCACCCGGGAAAGCTCCTTTTCCACCGCGGGCCCCATCCGCTTCGCCCCCTCGCGCCGCCTCCTGCCCAGGTCCGAGGCCGCCCGCACGCCTTCCTCCTCCTGCCTCCGCAACTCCTCCCGCAACCGTTTCTCCTCTTCCCGCACCCCCTCGAGGCTTTCCCGCTCCGCCCGGATCTCCGCGAGCACGGCCAGCAGCCCCGGGACGTCGGTCCCGTATTTCCGCTTCAGGCGCCGGATCTCGCTCAGCCTCTCCTCCGCCCGCTCCACCGCCTCGGCCGACAGGTCGACCGCGGCCGACATCCCGGAAACCTCCCGGGCGACTTCCTGGGCCTCGATCTGGATCGACCGCACGCGCTCGACCAGGGCGGCGATCCTCGGGTCGACCGCGGCCGCCTCCTTGAGCCGGGAGACGGCGAAGGAGAGGGAGGATGACGAGGAATGCTCCGAGGAGAACAGGGCGTCCTCGGCGCCCCGGAGCGCATCCTGCACCTTCGAGGCGTTGCGGAAGACGAGGAGGTCCGCGGCGAGCCTCTCCTCCTCCGCAGGGTCGGGGGCGGCCCGCGACAGCTCCTGGATCTGGTAATCGAGGTGCTCCGCCCGCTCGCGGGCGTTCGACCCGCGCACGGCGGCCTCCTCAACCTTCCGCCGGAGTGCGGAGATCTGCCGGTACAGCCGGCGCATCTCCGCCGCCTCCGGCGCGGTTCCCGAGAAATCGTCCACCGCCGACAGCGCGGCCGTCCGCGACAGCAGCTGCGGGACGCTGTGCTGCCCCACCAGCTCCACGAGCAGCGGGGACAGCTCCGCGAGGGCGGACTGAGAGACCATCCGGCCGTTGAAGTATGCCCTGCTGCGCCCCGAGGCGGGAATCACCCGCCGGAGAACCAGCTCCTCCTCCCAGGGGAAACCCGCCTCCGTCCACGCCTCTTTGAGGTCCGCGCGCCCCGAGAGATCGAAGCGCGCGGAGACCTCCGCTTCCGCCGCCCCCGCCTTCACGGCCATCGGGTCCGCCCTCTCCCCCAGCGCGAGGCGGATCGCCTCCACGAGAATCGACTTGCCCGCCCCCGTCTCCCCCGACACGACGTTCAGCCCCGGGGCGAACGCCACGCGCACGTCGCTGAAGATGGCGAGATTGTGAACGGAGAGCTCGATCAGCATTTCGGAAGGGAAATCAACGCTCTCCCCACTTGAGCTTCGTCCGGAGAACGTCGAAGTAATCCTTGAACGGGGAGCGGAAGAAGCGGATGGGGGCCTCCGCCCGCTTCACCTCGATCACGTCCCCCTCCCGGATCCCGAGCCCCACCTGCCCGTCCAGGGTGAGAAAGACGTCGGTTTCCCGGGTGAGCAGCCTTGCCCGGACCACCATGTCGTCGGGGATGACGATCGGCCGGTTCGTGAGCGTGTGCGGACAGATCGGGGTGATCACGATGGTGCGCAGGGTCGGGTAGAGGATCGGCCCCTGCGCCGCGAGGGAGTATCCCGTCGAGCCGGTGGGCGTGGAGATGATCAGCCCGTCCGCCTTGAACGACGAGAGGTAGAGGTCCCCGATCGTGGTCTCGATGTCGATGATCCTCGCGAGCGCCCCCTTGTTGATGACGACATCGTTGAGCACCGTGTAGTTGGCGACCCGCTCTCCCATCCGGTGCACGTGGGCGACGAGCATCATCCTCTCGTCGTATTCGAAGTCGTCGTCGAAGATGCGCTCGAGGACCGGGTACAGTTCCCCCAGGGTGATCGCCGTCATGAACCCGAGCGACCCGAGGTTTACGCCGAGGATCGGCTTCCCCGTGGTCCCCACGACCCGCGCCGCGGAGAGGAGCGTCCCGTCGCCCCCGATGACGATCAGGAAGTCGCACGATTCGGGGAGTTTCGAGCGGGTGACGGCCTCGCCGTGATGCAGGAGGCCCGCCGTCTCCTTGTCCAGCACGACGCGCGTCCCGCGCGCCTCGAGCCATTCGCACAGCTCGGAAACGATCTTCTCGGCGCGGGGGTCGACGTGCTTGGCGATGATGCCGGTGCACTTCATGATCCCATAGGATAATAGAACGGAAGGAAAAGAGAAAGGGACTATATTGACCCGTTCGCCGTCGCACGGGATTTCGCCCGGCGGCAGGCGTTACCGGATCAGTCTGTCGTCCGAAAGCCTGTCGATCATGGTTTTCACGAAGGCCTGGATCAGCTCATACCGGGTGGCGGAAAGCTCCGTGCTGGATCGTCCGGACCAGATCAGTCTCTCGTCGCCGACGCTGTACAGATTCGTTTCGGCGTAGGCAACCCCCTCCTGGTCGATGGTGCCCGGCCGATAGATGTGGGTGTAATACGTCCCGTAATAGCCGTAATACCGGGGGACCAAATAGGATCGTCCGGGAACGGTGGTCTGCACGGTTTCCATATCCACGATTCTCGTCACAATGATGGTGTCCGCCCCGAGGTTCCTGATTTTATCGATGACGGCGTCCTTGTCCGGCATCTCGGCGTCGGAAATGAACTTATGGCTTGCCACCGCCTCCACCCCGCGCGCCCTCAGGCGGTCCGCGAATTCATCTTCGAAGATCTTCCGGGTGTCCGGCTCCTTGAATACCCCGAGGACGGCGACCTTCCGGATCGTCCCCCGGAACTGATCATCTTTCCACGCCTCGGTCACCTTCGTCGTGGCGCAGGAGGCAAAGAGGCAAACGAAGGCAAGGAGGAACAACCGGGCGGGACGACCAGACCGTCCGGGGAACGCCCTATTCCCCTTGCTTCTCCAGAACCTTCCTGAGTTTTTCATCGATCCACCGGCTTCCCGGGACCTCCTCGCCGTTGACATATTCCACTTCCGCGATCTTCATCCCGCCCCGGAGCCAGAGCTTCCCCGGTCCGTGGAGGTTCCCCTCAACGTACGGATATTCGGTGAATATAGCACCGTCCTCGTAGTAGTCAAAACAGACGCCGTGCTTCTTCCCGTTCCGGTATTCCTCTTCCTTGACCAGTCCCCCGTCCTCTTTCCACTCGCGATATTTCCCCTGCAACCTTCCTTCTTCGTACTCCCCTTCGCTCTTGACCGCGCCGCCCCGGTGCCATTCGAGCCTTCTCCCGTGCAATTTGCCGTGCACGTACTCCTCCGTCCGGCTTTTCTGGCCGTCCGGGTGCCAGCAGGTGCTCGTCCCGTGCCGGATGAACGCGCCGTGCCCATCCCTGTACCCTTCCCTTTCCGCCCGGATCTGCTGGTCGCCGTATCGTTCGATCAACGTCTCGACATCACCCATCGGGGCCTCCTCGAGGCTCACACACGGAAATGGTCCTATGCCTGACCCTTCCGTGGGGGATATTATAGCGGAAGGAAACGAGAAGGAAGATGTCCGCCCGCGGCAACCCACCTCCGCTGTTCCCCGGCCGCCCGGAAGGCGCGCAGGAATCGTCTTCCGGCTCCGCCCCCCTGGCGGACCGGATGCGCCCGAGGACCCTCGCCGGGTTCGTCGGCCAGGAGGCGATCCTGGGGGAGGGGAAATTCCTCTCCTCCGTCCTCTCTTCGCGCCCGCTTCCTTCCCTCATCTTCTGGGGGCCGCCCGGCTCGGGCAAGACGACGCTCGCCCGCATCATCGCCGCCGAGACGCAGGCGGTCTTCCTCCCCTATTCGGCGGTCCTCGCGGGCATCAAGGAGATCAAGGAGGCCCTGGCGGAACTCCGGAGGGTCCGCACCGACAGGGACCGGCCGGCGATCCTGTTCATCGACGAGATCCACCGCTTCAACAAGGCCCAGCAGGACGCCCTTCTTCCCTTCGTGGAGGACGGGACCGTCACCCTGTTCGGAACGACGACGGAGAACCCCTCCTTCGAGATCCGGAACGCCCTTTTGTCCCGGTGCCGGGTCCTCGTTCTCGACCCCCTGTCGGCGAAGGACGTGGAGGCCATCGTTCTGCGCGGGCTTGCGGATCCGGACCGCGGGCTCGGGAAGCCCGGGGAGTTCCTCTCCCCCGAAGCCCTCCGCCATATCGTGGAGATTTCCGACGGCGACGCGCGGGTGGCGCTCAACGCGCTGGAAGCGGCCGTCGCGATCGCGGAGCACCGGGGGCTTCCGGCCGTGGACGTGGCGGTGTCGGAAGAAGCGCTCAGGACAAAGGCCCTCCTCTACGACAAGGACGGGGAGGAGCACTACAACCTCATCTCCGCGTTCCACAAGAGCCTGCGGGGATCGGACCCCGACGCGTCCCTGTACTGGCTGGCGAGGATGCTCGCCGCGGGGGAGAACCCGCTCTACATCGCCCGGCGGATGATCCGCTTCGCCTCCGAGGACGTGGGGAACGCCGCGCCGGGGGCGCTGTCGGTCACCCTGGCGGCGGCGGAGGCCTACCGGACGCTCGGGAGCCCCGAGGGGGAGCTGGCGCTGGCGCAGGCGGCGGTCTACCTCGCCACCGCGCCGAAAAGCAACCGGGTGTACGTTGCATTCTCCCGCGCCATGGAGGATGCGAAGTCCCGGGGAAGTCACGCGGTGCCGGTGCACCTGCGGAACGCCCCGACCCGGCTGATGAGGGAACTCGGCTACGGGAGGAAATACCAGTACCCGCACGATTTCGCGGACGCCTTCGTCCCCGAGGAGTACTTCCCGGAGACGCTGGGCAGGCGCACCTACTACGAGCCCTCCGAGGCCGGCCACGAGAAGGTCATCGCGATGCGCCTGCAGACGTGGTGGGGCGCCTTGCGGAAGAAGTGAGCGGCCCTCCCCAGGCGATCAGGACCCTCCCGGGGCGGTGGGAGCATCTCCTTCCACCAGCGTCGTCTCCACCCGCAACAGCGAGTTCGACACGTAGATCGTGCGGGAATACGTCCCGTACCCCGCCTTCCGGAGTTCCAGCCGGTGCGGTCCGCTTTCCACCTTCAGGTACCGCTCTTCCGTGAAGTCGGACGCCTTCCCCTGGGAAACCCCGTCCAGGACGACCTCCGCGTCCGGCGGGTTCACCGCGAAGATCAGGCCGCCGACGTTTTCCACGCCGTAGACCTGCGCCTTGGGATAGCAGCCGCTCCCCAGGGCGAGCCCCCCGCAGGCCAGGAGGCCCAGCAAAACGAGGGCGAGGGCCGCCGCACGGTCCGTGCCGCCCGCCATGCGAACCCAGCTCATCCCGTGCCTCCTATCTCGCCAGCTTCACGATGTCGTTGACGGCGAATCCCTCGCCGCTCTCCTTCCGGCAAACCGCCGCGTCTTCCCCGAAAAAGTCCGAGACGACGATCTCCCCCTTCTCCCTGCCGGGCTTCCGCCCGAGGGAGAGTTTCGTGTCGGGATCGATCACTTCGCGCCCTTCGCCGAAGACCCGGAGCCGGTCCCCTGCGACCAGCCCCGTCTTCCGCCCGGCATTGATGGTGATCTCGTCCCCGTCGACGGCGGCCACCTTTCCGCTCCACGGAAGCGCCTCCATCCGGCCAATCAGGTTGTCGATGAACTTGGAGATCGCCGCCCGCAGGGCCTTCCCCTCCAGGGTCTCGTCGTATCCCTTGGCGCCGCCGATCCCCAGGACCTGCGTCGAGCTCTCCTCGTGGACCCCCGTCCCGCTGTCGGCGAAGATGACCTGCCCGGTCGTGGCGTCCACGACCCGGACGTCGACGGTCGCCTCGGCCGTCTGCGTCTTGCTCGCGCCGACCAGGTAGGTGGCCGACTGCTGCTTGACGCCGAACTGGGAGACCGCCCCCGTCACGATCGCGTTCAGCCCGAGGACCTCCCCCGACCTGGGCCCCGTCCCCCCGCGGATGACGTCGGACTTCGCCAGGTCCTGCTCGTCGAGGATCAGGTCGAGGTCGGTTCCCCGCGAGACGAGGATGAAGAGGTCGGACTTCGCCAGTTCCGTCGTCAGGATGTCCTGGACCGCCCCGCCGAGACGGCCGCGGCCGTATGCGCTCTTGTCCTGGAACCGGATGACCGCCACCCGCTTCTTCGGGCCCCTCGTCACGATGGGGGCCTGCGGTTCGGCCCTCGGCGTCACGGCGGCGGGCGCGGACGGCCGGTCCGACGGGCCCGTGACGGGAGGCGTGGTGGCGCATGCCGCCAGGATCATGGCGGCCACCCCGGCGATGCCGATCGCTGCCCTCCTCCGGGGTGCCAACAGAATGGACCTCTTCATCTGGTGCCTCCTTCCTCTGCCGGGGTTCCCGCTCCCCGTGTCGTGTCGTCCCGATCCCCCCGGATCTCGAGCCCCTCGAGAAGTCCACCCGGCAGCTTCCTGGCGATGTTCCTGGCGACCGCCTTCCCGTAAGGCGTCATCGGTGTCAACAGCAGGTTTCCCAGGGCGTTGATTACGATCTCGGCCCCGATCTCCCGTCCCCCGTGCGGAACGGCCACCTTCGATTGCGTGTCGCTCCCCTCCCACACACGGGTTCCGTTCTTGGCGTACAGCTCGATCGAGGCGGTGACGGTGACCTTGTTGTACACTCCGGTCGTCGTCTTGTTCCACTCGCCTACTTCCCCGTAGAACACTCCTTCCACACCCAGCTCCCGGCACACGGTCCCGGGCGTGGTGGATCCGAGCTGCCCCCCGTAACTGATCCCCAGCGTCTCCCGCAGAACCCGGTCGCTTTCCTCCGGCGGCAGGACGTTCCACCCGCGCTCCCGGATCTCGGTGATGAAGGCAGCCCGGACGATCTCCGGGGCGGAAATGTCGTTGCTGCGGTTCTCCAACGGCGCGACGGCCACTTTCGGCCCGGTCGCAGCGGGAAGGGGGGGCTCCTCCCGAATCGCGGTCTTCCGACCTCCGCACCCTGCCAAGGACAGGAGCAGAAAGGCACACAGGAGGATGCCCCGCGTTCGCCTCTTCCCGACCTTCATCGAAATGAGACGCTCGGCGCCGTCGGCTATTCACCGCCTCCCGGCGCCGGGCCCTCTACTCTTTCCAGTGAATGCAGGCGGCGGGACAGACGTCGATCGCCTCCTGGATCTCCGATTCGCTCGCACCGTTCGCGTCGAAAACCTCCGCCTTGTTGTCGTCATCCATCTGGAATACCGTCGGGACGGTGTCCACGCAGACATTGCAGCAGGTGCACTCCTCTTTGTCGACGTAAGGAACTTTCGCCATCGGTTGCCTCCCGAAAAGGAATTTGGGCTACCACCCCATTATACGGAAAAAGTCCGTTTGCTCCAGAATCAGTATGCCGGAGCCGCTCTTGACGGACCTGACCCCGCGGGGATATTGTGTGTTTCCTGAAGGCAGAATACGCGCGGAGGGACGAACGATGCCGGAATTCCTGTTCCAGGAGCCGTTCCCGCAGGGGAAAGACGATACGAAATACCGGCTGCTCACCGACAAATACGTTTCCGTCTCCCGGTTCAACGGGAACGAGGTCCTGACGGTCGACCCGGAGGGGCTCGCCTACCTGGCCAACCAGGCGTTTCGCGACGTGTCCTTCCTGCTCCGTCCGGCGCACCTTGCGAAGGTGGCCGCCATCCTCTCCGATCCGGAGGCCCCCCCCAACGATCGCGGCGTCGCCGTGGCCATGCTGCGCAACGCCGAGGTCTCCGCCCGCTTCGTCCTTCCCTTCTGCCAGGACACGGGGACCGCCACCATCATCGGGAAGAAGGGACAGCAGGTCTGGACGGGGGCACGCGACGAGGAGCACCTTTCCCGGGGCGTCTACCGGACCTTCACCGAGGAGAACCTGCGGTATTCCCAGACGATCCCTCTTACCATGTACGAGGAGAAGAACTCGGGAACGAACCTTCCCGCGCAGATCGACCTCTACGCCACGGAAGGGAAGGAGTACACGTTCCTCTTCGTCGCCAAAGGGGGCGGTTCCGCCAACAAGTCGTATCTGTTCCAGGAGACGAAGGCCCTCCTTGCCCCCGGCATCCTCGAGGCGTTCCTCGTGGAGAAGATGAAGACCCTCGGGACGGCCGCCTGCCCCCCCTACCACCTCGCCTTCGTCGTCGGGGGAACGTCCGCCGAGGCGTGCCTGAAGACGGTGAAGCTGGCCTCCACCGGCTACCTGGACCACCTCCCCACGAAGGGGAACGACGGCGGCCAGGCGTTCCGGGACCCGGAGATGGAGGAAAAGATCCTCAACGCCGCGTATCAGTCCGGCTACGGGGCCCAGTTCGGCGGCAAGTACTTCGCCCTCGACGTGCGGGTCGTCCGCCTGCCTCGTCACGGGGCCTCCTGCCCGGTGGGAATGGGGGTCTCCTGCTCCGCCGACCGGAACATCAAGGCAAAGATCAACGCGGAAGGGATCTGGCTGGAGGAGATGGAGAGGGACCCGGGCAGGCTGATCCCCGAGAAATACCGGAAGAAGCACGAACACGGGGTCGTGAAGATCGACCTGAACCGGCCGATGACGGAGATCCTTGGCGAACTGTCGAAATACCCCGTCACGACGCAGCTCTCCCTCACCGGGACGCTCATCGTCGGACGCGACATCGCCCACGCCAGGATCAAGGAGCGGCTGGACCGCGGCGAGGGGATGCCGCAGTACCTGAAGGACCACCCCATCTACTACGCGGGCCCGGCCAAGACCCCCAAGGGGATGCCGTCGGGCTCCTTCGGGCCGACGACGGCGGGCCGGATGGACTCGTACGTGGATCTGTTCCAGTCCCACGGGGGGTCTCTCGTCATGATCGCCAAGGGGAACCGGAGCAGGCAGGTGACCGACGCCTGCAGGAAGCACGGCGGCTTCTACCTGGGCTCGATCGGGGGGCCGGCCGCGCTGCTCGCCCAGGAGAACATCCGGAAGGTGGAGGTGCTCGAGTATCCCGAGCTGGGGATGGAAGCGGTCTGGAGAATCGAGGTCGTCGACTTCCCCGCGTTCATTCTGGTGGACGACAAGGGAAACGACTTCTTCCAGCAGATCGGCCGCTGAGCGCCGGGAGAGCGGATCACCCTCTCCCTGCTCCGACCGCGTCCGGGCGCCCGCTCCCGCCCCGCATCTCCGAGATGCCCGCGGCGAAGGTGAGGCAGAGCATGAGAACCCCGATGCCCACCACCCATCGCCACCCCCCGTGGCCGTAGGCGTGCCCGCTGACGGTGATCCCGATGGACCCCCCGAGGTAGTAGAAGAGCACGTAGAGGGAGTTGGCGCGTCCCCGTCCGGCCGCAAGCCTCCGGTTCAGCGACCCGGCGGCGGCGGCGTGAACCGTGAAGAAGCCGGCGCACACGCCCGCCAGGCTTGCCGGAATCGCGATCATCGACGGCAGGAAGGTAAGAAGGATCGCGAGGGCGAAGAGCGCCGATCCGGCCGCGATCGTCGCCCCGTTGCCGATCCGGTCGCTCAGGTTCCCCGCCAGCGGCCCGACCGCCACGCCCGCGACGTACGAGAGGTACATGAGGGTGATGACCTGCGTGGTGGCGCGGAAGTCCGGCCCCGCGAGATAGAAGGGAAGATAGTTGAAGACGGAGGAAAAGACGAAATACGCGCTGAACGCGACGAAGTAGATCCGGAGCAGTTCCTTGCGGGACAGGAGGGAAAGGAACCCCGTCTTTCCGGCCCCGGTCTCCGCCTCCCCTTCCGTCCGGGGAAGCCAGCGGGCGGCGGCCAGGATGGCGGACGCAAGCAGCACGGAGGCGGTCACGAACGCGTACCGCCAATGGAGCGGCGGGTGGATCCATCCTCCCAGGAGCCGCCCCCCCAGCCCTCCCATCACCGTCGCGGAGACGTACGACCCCATGACGACGTTCAGGCGCTCCTGCGGCAGGCTGCGGACCAGGTACACCACGAGGCACGTGGTGAGGGAAGGGATGAAGAGTCCCTGCAGGAACCGGGCGCCCACGAGCAGCGGAAGGCTCTCCGTGGCGGCGCAGAACAGGCTGCACCCGATGACCACGAAGCCGCCCGTGAACAGGAGGGGGCGCACGGGGAAGGTGTCCACCAGCCGCCCGAACGGGAGGGTGGCCAGTGCGATCCCGAAAATCACGGCGGAGACCGTGAGCGAAGCGTACGATGCGCTCACCCCGAACTCCGACCGGATCACGGGAAGAACGGGCTGGGTGATGTAGATCGTCAGGAAGGTGGAGGAGACCAGGGAAAAGACCAGCGCCTGAAGCCCGACGTGCCTGCCCCCGTTCATCCGTGTTCCTTCCCCGGAAGGTCGACGGTCCGCTTGGCAAACCTCACGGCGTCAAGGCGTTGACCTTCGCGGCCATGATGAAGTCGTTCCGGTGCAGCGCGCGGATCTTGTGCGTCTGGAAGACGACGCCGCAGTACCCCCATCCCACCGTGAGGTCGGGATGGTGCCCCTCTCCTTCCGCCACCTCCCCGACCTTCCGGGCGAACGCCATCGCCTGCGCGAAGTCCCGGAAGCGGAACGTTCTCCGGATCTTCGTCGCGCCCTCCTCCAGTTCCCATCCCGGGATTTCCCGGAGCATGCCTTCCGCCTCCTCCCGGGAGAGCGGGGACAGATTTCCCTTACACGGTTCGCACGTTCTGGACGCCAATCCCATGGCCCCCTCCTTTCGCTCCTCCCGGCCCGTCAATCCTCCCCCGTCTCCCGCACCTTCCCGGAGGCGACCCGGAGCATGTTGACGGCGCAAAGCTGCCTTTCGAACTCGGCGGGGTCGTGCGTCGGAAGCCGGCAGACGCGGCCTTCGCAGACATAGGCGGTCGCCTGACGGTCCAGCGCCTCTTTCCCGTCCAGGAGCGGGACGATCCGGGCGTTCTTCTCCTGGTCTTCCCCTTCGGTCACGACCGAAAGGATCCGGTTCGGAACAAACCGTCTCCGGAACACGGACAAAAGAGATGCCGTCATCTCCTTCTTCCCCTGCGGGGCGACAAGGAGGATCTGCTTGGGCGCATCGAGAAGGAAGTCGACGGCCAGCAGCATCTCGGAAAGAGCGGCCGGGCTGGTGCGCAAGACTTCCTCCATGTACCGGAAAACCCCCTCCGCCCTTCTTCGGTACCCGTCTTCGGCCGTGAATTCATGGAGCCGCAGGAGGTTCAGGGCCGCCACGGAATTCCCCGACGGCTCCGCGCCGTCGTAGGACGGTTTCTCCCGCACCAGAAGATCCTCGTGGTCGTCGCCGGTCAGGAAATAGCCGCCCCGGGACTTGTCCTCGAAACGGGCCTCCAGGATGGCGTCCAGCTCGACCGCCTTTTCCAGCCACAGCGGGTCGCCGCCGGCCTCGTACAGGTCCAGGAGCCCGGCGATCAGGAAGGCATAGTCTTCCAGGTATGCGTTTTTCCCCGCCTGTCCGTCCGTGCAGGTCCGGCAGAGCCGGCCTTCGCGCCGGAGGTTCCCGAGGAGGAAACGGGCGGCATCGGCCGCCCGCTCGACATAGCGGGAATCGTCCAGGACGAGACCGGCGCGGGCATACGCGGAAATCGCCAGCCCGTTCCATGCGGTCAGGATCTTCTCGTCCCGCAGCGGATGAGGCCGGCGGCTCCTCTCCCGGTACAGAAGCTCCTTCGCCTCCGAGAGGACGGCGCGCAACTCCTCCTCCGGGATCTTCAGGCTACCGGCAACGGCCGCGGGGGATTCCGAAGCGTGCAGGACGGTCCGCCCCTCGAAGTTCCCCTGTTCGCTCACCCCGAAATACCGGCCGACGATCCGGGATCGTTCCGGGCCGAGGATCGCCTCCAGCTCCTGCGGGGTCCACGTGAAGAAGAATCCTTCCTCCCGCCTGCCGCCCGGGACGAGGCTGTCCGCATCCGTGGCGGAATAGAACCCCCCTTGGGGCGCGGTCATATCCCGCTCGATGAAGCGCAGGGTCTCCCGAACGACCCGCGCGAACTCCTTCTCGCCCGTCGCCTGATAGGCCTCCAGGTAGGCGACGACCAGGAGCGCGCTGTCGTAGAGCATCTTCTCGAAATGGGGGACAAGCCACTGTCCGTCCGTCGAGTAGCGATGAAATCCCCCCGCCACGTGGTCGTACATCCCTCCCCCCGCCATCTTCGCAAGGGTGAGTCTCGCCATTTCGAGAAATTCCGGTTCCCCGGTCCGCCTGTGGTAGCGGAGGAGAAACCGGACGGGCAGGCTGCTGGGAAACTTCGGCGCCCCGTCGAGTCCCCCGTTCACGGGGTCGAAACGGCTTCGGTAGAATTGCGCGGCCGCGGAAAGGGTCTCGGCGGTCGGAAGTTCCTTCCCCCCTTCCGGGGACAGGGCCTCCCGCAGGTATCCGGTCAGCTGGAGACCGACCTCCGCGACCTGGTCGGACCTGGCATGGTAGGCGTTCCGCAATCCTTTCAGGAGGCCGAGGAACCCGACCCCCCGTCCCGAACCGTCGTCCCGCGGGGGGAAATAGGTCCCCCCGTAGAAAGGCTTCCGGTCCGGCGCCAGCCAGACGCTCAACGGCCAGCCGCCCTGGCCCGTCAGGGCCTGCACGGCCCTCATGTAGATCGCGTCCACGTCCGGCCGCTCCTCCCGGTCCACCTTGACGGCGATGAAGTTCTCGTTCAGGAACCGGGCGATCTCCTCGTCCTCGAACGACTCCTCCTCCATGACGTGGCACCAGTGGCAGGTGGAGTACCCGATGCTGATGAACACGGGGCGGCCGACCGTTCCCGCCTGCTCGAACGCCTCGTCCCCCCAGGGATACCAGTCGACGGGATTGTGGGCGTGCTGGAGGAGGTAAGGACTCGTCTCGAGGAAGAGCCGGTTCGTGTACTTCGCCCCGCCGTCCGGAGCCAGGTGCTTCGTCCTCGGCCGGTACCCTTTGCCCCTCGTTTTCCTCGCCTGCTCGAATCGCCGAAGCAGCTCCGGGTCGTACCCGGGGGCTCCCGGCAAAGGAGAGACCATGGTCCATTCCTCCAGGGAAAACAGCATCTCCCCTTGCGATGCCCTTCCAGGCCTGTTGGTTTTATCAAAGGGAAAAGGGACAGATCCGGAAATTCGCGACTATTCGAGGCGCACGTAGTCCACGAAAACGGTCCGTGGTGCAGACAACTTCGTCGCAAAAAGCCCCAAACCCCGGATCTCCCCAAGATCCATCTTTCGGCTTTGGGGGGCACCGGCCACCTCGCTCAGGTCGATCCCGAGTTCGTTCCATCCCGGGCGAAGGAGGAGAGTCCGGTTGAACCGGTCCTCGTACGCCTGTTCCCTTTCCTCGTGCCGACGGTCGTGAATCCGGCAAGTGATGGGGATCTCTTCCGACGCCGGGTTGAAAACCTCAAGGCGGAGGAAATGGTAGTTCTTCCAGTTCCGCGGGAAATAGACCAGGGAGATGCCGGAGTAGAGAGAGGGTTCCATCTCCACACGCAGGGACGCATTGCCGTGACGGGAGACGGAACGGTCCACCGATGCGCGGGCACCCCCTTCCCAGCGGTCCTTCTCGAAAGGAGTTTCGAAGTCGGCAAGAAGCGGGAACTGGGCTCTGGCGATCCCTTCGTCGGCGACTGCCACCGCCAGAGGAAGAGATGCAACGAGAAGAAGGACAACCGACAGCCCCCTCACCATACGCCGCCTCCCGCGGGAAAGAATGTGCGACGAAGGGGAAACCCAGGAAAGAGCGATGACTCCCCCCACCTGATCCATGAGAAGATCCCCGAGCGATGCGTCCCCCCCCACCAGGAACTGGATTCCTTCCGTCACGACACCCCCGACAAGGCA
>CP070783.1:1231425-1254904 GCA_020346465.1 Deltaproteobacteria bacterium
CGCTCCGCCCGATGATGGGCGGCGGGGACCGGACCTCGTCCAGCATCTTCCTCAGCTCGACGTTCTCTTTCTGCTGATTCTCCAGGGCCAGGGAGGCGCTCAGGGCGATCCCCCCGGTGGTCACCAGCCCTTCCAGGAGGCCCAGGTAGTCGGGGTCCAGATTCAGCCGGTTTCCCCCCGCGCTCGTGTCGATGATCTGCACGGCCCCGTAGACGCTTCCGTCCTTCAATTTCAGGGGAAAACACAGGATCAGCGTGCTCTTGACGTTCAGGGAATTCTCGACCTCCTTGAAGTGGCGGGGATCCTTCCCCGCTTCGGCGATCGTCATCTTTCCCGTCTCGAACACGGAACCGACGATGCTGGGGCGTCTGGTGCTGATCGCCAGCCCCTTGACCTTGTCGCTCTCGGGACCGGCCGCCTCCGAGCAGACGTAGCTGTCCCCCCTCCTGATCCACACCGATCCCCTCTCGACGTCCTGGATCTGCATCAGGGTTTTGAGGAACTGGGCCTGGAACCGGTCGGGATCCAGCCGATCGAACAGGGACTGGATGAAGCTGAGAGGCAGAGTCTTTTTCATGGCCCCCCCTTCTTTCCAGGAAGGCGTCAGAGCATATCGTTCCGGGCGGGCAGGGGCCGACCCATTTGCCCGCCCGGACGACGACGAAGCATCCGTACCGCCTCGAACTCCGACTCGCAGGCCCCGGTCTTCACGAACCGCTTTCCTTGCCGGAAGCGCTCTTCCCCGGCCATGGACAGGCGTTCGACATCGTGACCACCATGACCACGTGTCCCCGGGCGGCAGCCTCGCGAAAGGCGTCGACCAGGGCGGGGAAGACCTTCTCGTCGTCGCCCCACACGAGGGTGCTCATGGCGCCGGTCTGTCGTTCGATGCCGTGCCGGACAAGCGCCGAGGTCACGGCGTCGATGGAGGGGGAGAGGTCGTCCTGCCTCAGCGGGTAGAGGCTCACCTGCGCCGTGATTCCGGGCATGGCGTTTGACCTCCCAAGGGGTGCGGCTCTCTCTGCCGGTTTGGGAAATCGCAATTCGTCCGGATGCAAATTCATTATACCCGGTTTTCCGGGGGGAAGGGATGACGGTTCGGCGAGGCGATGGCGCCCGGCGGACCGTGATGCAGGAAATATCCTTGACATTCTTTTCCGCATTTACTACTTCTGCAACCAGAAAATCCATGAATCAGACCCGCTGACCAAACCAACGGATAAGCCCCGGGAAATTGACGGAAGAAAGGAGGTGGCAGGGAGGAGTTTTCGGGAAAAACGGAACTCTTTCGGAAATGGAAGAGCGGGCATTGAACCGGTTGGCAGGCTTGGGGGGTGTCCCATGAGTGACGATCCGGTCAAGAAAAACGTTCAGGAGGGGATCGACCGACGGAAGTTCCTGAAAGTGATGGGAGCAACGGGTGCGGCCCTGGCGTTTCGCGATGCCGTCTTCTCCAAGGCACAGGCCGTCGAGATGAAGAGGATGGATATGGGCGGGAAGGTCCATATCCTGGGATGCAATGAAATGACCTCCACCCACGGCTATTGGGACAATTCCACAAAACCGGTCCTTACCATTCAATCGGGGGATACCGTGTATGTGGAAACCGGGACGCACCTGATGAGCAAGATGGTGCCCGGGGCGACGATCGAAGACTGGATGACCTGGTACAAGGAGGTCCTCGATCAGACGAAGGAAACCTATTTCTACCCCGACGAAACGACGGGGGCGGAGAAGAAGAGAAAGGGCGCCGGCCACCATCACCTGACCGGCCCGATCCATATCGAAGGGGCCGAACCGGGAGACATGCTCCAGATCGAAATCCTCGATATCGACCCCGGCGCTTACGGATTCAACCTGAACCCGACCACGTCATTCGTGAAACTGGGGGTCCTTGCGGATGACTATCCGCAGGGGAAGGTAAGGTGGTATTCCGTCGACCGGCGGGATATGACGTACGAATTTCTCCCGGGGATCAAGGTCCCCGTCAAGCCGTTCCCCGGGACCATCGGCGTGGAACTGCCGGACAAGGGGATGTGGAGCAACGTACCTCCCGGAAAGCACGGCGGGAACCTCGACAACAAGGACCTTGTTGCCGGGACGGTGCTGTATCTGCCTGTGTGGGTCAAGGGGGCAGGGTTCAAAACAGGGGATGCCCACTTTGCCCAGGGGCATGGAGAGGTGAACCTGAATGCCCTGGAGGGGGCGTTCAAGAACATCACCCTGAGGTTTACCGTCCGGAAGGATCTCAAGAAGCTGGTGAACTGGCCCATGGCTTCGAGCCCCACCCACTGGATCATGATGGGGTTCCATACGGATCTGTACAAGTCATGCCAGATGGCCGTGAAGCAGTCGATCAGCTTCCTGAACAAGTATTACGGCGTTCCCGAGCTGGAAGCCTACGCCTTCTGTTCCCAGGCCGTAGACCTCCATGTCACCCAGCTCGTGGACTATACACAGGGGATTCATGCCATGATCCCCAAGGCCTATTTCGTCGGGAAGCAATTTGCCGAGAAAAACACCCTTTTGATACCAAAACAGTCCTGAACAGGGACGGGCTTGACAAGGTGCCGGCGGGGGAGACGCTGATCCGCCGGCACCTTTTTTCGGGAGGCACCAATGGCGTTGCGGGCGACGTATGAGATCCGGTGCGGCTGCGGAACGACATTTGCCGGAGACATCTGCGAATATGTGTTTGCCGAGCATGACCCTGAGCTGAAAGACTCCATCCTTTCCGGGGAGTTCAACCGCATGGCGTGTCCTTCCTGCGCCCGGGGGCTGCACGTGGAAAACAGATTTCTTTACAGGGATGAGAGGAACAAATTATGGGTCTGGGTATGCAAACGGGAAGAGGAAGCACGAAGAGATATGCTGGCCGGGGAACTGATCGAGAAAAATGCCTCCCTGGAATTCCATTTCCTGGAAGATCGGGAATCCTACAGGAAATTTCTGGTGTTCGGCAGAGAAGGGCTTCTGGAACTGTTGCTCAAGGAGGATCGGACCCTGAAACGAAAAGAAGCAAGAAGTCTGAAAACGAATCCCGCCCATCGATTGATCCTCGAGGGGAAAGAGGATGCGGGATATCTGTTCCTGAGCGGGGAGAAAATCAGGATCTCCCTCCCGTTGAAGTTCTCCGAAGCCCATCGGAAGCAGGTAAAGGGTTTGGAAGGAAAGAAGAGATGGCTGCGATATTATTCCCAGGGATTGAACGTTCACAACCCGTACAGCTCGTTCCTGACCAGGAAATTACGGTTGAAGTGGAACCGGATCCGAGAGAAGGAGCCCCCGGGCGGTGCAGCAAACGAGTTCGACGACTTTGCGGAATCGTGGGCAGGCTACAGGATGGACAGGAAACGATTCAAGGCCCGGTATCCGGAAAGGCGATTGTTCTTTGATGCCTTGAGGACAGTGAGCATACCCAGAAGGGTTCGCTCCCTCGATGCCCGCCTGATTCCCCGGGAATCCGGATGAGACGACGTTTCCGGCCCTTGATGCTGGTCCCGTTCGGCATCTTTGCCTGCGCGACAGCCATCGCGGGACCTATTCACGATGCGGCCAAAGCCGGCAAGGTGGAGCAGGTCAGCCAGCTCCTTGCCGAGGGTGCGGATGTCAATGCGAAAACCGATGACGGCAACACGCCGCTGCACGACGCGGCCATCTGGGGTCACAAAGACGTAGCCAACGTTCTCCTGTCGAAAGGCGCGGATGTCCGTGCGAAGGAGAAGAATGGCATGACGCCGTTGCACTTTGCGGCAAACGGCGATCACACGGATCTTGCCGGGATTCTGATCGAACACGGCGCAGATGTCCATGCGAGGGCGGTCAACGGATGGACGCCTCTGCACGTGGCGGCTCTCTGGGGTCACGAAGGCACGGCCAAAGTGCTCATTGCTGGCGGGGCGGATGTCCGGGAGAAGGCCGACCCCGTCGCCGCGTTGCTGCATCGGTCGGCAAGTACGGGCAGTTGCCACAAGGACCTACCCGGGTTTCTCATCGAACGGGGCGCGGGGATCCAGGCAAACGGCGTCAAAGGGATGCAGCCGATTCATGTTGCGGCTCTGGGCGGCCAAAAAGAGATGGCCCTGTTCCTGATCGAACACGGCGCGGACGTCCATGCGAAGACCGGAAACGGATGGACGCCTCTGCACGTGGCCGTTTTGCTCGACCAGACGGGAGTAGCCGAGCTTCTAAGGACCCACGGGGCCAGGGAGTGAAGAGGGAGGGCAGAAAGGGATGACGGTCCGGCGAGGCGATGGCGCCCGGCGGACCGTGCGTCCTACCGGTGCCCCCCGTGCTTTTCGAGCAGCCGGACGATGCTCTCGTGTCCCCGGTGGTCCGCGTTCTGCAGAGGCGTGGCGCCGAACAGATCCTTCGCGTTCACCTCCGCGCCCTTCGCGAGGAAGAGCTTCGCCAGCCTCTCATAGCCCATGAGGGCGGCCAGGTGAAGCGGGGTGATCCCGTAACTGTTCTTTACGTCCACGCTTGCGCCCTTCGCCACGAGCAGTTGCGCGACCGATTGGCGGTCCATGTAGACCGCCTTGAGCAGAGGCGTGTTGGCGCCCCGGTCCCTCGCGTTCACGTCGGCGCCCTTTTCGATCAGAAGGGACACGACAGCCTCGTTTCCATGATCGGCCGCGTACAGGAGAGGCGTCTGGCCGAACCCGTCCTTCGCATTGACGTCGGCGCCCCGTGTGACGAGCAGCTGCACCACCCCGATCCGGTTCTTGTCGACGGCCATGTGCAGCGGGGTGCCGGAATTCATCTCCCTCGCGTCCACGTCGGCCCCCCTGTCGAGGAGGAGTTCCGCGATGGCCGCGTTTCCCGCCTCGGCCGCCCAATGCAGGGGAGTCCGTTTGAGGTGATCCTTCGCGTTCACGTCGGCGCCCTCGGCGATGATCTCCTCGGCCACCTCCCGGGTTCCTTCCGCGGCCACCCGGTGAAGGGGCCCCGCCGGCGCAGGCGAGGGGACGAGACAGATCGCCGAGGTCAGAATCCCGACCAGGAGATGACGCAACGTCATGGTCCGACTCCTTTCCGCCCCGGCGAAGGGCAATCCCACAGGTATCTTGACATGCCGGGCAGGGGGGGACAACCTCCGGGGTCTCTCTGCGCCGGTTGCCGGCGAAACCCCGGTTCGGTGTCTTGCCATCTAAAACAAGAACGCGAAAACGGGGACCCGGGGGGTATCATGATGACGAAGAGAAGAAACCGGTCCGTTCTCCTGATCGCGGCGGCGCTGGCCGCCGGCCTGGTCCTGGAGTGGCAGGGGGGGATGGAGGGGGAAGCTGCGGACATGGCGGGACACGAGACCGTTTCCCCGGCCGAGGCGGCCAGATTGATGAAGGAAAACAGGGCCAACCCGGAGTTTGTCGTGCTCGATGTCCGGACGCCGGAGGAGTACCGGGAAGGGCACCTCGAGGGCGCGGTGATGATCGATTTCCGGTCGAACAAGTTCCAGGAGGAGTTGCAGACGCTGGACCGGGGGAAGACCTACCTCGTCTATTGCCGTACGGGGCGTCGCAGCGGATCCGCGGTTCCGGTGATGGAGGAGATGGGGTTCCGGAAAATCTACCACCTCTCGGACGGGATGAAGGGCTGGAAAGAACAGGGATTCCCGACGACGAAGAATCAGGAAAGGGGCCGGTAAAGGGCCGGGGCCGAAATTCCGATAAGAGGGATATGGGAAAGAAGATCAAAATCGTGATCGAGGTGGATCCGGACGCCAGGGAGATCACCGTCAAGGACGGAGCCGGGAACGAACGGCCGGTCAAGTCCATCGTGGTGTTCGGGGGCGATGCGGAGCAGGGCGTTTTCTACCTCTTCGGCTGGGGGGCTTCGGCGGATGCCGCGTGGGCCTACAAGGAGGGGTTTGTGCACGCACGCGAGTGCGACGACGCCCACCTCAAGAATTTCTACAGGCAGTGCGCGTGCCACCTCGTCCAATGCCTCTGCCCGGAGGCGATCCGCCGGGAAGTCGAAGCAGAGGAGTTGCTGAACCGGTGGGAATGCGAGGACAAGGAGCAGGGTACGTGGAATTAGCCCGGGGCGGTCCTCCCTCTCCGATTCTCTCCTCTTAATACCTCTCTCCGTAGTCCGTCGTTTCCCGCAGGGCCTTTTCCTCCAGGCGGATCCGCTGCCGGAGAACCGGCAGGTTGGCCAGGGAGAAGGCCACGAGCGTGTACGGCGCCCGCAGGAGCAGGGGAAGCAGGAGAAACTCCAGCACGATGACGAGGTAGTTGGGGTGCCGGAGGAACCGGTAAGGGCCGGCCCGGACGACCCGGCTCCCGGGGACGACGACGATCCGTGTCGTCCAGTGATCCCCGAGGGTGGCGATGCTCCCGTAGCGCAGGCCGGTGACAAGGAGCAGGGCGGCCAGGCAGGCGACCGTGCGGAAGTCCAGGGGGACGCGCCACGGGTACGACTCCCAGGCGAGCGATAGGAGAAAGAGGGTGTGGAGCGCCACCATGACGGGGTACGTCTCCGGGTGGCATTCCCTCCCCCCCCGGGCGACCAGGGCACGCCTGTTCCGCCGGCAGAGTTCCAGCTCGAACAGCCGCTGCAGCACGACGACCGGCAGGACCCACGCCACGGACACGGTTCCCTCCTCCTCGACCCCCCCGGGGCCGCAGTGCATCTAACCGGGTAAACGCACCGGGAGTTCCCCCGCATGATACCGTCCAGGACCGTTGCCGCGCTCCTTTTTCTGACGCTTGGCCTCCCTGCCGGGGCCGGGGAGATCCAGGGGACGTGCCTCCTCCGCTTCCGGGGGGTATCGACCCTTCACGAGTTCTCCGGGACGGTCCGTTGCCAGCCTTTCTCCGCGGACCTCCCGGAGACCGCCGCCGGCGGGATGGGGATCCGCGGGGTGGAAGTGGACGTCATGGTGGACGGGATGGACTCCGGGAACAGGACCCGGGACGGACAGATGCGGGAGATGTTGGAGAGCGACAGGTTCCCGCGCATTCACGGAACCGTCCGGGAGATCGACGTGGCCGGGATCCGGCGCGCCGTACGGGTCGGGGGGGGAGGGACGGCCTCGTTCGACCTGGCCCTCAGGATCCGCGACGTCGAAAGGACCATCCGGGCGGCGGTGACCAACCTGCGGGAAGAAGGGGACCAGGTCGGCTTCGACGTGGAATTTCCCGTGTCGCTCGAGGAGTTCGGCCTGAAGGCGCCGTCGTTTCTCGGGATGTTCCGGGTCCGCGACAAGGTCACCGTCAGGGGGAACGTCCGGCTGAAAGTGTCATCCAAGGAGTAGGGACGCCGCAGGCAAGGGCCCCGGAGGAGCTGTCATGGGGGCATGGATCCATCGGATCGACACGCTGCTTCCCGGGTTTTCCTTCACCCAGGAGGCGGCGAGCAGAAAGATGCAGGAGTGGTCCGGGGACGAGCGCGAACGGCGTCTCATCCGGGCCATCTACCGGAGTTCCGGGATCGAGCGCCGGCACACGGTCATCGGGGATTTCGACGGGGACAGCCCTGCCAGTTTCTTCCGTGCCGGTCCCGCCGGGGGCCGGAAAGGGCCCGGCACCGCCGCCCGGAACGCCCTCTTCGAATCCGGGTCCCGGTCCCTCTCGGTGGCTCTGGCGAGAAAGGTCCTGGACAACTCCGCGTTCGACGCCGGGGACGTGACGCACGTCGTCACGGTCTCCTGCACGGGCTTCTGCAACCCCGGGCCCGATTACCACATCGTCCGCGACCTCGGGATGTCACCGGGCACCCAGCGGTATCACCTGGGGTTCATGGGGTGCTACGCCGCGTTCCCGGCCCTTCGCATGGCCGCCCAGTTCTGCGAGGCGGACCCCGGCGCAGCGGTCCTGGTCCTCTGCCTGGAATTGTGCTCCCTGCACCTGCAGTTGAACGGAACGGAGGACGCCATCCTCGCCAACTCCCTGTTTTCGGACGGGGCGGGCGCGGCGGTCGTCAGCGCGAGGGCGCCTTCGCCCGGCACCGGTGCGTTCCGGATCGAGGGGTTCCGGAGCACGCTCGTCCCCGACGGAGAGCAGGAGATGGCCTGGCGCATCGGCGACCACGGCTTCGATATCTCCCTGACCAGCTACGTTCCCAAGATCATCGGGGGAAACCTGCGGGAATTTGTCGAGCCATCTCTGGCCCTCGGGGGCATGACGATCGGCGAGGTCGATCTCTGGGCCGTCCACCCGGGGGGGAAATCGATTCTCGACCAGGTCCAGAGATGTCTCGACCTGGGGGCGGAGCAGCTGCAGGCGTCGCGCGAGGTGCTTCGCCGGTTCGGCAACATGAGCAGCGCCTCCATCCTCTTCGTCCTCGAGGAACTCCTGAACCGGCGAGCCGGCGGCGGGGGGGAAAAGGTGTGCGCCATCGCCTTCGGTCCCGGGCTGACGGTGGAAATGGCCCTTCTTGAAACCCTTCGGGTCCCGTCCGGCGCGCTTCGCGGAACGGAAGGCGGAGAGCGCGCCGCCGTCGCGATCTGATCCGCCATGAGACTGTCCGTCGCGACCAATTTCGACCCGGCGCTGGTCGAGGCGATGCGGGAATTTCCCGTCGTGGAGCTTTTCGGGAAGCTCCGGGAGGACGCCGTCGGGGGAGGGAGGGCGCCGTACCAGCTGGCGCGCGTGTCGCGGAGGCGCCTCGCGGCCCATGTGCAGCACGCCCGGCGGTCCGGGATCGCGTTCAACTACCTCCTCAACGCCTCCTGCCTCGGGAACCGGGAGATGACGCGGGCGGGGCAGAAGGAGATCGGGGAACTCGCAGGCTGGCTCTGCGATATCGGCGTCGCCTCGGTGACGGTGTCGTCGCCCTATCTCCTGGCGCTCATCAAGACCCGGTATCCGGGGCTCAAGGTGCGCGTCTCGGTATTCGGGGGGGTGGACCGGGTCCGCAAGGCCCAGATGTGGGAGGAGATGGGGGCGGACTGCATCGTGCTCGACAGCATCCTGGTCAACCGGGAGCTGGCGGCGCTCGAGCGGATCCGGAAAAGCGTCCGGTGCGACCTGGAGCTCCTGGTCAACAACAACTGTCTTTCGGGGTGCGCGCTCTCCCCCATGCACATGAACGCGCTCTCGCACGCCGGCCAGGCGTGGCACGGGAACCGGGGGTTTTTCATCGACTGGTGCTTTCTCCGGTGCGCCGGGATGAAGCTTCGCGATCCGGTCAACTACCTCCGGTCGGAGTGGATACGGCCCGAGGACCTGCCCGTCTACGAGGGGCTGGGGTACGACCTCTTCAAGATCGCCGAGCGCGACATCCCGACGCCGCTCATGGTCACGCGGGTCCGGGCGTACGCCGGCCGCCGCTACGAGGGGAACCTCCTCGATCTCGTCCAGCCGTACGCCTTCCGGGGGGTGAGGGAAGACGACCCGTATTACCGTCGGGGACTCGGATGGATCGTGCGCTTCTTCCTGCGCCCCGGGCTGGTGAACCCCGTCCGTATGCTGCTCCTCAAGCGCCTGGCCGACCTCTGCCACATGACGCGTCCCCTTGCGGAAGAGGCTCCCGTTTACATCGACAACCGGGCCCTCGACGGGTTCCTGGAGCGGTTCCGGGAGTCCGGATGCCGCGACGTCGACTGCGGGGAATGCCGCTGGTGCCACGAGTTCGCCCGGAAGGCGATCCGCATCGACGATGCCTACCGCGCGCGGGTTCTCGAGGCGTACGAAGAGGTGTTCCGGGCCCTCGACGACGGGAGCATGTGGGAATATCTCCCCGGGAAGGGGCGCGAGGGAGATCCGCTTCTCCCGCGTCCCTCCCTGGCGGGGGCCGGCGACGACGGGGGCGGGGAAGGGTGATGGCGCGGTTCGCCCTGAAGATCCGGGACCACCTCGACGTCCCGGAGAGGAAGAGGTTCTACAACGAGCGTCACTTCGCCGAGGCGGCGCCGCGGTACGACGTCGCGACCCGCGCCATGTCCCTGTTCCGGGACGCATCGTGGAAGGCGCGCCTGGTCGAAGCGCTGCCGCCGGTCCGCGCCCCCCTGTGCGTCGACATCGCCTGCGGAACGGGCGACGTCGCCTTTCTCCTTGCGGAGCGGTATCCGGAAGGCCGGGTCGCGGGACTGGACATCGCGGAGCCGATGCTCGCCATCGCCCGGGAACGCAACCGTTCCCGCAATCTTCGCTTCCTTCGGCAGGACATGTGCGCGATCGATTTCCCGGAAGAAAGCGCCGACATCGTCACGGGGAGCTACGCGCTGCGCAACGCCCCGGATCTCCCGCGCGCCGTCGGAGAGATCCGTCGCATCCTGAAACCGGGGGGGACGGCGGCGTTTCTCGATTTCTCGAAGCCCCGGGCGGCCTGTTTCCGGATCCCCCGGCACATCCTGCTGAGGACCTGGTGCGGCTTCTGGGGCCTTCTCCTGCACGGAAACCACGAGGTCCACGGGTCCATCGCGGCAAGCCTTTCGGCGTTCCCGGACCGGAGGGCGCTTCGTGCCCTTTTCGCGGAGAACGGGTTCGCCCCCGTCTCTTCCCGGAGGTTTTTCCTGGGCATCACCGAACTGCTGGTCTTCCGGCGATCCTCCCGTTGAGGGCGGGAGGACGGTCCCGGCGGAATCCCCCGCGCGGGCCCCGGCCCGCACGGGGGCGGGAATGTCCTACTTCAGCTTCGGACGGGCCCCGAGGACCTGCTCGCCGGTGAGCTTCTTGGCCCGCTGGGCCTTGACCTCGGCGGCGGTGAACTCCTTGTGTCCCTTGGGGAGCGCCTTCTCGTTTCCCCACCTGGACAGGATGTGGTTCAACACCGCGGAGATCTCGTCGTCCTTGAGCTGATCGCCGAGGCCCGGCATCTTCCCGTTGTACTTCTTTCCTCCGACCTCGATTTCCCCCGCGAGGCCGTACAGGATCACCTTCACGGGATAGGAGCGGTCGGCCTTCACCAGCTCCGCCGCGTGACCCGCGAGGGGCGGGAAGGTGCCCGGGATGCCGGCGCCGGTCGCCGTGTGGCACCCGAAACACCGTAAATAGACGGCAGCGCCGTCCGCTTGGGCCAGCGCCGTGCCCGCCAGGGCGCACGTCAGGCCGATCACTGCGGTCAGCAACCAGGGTTTGCGCATGGGAGCCTCCGTTCCCCGCGGATCGATCCGGGGCATTGTTCTGGATGATATTTGAAGATACCGCCCCCGGGAATTGGATGGCAAGGGAAACCCCCCGGCGGTCGCGGCGCCCGCAGGGGCAGGTCTCTTCGGGGACACCGGCAGGAATGTGGGAATAAGGGTTCCCCGGGACGCGATTTTCCCGGATAATCAGAACCGGCGGGAGAAGAAGGGAGATGGAGGGGGGATGCGCGCTGGCGGGCGGAAGGCGGGGGAACTCCGGGAGATCCGCGTGACGCCGGGTGTCCAGAAGCACGCCGAGGGATCGGTGCTCTTCGAGCTGGGGGAGACGAAGGTGGTGTGCTCCGCGTCGGTCGAGGAGCGCGTTCCCCCGTTCCTCCGGGGAACCGGGAAGGGGTGGGTGACCGCCGAGTACGCGATGCTGCCGCGGGCGACGAACACGAGGAGCCAGCGGGAAGGGCGCACGGGAAAGGTGCAGGGCCGGACGCAGGAGATCCAGCGGCTGATCGGCAGGTCGCTTCGCGCCGTGGTGGACCCGGGTCCGTTGGGCGAGAGGACGATCACCGTGGACTGCGACGTTCTCCAGGCCGACGGCGGGACGCGCACGGCCTCGATCAACGGGGCGTGGATCGCCCTGTGGCAGGCCTGCTCCCGACTGGCCGGCAGCGGGGTGATCCCGGCAAACCCCGTCCGGGAGCCGGTGGCGGCGGTCAGCGTGGGGATGATCGGGGGCCGCACCCTGGTCGACCTCGACTACGCCGAGGATTCGAGTGCGCAGGTCGACATGAACGTCGTCATGACCGGGAGCGGACGCCTGATCGAGGTGCAGGGGACGGCCGAAGGGGAGCCGTTCACTCGGGTCCAGCTGGACCGGATGCTCGAGGCTGCGGTGCGCGCCGGGAGACGGATCATCCGGGTCCAGAGACAGTGGATGGGGGGTGGCCGATGAAGCTCCTGATCGCGACCCGGAACCGGGGGAAGGCGGCCGAGATCAAGGCGCTCCTCGGTTCGGGTATGCAGAAAAACGTCGAGGTCCTCACGCTGCCCGACCTTCCGGCCACAACGGAGCCGCGTGAGAAGGGGAAGACGTTCGCGGAGAACGCGCGGATCAAGGCGCTCCATTACGCGAAGGAGCTCAAGATCCTGTGCGTCGCGGACGACTCCGGCCTGTCGGTGGACGCGCTGGGCGGCCGGCCGGGCGTCCGGTCGGCCCGGTACGCGGGCGAACAGGCAACGGACGAAAAGAACATCGCGCTGCTCCTCGAGGAACTGCTGCCTCGTCCCAAGCCGTGGACCGCGGCTTTTGTCTGCGTGGCGGTGGCCGCCCTCCCGGGCCGGGTGATCGCGGAGGCCACCGGCCGCGTGGACGGGGAGATCGTATCCGCCCCGCGGGGGGAGAGCGGCTTCGGGTACGACCCGGTCTTCCGGGTCAAGGGTTCGCCCAAGACGATGGCGGAGCACACCACCGAGGAGAAGAACCGGATCAGCCACCGGGGCCAGGCGATCCGGCTCGTCATCGAGGAGTTGCGAAACAGCGGGATGTTCGGGTAGGTTGGTAGGTCTTACAGCGTCGGGACGTAGCGCAGCCTGGTAGCGCACTTGCCTTGGGAGCAAGGGGTCGCCGGTTCAAGTCCGGCCGTCCCGACCATTCTTTCCCAAGAAATACGGCCGGTTGGCAAAATCGCCCAACCGCCGTTTTATCTCCATGCCCTCAAATGCTACCAAAATGCTACCACTTGTTTCACCAAATCGGCCCCAACCGACGAGGGAGGGGACCAAAATGGCAGTGCGCAAGCGCGGGAAAAGTTGGGTCATCGACTACCGGGCAAACGGCAAACGGTACACCCGGGCTGTCGGTCCCAACAAGCGGGATGCGATCGCAGCCGAAGGAAAGATCAAGGCCCAGATCCGCGAAGGGCGATTTTTTTTAAGTGCAAACGGATCAAGGAGACCACGGTCGGGGAGCTAATAAATCGGTACTTGGATCACTTTCGGGGGAAGGGTCGTCGAGATGCCCGCCGGGTGCCCCGCCGACGCCGATCGCTCCGATGACCTCGTTCCCGACACGAACCGGCATCCCACCGCCCAGCAGCAGAATCCCGTCGATCTGCCCCAGATTCTGCGCGCCGGGGTTCTTCTGCAAGACCTCCATGATCGTCGTGGTGTTGTTGCGCATCGAGGCGGCGGTATAGGCCTTGCGGCGGCTGGCGTCTATCGTGTGCAGGCTGGCACCGTCGGCGCGATGCACCGCCTTGACCTGGCCGGCGCGGTCTACCACGGTGGCGGTATCGGCATACCCCTTGGCCTGGCATTCCGCAACCGCTGCCGCCGCCCGTTCGTTGGCGATCGCCAGGGAGACGGTTTTCTCGGTTCTCGGCTGCGCTTGCAGGGAGCCGATCCCCAGAACGAGTATCGCGGCAACGGTTATCGTTTTTCCTGGGATCTTTTTCATATGCTCCTCCTGGCAACGACTGGCATAACTTCCCGCTTTTACGGGGACAGGATGATGCCCGCCTCGGAAGGGATTCCCCTCCGGCAACGAGAACCCGGGTCCGATGGACTGCCGCCCCCTTGCAGGCAAAGGCTTTTCGCTAGGGATGGGGGCGGTTCGTTGGACGGTCGTGGACCCATCCTGTATCCCTTGTCTTTCCAGCGTATTCAACATTTTCGCTCCTCCGTCAGGTGGACAGGAAGTTCCCGGTTGGGACAGAATGGGAAACGGGACCGCAAACCAGGTGAGAACAGCATCCAATGTTGAGGATCGTTATCCGCAGAAACGGGGGGACCGTTCGCGGGGAATGGCAGAGCGGGGACCGAGGTCGGGGATGGAATCGGATTCCGGATGCGAATCGACATCCTTGCCCCTAGCCGGTCGACAACCGATCCTCTCCTTCCTTGCCGGCGCGATCCTCCTCTCGATCGCGTTTTCGTCCGTTCCGGCGCGGGCCTTGGTATCCCTCACGGAAATGGCCCGCATCGAAGGGACCGGCACCGCGATGCACGACGATACCCTCGCCCTTTTCCGGGGGTACCTTTCGCTGGGGCTTCTTCCCGATGCGGCGTCGCTTCTCGAGCGCAGGGTCCGGATGATGACCCTTCCGATCCCGGAGGCGGCTCCGCTGTTCGACGTTCTCGCCGATGCCCAGGCCGGTTTCGACTTCCCGGAGCGTCTCGTCGACCGATGCGAGACCGCACTCCTCAACGGCGGCCAGACCCCGCCGGTCCTGTATTTCTACGGAACCGGACTGCGAGGCGTCCGGGGTCGCGCCGGGGAGGCCTCCGCGGTCCTCGCCAGGGTGGGGCCGGGCAGCCCGTATTACCTCCTCGCGTTGTACTCCCTCGGCCAGATCGCCGCGCAGCGCCGGGACATTCCCGCTGCGGAAGAGCTTTTCCGCCGGGTGGAGGAGGAGGCCGGAGGACCTGGGGGGAACGACAACCTCGCCCGGAGGGCCGCCAGATCGAGGGCGGAGATCCGGCTCGCGACGGGGCGCGGGGCGGAGGCCACGCCGGTGTTCGAGGCCCTGCTGCGGGAGGAGAACAATCCGCTGGACCGGATCGGCCTCGCCGCCGCAGGGACCGATCCCGTGGACGCCCTGGAGCGGCTGCCCGCGGAGGTGACGGCGGCCCTTCCCCTGAGGGAGCGGATCCAGTACCACCTCCTCCTCGGCGGGCTGGCGCGGGAAAGCGGGCGGCACGCGTTTGCGGTCGAACGGGTGAGCCGGGCGAGGGAGGAACTTGCGGAGGCCATTTCCCCCGAGTCTCCTCCCCCACCGGATTTCGAGGTCCGCTCCGACACCCTGGAGTCTCTCCGGCTCCAGATCGAAAGGCTGCGGTCGCTCCGGCATAAGTTGGCATCCGGGGAGTCGCGAACGGAAGAGGCGATCCGGGCCGACGGGATGGAACTCCTTTACAGTCTGATTGTCGCGGATTGGACCGTCACCCGGGCCGCAGGGGAGACGCCGTCCGCATGGGGCCGGTTCTTCACTTCCGCCCGGATCGAGGAGGTCCTCCGGAGGATCGAGGAGGTCTCCCTGGACGGGGTCGAGGTCGACCGCGTCGTGGAGCAGCTGTCCGACACCCTTCATACCCTCCGGAACGTCGGTCGCCCGTCAGCGCAGTACCGGTACCCCGACCGCCAAGAGAAGATAAAGAGCAAGATGGAAGGGGGTGATGAAATCCAGGTCTTGTGGGAGAAGTTCCGGCAAAGCCGATCTGCGGCCGTCGACGGCATCGAGTCCGAAAGGGACAGGGACGCTTCCCGCCTGCTCGGGGGCCTTTGGTCCTATGCAAGAGGTCTGCATGGGCTCCGGTCCTCCTCCCCGGAAACGTGGGAGACCACGCTGAACATGCTTGGCATCCCCCGGAAGGGGAGTGAGCGGCCGGGAGAGGTGTGGGAGGCGTGGGCGCCGTGGAGGCCGCTCGGGGAGACGGTCCTGGAGATCGTCGCCTTGACGGACGAAAGGATGGTGCAACTCCAGACGGCGTTGAAGATGCTGGAAAAGGAGGTGCGAAGGGCGGCATGGGAGAGGCGGAAGCTGGAGCTTTCCACCCTGCAACCGATCGTATCCAGGCAACTGGCGGACGGCCTCATCACGCAGGCTCGCGGGCTGTGGCAGGACCCGAACGAGGAAGTCCGGAAGAAATCCCTCGCGGCTATCCGGCGGGCGGTTTTCCTTCTGTCCGGCGACCGCCTCACGCCTGCGGACGCGGCCGACGTCGCCCTGGCGGCGGGATCCCTGCTGGCGGAGGGGAGAGGGCGTTGGGAGCCCTTCCCCGGCCAGGGCGCGGGGGAAGAGGAGAGGGAGATGATCACCCGTATCCTCCCGCTGCTGGCCTCTTCCGACGCGATGCGCGAAGAGTCCCTCTATCTGCAGGCGGCGTTGCGGATGGCGGTCGGGGACCCGGGTGCCGGGCCCGCCGCAAGGAAATTTCTGGAGAAACACCCCGGCTCCCCGCTCTCGGCCGAGATCGGCGTCCGCCTGGGGCACGAGGCGCTCCTTGCCGGGGACTCGGCGGGCGCCGTCGCCCAATACCGCGCGGCGGCGGAGAGAGGGGACCCGGAAACGTCCTCCGTCGCCAGGTACATGCTGGCACGGATCCGGTTCCAGTCCGGGGATCTCGACGGCACGGTCCGCGAACTGTCGCACCCGCTGTCCGCACCCTCGTTCCTTTGCGGGGGCGCGTCCTCCTTCGAGGAGGAGGTCCTCGCGCTGTCGGTCCGCGCGTGGCAGGAGTCGCCCCCGGAACGGCTGGACTCCTATCCGCCCGTGACGGCGGGGACGTGCGGCGGGAAGGCCCTCCTTGTAGCTCTCTGGGAGGCCGAGGAGTATCGCGGCCAGGGGTTGCGGGCGGCGCAGGTGCGCGACGTCGCCGCCCGGCGCTTTGCCTCGGCAGAAGACGCCGCATTCCTGGAGATGAAGACGGTGGAGATCCTCCTTCGCGCCGGCCGGGACCGGGAGGCTCTCCCCCGCGCCCTCGCCCTTCGCGAGAAATACGGCCCGGGGTCCGCCTGGGCGCAGGCGCAGTCGCCTCCCGTGCGGGAGACGGCCGCAAAGACGCTGGCGGGGATCCTGAAGAGCTTCTCCGAAAAGAGATTCGACGAGGGGATCCGCTCGGGAGAACCATCGGCCATCTCCTCGGCGGCCGCGTTGATGGGGGAATATTTTCGGGAAAAGGACGGCGGGTCGTCGGACGAGGACGACGGGCTTCGCCTGAAGTTTGCCATCGCCCTCCTCGGGTCGGGAGCCCGGGAAAGCGGGGCGCTGGTCCTCAGGGAACTGGTGGAAAAGCGGCGGACGGACGTCGTCGGGGAACGGGCCGCCGTTCTCTACGCCGAGACGATGATCGCCGGCTATGAGAGGAAGGAATCGACCCCGGAGGATGCGGAGGACGCCGCCCTCCTCCTCCTGGGGGAGTACCCTTCGGAAAAGGCGGTTTCCCTCGCGATTCGCGCATCCGCTGCATTCCTGGCGGGACAGGAGTACGCCCGCGCGAGGCGACTGGCGGAGAAGGTCGAGGGAAGCCGAGCCGCCCCCCCCGCGACGGTTGCGCAGGTGCGCCTGATCCAGGCCGAAGCCGCCCTCTTCGAGGAGGATTTCGCGGCGGCCCGGGGCAAGGCGGCCCTCGTGGCGTTCGATTCCGAAGCAGGGGCAGCCACGGATTCCGCGGCAGGTGCGAAAGACCTCTACCTTCTCTCCTCCCTGAAGGAGGCGCAAAGAAATGATTCCTCCGGAGACCCGGCGGGCGCAGCCGCGATCCTCGAGGATCTAACCCTCCGCTTTCCGGACGAGGCGGAGACCCCGTTGTATCTCCTCCGGGCGATGCGCTTGCAGGCGCAGGGCGGCGATGCGGAGGGTGCCATCCGTTCCGGGTTCCGGTTCCTGAAGGAATATCCCCAAAGGGAAGAGGTCGCGGAGGTCGCGGCCGTGGTCGGGCACCTCCTCGAGGAGAGAAAGGAGTTCGTCCGGGCGGGAGACCTCTATGAGGACGTCGCGTTGCGCTTCCCGGGAAACGAGGGTTCCCCGCGGTTCCTGTTCCACGCCGCCCGGCTCGCGGAGATCCACGGACCGCCGAAAGCGGCCGAAAGACGGTTCTCCGGCTACCGCGCGAGGTATCCGGACCCGGAGTGGATGTGGACGTACGCGACCCTCTCCGTCGGCCTGGCCGCATGGCAGCGGGGAGACGCCAAGGGGTCGATCCGCCTGATGGAGGAGGGTCTGCAGAGGGTGGACTCCGGGATGGAAGGTGGATCCCCCGGGGAGCTGGCGGAGCGCGCGGGGAAGGCCCGTCTCGCGGTCGGGGAGAGTTGGGCCGAGCAGTTCCGGAAGACCCGGATCGTCCTTCCCCTCGACAAGAGTCTCGCCGCCAAGGACCGTCTCTTCCAGAGGGCGCTCGGTGCTTTTTCCAAAGCGGAGACCGACGCTCCCCTCGAGCTGTCGCTTCAGGCCTCGCGGCTGACGGGCGACCTGCTCGTGGAGTACGGGAAGGCGATTCTGGATTCCCAGCGGCCGAAAGGGCTCAAGGGGAACGACCGGGAGAAGTACGAGGAGGGATTGAAGATGCGGGCGAGGTTCTTCTTCGAGCGGTCGGTGGACCGGTATGCCGGAGCGTTGGAGCGGCTCGAAAAGGAGGGGGGACCTTCGGACCTCGCGGTGCCGATCCGGGAACGGCTGGAAATGGCGCAGGCGCTCCTCGCAGGCACGGAGTCGATGAAAGGGGGTAGGACGGAATGAAACCGGTCGTCACGGTGGTCCTTCTGTTTCTGCTCGCCGCCTCTGCCGGCATTGCGGCCGAGCCGTCCGGGGGTACGGGCAGCGAAAGCGACCCTCTCCGGATGAAGGAGCTGGAGGTCCATGGCAGCGCCCCCCTGCTGATGGAGGAGCTGGAGGTCCGCGGTCTTCGCGATAAGGCAGGGGCCCTCTACCTCCCCGTCCACCGGGGAGTCTCCATTCCTTCGCCCGTACGGTACGACCTGTTCCTGGAGGACATGGAACGGCCGGTCCTGCAGCGGGGAATTCTCCCGGGGACTCCTCGGGCCGAAAGCCTCCTTGCGCCAGGGAAGGCCCCTTGATCCAGGAACCGCTCGCAGGGCTGGGAGTCAATAGGAGGGAAGTTCGCCGCGCTGAGCCAATTTGTAGATGTAGACAACGCTGCAGCCCACTATTTTTGGCACCTCCTCCGGTCTGATCAGCGATAATTCGTATTGGGAGTCAATGGCCACCTCCGTGCGACGTCATTTCTTGCGGCCTGGTCCGCATACCGGGGTGGATGCCCCTCGTTATCCGTATGTAAAACAAATTTTCCGGAAACAAGCATTGCCTGCCAAGATAAAATGTTCAACAATCGAGTCATGATCAAGAAGGAACGTTTTCTGGGACTTCGTCTGACGGGGGCTCTGGCCGAAGCGTTGGAGACTTACTGCGCGAAAGAGGAGCGCAGCCTTTCTTCCGCTGTCCGGTATCTGGTGGCGAAGGAGCTTTCGCGATTGGGGTACCTGGCTAAGGAAAGCGAGCCCAAGAAAAAAACGAAGGCCGGTGGGCGCTGACATGGAAGGCGCATGGTTTAGGCTAAACTCGAGGGGAACAAATGAAGGCGTCCGGTGTCCAGCGGAGGATCGACACCATGGTACGGCGGATCGTCAAATTGTCCGGACCGGAACGGATTGTACTTTTTGGGTCGCACGCCCGGGGAGATGCCGGGCCCGATAGCGAACTGGATTTTCTGGTCGTCATGCCTGTGCGGGGGTCGAAGCGGAACAAGGCGATCGAGATCGCGGTGGCACGGGACGACATTCGGATTCCGAAGGATATCATTGTGACGACGCCTGACGAGTTTGCCTGGCGGAAGGAGATCGCAGGAACGATCGAAAAACCCGCCGCACGGGAAGGGAAAGTGGTGTATGCCGGACCGTGAACGCACAATGCAAGTTGTTGGCGAATGGACGGCCGAAGCGGACAATGACAAATCGCTGGAGCAGGGCTCGCGGAGACTAGCGACCTGGTGAATCGCCGTTCATCGATGTTTACCGGAAGTTTACCACTACCTGCCTGTGCAGCCGATTTTCCTTATCCTCCGCATACTGACGGTACAATCGTAACCGCTTGAAAACGCGCAACGTCAATCGGTAACAACTTTTCCCGAAAATCCGTTCCCCTTGCCCTGGGAGCAAGGGGTCGCCGGTTCCAGTCCGGCCGTCCCGACCGGTTTTTTCAGGTAGTTGGTGTTATTCCGCGTTTGCTCCCTGCTGCACAGCTTACCAAAAGCTTACCAACGTTTTCCCCATTCCCAGTACCCGATAGGAAGTTTCTTTTTTTGCTGCCTATCCAAGAGGGAACTTTTCTCCGGTCGGCCGTTGTCTTTCGGGGGGGGTAGATCGACCTGCCCGACATCACCGACCCCTTGACTCTCCACACCGCCGCTTCCGAGGCCATTCTCCGTTTCGAGGATCCGCCTTGAGGACCTCGAGGGGATAGAAGGTGTCCCGCCAGACGACGCCCTTTCTGCGGAGGGTGAGCACCGCAGAACGCCAGATCGTGAAAAGATAGAGGAACGCGGTCACCGGAAGGGCAGGCGCCATGAGCCACCCGTTCCGGTGGTACGACGCGAAGTGTCCGTAGGTCCCGTGCATGAGGAGGACGCTCGCGACGTATCCGACGACCTGCGCGTCCCGTAGGCAGAGGATCGCCACGTACGGGACGACGTAGAAGCAGACCACGATGGCAGTGACGAGGAAGAGGAACGGCAGCGAGTAGCCGATCGCGGCGAACCCGTTTTTCTCGAGGCCCCGGACGATCCCCCTCACCCCCTCCAGCCAGCGGAGCCGCAGGTGGGAGGTTGCAAAGAGTGCCTCCTGCCGGGACCCCGCCTGCTTGATCCTCTTTCCGAGCATCAGGTCGTCGGCGACCTCGAGGCGAAGCGTTTCATGGCCGCCGATCCCCTCGTACGCGGACCGGCGCACCAGGTTGAACGCTCCGATGCCGACGTAGAGGTCCTTCGACGGGGAATCTGCCGCCCAGGCCTTCAAGCCCCAGAGGAACACCATCGCGAAGTAGATCTTGAAGGCGTCCTCCCAGTATCCGCCGGGAATCATGCCGGGCATGAGGGCCAGGTGGTCCAGCCGCCGGCCGTACAGGTACCGCACCGCGAGCCGGAGGATGTCGGGGGAAAAGACCACGTCCCCGTCGGTAAACAGAAGGATTTCTCCGGTGGCCCGCCTTGCACCCCTGTGCATCGCATGACACTTCCCCAGCCACCCTTCCGGCAGAGACGTGATGTGCATCGCCTCTACCCGGGGTTCCTCGGCGGCGATGCGGTCCATGATGGCCCCCGTCCCGTCGCCGGACCGGTCGTCGACAGCGATGACCTCGAGGTCCGGGTAGTCCAGGCGCGCCAGCGACCGAAGGGCCTCCTCGATCCGTTCCGCCTCGTCCCGCGCAGGGACCACCACCGAGACCTTCGGCCATTCTTTCGGATCGGGCATCGACCCGGCGCGCTCCGCGAGCATACCGTCCCGAACGAATCGGAGGATCCGGCAGCCGCCGCCGGCCCAAAACGCAGCTACCAACCACCCGAATGCGAAGATAATCCACCCCGCCACGGTTTATCCCTCCTACCCATCGAACCCGGTCACAACGATATTTCCGTTTCCGGTCTCCAGGTCGACCAGCCCCGCTCCGCCACCCAACGTTCCGGTCAGCGACCGGTTCGAATGAACGGCGTTCTGGAGGACGAGATTGTCCCAGGTGACGGCGCCGAATTCGACGAGGGCAGAGAGTTCCGCGGACGTCGACGCCGGGATGCGCAGATCGATATCGCCGTTGACCGTCGACAGCGTGATCTCTCCGCCGGCGGGCAGGGTCACGGTGCCGTCGATGCTTCCATTCACCACTCCAACGAAGAGGGAGCCCTCGATGTCCTCGACGGTCACGTGCCCGTTGACCTGGGTCACCTCCACCGCCAGGTCGCGGGGAACGGTGATGTGGTAATTCACGACGTATCGGCGTCCCTCCGTGTTCATCGGTTGCACCGTTTGCACGGAGATCTCGTCGAACCGGTCCGTTACAAGGACCTTCAGCTGGTCCAAGGAGATTTCCGCGTCCAGCAGACTCACGTTCGATCCGACGATCAATTCCGCAGCCACCGTAACCGACGTGGCATCCGGATGTCCCGTGACCACGATCTCCCCGTTGACGGAATCGAGGCGGATTCTGCTCTGGCCCGCGACCGGCACGTTCCTGGAAAATTCCCCGTCGACGATGTAATCAGCCTTGTCGGGCCAGAACCAGGGCCATTCCCCGGACTGGGTGCCGGCGTTGATGGTATAGGTGATCCCACCGCCACCGCATGCCGCCAGAAGGGCCAGGGCGACGACCATCCCTGTGACTTGCAGCATCCTTGTTCGTGTAAACATGTGAATCTCTCCTTTCTCCCGCCGGGCGGGACCTGTGGGGTTGTCTGCCTTGTGCATCTGGATCATTCGAACCTCTCCGGAGTCTTCGCCTGGACCTGGAGGAGGACCTGCGACATGAACGCCTGCATCTCCGCCCAGGACCGGAACGAGGACGTTTGCCGGGACGACACGTGCTCGATGCGGCCCGCGACGCGCCCGTTCGCCGCATCGGTCTCGGCACGGAACTGCACCACGAATGCCCGGTGAACCGACAAAGGGGAACTTTTTGCTGCTGGTCGGTGCATGATGTTCTCCTTCGGGTTCGAAATCCGGGTTTGTTGCCGCCCCCGTGTTGGAGTAGAAAATACCGCCGGGCAGAGAAGAGTGCTTGAGATGGGGATAAGATCTTCATAAGATTTTCGTAATGCCTCACGGAATGGTTCTCACGAGCCCGCGGGGAGCGGACCGTGCGAGACGCTAAAATCCTTATCTTTGAACCCTTTCGGCTCGACGTAGCCGACGAGCGGCTGTGGCGCGGAGAGGATCCGGTCCGCCTGACGAACAAGGCTTTCGGCGTGCTCCGGCACCTCGCGGAGCACGCCGCGCAGCTTGTGACCAAGGACGAGCTGCTGGATGCTGTTTGGCCGGATACGAACGTGAGCGAGGCCGCGATGACCGTGTGCATTCGCGAGTTGCGCCAGGCGCTGGAAGACGACGCCCAGGCCCCGCGGTTCATCGAGACGGTTCGAGGCCGGGGGTACCGGTTCATCGCCCCCGTCACGATCGTCGACCGGTCGTCGGCACCGCGCCAGGTCGATGCGCCTGCGCGTCCAACCCCGGGCATCGTCCCCCGTCACGCCCCATCCGTTCTTTTTCCTCCGGTCCCGCTGGTCGGCCGGGAGGCCGAACTGGCCCGACTGCACCAATGGTTCGCCGCCGCGCTGGAGGGTACGCGCCGGGTAGGGTTCGTCGTCGGGGAGGCGGGGATCGGCAAGACGACCCTGGTGGACGCCTTTGTGGCGCAGGTGGGAAGCGAGGAGCCCTTGTGGATCGGGCACGGTCAGTGCGTCGATCAGTATGGGGCGGGCGAAGCCTATCTACCCCTTTTGGAAGCTTTGGGCCGGATGTGCCGGAACCCGGAAGGCGGGCACCTCCTTGCCCTCCTGCGGCAGCAGGCCCCAAGCTGGCTGTTGCAGATGCCGGCACTCCAAAGGGAAGCCGAACGCGCGGCGCCGGACCGTCCAGGGAACGGGACGACGCAGGCCCGGATGCTGCGGGAACTGGCCGAGGCCGTGGAACAGCTCACGGCCGACCGTCCCCTGCTGCTGGTGCTGGAAGATTTGCATTGGAGTGACGCATCCACGCTGGCCTGGCTTTCGTGCGTGGCAAGGCGCCGGGAGCCTGCACGGCTGCTCGTGCTGGGGACGTACCGGCCCGTCGAGGCGATCGTGGCTGCCTATCCCTTGCGCACCCTCACGCAGGATCTGAGGAGCCGAGGCCAGTGCGAGGAGCTGCTGCTCGACTATCTCTCCGAAGAGGCCGTGGCGGCCTATCTGACCTTG
>CP070783.1:1255004-1296011 GCA_020346465.1 Deltaproteobacteria bacterium
GGTTTTCGGACGATTTCCATCCTCCCCCTCCCGGCGGGCTGGACCCGGTGAAGGAGTTCCGGGCGATCGAGTCGGAGCTGGTCGTCTCCGACTACCTGGTGGCCCAGAAGAGGATCGAGCGGATGACAAAGGAGGCCCGGCGGGACACCGAGTGGGCAGTCCTTCACAAGGCCGTGGAAGCCCTCGAGAAGGAGATTCCCCTGCGGCAGCTTCCCCTTGCGGCCGAGGAGACCCGCGTTCTCGCGGGGTTCCGGTTCGTGAGCCAGCTGCCGCTTCTGCTGGTGCTGAACGTTTCGGAGGGCGCACTTTCCTCGGATGCGTATCCGGAGCTCGGGGGGGCGGCCTCCTCGCAGGGCGCCTCCCTGATCCGCCTGTCGGCGAGGATCGAGGAGGAGATTTCGCTCCTGGCCCCCGATGAGCAGACCGTTTTCCTTGCGGAAATGGGAATTCCCCGCCCGGCGCGGGAACTGCTCCTCCGGGGCGCGTTCGAGGCGATGGACCTCATCTGCTTCATGACGGTGACCGGGGACGAGGTACGTGCGTGGAATGTTCGCCGGGGAACCGTGGCCGTTCACGCGGCGGGAAAGATCCATTCCGACATGGAGAAGGGGTTCATCCGCGCCGAAGTGATTCCGTGCGAGGAGTTCTTCCGTTGCGGCTCGATGGCGCAGGCAAAGACCGAGGGGAAGCTGCGGCTCGAAGGGAAGGAGTACGTCGTCCGGGACGGGGACATCCTGCACGTTCGCTTCAATGTCTGACTCCCCGTTTCCTCCTGGCGCGGGACATACGGGCTGAATATTTCAAGGGTTACGGTCGATAAGTAGGGGTATGCAGGCCCGGGGAAGCATGATCGCCGGAACCGGTACGTCCTGGTGCAAGGACGTCAGGGTTCTTGTCGTCGACGACGAGGAGTTCATCCGGTCCATTATCCGGGAGCGCCTGGAGATAGAAGGCTTTTCGGTGGACGAGGCGCAAAACGGAAACGATGCGCTGGCCAAGCTCGGCACCGGCTCCTATTCCATCCTGCTCACCGACATCCAGATGCCGGAGATGGACGGCATTACCCTTCTCCGGGAGGTGTCCCGACGGTTTCCGGAGATGGCACGGATCGTCATGACGGCCCACGCGGAGCTGGAGACGGCCGTCGCCGCCCTGAAAAACGGCGCCTACGACTATATCCTCAAGCCGTTCAGTTTCGACATCCTCTTCCTCACGATCCGGAACGCCCTCGAGAAGGCGTCGATGGAGTGCCGGCTCCGCGACTACCAGGCGAACCTGGAGAACAAGGTGAAGGAGCAGACCGGCCTCATCAACTCGATGTACCTCCGTTCGATCCATTCCCTGATCAAGGCCCTGGAGGCCAAGGACCGGTACACACGGGGCCACTCGCAGCGGGTGACCCTCTATTCCATGGCCATTGCGTCGCATCTGGACCTGCCTCCCGCGCCTCTCGAGGATCTGCGGTACGCGGCCGTTCTGCACGACCTGGGGAAGATCGGCGTCCGGGAAACCATCCTGAACAAGCCGGGGTCCCTCACCTCCGAGGAGTTCCTCGAGGTCGAGCGGCACCCCGCGGTGGCAACCCGGATTCTTTCCCCCATTCCGCTCTTCCGGGACATCCTTCCCGCCATTCTGCACCATCACGAGCGCTTCGACGGCAAAGGCTACCCCGGACGGATCGCAGGGAAAGAGATCCCCCTCCATTCGCGCATCATGGCGGTCGCCGACACCTACGACGCGATGACGTCGACCCGCGCCTACCGCCCGGCGCTTTCCGAGGAGGAGGCGTCCGCGGAGATCCTGCGCTGCGCGGGGACGCAGTTCGATCCGGAGGTTGTCTCCGTTTTCCTTTCCGTGAAGGATAAGCTCGACGGGAACGGGGATCTTCTCCCCCTCGAATGGCGGGGAGAGGGGGAGAGCCCTGATGAAGACGTTCTGTCCGCACACTGAGGTCCGGCGACTCCCCTGAGGGGGCGGAAATTCCCCGGCGGGAGGAGGAGTCCCGTGCCGGGTTGCGGTACACGGAGGCAGATTTCCGCAGGAGGTGGAGAAGGGGTCATGGAAGAACCGACTGCGAGCCGGCGGGGAACCTTTTCCCCCCAGGAGCGGGAGGAGCTGCTCCGGATCGCGCGCCGCGCGCTTTCGACCTATGTGGGCGAGGGGAGGATGCCCGTGGAGGATCCTGCCCTCGCGAGCCTGTCCGTCCCGGGGGCGGCGTTCGTGACGCTTCGCGGCGGGGAGCGTCTGCGGGGGTGCATCGGCTACACGGAGCCTCACGCCCCCCTCTATCGCACCGTCCAGGAGTGCACGGTCGCCGCGGCGACGGAGGATCCGCGGTTTCCCCGGGTTACGGCGGGGGAAGTGGGCGATCTGCGGATCGAAATCTCGGTCCTGACCCCCCTGTCGCCGGTGCGACCGGAGGACGTGAAGGCAGGCGTCCACGGCCTGATGATCCGGAAGGGGGAGCGCCGGGGTCTGCTCCTTCCCCAGGTAGCGCTCGAGCACGGGTGGGATCGCGAGGCGTTTCTTGCCCAGGTATGCGCGAAGGCGGGTCTTCCCTCCGACGCCTGGAAGGAAGGCGCGGAACTCTATTCCTTCACGGCCGAGGTGTTCGGCGAGTGACGTCCCCTCCCGGGATCCTCTCCTTCTTCGGCTTCCACTCCCGTGCCAACCGTTCCGCCTCGGCGATCTGGGCGGGGGTCATCAGCGAGCCGACAAGATCTTGATATCGGACAGCGTCATTCAGGGTCTTTTTTGCTGATGCAGGGTACCGCGCAGCCGCAAGGTTGAGCCACATATGAGCCAGGACGTAGTCCTGCGGGACTCCCCGCCCTTTGCAGTACATGATGCCGAGGTTTACCTGGGCTTCGGGGATTCCCTGCCCGGCGGCCCTCCGGTACCACTTCACCGCCTCGGTGTCGCTCTGCGGGACTCCTTGGCCGTTTTCGTACATGAGGCCGAGGTTGTGCTGGGCTTCGGGGATTCCCTGCCCGGCGGCCCTCCGGTACCACTTCACCGCCTTGGTGTTATCCTGCGGAACCCCTCGGCCGTAATCGTACATGACGCCGAGGTTGTGCTGGGACTTGGCGTCCCCCTGTTCCGCCAATGGCTTCATCAACCGGAACGCTGTTGCATAGTCGCCCCGTTCGTAAGCGGCGATCCCATCGTCGAAGGGTCCTCCGGACGCTGGGTCAGCCGATGATGCAGAGATCAGGAGGATGAGCAGACCGAACCTCAGATAGCGAACCATCCCTTTGCGCTCCCGGATTTTGCCGTCCGTCTATCTTACCTCCTTTCCCGCGGAACGACTCGTCGTATCCGTCCTCCCGAACCTCAAGGCCGTTCCGTCGCGGGCACGGTCCGGCGCTAGCCATCAATGGGGAGGGCCCTCGCAGGCCAGATACCGATTTGGTACAATGAAGCCCTCGACGTCGCAGGGAGCCGCAGGGAAGCGCAAGGTGGGGAAAGCGCTTGAGGATCGGACAGTTCTGAGGTTGGGGGCCCTCGTTGGAAAACGAAGAAAGCATGGAGATGGAAGTCTATCCCATCGAGCACAAGGGGAGAGTCTTCAACATCATCACCGCGTACGACATGACCTTCCGGGAGGTCCGGGGGATGCTCGACTGGCTTTCGGAGCGCGGCGCCTTTCGTTTTACGCCCGAGGACGAGTTCCTGGGGCCGGGGAAGATATTCACCTGCGAGGTGGAAGGCGTGCGGCTCGAGGTGGACGTGCAAGGGTACGAGGTGATCGTCTACCGGCGGAGCCCCGCCTGATGCCCCCGGGGAAAGGACCGCGGTCCGTTCCGTTCATCCTCGAGGAGCTCGCCGCCGCTTACCCGTCCGCCCGCGTGGTCCTTCGGTACCGGACGCCCTTCGAATTGCTGGTCGCCACCGTGCTGGCCGCCCAATGCACCGACGACCGTGTCAATCAGGTTACGCCCGCGCTCTTTGCCCGGTATCCCGGTCCGAAAGCGCTCGCGGCGGCCTCGCAGGAGGAGATCGAGGAGGCGGTTCGTCCCACGGGGTTCTACCGGAACAAGGCCAGGGCGCTCAGGGGAATCGCCTCCTGCCTTCTTTCGAGGCACGGAGGGCAGGTCCCGCGGAGGATGGAGGACCTGACGGCGCTTCCCGGGGTGGGAAGAAAAACGGCGGCGATCCTCCTCGGCGCCTGCTTCGGGACGCCCGCTCTCCCCGTGGATACGCACGTCGGCAGGGTCTCCTTCCGGCTCGGCCTCACCCGGTCGAAGGACCCGTCCCGGATCGAGGAGGACCTCGCCGCGGCCGTGCCCGAGAAGAAGTGGTGGGAATTCGCCACGCGGCTGGGCTGGCACGGGCGGCAGGTCTGCGTCGCCCGCCTTCCCCGCTGCGGCGCCTGTGGGCTCTCTGCGGGGTGCCCGCGCAACGGCGTCACCCGGTCCGCCTGACGGTGCGTCCGGCGGCCGGCCTTTGAGCCGGACGGGCGAGGGACGAACGAATTCCGGCTCCGGGAGGGGTCAGGAGGCGGATACGACCAGCAGTTCCGTCCCTTCCCGGTCGGAGGGGTTCCTCCACCGGAATGCCGTGTTCCCCCGGACGTAAAGGGTGTCCCCCTCCTCGAGCCTGACGGGGGTTCCGCCGATCTCCATTTCCAGAGCGCCCCGGATCACAAAGAAGAAATCGTCCCCCGGATGGTTGACGAAGTCCTCGCCGCTGTTTCCCCCCGGCTTGAGGATTAAGAGCTTCGGGTGGAACCTCTGGCCGGGCACCCCGGCCGCGAGGCCCTGGAGCTCGACCTCCCGGATCTCCGTGGCCAGCCGTTCCCGGTTCGAGGCGCGGGTCACGACGTACTCGATTTCCGCTTCCCCCAGCAGGGAGGAGAGCGATTCGCCGAGCGCCCGGCCGATGGCCGCGAGGGTGTTCACGGTCGGGGACGACACGTTCCGCTCGATGGCGCTGATCGCGGTGGCGGACATCCCGCTTTTTTCCGAAACCTCCTGGAGCGTCAGGTGCTTCCTCTTCCGGATGCTCTTTATCCTTTTTCCGACATCGATCGTTTCCACGGACGGTTCCCCCACCCGATTATGGTACTCCCGGGGAAGTCGCGCTGTAAACGGATTCTCCCAAACATTGCAGCCGTTGCGGGAATACCGTTGAACCGATCCATTCCTGGTTGCCTTGCCCCGGGATGCCGCCCTCCCGGGGGAAATTGCTTGAATTGGCCGGTTAGGCTCAATAGAATCACATGTTGCGATTGGGCCTTCCGGAAAGGGTCCACGCAGGAGGCTGCCATGCCAGCGACGTTGTCGCCAAGCGAGAGTTACAGCATCACCATGCGCGTGGATATCCAGAACAGGCCCGGCATGCTGGGAAAGCTTACGACGACGATCGGGGATGCCGGCGGCGACATCGGCGCCGTGGACATGAGCGGCGTCGGGAAAGGCACGGTCATGCGGGACGTTACGATCCGCGCCCGCGGGGTGGACCACGCGCAGGAGATCATCAAGGCGGTCCAGCAGGTCGCGGGGGTGAAGATCATCAACGTCTCCGACCGGACCTTCCTCAAGCATCTCGGGGGGAAGATCGAGATCAGCGGCAAGATTCCGGTCAAGACCCGGAACGACCTCTCCATGGCGTACACGCCGGGAGTGGCGCGCGTGTGCATGGCGATCGCGAAGGACGTGAAGAAGTCGTTCACCCTGACGATCCGGCGGAACACGATTGCGGTGGTATCCGACGGGACGGCGGTTCTGGGTCTGGGGGATATCGGGCCCGAGGCGGCGATGCCCGTCATGGAAGGGAAGGCGCTGATCTTCAAGGAGTTCGCCGGCGTGGATGCCTGGCCGATCTGCCTGGCCACGAAGGATACCGACGAGATCGTCCGGATCGTGAAGACCCTGGCCCCCTCCTTCGGCGGGATCAACCTCGAGGATATCTCCGCTCCCCGGTGCTTCGAGATCGAGGATCGGCTCAAGGCCGAGATGGACATCCCCGTCTTCCACGACGACCAGCACGGGACGGCCGTCGTGGTCCTCGCCGCGCTGCTCAACTCCCTGAAGATCGTCAAGAAGCGGATGGAGGATTTGAAGGTGGTGGTGGCCGGCGTCGGCGCCTCGGGCGTGGCGTGCAGCAAGATCCTGATGAATGCGGGTGTCCGCAACATCATCGGCGTGGATCGCGTCGGCGCGATCTACAAAGGGCGCAGGCAGCATATGAATTTCATGAAGGATTGGTATGCAGGACACACGAACCCGTCGAACGAGAAAGGGAAGCTGTCGGACGTCATGGCAGGAGCGGACCTGTTTCTCGGGCTGTCCGGCCCGGGGCTTATCACGGTGGACGACCTGAAGAAGATGGCCAAGGATCCCATCGTGTTCGCGATGGCCAACCCGGACCCCGAGATCCAGCCTGAGGATGCCTCCCCCTACGTACGGATCATGGCGACGGGCCGTTCCGACTACCCGAACCAGATCAACAACTCCCTGGTCTTCCCGGGGATCTTCCGCGGGGCGCTCGACTCGCGTGCCTCCTGCATCAACGAGGATATGAAGATGGCGGCGGCGCACGCCATCGCCTCCTGCGTGGGGAAAGACGAGCTCTCCGAAGACTACATCATACCGTCGATGTTCAACCGGAGGGTCGTGCAGGCCGTCGCGCGCGGGGTTTCGAAGGCGGCGCACCGAACCAAGGTCGCCCGCCGGGCCTCCCGGGCGTACGCCGAGATCCACCTCGAATAGCGGAGACGCTGTGATCAACCCCCTGATATTCAGGGAGTACGACATCCGGGGGAGGGTGGGGGTGGACCTCACGCCCGGGACGGTCCTCTCCATCGGGAAGGGATTCGGGACGTACGCGGTCCGCAACGGGGTCGTCTCTCTCATGCTCGGGCGGGACTGCCGGCTGAGTTCCCCCTCCTTCCGGGACGCCATGGCCGAGGGCCTCCTGTCGACCGGCGTGGACGTCGTCGACGTCGGGATCTGTCCCACCCCCCTCCTGTACTTCTCCATCATGCAGTTCGGGGGCGGGGGGGGGGTGATGGTCACGGGGAGCCACAACCCCCCCGAGTTCAACGGGTTCAAGCTGTGCGTGGGGCACTCCACCCTCTACGGCGGGAAGATCCAGGAGATCCGGCGGATCATCGAGCGGGGGGACTTCGCGACCGGAAGGGGACGGGAGAGCCGGCGGGAGGTGGTGGCGGACTACAGCGAGTACGTGAAGTCGAACATCTCCATCCCGCGTCGGCTCACCGTGGTGGTGGACGCGGGGAACGGGACCGCGGGGCCGGTGGCGCCGCCCCTCTTCCGAGCGTTGGGTCTGGAGGTGGTGGACCTCTTCTGCGAGATGGACGGGCGGTTCCCCAACCATTTTCCCGACCCGACGGTCCCGGAGAACCTCCGCGCTCTCATCCGGGTGGTGCGGGAGACGGGCGCGGACGTGGGAGTCGCCTACGACGGCGACGCGGACCGGATCGGCGCGGTGAACGAAAAAGGGGAGGTGCTGTACGGGGATTACCTCCTGGCCCTCTTCGCCCGGGAAATCCTGGGGAGAAAGCCCGGGGCGACCGTGATCTCGGAGGTGAAGGCGTCGCAGAACCTGTACGACGACATCGCCCGGCACGGCGGGAAACCCGTCATGTGGAAGGCCGGCCACTCCCTCATCAAGCAGAAGATGAAGGAGGAGTCGGCGGAGGTGGCCGGCGAGATGAGCGGGCACATCTTTTTCGCCGACCGGTATCTCGGGTTCGACGACGCCATCTACGCCTCGGCGAGGCTCTTCGAGATCCTCGCGCATTCCGACCGCCCCTTGAGCGAGATGCTCTCCGACCTCCCGCCCGTCGTCGCCACACCCGAGATCCGGGTGGACTGCCCCGACGAGCTCAAGTTCCGCATTGCGGAGCGGGTGGCGGAGATCGTCCGGCCGCTGGCGCGGGAGGTGATCGAGGTGGACGGCGTGCGGGCGCTTTTCGACGGAGGGTGGGGGCTCGTGCGGGCGTCCAACACGCAGCCGATCCTTGTTCTCCGGTTCGAGGGAAAGGACCGGGAAACGGTGGAGCGGATTCGCGGGGTGATGGAAGGGGCCGTGGAAACCGCCAGGGCCGGGACCCTGTGACGGTTCCCGGTTGACCGTTTTCAAGGCCATACTGCTGGGCATCCTCCAGGGGGCCACCGAGTTTCTCCCGGTGAGCAGCTCGGGGCACCTGGTTCTCGCGCAGCAGGTCCTGGGGCTCAGGGAACCGGAGCTGGCGTTCGACATCCTCCTTCACCTGGGCACGCTGCTCGCCGTTCTCCTCTTTCTCCGGAGGGAGATCGCCGAGGTGCTCGGCTCTCTTTTCCGGCGGGGTCCGGAAGAACAGGACGAACCGTGGGGGCGCAGGGATCTCCTGCTGATGGCGGTGTCCACGGTGCCGACCGCCGTCATCGGGTACGCCTTTCACGACGCGGTGGAGAAGGGGGTCTCCGTCCGGGAAGTGGGGATCGCCTACCTGGTCCTCACGGCAATCCTGCTGATCAGCAACCTCCGGTTCCGCCACAAGATGGACCCCGAGCGGATCGACCTCCGGGAAGCGTTCGCCATCGGGATCGTGCAGGGGATGGCCGTCCTTCCCGGGCTTTCCCGGTCCGGTTCGACGATAGCGCTCGCCCTCGTGCTGGGGATCGGGGCGTCGCGAAGCGCGAAGTACTCCTTCTTCATCTCCATCCCGGCTATTCTGGGGGCGGCGGCCCTGCAACTGCACATCAGGGGCGGGTCGGTGCTGCCCCCGTTCCTTCCTTCCGCCCTGGGCTTCCTCCTGTCGCTCGTGGTGGGGTACATCGCCCTGACGGTAGTCGAGAGGCTTGTTACCCGGGGAAAGCTCCTCCGGTTCGCCCCGTACACCTTCCTGCTCGCCGTTTTCTGCTTCTACCTGTACGGGCAAGGATAAGACCCGGTTCGACCTTTCTGCTCCGTCCGCCGCGCCCCGGACTACCCGGGTCCGCCGGGGGGAGTTACCCTGCCTGGATGCGGCGCCGCGGGGTGAGAATCGCGCCGGCGAGCTCCTCCCCCGCGGAAAGAACCGCCCCCGGCCAGAGAATGGATCGGGAGACCGACGCCCCTTCGGCAACCGTGGCGCCGTCCTCGATGACGGCAGACGGGCCGACCCGGGCGCCACGGGTGAGCTTCGCCTTCGGGGAGATGTAGACGGGCGGGATGATCGTGACGCCGTCGACGTCTGCATCGGGAGGCTTTCCGGCCTGCTTCTTCCCCGGGAGCATGGCGAGGGTCCCTTCCAGATAGTCTGCCGGGGTGCCGAACTCCTGGAAGCGCCCCGACGAAAGGAACCCGAAGACGGGGGCCCCCTCGGCAACGAGGGGAGTGTAGGTCTCCCGGATGATGCACGACGCCCTCGCCGGCGGGATCCTCGCGAGGAGCGCCGGTTCGACGATCTGGCACCCCGTGTAGAACCCGGATCGCGTTCCCTCGCCGGCTTCGTTCCCGAACCCGGTGATCCGCCCCTCTTCCCCCACCCAGATGGGCGTGTACCGTTTCGCGGGATCCGGAAAGAGGATCAGGGTGGCCAGCGCTTTCTTCTCCCGGTGAAAGGCGAGGGCGGAGGCAAAGGGGAAGGAGACGACCGTATCCCCGTTCATGGTGACGAAGGTGCCCCCTTTCAGGAACTCGCGGGCATTCCAGATTCCTCCCCCCGTGCCGAGGATGACAGGCTCCAGCGTGAAATCGACGCGAACGCCCTTGCCCGCCCACCCCGTCACCCGCTGCTGGATGAGTTTCGGGCGCGTGTGGAGGTTCATGACGAACGAGCGGATCCCCATCCGACGGAGGAACTCCATGTTGTAGGTGCACAGGGGCCGGCCCAGGACCGGGACAACGGGCTTGGGCAGTTCGTAGGAGAGCGGGCGAAGGCGGGTCCCCAGGCCGGCTGCGAGGATCATCCCTCTCATGACGGCGCCTCGGAAGCCGCCTTCGCCGCGAGGTCGGACAGGATCGGCAGGAGTTTCCGGGCCAGCGGCTTCATCCGCGGGTTCCGGTCGAAGTTCGAACAGAGGTGGGCCACGGTCGGCGGGATGAACCGGAGGTAGAACGTTTTTCCGAGGTTGTGGGACTGGTTCCCGAACGTGCCGATCGCCTTGACGTTCCTCTGCAGCGCGGAAACGTCGAGGCGGTGCGCGAACGTGGCCTGATCCCCCCCCATTCTCCTGAGCCCGGCAGGGGCTGCGTCCCGGTACGCGTAGACGAGTTCGTCGACCGCCTTTTCGGGCAGCGTCACGTAGGAGTCCCGCAGGAGGGAGCAGAGATCGTAGAAGACGTTTCCCATCCGGGCGTCCTGGAAATCGAGGACACGCAATGCCGGGGCCGCACCACCCTCCCCGCCGGGGATCACCATGATGTTCCGGCTGTGGTAATCGCGATGGGCGAGGATGCGCGGGAGCCCCGCCAGTTCCGAGAGAAACGGCAGGAACAGGTCCTCCAGGGCGCGCTCCTCGGTTTCCGACAGGGCGATTCCCCCGTACTTCCGGACGGCGTTCTCGAAAAAGAAGTCGATCTCCTCGGCGAATTTCCCCACGTCGAACGCGAGGCGGGAGGGGATCGCCTCCCCGTCGAGCGCTTTCGTCCCGTCCCATTGGATGCGGACCAGGATCTCGATGCACCGCCCGTAGAGCGGGAGCACCTCTTCCGCGGTGCGGGCGGAGTGGACGGCCCCCTCCAGCATCGTGTCGCCGGCGTCCTCCAGGAACAGCCGTTTGGCTTCGGGGACGGCAAGGTAGATCTCGGGAACGGGGACGCCCGCTTTCCGGAGGTACCGGTGCACGTTCACGAACGGGAGTTCCCGTCCCCGGGGAATCTCGTCCGGATACTCCATCATGACGAGCGAGGGGATGGGGGACCCCGGGGCCATCCGGACCCGGTAGTACCGGCGGGTGGAGGCGTCCCCCGCGAGCTCCGCGATCTCTTCCACGCGGGCCGGTCCGGGGAAGAGCGCGGACAAAGCGATCCCGATTTCCCGTTCGTTCACCTGCGGAGCCGCCCTCCTTCGCCGGCGTACCGGTCCAGCGCGCCGCGGCACTCGCCAAGGATCTCCTCGAAACTGCGGTAGGGCGGGTTCTCCCCGCAGGTGAGGTCGCGGAGCTCCACGGTGAACGGTCCGGAAAAGCCGATGTCGCGAAGCCCGGCAAACACCTCTCCCCAGGCGATCGCGCCGCGCCCCGGGACGAGGTGGTCGTCCTTCTGACCGTGGTTGTCCGAGGCGTGCACGTGGATCAGCCGGGGGGCCGAGTCCCGGATGGCGTTCCCGACACCGCCCTCGATGTTGGCGTGGCCCAGGTCGAGGCACACCCCGACCCGGTCCCCGGGGTACCGGGCGGCGATATCCATGACGATCTCCACACTCCCCGAGGAAAGCGGCGTATTTTCCACTGCGAATCGAACGGTTTCGGGAATCTGCGCGAGGAGCTCGTTCAGGGACCCGAGGAACGCCCCCCATCTTCTCGGGTACCAGTTCTCCGCGGGGAAGCTGGTGTGAAGAACGAGAGTCCCCCCGCCGTTGCCCGCCAGCCATCTTCCCGCCGCTGCGGTGGATTCCACCGACAGCCGGCGGTGCGATTCATCCTCCGTGGACAGCGAGTACCAGCGGTCCTTCCTGTACCTCCGGACGTCGGGATAGAGCGGTGCATGGAGGCTCGCAACGGTCACTCCGTTCGCGGCCAGAAGGGAGGCGATCTCTCCCGAGGCGACCGGATCCCCGTACGGAAAGTGGGGCGGCATGGCCCACAGTTCCGCGGAGGAGAACCCGAACTTCGGGAAAAGGGACACGATCGATTCGTCCAGGTCCCGGAAAACGAACAGGTGGGTCGACAGCGAGAATTCCATGGGTTCAGGCCGCTTCCTTGGGTTCTCGGCGAGACTTCCGCGATAATAGCACGGAGATGGAAACCCTTCTACTTTTCGCTCCCTACGAAGGCTGATCTTCCTCCGGGGACAGTTGGGGGACAGTCCGGATGTAATGGGTGCGTGGCAAAGGAATGGCGTGTGCCTGCCAACAGGGGGACGGAATCCTCCCCCCGGCATTTTGGTAACGTTCGGTTTGGGCAAATTCCGAATTCGAGCAACCGGACGGGCATTGAAACGCGCCTTCGTTGAACCACCCATCCGGTCGTTGGGGGGGATACCAAACCTTCCTGCACATCTGGCACTCAACCTTGCCGCTGTCGACATCGACAAGTTTTCCGGTCCCGTTCGATTTCCTCATTGTTCCTACTCCATGGGGTTGTAGAGTCCCGGTTGCCATACACCTCCCTGTAAGAGATAACGACATGCGATCGGTTGCTCTTTAATTGGCGGCGAAAGTTCGTTCCGGGGACGCTCGAAACGCGGGAGCCGATATCGCAACGGTGCAGAAGAGGATGGGGCATGCCGATCCTGCCACTACGGCGCTCGCGGAGCAGGATGCGGGAACATATTCCTTGACATTGATGTACCCCGGGGCTATGAGGAAACTGTAAGGCTCGTCCCCAGGAAACCAACCCGATTACCTTACAGCCATACGGGAACCTACAGGCAACCGTTTTCCCTTTCGATGAAAGGGGGGCTGGGATGACTTTCCTTTCTCCCAGAACGGTTCGCTATCACTTCCATCCGTCAGACCTGTGCCAGTTCCGGCCGCCGTAAGCCCGATGAACAAGGTTTCCCGATAAAAAGGGGAAACGCCTTGCGCGGCGTCATCAATCTTCCATCGTGACCATGGAGGAGAAAGAATATGAAAATAAAATGGATTTGGGGGTGCATTGGGTTGGGCTCTCTCCTGGTCGTGCTGGCTGGGATTTCCCCGGCCGTGGGGGAGAGCGACAAATTGGGGGGAACCGAGAGACCGGTGATGGAGGCGATGGGAGCCCCGTCGTTCGGGGCCGAGGATTGGGTACCGCCCCAGGGAGAGACCCGGGTAGTGAAGGTGGAAACCCCGTCGCTCGGGGCAGAGGATTGGGTACCGCCCCAGGGAGAGACCCGGGTAGTGAAGGTGGAACCCCCGTCGTTCGGAGCCGAGGATTTCTTGGTGGCGGAAACCCCATCGTCCGAAGCCGCGGATTGGGCAGGGTCCATGGAACCCTCCGATGCGGTGGGAACCGGTGCGATACCGGCACCGGCACCGGAGAAACGCTAGATGGACGACCACTATCCCGGCTGAACGGACGCGAAGAGCCAACCGGAGCGCGAAGAAGGGCGGGTTTCACATACCCGCCCTTTTCATCTGCGCGTCCCGGAAGTCCTCCTTGGCGGAAAACCCGGGGAAACGCGGCACCCTACCCTGCCGGGCAACTCGCGGATGAAAAAACCCATCAAATAGCCGAAAGGGGAGTGCTCCGGGGACAATCTGGGGGAACTTTTTATCGGGGGATTTCCTTTTTGGATTCAAGGAAAGAATGGGATCCGCGATAATACCATACCGGGAAACGTTTCCGGATTTCCTAGAGGGGATGACCTTTTGAGGCAAGCACGGATTCTCGCATCGCCGATCCTCTTCCTGCTCTTCCTTTCCCCTCTCGCCCATGCGGACTCCTTCTCTGCGGCGGACAACACCTTCCGGGAGGGGTGGTCCCTTCTGTCCGAAGAGAAATTTGCCGAAGCGCGGGAAACGTTCCGCGGCATCTCCCCCGGCGAGTACGATCTCGGAGATTACGTGTTCTTCTTCACGGGGGTCGCCCTGGTCAGGGAGGGGAAGCCGGCGGAAGCGGCCGGCGTCCTCGAGCAGCTCGTGTCCGTCTTCCCGGACTCTCCCCTGGTCCCTTACCTAGCCCACGAGCTGGCATTCGCTGCGGCGAAGGAGGGGGACATTCCGTCCGCGCGGAAGTATTCCGAGGCATCCCGGGGGAAGGTCTCGGGGAATGGCCGTCTGGCGGCCGAGGGATTCATCGCCGCATGGCTGGGGGAGACCCGGGGGGAGGAACAGGAGCGCAACGTCGCGTGGAAGAAGGCCGCGGAGGCGCACCTGGAGAACTTCTCCGCCTACACGGTGCAGGAGGGCGCGGTGCTGTCGATGGACCGCATATGGGCTTGGCGCGAGGAAGGGAATCTCCCGGAGTGGGGTCTTCCCCTGTCCTTCTACCGCAGGTTCGCAAAAGCCCTCTTCCGCGCGGGAGAGGACCGGCGCGCCCGGGCCGTCTACCAGGAGGCGCTGGAGAAGTTCCCCCCCTCGGATGAGTATTACAACGTTCTCCTCGATTATGCGGAGTTCCTCCGGAAGCAGGGAGAGACTTCCCGGGCGCGGACCCTGCTGGTCCAGGCGAAGAAGGACGCTCCCCCGCCGTTCCGGTCGGAAGTCGATTATCTCTTCGCCAGGGTGGAATGGAAAGCGGGCCGGACCGCGGAAGCCCGCCGGACATTCCTCGAGATCGCGGAAAGCGAGGCGCGTCCGGAAACCGCGGAACGCGCCCGGTACCAGGCGGCATGGATCGCCGAGGAGGAGGAGGATTGGCCGGCGGCCACGGGGCAGTTCGAAAAGCTCACGGGAGCCCGGGACGAGCGCATTCGGCAGGAGTCGGTATTCCGCCGCGCCTTCGGACTCTACCGGCAGGGACGGTACGCCGAGGCGATTCCGTTGTTCGAGGAGGGTGCCAAGGCGGCGACATCTCCGGTGGAGCAGGCGCGCCACTTGTACTGGGAATCGGCGGCCCTCCGGGAATCCGGGGAGGAGCAGAAGGGGAAGGCCCTGCTCCCCGGGATCGCCGCGGATCATGGGGCGGGACCCTACGCGTTCTTTGCGAGCCTTCGTCTCGGAAGGGATCCCTTCGCGATGTTCAACGCCCCCTCCAGCGGCGAGACCGCCCAGTGCGGAATGGAGAGGGAGAAGCTCTGGACGATGGTCCGAAGCGCCACCTGGTCGGCAGAGGATGCGGAAAAGGTCCGCCGTGCGGAGCGCCTCACCCTGCTGGGGCTGGTCGAGTACGCGATCGTGGAAGCCGACCGGGTGGAGCGGGCCGCCGTCCGGAAGGCGACGGGGCTCAATGAGGATGGGGCGCCCGGGCTGTTCCGGTACCTCGCCGGTGACCTGCGGGGGGCGATCCTCGAGACGGTCGGACATTCCCCGGGAGGGTCCGCGGTGGGGCTCATCAACCGGGTGCAGTACCCGCTGGCGCCGCAGTACGTGGGGGATTGCGACGGGAAGAGGTCCGGCGTGGATTCCCTCGTGCTCCACGCCGTCATCCGGCAGGAATCCCTCTTCCAGCACAACGCCCTCTCTTCGGCGGGGGCGGTGGGGCTGATGCAGCTCATGCCCCGGACGGCCGCCGAGGTGGCCCGGAGGGAGAAGATGGGGAAAACGCTCCGCCGGAGCGACCTGCTGAATCCGGAACGGAACGTGGCGCTCGGCGCGTCCTACCTCGCGGGCCTTCTCCAGGGGTACGACGGCGATTACTTCCGCGCCGTCGCCGCATACAACGCGGGGGAGTCGGCGGTGGACCGGTGGTGGAAGAGGGCGAACGGGGACCCGGCGATGTTTCTGGAAAGGGTGACGTACCGGGAAACACGCTCTTATCTGCGGAGGGTGTTCTTCAATCTTCTCCAATACTACCGGATCTACCGTCCCGAGATGCTCGTCCGCTACTTTCCCATTGATCAAACAGGAGACGGGACAGTTCCCGGTTCTTCCTCGTCCCCACCTGCCGCAGCGACGCCCGAGGGGAAGCAGGGCGACCTCCCGGAGGGGACAGAACCCCCCGCAGGCGAGAAACCCGGCGAGTAGACGCCGCGACGGATTTCCGGAATCCCCTGTCGTCCGTCCATGCGCGGGCAATCGCCTCCACCGTTTCTTCCTGGTTCCTCTCCCCCCGGCAGACCAGGACGACGTCGCACCCGGCGGAAACCGCACGCACGGCGGCCTCTCCGATCCCGTACCGGGAGGTGACGGCGCCCATCTCGAGCGCGTCCGAGAAGAGGACCCCGCGGAACCGGAGCTGTTTCCGGAGAAGGTCGCCCAGGATCCTCCTCGACAGGGTGGCGGGGAATGCGCGGTCCAGCGCGGGGTAGAGAACGTGGGCGGTCATCAGGGCAGGGATCCCGGCGCGGATGGCGCGGCGGAACGGGAGGAGGTCCCGGGAAAGCAAGGTTTTTCGGGCGCTCCGGACGACCGGGAGCGTTTCGTGGGAGTCGGCGTCGGTGGCTCCGTGCCCGGGGAAATGCTTCCCCACCGGAATCACGCCCCGGGAGAGGGTGCCGCGGAAAAAGGAGACCCCGAGACGGGCGGCCAGCTCCGGATCGGTCGACAGCGCACGGTCCCCGATCACCGGGTTGTCCGGGTTGCTGTCCACGTCGAGGACCGGGGCGAAGTTGATATCCACCCCCACGGCGCGCAGCTCCCCGGCGATCGCCCCGGCAACGGCCTCCGCCGCGCGCTCTGCATGGGCGCGGAGGGTGGAGTAGGAGCGGGCGGGCGGGAAGCGGGTAAAGCCCGGCTCCGTCAGACGCTGGACCCGGCCCCCCTCCTGGTCGACGGCGATGAGCGGGGACGGCCCCCCCTTCCCGACGGCGGCGCGAACCTGGCGGCACAGGTCCCGCGCCTGGCGGGGGCCCTCCAGGTTTCTCGAGAACAGGATCACCCCGTTCACCGCTCCCTCCCGGAGCCATTTCGCCAGCCGGGCCGGAACCGCCTTCCCCTCGAACCCGACGATCAAGGGACCGGGGCCATCGGGCCGTCTCATCGGATGCTTCCTCCCGGGCTCGCGGATTGCCCGGCCGTTTCCGAAACCTTTATCACAGTCCCGGATCGAAGGGGAAGCAGATCCGTTATCATGATGGGGGGTTCCCGATCCCCTGCGAAAGGAGGCAACACCGTGAAAGCCATCGTGATCGATTCGTTCGGGGGGCCGGAGGTGCTTCGCGCGGCGGACGTTCCCGCTCCCGGGCCGGGGGAGAACGAGGTGCTGATCGAGGTGGCCTGCACCGGCGTGAACCCGGTCGACTGGAAGATCCGGGAAGGGATGCTCTCCGGAATGTTCCCGCACGAGTTCCCGATTATCCCGGGTTGGGACGCGGCGGGGAGGGTCAAGGCGGTCGGGAGGAACGTCAAGGGCTTCCGGGACGGCGACCGGGTGTACGCCTATTGCCGCAAGCCGAAGGTAAAGGACGGCACCTACGCCGAGTTCGTCACCATGGACCACGCCGCGGTGGCGCCCATTCCGGAGAATGTGGGGTTCGCCGAAGCGGCCTGCATCCCCCTGGCCGGGCTGACCGCCTGGCAGTCCCTGTTCGACGCCGCGAAGATCGGGGAGGGGGACAAGATCCTCATTCACGCGGGGGCCGGAGGCGTGGGGAGCCTGGCGATCCAGTTCGCAAAACAGGCGGGCGCGAAAGTCTACACGACGGCCCGCACGGCCAACCATGCGTACGTAACCTCCCTGGGAGCGGACGCGGCCATCGACTACACGAAGGAGAGTTTCGTCGAAGCCGTCAGGAAGAGGGAGCCCGGCGGGATCGACCTCGTCTACGATGCCGTCGGGGGCGACGTGCAGACGAAAAGCTACGAAGTGCTGAAAGAAGGGGGGAGGCTCGTCTCCATCGTGAATGTCCCCTCGAAGGAAGAGGCGCGGCGCTACGGGGTCGAGGCGTCCCACGTCTTTGTCACGCCCGACGGGGGGCAGCTCCGCCGGATCGGGGCCCTCCTCGAACGCGGCGCCGTCCGGCCTCCCGCCCTCGAAGAGATGCGCCTCGAGGAGGCGGCCGGGGCGCAGAAGAGAAGCCAGGCGGGCCACGTGCGCGGGAAGATCGTGCTCAAGGTCCGGTGAGCTCCGGCGGGGACCCCGCTACTTGATCGCGCCCACCGTGAACCCGGCGATGAACCGGTCGACGAAGAGGTTGTAGAGAATGGCGATGGGGACGGAGGCGATGAAGCAGGCCCCCATGAGCGAGCCCCAGAAGTAGACGTCGCCGCGCACGAGGAAGGTGGGGACCCCGACGCTCACGGTGAACCTCGAGGAGGCCGTGATGAAGGTCAGCCCGTAGACGAACTCCTGCATGACCAGCGTGAAGGTGAAGATGATCACGGTCAGGACGCCGGCGATGGACATCGGCATCACGACCTTCAGGAACGCCCCCAGGCGGCTGTGCCCGTCGATCATGGCCGCTTCCTCGATGTCCTTGGGGATGACCTTGAAAAATCCCATCAGGAGCCAGGTGCAGAAGGGGATGGTGAAGCTCGGGTACACGAGCACGAGGGAGTAGAGAGAGTCCTGCAGCCCCAGAGAACTGATCACCTTGGACAGCGGGATGAACAGGATGGTGGGGGGGACGAGGTACGTCAGGAAGATCCCGATCCCGAGCCGTTCCCCGGTTTTCCCGGTGAGCCGGGCGAGGCTGTACCCTGCGGGGATCGCGGTGATAAGGGTGATGAGCACCACGAGGAACCCGACGAAGGCCGTGTTCCAGAGCCATTGCAGGTACAGCGTGTCGAAGAACAGGACGCGCACATGCTCGAGCGTCGGCCGCATGTGGTACAGGTACGGGTTGTGGTTCGGGTTCATGAGGTCCCGCGTTTCCTTGAACATCGTCATGAGCATCCAGTAGAAGGGGAAGGCGGCGAACGCGATGAATGCGGCGAGGATGCCGAAGTTCCCTCCTTTGGCCCCCCATGCTTTTGCCTTGTACATCCCCTTGGACACGGTCAGGTCACCTCCGTGCGCCGGGCGAGCCGCAGCATCAGGATGGCGCTGACCGCCAGCACCGGGAAGAGGAACAGGGCGATGGCGGCGCCTGCCGCGAGGTCTCCCCCGTCGATTCCCGTAAAGAAGGCCAGGCTCGCCAGCACCTGGGTGGTGTCGTACGGCCCGCCGCGCGTGAGCACGTAGATGACGATCATGTCGGTGAACGCGAAGACCACCCCGAACAGCATGGCCACCAGCATGATCGGAAGGACCAGGGGGATGGTGATCTGGAAGTTGTGGCGCCAGAACCCGGCTCCGTCCACGGCCGCCGCGTCGTGGATATCCTGGGGGATGGAGGTCAACCCCCCGAGCAGGATGACCGTCGCCAGCGGCAGCAGCCGCCAGACGTGAACGGTGATGATGGAGGCCATGGCCAGGGTGGGCTGTCCGAGCCAGATGGGCCAGGTCGCGGGGCCGAAGATGCCGAGCGCCCTGCCGGTCCAGTTGATGACGCTGTAGACCGAGTCCAGGATCCAGAGCCAGCCGATGCTGCCCAGGGAGATCGGAGCGACCCAGGGGAGCAGGATCAGCAGGCGGACGACCCACTTTCCCCGGAAGTCCTTGAGAAGGGAGAGGGCCAGCGTCTTCGCGAGCACCAGCACCAGCGCCTGGGACACGAAGGCGAATACGAAGGTGTTCCGCAACGCGCGCAGGAATGTCCGATTGTGAAGGAGATGCCGGAAGTTTTCGAGCCCGATGAACGACGTCTCCGTGCTCCCGACCGTGATGTTGCTCACGGAGTAGAAGAGGGCGAGGAAAAAGGGGAAACCGACGAGTGCGACGATGTAGACGATCGCAGGGGCGATCATCACCCGCCCCAGCCATCTCTCGTTGTCTGCGAGGCTCTGGGTATGCTTGGTCATGACCGCTTTTCCCAGAACCGCCGCGGTTCGGTGCGCAACCCCGTGCTCCGATCGAAGAACTTGATGTCCTTCTCCTTGACGGCGAACTCGTAGACCTCTCCGGGGGTGATCTGCATTTCCACCGTGAACGGGATGTTGATGATCACCTTTTCGTTCGGGAAGGTGTCGCGCATGGTCCCGTACAGCAGGCGGTCCGCCCCCAGGTGCTCCACCCGGTGGATCTTGGCCCACAGCGTCACCAGGGGCTCGCTGGTGTCGTGGAGGCCGACCGGGAGAAACGTCTCGGGGCGAAACCCCGCGATGTAGTCGTCCCGCTCGAAGAGGTTCATGGGCGGGGAGCCGAGGAACCCGGCCACGAAGGTGTCGGCCGGCTCGTTGTAGACCTCCTGGGGCGACCCCAGCTGCCTCACTTTCCCCCCGCTCATCACGGCGATCCGGTCCCCGAGCCCCATCGCCTCCACCTGGTCGTGGGTCACGTAGATGGTGGTGGTCCCGATCCTGCGCTGGAACTGCTGGAGTTCGTCTCTTGCCGACGTTCGCAGCTTGGCGTCCAGGTTGGACAGCGGCTCGTCGAGCAGGAAGACGCTCGGCTCCCGGACGACGGCCCGCGCAAGGGCGACTCTCTGCCGTTCCCCTCCGGACAGCTCGCGGGGTTTCCGGTGGAGCAGCTTGCCGATCCCGAACGTCGAGGCCGCCCACTCCACCTTCTGGGGGATCTGGTCTCCGGGAAAGCCCTGGGCCTTGAGCGGGAAGGCGATATTCCTGTAGACCGTCATGTGCGGGTAGAGGGCGTAGCTCTGGAAGACCATGGCGATCTTCCTCGCGCGCGGGGGCAGGTCGTTCACCACCTGCCCGCCGATGAGAATGTCCCCGGAGGTCTGGGTCTCCAGCCCGGCGATCATCCGGAGCAGGGTGGTCTTCCCGCACCCCGACGGGCCCAGGAAGACGAGGAATTCCCCCTCCTTGACCAGAAGATCGACGCCGTCGACCGCCTTCACATCGCCGAATAGTTTTCGGATGTCCCTTGTCTCGACCGTGGCCATGGGTGATCCGTCATCTCCCGTTCGCAGAATCCGCAAAACGGGGGACACTCGTTAGCCCGGGCGGCCGGGCCGGGGAGTGTCCCCCGTGATGGCGGTTCCTCATTCCAACAGGTTGTTCCCCCGCATCAGATCATTTTTCTCTCTTGCCACTTGGCCCAGATGCGCTTGCACGCGGCTTCCGCCTGCGCGAGCGCCGCCTCGGGGGTTTCCGCGCCGACGGCCGCCTTGGCGAACATCGTGTTCAGGACCCACGTGCTGAAGACCTCGGCGATCGCCGCGTTCGCGTACCCCGGGTACCCGACGTTCGTCGCCCAGTCCAGCACGTCCGAGAGAACCGCGTACTTGTCGGGCGGGTTCGACTTGGGGTCGTGCGCGATCAGTTTATTGATGTCGGGGACGGTCTTGGGGAAGCAGGGGAAATTGTAGAACTCGCTGGCCAGGAACCCTTTCTGGAAGTTGCCGATGTAGTCGACGAGGAACTTCTTCGCCCCCTCGATGTTCTCGGCGAACTTCCAGATCACGTAGACGTCCATGACGTGCTCCAGGCCGATCCTTCGCACCGGGCCCTTGGCCGCCTTTGTGACCAGGATATTGTCGCCGATCGGCATCTTCTCGTTCTCCGCCGTCCGGGTGACGGAGATCGCGTTCAGGACGGTGGAAACCTTTCCCGCCAGCATCGCGCGGTTGTTCGAGGAGGCGTCCCACGCGAGGACCTCCGGGGTCATCGCTTCCTCGAAGAGCGCCTTCACGAACTTGATGGACTCGAGCGTCTGCTTGGAGTTGAGGACGAGGTTCCCTTCCTCATCCTGGACGGAGGCCCCGTGGGAGTACATGATGGCCCGCATCGCCATCCCCGTGTCGATCTCGGCCGACAGGCCGACTCCGACCGGGATGCCGTGCTTCTTCTTGATCTTCGCCCCGCCGACGCGCATGTCGTCCCAGGTGTCCGGCCCCTTTACCATCCCGACATCGCCCCAGAGATCCTTGCGGTAGTTGATGGGGTCCGGGACGTAGCTGTCGGAGAAGCCGTAATATTTCTTCGTTTTCGGGTTGTAGGTGCTCTTGACGGCCAGGTCGATGGGCTTGCCGTACTTCTTTTCGCACTCCTGGTAGATCTCCTTGTGATCGATCACCTGGTCTTCGAAGTCCGGGGGCGGCCACAGGAACATGAACAGGTCGTGCCCTTTCTGGGCGGAGACCTCCGCGGCCGCGCGGGCGTTGATCCCCGCGAGCCCGATGTTGTCCACGATGACCTCCATGCCGTTCTTCGCGCCCCACTCCTTCGTGTACGTGTTGTTGAACCACTTGTCGTACCCCGGGACGAAGTGGTTCCACTGGAGGATCTTCAGGGTCTTGCCCGCCCCGTAGGATCTCCGGGGGATGATGATGGTCGGTCCGGCTCCCGCCGCGACCGCCCCGATTCCTGCCGCCTTGATGAAGTCACGCCTCGAAATGGTTCTCCGTTTCGTGTTCCCCATTCTCCTACCCTCCTTCTGTGGAAGAACGATACGTTTCCAGCAGAACACCGACTCTCCATTTGTGGAAGGAAGATGACAGGTCCTTGGTGGATCACCCCCCCTTGAGGGAATGCTCCCGCGAAATAAAATAGGGTTTGTTTCGTAATTACAGTCGATGCCCCGATTCTTTGTCAAGGAGATAGATTCTGTTTTTCGGGAATGGTTTCCTGAATACGGAACTTCGGGGAAAGAGGGGCGATTTCACCCCTGCCGGCCTACCGGATCTCCTCCCGCACGTCCATCGCATCCCGGATTCCGTCCCCGAGGAAGTTGAACGCCATGACGGTGATCATGATGGCCAGCCCGGGGACGGTGGTCAGGTGGGGCGCGACGAAGAGGAAATGTCTCCCCTCGTTGATCATCGCACCCCAGGACGGAGCGGGGGGCTGGACCCCCAGGCCCAGGAAGGAAAGCCCCGCCTCCGCAACGATCGCCCTCGCGATTCCGAAGGTGGCCTCGACGATGACGGGGGAGACCGCGTTCGGGAGGATGTGGACGAGGAGGAGCCGGACCGGCGGGCTTCCGACCGCCCGCGCCGACTGGACGAACTCCAGCTCCCTCACTTTCAGGATCTGTCCCCGGATGAGCCTGGCGTACCCCACCCAGCCGAGAGCGGACAGGGCGATGAGCACGTTGCGCAGGGAAGGCCCGAGGACGGAGGTGATCGCGATGGCGAGCAGAATTCCGGGAAAGGCGAGGAGGATGTCGGCCAGCCGCATGAACAGGTGGTCGACTCTCCCGCCGAGGAATCCCGACAGCGATCCCGCCAGGAGGCCGATCGCAAGAGACAGGGAGACCGTGCCGAGCCCCACCACGGCCGAAATCCTCGCCCCGTAGAGGAGCCGGCTCAGCAGGTCACGGCCCAGCCGGTCCTGCCCGAGCCAGTGGGACCACGAGGGGCCGGACAGTCCGGCGTCGAGCGACTGCGCCGCCGGGTCGAACGGGGCGAGCAGGGGGGCGAGCGCCGCCACGAGGAGAAGCAGGACCACGACGGCGGAACCGGCGACGGCCGCCCGGTGGCGCGCGACGCGCCGGAGGAATCGTCTCCGGGGGGGGCGTTCACTCATACCGTATCCTCGGATCGAGGCGGGAGTACAGGAGGTCCGTCACGAGGTTGACCGTCACCGTGCAGAGGGCGATGAACAAAATGCAGCCCTGGACAAGCGGGTAGTCCCGGGCCTCGATCGCCTGGACGGTCAGGCGGCCGATTCCCGGCCAGGAGAAGATGGTCTCGGTAATGATGCTCCCGGAGAGCAGCGCCCCGAACTGCAGGCCCATCACCGTGAGGACGGGGATGAGGGAGTTCGCCAGCGCGTGGCGCAGCACCGCGTCCCGCCGGGAAAGCCCCCGGGCGCAGGCCGCCCGCACGTAGTCCTGCCGGATCTCCTCCAGCAGCGAGGAGCGGAGCATGCGCATCAGGATCGCCGCCATCCCCGCTCCCATGGTCAGCGCGGGGAGCACCAGGTGACCGGCGGTTCCGTACCCCGAGACGGGGAACAGCCCGAGACCGATCGAGAAGATCAGGATCAGGAGCGGCCCCAGCCAGAAGTTGGGCATCGACAGACCGAGCATCGCGAGGAAGCCGGAGAGGTGGTCGACCGGCGAGTGCTGCCGCATGGCGGACAGCACCCCCAGGGGAACCGCGATGAGGAGGGCGACGGCCATCGAGGCGCCCGAGAGCAGAAGGGTCGCCGGAACCCGCCGGAGGATCTCGCGCAGGACCGGCTCCCGGCTCCGGAAGGAGGTTCCCAGGTCCCCCTTCGCCACCCCGAGGAGGAACTCCCCGTACTGCACGGCGACGGGCCGGTCGAGGCGAAGCTCCCGTCGCAGCTCCTCCTTCTGCGCCGCGAGGGCGCTCTCGCCCAGCATGATCTCGACGGGGTCGCCGGGGATCAGGTGGATGAGGAGAAAGACGACCGTCACGACCCCGAACACGACGGGGACCATCTGCCGCAGGCGGGTGAGGAGATATCCCGTCATCTTCCCGCCCCCTCCTCCCGTCGAACGCTCATCTCCTTCACGGAGGTGTAGTCCTCGCCGGGCGTGATCTCGAAGCCCTCGAGCCGGCGGTCCCTGACGAGAATGTTCCGGCTGATCCAGAGGGGGAAAACGGGCAGGTCGCGGGCGAGGAGGAGCTGCACCTTGCCGTAGATCTCCTTCCTTTTCCCCCGCGAAGGCTCCCGCCGGCCTCTCTCCACCAGCCGGTCGACCTCGGGGTTCCGGTAGCCCCCCCGGTTTGCCCCCTCGGGGGGAACCTGCCCGGAGTGGAAGGCGTAGTAGAAGATGTCCGGGTCCTGGATGTTGACCCAGGTCAGGCTGTAGAGCTGGAAGTTCCCTTTCCGGATGTCCGAAAAGAAGGTCCCCCACTCGAAGGACTGGATCTCCAGGGCGATCCCGACCCGGTGCAGCTGCTCCTGGATGACGGCCGCGATCTGCCTCCGCAACTCGTTCTGCGAGGTCTTGTACGTCAGCCGGAAGCGGGGCTGCGGGCCGTCCCCGTCCGGGTCGCGGTAGCCGGCGGAGTCCAGGAGACGCCGGGCCGCGTCGGGGTCGAACCGGACCGACGGAATCCCGTCCGCGTGCGCCCAGAAACCCGGGGCGAGGATGGAGTCGGCCAGGTCCGCGTGTCCCTTCCACAGGGACCGCACGATTGACTCGCGGTCGATGGCATGGGCGATCGCCCGCCGCACGAGCGGCTCGGACAGGACCGGGTCCCGGAGGTTGAACCCGAGGTAGGAGGCGTTGCTTCCGGCCGCCTCCTCCATCACCAGGTTCCCGTGTTCGAGGGCGGCGGGGATCAGGTCGGGATCCACCCCGTTCAGGACGAAGTTGACGCTCCCCTTCGCAAGTTCGAGGAACCGCACGTTGGTGTCGGGGAGGAACTTGACGACCACCCGTTCGATGGCCGGGGCAGTGCCGAAATACCCGTCAAAGCGGGAAAGGCGGATCTCGGAATCCTGCTGGTAGTCGTCCACCCGGTAGGGCCCCGCCCCGATCGGGGGGGAGTACCCCGCGGCCCGGGACCCGGTGGGGACGATCCCGCGGACCATGCCGGCCAGGAACGGGGCGGACGGCTCGAAGAGATGAAAGATCACGGTGCGGGGGTCGGGAGCGTCGATCGCGCGGATGGTCCCGTACGTCGCCCTGTGAGGAGAGCGGTTCGCCGGGTCGAGGATCCACGCAAAGGTATACCGGACGTCCGCGGACGAAAGCTCTTTCCCGTCGTGGAACCGCAGCCCCTCGCGAAGGCGGAAGACGATCTCGGTGGGGGACCTCTCCTCCCATCGCTCCGCGAGATCCGGCACGGGGTTCCCCGCCGCGTCCATCCGGATCAGGGAGGCGTGCGTCATCTGCAGGATCTGGGTCCCGTATGCGTCCGTCGCCAGCCGCGGGTCGATGCCGGCCGGAGCCCCCGGGAAGGCGATGACCAGCGTCCCGTCGTCGATCGGCGGTTTCGGGGAACACCCGGACAGGGCGGCGGCGAGGGCCAGGAGAAGCACGGCGTAAGGGAAGCGGTTTTGCACGTCGCCCATAGTACCACGCGGTTTCCCGACCCGGGTCCCGGGGATTGGCGGTGGTTTTGCTCGTTCTGGTACTATGGAAAGGTGAGCCACTTCGACCTCCTTGTCATCGGATCGGGCCCCTCCGGCCAGCGTGCGGCGATCCAGGCGGCCAAGCTGGGCAAGCGGGCGGCCGTGATCGAGAAACAGCAGGTGGTGGGCGGGGCGTGCGTCAACACCGGCACCATCCCCAGCAAGACGTTGCGGGAGGCTGTGCTGTACCTCACCGGATACGGGCAGCACTCGATCTACGGGACGTCGTATGCGGTGAAGGAGAACATCGGCCTAAACGATCTGATGGTGCGGATCTCCTTTGTGATCGGGCGCGAGCTCGACGTCTTGCTCGCCCAGATGCGGCGCAACCGGGTGGAGCTGATCTTCGGGGAGGCCTCCTTTGCCGATTCCCATGGACTGACCGTGCGGGGGCAGGCCGAGACGAGCGTCCATACCGCAGACCGGATCGTCATCGCGGTCGGCACGCAGCCTGCGCAGCCCGGGAACGTCTCCTGCGACGGGGAGACCCTGATCAACAGCGACGGAATCCTGGGGATGAAGAGGCTCCCCCGATCGCTGACGGTGGTCGGAGCGGGCGTCATCGGGCTCGAGTACGCCTCGATCTTCGCCGCCCTCGGGATCAAGGTCACCGTCATCGACAAGCGGAACCGCCTGCTGGATTTCGTGGACCGGGAGATCATGGAATCCCTTTCGTACCACCTCCGGCAGCGCGGGACGACGATCTGGCTGGGGGAGGAGGTCCGGGAGATCGGCGTGCGGGGGGGGAGAGCGGTCGCGGAACTGACGAGCGGGAAGAAGGTCCACTCCGACATGATCCTCTTTTCGGTGGGACGCATCGGCGCCACGGCGGGGCTCAACCTCCCGGCCGCGGGACTGGCGGCCGACAGCCGCGGGAGGATCCCGGTGGACGAGCATTACCGGACGGAGGTTCCGCACATCTACGCCGTGGGAGACGTGATCGGGTTCCCGAGCCTGGCGTCCGCGTCCATGGAGCAGGGGCGGCTGGCGGCGGCGCACGCCTTCGAGATGGATCCCGGCCCGATCGCGAAGCCTTTCCCCTTCGGGATCTACTCCATCCCCGAGATTTCGATGATCGGCCCCACCGAAGAGGAGCTGACCGTGGCGGCCGTCCCCTACGAGGTGGGCGTGGCCCGCTACCGGGAGATCGCCCGCGGGCAGATCCTCGGAGACGACACGGGCCTGCTGAAGCTCATCGTCCACCGGGAGACGGGCCGCCTCCTGGCCGCCCATGCCATCGGAACGGGGGCAACCGAATTGATCCACATCGGGCAGGCCGTGGTGACGCTTTCCGGGACGCTCGACTATTTTCTGCGAAGCGTGTTCAACTACCCCACGCTGGCGGAGTGCTACAAGGTCGCGGCCCTCGATTGCGCCAACAAGCTCGGCTGATTCCCCTTCCGGGAGGCGGTGCGGGGCCGGCCGGGGCCGGGAGTTCTGCTTGTTCGCCTCCCCTTCGTGAATTACAATGATTGGATGCACGTTTCGCTGCTGAAGGGAACGACCTTCTTCTATCTGGTCGGGGCTCTCCTCTATCTCTACTTCATCGTCACGCGGAAAGAGAGGGGAGCGCGCCTGGGCCGCATGTTTCTCCTGGTCGGCGTTCTCCTCCACACCGTGGGGTTTGCCTTCCGGTACGCGGCGGCGGGGTACACCCCCGTCACGAACCTGTTCGAATCGCTCTCGTTTTTCGCGCTGTCGATCGTCGGCGCCTTCCTCGTCGCCGAGGTCCGGTACAACCTGCGGACCCTGGGGGCGTTCGTCGCCCCGCTGGCCTTCGTCTTCAGCATCTTCGCCGCGTTCCTGCCGGGGGAGATCGCCGGGCTGGCCCCGGCCCTGAACTCCTACTGGCTCCCGATCCACGTCCTTCTTCTGTTCGTCGGCGATGCGGTCTTCGCCGTCGCCTTCGCCGCGGGGATCATGTATCTCCTGCAGGAGAAGCAGGTGAAGCGCAAAAAGATGGGACCGCTGTTCAAACGTCTGCCGTCCCTCGACGTGCTCGACGAGATCAATTACCGGTGCCTGACGATCGGGTTCCCCCTCCTCACCATGGGGATCATCACGGGATCCATCTGGGCCGAGTACGCCTGGGGGTCGTACTGGAGCTGGGACCCGAAGGAGACGTGGTCGCTCATCACGTGGCTCCTCTACGCCGCGCTTCTCCACGGCCGGCTGACGGTGGGATGGCGGGGGCGCAAGGCGGCGATCCTCGCGATCGTCGGGTTCTGCGCCGTCCTGTTCACCTTTTTGGGCGTCAACCTCCTTCTGCCGGGCCTCCACTCCTACTCCAACCTGTCGCGGTGAGAGGGAGGGCGCGGGATTCCCAATGGGCCAGATCATCATCATAGGGCTCAACCACCGGACGGCGCCCGTGGAGATCCGGGAGCGTCTCGCCTTCCCCCCGGAAGCGATGGGGCGCGCGCTCCGGGGACTCCTGGAGAGGGAGTCCCTCAAGGAAGGGGTGATCCTGTCGACGTGCAACCGGGTCGAGGTCTGCTCCCTGACCCGGCAGGGGTTCCTGGGCACGACCGAGGTCAAGGAGTTCCTGGCCGATTACCACGCGATCCCCCCGGAGGAGCTGAACGGGTATCTGTACCACTACGAGGGAGACGAGGCGGTCAAGCACATGTTCCGGGTGGCCAGCAGCCTGGACTCCATGGTGCTCGGCGAGCCGCAGATTCTCGGGCAGGTGAAGGACGCCTACGGCTACGGCGCCGAGTTCCAGACGATCGGGCCGATTCTCGACAAGTTCTTCGCGAAGACCTTTTCGGTGGCGAAGCGGGTGCGGACGGAGACCCGGGTGGCAAGCAGCGCCGTGTCGGTCTCCTACGCGGCGGTCGAGCTGGCGAGAAAGATCTTCGGGGATCTTTCGGACAAGACGGCGATGCTCATAGGGGCGGGGGAGATGTGCGAGCTGGCCGCCCGGCATCTCCTCTCCGCGGGCGTCCGGGGGATCCTGGTGACCAACCGGACCTTCGAGCGCGCGGTGAAGCTCGCCGAGGAGTTCGGGGGGACCCCGATCCGGTTCGACGAGCTTCCGGTCCACCTGAAGAGGGCCGACATCGTCCTGTCCTCCACGGGAGCATCGCACTTCATCATCCGGAAGCACGATGTCGAGGAGGTCATCCGGGTCCGGAAAAACCGCCCGATGTTCTTCATCGACATGGCCGTCCCCCGGGACATCGACCCCGACGCCAACCAGGTCGACAACGTGTACGTCTACGACATCGACGACCTGAACAACGTCATCGACCTGAACCTGGAGGAGCGCCAGAAGGAGGCGGTAAAAGCCGAGGAAATCGTGGAGGAGGAGGTCCGGTCGTTCCGCCGCTGGCTCGATGCGCAGCAGGTCACCCCCACCATCATCACCCTCCGCAGGAAATACGAGGAAGTGAAAAACGTCGAGGTGGCCAAGGCGGTGTCGATGCTGGGGGCGGAGGATCCCAGGACGAGGAAGGTGGTGGAATCCCTCGCCTCCTCGCTTCTCAACAAGATCCTCCACGCCCCGATCGCCTCCCTGAAGAAGGAAGCCGACGGCCGGAACCATATGGAGCTCGTCGCCCTGGTCCGGGAGATCTTCGATCTTCCGGAGGCGTCGGGCCGGACCGAGGACGGGGACTCCGCCGGAACCGGGGAGACCACGCGGGAATAGGACGCACGAACCATGAGGAGCGGGGATTGGGAAAGGCGGAACCGGTGATCCGGCTCGGAAGCCGCGGCAGCAAGCTTGCCCTGTGGCAGGCCGAGTTCGTCCAGTCCGAAATCGAGAGGAGAACGGGAAGGAAGGTAGGGATCACGAGGATCAAAACGACCGGCGACATGATCCTCGACGTCCCGCTTGCCCGCGTCGGGGGAAAGGGCCTGTTCGTCAAGGAGATCGAGGAGGCGTTGCTTTCCGGGAAGATCGACCTCGCGGTCCACTCGATGAAGGACGTTCCCACCGACCTGCCCGACGGGCTCACGATCGTCGCCATCACGCGGCGCGAAGACCCTCGCGACGCCTTCCTCTCCGTGAAGTACCGGAGTTTCGGGGAACTCCCTCGCGGGGCGAAGCTGGGGACGAGCTCCCTGCGGAGGCAGACCCAGCTTCTCGGGATCCGGCCCGATCTTTCCGTCGAGAGTCTCCGCGGGAACCTCGACACCCGCATCCGGAAGATGGAGGAAGGCCGGTTCGACGCCATCATCCTCGCGGCGGCAGGGCTTCGGCGCCTGGGGTGGGAATCGAAGATCACCCAATACATCCCCGAGGAGATGTCGCTTCCCGCCATCGGGCAGGGAGCCCTGGGGATCGAGGTCCGCAGCGATGACCCGGAGACCCGGGAGGCGGTCTCCTTCCTCAACGACCGGGAGACCGCTCTCGCGGTGCGCGCCGAGCGGGGGTTCCTGAAACGCCTCGAGGGGGGGTGCCAGGTTCCGATCGCTTCGCACGGCCGGGTGGAAGGGGACAGGATCACCCTGCAGGGGATGGTGGGGCGCCCCGACGGGTCCGAGGTCATCCGCGGCAGCGCGCAGGGAAGCATCTCCGATCCCGAGGCGCTGGGCGTGGCGCTTGCCGAGCAGCTGCTCGGCCGCGGGGCGAGGAAGATCCTCGACGATGTGTACCGGGCGGCAGGGAGCTAGCTGCCGTGTCGATCCGGGGGAAAAGGATTCTGGTGACCCGGGCCGATGTGCAGGCGGAGGAGTTTTCCGCGATGATCCGGAAGCGCGGGGGTATCCCCGTGGTGTTCCCGACGGTCACGCTGGTTCCCCCGGAAGACCCCGCTCCCCTCCACGAGGCGATCGCCCGCCTGGGGACGTTCGATTGGGTTCTTTTCACCAGCGCCAACGCCGCGCGTTTCTTCTTCGGGTGCGCGGCGGCGCGGGGAGTCCGGGCGATCCCGGCGGGAGTCCGGGTTGCCTCCGTGGGGCCCGGCACGACCCGGGAGATCGGGCGGCACGGTTCCCCGGTCCATCTCGAAGCGAAGAAACAGACTGCGGAAGGGCTGGTGGAGGCGCTGGCCGCTGAGGGGTTCCCGGGAAAGCGGTTTCTGTTTCCGCGCGCGAAGGAGGGTCGCGAGACGATTCCCGAGGAGATCGGCAGCAGGGGAGGGACGGTCGACGTCGTGACGGTCTACCGGAACGGCCTTCCTCCGGCGGACAGGAAGGCCGCCGGGGAGATCGGGGAGAGACCTCCCGACGTGTGCACCTTCGCGTCCCCGTCGGCGTTCCGCAACTTCTTTCTCCTGCTGGGGGAGGACCGCGCGTCGTTCGTCCTCTCCCGGAGCCGGATCGCCGTGATCGGGGAAGTGACCGCGAGGACCGTCCGGGAAAGGAACGTCCCCGTGGACATCATGCCCGAAACGTTCACATTGGCCGGGATGCTGGAGGCGATCGAGGCGCACTTCGCCCTCCTCTCCCGCGGAGGTGAGACGTCATGACCTACCCCGAACACCGCCCCAGGAGGCTCCGGAGGAGCGAGGGGATCCGCCGGATGGTCCGGGAGACGAAGCTCTCGGTGGATGACCTGATCTACCCTCTCTTTGCCGCCGCGGGAAAGGGGATCCGGAAGGAGATCGGCTCGATGCCCGGCGTTTTCCAGTTGAGCGTGGAGAACCTGGTGAAGGAGGTCCGGGAGGTCCGGGACCTGGGGATTCCCGCGATCCTTCTCTTCGGCATCCCGGCCAGAAAGGATCCCGTGGGGTCGGACGCCTGTTCCGACAACGGGATCATCCAGACGGCCGTCCGGGCGATCAAGGACGCCGTCCCCGACATCCAGGTCATCACCGACGTCTGCTTCTGCGAGTACACCGACCACGGCCATTGCGGGATTCTCGCCCCGGACGGCGACGTGGACAACGACGCGACGCTGGATATCCTGGCCCGGAGCGCGGTGACGCATGCCCGCGCAGGGGCGGACGTGGTGGCCCCCTCCGACATGATGGACGGGCGGGTGGCGGCCATCCGCGGCGCGCTGGACGAGGAAGGGTACGCCGGGATCCCCATCCTGTCGTACGCTGCCAAGTATGCCAGCGGGTTCTACGGTCCCTTCCGGGACGCGGCGGAGAGCGCTCCGCAGTTCGGGGACCGCCGGTCGTACCAGATGGACCCTCCCAACGCGCGGGAGGCCCTCCGGGAGGTGGCCCTCGACATCCAGGAGGGGGCGGACATCGTCATGGTCAAGCCCGCCCTTGCCTACCTGGATGTCATCTGCCGCATCCGCGACGCCTTCGACGTCCCGGTGGCGGCCTACAACGTCAGCGGGGAGTATTCGATCGTGAAGGCCGGGGAGAGGCTGGGGTGGGTCGACGGCGGCCGGGTGATGATGGAGATCCTGGTGTCGATCAAGCGTGCCGGGGCCGACCTGATCCTGACGTACGCCGCCAGGGAGGCGGCGAAGGCCCTGGCGGAGTGACCGGCATGACGAAACCGGCGCACGCCCCCTACAAGGTCGTCGAGATCCCGAAGGTCTTCGACGAGGAGATCGAGGCGGAGCTCAACCGCTGGACCGCGGAAGGGTACCGGTTCGAATCGATCCACTTCGTGACACAGCCCGGGAACCGCAGACCCACGATGGCGTTCCTTTTCTTTTCCCGGGCGACCGGGGAAGAAGGGGAGTAGGCATTGGCGTTTCGCTGGGAGGAGCAGAGGAGGTACTTCCGGGAGGCCCGCCGCGCCCGGTATTTCGCGCGGGTCGCGGGGAAGGCGGCCGACGTCATCATCGCCATGTCCCTGTGGCACATTCCCGGCGCCGCGGGGGCGTTCGCCGCCCTGTTCTACATCCTGATGTGCGACGGGTTCCCCGGGAGACGCAGCGTGGGGAAGTGGCTGACGGGCCTCCAGGTCATCCGCGTCGACCGGGAGCCGATGGACCTCCAGTCCTCCTTCCTGAGGAATCTGACCGTGGCCTCGCCGTTCTTCCTCTACCTGGTGCCGTTCGTCGGCCCGTTTCTCGCCTTCACCGTCGGGCTGGTGGTCCTTCTCATCGAGACGTACCTCGGGTTCTACGACTCCGACGGCCGGCGGGCGGGGGACACCTTTGCCGAGACGCTGGTGGTGGAATCCGGACAGGCCGCAGATGACGTCCCTGTATCTGATTGACGGGCACAACGTTCTCTACCGCACCTTCTTCGGCCTGCCCCGGCTCTCGGCGCCGGACGGCACGCCGACCAACGTCGTGCTGGGGACCGCGCGAATCCTCCTGAAGATCCTCCGGGAGGAGAACCCCTCGGCCATCGCCGCCGTCTTCGATTCCCCCGAGCCCACTCCCCGTCACCTCCTGTTCCCCGAATACAAGGCGAATCGGCTCAAGGCCCCCGAGGAACTCCTTGCCCAGGTCCCGCTGGTCAAGGAAGTCATCGATGCCCTGGGAGTGCCGAGGATCGAGGAGCCCGGCGCGGAGGCAGACGACGTCATCGGCACGCTGGCCCGGCTTGCCGAGGAGAAAGGGATGGAGGTCGTCATCATCTCCTCCGACAAGGACCTCTACCAGCTGGTGTCGAAGCATGTCCGCATCCGGGACGGGCTGAAGGAAAGAACGGTGGGGGAGGAGGAGGTCCGCGAGGCCTTCGGGGTAGGGCCCGGGCAGGTGGTGGAGCTGCTCGCCCTGTCGGGGGACCCCTCCGACAACATCCCCGGCGTCCCCGGCATCGGGGAAAAGACCGCCTCCGGTCTGATCCGGGAGTTCGGGACGGTGGAGAACCTTCTCGCCAACACCGGCATGCTCAAGGGGAGGCAGAGGGAAACGATCGAGAAGAACGCGGAGATGGCCAGGCTCTGCCGGCGGCTGGCGGAGATCGACCGGAACGTTCCCCTCCCGCGGGGGATCGAGGAGTGCAGGCCCCTCGGGATTCAGGCGGAGAAGGCGGCCGCGGTCTTCCGGAGGCTCGGGTTCCGCAAGCTCATCGAGGAACTCGATCTTGCGTCTTCGGCGTTGCCCCTCTCCGGGGCTGCACCTCCCGCCCCGCGGGCGGTGGGAAAGGCCGGGACGGCCGGGGATCTGATCGCCGCGGTCGGAGGGAAGGCCCCTCCCCGTGCGGCCGTTGCCGCATCGGGGAAAAAGGGGGAGGAGGTCGCCGTCGCGGTGCCCGGCCGCGGGGTCTGGTCCCTGCCGGACCCGGCCGTTCCCGATCTTGTCCGGCGGGTCGTCGAGGCCGGGGGGTTGGTCTTTCTGGTCGATGCAAAGGATTTCCTGAGGCGGTTCGGAGACATTTCCCCTCCCCCCGGAAGCCCGCCGCTTTTCGACCTGCAGGTAGCCGCCTACCTTCTCGCCCCGGACGAAGGCACTCCCACGCTGGCCAAGCTGCGCGACCGGTTCCTCCCCGGGCGCGGCGCGGCGGAGGAAGGGGCGGGGGAACTCGCGGCCCGGGCGGAGGCTATCGCCGCGCTGGGGGAGATCCTCGAGGGGAAGCTCGGGGAAGCCGGCCTGTCAGGGATCTTCCGGGAGGTCGACATGCCGCTGCTGCCGGTCCTTTTCCGGATGGAGGAGAAGGGAATCCGGATCGATCCCGGGATCTTCGGGAGGCTGTCGGAGGAGCTGGCGGAGGGGACGCAAAAGATCGAGGAACAGGTTGCGGCGATCGCGGGCGCGGCGTTCAACATCAACTCCCCCAAGCAGCTTTCGTTTCTCCTGTTCGAAAAGCTCGGTCTGCCGCCGGTCAAGAGAACGAAGACCGGCTACTCGACCGACGTGGACGTCCTGGAGCGGCTGAAGGGGGCGCATCCGATTCCCGGCCTGGTCCTCGAATACAGGACCCTCGCGAAGATACGGTCCACCTACGTCGACGTCCTCCCCGGGATGGTGGACCCGCGGGACGGCCGGATCCACACGACCTTCCACCAGACGCAGACGGCCACGGGCCGCCTCTCTTCCTCCGACCCCAACCTGCAGAACATCCCGGTGCGTGCCGATCTGGGCAGGAGAATCCGGTCGGGGTTCGTGGCGGACCCGGGGTGCCTCTTCATCGGCGCGGACTACTCCCAGGTGGAGCTGCGTCTTCTGGCCCACCTGTCGGGGGACGCCGAGCTCACGCGCAGGTTTCGGGAAGGGGATGACATCCACGTCGCCACCGCGTGCGCCGTCTTCGGGGTGGCCCCCGACGGGGTCACGTCCGAGCTGCGCCGCCGGGCCAAGGTGATCAACTTCGGGATCCTTTACGGAATGAGCCCCTTCGGGCTTTCCCGGGAGCTCGGGATCGGTGGCCAGGAGGCGAAGCAGTACATCGACCAGTACTTCCGGCGCTACCCGGGCGTCCACCGGTATGTCGAGGGGCTCAAGGAGCAGGCGAGAAGGGACGGGTGCGTCCACACCATCCTCGGCAGACGAAGGGTTCTCCGGGACATCCGCTCCCAGAACCGGGTCCTTCGGGAGGCGGCCGAGAGGATGGCGATCAACACGCCGATCCAGGGGAGCGCGGCCGACATCATCAAGATGGCCATGATCCGGGTGGACGGGGAGTTCCGGCGGGGTCGCATGCGCGCCGGGCTGGTTCTCCAGGTCCACGACGAGCTGATCGTGGAGGCTCCCGAATCCGAGGCACCCGAGGTCGAGCGGCTTCTGAAAGATTCGATGGAGAGGGTGGTTTCCCTGTCGGTACCGCTCACCGTATCCGTAACGAGCGGGAAACATTGGGGAGAAGTACACTGATCCACGGCGCCGGGGGATGAATAGATCGCGGGGAAGCGACGTCCTATGAGTGCGGACGCGAAGATGCCCCGCCAGGACGAGGAACTCGTCCGGCGGGCGCAGGGAGGCGACGATGAGGCGTTCCGCGATCTGATGGAAACGTACAAGCGGCGGGCCTACGGGGTGGCCCTGGGGATCGTGGGAGACCCGGACGAGGCCCAGGACGTGGTGCAGGACGCCTTCGTGAAGGCGTACTACAAGCTGAAGGAGTTCCGGTTCGGGGCGAATTTCTACACCTGGTTCTACCGCCTTCTGGTCAACCAGGCGATCGACCGGTGGAGGAAGACATCGAGGTCGCCGACGGTCTCCTTCGACGATGCATGGGTTTCCGGGGAGTCGTCGGAGCCCGCAGCCGTGGCGTACCCGAAGAGCCCCGAGGAAGTGGCGGGCGACCGGGAGCTCGCCGAGGGGATCACCCGGGCGATCGCGGCCCTTCCGGAGTACCACCGGACGGTCATCCTCCTCCGGGAAGTCGAGGGGCTGGCGTACGAGGAGATCGCCCGGATCCTGGATTGTTCGGTCGGCACCGTGATGTCGCGGCTCCATTACGCGCGGGCGAAACTGAAGGAGGCGCTCAAAGGGTTCCGGGAAGGGTGAGGAGATGGAGTGCAGGGAAGCGAGACAGAGGATCCAGGATTACATCGACGGGCGTCTCCCGCCCCGCCCGGCGGGAGAGGTGCGCGAGCACCTCGGCGCCTGTGGTCCGTGCGCCGCCGAGGAAAGGGACCTTCGGGGGGTCGGGGAACTTCTGCGCCGGTGGTCCGCCGCACGGGTCGGCGAAAGGGAGCCGCAGCTTTCCGCCTTGTGGACCCGGGTCCGGGCCGGCATCGAGGAGAGGAGGAAGCCGCGGCATGTCCCCCTTCTCCGCAGGTGGCTCTGGGTCCCGGCGGCGGCCGTGGTTGCGGTTTTGGCCCTTCTGTTCTATCCTTCGAATGATTCGAGGGCTCCGTTTCACCCGAACAGTTTCGACGTCACGGTGGAATCCATCGAATCCGACTCCGCGACCGTGGCCCTGGTGGACAAAGGGGAGGGACTTCCGCGGGTGATCTGGATCATCGAACATGGGAAGTCCTGATCCGAAGCCGCGGGGCTGCCTCCCCGCGATCGCCTGCATCGCCCTTCTTCTTTTCGCGCACACCGTGGGGGCCTCGCCAGACTCCCCGGTCGCGGTCGACGTGGGGGTCGTGCTGGCCTCCAACGAGGGGACCACGATGGACCCGGCACTCTCCTCGATCCGGAACCAGCTGCAGTCGATGTTCACCTACTCCTCCTACCGGATGGTGGACCGTCTCGGCCGCACCCTGAACGTGGGCGAGACGGGGGATTTCAGGCTCCCCGGGAACCGGTCCATGCGCGTGACCCCCGTTCCTTCCGAGGGGACCAGGGTGAGGCTTGCCGTACAGATCATGGAGGGAGACCGCAACATTCTCACCACGACCCTTGGCCTCAAGCGGGGGGGGATGGTGCTCGTCGCAGGTCCCACCTACGAGAAAGGCGTCCTGATTCTCATCATTTCCGCGAAGTAGCCGCCGTTTGAATTTCCACCCCGTCTCCTCCGTCCCATCAGCAGAACGAAGGAAACATCTCCTTGGGAAAGCGGGTTACACCCTGCAGGAAGGTCCCGAGGCGACCAAGGCGAGAAGGAGGCGAGGACGATGAAGAAACTGGTGGCGATAACGGTTGCAGCGGCAGTTCTGGCGGTGGCCCCTTTTCCCGCCGCGGCCGGGGATGCGGAGTGGGCGACGGCCGGGAAGATCCTGACGGGGATCATCGGCGTGACGATTCTCGGGAACGCGATTGCGGGCGCCCATTACCACCCGGCGCCCGTCTACGCCCCCCCTCCGCGGGTCTATTACCCCCCCGAGGAGGTGTGGGTCCCGGGACGCTACGAGACAAGGATCGAAAGGCGGTGGGTCCCCGGTCATTGGGAGATCGAGCGTCGGGGGCACGGGTACGGAGACGATTACAAAAGACGGTACGGAGGCAACGGGAAACACCGGGGCCGGAGCATCTGGGTCCCCGGGTATTACCGGGACGTCGAGGTAACCGTGTGGATTCCCGGCCGCTGGGAGGTGCGCGGGTAAGGCCTCGGCGGAAGCGGCCGGGCGGCCTGTCAGCGGCAACGGACATCCCCCCGGGGGCTTTCCCCCCCGGGGGGTTTTTTTTCCGCCCCCTTCGTCCCTCGGGTATGATTTCCCGGGAGGATGCATTCATGGGGGATGGCGGCGGCGGGGCGGGGACACCGCTTCGGAACTCGCTCTGGAATCTGCTGTACCGGGTCGTTTCCGGAACCGATCATTCCGGAACCGCGTGGGGGGCGATCCTGCGGGGCGCCTGCCTTGCGTTCTTCAAGGAGACGATCGACGACCTGCCGGTCTCCGACAACGAGGCGTCGCGCCGTGCCCTGAAAGAGGCCTTTTTCGGGCTTCCGGACCACAGGGTCTACGACCTCTTCGAATTCCTTCTCACGGGTGAGAGGGCCGGAATGAAGGAGGTGGACCGGAAGCTCCTTCGACGCGGCCTGAACAGGGTTCTCGAAGAGGAGGGCGCGACGGTCCGGCTTCTGCGCGACCGGTTCGTGCCCCTCCCCGACGGGATCGGCCTGGATTCCGTGGAGACGGCCCGGCAAACGCTCTCCCTGTTCGATCAGGACGCCGCCGCACGGCATCTGGAGGCGGCCGTCGGTTTCCTCTCGCGCCGTCCCGATCCCGCGCCGAAGGAGGCCGTCCGCGAGGCCGTGATCGCGGTGGCGGCCGTCGTGCATACCCTTGCCGGCGGGCCGGCCGGGGTCGCGATGGGTACGGTTGCGCCCGTCGCCCGCAAGCTCGGGATCCCGCCGGAGCTGCAAGGGGGAATCGACTCGATGCTCTCCCGCTGCCATGCCGCAAGCGGATTGCCGGGGGGCGGAACCGCCGATGTCCCCGTCGACTTCGCCGAGGCGGCATGCCTCGTCGTCTTCTGCTCTTCGGTCATCAACCTGCTCCTCTCCCGGGCGGGAGGGAAGGCAGGGGGATAGGCCGGCCCTACAGCCGGGAAAGACGGGGAGGGGTGCCGGCCGGGTCCCGCCTGCGCAACAGGGCGTTTACGACCTGATCGCCGGAACCGACGATTTCCACCAGTGCGAGGTTTTGGCGGGAGACCATGCGCTGGTTCTCCGCGTTGAGAAAGTAGGAAAGGATCGGGTCGAACCAGCCGCCGGTGTTGGCCACGACGATCGGCTTCGCGTGCAGACCGAGCTGCTTCCACGTGAGGATCTCGAAGAACTCGTCCATCGTTCCGAATCCGCCCGGGAGGACCGCAAAGGCGTCCGCCCTCCGGCTCATCTCGATCTTCCTCTCGTGCATCGATTGCGTGACGATCATCTCCGTGAGGCCTTCGTGGGCGAGCTCCTCCGTGCGCAGGAACGTCGGGATGACGCCGATGACCTCCCCCCCCCGGCCCAGGATCCGGTCTGCCAGGATTCCCATGAGGCCCACCGACCCACCCCCGTAGATCAGCGTGATCTTCTCCTCGGCCATCCGGTCGGCGAGGGCGATCGCGTCCTTCCGGAAATGCTCCGGAACCAGGTTGCTCGAACTGCAGAACACGCACAGGGCAAGATTTCCCATCCAGCAAAGATACAGCCAAACCCGGGAAATGGGAAGCGGGGAAAATCGTGTTGACACGGCCGGGGAGATTAAATACTATTAAATACATCGTTTATGTCGGGAGGGTCGGGATGTCCAGATGGTTCAAGGATAATTCGCTGTCGATCGGGAAAACCCCCCTTGTGCAGCTGAACCGGATCACCGAAGGTGCGAAAGCTACCGTATTGGGAAAGATCGAGGGGCGGAATCCGGCATATTCGGTCAAGTGCCGCATCGGGGCCTCGATGGTGTGGGACGCGGAGAAGAAGGGACTGCTCGGACCGGGAAAGACGATCGTGGAGCCGACGTCCGGGAACACGGGGATCGCCCTCGCCTTTGTGGCCGCCGCCCGGGGATACGGGATCATCCTGACCATGCCGGAGACGATGAGCATCGAGCGCCGGATGGTCCTCCAGGCCTTCGGGGCGAAACTGGTGCTGACGGAGGGGGCAAAAGGGATGAAGGGGGCGATCGACAGGGCGTCCGAGATCGTCGCGTCGGACCCCGTGCACTATTTCATGCCGCAGCAGTTCACGAACCCCGCCAACCCGCAGATCCACGAGGACACCACCGGCCCGGAAATCTGGGAGGACACGGGGGGGGAGATCGACGTGCTCGTCTCCGGCGTCGGGACGGGGGGGACGATCACGGGGATATCCCGGTTCATCAAGCAGGCGAAGCGGAAGCCGATCCTTTCCGTGGCGGTCGAGCCCGTCCACAGCCCCGTCATCACCCAGACGCTGGGCGGGGAGCCGCTCCAGCCGGGTCCCCACAAGATCCAGGGGATCGGAGCGGGATTCATCCCCGACGTGCTCGATCTCTCGCTGGTGGACCGCGTCGAGACCGTCAGCAACGACGAGGCGATCGAGTTCGGCCGCCGGCTTTCCCGGGAGGAGGGGATCCTTTGCGGGATCTCCTGCGGCGCGGCTGCGGCCGCGGCGGTGCGTCTCGCGAAGACCGCCGAATTCGAGGGAAAGACGATCGTCGTGATCCTTCCCGACGCGGGGGAGCGGTACCTCACGACCGCGCTGTTCGAGGGGTGGTTCGAGGGGGAAAAAGCGCAGGACCGAATCTAGCCGGGACGCTGTCGCCTGGTCCCGACGTAGAGGGTCACGATCCCGCGGGTAAGCGGCCGGACGGTGACCGGATCGCACTCCGCTTCCCGCATCATCCCCGCGAATGTGTGCGGAGACGGAAACTCCCGGACGGAGTCGGGAAGATAGGTGTATGCGCTCCGGCGGGAGAACAGCCCCCCCAGCCTCGGGAGGACCCTCGTGAAATAGAATCGGTACAGGGCTCCGAAGAGGGCGGATTCCGGCTGCGAGAACTCCAGGATCACGAGGCGCCCGCCCGGTTTGACCACGCGGCACATCTCCCTCAGCCCCCCTTCCCGATGCGCCACGTTCCGGATCCCGAACGCGATGGAAGCGGAGTCGAACACCGCGTCCCGGAAGGGAAGCGCCTCGCACGGCGCCCGCACAAAGGCAAGCCTGCCTGCAAGACCTGCGCGGGCCGCCTTCTCCCGGCCGATCCGCATCATCGCCGCGGAGATGTCCACCCCGGCCACGAACGCCCCGTTTCCCTTCTGGCGGAAGATCTCCAGGGCGACGTCGGCGGTGCCGGTCGCCACGTCCAGGTGGATCCCCCCCTTTTCCGGCTGGATCGACGCAACGGCTTCCCGGCGCCACCTGCGGTCCGTCCCCAGGGAAAGGAGCCGGTTCAGGAAGTCGTACCTGGGCGCGATCGAGGAAAACATCTCTTCGATCGACCGGTTATGGTCGCTCAGCCGGTGCAAGAACGATCCCCCTTTGCGGATCGAATGGATAGAAAGTATACCAGTCCTCGCGCAGGATGGGGTGGGCGGAACTTTCCCGTTCGGGCGGGGTTATATACAATGATATAGGAGCGGGGCGGATCCGGGCGAAGGAGAGGCCGGGGGGTTGAATTCCACATCCCCCTTCGCCGTCAAAAAAGAAAGGATTCCGCCGCCGGAGCGCAGGGATCGGCGAGGGAAAGGGGAGGATGTGATGAGATTCGTGAAACATATC
>CP070783.1:1296111-1331589 GCA_020346465.1 Deltaproteobacteria bacterium
GGCCCCTGGGAGCAGATCTTCTACGGCGAGTTCGACGGCCGGAGGAAGAAGCGGGTCCTCGTCAAGATCATCGGGGAGTAGGCTGCCGGCCCGGGCGGCGTCCCCGAAGCAGAAGAAGGGGGATCAGCAGCACCAGGCCGGACGCGGCGGAGCCTAGCGTCTCCCCCGCCGCGCCCCGGGCTGCCAAGGCGCACCCGCCGCCGGAGGCGCCCGCTGCGGCGACCTTTGCTGCGGGAGCGCCCGCCGGGGAGGCGACAAACGCATGGGTCTCCCCCGTCGCCGTCGTCCCGGACCCCGCCACCTGCCCGAGGTCGTTCAGGGCGGCGGCTTCCGTGGCTCTCCAACCGGGGAAGGAAAGGATCTCGTACGTTCCCCCCGACCGCAGGAAGCTTCGCCTCCCTTCCGGGGAATCCCCGTATCCGGCCACCATCTCCAGGTTGTTGATCGCGGTGGCGTTCGACGAGATCCATCCGGGAGGGGTCATGGAGACGAAAAAGGGGTCGGAGAAGACGAACCCCCTGTCGATCCCCGACTCCCGGGAGTTGAGCGCCACCCGTCCGTTTTCGTTTATCCCTCGGGGGGATGCGGAGCTCGCCCCCGGGGGGGTGAGGTCCCGGTACCCCTGTTTCGGGAGATAGAGCCGCGCAGTGCCATCCCCCTCACCGACGATCTCTCCCGAGGAGTTCCCCGCCACCACGGCGGAAAACCCCGGGAGGACCTCCGCCACGCCGCCCCGGGACACAAAGGCCCCGAACTCCCCTTGTCCGCCGACCGCGCCGTCCTCCCCGAGGTACGCGGCCTCCGAGCACCCCCACCCCGGCGTCGGGTCGAGATAGGTCGCTCCGCGCAACAGGAAGGCATGGAGGACTCCGTCTTTCACGAAGGTCCCGGCGATCTCCCCGTAGTCATTGATCCAGACCGCCTTCGCGCTGTCTGCCCCCGGGGGGAGAATCTCGGTGATCCTGCCGGAAGACCAGAGAAAACCGCGTTCTCCGGAGGCGGTCGTGCCGTATCCCACCACCTCGCCGCGCCCGCTTATGGACATCACCCGGGAGTCGTTCCAGCCGGCCGGGTGGATATCCTCATACAGGTAGGACTCCCCGAGTGCCTTCGAAGGGAGAAGCCAGAGGGGAAGAGACAGGAGCACAAGCAATGACAAGACGCCGGCCGGAACGATCTTCCTGGTGATCTCTCGCATTCTGCCCGGAATGGGAGCAAAATACGGTCCAATCGGCGTAAAGATCAAAAGCTTTGATATTATTCATCTTTCTGTTAGAGACGGTGAGAGGAACGGCAGGGAAGAAGAAAAGTTTTTCCCAAACAGGGCTCCCGAAAGGGAAAAATTTTTCCTACCGGGAGATCGGAGCAGTCGTTTCTCTCCGCGATTCCTGTGAAGCAGGAGTTCAGGCGGACTTCCCGGACGCGCCGTCCGATGACCGCAGGGATCCGATATATGATGACACGGGCAGGGGATCCAGACCGAAAGCGGAATAGTACGGACCACCGTCGCAGGTGCTCCCCGCGAGCAGGACGTCGAGCATCTCCGGGGCAAGGGGGAATTTCTCGAACCGGGAAAGGACCCGCGTCGCGCGCCGGATGCGCGGAACGGAAATGCGGGCCTTCCGGACCCGGACGCCAATTGCCGCCGCGATCCGGTCGACCAGTTCGTTGTATGTGAAGCGCTCCGGCCCGCCGACGTCGAAGGACCGTTTCTCCGTGTCAGGACGGGACAGACAATCCGCAATCCCCTTGACCACGTCCCCGACGAACACCGGCTGCAGGAGGAACTCCCCGTCTCCCGGGACGGGAAGGACCGGGGCGCGGCGCACCGCCCGCCCCAACTCGGTGAAGAACCGGTCCCCCGGCCCGAAGATCCCGGCCGGCCGGAAAACGGTCCAGGAGAGGCCGGAGTTCCTGACGATCTCCTCCGCCCTTCCCTTCGAGTCGAAGTAGCCGCCTGGACCGCCTGCCTCCGCCCCGAGTGCGCTCACGTGCACGAACCGTGGAATCCTCCAGTGGTTCGCCGCGTGCACGGCGTGCCGGGTGGCTTCCACGTGAACCTTCTCGAAGGTCTCATTCCGCGCCGGAAACTCCCGGATGATGCCCGCCAGGTGGACGATCGCCCCGGTGCTCTGGGCCGCGTTCACCACGCACTCCCGGTTGGTGACGTCGCCGGGCGTCACCCTGCACACGCGCCGGACATCCTCCGGGATGCGTTCTTCCGATCCGACCCGCACAAGGAGGCGGGGGAGGAACCCCCTCGCGATCAGTGCGCGGCAGACGTGCCGTCCCAGAAACCCCGTACCACCGGTCACCAGAATTTCTTTGTAGTCGAGAAACGGGACCTTTTCCATGATCTTTTGATGCTTCGGGCGGCCCGGGTGTTTCTGGTTCCCCCCCCGATTGCTCCGCTTGCTTCCCCACCGGCTTTATGGCATGTACTTACTTACGAGAGCCGGGGCTTCGAACAAGAAACCCCGCGCCGCAATAAGGAGGAAGCCATGCCCACCTATTCCTTCGAGTGCAAAAAATGCAGGAAGAAGTTCCAGGAAATCCTCTCCTTCTCGGAATTCGAAACGGGGAAGCGGAAGTGCCCGAAGTGCGGCAGCAAGAGCGTCTCCCAGGTGCTCGAGACCTTCTACGCCAAGACGTCCCGGAAGTCGTAGAAAGAAGATCCCGTGGAGGAATTCGTAGGGGTCGAGACGTGGCGCGTGTTCCGCATCATGAGCGAATTCGTGGAGGGGTTCGAGGCCCTCCGCAGCGTCGGGCCGGCCGTTTCCATCTTCGGCAGCGCCCGCGCCAAGCGGAGCAACTGGTCGTACAAGGCCACCTGCAAGGTGGCGGAAACGCTCTCCCGCAATGGATACGCCGTCATCTCCGGAGGCGGCCCCGGGATCATGGAGGCGGCGAACCGGGGGGCCAAGCGCGGCAAGGGGCTCTCCATCGGGCTCAACATCCAGCTCCCCGAGGAGCAGAAGGTCAACCGGTACCAGGACAAGTCCCTCCACTTCAAGCATTTCTTCGCGCGCAAGGTGATGTTCGTGAAATACGCGGCCGGCTACGTCATCATGCCCGGCGGGTTCGGCACGCTCGACGAGTTCTTCGAGTCGCTCACCCTGATCCAGACGGGGAAGATCCGCCGGTTCCCGGTCGTGCTGATGGGGGAGAGCTACTGGGGTGGGCTGCTCGAGTGGATGCGGTCCTCGATGATCCAGGAAGGGACGATCTCCCGCTCCGACCTCAAGCTCTTCCACGTCACGGACGACCCGGTCGGCGCGGCCTCCTTCATCATCAAGTCCCACAAGGACAGCATCCGGGCGGTCGACGAGCGGCGCAGGATAGCCCTTCCCCCCCCGGACGACACGCCCACGCTGTAACTTCCAACACCGGGGACGTTCTTAAACTTTTTCATGGGCAAGTGTCTTCGATGACGTTTTCCCGGATGGTTTCCCCCACGCCCTCCCCGAAGGGAAAGGGGCAAGAATCTCTTGTTCTGTCGTTCCACCTTAAAAAGTTTAAGAACGTCCCCTAAAGGAAAGTAAGGACCTCGCGGTTGAACGCGTCCGCGTTCTCCGCAAAGAAGCGGTGCGGCCCGCCCGGAAGGAGAACGAGTTTCGCTCCGGGGATGCGACGCGCGATGCGACGCGAATTTTCCGGAGACACCACCATGTCGCCGTCCCCGGTGACCACCAGCGTCGGCACGCCGATGGACCCCAGCCTCTCCCACGCCGAATGACCGACCGCCGCCGCAAGCTGCGCGGCGTTCCCCGCCGCGGAAACCGGCTTCGCAAGCCTTCTCCGGACGAACGCCTCGATCTCCTCCGGGTGGCTGCGCCGGTACCCCTCCGTGTACAGGAACGGGAGGGTCCGGCGGATCTCCTCCTCCGGGTCGGCCCCGGGGGAATGGACGAACGCCCCGAGGACCTCGGGCGCGGGGCGCACGGAGCCTTCACCGCCCGGCGCCGTGCACGCCAGCACCAGCTTCCGCACACGGTGCGGGTGCCGCAGCGCAACCTCCTGGGCGACCATCCCGCCGAGGGAAACCCCGAGGACGTGTGCCCGGTCCACCGCAAGATGCTCCAGGAGGGCTGCCGCGTCGTCGGCCATCTGCGCAGTCGTGTAGGGCCCCGGCGGTGTATCGCTCCCGCCGGCCCCCCGGTTGTCGAACGCGATCACTCGGAAGCGCCTCGCGAACGCGGGAAGCTGGAAGAGCCACTCCGAGCGGTCGCTCCCCAGCCCGTTGATCAGGAGCAGCGGTTCTCCCCCCCCGGTCGTCTCGTACTCCATGCGGAATCCGGGGGCGGTGGTATACGGCATCGCCGGTCCTCTCCTCCCCGGGGGCCCGCGGCCGGCCTCATCCACGGGCTCCATTCTCCCCTTCCGGATGGGAGTACAATAGCATCACAATGGATGCATTCCTCCTGAAACAGATCGTGACCGAACTGTCGGACCGTCTTCGGGGAGCGCTCGTTTCCAAGGTCTCCCAGCCCCAGGACCGGGAGATCGTCCTCACGCTGTGGACGGGCCGGGAGGAACTCCGCCTCCTCGTCTCCGCCCACGCGGAGCTCTGCCGCATCCACCTCACCACCCGGCGCGTCCCCAACCCGCCTTCCCCTCCCAGGTTCTGCCAGTACCTGCGGCGCCATCTCGCCGGGATGCGGCTTGCCGCGATCTCCGTCGCCCCCTTCGACCGGCTGGTCCGGATGGAGTTCTTCTCGTCGCGGCCCGATGCGGAGCACGACCGGACGACCCTGTTCGCCGAACTGTACGGGCGCCACGCCAACCTGATCTACGCGAACCCGGAAGGCCTCATCCTCGAGCCGCTCCGGACCGTCTCGCCCGAGGAGAGCCGGATCCGGGAGGTCGCGCCCGGCATCCCGTACCGGCCGCTCCCGAAACCCGAACGGACCTTCCTTCCCGAGATCACATTGGCCGATGCGGAGCGGATCTGGTCGATGGGGTGGGAGGGGCTCGCGCGCGTCCTGCAAAAGGAGGTCTCCGGCCTGGGACAGGAGCTGGCCCACGAGGCGGCAGGCCGCGGGAAAGGAGGCGCCGCGGACCTGTACGCCGCGGTGCGGGAACTGGTCCGCCGGTACGAGGAAGACGATTTCTCCCCCGGGATCGGCACCCTCCCCACCGGGAAGAGGCGGCTCCTCCCGTTCCCCTGCCCGGAGGCCGGGTTCGTCGACTTCTCCCCCGCGCCGTCGGCCAACGAGGCGGCGGATCTCTACTACGGGGAGACCGCGCGCAATCACGAGGATGCCGTCCTGCGACAGCAGATCCGGTCCCGGCTGTCCGCGCTTCTGCGCAAGGAACGCCACAAGCTCGAAAACGTGAGCGGCGACGAGGAACGGCTGGAGGAAGGACGGAAAGGGGGGGAACTCGGGGAAACGCTGAAGGCGAACCTTGCCTCCCTGCGGAAGGGGATGGCCGAGTTCCGCGGGATCCCCCTCGACCCCGCGAAGACGCCGGTGGAGAACATGACCCGGTACTTCCACCAGCACAAGAAGGCCAGGAGGGCGGCCGAGATCGTGCGGAAAAGGAAGCGCGAGGTCTCCGAATCCGTCTACTACCTCGAGTCGCTCGAGTCGCAGCTTGCGTCGGCCTCCACCCGGGAAGACCTCCTGGCCGTCCGGCAGGAGCTGTCCGCCTCGTTCGCACCCCGGAAGCAGGGAACGAAAAAACCGGCGAAGCCCACGGGGAGGACCGTGCCGCCCCAGGTGGAGGAGCACGTCTTCCGGGGCTGCACGATCCTGATCGGGAAGAACAACGTGGGGAACGACCGGATCGTGAAGGAGCTGGCGGCACCCGACGACCTGTGGCTGCACACCCAGGGGATCCCGGGAAGCCACGTCCTGATCCGGCGAACGCCGGGGAAGGAGATCCCGGACGAGGTGGTGGAGGAGGGCGCCCGGCTCGCGGTCTTCCACAGCAAGGCGAGGGGGTCCCGGAACGTCCCGGTGTTCCTCGCGGAGGCACGGCACGTCTCCAAGTTCAAGGGGGCGAAGCCGGGACTGGTACGGATCGCAAAATACCGTACGGTCAACGTGCGATAGCCGGCCTCCCCCGCAGGAGCCGAAGGGCCGTGGCGATCCGTCCCGGCGGCGCGCATCCTTTCGTTTTCCCGGTGCATCAACATGCACAGAACGTCCTTGCTCCCCGAGGAGACGGATGCAGAGATTCGACGCCGACTACGTCCCGCGTTCCGCGATGACCATCTTCGCCCACCCCGACGATGCCGAGTTCATCGTGTCGGGCACGATCGCGCGATGGACGCGGGCCGGCTGCGAAGTGACCTTCGTGGTCATCACGAGCGGAAACGTCGGAACACACGACGAAACGACCACGCGGGATGCGCTGGCGCGCACGCGCGAGGCGGAGCAGCGGGAGGCGGCCCGTGCTCTCGGCGTGAAGAAGGTCGTCTTCCTGGGCTACGACGACTGCGAGCTCGTCCCGTCCCTCGAACTGCGCAGGCGGCTGGTCCGCGAGATCCGGGCGCACCGGCCCGAGGTCGTGATCTGCGGCGACCCGCACGCCCTGTTCTTCGAGGACCGCTACATCAACCACCCGGACCACCGCGCGGCGGCGGTGGCCGCGCTCGACGCCGTCTTCCCCTGCGCCGAGATGGAGCTTCTGTGGCCCGAGGAGGGACGGGCGCACAAGGTCCACGCGGTATACGTCTGCGCAACCCACTCCCCGAACACGTGGATCGACATCACCGGGACGATCGACGCAAAGATCGCGTCGCTCGAGGCCTACGGGAGCCAGCTGGGGGGATGGAACCCGTCGGAAAGGATCCGGGAGCGGGCCGCCCGCGAGGCGGAGCGGGCTGCCAAGCCGCCGGCAGGCGAACCGGACCGCGCCCCCGGCGGCCCGCGGTACGCCGAGGGGTTCCGCGTGATGAAGCTCAAGGAGTAGGATCCGCCCCCCGGCATCAGAACGGATAGCCCCGTTTCCCCTGCACGCCCTTCAGGCAGGCGATCTCCCCGCAGTGGGTGAAGGCATTCCCCAGGATCGCGTTGTTGATCACGAAGATCATCGTGGACGGGCCGAGCCCGAACGCCGTGAGGTCGACGGGACGGTCGAGGTCCTTTCCCCGCAGCGATGCCAGGAATTCGTCCGAGGCGGCGTAGACCGCCCGGGCATAGTCGCGAAGCGCCGGCAGGTCCACCTTCACCTTTCGGCTCCATGCGCTCCAGTCGGGGAGCCCCGGTCTCTCCGGATCGACATCCGGGGGAAGCTCGGAAAGCCCCGTCTTGCCCGCCCAGGCGGAGGCGAACAGGGGGGCGCCCTCCCGGAACATCCCGTTGACGACGCCGTCCTCCGAGACGACGACGTGGGCGTAGATCGCCCCGATCGGCATCGCCAGGCCGGGGGGGGACCAGTGCGCCACCTCCGGCGTCACGTCCGCCATCGTCCCCTCCAGGAGCTCGTGGACGGATTTCAGCTGCTCCCGAAGCAACGAAATGACGTTGCGCTCTCTTGCCGCCATGGGATCCCTCCTCTCCCTTACGATGTCCGGCCGTTGCTGCTCATGCGGACAGACGGGTGCACAACGGTGTTACCCATGGAACCGGCTGGTGATCGGCATGCGGCGGTCCCTGCCCAGTGCCCGCGGGGTGATCTTGACCCCCGGCGGGGCCTGGCGCCTCTTGTATTCGCTTTGATCGACGAGGGCCACGACGCGACGGACGACCTCCTCGGGATACCCCGCCGCGGCCATCTCGGGGATGCTTCTGTCCTTCTCCACGTACATCCGCAGGATCGGGTCGAGCACGTCGTACTCGGGAAGGGAGTCCGTATCCTTCTGGTCGGGAGCCAGTTCCGCCGACGGGGGCCGTGTGAACACCCGCTCCGGGATGACGGTCCGACCGCACCGAAGGTTGTAGGAACGCGAGAGCCGGTAGACGTTCGTCTTGTACAGATCCTTGATCATGGCGAACCCTCCCGCCATGTCGCCGTACAGGGTCGCGTACCCGACGCTCATCTCGCTCTTGTTCCCCGTGGTGAGCACGAGGTGGCCGAACTTGTTGGAAAGGGCCATGAGGATCGTCCCGCGGATGCGCGCCTGGATGTTCTCTTCCGTGGCGTCGGGGGAGAGTCCCCGAAACGGTCCGGAGAGCTCCGACTCGAATGCCCGGTAGACATCGCGGATCGACAGGTCGATGCACCGGATGCCCAGGTTCGACGCCAGCGCGTGGGCGTCCTCGACGCTCATCCGCGCCGTGTACAGGGACGACATGGTCACCCCGAGCACGCGCCGGGGGCCCAGCGCCTCCACGGCGATCACGGCCACCAGCGAGGAATCGATCCCTCCGGACAGCCCGACGATCACGCCGGGGAACCGGTTCTTGTCGACGTAGTCGCGCGTCCCCAAGGCGAGCGCCCGGAAGATCTCCTCGTCGTCCTTGGGCGAAGGGTCGATGCGACCTCCCTCCCCGTTCCCGTCCACGTCGCAGAGCAGGAGGTCCTCCTCGAACATCTTCGCCCGCGCCAGGAGAGTCCCCGTCGCCGAGACGACCATGCTCCCCCCGTCGAAGACGAGCTCGTCCTGGCCCCCCACGAGGTTGCAGTAGGCGACCGGGCACCGGGAGGCGGCCGCATGCCTTGCCACCACTTCCCGGCGCGTCTCCCACTTCCCCGCGTGATACGGCGAGGAGGAGAGGTTCACGATGAGCCGGGCGCCCGCCCTCGCCTCCCGGGGAAGCGGCCCGCGGTGGACCCAGATGTCCTCGCACACCGTGACGCCGACGGGGGACCGCCCCGCGGGAAATACCATCGGATCCTTCCCCCGGGAAAAGTACCGGACCTCGTCGAAGACCCCGTAGTTGGGGAGGTGGATCTTGCGGTAGACGCCGCGCACGCGCCCCCCGGCCGCGATCCCGGCGGCGTTGTACCTTCTCCCCTTGTCGTCCCTGTGGACGAACCCGACGACCGCCGTGATCCCCTTCACCTGGCGGGCGATCTCCTTCCAGGTCCGCATGTTCTCCTCGAGGAAGGAGTCGCGCAGAAGGAGGTCTTCGGGGGGGTAGCCGGGGATCGCCAGTTCGGGGAACACCACGAGCGCCGCCCCCGCCTTCCTCGCACGGGCGACGTAGGCGAGGATCTTCCGGGCATTTCCCGCGATATCCCCCACGGTCGTGTTGATCTGCGCAAGCGCGATGCGGAGCGGCTTCATCTCCCCCATTCTCCCGGAAACGGCGCGCGGGGGGAAGAGCGCAGCGACGGGTGGAAAAAATCCCCCCTGCGGGTATAGTACCCCTTATGCCGCACCCGCTCTACGACCGGAACTACTTTCTCCTGAACACGGCGAACTTCCTCTATTCCCTGTATGCCACCATGTTCATCTTCCTCCCGGCCTTCCTGTACACCTTGGACATCCGGGAGGGGGAGATCGGCCTGATCATGGCCACGGGGACGCTCGTCTCCGTGTCGCTCAAGCCGGTCAACGGGCTCTTCGTCGACCGGCGGGGGCGGACGGCGTTCCTGGTCTCCGGCGCCCTGCTCGCCTCGGCCTCCACGGTGCCGTGGCTCTTTGTCCGGGAAGGAGGCGCGCACCTCTTCGCCATCCGGATCTTCCAGGGGGCGGCGTACTCCTTCTTCGCAACCGCCTCCTACGCCTACATCGCCGCGGCCGCCCCGCCGGACCGCCGGGGGGAGGCGCTCGGGGTCTTCGGACTCTCCTTCTTCATCCCCACGGCGCTCGGCGGATGGCTCGGGGAATGGGTGATCGGAAGGGCGGGATTCCACGGCCTCTTCCTGTCCGCCGTCGTCATCGCGTTCCTCGCGGGCATTTTCCCGCTGGGGATGGCGGAGCCGAAGCGGTCCTCCCAGCTTCCCGTCTCCTCGCTTCTGGAGTTCCTCTCCCGGACGTACTTCATCCCGAACTCGGCGGCGTTCCTCTTCGGCACGGCGTTCGGATCGATCTTCACCTTCCTTCCCGTCTTCCTGCTGATCCGGAAGGTCTCCACGATCGGCGTCTTCGTCGTCGTCTACGCCCTGACCGTCGTCGCGACGAGGACCCTCGGCCGGAAGCTCTCCGACCGTCTCCCGCGCGAGCGCCTTTGCCTCGTTTCCCTCCTGCTCCTCGCGGCGGGGATCCTCGCCATCCCCTTCGTGCGGGGGCACGCAGGCCTTGCCCTCGTGGCCATGGTCACCGGCACGGGGCACGGCTTCCTGTTTCCCTCGCTCTCCGCGCTCATCCTCGACCGGGCGGGCAGAGAGAAGGGGGGGATGGCGATGGCGATGTTCACGGGGGCGTTCGACATGGGGCTCGTGGTGGGGGCGGCGGCCTTCGGGTTCGTGGCCGAATATCTGGGGTACACCGCCATGTTCTCCTCGGCGGCGGCGTTCACGGCGGCGGGCGCGCTGTTCTTCTTTACGCAGGACCCGTCGTTCCGGAGAGCATCGCCTCGCGGACCCGGTTCATGAGGTCCGGGATGTCCGACGAGGTCCGGCCCCGGGTCTCGAGCGGGGGAAAGATCTCGACCGTGATCGTCCCGGGCCGGACGCGCAGCGTGTCCGCGGCCACGATCTCGCGGCTCCCCGAGACCCGCACGGGGACGATCGGCAGCCCCACCTGCAGGGCCATCCAGAACCCCCCTTTCTTGAACGGCTGCAGGTTCCCGTCCCGGCTGCGCGTCCCCTCCGGGTAGATCATCACCGAGTTGTTCCCGGACAGCCCGGAAAGCGCCCTGTCCAGCGAGGCTCTCGATTGCTCGGGGGAAGACCGGTCGACCATGATCTGGCCGCAGGCGAGCAGGACCCACCCGAAGACCGGGATCTTCGCCAGTTCCTTCTTGAATACCCAGTGGAGAGGATGGGAAATGACGATCGCAAGGGCCGGAGAGTCGGCGAGGCTGATATGGTTGGAGAGAAAGACGTACGGCTTTGCCGCATCGATATTCTCCATCCCGCGCCCCACGACCCGGATCCGGAACAACCAGAAGGCGACCCGGGCGTAGGTGCTGGACACCACGAGGAAGAGCTTTCCCTTCAGCGACTTCCCCGGCAGGAGCAGGGCCAGGACGATGGCCGGCACCCCCATCACGAGCGTGAGGATCCCCAGGAGAACCAGCTGCACGGCGTTGAGAACCGTCATCGGGCGTGCGTCCTCCGCTTCCCCGTCCCCCGCACCCCTTCCGGGCATACCGGCAAGAGAGGGCATTCCGCATGGAGCGGGTTCGAAGGACGGCAGATCTCCCGTCCGAGCCGGATCAGGTTGAGATGCAGCGGTATGTGCTCCCCCTTCGGGACGTGCGGCTCGAGCAGAAGCGCCGCCCGGGACAGGTCGGCTGTCGCCGGGACGAGCCGAAGCCTTCTTGCCACCCGGAGGATGTGCGTGTCGACGGGAAACGCCTCCTTCCCGAAGGAGAACAGAAGGAGGACGTTCGCGGTCTTGATCCCCACCCCGGGGAGGGAGGTCAGGTACGCGCGCGCCTCGGGGAGCGACCGGTCCCGAAGGAAATCGAGGGTATACCCCCCGCGCTCCTGCTTGAGACGGGAAAGCGCCGTCAGGATCGATCCGGCCTTCGCCTTCGCCAGTCCTCCCACCCGGATCGCCTCCTCCACCTGTTCCGGCTTCGCCCGGGCAAGCAGGGGAATCTCCGGAAAGCGCCTCGTCAGGGAGCGGAACGCGCGGTCGCGGTTCGCATCGGTCGTGTTTTGGGAAAGGATCGTGAGGATCAGGTTCCTCACCGGCTCTTCCTCGTGGGCGCACCGGAAAGGGCGGCCGAATCTCGCGCAGAGGCGGCGGGAGACGTCGGCAAGCCTTGCCCCGAAATCCTTGCCCCGCGCGGAAGTCACTCGTCTTCGACGCCGATACGTCTGGCGAGACGGAGACCCTCCCGCGTCAGGCGAACGGCGGGCTGCAACTCCCAGTACTCGATCAGGCCCTTGGCGCGCAGCCCCTTGACGGCCTCGTCCAGCTCGTGCCGTTCGAGGCCGGCCTCCTCATCCAGCCCCCTGAGCCCCGGCGTCGCCGCCGGGCCGATCTCCCGGTAGAAGAGGAGAAGACAGACGAGCAGCTTCGACTCCGGCTGGGACAGATCCCGGTCGTTCAAGGCGTGACGGGCGGAGGAGGGGGCTGCGCCTTCCGTTCGGCCGCCAGGTCGGCCTCGAGCTCCCGGATCCGGCGATTGCGCCGGAAGGCGGTCGGGATCCCGGGAAGGAACCCGACGATGACTCCCACCCCGAACGCGACGATGATCACCACGAGGATGGAAGTGTCCACGTAATAGTTGAAGAACTTGACGGTGACGATCCCCGGGTTCTGGATCGCGAATACCGCAACAACACCCATCAGAACGATCAGCAGGATCAGGACCAGTCTCATGGCAAGGCGGATTATATCACGGGGGAACGATGCAACCGCCCGAAAAGAACCCGGTTGCCCCACCCGCCGCGGATCAGACCTTCTTCCCGTTTTCCCGGCCAGGCCGCGTCCTTTCGGGATCCTCCAGCTTGCGGATTTCCCCCAGGACCCGCTCGCAATGGTCCTGTCCGAGGCACTCGATCTCGCACGGATCGATGTGGGTCACCACGTGCGCGTTGCCCAGCACCAGCGCCACCTCCTTCTCGAGGTGGTCCGCCACCCGGTGCGCGTCCTGGAGGAGATACTGGCGGCAGACGACGAGGTGGAAATCCACGTGCACCTCCGAGCCGGAGCGGCGCGTGCGGAGCTTGTGATAGTCGACGATGAGGGGACGGTGGCTCTCGATGATCTGGCGGATCTTCTCCACCGTTTCCGGCGGGAGGCTGCGGTCCATCAGGTCTCCCAGCGCCCCCCGAAAGATGGGTAAGGCCGCCGCGACGATGTATCCCCCCACGACCGCGGCCACTCCCGGGTCCAGCCACTTCCAGCCGGTCTGGCGGTACGCCAGGAGGGCGAGAAGGATCCCCCCGCTCGAATAGACGTCGGTCCGGTAATGGAGGGAGTCCGCCATGAGGGCGCTCGAGCCGGTCTCCTCCCCCGCCTTCCGGATCCGCCCGGAGATGTACCAGGAGGCGGCCACCGACAGGGCCATGACGACCAGCCCCGCGTCCACGGAACCCGGCACGATCCCGGCCCGTAACCGGCGGATCCCCTCCCAGACGATCCACACCCCGGTCAGGGCGACGATCACCGACATGAAGATGGTGCCGAGCGTTTCCGCTTTCCCGTGCCCGTACGGGTGCGAGGAATCGGGAGGCTCCATCGACTTCCGGATCGAGAGGTAGTTCACCCCCGACATGAGAATGTCCGCAAGGTTGTCGAACGCGGAGGAGAGGACCCCCAGGGAGCCGGTTGCGATCCCTACGAAGAGCTTGGTCGCGGCGAGGGTGACCGCGCTTCCCAGGGAAAAGCGGGCGGTCCCGATCCGCTTCCGGTCCATCTCCTCCTTCCGGAGCCCGCCCGCCATGAAGATCCTTTGCCCCTTTGGTCCGCGGCCCGGTCCCGCATCGACCTGCGCAGCGCGGGTCGCCCGGATTGACAGTCTTTCCATTCCTTTGCAAGAATAGCACATCAATTCCGGCGGGAGGGCGGACGTGGTCCCCAAAACGAAGAAGATCTGGCTGGACGGGAAGTTTGTCGACTGGGACGCCGCACAGGTCCACGTCCTCTCCCACACGCTGCACTACGGCGTCGGGGTGTTCGAGGGGATCCGCTGCTACAAGACCGAGGGCGGCGGGTCCGCCATCTTCCGGCTCAAGGAGCACGTGGACCGGCTCTTCGCCTCGGCCCACATCGTTCTCCTGACCATCCCCTTCTCCCCCGAGAAGATTTGCGACGCCATCCGCCGGACCGTCACCGTCAACGGGCTCTCCGAGGGGTACATCCGGCCGGTCGTCCTCATCGGGGACGGGGAGATGGGGCTGTTCGCGAAGAGCAACCCGATCCGCGTGGCGGTGGCCGCCTGGTCGTGGGGGGCCTACCTCGGCGACGAGGGGATCCGGAAGGGAATCCGGGCGAAGGTCTCCTCCTTCAGCCGCAACCACGTCAACGCGGCCATGACGAAAGGGAAGATCAACGGCTCCTACGTCAACTCCGTCCTCGCGAAGTGGGAGGTCAAGCAGGCGGGCTACGACGAGGCGGTAATGCTGGACACCGAAGGATACGTCGCCGAGGCCTCCGGGGAGAATATCTTCATCGTCCGGAACGGGATCCTGCAGACCTCGCCCCTGACGTCGATCCTCCCGGGGATCACCCGGGACTCCGTCCTGACCATCGCCCGCAAACTCAACCTCCCGGTCAAGGAGACCCGCTTCACCCGGGACGAAATGTACATCGCCGACGAGATGTTCTTCACCGGCACGGCCGCCGAGATCACCCCGGTGCGGGAGGTGGACGACCGCCTCGTGGGCACGGGGAAGCCGGGTCCGGTCACGAAGCAGATCCAGGACGAGTTCTTCGACATCGTCCGGGGGAAGAACGCTCTCTTCGCGCACTGGCTCGACGTTCTCAAGTAACTCCCTCCGGAACAACGGGGCCGGGGAGGGCTCGGGGCACCGTGGTAAGATAGACAGATGCTTCGCGTGTCCGAGATCTTCGCCAGCATCCAGGGGGAGACCTCCTATGTCGGTCTTCCGTTCGCCTTCGTCCGCCTGACCGGCTGCAACCTCCGGTGCCGCTACTGCGACACGACGTACGCGTACGACGGCGGGGAGGAGATCCCTCTCGAGGAGGTCGTGACGCGGGTGACCTTGTTCGGCATTCCGCGGGTGATGGTGACCGGCGGCGAGCCGCTGCTTCAGGAGGAAACCCCCGTTCTCGTCACCGCGCTCCTCGATCTCGACCACACGGTCCTCGTGGAGACGAACGGAACCGTTCCCCTCTCCCGCCTGGACCCCCGGGCGGTCCGGATCATGGACGTCAAATGCCCCGGCTCCGGGGAGGCGGGAAAGACGGCCTGGGAGAATTTCGGCCACCTCGGCGCCCGCGACGAGGTCAAGTTCGTCCTCTCCTCCAGGGAAGATTACCGGTTCGCCCGGACGGTGATCGAAACGTACGGGAAAAAGCACCCGTTCCAGGTGTTGCTGTCCCCGGCCTTCGGCCTTCTCTCCCCCGAGGAGCTCGCCGGCTGGATGGTCGGGGACGCCATCGACGCGAGGTTCCAGCTGCAGATCCACAAGCTTGTCTGGGGACCGGACCGGAGAGGGGTGTGACGCTCTCAACGAAGCCGAAAGGGATCGTCCTCGCCAGCGGGGGGATGGACAGTCTCGTCCTGGCCGCCTTCGCCACCCGGGAGTCGGAGATCTCCCTCCTGCACGTCACGTACGGACAGCGGACGGGGCGGCAGGAGCTCGCCTGCTTCCACGCGATCGCCGACCACCTGAAGGTCCGGGAGCGGATGGTGGCCGACATCGGGTATCTGAGGACGATCGGGGGGTCCGCCCTGACCGACCCGTCCGTCGACATTCCCCCCGCGGATCCGGAGCGGAGAGGCGTCCCCGCCACCTACGTCCCCTTCCGCAATGCCCACTTCCTCTGCATCGCCGTTTCGTGGGCCGAGGTGATCGGCGCGAAGAACGTCTACATCGGCGCGGTGTGGGCCGACTCGTCCGGCTATCCCGACTGCCGGCCGGCCTTCTACGAGGCGATGAACGGGGCGGTCCGCACGGGGACGAAGGACGAAAGCGGAATCATCGTCAAAGCCCCCTTCGTCAACCTGAAGAAGAAAGATCTCGTCCTGATGGGCAAGTCGCTCGGCGTCCCCTTCGAGCGCACGTGGTCGTGCTACCGGGACGGCGAGAAGGCGTGCGGGCGGTGCGACTCGTGCGCCCTCCGGCGCAAGGCCTTCGCCGAAGCCGGCGTCCCGGACCCCCTCCCCTACGAGGTCCGGCCGGCATTCTGACCCGGTCACGAGAACCGATGCGACCCCATGCCGACGCCAAACAGCTTGCGAGACGCATCTCCCAGGGGGCGTTTCTCCTCCTCTTCTTCGTGCTGCTCGTCAAGACGGACTACGACGGGAGGAACGAGCTCGCCTACCCCGTCAAGATCTTCCTCGACGCCGACCTCCTCGTCCTCCTGACATCGCTTCTCTCGGCGCGCAAGCTGCCGGCCGCCCTCTTCCTGGCGCTCCTGTTCGTGCCCGTGACCCTCCTGTTCGGCCGTGCCTTCTGCGGCTGGGTCTGCCCCCTGGGGACCCTCAACCACGCCGTTGGCTTCTTCGACCGGAAGTTCGCGCCGGAACGGGGGAACAAGACGCGCGCGACCCGGTGGAAGTTTGCAACGCTTCTGTTCTTCGTCGGCGCGGCGATCTTCGGAATCCAGGCCGCGGGCCTGCTCGATCCGATCTCCCTCCTCATCCGGTCGCTCTCGCTCTCCGTGATGCCGGGGATCAACCACGTCCTGCGCCTGTTCCTCGATTGGGGATACCGCCTCCCGTGGCAGCCGGCCTCGGATCTGTTCGACGGGGCGTACACCTTCCTGCGGGCCCACTTCCTTTCCTTCTTCCCGGCGCGGTACGAGCAGGCGCTGTTCCTCTTCGCCCTCTTCTTCCTGGTGCTCGCCCTGAACCGGGTCCGGACGAGGTTCTTCTGCCGGTTCGTCTGTCCCCTCGGAGGGCTTCTGGGGATCCTCTCCCGCGCCGGGCTGCTCCGGCTGTCGATGAACGAGAAATGCACCCGGTGCATGCAGTGCCGCGACGTCTGCGCGGGCGGGGCGAACCCCCACACGAAGGCGAACTGGTCCCCGTCGGAGTGCGTGAGCTGCTTCAACTGCTCCGCCCAGTGCCCGGAGGGGGCCCTCGAGTGGACCTTCGCGGTGGCCCGGGGGACACAGGACCGGCTGGACGTGAGCCGCAGAGCGGCGCTTTCCGCGCTGTTCACCGGCGCGTCGACCGCCTGGGTGATGAAGACGTCCCCCGCCCGCGCGAGGCCCGCCCCGGAACTCGTGCGTCCCCCGGGCTCGCGCCCCGAGGACGATTTCCTCGCCCGGTGCGTCCGGTGCGGGGAGTGCATGAAGGTCTGCATCACCGGGGGACTGCAGCCCACGCTGCTGTCCGCGGGAATCGAGGGGATCTGGACGCCGAAGCTCGTCTCCCGGATCGGCTACTGCGAATACAATTGCACGCTGTGCGGGCAGGTCTGCCCCACCTCGGCGATCGAAACGCTCGCGCTGCCGGCAAAGCAGAAAAACGTCATCGGGCTGGCGTTCGTCGACCCCTCCCGGTGCATCCCCTTCGCGCAGGGGACCCCCTGCATCGTCTGCGAGGAGCATTGCCCGACCCCCAAGAAGGCGATCGTCTTCGAAGAGCGCCCCGGGAAGGGGGGAAAGCCCGTCAAGGTGCCGGTCGTGGTCGTCGACCTGTGCATCGGGTGCGGCATCTGCGAGTACAAGTGCCCGGTGGTCGACCTGGCGGGAATCCGGGTGACCTCCATCGGCGAGTCGCGCAACCCGGAAAACCGGCTCCGCCTGCCCACCGGGCCGTATTCCGGAAGTCCCCGCCTTTTTCTTTGACAACCCCGCCCCCGCCCGATACATTCATCGAAAATCCGGGGGGGGCCATTTTCCGTTGAATCTTTTTGCGGGATCTGCCGTTCTAACTGGTAGGAGAGGATGACATGGCCCACTTCTACGAAAACGGCAGGGACGACGCAACGAGCTGGGAGAACATCGGCGGGTTCAACACCCACCTGCTGATGGAGATCCGGAACGCCATGATGGACGTCCGGGCCGACAATCCCGCGCACGCCGAGCTGCAGGTGGTCGTCTCGGAATGGATCAAGCAGCACCCGATGTTCGATTTTCCCGACGACGAAATCGGGTGACCCCGGTGACGCCCCCGCGGGCGGTTCCCTATTCTTCCAGCCCGAGAATGTTCAGGTAGATCCTCCGGATCGCTTCCGTTTCCCGTCGATACCGGTCCTGCCGGTCCGGGGGCAGCCGGGACGGGTCGAACTGCTCGATGGAGGCGTCGTGCGAGAGGCGCAGGGAGACCTCCATGGCGCGCAGGTGGCGGTACCCCTCGTCCAGCGCCCGGAAATCGTCCCGGGAAAGGACGTTCGCCCGCAGCAGCTCGTAGAGGGCCTTCAGGGTGGGACGCACGCGCAGGGAACGGTTGCCCGGGCCGTGCACGAGCTGCAGATACTGCACGGCGAACTCGACGTCGACGATCCCCCCCCGCCCCACCTTGAGATTCCGCCGGTCCCGGCGCTCTTTCCCGAGCTCCCTCTCCATGCGCTGCCGGAGCCGGTTGATCTCGCCCGGCGCGTCGGGGGGCAGGGGCCGGTCGAAGATAAAGCGGGAGACCTTCTCCTCCACCCGCTTCCCGAAATCCCTGTCCCCCGCCACGAACCGGCACTTGAGGAGCGCCTGGCGCTCCCAGAGCTGGGCGGACTGCTCGTGGTACCGTTCGAACGCCGACAGGGAGGAGACGAGGGGACCCGCGTTCCCCGAGGGACGCAGCCGCGTGTCGAGCTGGTAGACGGTCCCCTCCCGCGTCGCCGTCGTCAGAATCGAGATCAGCCGCTGGGCCACCTTGGCGAAATATTCGTGGTTCGACACCTTGCGGAACTCCGCGGGGTCCCGGCCGGGCACGGGGGCGGTTTCCCCCGCGCCGGAGTACAGGAAGATGATGTCGAGGTCGCTGTGGTAGGAAAGCTCCTCGGCCCCCAGCTTCCCCATCCCCATCACGCAGAACTCCGCCTCGACGCTTTTTCCCCCGTCGCCCCCCACCATCGGGACGCCGAACCGCCTCCCCGTCTCCCGCCGGGCCAGGACGAGCGCGTACGACAGGAGGATCTCTGCCAGCGCCGACAACTGGAACATCCCTTCCTCCAGGGAGAGGGTGCCGGCGAGGTCGTTCATGCCGATCCGCAGCGTCTCCATGTTCTTGAACCGGCGCAGCTCGTCCAGTTCCTGCTCGAAATCGGCGCACGCCCCGAGCGCCTCCCCCAGCTCCTTCCTCAGGTCGGCCTTCGTCTTGACCAGATGGGGAAGCTCCTTGCGCAGGAAGCTGCCCATGAGTTCGGGATGGCGGAGGAGAACCCCGGAAAGGAACCGGCTGCTCCCGAAGAGCCGGACGAGCACGTCGATCACCGACCGGTTCTCGAACAGAAGGGCGTAAAACATCGTCCGCGCGCCGACCGCGGAGAAGAACCGCTCCGTGTGGTAAAGGGCCATGTCCGGGTCCGGGGAACGGGCCAGGCGGTCCAGGAACAGCGGGGCGATCTTCCCCAGGTACCGCCGCGCCCGGGCCGGCATCCGTATGAACGGGGGGCCTTCTTTCAGGATCGCCACGATCCGTCGCGCCGCCTCACGGTCGGCGAATCCCAGCGCCGCAAGCCGGTCGCCGGGATCCTCCTCCGACTCCGGGTCCAGAACGGCGAAGATCTCGGGGGGGATCTCCGGCCCCGCCTCCTCGGGGGCCGCCCGGAAGAGCCTGTCGTAGATCGTGCGCACGTTCCCCGTGTGCCGGTCCATCGCCGACAGAAGCGACGGGACGTCGGACAGGGCCATGGCCCGAGCCAGTCGCAGCAGGTCCCCTTCCCTCGGGGGGAGAGCGTGGGTCTGTCGATCCTGGAACACCTGGATCCGGTGCTCGAGGGAGCGCAGGAACCCGTACGCCTCCGTCAGCGCATCGCACTCCTCCTGCGGGACGATGCCCGCCCCGACGAGCGCCCGCAGCGTCTCTGCCGTCCCCCGTCGCCGAAGGTCGGGGTTCTTCCCCCCGTAGATCAGCTGGTGCGCCTGGGCGAAGAACTCGATCTCCCGGATCCCCCCCTGCCCCAGCTTGAGATCCCTCTCGTGCTTCCGGCCCCGCGCGGACGCCAGGTCGATCCGGTCCTTCATCTCCTTGATCTCCTCGATGGAGGTGAAGTCGAGGTATTTCCGGTACACGAACGGGGTGATGGTCCGGAGGAACTCCTCCCCGACCCAGCGGTCCCCGGCCACGGGCCGGGCCTTGATCATCGCCCCGCGCTCCCACGTCTGCCCCCACGACTCGTAGTAGATCTCGGCGGCCCGGAGGGAGTTGGCGAGCTCCCCCTTCGTCCCGTCGGGGCGGAGGCGAAGGTCGACCCGGAATACGAACCCGTCCTCCGTGACCTCGGAGAGGATCCTGGTGATCACTTCCCCGAGCCGGACGAAATACTGGTGGAAGGTCACCGCCTCTTCTCCCCCGGCGCCCTCCGTCATCCCCTGCTCGGTCTCGTACAGGTAGAGGAGATCGATGTCCGAGCTGAAATTGAGCTCGTTCCCCCCGAGTTTCCCCATCCCCAGGACGACGAACCCGCACTCGCGCCGGACGCCCCCTTCCGTCTCGATCACGGGAGCGCCGTACCTCCCGGAAAGCTGCCGCCGGGCGAACCGGACAGCACCCTCCAGGGCCACGGACGCCAGCGCGGAGAGGTCCGCCATCACCTCGGAGAGGGAGGCCAGCCCTGACAGGTCGCGGGCGGCGATGCGGGCAACCTCCCGGAGCTTGAGCCTGCGCAGGGCCGCCTGCATCTCCTTCTCGGTCCCGCACCGGTCGGCGAGCCCCGTCACCTCGGCGAGGAGGGATTCCGACGCTCCCACCCTGGCGGCCCCCCCTTCCAGAAAGAGGAAGGAGAACGCCTCCCGCCGGCTTGCCAGCTGCTCGGGCAACGACTCCGACCCGCCGAGCAGGGCGCCCAGGACGGGAAGGTTTCCGGGGGGCTCGTACGCCCGCGCCAGGTCTTCGGGGGGGAGGGAGTCGCACAGCTTGGACAGGTTGAGGAAATAGAGCGTGGGGTCTGGCGCCACCGCGGCTGCCGCGAAGACCGCCTCCCAGGACGAGTCCGTCCAGGGGATCCGCTTCCGGATCTCGGCAACGAGGGGGAGCGTCCGGGCGACGTCGACGACGCCGATCTCCCCCATCCGGTCGGACAGGGAGTCCGGACGGGAGGGGGTCCTCACCGAAAGAGCTTCCGGATGCCCCCGGGGAAGGGCGGCCGAATCACGCCCCTTTCCGTGACGATGGCGGTCACGTACTTGGCCGGGGTCACGTCGAATGCGGGGTTGATCACGGGGACCGCGTCGGGGGCGATCCGGGTGCCCAGGAAGTGGGTCACCTCCCTGCCATCCCGCTCCTCGATGGGGATCGCCTTTCCGGTGCGGATGGCGGGATCGATGGTGGAAACGGGAGCCGCCACGTAGAAGGGGACCTTGTGGGCCCGGCACAGAACGGCCAGCCCGTAGGTGCCGATCTTGTTCGCCACGTCGCCGTTGGCCGCGATCCGGTCCGCGCCGACGATCGCCGCCTGGGCCTTTCCCGCCTGAAGAATCGTTGCGGCCATCGAGTCCGTCATGACGGTGCAGGGGATGCCGTCTTTCCCGAGCTCCCAGGCGGTCAGCCGGGCCCCCTGGAGGACGGGGCGGGTCTCGCCCACGTACACGTGCATCTTCTTCCCCGCCGCGACCGCAGCCCGGACGACCCCCAGCGCCGTTCCGTACCCGGCCGTCGCCAGGGCGCCGGCGTTGCAATGCGTGATCACCGACCCGGATTTGAGGAGCTTCGCGCCGTTGGCCCCCATCCGCCGGTTGGCGGCGACATCCTCGTCGTAGATCGCCATCGCCTCTTTTTCCAGGTGATAGGCGGCCCCCTCGGGCTCGTCGGGCAGCTTTTCCGCCGCCTTCCGCATCCGCTCGATGGCCCAGAAGAGGTTCACGGCCGTGGGCCGGGTGGCACGGAGCTGGAGGGCGGCCTTGCGGAACTCTTCCCGCCACGGGAGCCTCTTCCGGATGGCGTTCCGGACGGCCAGCACCAGCCCGAATGCCGCCGCCACGCCGATCGCGGGCGCTCCCCGGACAACCATCGTCTGGATGGCGTGGGCAACCCCCTCCGCCTGGGTGATGCTCGTCACCGATTCCCGCAACGGAAGAACGCGCTGGTTGAGCAACCGCAGCGCATCCCCCGTCCATTCCAGGGTGCGGATCGACCTGCCGTTGCCCCCGGGGGGATCCGTCATCGGCCCTCCCTCCGCGCGTGGAATCGCCTCACCTGGTCGATCACCCTGCTTCGCAACTCCCGCGGGGAGAGGGACGGAGCAATCACCTTTCCCCCCCTCATCGCGGGGAGAAGGAGGGGCTCCGCGGGAGCTCCGCAGCGGCACGGGCCGCGGGCGTTCGCTTCCGGGACGACCTCCCGCCGCCCGCACGACTCGCACCGGACCACCTGCTTGCCGCCGGACGCTTTTCCCCTCTTCGCGAACGGCCGCCCTTCCACCTCCACGATATCCAGGGAGAAATCGACCGTGGGAGCGTTGCTGATGCACGTCCCCACGCCGAACCCGTCCACGACGTCCCGCAGGGAGCCGATCTCCTCCTCGTCCAGGCCGCCGGAGACGAGGATCCGCACGTGGGTGAACCCCCGCAGGTCGAGCTCCCAGCGGACCTCCCGGAGGATCTTCCGGAAGTCCCCCCTCCGCGAGGAGGGCGTGTCCAGGCGGACCGCGGCGAGCGACTTCCCCAATGCCTCCGCCGCCCGGAGCGCCTCGAACTTCTCGTCCTGGAGCGTGTCGACCAGGCAGACGCGGGGGATGTCCGCCGCGACCGCGTCGTCGAACCCCCGGAGCGCTTCCACGGTGTCGCCCAGGACCAGGATGAGGGCGTGCGGCATCGTCCCCTGCGCCGCCTCCCCCAGGTACTCGGCGCTGCGCACGACCGAGACGCCGTCGGCCCCCCCGAGAAAGGCATGCCGGTCGATGAGGGTGGACAGCGCGGGGTGCATCCGCCGCGCCCCGAAGCTCAGTACCGTGCGGTCCCCGGCCAGCCACCGGATCCGGGAGGTTTTCGTGGCGATTCCCGACGCCTGGCACAGGATGCCGAGCATCGCCGTCTCCATTTCGCAGAACTCGCCGTACGGGCCCTCGACGGAAAAGACCGGTTCCTCGAGCAGGAAGAGGGATCCCTCGTCCATGGCCAGCACATCCAGGCTCCTGCCGGCAAGGAGGGAGAGCATCTCGTCCCGTCCGGACAGGACGGCATACTCGTAGGCGTCCGGGAACCGCTTGACGAAGCATTCCGCCTTCACCCGCACCTTCTCCTTCCCCAGTTTCCTGAGGACCTCCATCGTGCGGACGAAGTAGACGTCCGTCGTCTCCCCGCGGCGGATCTCCTCCGGGCTGGGGATCGGGTTCATCCCCGCGGCCTCCTGCCCCTTCCGCCGCGCCGGGTCACGCGCACCCCCAGCACATTCTCCATCTGGTCGAGCGCGAACCGGTGCGTCCTTTCGGCAAGCCCCGCCACGAACGACTCGTCCACGGAGACGTCGTAGCCGCGCACGGCGGCTTCGTAGGCCGTGTACAGGATGCAGATATTGGTGACGCACCCGGCGAGTGAGAGCGACCGGATGCCGTGCCGGCGGAGAACCGAGGAGAGATGGGTGCCGTGGAACGCGGAGTAGCTCTTCTTCTCCACGACCACGTCCCCGGGGTCCGGCGCGATCTCTCGGGCGACAGCCGCCCCGCGCGTTCCGGCCACGGCGTGGGGCGGCCATCCCATGCGGGCAAACTCCGGGTCGTTTTTTCTGTGCGAATCGCACACGTACACCACGAGCTCCCCCTCTTTCCGCGCGCGGGAGAGACGGCGTCGCAGCGCCGGCAGGATCTGCCTCGTTTTCGGGACCTCGAGGGGAGCCCCGGCCCGCACGAAATCCTCGAGCATGTCGATGACGAGAAGCGCTCTTCCGTTCGTTGCCATCTCCCTCACCTCTTTTGTCCCGGGAGGAGGTTCCGGAACAGCCCCTCCACTTCCTTGCGTTGCTCCGTCTTGTCCGGCTTCGTCCCGGGCGCCCCCTTCCCGGCTTCGCCCTCCCCGGGGGACGGCGAAGCTCCGGTCACGCCCCCGATCGCCTCTTTGAGGAGCCGCTCCCCGACCCCCCTCGCGAGCGCTTCGGTATCCAGGGAGACCACCGGGGCCGTCACCGGCCCCGACATGACCAGGGGGATCTCCACCTCGCCCTGCGGGCCGACCAGGAATTTCCCCGCCGCGCCCCGGACGCGCGCCGACATCTCCTTCGACAGGCGGAGCACCCCCCGAAAATCGAGCGTCCGGTCGAAACCCACGGCCGCCGTTCCGGAAAGCCCCAGCGTCCCGGAGAGGAGCCTCAGGGATTGCGTCCGGATTTTTCCGGCCTCGACCTGGAACGAAGCCGAAAAGTCCGAGAACGATGTCGCCGCCTCGCCGCGCGCCGCCTTGCCGCCGGGGACAAGGGTCTGCAGGCCGGCCACGCCGGCCGCCGTCGACAGCAGGTCCACCCCCTTGATTCTACCACCGGTAAGCCTGACGGAGCCGGAGCCGGAAGCGGTGCGGGAAAAGTCCGCGAAGTCCCTCATCCCCCCGCCGATGTCCGCGGAAAGCGACAGCGGGCCGGAGAGAAAGTCCTTCAGGGAGGTCTTGCGGGAGAGGATCTCCTCGACCGCAACCTCCTTGACCGCCACCTTGACCCGGAAATCGGGATCGGGAGAGGCAAGGCCCACGACGCCGGAGAGCACAACGTCCCCGCCGTACATCCGCGCGGTCACGGAATCGAGGAGCAGATCCCCCTTCTCGTAACGGACGACCCCCTTGAGATTCGTGAACTCCACTCCCCTCGCCTTGCCGGCGTCGATCGCGACATCCACCCGCGCGGAGATCTCCTGCCTGCGCCGTTCCTCCTTCGCCGGCTTCCCCGGCGGGGCTTCCTTCTCCTCCTTCCCCTTCCTGTCGGGAGGAAAGAGCGCATCCACGTCCAAATAGGCCATCCGCAGGTCGACCCGCCCCGCCGGCGCGGGCCCGAGGGAGGCGTTCCCGTCCAGGGAGAACCGCTTCCCGTTGAGAAGCCCTGCGAGCCGGGAGAACGCCACGGACCGGGGAGCGAGAGCGATCGTTCCGGTAAGCGTCCGAAGGTCGATGGTCCTGTCCGGGATCCGGAAGCCGACCCCTCCGAGGTCGACCTTCCCTTCGTACGCCTCCGGGGCGCCCGCGCCCGCGCGCCTCCCCTTCCCCGACGCCGTCAGGCGTCCCTCCGGGGACCACTTCGCAAGAAGCGGCGCGCCGGGCGACTTCGCCAGCTCGGCGAGGGAGGAGACCGTTGCGGTCGCCTCCCACTCCCGGGCCCCCGTGCCGGGATTCAGGACGCCCTTCGCGGTGACGGAAAGCGGGGGGGCGAGAAGCTGCGCGTTCGAGAGGAAGAGCCGGTCGGAGGCATAGCGCCCTTTGGCCACGATCGTGCACGGGGTGTCGACAGCTTTCCGGAGCTCCGGTTCCGCGTTGAGCGTCGCCCCGGCGCGGGTCAAATCGGCCCTGGCCTCGAATTCCGGCGACGGGAGGGTCCCGGTTACGATGACGGAAAAGGGGATGACCCCCTCGAGCCGCGCCTTCGCAAGGCCTTCCGGCGGATCTTTGAACAGGTCCAAAATCCTGTCCGCGCGGATCCCCGGGAAGGAGACCGCGAAGTCGACGGCGGCGGGCTCCTGCGCGGCGAAGACCCTGCCCTGAACCGCCACCTTCTGCCCGAACAGCTCTCCCTCCCCCCGGATCCCGGAAGCGGCGCGGCCGGTTCCCGCGTCCTGCTCCCTGGCCAGGCTTCCGGCAAACGAAACCTCCCCCCGCACCTGCCCCTCGATCCGTGTCCGGACCTCGAAATCGTTCCGCCTTTCCCCGATGCCGGACAGCCGGACGGTGAACGGGGAGATCTCCCACCGGCTCTGTTTGCCGCCCCTGTCCTCCAGATGGAACAGGAGATCCGCATCCTCGACGTTGACGGTTCTCAATACGACGGCCACCCGGTCCCCGTCTTTCCCCGCGATGGGCGGGCCGGCGGGTTTCTCCTTCCCCGCAAGCCGGTTGACGATGTCCGTCGCGGAGTGTGTGCCGTCCGCATAGGTGCGGAACACGATCTTCGGCCGGTGAAGGATGCCCTTCGTGAACACCGCCCTCCCGGAGAAAAGCGGCGCGATCGCAAGCCGGATCTCGGCCTCCGGCACCGACAGGAGCTGTTCCTTCGGATGGCGCGCGTCCCCCGAGACCGTAAGCCCCGCCACCCTCACTCCGATGCCGGGAAACAGCGACAGGGAGAGTCCCGAAAGGCCGATCGTGCGCCCGGTCTTCTCCTCGAGAGCCGCCACGATGCGGGGCCTGAGGGAATCGACCGGAAGCAGGCGGGGGAGCAGCAGAACGAGGACGACGAGGATGAGGACGACGACTGCCGCTGTGACCGCACCTTTGCGCATCGCTTTCTCCTATCCGAGCTTGGCCTTCAGTACCTCCTGGACCATTCTCGGGTTGGCCTTGCCCCTCGTCTCCTTCATGATCTGCCCCACGAAGAAGGAGAGCAGGCCGGTCTTGCCCGCACGGTAGCTTTCCACCTCCTTCGGGTTTCCCGCGATGACCTTGTCCGCGATCGCCTCGAGCGCCCCGGCGTCGGAGATCTGCGTCAACCCTTTTTCGTCCCGGATCTGCCGGACGGGCTTCCCGGTCCCGATCGCGGCCTCCACCAGCGTCTTGGAGGCCGTTGCGGAGATCGTTCCGGTCTCGCGGTCCTCGACGACGTGCGCGATCGTCTCCGGCGACAGCCTTCCCGCGACGATGGCCTCCTTCCACTGGATGCACTCGTTCGCGGTCACCTTCGGATTTCCCCCGAAGGCGGCGGCCGACGCCTCGAAGAAATCGGCAAGCAGGCGGGAGGAGGAGAGGAGCTCCGCGTCGTAGCGGGGGATTCCGTACCGGGAGGCAAGACGCGCGATCTTCTCTCCGGGGAGCTCCGGGATCGTCTTCCGCAGCTCCTCGACCCACGCCTCGTCGATATGGAGGGGGAGAAGGTCCGGGTCGGGAAAATACCGGTAGTCGTGCGCCTCCTCCTTGCCGCGCATGGGGACGGTCACCCCCGCGTCGGCGTCCCACAGCCGCGTCTCCTGGACGACCGCCCCGCCGTCCTCGATCAACTCGATCTGCCGCCGGATTTCGTGCTCGAGGGCCTTCTCCACGTTCCGGAAGGAGTTCATGTTCTTGAGCTCCGCCTTGGTCCCGAACTCCTTTTGCCCCCTCGGCCGCACGGAGACGTTCGCGTCGCAGCGGAACGACCCTTCCTCCATGTTCCCGTCGCAGACCTCCAGGTAGACGAGGATGTCCCGCAGCCTGCGCAGGTACGCCCCCCCCTCCTCCGGAGTCCGGATGTCGGGCTCCGAAACGATCTCCATCAGAGGCACCGAGCAGCGGTTGAGGTCCGCCAGCGACGTCTGCGCACCCGCGAAGGCCCCCGCGTGGACGAGCTTCCCGGCGTCCTCCTCCAGGTGGATCCGGGTGATCCCGATCCGCCGGGTCGTGCCGTTCCGTTCGATGTCGATGTGGCCGGAGACCGCCAGGGGCAGCTCGTACTGCGAAATCTGGTACGCCTTCGGCAGGTCCGGATAGAAGTAGTTCTTCCGGGCAAAGACGCTTCTGCTCTGCACCCGGCAGGAGGTGGCCACCGCCGTCCGGATGGCGAACTCCACCGCCTTCCGGTTGAGGACGGGCAGGACGCCCGGCATCCCCGTGCAGACGGGGCAGGTGTTTTCGTTGGGGGGCGCCCCGAACCCGGTCGAGCAGGCGCAGAAGATCTTGCTCTCCGTCGCGAGCTGGGCGTGGACCTCCAGGCCGATGACCGCTTCGAACCCCATCCCCGGCCTACCCTTCCTCCGGCGCCACCCGCGGCAGCGGGATCTCCCGCTCGATCGCGGCGGCGGCGGCGAGGATCGCCTCCTCGTCGAAATGCCTTCCCAGCAGCTGCGCCCCGATCGGGAGCCCGTCGGGCGACATGCCGCAGGGCACGGAGATCCCGGGGATCCCCGCCAGGTTGCACGGGATCGTGTAGATGTCCGAGAGGTACATGGTCAGCGGGTCGTCCACCTTCTCCCCGATGCGGAACGCCGGCGTGGGGGCGGTGGGGGTGAGGATCACGTCGACCCCGGCGAACGCCTCCTGGAAGTCCCGCCGCAGGAGGGTCCGCACCTTCTGGGCCTTCCCGTAATACGCCTCGTAGTAGCCCGCGGACAGCGCGTAGGTGCCGATCATGATCCTCCGCTTGACTTCCGCGCCGAACCCCTCGCCGCGGGTCCGGGACATCATCTCGATCAGCCCCTTCGCCCCTTCCGTCCGGTAGCCGTAGCGGACCCCGTCGTACCGGGCGAGGTTGGAGGAGGCCTCCGCCGGCCCGATGATGTAGTACGTCGAAAGGGCGTACTCCGTATGGGGCAGCGAGATCTCCACGCCTTCCGCGCCCAGGGAGACGAGCGCCCCGAGCGCCTTCTCGACCGCCGTCCTGACGGAAGCGTCCAGCCCCCCCGCGAAATATTCGCGCGGCAGCCCCACCCGCATCCCCTTGACGCTCCTTCCGGTCGCCGCGAGATAGTCGGGCACCGGGACGTCGACCGAGGTCGAGTCCCGGCGGTCGTGCCCCGCGATCACCCCCAGGACGGCCGCCGCGTCCGGGACGGTGCGGGCGATCGGTCCTCCCTGGTCCAGCGACGACGCGAAGGCGATCATGCCGTACCGGGAGACGCGGCCGTAGGTCGGCTTCACCCCCACGACGCCGCACAGGGACGCCGGCTGGCGGATCGAGCCCCCCGTGTCCGTTCCCACCCCGGCGAAACAGGTCCCCGCCGCCACGGCGGCCGCCGTCCCCCCGGAGGAGCCCCCCGGGATCCTGTCGGTCGCCCACGGGTTGCGCGCGGGGCCGAACCAGGAGGTCTCCGTGGAGGACCCCATCGCGAACTCGTCCATGTTCTGCTTGCCCAGGAGGACCGCGCCGGCCTCCCGGATCTTCCCGGTGACCGTGGCGTCGTACGGCGGATCGAAGTCGTGCAGGATCCGGCTTCCACACGTCGTGCGGATCCCCTTCGTGCAGAAGATGTCCTTGAGCGCCACGGGGACGCCGTGCAGGGGCCCCCGGGCCCCGCCCGCGGCAAGCTCTTCGTCGCGTGCGGCGGCTTCCCGCATCGCCTGTTCCGGCAGAATCGTGATGTAGGCGTTGATCCTCGGGTTCATCCGGTCGATCCGCTCCAGCAGCGCGCGGGTGAGCTCCCGGGAGGAGACCTCCCTTTCGCGGACGGCCCGCGCGGCGTCGAGAAGGGTCCACTCGTGCACGGGGATGGCGGCCACGGTTTCAGTCCTCGATGATCCGGGGGACGCGGAAGAAATCGTCTTCCCGGTCCGGGGCGTTCTTCAGGATCTCCTCCTTTTCCCCGAAGGGATGCACCGAGTCATCGCGATAGGGAGTTCCCGTTTCCACGGCGTGGGAGGTGGGGACGACTCCCGACGTATCGAGACGGTCAAGCTGACGGATGTAGGCGAGGATGTCCCCGAGCTGCTCCCTCATCCGGTCCGCCTCGTCGGAAGAAAGGGCCAGACGGGCGAGCCGGGCCACGTGCAACACCTCTTCCCTGGTGATCGCCATCGAAACCCCCCGTTTTCGTAAGAATTTCAATTTACCACAGTTGCCGGGGGGGCGCAAAAACGCCGGTCGTTTCCGGCAGGGGATGGCACTAGAATGAGGGGATGGGAAGTCGACGGTATTTCGCCACCACGAGCAAGGGGCTCGAGGACGTCCTGGCCGGGGAGATCCGGGCGCTGGGGGGAAAGACGGTCGGGACGTCGACCGGCGGCGTCCCCTTTTCCGGAGACGCCGCCCTGGGGTACCGGGCGAACCTGTGGCTTCGGACGGCCAACCGTGTCCTTCTTCACCTGTCCGATTTCCCGGCCCCCACGCCGGCCACCCTTTACGAAGGGGCAAAGGCGATCCCGTGGCCCGACTTCTTCCCGGTCCGGAAAACGATCGCCGTCGACGCGACGGTGCGCGACTCCGGGATCACCCACTCGCACTTCGCGGCGCAGAAGGCAAAGGATGCCGTCGTCGACCGGTTCCGCGAGGGATCCGGCTCCCGGCCGAACGTCGATCCCCTCTCCCCGGAGATCAGGATCAACGTCCGGATCGTGGGGGACGCCTGCACCGTCTCGCTGGACCTGTCGGGGGAAAGCCTCAACCGGCGGGGGTACCGGGGCGACCCGGGGGAGGCGTCCCTCCGGGAGACGCTCGCGGCGGGGATGGTTCTCCTGACCGGCTGGGACGGGGGCACCCCGCTTCTCGACCCGACCTGCGGGGCGGGAACGATCCCGATCGAGGCGGCGCTCGTCGCGACGAACACGGCGCCCGGGCTGCGGAGGGAAACGTTCGCGTTCCAGCACCTCTCCGACTACGACCCGCCCCTCTGGGAATCGCTGGTCGCCGAGGCGAAAGAGACGGCTCTTCCTTCCGCACCCGCGAGAATCGAGGGGAGCGACCTTTCCCCCGGGGCGATCCGGAACGCCCGTCGCAATGCAGGACGGGCCGGGGTTTCCAAGGTGGTCGCCTTTGCGGATCGCGACATCCGGGAGCTTTCCCCCTCCGGCCCGCCGGGGATCATTCTCTGCAACCCGCCGTACGGGGTGCGGATTCGGTCCGGCCCCGAAGCGGAATCGTTCTACCGGGCGATGGGGGAGGCGTTCAAGAAGCGGTGCGCGGGGTGGACGGCATACGTCCTGTCCGGAAACCCGGACGCCTCGCGCCACATCGGCCTCAAGGCGTCCCGAAAGATCCCCCTCATGAACGGCCCGATCGACTGCCGCCTGCTGCGATACGAACTTTACTGAAGCGCCGGGATCATTGTGCCGCACGCGCGCTCAGGCTGCCGCGCACGGCGGGATGGAAGACGAAAACCCTCCGGTCGCCCCGATTACGCCTCCTCCAGGCGGATGAGGTTGTTCGCCCTCGTCCGGAGGTCCTCCGTCAACTCGATCTTGTGGCTCTGTTTCAGGTGGTCGGCGATCGTCTGGACGATCTTCTGCTCCGACTCGTCCCGGGTGACGAAATCGCAGTTCATCCCCATGGCCCTGCAGCTCAGTCTCTTCTTCATCGCGCACCTCCCGTCCCGGCCCCGAGATTGCCACCCGCACCGGAAGTACACCTTCATGATATTCGCATTCATCGATCTTCACAACCCGGGACCGACCGCACCGGATGCACGGCCGTCAAGGTCCCGGGACGGGGAGATGCATGGGTTGCGCTCTGTCGGGACGAGTGCGGACGCCACGCCGATCACGGACGTCCGGGAAACCGCGGGAGAGACCCGGGACCGGGCGGGCGGACTCCCTCACCGCCCGGAGGGCGGTCCGAGCAGGAGCCTTCCGGCCAGGTCGTCGATGAACTGGCGCGCGGCCCGGCCGCTGCGATGACCGCCCTCCATCGCCCAGCGGAGGGCCTCCCGGTGCAGCGCCGCCCGGTCCACGGGAAGTGCAAGACGCGCCGCGTAATGGTCGACGACGGCGAGGTACGTTTCCTGGTCGAAGCGGGGGAACCCCAGGCGCATTCCGAACCGGTCGGCCAGGCCGAGCTTCTCCGACACGGCTTCCTCGGGGTGGATCTCCCCGACGCCCGTGTTGTCGGACATCGTCTCCGGCATGAGGTGCCGCCGGTTGGAGGTCGCGTAGATCAGGACGTTCCCCGGTCTCTCCTCGAGGCCCCCGTCGAGGAGCGTCTTCAGGATCCGGTAGTCGTCCTCCCTCTCCCCGAAGGAGAGGTCGTCGCAGAACACCACGAACCGGAACGGAACGCCGCGCAGCATCGCCGCAATCGCGGGAAGGGACGCCAGGTCCCATCGCCTCGCCTCCACGAGCCGCAGGCCCGCGGGAGCGAACCGCTTCAGGAGTCCCTTGATGCAGGACGATTTCCCGGTCCCCCGCTCCCCCCACAGGAGAAGATTGTTCGCCGGATGGCCGGCCACGAACTGCGCCGTGTTCCGGACCAGGGTCTCCTTGGCATCGTCGACCCCCACGATATCGTCGAGATCCACGAGATGGGGGTGCTCGATCGGGGCGAGCCGCCCGGACGCGCCGTTCCTCTCCCACCGGTAAGCCCAGTACCTCTCGAAGTCCTCCCGGGCGGGCGGGGCGGCAACCCCCCGTCCGTCCAGCAGCCGCTCCGCGCGGTCCAGCATCCTCTCCAGCCTCGTCAGCAGGTGCCCCCATCGCCCGTCGTCCATTCCGTCCCCCATCTCCTTCACGAGTTCACCGGGACGCGGCGGGAACGAGCGCCAGGGTGACCATCGCCTTGGCCACCATTTTCCTGATCCCGTCGCGTTCCGCGTAGACCTCCGACTCCGCCACCTGGAGGGTCTTCCCCTGCCGGAGGACCGACGCCCGGCACAGGAGGCGCTCCCCCAGGGCAGGCCGCAGGAAGTTGATCTTGAACTCGACGGTCAGGACGAGGTCGCCTTCCGCCGCGAGCGTCCCCGCGCCCCCCCCCGCGGTGTGGTCGGCGATCGTCGCCTGCACCCCCGCGTGGACGTACCCGTCCTGCTGCAGGTGCTTCGGTTTTATTTCCAGGACGGATTCGCACCAGCCCGGTCCCGCGTCCCGGAACCGAATCCCCAGGTCCCCGGCGAAGGCGGCCCGGGAAAAGATCGCTTCCGCCTTCTCCCGGAATATCGGCATCCGCGTCTCCACGGGACGGTCACCGCCCCTGGCGCTGCGCGCCGAATCGGGACAGCACGGCGTCGAGCCGCCGTCTGCCCGTCGCGGTCTCCTCGAACGGGTCCTCCTTGAGCCGGTGGGGAAGCGACATCCGGAAAGCGTCCGCCAGGCACTCCTCGTCGGGGATCTCGATCCCCTTGAACGCCGCGAGCGCCTTCGCGCTCTTCAGGATCGTGATGTCCCCCCGGTGGCCGGCCACGCCGAGCTCCGCGGCCACCTCCACCACCGCCTGCAGGACGTCGTCGGACACGCGCACGGAGGGAAGCTTCCGGCGGGCCGACATGAGCCGGTCCCGGAGGAGCGCGTCCCGTTCGTCCCACTCCGCAAGGAACTCCGGCTCCTCCCGCTCGAACGAGAGCACCCGGTCCACGATCTGCTTCCGCAGCGCGATCTCCTTCTCCCCGCTCACCTCGACGCACAGACCGAAACGGTCCAGAAGCTGCGGACGAAGCTCCCCCTCCTCCGGGTTCATCGTGCCCACCAGAAGAAACCGCGACGGGTGCGAGTACGTCACGCCCTCCCGCATCACCACGTTCCGGCCCGACACCGCAACGTCCAGCAGGACGTCCACCACGTGGTCGTCCAGAAGGTTCACCTCGTCGATGTACAGCAGGTTCCCGTTCGCCTTCCCCAGAACCCCCATCTCGAACTTCTTCGAGCCCTCCCGAAGGGCAGCCTCCAGGTCCAGGCTCCCCACCACACGGTCCTCCGAGGCGTTCAGCGGAAGGTCCACCACCTCCACCGGACGCTCCTCGTACGAAAGGCGCTCCCCGGACGCCTCCCGCGACCGGCACTCCAAGCACGGGGGAACGCCCCGCAGACACCCGAACCGGCAGCCCGACACCGTCTCCTTCACGGGAAGAATCGACGCGAACGCGCGGACCGCCGTCGTCTTCCCCGTCCCCTTCTCCCCCCGGATCAGCACACCCCCGATCGTGGGGTCCACCGCGTTCACCAACAGACCCTTCTTCAGAAGATCCTGACCCACGATCGCGCTGAACGGAAATAGACGCACGTCATCCCCCCTTCGATTTCGCCATGTCCCGCCCCAGCCACTCCTCCCCGCCTGCCGGGCAGAAGACCCGCCAATGGATCCGGAAATAGTCGTCCCCGAGCCAGTCCATGATGTCCGCCCCGTTCTCCCCCACGATGTCGAACTCCCCGGTGAACTCGATGGCGAGAACCTTGCGCTGCTCTCCCTCGTAGAACCGGATCCAGTGATGGCCCGCGGAAAGCGTGCCGGCGTCGATCGGGATCAGGTCCTCGTACTGCATCATGAGCTTTCGGGAGACCTTCGCAAGCGACATCGGGATCCCTTGGAGAAACAGGACCTTGTTCCCCGTCCCGATCGGTCCGTACCGCTCCTCGATCGTCCTGCGGCCGATCGACATCCTCGGTTCCATGCGATCCCCCCGTTCCGCCAGGCCGCACGGGGCAGCCGGCAATCTGCGACCTCTTCAGATGATGGTGCGTGCGCGGATCGCCGCCAGGATGGCCGCCTGGCTCATCTCCGCAAGCGACAGGTACTTCGCTCCCATCGCATCGGCGACGGTCTTGGCCGGCCCCCCGGAGAAGATCCCCCGGGTCTTCTTCGACTTTTCGGTCGCCTCCATCGACGCCCGCAGCGCCGCCGGGCCCATCATCATCCTGTCGGTGTCGATGACAAGCGACGTCACGCCCATCCGGCGGAGGATCTTCGCGATCCGCACCGCCTCCTCGAGCGGCTCGCCCCCGACGTACGCCACGTTCGCCCTCCCGTCGGTGATGAGCACCAGGAGGGGCTTGCGCCCGGGGTCCCGGACCTGCTCGACCTCGAGCGTCTTGACCGCGGCGAACATCCCGATGGACAGCGGGGTCGTGCCGCCGGATGCGAGCCAGGTGAGCTGCATCGCCGCCATCGCGGCGCTGCCGGTCGGAGGAACCACAACCTCCGCCACCGTGTCGCGGAAGGCGATGAGCCCCACCCGGTCCCTCTTCACGTACGCGTCGCGCAGCAATGACAGCACCGCGCCCTTGGTGGCCACCATCCTCTTCTGCGTCTCCATCGACGCCGAGGCGTCGAGGAGGACGAGGATGAGATTCCCCACCTTGCGCTCCCGCCTTTTCCCCCGCAGATCGGCGATCTCGACGCGGACCCTCCCCGTTCCCCGATCCACGTGCCCGTTGGCGGCCGCGGTGAACAGGGTGGCGTCCATGGCGACGTCCCGCCCCTTTTTCCACGGCCCGCTCCGGACGTACCTCCCGCGGGTGCTCGCGGTTTTCGCCCGGCTCCTCTTCCCCGGGGCGTCGAGAAGCTTCCTCCCCTTCGGGACCACGATCTTCCGGACCTGGTACGGGGCGGAAGGGGGAATGACGCTCTCCTCGACGAACCCCTGGCAGATGTCGCAGTCGGGGTCGCCGCACGAGGGAGGGGAGGATGGGCGGGGCCCGGACCCCATCTCGCTTCGCCTTCTCGCCGCCATCGCCTGCTCGATCGCCTGCCGTTCCATCTCCTCGTCCGAGTGAGTAGGAGCCCGGAAGACGAACCCGCCCCGCTTCATCCCGTGGGTCGTGTCCGGAAGGGGAACGACCGGCTCGCCGTCCGCCTCCTGCATCTCCCCCGGGAACGCCCAGGAGAGAAGGCGCTCCACGTGGCGCGCGACGCGGTCGCTCACCCCGCTCCTGGGGATGCGGTGCGGGAGGGCAAGCCGGATGGCGTCCTTGAGATCACCCGCCGAGAGGTCGCTTCCCCGGCGCTAGGCGGAGAGCGCCCGGGCGGTCTTGAGGATCGCGATATCCCCGCGGTGGCCGGCCACGCCGAGAGCGGAGACCACCTCCGTCACCGTCTTCAGGATCCGGTCGGAAACCGGGATCCCGAGGAGCCTGGCGCGTCCCTCCTCCACCCGACCCAGGATGCGCCGGTCATCCCTTCCCCACTCCGCAAGGAACTCCGGCTCCTCCCGCTCGAACGAGAGCACCCGGTCCACGATCTGCTTCCGCAGCGCGATCTCCTTCTCCCCGCTCACCTC
>CP070783.1:1331689-1341379 GCA_020346465.1 Deltaproteobacteria bacterium
CCAAACGGAATCCGCCAAAAATCGTCACATACCGTTTATACTCTAATGGGCATGGAACTCCCGGCAGACCGGGTGCCGGCTGGATATGCGACGGGGGAAGCCGTGAGAAAGGCCCTGTTTTTTTTGCTGGTGACCTTGGCTGCGGGATCGTTTTCCCTGGTGATGACAAGGAAATCCTTTGCAGGCTCCCTCGAAACCCTGGCGGAAGCCCTGGATCGCCAGGTGGGCGCATGGACCGCAACCGGTCAGGACGGCACCTATGACGGGGAGACCATCTACGACTACATCGACGGTGCGGGGGAAGTCTACCGGGCCTACAACATGCGGGGTTGCCTTTCCCGCCGATATGCCGCCGCCGGCGAGCCCGACATCGTGCTGGATATCTTCGACATGGGGTCTTCCGAGGATGCGTTCGGCGTGTTCACTCACGACAGGGACGGGAGCCCCGCAGATGTGGGGCAGGATGCGCTTTACCGCCAAGGTTGGCTCAGCTTCTGGAAAAGCCGGTTCTTCGTCTCCCTCTACATGGAACGGGAGACGCCCGCCGCAAAAGAGACAGCTTTTCACCTGGCAAGGGCCGTAGCTTCGCTCATCGGGGAAGAGGGGAGGAAACCGGCCATCCTGCTCGGGCTTCCGCCGCAGGGGCTTCGGGACGGGAGCGTCCGTTACCTGCATCACCCCATGCTTCTCAACTACCACTATTACCTTTCGGACGAAAACATCCTGAATCTCGGCGAGGAAACGGATGCTCTCCTCGCCATGTACAGCCGGGACGGGAAACGAGCACGGTTCCTCCTGGTGCGGTATGCGAATCCGGAGAAGGCAAAAGAGGCCTGCAGCCGGTTTCTTTCCCACTACCTGCCCGAGGCGGAAGGAAAGGGGCCCCTCCGGCTGGAAAACGGGAAATGGGCCGACGCATCGCTTAAGGGGAGGTTTCTGGCAGTCGTTCTGGAAGCGGACAGCCGGTCTCTTGCCGAGGATCTTTTGGCGGAGGCAAAGGAATGCCCGTGAAAAAGATCATCACACGACGCGATTTTCTCCGGGCCGGAGCGTGTATTACGCTGGGAAGCTTCATCGGGTTGCCCCACGGAGAGGGTTCTCCGGAAAGCGGGGAAGGCAGGAGCCGAGTCGTGCTGGTTCGTGACAGGGGTGTTCTCGACAGCAAGGAGCAGATCAACCGGATCGCCCTGCAGGACATGCTGGACGGTGCGGTGACCGCACTCCTGGATGCGCCCGACCCGTCTTCGGCGTGGAGGCGGCTGGTGACATCCCGTGACATCGTCGGGATCAAGACCAATGTCTGGCCCTATCTTCCTACACCGGCTCCCCTCAACGAGGCTGTCCGGAAGCGCCTCGTCGAAGCGGGCGTCAGGCAGGAGAACATCTCCGCAGATGACCGGGGAGTGCTCCGGGACCCCGTGTTCCAGCGATGCACGGCCCTCATCAACGTGCGGCCCATGCGGACCCACCACTGGTCCGGCCTCGGCACCCTCCTCAAAAACTACATCATGTTCGTACCCCAACCGAGCCGATATCACGACAATGCCTGCGAGCGACTGGGCGCGATATGGCAACTGCCCCATGTCAAAGGGAAAACGAGGCTCAACATCCTTGTGATGCTCACCCCCCTGTTTCATGGAACGGGGCCCCACCATTTCAGCCGCCAGCACACCTGGCCTTACTGCGGGCTGATCGTAAGCCAGGACCCGGTAGCCGCCGACGCGACGGGTGCCCGGATCATCCAGGCCAGGCGGGACGCCTTCTTTGGTGGGGACAGGCCGGTCACGCCTCTGCCCCGGCACATCGTTGCCGCGGACACCCGGTTCGGACTGGGCAACAGCAGGCCGGAAAGGGTCGAACTCCTCCGTCTGGGATGGCAGGAGGACCCATATCTATAGTCATGGGAAGAAAGACAGCGACGGGAAAGGAGAGCCGATGGAGCCGATCCGGATCATGCCCTGTCTCGACATGAAGGACGGGCGGGTGGTAAAGGGGGTAAATTTCGTGAACCTCCGGGAGGCGGGCGACCCGGTGGAGAACGCCGTCTTCTACCAAAGGGAAGGGGCGGACGAACTGGCCGTGCTGGATATCGCCGCCACGGTGGAGAACCGGAAGACCCGGCTGTCCTGGGTGAAAGCGGTCGCTTCCGCGATCGACATACCGCTCACCGTGGGAGGCGGCATCGGCAGCCTGGAGGATATCGAAATGGTGATGGATGCCGGGGCCGACAGGGTATCCATGAACAGCGCGGCGGTCAAGGATCCGGACATCGTCAGGAAAGCCGCGGAGAAGTTCGGGAAAGAGAAGATCACCGTTGCCATAGACGGCTGCAGGAACAGGTCCATGCCCTCGGGATTCGAGGTCGTGGTGGCCGGCGGCACCCGCCCCGTGGGGAAGGACGCCGCGTCATGGGCGAGAGAGTGCCAGGAACTGGGGGCCGGGGTCATTCTTCCGACGAGCATGGACGGCGACGGGACGAAAGCCGGGTACGATCTGGAATTCACACGAGCCATCTCCGGGTCGGTGGATCTCCCGGTGGTGGCCTCCGGCGGGGCGGGGAAGCTGGAGGACTTCTACCTTGCGGTGGTGGAGGGTGGAGCCGCCATCCTGCTGGCCGCATCCGTGTTTCATTTCCGCATCCTCGGGATCGGCCAGGTGAAGGAGTACCTTCGCGGGAAGGGCCTCTCGGTGGCAGGGTAGCAGGGGAGGGGGGCATTCGGCTTCGCGCGCCGGGAAATGGGATATACTGGTTCTCGGATTCCGGATTCCCGGGAAGGAAGGGGGTTGAGAGATCCATGGCGGAAGGCGGCGAGACAGCCATCCAGGTGACCTGCCCCTGTTGCGGTTCGACTCTGTTCATCGATGCCGGCGCGGGGGTCGTCAAGGAGTGGAGGGAAGCGAAGGATCCGAGGAAGTCCGCCGACCTCAAGGATGCGCAGAAACTCCTTGCCGACGAGAAGGCCCGCGTCGAGGCTCGGTATCAGGAGATCGTCAAGACCGACAAGGAAAAAGGCGCCACGATGGACAGGAAGTTCAAGGAGTTCATGGAGAAGAGCCAGGGGGAGCCGCCCAGGCGCCCCCTTCGGGACGTCGATCTCGACTGACGCTACAGCGATGATCCGGTCTTCTCGCACCATCCCCTGGCGTTCCGGAACATCCGCAGCCAGGGGGAAGACGTAAGGTTATCCTTCCATTTTTCCGGCATAAAGCCCCATTGCCACTTGAGAAATGTCCGCTCCGGATGAGGCATAACTGCAAGGTGACGGCCGTCGGGAGAGCACAGGGCAGCAATCCCGTTTACCGATCCGTTGGGGTTGAACGGGTATTGCGTGGTCGGTTGCCGTCTGTCGTCGACATACCGGACAGGGGCGAGCGACAGTGCCTCCACTTTCTTGAGGATATCCTTTCGGGGAAAGAAGGCCCTTCCTTCCCCGTGGGCGACCCAGATTCCCAGGGTGGAGCCGGCCATCCCTTCCAGCATGATGGAGGGGCTCGGGAAGATCCGGACGGTCGAGAACCGGGACTCGAACCGTCCCGAGAGATTGTGGATGAATCGGGGCTGGTACCTGTCCTCGATCCCGGCCCAGGGGACCCAGCCAAGCAGCGCCATCAGCTGGCATCCGTTGCACACGCCCAGGGAGAAGGTGTCGGCCCGGTGATAGAACCTCTGGAACTGCTCGAAAATTCCCTTGTTGAACCGGATGACCCCGGCCCAGCCCTTCGCCGAGTCGAGGACGTCCGCGTAGCTGAACCCCCCGACGAAGGCCATTCCGCGGAACCTTTCCAGGTCGACCGTTCCTTCGAGGAAGTCGGTCATCGTCACGTCCCAGGCGTCGAATCCCGCCTGGTGGAACGCCGACGCCATCTCCCGGTCGCTGTTGCTTCCCTCTTCCCGGATGACCGCGACCGCGGGCCTGTTCTTTTTCCGAAGGCCGGCCGGGAAGGGGGCTTCGGGGGAAAAACGGATCCTGAACGAAGGTCCCGGGCGGTCGTAGATGTTCCGTTTCTCCTCGCGGGCGCATTTCGGATTTGCCTGGAGCCTCTCCAGCCGGTGGCTCGTCTCCTCCCAGATCTCCCGCAGGTCCCTCATATCCTCGTTCAGGACGATCCGCCCGTCTGCCTTGATCCTGATCCGCCTCTCCGGCGTCGTCCTTCCGAGGATCCGGAAGGGGACTTTCGCTTTCCCGAGGAGGGAGGTGATCGCCTTCTCGTCCTTCGGCAGGTATTCGGCGACCAGCCCGAGCTCCTCGGAAAACAGGCACGGGAATGGGCCATTCCCTTCCACCGATACCTCGATCCCGCAGTTTCCCGAAAAGGCCATCTCCAGCAGCGTGGTGACGAGACCCCCGTCGCTGCGGTCGTGCCCGGAAAGAACGAGATCCTTCGCGAGAAGCCCCTGAATGGCCCGGAAGGCACGCTTCAACAGTGCCGGATCGTCCACGTCGGGGGATTCGTCGCCCACCTGACCGTACACCTGTGCGAGGGCCGAACCGCCGAGTCGGTCCCTTCCGCCCCCGATGTCGATGAACAGGAGCCGGCTCTTCCCCGGCCTCTTGATATCCGGGGTCGCCACCTTCGTGATGTCCGGGCAGGTGGCGTAGGCCGAGATCACCAGGGTGCCGGGGGATTTCACCGTTTCGTCCGTATCTCCTGCGGCGACCTTCGCCGCCATGGAGAGGCTGTCCTTCCCCCCGTCGATCGCAATGCCGAGCGCGAGCATGATGTCCCGCAGCGCCACCGCCGCGTCGTACAGCTTCGCCCCTTCCCCGGGGAGCTTCGCGGCCCACATCCAGTTCGCGGAGCATTTCACGTCTTCCAGGCGGCTGATCCTGGCCCAGACCAGGTTGGTGAGGGCCTCCCCCACGGTCAGGCGGGCCATCGCGGCGGGGTCGAGGAGGGTCTTCACCGGTTGTTCGCCGATCGAGATGGCCGCACCCGTTCGACCGAAGTGGCTCTGCGCGATGACGGCGACATCCGAGACGGTGAGCTGGAGAGGGCCCGCGCACTGCTGCCTCGCGACAAGACCCGTGACGCTGCGGTCGACCTTGTTCGTCAGGAACCGCTTCGATCCGACGGAGACCAGACGCAGGACCCGTTCAAGCGCGCCCCGAATGCTCGCGTTCCGGGGAAGTCTCAGGGGCTCAAGCGCGGGCGCGATGCGTTCGAGGCGGAACGTCTTCTGCGGCATGTCGCCCAGGATCTTCTCCAGGTCGAGGTCGACCGGCGTGCTCCCGTCGGTCCCGTCGAACAGGACGATCCGGCCGTCCCCCGTGATCTGCCCGATGAAGGCGCAGGGAACCTTTTCCCTCCGGCAGATGTTCTCGAACAGGCGGGCGCTCCCGGGCCGGATGAGGAGGGCGTTCTGCTCCTGGTATTCGGCGCCCCACAGTTCGAGGACGGAAAGGGTGCCGTCGCCGCTCTGGATCTTCCGGATCTCGATCCGGGCGCCCGCCGGGTAGACGATCTCCTTGACGACGTTGCAGTTCCCCCCGGCCCCCTGGTCGTGGATGCTCACGATGGGATTGCGGCTCCCCATCTCCACGCAGGCGCGGATGACCCGGTTCATCTTCTGTTCCATTTCGGCGTCGCCGCGCTGGACCGCGTTGAAGTCCAGCTCCTCGATGTTTTCGCCCTGGATCATGCTCGACGCGGCTCCGCCCCCCATGCCGATCCGGTAGGCGGGCCCTCCGACCTTCGTGACGAGCATCCGGGCTTCCGGCATCCCTTTCTCCCCGTGCCGGGCATCCATCTGCCCGATCCCGCCCGTGAACATGATCGGCTTGATCCACTCCCTTCGCTCTCCGTCCGGCAACCGCATGCCGAACGCGCGGGTGAAGCCCTGGATGACGGGTTCGCCGAACTTGTTCCCGTAGTCGGAGGCGCCGTTGCTCGCCTGGATCTCGATCGCAAGAGGCGTGGCGAGGTTTCCCGGGTACGCAAAAGAGGGGTCCTCCCAGGGGAGCCGGTACCCGGGGATCCGCAGGTTCCCGACGCAGTAGGCGGCGGTCCCCGCAACCACGAGACCCCCGCGGCCCGTGGCCTGGACGTCGCGGATCCTTCCGCCCGTGCCGGTCTCGGCCCCGGGGAACGGGGCGACGCCGCTCGGGAAGTTGTGGGTCTCCGCCGTGAAGATGAGGTGATAGGTCGGGGTCGCCATCCTGAGCCGGGAGACCGTGCCGGGGTGTTCGGGAAGGATCGTCCGGATCCGGTATCCCCGGATCGCGCTCGAGTTGTCCCGAAATGCGATCACGCTGTTGGCCGGATGTCTCTTGAGGGGCTCCTTGACGATCTGCATCAAGGTTTCCGCGACGGGGCGGCCGTCGACGACCAGCTTTCCCTTGAAGAACCAGTGCCGCGAATGCTCGCTGTTGGACTGGCTCAGGTCGAAACACTCCACGTCGGTCGGGTTGCGCTTGAGGTCCTTCGCGAAGAGGTCGTAGTAGTACTCGATGTCCCAGGCGTCCAGACCCAGGCCGAGCGCCTCGTTGATCGTCTGGAGAGCCGGAATTCCCTCTTCGATCAGCGGTACGGTACGGAACGGTTCGGGACGGATTCCCGTCTCGAACGTCGAAAGGCGTTCGGGGTAGGGACACTCGGTCATCCGGTCGTGGACTTCGGACAAGAACCGGTCCCACTGGCCGCTGCCAAGCTCCGCATCCGCAAGCAGCCGGAACCTCCTCGACCGTTCGATTCTCCGGATTTTGTCCAGTCCGCAGGCCCGGCAGACGGAGACGGCATTGGTCGACCATGCCGTCGTGAAATTCATCCGCGGGCCCACTTCGAGGATCTGGCCCGGGCCGAGGAAGCTTTCGGAAGCAAACCGGTCCGCCTCGAACGTCTCGGCCAGAAGCCACCGGAGCGTGTCGAGTTCCGCGTCGCTCAAGGGCGCCGACGTCTCGATGTTGAAGCAGTACTCCGTTTCGATCCCTTTGATGCGCGGGGAGACGTTCTTCCGGGCAAACGAGAGAAGACCTTTCCTCCTCGTCTCGGAGAGGGCGGGAATTCTATGGAAATGCATCAGATTCATCGCAGATTCCGCCCGATCCGGGGGACGGCGGCCTCAGGGCAAACCAGTCTGTTCCCCTTTATTTTCCGTGCAGATATCTACATCGGTTCCATGGCAATAGTACCGGGAAACCCGGACATTCACAAGGGGCGTATGAAAAAGGGGGTACGGACCGGTCGTCCGCACCCCCATGGAATTCCGCACCGCCCGGTCCGCCGGGCGGGGGTTTCTCCCCGGGACTATTTCGCAGCCACCTTTTCGACGGAAACCGCGAGGGCTTCCGTGTAGGTGATCACGACCTTGTCCCCCACCTTCACCTTTTCCAAGTTTTCGGGATGCCTCGCCTTTACCACGACGGAATTTCCCTCCGGGCCTTTCAGTGTCACGGTCTGCTTTTGCTTGTCGATGGCCTCGATCGTTGTGGTTACCGTGGTCTGCGTCGCCTCCAGCTTCGCCGGCAGATGCTCGGCGCCGGACCGTTTCACCCCTTCGGATTTCATCACGCCGGGAGTCGCCTCCCCCGCCTTTTTCACCTCCCACGCCACCGACTCGTAATACTGAAATTTCACCTTGTCGCCCACTTGTACCTTCTCCAGGTTCTTCACCGCGTCACTCACCCGGAACGTGAGCGTGCTTCCGTCCGCTCCTCTCAGCGTAGCCATCCGGCTCTTGTAGTCGAGGGTCTCGACCGTTGCCGTCGACTCGACCAGCGAGGAGGTTTCTCCGGAAGGCTTCTTGGCCATCTCCCCCCCCCAGACGCCAGCCGAAAGGGCGATGACGAACAGTCCTGCCAATACCACGATACCGGTCCTTTTCATGGGAGGATGCTCCTTTGGTGGAATACTCTCTTCGATGCGGAACCGGTCGAAAAGATTCACCCTGTCGGCCACTGCGGGCTGGACCGGTCACGGGGACCGGTCCATACTCAGGGAAGGGTGTTGCCGCACACGTCCCGGACGATACGGGGGCAAGGGGGAGTGTCATGGATTGGTCCGATGCCTGTCGAAAAGCGGCCGATGCGATCGGGAGGGCCGGCGCCCTCGTCCTCACCTCCGGAGCCGGCATGGGGGTGGACTCCGGGTTGCCGGACTTTCGCGGGGAGCGGGGCTTCTGGAAAGCGTATCCGATGTACGAGCGGCTGGGGATATCCTTCGTGGGGGCGGCCAACCCGGCCCATTTTCACCGCGACCCGGCGTTCGGCTGGGGGTTCTACGGTCACCGGACCTCCCTTTACCGCACGACGGAGCCCCACGACGGGTTCCGGATCCTTCGGCAGTGGATTACCCGGTTCGGTCGTGCGCATTTCGTCGTCACCTCCAACGTGGACGGGCAGTTCCAGAAGGCGGGATTCGAGGAAGAACGGATGCTGGAGGTCCACGGCTCCATTCATCACCTGCAATGCCTTTCCCCCTGCTCCGATGCGATCTGGCCGAACCGGGAGGAGATTCCGGTCGATCACGCCACGATGCGGGCCAAACAGATCCCCCGTTGTCCTCACTGCGGCGGCGTGGCCAGGCCCAACATCCTCATGTTCGGTGATTTTTCATGGCTGAGCTTTCGCACCGACATCCAGGAAAGCCGGTTCGGGATGTTTCTGGAAGAGCAGGGGAGAAGGGATATGGTGGTCGTCGAAATGGGAGCCGGTACCGCCATTCCGACCATCCGGAGCCTGAGCGAACGTCTCGGACGCCGGCGGGGGACGACCGTCGTCCGGATCAATCCCCGGGAGCCGTGGATCGACGCCCCGCACCTGTCGGTTCCCGAAGGCTCCCTGTCCGCGCTTCAGACCATCGGGGCCTTGCTTGCGGAGGGGCGGGGAGGGTAACTTTTCCCGGCCAGACCGGAATCCGTGCCGATGACGGTCGGAGGTACGGTCATCCGGATTCTCTTCCGGTATCCCCCGACAGGAAATCTCTCAGGTTCTTGTCCGTCACGTGCCATCGTTTCCCGATCTTTACCCCTTTCATCCTGCCCGCACGGAGGTATGCCTGCACGGTGATCCGGGACAGCTTCAGCATCCTTACAAGGTCCTCCACCTCGTAGAGCTTGATCCCGTCGATCGTCTTCACTGCGGGCGTTCCCCCGTTTCCTACCTTTGTTCCCTGTGGCGGAGTTTCTCGTAGACGAACTTGCGGAATTCATGGAGCTCCTCTCTGGAGAATTCCTCCCAGACCGGTTTCCCCTTTTCGTTGATCAGTCCGTGGCCGTGAGGCCTCCTTGGCCCTTTCGGCGGCGACGTCCATTGGATGGCCAAAGACCTCATCCTCTTTTCGCTGACCGGTCCCTGGCCGGGCTGCCTTCTGTTCAACTCCTGCAGCAGCATCAACCACCTCATCAACGGGTTCATCTTCACCTCCTTTCCGCAGTCCGAATGGCTAACTCTAGCTATCTTTAACGGCATAAAACAACAAATACTTTAATTTAAGTCGATATTATATTTTATAAAAGTTGTCAAATGTAAAGTTTAAGTACTTACTAATAATATGTTCTAATATAAACTTGCTATGATTTATCTTTCCTTATCTTCATTTGACTTTGGATGAGATTCCGGAGCACCGGGGAATGCGGCACAACGGTATCCGCAAAGAGGAAGAGGCGGGGGTGGACGAGGGGCGAATTACGAACGGGACGGGACGTTACAGATCGATCAGGAGCCTGTTGGCAGGGGATTGTTCGATCGCACG
>CP070783.1:1341479-1355218 GCA_020346465.1 Deltaproteobacteria bacterium
GAAAAGGGCGGCCCGCCTCTTTTCTCCCGCCCTTCCAGGTCGTGTACCATGGGGTGGGGGCGATTTTTTTTAATGGGAGGAGATATGAAGAAGGTTATCATCGCGGCAATCATCGCCGTCCTTTCCGCAGGCCTCTGCCTAGCCGCGGAGAAGCCGGAACCGAAAAGCGAAAACGACAAGATCAGCTACAGCGTCGGGTACCAGGTCGGGGGCGACTTCAAGCGCCAGGGGGTGGAGCTTAACCCCAACCTGCTCGTAAAAGGCGTCCAGGATGCGATGTCGGGGGCAAAGCCCCTGATGACCCAGCAGGAGATGAACAAGACCCTCGTCGATCTGAAAAGGAAAGTCGTGACCGCCCAGCGGGAAGAGCAGAAGAAAGCGGCGGCGAAGAACCTCGCCGAGGGGAAGAAGTTCCTGGAGGGGAACGCCAGGAAAGAGGGGGTCACGACCCTCCCGAGCGGCCTGCAGTACAAGGTGATCGCAAAAGGGACCGGGGCATCTCCCAAGAGGACCGACAACGTCACCGTCCACTACAAGGGAACGCTCATCGACGGCACCGAGTTCGACAGTTCGTACAAGCGGGGAAAGCCTGCAACCTTCCGGGTCGACGGCGTCATCGCCGGGTGGACGGAGGCGCTGCAGCTCATGAAACCGGGCGCGAAGTGGCTGCTCTTCATCCCGCCGAACCTGGCTTACGGGGAGCGGGGCGCCGGCTCCCGCATCGGCCCCAACAGCGCGCTCGTCTTCGAGGTCGAGCTGATCTCCGTCCAGGCGAGCAAACAATAAACCTTCCCGCTGGCGGTGCGGCGAAATCCCGTAACTCCATCGACAATCGGATCCGCTTCTTCGCACAGGGCGCTGCGGGGGGTTCCTCGAAGCGGCCTGTGGAGCGAGGAAGAAATTGCGTCGAGCGGAACCGGCAGCGAGCGGGCGCCAGGTCGCGAGCGTAGCGGAGAGGCAGCCCCCCGCGAGCCCGTGCGCGGAAAGACCGCATATCCTTGTTCTTCCAGGCGACGGGTCCGCGCGGCGCGCCGTTTACGTGACGCTCTCCTACTTCCCCTTTCGCAGCACCCGCTTGTCGCCCACGCGCAGGGTGACCTTGGAGAGGTCGAAGTGCTCCAGGAGCGGGATGACGTACTTGCGGGAGATCCCGCCGGCCAGGTCCTTGAACTCCGGGACGGTGATCTCCCCCTTCTTCTCGAGAAAGGCGACGAGCTTCTCCTTCAGGCCGCCGATCGCGCCCGGGTCGAAGTGAAGGTCCTTGATTCTCACTACCGTTCCACCCTTTACGAGAGCATCGAGCGTCTTCTCGAACTCCTTTTTGTCCCCGGGGCGCAGGGCATCGGCGAGCTCCGTTTTCGACATGGCGGCCAGGCCCGTTTCGCGGATCTTCCCCGCGATCGCCCTGGCAAGCGGGGACGAAAGCTCCACCGAGCGCGGCCTCTTCGCGGGAAGGAAGTGGATCTCCCCCGCCACCCCCGCCTCCGGACGGGCGGCGAGAGAGAGCGACGCGAGCTCCGGGTCGGTCCCGCCGGAGATCTGGGCGGCGATCTCCTCGCGCGGGAACCCCTCCCGGTCCGGGAAGCGTTCGTGCAGCGACGCAAGCGCCCGGACGCACTCCTTCCCCGTCTCCTCCACCACATTGCTGTGCCAGTAGCGGTTTCCCGCGGCGCTGGCCCGGATCCGCCCCGAAGAGACGAGACGCCCGATCTGGTCCTGCGCCGCGGAAAGGGCTACCCCCGCAATGACGGCGGCCTCCTTTGCGCCGAGCCCCTTCCTCCCGGCCTCCTCCACGGCGGCAAGGAGACGGACCGAAAGCTCGGGGGACGCCAGGTCGACCAGCGCCTGCGGAACTCCTTTCCCCATCCCCCTGCGGCGGGGGGGGTAGGGATTGAGGACCCGTCCCCCGCCGATGGTGTACCCGAAGTTCTCGAGGGGGGAGAAGCCGCGCAGGATGAACCGGTCCCCCCCCATGAGGACGACCTCCTCGTCGAGGTCGATCCGCGCGTACGCCGTGCCGCCGGGGGGGACCTCCGAAGCGCCGCGCAGCAGGACCTTCGCAAGCGAAGAGGAAGTTCCGGCATGGAACGAGACCCGCGCGCGGTTCTTCAGCGGCCGGGCGGCCAGCGGGACGTATTCGAGGAACGCGTCGGCCTCTTTCGTGGGGGCGAAGATCCCCGGGTGGCAGAGCACCGACCCGCGGGGGACGCTCTCCTGCTCCACCCCCTGCAGGTTCACCGCGGTGCGCGTTCCCGCCGAGGAGGTTTCCGCCTGTCCCCCGTGGACCTGCAGGCCCCGGACGCGGGCGACCGGGCCTGCGGGCAGCACCTGGACCTCCTCCCCCGTCCGGACGGTTCCCCCCGTGATCGTGCCGGTCACCACCGTCCCGAACCCCTTCATGGAGAAGGACCGGTCGACGGGGAGCCGGAAGAAGAGCCCCGGGTCCTTCCCCTGCGCGCGCGACGCGATGGCGTCGAGCGCCCCGACGAGCGCCGGAAGCCCCTCCCCCGTCACCGCGGAGACCCGCACGATCGGTGCGTCGCCCAAGAAGGTACCGTGGACGAAGTTGCGCACCTCCTCCTCCTGGAGGGCGGCCCAGTCGGCGTCCACCTTGTCGCACTTGGTCAGCGCGACGAGCCCGTCCCGGACGGCCAGGAGGCGGCAGATGTCGAGGTGCTCGCGCGTCTGGGGCATCACCCCCTCGTCGGCGGCGACGACCAGCATCACGATGTCGATGCCGGCGGCGCCGGCCACCATCGTCCGGACGAACTTCTCGTGGCCGGGGACGTCGATGATCCCCGCGAGGGTCCCGGAGGGGAGGAGGAGGTGGGCGAACCCCAATTCGATCGTGATCCCCCGCTCCTTCTCCTCCTTGAGCCGGTCCGGATCGATCCCGGTGAGCGCGCGCACGAGGGCGCTTTTCCCGTGGTCGATGTGGCCGGCGGTCCCGACGATCACCTTTTTCGACATATGCCTATCTTACCGGATCCGGGGGATAGTGGTACCGTATGGCAAAAGGGGGGAGGACGAAAGGGGGGGCGATGGATTCCCCGCACAGGATCCCGATCGAGGACCGGATCGACCTGCACGCCTTCTCCCCGAAGGAGGTCGTCTCCGTGGTGGAGGAGTATCTCGAGGAGGCGGCAAGGCGGGGACTCCGGCAGGTCCGGATCATCCACGGCCGGGGAACGGGCACGCAGAGGCGCATGGTCCGCCAGGCCCTTTTGCGCCACCCGCGGGTGGAGTCGTTCGGGGACGCCCCGCCCGAGGCCGGCGGGTGGGGAGCCACCCTTGTGCTGCTGCGCGTTCCTTAGGGAGCGCTCTACTTCCGGAGGGTGATCTCGATCCGGTCGACGGACTTGACGACGTTGCGGTCCTTCTTCACGACCGGATCGCCTTCGAGCGATTTCTTCACGAAGGCAAGCGCCGTCGCGTGAAGCGGGGACGCCGGCTTGTCGGGGAGCCGGTAGTCGATCCACAGCCCGTCCTTCTTCGAATCGACCAGGCCGGCCTCGGAAAGCGTTTTCAGGTGATGCGACACGTTGGGCTGCGACCCCTTGAGCACGTGCTGGATCTCGCAGACGCACAGGGGACGCGCCTCCAGCATCTTCAGGATGCGCAGACGCGTCTCGTCCGACAGGGCCTTGAACAGTTTGGTCGCGGTTTTCAAAAGGGTCCCCCCCCCGGATGGTAGGATAATATAATCGTTGTTGCCGGTCCCGGTCAAGCAGGTCGATAAAAAAACAGGGCGGACAAACCGCGAGGGAGGAGCATGGGGAAGGAAACCGAGGCGGGATCCCCCCGGGAGGAACGGAAGAAGGTCCTGTTCCTGTGCACCGGGAACGCCTGCCGCAGCCAGATGGCCGAGGGGTGGGCCCGGGCGCTGAAATCGGAAGAGTTCGAGGTCTTCTCCGCCGGCGTGTCGCCCTGCTACGTCCACCCGAAGGCGATCCAGGTGATGCAGGAGGCCGGGGTCGACATCTCGGGCCAATACTCCAAGCACGTGCAGGAGATGGACGGAATCCGGGTCGACTACATCGTGACGCTGTGCGACTACGCCGGCAAAGTGTGTCCCTACCACCCCGGCCTGGGGAAGAGGGTCCACCGGTCGTTCGAGGATCCCGTCTTCGCGAAGGGGACGGAGGAGGAGGTGCTCGACCGGTTCCGCGACGTCAGGGACCAGATCCGCCGCTTCGTGGAGGGGATGCCGGGGAACCTCGATACCCCCGGGGAGTAAGGGCGGCAGGCGTTGAAGGTCTCCGCTGTCTACGCGATCACGGGCCTGATCATCATCGCGGGGTTCGCCGGGAAAGCCCTCTTCCGGAAGACCCGCGTCCCGGACATCCCGCTCCTCCTGGGGATCGGCGTGCTGCTGGGCCCCGTCTTCAACCTGGTATCCGTCAGGGAGCTGCTCACCCTGGCTCCCTACGTGGGAACCATCGCCCTGCTCGTGATCATGCTCGAGGGGGGGATGAACCTCGACGTGGACCGGGTCCTGCGTCAGCTGAAGTGGGTCGTGCTCCTGACCTCCCTGGCGTTCCTTCTCGCCGCGGGAGGAATCGCCGCCGTCCTGTGCCTCTACGCGGGGATGCCGGTCGCGCAGTCCCTCATGCTCGGGGCGGCCCTGGGCTGCACGAGCGGGGCGGTCGTGATCCCCCTCGTCCAGGAGATGCGGATGGCGGGGTCCACCCGCACCCTGCTCACCCTGGAAGCGGCCCTGGGGGACGCGCTCGCAGTCGTGGCGGTCCTCTTCCTGATCCACTACGTCCGCACCCCGGTCACCGACACGGGGCTCCAGGTCACGCTCATTGCGAACGCGTTCCTGTGGGCGGGCATCCTCGGCGGGGTCGGGGGGGTGTTCTGGGCCCGGTTCCTCTCCCGCGTGGGGCGGATGCCCCTGTCGTACATGCTCACGATGGCCGCGATCCTCCTTCTGTATTCGGCGTGCGAGGCGATCCACGCCAGCGGCGTCTTCGCCGTCCTGGTCTTCGGCATGGCGATGACCAACGCGGAGTCGATCCTGAAACGGTTGCGCGTCCGGCGCCCGTACGACCGGGACACCGCCCATTTCGCGCTCCACGAGACGATCGGATGGTTCCACCAGGAGGTGACGTTCCTCGCCCGGGTCTTCTTCTTCGTCTACCTCGGGATGCTGCTCGAGGTTTCGGGCTTCACGAGGACGATGATCGCCGCCTCCTGCGGGATCGTCGCCCTGATCTACCCGTCCCGGTACCTGGCCACGAGGATCGTGGGATGGATGGGCCGCAGGCAGCCGTCCATCGAGCGCGGGATCATCACCGGGATGGCGCCCCGGGGCCTGGCCTCCGCCGTCCTGGCCACTTTCCCGGCCGCCTCGGGGATCGGGGGGACCGAGTCGTTCATCCAGTACGCCGTCTTCGTCATCGCGGCGACGAACCTGATCCTGACCGCCTCCGTCTTCCGGAGCGAGCGGCGAATGGAGGCGCTCGTCGAGCCGTTTCTCGCCGATCCGGGGGAGGCCGGCGACTCGGGTGCCGACCGGCGGTAGGACGCGGACTCCGGGCCCGCCGGCCCCTCTTCGGTCCGGCGGGCCGTATGGTATGATTTTCCCCATCCTGGTCGCAAGAAGGGGGGAGGGATGGCGTTCCGGGACCTGCGGGAGTTCCTCTCCGCGCTCGAGGCGCGGGGAGAGCTGAAAAGGATCCAGGCGCCGGTGTCCGCTGTGCTCGAGGCGGCCGAGATCGCCGACCGGGCCGTGAAATCCGGCGGGCCTGCGCTGCTGTTCGAAAACGTCCAGGGGCACACCGTCCCCCTCGCGATGAACCTCTTCGGCACGATGGGGCGGATGTGCCTCGCCCTGGGCGTCTCCTCCCTGGACGAGATCGGCGAGCGGATGGTCGAGGTGATCGAGCCGGAGATCCCGACCAACCTCATCGAGAAGCTGAAGATGCTCCCCAAGCTCGCCCGCCTGGCCGACTACATCCCGAAGACGGTCTCCTCCGCGCCGTGCCAGGAGGTGGTGGAAACGGAACGGCCGTCGCTCTCCTTCCTTCCCGTGGTCAAGACGTGGCCGGGGGACGGGGGGCCGTTCCTCACCCTTCCGCTCGTCTTCACGAAGGACCCGAAGACCGGCCGCCGCAACGTGGGGATGTACCGGATGCACGTCTACGACGAGACCACGACGGGGATGCACTGGCACATCCACAAGGGGGGGGCGCAGCATTACCGGGGATTCCGCAGGAAGCGGGAGAGGATGCCGGTGGCGGTGGCGCTGGGGGGCGACCCGGCGACGATCTACGCGGCCTCGGCGCCCCTGCCCGAGGACGTGGACGAGATGGTCTTCGCCGGGTTCCTGCGGAAGCAGCCGGTCGAGCTCGTCCGCTGCAGGACGGTCGACATCGAGGTCCCGGCGCACGCCGAGGTGATCCTCGAGGGGTACGTCGACCCGGACGACCTGCGCACGGAGGGGCCGTTCGGGGACCACACGGGGTACTACTCCCTCGCCGACGAATACCCCGTCTTCCGCGTGACCTGCGTGACGAGGCGCAGGAACCCGGTCTACCCGGCGACGATCGTGGGGAAGCCCCCCATGGAGGACGTCTACCTCGGGAAGGCGACGGAGCGGATCTTCCTCCCCCTGCTCCGGAAGATCGTCCCGGAGGTGGTCGACATGAACCTTCCCATCGAGGGGATCTTCCACAACGTCGCCCTCTTCTCCATCGACAAGCGCTACCCCGGGCACGCGCGGAAGGTGATGAGCGCTGTCTGGGGGCTGGGGCTGCTCATGTTCTCGAAGTTCGTCGTCGTCTTCGACGCCGACGTGAACATCCAGGACCCCTCCGAGGTCCTCTGGCGGATCGGGAACAACGTGGACCCGCGGCGCGACACGATGATCGTCGACGGGCCCGTCGACGCCCTGGAGCACGCCTCCCCCATCCCGCACGTCGGCGCGAAGATGGGGATCGACGCCACGCGGAAGTGGGCCTCCGAGGGATTCGCCCGCGAGTGGCCCGAGGACATCCGGATGGACGAGACGATCGTGGACCTCGTGACGCGCCGCTGGAAGGAGTACGGATTCTGATGGCATGCACGCCGTCACCCGGGGACCCTGGCTCGCTGCCGTTCCGTTCGCCGGGTCAGGAATCTCGCTCCCCAGGCCGCTTCGTGGAACTCCCCGCATCGCCCCGGGTCCTCTGTCGGCGGGGAAGCAGCCGAAGGACGGGGGCGGGGTGCTGACATGCTCGGCCGCGTAGCCGTCTACCTCGAGATGATCAAGGTGGCGCACACCGTTTTCGCGCTCCCGTTCGCGCTCATGGGGGCATTTCTTGCCGCGGGCGGGGCCCCTTCCGTGCGGACCGTCTTCTATATCGTCCTGGCCATGGTGGGGGGCCGAAGCGCCGCGATGGGGTTCAACCGGCTGATCGATGCCGACATCGACGCGAAAAACCCCCGGACCCGGGATCGCGCCATCCCCAGAGGCGAGGTGAGCAAGCCGATGGCGGCCGTCTTCATCTTCCTGTCGGTCCTCCTGCTCGAGCTGTCGGCGGCGAAGCTCAACCCGCTGTGCCTCAAGCTTTCCCCGCTGCTCCTGCTCTTTCTCTTCTCCTACTCCTACACCAAGCGCTTCACCTGGGCGTCCCACATCGTCCTGGGGCTGTGCCTCGGCGCGGCGCCGCTGGGCGCCTGGATCGCCGTCACGGGGGAGTTCGACCCGAGGGCCCTGATCCTTTCCTTCGCGGTCCTTTTCTGGGTGAGCGGGTTCGACGTCCTCTACGCCCTCCAGGACATCGAGTTCGACCGGAAGGAGGGTCTCCACTCCATCCCGCGGTTCCTCGGCGTCGGCAGGTCGCTTTGGGTGGCCCGGGGATTTCACTTCGTGATGGCGGCCCTGCTGCTGGTGGGCTATGATAAATTTGAGCTGGGCGGGTGGTACCTCGCGGGGTGGGGAATCTGCTCCGCGGTGCTGGTGTACGAGCACGGCATCCTGCGCAAGAACGACCTTTCCCGGCTGAACGTGGCGTTTTTCAACCTGAACGGAATCGTAAGCATCGCTCTTTGCCTGTTCACCTATCTGGACCTTGCGCTCTGACCCGGCCGGACGAACGGAGGGGGAGAGGATATCCCATGAAGGTGCTGCTCGGCATATCGGGCGCAAGCGGCGCCGTCTACGGCGTACGCACCGGCGCGGCCCTCCACGCCCGGCGGGTGGAGCTGCACCTGGTCGTCACCCGGACGGCCTGGGAGATCCTCGAGGCGGAGATCGGGACGAAGAAGGCCGCCCGTAAGGGGACGTCCGCCGGGAGCACGCTGCGCGCCATGGGCCCTTCGGCCAGAAAACGGTGGCTCGCGGAGCGGATGTCCGTGCCCCCGGGGGCGTTCCGCCTGCACGAGGAGGACGATTTCTCCATCCCGTTCGCTTCCGGGTCCAATCCGCCGGACGCCGTGGTCATCGCCCCCTGCTCCATGGGGATGCTCGGCAGGATCGCCCACGGGGTCTCCTCCTCGGTCCTCACGCGGTGCGCGGACGTCGCCCTCAAGGAGAAAAGGCCGCTGGTGGTCGTCCCGCGGGAGACCCCCCTTTCCGCCATCCACCTGGAGAACATGCTCGCGCTCGCGCGCGCCGGGGCGGACATCGTGCCCGCATGCCCGGGGTTCTACCACCGCCCGGCCACCGTGGCCGATCTGGTCGATTTCGTCGTCTCCCGCATTCTCCAGCGGATCGGGATCGACGCGGGGCTTGCCGCCCGCTGGGGAGAGGCCCCCGGACCGCGGAAGAAGGGAGGCCGGGGGGGCCGACAAGGCGCCCGGGCGTGACACGGGCAACCAGGAGGCACCGCGCGGGAAGACGGCGCGGGGAGAAGGGGAGGTTCCTTCCATGAAACGGATTCTGGTGGTCGACGACGAGGAGAACATCCTCGCGCTGTACCGGGACGAGCTTGTCGAGGAAGGGTACGAGGTGGAGCTTGCCGGGGACGGGCTAGAAGCGCTCCGGAAATTCGACGTGTTCCGCCCCGACCTCGTGACGCTCGACGTGAAGATGCCCGGCCTCGACGGCCTCGAGGTGCTGCGGAGGATGCGGGAGAAGAGCGCGTCGGTCCGGGTCGTCCTGCTGACCGCGTTCGGGGAGTTCAAGCAGGATTTCACCACCTGGGCGTCGGACGCCTACATCGTGAAGTCCCACGACACGAAGGAGCTCAAGACCACCGTACGGAGGCTGCTGGGGGGGAAATGACGGTTCTCTCCATTCTCCGCGAGGCGCTCTTCGGGAAAAAGGTCCCGGCGGACCCCACGCGGGACACGTCGCTCGCGGGGGCGCTGACCTCCGGCCTCTACGAAGTGTCGCAGGCGATGAACACGACGGCGGGCGACCTCCAGAACAGCCTCGACCTGATCGCCTCCGCCTCGACCTCCATCCTGCGCGTGGAGAGGGTCGTCATCCTGCTCCGGGCGCGCGGGGAGGAGGAACTCGTCCTCCGGGCAAGCGCGGGGATCCCGCGCGGGAGGCAGTTCGAGAAATACCGCCGGGAGGTCCACGCCCACGTCTTCGCGCAGATCCTGTCGTCCGGCGAGGGGATGATCGTTTCCGAGTCGCGGGTCAGCCACAACCGGAAGCTGATGCGCCTCATGCGGCGCCTCGACGTCCGGGGGTTCCTCGCCGCCCCCGTCCGGGGGCCTTCCGGGGTCATCGGGGTGATGGCCGCCGCCTCCCCCCTCGACCGGAGGAACCTCACCGAGACCGACCTGAAGCTCCTGTCCGTGATGGCGAACTTCGCGGGGGTGACGATCGAGAACGCCAGCATGGTGGATCGGCTCCACCGGAAGGCGAAAAAACTCTCCGCGCTCTCCGAGATCAGCAGGGCCCTGAACGAAGAGAGCGACCCCGCGGTCCTGTTCCAGCTCATCATCGACCACGCCACCGACCTGATGGGGGCCCCCAGCGGCTCCATGATCCTGATCGAAAGGCCCTCCGGCGTGCTGCGCATCCAGGCCGAGAAGGGGCTCGGGGCGGAGGTCAAGGAGGAGATCCTCCTCGGGATCGGGGAGGGGATCACCGGGTGGGTGGCCAAGGAGGGGAAGCCGGCGCTCATCTCCGACGTCACGAGCGATTCCCGGTATGTGGAGGCGAACCCGAACGTCCAGTCGGAGCTGGCGGTTCCGATCAAGTGGGGGGACGAGGTCGTCGGCGTCCTGAACCTGGACCACTACGTCCGGGACGCCTTCGGGGAAGGGGATCAGGAGCTCCTCACCGCCTTCGCGAACGTCGCCGCGGTGGCGCTGAAGAACGCCAAGGTCCTGGGCGGGGCCGGGGACCAAGAGCCGTGACGGCCTCCCCGGCGGATGCCAAAAGCATTCCCTCGAGTCGAAAGATTGATCATAATGGGCGGATGGTCGCGAACGCCGTAATCATCGCCAGGCCCTTGTGGCCCGTGCTGCGCCGGGCCGCCCGGTTCCTGGCGGACGGCGGGTACCGGGTCGAGGAGGCTACGTCCTGGTCCAAGCTCCTGGACTCCGGGCTTTCCGTGGGGCTGCTCTCCGGCATCCTGCTGGGGGAGCACGGGGACACGGCGGAGGAACTCGAGGTCATCCGGCGCTTCCGGGAACGGAAGGGGGCCCTCGGCGTACCGATCATTCTCGTGGGGGGGATGAACGCCCTCCTCCGGGCAGAGAAGTTCGTGTCGTCCGGCGTGGACCTCGTGCTTCCCGCGGACCTCCGCCCCGACGACCTCGTCGAGCGGGCGCGGCCCCTCCTCCGGTACGGCTCCCTGTACCAGTCGCTGTCGGAATCGAACCGCGAACTCCGCGAGCTTTCCATGCGGGACGACCTGACGGGGCTTCCCAACCGGAGGCAGTTCTCCCAGGATCTCGTCCGGAACGCCGAGATGGCCCGCCGAATCGGCCGCTGCCTCTCGTGCATCATAGTCGACATCGACGATTTCAAGCGGATCAACGACGATTTCGGGCACCCGGAGGGGGACAGCGTGATCCGGCAGTTCGGACAGGTGATCCATTCGGCGAAGCGGGCCTACGACACGGTGGCGCGCCTGGGGGGCGACGAGTTTGCCTGGCTCCTCATGGACGCCGACCCGGACCAGGCGCTTCACGCCGCGGGCCGGGCGCACCACATGGTGAGCGGGACGACGTTCGAGGTCGCCGGCAAACCGGTGAAGCTCACCGCCAGCTTCGGCGTTTCCTCGCTCCTGCCGGGGGTGGAGCAAAGCGCCGACGACCTTGTGGCGAACGCGGACCGGGCTCTATACTGGGGAAAGGAAAGCGGGAAGAACATCGTCCGGTTCTACCCGCCGAAAAAGGCGGAGCGCGATGCAGAGACGGATTCTCACCTATCCTGACCCGTTCCTGTCGAAGAGGGCGGTTCCCGTGCCGGGCGTCGACGGGAAGATCCGCGAACTGGTCCGGGACATGTTCGAGACGATGTACGCCGCGAACGGGATCGGACTGGCCGCGACGCAGGTCGGCGTGGGGAAGCGGGTGATCGTGCTGGACATCTCCCCGGTGGAAGAGACCGCCGCGCCGCTTGCCCTCGTCAACCCGGAGATCGTCGCGAAACAGGGGCAGGCCGAAGGGGTCGAGGGGTGCCTGAGCGTCCCCGGCGTCGAGGGGATGGTCTGCCGCCACGAGTCCGTCGTCGTCCGGGGGTGGAACGAGAACGGGGACCCGGTCTCCATCGAGGCGCACGGCCTCCTGTCCCGCGTCCTGCAGCACGAGATCGACCATCTGGATGGAATCCTGCTAGTGGACAGGCTCGCCGCCCCAGCTGCCTCTTCGAAGTGATGTCCCGCTATCGCGTGGTCTTCCTGGGAACCCCGGTCTTCGCGGTTCCGTCGCTCGACGCGCTTGCCCGCGCCGAGGAGGTGACGCTCGTCGTCACGAACCCGGACCGCCCGGCCGGCAGGGGACGGGAGCTCACGCCCCCCCCGGTGAAGAACGAGGCGCAGCGGCTCGGCATCCCGGTGGTCCAGCCCGAGAAGGCGAAGCACCCGGAATCGGTTGCGCGGATCGCCGCCGAGCGGCCCGACCTGATCGTCGTCGCGGCGTACGGGCAGATCCTTCCCCCCTCCATCCTCGACATCCCGAGACACGGCTGCATCAACGTCCACGCCTCCCTCCTTCCCCGGTACCGCGGGGCCGCCCCGATCAACTGGGCGATCGTGCGCGGGGAGACGGTGACGGGGATCACGATCATGAAGATGGACCCGGGGATGGACACGGGGCCGATGCTGCACGTGCGGGAGGAGCCGATCGGGGAGGAGGACACGGCGGAGACGATGCTTCCCCGGCTCGCCGCACTCGGCGCGCAGGCCCTGATCGAGGCCCTCGGGATGCACCACGCGGGGACCCTCACGGAAACCCCCCAGGACGGTGAGCGGGCGACCTACGCCCCGATGCTGAAAAAAGAGCACGGGCGGATCGACTGGGGCAGGCCCGCCCGTGAGGTGCGGAACCTGGTCCGGGGGATGACTCCCTGGCCCTCCGCGACCACGGACCACGGCGGGAAGACCCTGAAAATCCTCGCCGCTTCGGTCCGGCAGGAAACCGGGGAGCCCGGGGAGCTGCTCTCGGTCGACCGGGACGGGATCGTGGTCGCCTGCGGGGAAGGGAGCCTCCTGCTCACGAAGGTCCAGCCCGAAGGGGGCAGGGCGATGTCCTCCCGGGAGTACGCGCAGGGACGCCGCGTCCGGAAGGGGGACCGGCTATCCTCGTAAGGGAAGCCGCGCTTCGCATCCTTTCCCGGGTCGACGGGGGAGGCGCGTTTGCGGACATCCTCCTCGACCGGGCAAACCGCTCCCTGTCCGACCCGCGGGACCGCGCCCTGCTCACCGAGCTCGTCCTGGGGACGCTCAGGCGCCGCGGCTCCCTCGATGCCGCCCTTTCCTCCCGCCTCGCCCGGACGGTCGAGACGACCGACGTCTGGGCGCGAAACGCCCTGCGCCTCGGCGCCTACCAGATCCTTTATACCCGCATCCCCGGGCGGGCGGCGGTCTTCGAAACCGTGAAGGCGGTGAAGACGGTCCGGGGAGCGAAGATCGCCGGGCTGGTCAACGCCGTCCTGCGGGATCTGGCGCGGGCGGGGAAGGCCCCGGCAATCCCCGCGGCCGAAGAGCCGGTACGCGTGGAGGTTACGCTTTCGGCTCCCGCCGCGCTCGTCTCGGCCCTCACCCGGTCGCTGGGGGAGGGCGAGGCGGCCGCCTTCCTCGCCGACGCCCTGGAAAAGCCCCCCTTCGTGGTCCGCGCCAACCCTTTCCGCGTCACCCGGGACGGCCTGATGGACCGGCTGAAAAGGGCGGGGATGTCCCCCTCGCCCTGCCGGTATGCGCCGGACGGGATCGTGCTGTCCGCGCCCGCAGGCGTGCACGCCGACCCGGGGTTCCGGAAGGGGGAGTACCTGGTGATGGACGAGGGTGCGCAGCTGATCGCGCCGCTTCTTGCCCCCTCCGCCGGCGAGAAGCTCCTCGACGCGTGCGCCGCCCCCGGGGGAAAGACGACCCACCTCGCGGCCCTTGCCGGGGGGAAGGCCCATGTCGTCGCGACGGACGTCTCGGAAGGGCGCCTCCGGCTGCTGCGGGAGACGGTGTCGCGCACCGGCGCGGCGGGCGTTGCCCCGCGGCGCCACGATTTTCTCGCGGGGCCGCTCCCCAGGGCGGCGGGCCGGTTCGACAAGATCCTGGTGGACGCCCCGTGCACGGGGATGGGGGTCATCCGGCGCAACCCCGACGCGAAATGGCGGTTCCGGCCGGAAGGGC
>CP070783.1:1355318-1416356 GCA_020346465.1 Deltaproteobacteria bacterium
GGGCCGCTGCTCCCGTGCCGTCCGCGGAGTCCGACACCCCGAATGCTCCCGCGAAGGTCGTGACGTTCCCCGATGCGTCGATCTTCCGGATCACGTGGTTTTCCGTGTCGGCGACGAAGCGGTCCCCCGTCGTGGTGACGGCCACGGCCGAGGGGGAGTCGAAGCGGACCGGGTCCGACGGGGAGCCGTCGAAATAGCCGGGCCCGCCGGGGCCGCCCGCGAGGGCGGCGATCGACCCCGCGTCATTCCCGATGCCGTTGTCGCCGCATCCCGAGAAGGCCACGCCGACCATGAACACGATCGCAAGAACCCCCGCGAAGCGAATACGGGCGTGAACCGGACTCATCGTCTCCCTCCTGTGCCGCCTGGGGCGCGGCGCGGGCTAGCCCTATCTTACCCCTTCGAGATCGCGGAGACGAGCGCCTTTCCGAATTCCCGGGCTGCGGGCGGCCCGTTGGCCGTCACGATCCTCCCCGAGACCACCACCGGCTTCTCGACGAAGATGGCCTGGCCTTTCTCCATCTCCTTCTTCGAGGCGTCCGTCACGTAACAGGTGGACTCCACCCCCTTGAGCACCCCCGCGATCGCCAGGGTCGCCCCCGAGAGGCAGATCCCGCCGACGACCTTCCCGGCCTCCCGGGCCTCGCGAAGAAGCCTGTGGAGGTCGCCGTCGGTCCACAGGTGTTCCGGGGTTCCGCGGCCGCCGACCGCCACCACGGCATCGTAGTCGGATGCCCTGGCTTCCCGGATCGTGAGGTCCGGGTTCTCCACGGCGCCGAGCATCCCCTTTGCGGGGGTCCTCTCCCGGGATGCCACCTTCGCCTGCGCGCCGGCGGCCACCAGCTCCTCCCGGGGATGGGAGAGCTCCTCGTCCCGGAAATCGTTCTGGCAGATGACGAACAGCACGTTCTTTCCCGACAGCGGTTTCATCGCGTCCCCTCCTCTCCGGATGGTCCCATGCCATTTCTCCCATTGTACCCCGGTTGGGAAATCGTCTATCGTTTCCGGGTGAGGGTCCCGCGCTCGGTTCGGGGGCCAGACTCGCACATTCCATGGAAACCAAGGGGGGGACCGATGAAGGAGACACTGAAGGCCGGCCTGGATCACGTCCACAAGTACCGCGTTCCCGAGAACAAGACGGTGCCGTACCTGTACCCGGAGGCGCCGGCGTTCCAGGAGATGCCGAAGGTGTTCGCCACCGGCTTCCTGGTGGGCCTGTGCGAGTGGGCGTGCATCGAGGCGATGGCCCCGCACATGGACCCGGGGGAGGGGAGCGTCGGGACGCTCGTCAACCTGACCCACACCGCGGCGACGCCTCCGGGAATGGAGGTCTCCGTCCACGTCCGGTGCATCGGGGTCGACGGCCGCCGGACCGTGTGGGAGATCGAGGCACGGGACGAGGTGGAGGTGATCACGAAGGGGACCCACGAGAGGTTTGCGGTCGACTTCGCCAAGTTCAACGCCCGGGTCGCCAAGAAGGCCGCCGGGCAATAACAGAAGGAAGCCTTCGCATGCAACTCCGGTGGCCTGTCCGTCATCGGTATGAGAGGGGACGAACATCATGGGGATCGACGTCAACATCCGGGTCACGGGAGGCGCAGGCCAGGGGGTGCATACCGTCAGCAACCTGATCATGCGGATGGTTGCAGGCGCCGGGTATCGTTTTCACGTTACCCAGGATTATGTGAGCCGGATCCGCGGGGGGAGGAACTCGCAGGGGATCCGGATCGGGTCCGAGCCCGTTCGTGCGGGGAGGGAGGAGGCGGACGTCCTCCTCGCCTTGAACCCGGACCTCCTGCCGGATTATCTTCCCGCTGTCGGGGAGGGCGGGTTCGCCCTTGCCGACGTTCCTTCCGCCGATCCGCCGCTTTTCCGGGCGCCGCTCAAGGAGATGGCCGTGCAGGCGGGAAGTCCGATTCTTGCGAACGTCGCCGGGACCGGTGCGATCGCCTGCGCGCTGGGGATTCCCCTGGAGATTGCGGACGCCGTTTTCGCCTCCGATTTCAAGGGGGACTTTGTCGAGAAGAACCGGGCGGCCTTAAGGCTCGGAGCGGACTGGGCGAAAGAGAACCTCCCGGAGAAGATCAGGGAGAGGTTCCGCCTGCCCGCCCGGTCCCACTCGCGACCGATCATCCTGTCGGGGAACGAGGCGCTTGCGCTGGGCGCGATCGCGGGAGGATGCAAGTTCGCGGCCGGGTATCCGATGACCCCCGGCACCGGGATCCTGTCCGTCCTGGCGAACGAGGGCCCCTCGGTCGGGCTGGTGTTCGAGCAGGCCGAGGACGAGATCGCGGCGCTTACCATGGCGATCGGTGCGTCCTACACAGGTGCGCGCACCATCGTCGCCACCTCGGGAGGCGGGTTCGCGCTGATGGTCGAGGCGTTATCGCTTGCCGGAATGATGGAGACGCCCGTGGTCATCGTCGTCGCGATGCGGCCCGGCCCGGCGACCGGAATGCCGACCCGGACCGAACAGGGGGATCTGGAATTCGTTTTGTCCGCGGGCCACGGCGAGTTTCCCCGTCTCGTGCTCGCCCCGGGATCCCCCGAAGAGGCGTTCGACCTCGCGCAGCGCGCGATGGACCTGGCCGAGGAGTTCCAGGTGCCCGTTATTCTCCTGACCGACCAGTACCTCGCGGACACGGTCGTGGATATCGACCCGGAGAACCTGGTCGTGCGCCCCCTCCGCCGCCACATCGTCCGCGGCGATTCGATTCCCCGCACGCGGCAGGGGAAGTATCTCCGCCACGCCTACACGGAAAGCGGCATCTCGCCGATGGCGGTGCCGGGGGAGCCCGGGATCACGGTCGTGGTCGACAGCGACGAACACACGGAGGACGGGCATCTCTCGGAAGACCATGCGACGCGCATCCGGATGGTGGAGAAGCGTCTTCGCAAAGGGGTGACGCTGGCAGGGAAGACGATTCCCCCTCTATTCACGGGGCCGCCGAACGGGGACCTGGTCCTGATCGGCTTCGGATCGACGAAAGAGGTGATCGAGGAGACCCGGCGGATCCTCGCCCGGGAGGGGCGGAACGTGGCAGCGGTGCACCTGCGGCAGGTGTGGCCGTTCCCTGCGGAGGAGATCGCGGGGATCGTCCCCCGCTTCGGGGCTGCGCTCACGGTGGAGAACAATGCCCGGGGCCAGCTTGCCCGGGTGATCCGGAGCGAATGCGGCGTGAGGATCGACGGGACGGTCTCGCGCTACGACGGCCTGCCGTTCACCCCCGCAGCGCTGGCGAGGGACGTGAGGAGGAGGATATGACAGGCAGGTACGAAACGGACTTCGAAAACGCGTGGTGCCCCGGGTGCGGCAACTTCGGGATCCTGAACGCGGTCACGATGGCGCTGGAGGCGACCGGAAGGGAGAAACACGAGATCGTCCTCGTCTCCGGCATCGGGCAGGCGGCGAAGCTTCCGCATTCCGTAGACGTCAACGTGTTCAACGGGCTGCACGGCAGGGCCCTTCCCGCGGCGGCGGGGATCAAGATGGCCAACCCGGGGCTCACGGTCATTGTCACGAGCGGGGACGGCGACATCTACGGGGAGGGCGGAAACCATTTCCTCCACAACATCCGCAGAAACGTCGACATCGCGCTGTTCGTCCACGACAACCAGGTCTACGGGTTGACGAAGGGGCAGCCGTCCCCCACGGCGAGCGCCGGCTGGACCGGTTCCCTTCAGCGGTCGGGTGTGATATCGGGACCTTTTCCTCCGCTGGCGGTCGCCCTGGCGCTCGGGTGCGGTTTCGTGGCGCGGGGGTATGCGGCAGATCCGGCATTTACCTCCGACCTGATGCTTCAGGCGATCCGCTTCCCGGGCTTCGCGCTCGTCGACATCCTGCAGCCGTGCGTTACGTTCAACAAGAAGAACACGTACCAGTGGTACGGGAAGATGGTGCAGAAGCTGCCCCCCGACCACGATGTGACGGACCGGGAAAAGGCCATGACCCTTGCGCTCGAATGGGAGGAAAGGATCCCGCTGGGAGTTCTTTACCGCAGGGAAAAGCCCACGTTCGAGCAGCTGCACCCGCAGGTCCCCGGTCTTCCGCTCGGGGAGCGCGAAACGCCGGAGGAGGCGGTTCGCGCCCTGCTCCTGCGGAGGAGGGCGGTCCCCGGGTGATCCTGCCGGCGGGGCGTCAGGGTTTTTTCGGGGGGGGGCTGGTTCTCGCCTCTTCCGCGTTGCGTCTGTCCCATTCGCTGCCGAAGAAGCAGATTCCGACGATGCAACCGATGACGCCCAAGGAGAAGAGAACCCACGTGAGGAGCGTCCCGGGGGAGCTCTTCGCCCCTTCTGAATAGATCAGCAATCCGTAGACGCACAACCCGAGGAAAACGGATGCGCACAGGTTGAATCCGAAGATGGCCGCTTTCTTTGGGACCCGCACAGCTCCCCCTTGACGCGTTCTCTTGTGCTACTCTTCCAGGTAGCCGGCCCGGAACGGGAACCGGTGTCGATCCAGAGGCGTAACATATTACCATGGAATTTCTCCCCGTACTCACCCTGATCGTGGCGGTGGCCACTCTCCTCGTCGTTCTCCTTCGCCGGACGACGCCCCTGCAAGAGAAGCTGGACCGGATGGAAAGGGGATTCTCCGACGCGCTGCGTTCGAGCGCGCTGGATCTCGCGCGAGGGCACGCGGATGCCACGGCACGGCTTCGCCAGGAGGTTTCGGAGAACATCCTCCAGGGGGTGGACGGGATTTCCCGCCGGATCGAGCAGAAGCTCGCCGAGATTCGCGGGGAGATGGCGCGCGAACTGTCCGAGACGGCGGACCGGAACGTCAGGGGGTTCGACCAGGTCGCGTCGCACCTGAAGGAGCTGGGGGCTGCGACGGGGCAGATGGTCCTCCTTTCCCGCGACATCGGCCAGCTCAACGTGCTCCTCACCCAGCCGAAGGCCAGGGGCGCCTTTGGAGAGCTGACCCTCTCGCAGATGCTCTCCGACCTGTTCGGCTCCCACACGGAGATGTTCGATCTGCAGTACCAGATGGAGTGGGGGGAGAGGGCCGACGCGGCGATCTTCGTGCGTCCCGACCGGAGCCAGTTCGTCTGCGTCGACGCCAAGTTTCCCATGGCGCACGCCCTGCCTCTCCTGGAAGGGGAAGCGGAAGAGGCGGCGCGCAGGGACCACGAGAAGGCCTTCGCGAGAGACGTTCTGGCCCAGGCCGAGTCGATCCGGGCGAAATACATCCGCCCCCCGAAGACGCTCGATTTCGCGTTTCTCTTCGTCCCCGCGGAGTCCGTCTACTACCTCCTGCTTCGGAACCGGACGCTTCACGAGCAACTGCTGCGGCTCCAGGTGATCCCGACGTCGCCGAACAGCTTCTTCGCCTACCTGCAGGCGCTCGCGTTCGCGTTCCGGGGGTTCAAGATCGAGCAGAAGACCCGGGAGATCCAGGACCTGCTGGAAAGGGTGGGCAAGGACTTCGAGCGGTTCGCGGACAACTTCCGCATTTTCGGGCGGCACCTGGACAACGCACAGGCCAAATACATGGAATCGGTGCGGGATGTCGAGAGGTTCCGGGCGCGGATCGGCTCCCTGCGCAGCGGGGAGGAGAAACTGCCGGAAGGGTGACCTCTCTCTTCGGAGCCCCTACTTCTCCCGCTGGGAACGGAGTTTCCCCCGCAGCCGGAGGACGGCCTGCGCGTGAAGCTGGCAGACCCTCGGCTCGCCCAGGCCGAATATGGCGCCGATCTCCTTCATCGTGAGCTCTTCGTAGTAGTACAGTGCGATCAGCTGCTTCTCCCTCTCCGGCAGCACGTCGATCGCCTTGGCAAGCATCTCCTTGAGGTCCCGGAGGAGTTCGTCCTTGTGGATCTCCTCCTTGGCCGCCTCGGACAGGGCCTTCTGGACGCCGGCGGCGCTTCCGTTGTATTCGTCCTCGGGGTCGTCCATCGACAGGACGGAGAGGCCGGAGTAGAGCGCGAGCTGTTTCTGCAGCTCGGCGACCGGGATCTTCAGGTCGGCCGCGACCTCCTCCTCCCCGGGAGGACGGCCCAGGGTGGCCTCCAGCCGCGCGTAGGCGTTCCCCAGTCGGTTCGCGTTCTGTCTCGCGGCGCGGGAGAACCAGTCCATCTCGCGAAGGTAGTCGAGCATGGCGCCGCGGATGCGGAACTCGGCGTATGTCTTGAACTTGATCCCGCGCGAGGAGTCGAACTTTTCCGCCGCGTCCAGCAGCCCGACGACGCCCGAGCTCACGAGATCGTCCATTTCGATACTCTGCGGAAGACGGAGCTTCAGGGAGCTGGCGTGGTACCGGATCCCCGGGAGGAACTCGTTCACCAGGGTCTCCCGGTCGGGAAAAGGCAGAGGTTTTGCGCCTCGCCTTTCCGCGGTTCGGAGAGCGACGTTGCGTCCCATCGTATCCCTCCCTTCTGTGAGGTACGTTCCGAAAAAGGGATGGTCACGTTGGGAGCAACATGCGTGCCACGGGGGGCTTTATGCATAACCTGTTGATATGCTTATGGAATATTTAGCGGCGGTGGCGGGGATGAAGAATGCGGGGCGTCAAAATATTGACGAGGGGGGTGCTGCCTGACAATTATGGGCCATGCAACTTTTTCCGCTTGAGCATTTCCAGGAGCGTCGTCCGTTTCAGCCCGAGAAGGGCCGCCGCCCTGTTCCTGTTCCCGCCGCTGAGAGAGAGGGCTTCCCGGATGAGGCCGTTCTCGAAATCCTCCCTGGCTTTCCGGAGATCGATCCCTCCGACCCGCAGTTTCTCCGCGGCCTTGCCGCCGGCCCTGTCCTCCCGCGGGATCATCGCCGGCGGCAGGTCTTTCCTCTCGAACCACCCGTCCCGGGACAGGACGACGAGTCGCTCCACCAGGTTCTCCAGTTCCCTCACGTTTCCGGGCCAGGGGTACCGTTCCAGGAGTTCCATCGCGTCCGGCCGGAACCCGTGAGCTCTCCTCCCGTCGCCCCGGGGGTATTTGCCAAGAAAATGGTCTGCCAGGATGGGGATGTCCTCGGTCCGTTCCCGCAGGGGGGGGAGGTGGATGGGGATCACGTTGAGCCGGAAGTAGAGATCCTGCCGGAAGCGGCCCGCGGAGATCTCCTTTTCCAGATCCTTGTTCGTCGCCGCGATGACACGAACGTCCACATCGACCGCCTTCGTTCCCCCCACCGGCGTGAAGGACTGCTCCTGGAGCACCCGGAGAATCTTCGCCTGGAGGGGCGGACTCATCTCCCCGATCTCGTCCAGGAAGATCGTTCCCCTGTGGGCCTCCTCGAACCTGCCGGTCCTCGCGGTGTGGGCCCCGGTGAAGGCGCCTCGCGTGTGGCCGAAGAGCTCGCTTTCGAGAAGCTCGCCCGGGATGGCGGAGCAGTTCACGGGGACGAGAATCCGGTCCGCGCGGCTGCTGTTGTAATGGATGGCCCGGGCGATGAGCTCCTTGCCCGTGCCGCTCTCCCCCAGGAGGAGGATGGTCGAGTCGCTGCCGGCCACCTTCGACACCAGGGAGAGCATTTCCCGGAACGACTCGCTGATCCCGATGATGTTTTCGAACCGGTAGCGTCCGACGGCCTGTCTCTTGAGGTGGATGTTCTCCTTCTTCACCCCCGTCATCTCGAGCGCCCGGTCCACGAGATGGACGACTTCCAGCACCTTGAACGGTTTCGTGATGTAGTGGAACGCGCCGAGCTTCATGGCCTGGACGGCGTTCTCCACCGTTCCGTACCCCGTCATCAGGATGACCTCGCAGTGGACGAGGGTCTTCTTCGCGTGGGAGAGGACCGCGATGCCGTCTCCGCCGGGCATCACGAGGTCCGTGAGGACGACGTCGATGTCGTTCTGGTCGATCAGGGCGATCGCCTCGGCGCCGGATCGGGCAGGGTGGACGCGGAGGTCCGGCTGGGAAAAGGCGCTCAGAAGAAGCTCGAGGATGTTTTCGTCGTCTTCCGCAATAAGGAGGGATTTCCTCATCGGGATCATTGTACCCTCCGGGGAGCGCGGCACGGAAGGTCAATGTTCCGGCGGGGATAAAGTTTTGGGGGAAAGGGTCGATAAGGTTCTTGTACGGATGTTATCCCACGGAGCTATCCAGTGAACAGCAAAGGTGCGGGGGGAAAAAAGGGAAACGGGCCGGATTCCGGCGGAAAACCGTCGGCCCGCAGGAAACGGATCGAGCGCCTCAAGGCGATGGTGGAGAAAGGGACCTACCGCGTAAACCCGAAGGAAATCGCCGAAAAGATGATCGAAGACGCCGTCCGCGCGATACGCTCGCGACACGGTTCGGAGTGAACGCGCGGCTTTCCCCTGCAAACCTGCTTGCGCTTGGGATACAATCTTTCCAACAGGGACCGAGAAAGGGAACGGGGGCGCGGGATGATGCGATGGACATCCGCGACCGCATTCGACCGGGTTCTCCGGCAGGCCATCGACGACCTTCCGGCGATGTTCCGCGACGCGCTCCGGAACGTGGCGATCGTCGTGGAGGAGTGGCCCCCGGACTGGCTGCTCGAGGAGCTTGCCGTCTCCCCGGGGGAGACCCTCTACGGGTTCTACCACGGGATCCCGCTGCCCGAGCGGTCCGTCCTGGACTCCGGGAGCCTGCCTGACAGAATCTCCGTCTACCGGGGCCCTCTCGAGGAGGATTTCCGGGATCCCGGAGAGCTCGCGCGCCAGATCCGGATGACCCTCCTTCATGAAATCGGGCACTATTTCGGAATGGACGAGGAGGACCTCGCGCGGCTCGGGTACGGCTGAGCGTGATATACCCAAGGGAGGGGAGGCTGGCAATGTACGTGTTGCGCCGCTTGTTCCACGATGGATTCGACCGTCCCGAACTCGTCCTGATCCATTACTCCGCAGCCCCGGAGAGTTCCCCCGACACCCTCCTCGTGCGTTCCACCGCCGTGGTCGTGCCGTCGGGGATTCCCGGAACCCGGCAGGTCCGCCTCGTTCTTCCCCGGCCGCCGGAAGGAGGCCCTCTGCTGGTGCGCTACCTCTTCTCGACCGTGGGGGGGGGGAGGGAGTGGTTTTCCTCCCCGTACGACGTGCTGCTCCCGGGGCCGGCCACCGCCGGGGACGTGGACGAGATCGAAGTGGAGGGGGAGGGGAACGCGGTCCCGGCGCCGGGGCGGGGGATGTTCCGGCTCGCGCTCCCCCTTCGGCCGGACGAGCCGCGGACGGGAACCGTCCGGTTCGGGTTCGGGGCCATGCGCAGGAAGCCCTCGCTCTCCCTGTGCCGCGCCCGCGTGGCGCATGCGCACGGCGAAGCGCCCGTGGTGGAAGTCCCCGAGGCCCTGTCCGTCCTGAAGAACTACCCGATGCCGTTTTTCCTGTACCACGTTCCCGAGGGAGGCACCGTTCCGCTCGCCGACAAGATCAACGGCGCCCGGATCACGCTCCGGGACGCCGAGGGGGACATCGTGTGCGCCCGCGCCCTCTGGGGGGACCGTTCCTGGTCCGCCCACAACCTTACCGTGATGGAAGTCAAGAACTTCGCCTCCGAGGAAGGAAGGGCGTCCGGGTACTTCCACGCCGGCGACCGGGAGTCGTTCCTGCGGAACAGGGCGGCCGTCCTCGCCGGGCATCCCCCTCCGAGAACGTTCGAAGGGTTCGTGTTCGGCCCTTCGGGGAGCGTCGTGGAGTACTGTTTCCAGGTCCTTCGGCTCCGTGCCGGCGAAGCCGTCGCGTCGTGGGTCAACGCTCCCTCCGGCGCGAACTGGTCGATCACCCTATAGCATCTCCCGCAGCGCCGCAAGGAGCGCCCCCACCTCGTCGTCGGTTCCCACGGTGATCCGCAGGCAGCCGGAAAGCCGGGGCGTGTCGAAATACCGGACGAGGATCTTCCTGCGCTTGAGCTCCTCGTACACCGGGCGCGCCGATCTTCCCCGGGAGCGTTTCGCGAGCACGAAATTGCTCTGCGAGGGGAACGGGGAAAACCCGAGCGACGGGAGCGCGGAGAGGAGCGAGGCGCGCGTCTTTTGTATCTTCGCGATGTTTTTCTCCATCCAGCCGATGTCCTTCAGCGCGGCCTCCCCCGCGGCGATGGCGAGGCGGCCGAGATTGTAGGAATCGCGCACCTTGTTCAGCCCCGCGAGAATCGCCGGGTGGGCGAAGCCGAGGCCGATCCGCATCCCGGCCAGGGAGAACGACTTGGACAGCGTGCGGAGCACGATCACGTTCTCCCTTTCCCGCGCGAGGGAGAGGGCGGTCGTGTCGGAAAAGTCGGCGTACGCCTCGTCGACGACGAGCACGCCCGCTACCCGGTCGGCGAGGTCGGCCAGGGAGGCTGTCGGGACCCCCGTCCCCGAGGGCGAGTTGGGGCTGGCGACGATCGTGACCTTCGCACGGCTTGCCGCGAGGGCCGCGGGGAGCGAGTAGTCCTCGGGGTACGGAATGCCTTTGATCCTTCCCCCCTGGATCCTGACCAGCGTGTCGTAGAGCGTGTACGTCGGGGTGGGGCAGCACAACGCGTCCCCTTCCCCGACGAAGGCGCGGGCGACCATCGCGAGCAGGTCGTCGGAGCCGTTTCCCGCGATCACCCGGGAGAGATCGAATCCGTACGTCAGCGCGGCCTGGCTCCGAAGTCTCGTTGCGCCCGGATCCGGGTACAGGCGAAGCGACGCGCCCGCCTCGGCCCGGATGGCCCGCAGGACCGCGGGGGACGGGGGATAGGGGTTCTCGTTCGTGTTGAGCTTGATGAATCCCTCCTCCTGGGGCTGCTCCCCGGGGACATACCCCTCCATCCTCCCGATGGTTCTGCGGAACGGGACCCTCATCGCACCGCCCCTTGCCCGCGGCCCGGGAAGAACCTCCCGCCGAGCCGCCTCCAGGCGGGAAGGGACCGTGTGACGGTGTCGGGGGGGACGCAGAAAGCGACCCGGAAATGCCCCTTCCGCCCGAAGCCGCTCCCCGGGACGACCAGGAGATTCTCCTCCCGCGCCGCCGCGACGAACTCCATCTCGTCCCCGGAAGGGGACCGCGGAAACAGATAGAAGGCTCCCCCGGGGGGGACGACGGGGAACCCGGCGTCCGCGAGGGTCGCGACGAGGGCATCCCGGTTCGCCCGATATACGGGGAAATCCGGCTCGAGGTCCTGGACCACGGCCACGGCCCGCTGCATGAGGGAAGGGGCGTTGACGAACCCCAGCACACGGTTGCAGAATACGCTCGCCTCCGAGATCTCCCCGGCGTCCGCCGCCCGCGGGCTCACGGCGAGATACCCGATCCTCTCCCCGGGGACGTTGAGGTCCTTCGAGTGGGAGTAGGCGATCAGGGTGTTGCGCAGCGCTGCCGCCGGGGGAACGAAGGAGAACCCCGGGTAGACGATCTTCCGGTACGGTTCGTCGGACAGGACGTAGACGGGGTTTCCCGTCCGCTTCTCCCGCCCGGCGAGACATTCGTCGAGCGCGAGAAGGGCCTCCCGGGGATAGACCGCTCCCGTCGGGTTGTTCGGCGTGTTGAGGATGACCGCTTTCGTCCTGTCGGAAAGCGCCGCGCGGATCGCACCCACGTCGAGCTGGAAGTCCTCCGCGGACTCCGCCACGACCGGGACGCCGCCGACGTTCCGGATGTAGAAAAGGTACTCCGCGAAGTACGGCGCGATGACGAGGACCTCGTCTCCCGGGGAGAGGATCGCCCGCAGCGCCACGTTCAGGGCGCCCGCCGCACCCGTGGTCATGATCACGTGGTCCCCCCGGAACGGGAGGCCGGTCGACCGTTCCAGGGAGGCCGCGACCGTATTCCGCACCTCCGGGAATCCGGCGTTCGGCATGTACCTGTGCAGGTCGGCCGGCGGGGCGGCAGCCAGCTTCCGGATCTCCTCCAGGAGTTCGACCGGAGGGGCGCCGTACGGGTTCCCGAGGCTGAAATCGAACACGTTGTCCGGTCCCATCGCCGACTTCAGCCGGGCGCCCTCCTCGAACATCTTCCGGATCCAGGATCCCTGGCGGATCGCCTCGCGGATCTCCGGGGATGTGGGCATGATTCCTCCTCGACACTTCACGATACGGCAACGCTTGCGGTCTTTTCAAGGGCAACGGGGCGGGTACTGGTGATACGATGATCGGGAATACTCCGCCAAGGGGGGAATCCGGTGAATCCATTCCGCGTCGTTCGGGTGATTGTGGCTCTTGTCGCGTTCGTCGGGCTTTCCGGGTGCGTGACCGGGAACATTCTGCACATGCCCGGGGAACTCGCGCGCCCCGATAAAAAGGGACCCGACCAGGGAGCGGCAGGTGCCCCCGTGGTCGCCGTGCTCGACTTTACCTTTGCGGGTGCCGCCCCCCATGAGATCGGGCGCGATTTCGATCATGCCCGCGAAATCGTCTGGAAGGGAGACCCCGGGAAGGCGATGGCGGACCTCATCGCCGGGGTGCTCGGCGAGAAGGGGGTGCGCGCGGTGCGCGTCTCCCCCGGGGCGCCGGCTCCCGCGGATGCGGGCGCGAGGGTCTGGGGAAGCGTGGACGCGTTTCGGGTGGATGCGAGGAAGAAGGGGACCCTGAGGACGACGGTCGAGTATTCGTCCACCGTCTCCGTGACGGTGCACGGCTCGGGGGGGACAGCCCCGGCGGGGTGGAACAGCGCAGTCTCTTCCAGCTACTGGACCCAGGATGCCCTGGTCGTCACGCCCGATGAGGTCCGGGACACGGTCAACGGGGCGGCCAACGCGGCGGCCGAAGAGACGGTGCGCAGGCTGGTCGCGGCCGGTGTGATCGCGCTGCCGGGCGGGAAGTGACCCTCCGCGGGGCTGCGTGACGGATGGGGCTTTCGTGGACAGCCCGGATGGAGGAGGTTCCCGCGCAGGAGTGGGATTCCGTCCTCTCCCGCTCGTTTCGCCCCTCCCCCTTTCTCTCCCGTCATTTCCTGGTCCCGTGGGCGAAGACGTTCGCGGAAGGCCACAGCAAGCGCATCTACCGGTGGTCCCGGAACGGGGAGGCCGGCGGGTTCCTCTTTCTTTGCCTGTGCGACCGCGAGGCGGGGTGGGAACTTCTCGGCGGGGAGCGGGTTTCCGACTCTTTGGACGCCCTGGTCGTCTCCGGGAAGGAGGCGGAGTTCTGGTCCGAGTTCCTCGTCTCCTCGCGGGACCTGCTCTCCCGCCAGCCCCTCCTGCTGCCGAACCTCGTCGAGGGGTCCCCTTCGATCGCCTGCCTGCCCCGGCTCTGCTCCGAGCTGGGCTTCTCCTTCTTGGTGGAGCAGATGGACCGGTCCCCCTACGTCCCCCTTCCCCCCTCCTTCGAGGAGTACCTCCTTCAGCTGGAGAGGAAGGCCCGGCATGAGCTGCGCAGGAAGATCCGGCGGGCGGAGGAGACGGTGCCGGGGATCTCCTTCCGGGTGACCCGGACAAGGGAAGAGTTCGACCGGGATTTCCCCTCGTTCGTCGCCCTCCACCGGCGAAGCCACACGGACAAGGCGGCCTTCATGGACGACCGGATGGCGGGGTTCTTCCGCGAGATGGGCGAGGGATTCCTGTCCTCCGGCCGGTTGCGTCTCGCGTTCCTTTCCGGGAAGGGCGGGGACGTGGCGTCCGCGCTCCAGATCGCGTGCGACAACTCCCTCCTTCTGTACAACTCCGGGTATGAACCGGACTACCGGGAGGCAAGCCCCGGCCTGGTTCTGCTGGCGCGATGCATCGAGGACGCGATCCGGCAGGGGTTCCGGGAATACGATTTTCTCCGGGGCGGGGAGCGGTACAAGTACGACCTCGGGGGAAAGGACCGGGTCGTGTACCGGGCGATCGTCCGCCTTTCGTGAGACACGTTCTCTTTTCCTTTCACACCTGTCCCCTGGAGGAGCCGGGCACCGGATTGGCCGGGGGGATGAACATCTTCCTCCGCGGCCTGCTGTCCGGACTCGCCCCGCACGGGATCGAGACGGACGTCCTGACAAGGGGGAAGGGGAACGCGGTGGAGGTCACCCGCCCGTACCGGGGGGTCCGCGTGGTCCACATTCCGTGCGGGTGGGAGGAGCCTCCCGGCCGGGAGGCGGCCTTCCGTGCGCTCCCCCGGTTCATCGACAAGGCCGGAGAGATCCTTCGGGAACGCGGCGTCCCCCCCGATGCGGTCTCGGCGCACTACTGGATGTCGGGAGTCGCGGCCCGTGACGCATGGCCGTGGAAGCGTCCGCCGGGGGTGGTCTTCGCGTTCCATACCGTGGAGGTCCTCAAGCCGAGACCCGCGGGAGCCTCCACCGACGCCCTGTCGGTCGCGAGGAGGACCGCGGAAGAACGGATCGCCCGGGAGGTTCACCGGATCGTTTTCCTTTCGGAGCACGACCTCGCCGCGACCGGGGAAAAGCTCCCCGGCGTGGCCGGGAAAGGGGTGGTGATCCCCCCGGGCGTGGACGACGCGTTTCGCCTCCCGCCGCCGCGGGAAGAGGGGAGGCGGGCGTTCGGGATCCCCGCCGAAGGGTTCCTCTTCCTCCTTGCCGCCCGCCCGGACGCCGGGAAGAACATCCCCGCCGCCGTCGAGGCGTTTCTCGCGGTCCGGGAGACGATGGGCCGGGGGTCGCTTCTGCTCATCGCCGGGCAGGGACCCCCCGGGGGCGGCGTCCCCGGGGGCGTGATCTTCGCCGGGGCGGTTCCCCACGAAAAGATGCCCGCCCTCCTTTCCGCGGCGGACGCGCTGCTCTGCCCTTCGTCGTACGAGTCGTTCGGCCTGGCCCCGCTGGAGGCGATGGCCGCCGGGGTCCCCGTGATCGTTCCCCGGGACGGCTACTGGGGGAACACGGTCTCCCGGGAGGGAGGGGGAGCCGCCTATGCGCCGGAGAGTCCCCGGGAACTCCCCGCCGCGATGGCGGGGATCATGGAAGACGGTGCCGCGAGGACCCGGATGGCGGAGGAAGGGAAGAGAATCGCGGCCCGGTTCACGTGGAAGAGGTGCACGGAGTCGTGGGCGAGACTACTGTCGTCCGCATCCACGCACGGTAGTCGGCGATGAACTCCTCGAGCTCCCGCCGCGCATCGTCGTCCGTCATCTGCACGGCGGGGTGCTTCATGAAGTAGGCGGACGGGGCCATGAGAGGGCCGGCGAGTCCCATATCCCGGCCGAGGCGGCAGAACCGGATGGCGTCGATTCCCACCCCCGCGCTGTTCGGGGAGTCGGTCACCGAGAGCCTGACCTCCACCTCGATCGGCATGCCCCCGAACCCCTCCCCCTCGATCCTCAGGAAGCAGAGCTTGTTGTCCTTCTGCCAGGCGACGTAGTCCGAAGGGCCGATGTGGATCTGGTCCTGCCCCACTTCGTGGGTGAGCACCGAGGTCACCGCTTCCGTCTTCGAGATCTTCTTGGACTTGAGCCGGTTCCGGCTCAGCATGTTCAGGAAATCGGTGTTCCCTCCCGTGTTGAGCTGGTACGTCCTGCGCACCGTGATCCCCCTTTCGGAGAAGAGACGCGCCAGGGAGCGGTGGACGATGGTGGCGCCAAGCTGCGACTTGATGTCGTCCCCGATGATCGGGATCCCCCGGCGTTGGAACCTTGCCGCCCACTCCGGGTCGGAGGCGATGAATGCCGGGATGCAGTTCACCATGCTCACGCCGGTGGAAAGGCAGGCCTGCGCATAGAACCGCGTGGCATCCTCCGAGCCGACGGGAAGGTAGTTGACCAGGATTTCCGCGCCCGAATCCCGGAGTTCCGCCTCCACGTCGCACGGAGCCTCATCGGAAGGGAGGAACGTCCGGTCCTCGGGGTACTCCCGCATGTGCGGGGCGACGCCGTCCAGCACCGGGGCCATCCGCACGACCGGCCCGCCCGCGGGGACCGTGTCGATGAATTTCGGCGTGCAGGTGGGCGGGGCGAAGACCGCCTCCCACAGGGGCCTGCCGACCTTCCGGCGGTCGATGTCGAATGCGGCGACGATCTCGATATCGCCGGGTCTGTACCCCCCGATGTCGAAGGTCATCAGCCCGGCGGGTTCGCTTCCGGGGGATTCTCCCGCGCCCCGGTAGAACTCGATTCCCTGAAGCAGCGCGCTTGCGCAGTTTCCCACCCCGGCCACGGCCACCCGGATCCTACCCATTCCGTTCTCTCCCCGATGCGTTTTTCTTGACGGTGCCACTCTTCGATTCCCCCGACGCGGATTCGGTTTCAGCGGGAAGAGGAAGGATCTGCCCGCACTTCCAGCAGCGAGGAGGAATTTCCCGGGCGGAACGCCGCTCTTCCGAGACGAAATTCTGCGACGAGCAGGCGGCGCAGTCCAGGATCATGGGCGACATTTTACATTTTTTTTTAAGCGTTTGACAAAAATGAATCCGCACGGATAAGATGTGCCCATGCAGATCGAACGGGGAATCGACAAGGAAGTCAAGAGAGTACGCGTGATGATCCTGGACAAGCCGGGATACATGGGAAGGGTGGCCACCGCCATCGGCAAGGCGGGGGGCAGCATGGGCGACATCCGGCTCGTCGGGATCGGTCTCGAGTACAACACCCGCGACATCACCGTCTTCGTGAACGACGAGGCCCACCTCCAGGCGGTTCTCGAGGAGGTCGGGAAGGTCGAGGGCGCCATCATCTCGGACATCATCGACCCGGTCCTCGAGCTGCACCGCGGCGGGAAGATCCGCGTCAAGGCGTCGATGGAGATCGAGGGGATATCGACGATCCGCAAGATCTACACCCCGGGCGTCGCGAAGGTATGCAAGGTCATCCACGAGAACCCCGAGCGGGCGTACGACTACACCGGGATCGGCAACACGGTCGCGATCGTCACCAACGGGACGGCCATCCTGGGCCTGGGGGACATCGGGGCGGTGGCCGGGATGCCCGTCATGGAGGGGAAGGCGGCCCTGTTCGACGTCCTCGTGGGGGTGAACGGCGTCCCGGTCCTCATCCAGTCCAGGGACCCGGAGGAGATCATCCGGACCGTCGCGTCCATCGCCCCCACGTTCGGCGCCATCAAGCTCGAGGACATCAAGGCGCCCGAGTGTTTCGAGATCGAGGACCGGCTGTCCGCGATGCTCGATATCCCGGTGATGCACGACGATCAGCACGGCACCTCGGTCGTCGTCCTGGCATCCCTTCTCAACGCAAGCAAGTACGTCGGGATGCTGGTCAAGAACGACATCGTCGGCCTGGTGGGCCTCGGGGCGGCGGGGATGGGGATCTCGAAGCTTCTGATGGGCTACGGGGTGCGGAAGCTTCTGGGAACCGACATCAACCAGAATGCGATGGATCTCTTCGCGAAGGTCGGGGGGAAACCGGTAACCCTCGCGGAGGTCATGAGCCTCTCCGACATCGTCATCTGCACGACGGGGGTGCCGAACCTCATCAAGAAGGAGATGGTGAAGAAAGGGCAGGTGATCCTGGCCCTGACCAATCCCAACCCGGAGATATCCACCGAGGACGCGCGTGCCGGGGGCGCCGCGTTCGCGGCCGACGGTCGGGGAGTGAACAACGCGCTCGCCTTCCCCGGCCTGTTCCGGGGAGCCCTCAACGCGAGGGCCCGCAAGATCAACAACCGGATGAAGATCGCGGCGGCCAAGGCGATCAGCAAATTTGCCGCGGAGGGGGAACTCGTCCCGTCCATCCTGGACATGGAGATGCACCGGGCCGTCGCCGAGGCCGTGGAGCGGGCGGCGTTCGAATCCGGAGTGGCCCGAACGCGCGAAGAGGAGTTCGAGCAGAGCTAGCCGCGCGAGGTCCGGATGACCGCTGGGATTCGATGATGGATGCCTCCCTGGTCCGCGGCGCCTCCCTGGTCGCGTTCGCCTATTTCCTCGGATCGATCCCTTTCGGCATCCTGGTCACCCGCCTGATCGACCGGAGCGTCGATCTCCGGACGGTGGGGTCGGGAAACATCGGGGCGACGAACGTGGCCCGCGCCGTCGGGAAGTCGGGGGGGATCCTGACGCTGATCCTGGACGCGGGCAAAGGGATCTTCGCCTTGACCCTCGTTCCCCTGTTCGTCGAGGGTCGCATCGCCATGTGGTTCGTTCTCGTCGGGGCCGCCGTTCTCCTCGGGCACGTGTTCCCCGTCTTCATGAGTTTCCGCGGAGGGAAAGGGGTGGCCACGGCGCTCGGGATCGTCCTGTTCCTCTCGCCGGTCGCCGCGTTCCTCCTCCTCGTTCTCTTCTCCCTCGTGGTCTACTTCACCCGGTACGTCTCGCTCGCCTCCCTCTGCGCGGCCCTGGCCCTGCCCCCGATCATGGCGCTCCTTGCCACGTCCCGCCATTACGTGACCCTCTCGCTCGGGATGACGTTCCTCGTGTTCTACACCCACCGGGAGAACATTCGGCGGCTGCTCGCGGGCCGGGAGAGAAAAATCGGCGCCCCCGAACGGGAGGCGCCGCCGGGCGACCCACCTCCCTAGAGATTTCGCAGGACCCTGTCACGCTCGCGGTCCCGCTTCTTCTTCCTGTGTCCCTCCCCTTTCTTCCCTTTCCTTCCTCCCCCGCGTTCTTCCCCGTCGGCGGTTCCTTCCGCCTCTTCCTGCCGGCAGGCGGACAGGCGGTCGGCGAACTCCTCGCAGGAGAGGATCGCCACGTCGCGCGTCGGGAGCGTACCGCGCAGACCCCGGTCGGAAGTGACCACGATCGTTCCGGTCGTCGCGCTTCGGGAGAGGTCCCGGATGACGTCGTCGGCGGTTTCGGAGCGGGACGAGAACACCGCGGTCCCGCCCTTGAAGGGTTGCCGGGTCCGTTGCGGGGCCTCCGCCCCCCTTGCGTCGAACACGACCGTCAGGCGGAGTCCGTTCTTCCTTGCGTAAGCGGAGAGCAGGGAGCACAGTTCGCCGCGTCCCTCCGGTCCGGCGGGGTCTCCCGGGAGGAGAACCGTCCCCGACCGGGCAAGGTTGTACCCGTCCACGATGAGATGCCTGCTCATGGAGTCCTCCCGGAAAGGTGCCTGCATAGCAGGCACCGGGTGATCACGGAATGGGCAATCATTCTACCATCCTCCCCCCGGCCGCGCCATCTTCCCGCGGGGGAAAACTTAATTAACATACCGATATCATATGGATTTTCTGTTTACGCGGGCATCTCTTCCGCATCGCCGGAGGCGTTGGTACGCCAATTGCTCCTGTCCGCCTGCGGGGAGGTGACCCATGAAGAAGATCGAGGCCATTATCAAGCCGTTCAAGCTCGATGAGGTCAAGGAGGCCTTGAACGACATCGGGATCCAGGGGATCACCGTGTCGGAGGTCAAGGGCTTCGGCCGCCAGAAGGGGCACACCGAACTCTACCGGGGGGCGGAGTACGTCGTCGACTTCCTCCCCAAGATCAAGCTTGAGGTGATCGTGCCCGACGACCTGGTTCCGCAGGTCGTCGAGACGGTGGAGAAGTCCGCGCGGACGGGTCGGATCGGCGACGGGAAGATCTTCGTGACGAACGTGGAGGAAGTGGTCCGGATCCGGACCGGCGAGCGGGGAGCGGATGCGATCTGATCCGCCGGGAATACGCGCAACCATACCAAGGAGGAAGACATGACCCCGAAAGAAGTGCTGGAATTCGCCAAGAACAGGAAGATCGAGATGGTGGACCTGAAGTTCATGGATTTCGTCGGGACGTGGCAGCATTTCGCCGTTCCCATATACGAGTTGGGGGAGGACAACTTCGAGGAAGGATTCGGGTTCGACGGGTCGAGCATCCGGGGGTGGCAGCCGATCCACGCCTCCGACATGCTCGTCATCCCCGACGCCGACACCGCCATCCCCGACCCCTTCATCACGCGGCCGACGCTGTCCCTCATCTGCAACATCGTGGACCCGATCACGAAGGAGGCCTACACGCGCGATCCGCGGAACATCGCGCGCAAGTCCGAGGCGTACCTGAAATCCACCGGCATCGCCGACGCCGCATATTTCGGTCCGGAAGCCGAGTTCTTCATCTTCGACGACATCCGGTACGCCACGGCATCCAACTACTCGTACTTTTACATCGATTCCGAGGAGGGGACCTGGAACAGCGGACGCGATGAGAGGCCCAATCTCGGCTACAAGCCGCGTCACAAGGAAGGGTACTTCCCCGTCCCCCCCACCGACTCCCTCCACGACATCCGCGACGAGATGGTGCGGGTGATGGAATCGATCGGCCTGAAGATCGAGGCGCAGCACCACGAGGTCGCCACGGCCGGGCAGGGGGAAATCGACCTGCGGTACGACACGCTGGTGAAGTGCGCCGACGCGCTGCAGTGGTACAAGTACATCTGCAGGAACGTCGCGAGGAAATTCGGAAAGACCGTCACGTTCATGCCCAAGCCCCTGTTCGAGGACAACGGGAGCGGGATGCACACGCACCAGTCCCTGTGGAAGGGGGGCAAGCCCCTCTTCGCCGGGGAGGAGTACGGGGGGCTGTCCAAGATGGCCCTTCACTACATCGGGGGGGTCCTGAAGCACGCGTCCGCCATCTGTGCATTTTCGAACCCGACGACGAACTCCTACAAGAGGCTCGTCCCCGGCTTCGAGGCGCCGGTGAACCTGGCGTACTCGAGCCGGAACCGGTCCGCCGCCGTCCGGATCCCGATGTATTCGCCTTCGCCGAAGGCCAAGCGACTGGAGTTCCGCACGCCCGACCCGTCCTGCAACGGCTATCTCGCCTTCGCCGCGATGCTCATGGCCGGACTGGACGGGATCCAGAACAAGATCCACCCGGGGGAACCGCTGGACAAGGACATCTACGCACTCTCCCCGGAGGAGCTCGCCGGCGTCCCGACCACGCCCGGGTCGCTCGAGGAGTCCCTCAAGGCCCTGGAGGCGGACCACGACTTCCTGCTCAAGGGCGACGTGTTCACCGTGGATGTCGTCGAGAAGTGGATCGAATACAAGATGGACGCCGAGGTCAACCCGACCAAGATGCGGCCGCACCCGCACGAATTCTTCCTCTATTTCGACTGCTGAACCGCGGTTTCCGGCGCGCGGGCGGGGCCCCCCAGGCTCCGCCCGCGCCGGATCTCTCCGGCACGAGATTCCCCCTTTTTTTCCCGGCGGGTTGGGAATATTCTATTCCGCATGCGTACGACCTCCTGCCTCCTTGCCCTCCTCTTCCTGATGCCGGCCGCCATCCAGGGCGGCGCTTCCGGCCCGGGGGAGGATGGTCTTCCGGTTCCCTCCCCCGTATCCCTCGTCGGAGCGGTACGGTACGCCTTGGCCCACTCCCGGGAAGGCCGCATCGCCGAGCGGGACGTGCAGGCCGCGGAGGAAGGGAAGACGCAGGCGACCGCCGGGTGGCTTCCCCGCCTCGATGCGGACGCCGACTACACGGCCTATTCCGACCCGCCGGCCGTCCTGATCCAGGGGACGCAGGTCCAGACCATGGAACGCTCCGTCCTCAAAGCGCGGGTCACTGCCGAACAGACGATCTACGATTTCGGAAAAACCGGCTCCCGGGTCTCCCAGGCGGATGCGAGGTTCGATGCCGTGGAAAGGGGCGCCGAGATGACGCGGGAGCGGATCGCCTTCGAGGTGATCAGCGCCTTCCTGTCCGCCCGGCGGGCGGACCAGCTCCGCCAGGTCGCGGAGGAGTCGCTCGGGGCGGCGAGGGAGCACCGGAAGGTGGCGGGGGATCTCTACGACCTCGGGGTGGTCGCCAGGAACGACGTGCTGGCCGCCGACCTGCAGGTCGCCAGGGATGAGGGGGTTCTCATCACGGCGGAGAACCGGGTGGAGCTTTCGCGGTCCCGCCTTGCCCTGCGGATGGGGCTTTCCGGGGAGCGGACGGTGGTTCCCGCGCAGGGCGACATCCCCGTCCCGCCGGGATCCGTGCCCCCCCTTCCGGAAAGCGTGAACGCGGCATGGGAGAAACGGCCCGACATCCGGGCCCGGGGCGCCCTCATCCACGAGCGGGAGGCGGCCGTGAGCGCGGCGCGGGCGGAGTTCGCCCCCACCTTCTTCGGGCAGGGCGGGTACGTTTACGACAGCAACGCCTTCAACCCGAACCCGAACACCTTCTCCCTGCTGTTCGGGGGGAGGATCAACCTCTTCTCCGGGTTCTCCGACGAGGCGGCGAAGCGCGAAGCGCTGCTCGGGGTGGAGCGCCGGAAGGAGGAGCTCGCCCTCCTGCGGGACGAGGTCGCGCTTTCGGTGAAACGGGCCCATCTTGGCGTCATCGAGGCCGAGAAGAAGAAGGCGATCGCGGAGGTCGCCGTCGGCCAGGCGGAGGAGAACCTGCGGATCCAGAACAACCGGTACCGGGAGGGGCTCGCCATCTCGACCGAGGTGCTGGACGCGCAGACCCTGCTCACCCAGGCGAAAGTAGCCCTCTCCAACGCCACGTTCGACCTGTTCGAGTCGCGCTACAGCCTCCTGGTCGAGCGGGGCGAGCTGCTCGCGTTCCTCGAACCCCTGCTGGCGCCGGCTTCCGGCCCCGGGCAGGTCCGGTGAGGGGAGGCGGCCGCCGTTTCCCGAGGCGGGAGCTGGCGATCCTCGCGGCTCTCTTCCTCTGGGGGTGCTCCGACGGGAACCAGACTTCGCTCTCGGTGCAGCTCACCTACCCCGGGGAGGTTGCAACGGCAGGCCCGGCCCGGCCCGCCTACGCGAAAGCGCCGGGAAACCGCATCCTGATCCGGGTGCTTGCCCCTCACATCGCGACCCCCATCGAAGCGTGGTTCGACCGTTCCCGGGGGCGCGGGGAGATCTCCGGGATCCCCCCCGGCGACCGGATCGCCGTGGAGGTGGACGAGTTCGACAACACCGCCATGGTGCTGGGCACGAACGCCCCGCTGCTCGGCCGCGGCTGGGCCCACGGGGTGACGCTTGCGGCCGGCGAGAACAGGACCGTGACGGTTCCCATGTTCGACAGGGGGACGATCGTCCGCGTCTGCGGGGCCCCTCCCGCGGGCGGGGCGGGAACGGCAGGGGATACGGGCGACGGGGGGCTCGCGGTCGATGCCCTGCTGGGGCAGCCGCTCGCGGTGGAGATCGGTCCGGACGACTCGGTCTTCGTCTCGTCGGCGCAGTTCAACCGGGTCAGGAGAATCGACCGGTACGGCTACATCGACCACTACGCGGGGAACGGCCCTTCGGGGACGCTGAGCGAGGATGAGCCCGCATCCACGGCACCGATCGGCCCGGTGTACGACCTCGACACGGGCCCGGCCGGGGATCTCTATATGATCACGCTTGACCAGCAGATCCTGAAAGTCGACGCGTCGACGAACCTTCTTTCCATCCTTTACGACGGCCAGAAAGGGATCTTCAACCCCGCCGCCAAGCCCGATCTCGCCGTGGTCGACGGCGGCACGGTCTACTACACGAACGGGATGGAGAACCGCGTCTACCTCGTGCAAGGCGGCGTCCGGTCGGACTACGTGGCGGACAACACCCCCTTCCAGACGCAGGAGGGGGCGGACAAGGACTTCTACCCGCTCCGGTACCCGGCGAGCGTTACATATCACCCAAGTGGGCCATCGTTGTTATTTTCTGACCAAGATAATAACAAGATTAAGTTTGTATTATTAGGAGTGGACAAGGTTTATACAAAGATTGGAAGTTCTACGGTAATTCCTTTTTCTGATGGTATGGATCCACTCATAATGACCCCAATGCTGCCCATTCAATTTGAAAGCGATCTATTATTTGGGAATCTATTTTTGAGGGAACGCGATTTCAACGGGATCCGGGTATTGAGGCCGGCAAACCGGGTCTATAACTTTGCCGGAACCGGATCGATAGGCTACGCCGGGGACGGGGGGCCGGGGACCTCGGCCCTACTGAACGACCCCCTGTCGGTCGCCGTCGACTCCCGGGGGAACGTCTACATCGCCGACACGGGGAACCACGCCATCCGGATGGTCGTCGGCGGCGCCCTTCCATAGTTGTAGGGGGGTGTTTTTCGGAAATTGATGGCAATTTGCCATCAATCTTCACAAAAGCCCCCCTGTATTCTTCCTTGTATGCTTCGTTCGTTCACGGCTGGCCCCGGGTTTGCAGGATATTCATCCCGCCCGGCAAGGTAATGCACGGGAAAGTGCGGAGGCGATCGATCGACATGATCGAGCGATTGTTCTCATCCAGAACGCTTTTCAGGACACTCGCTCTCTTTTTCCGCTACCCGGATGAACCTCTGAACCCGAGGTTGATCTTTCGGCATACGGGGCTGACCTGAAATGCGTTCATCGGGAGTTGAAAAAGCTGGAGGGGATGGGGATCGTGCGCGGCTGGGCGGCCGGAAAGTATCGGTATTACCTCCTCGACGGGTCCCACCCGGTCCACGACGGGCTTCGATCGATCTTCGCCGTCGGGATGTGGGAGAAATAGGGGGGCCGCCCCGGATTCCTGACCGGGGCGGCCCGGGAACCGATCGCACGCGAGGGATCAGGTCAGGGTGTCGGTCAGGAAATGCTCCCTCACTTTCGGTTCCCAATCAGTACCGTAGAGCGCCCGGGCGATCCCTTGTACGGGAGCGCCTCCGTTCTGGTGCACGGGCAGCGTGGTCCCGCCGTCCTGGTAGAGAGGTCCCAGGCCTTCCCCCATCGTGACACGAAGGCCGTGGAGAGTCTCTTCCATCCACCTCCGCGCGAGGCGTCCCGTGAAGAGATTCGTGCGGTTCGCCGCGAGCCTGTCCGGGCGGACCTTCAGCAGCCACCCCTTTCCGAACGGGTCCTCGTTGACGATTCCCGGAGACCGCGCAGCCTCTTCGTTCACGGCCACGACCTCGCCGTCAATCGGGGAGAGCATGGGGATGGCATGGGCCCCGACGCGGAGCACCCAGCCCTTCTCGCCCTGGGCCACCCGTGACCCTACGGGGGGCAGGTCGATGGAATCGACCCTCCCGACGAGTTTCTGGGCGAAGTCGTCCAGTCCGAGGCTTGCTACGCCCTCAACCCCGGTCTGCACCCATCCGTGTCCCTGGTGGAACTGGACCTCCCGGGGGACCCGGAACCACTCGACGAACTCCGCGGGCCCCCTCTCCGCACCGGTTTCCTCCGTCCGGAGCGTCAGGTACCGGCAGAAGAAGACGAACGTGGCCAGGAACCCGATGACGATGAGGTACTCGATCCCTTTCGTCGCGTAGATGTCTACGAAGCTGAAGCCTTCCATCTCACCACCTCCCCGACGGGGATAATGTCATCCATCGCTTCTTTTTCTTCCGGGTGCTCCTTGAAGACCGGCATCCTGTTGATCACCCACCGGAACACCCACAGTTCCATGGAGATGACGGCCAGCGTCACCCAGATCTCGATCCAGGAGGGATAGTACCGGACCGGCGCATACCACTTGAACGCGATGACGGATACGTTCAGCCGGTTGAGGACCACGCCGATCGCCGTGAAGAACGACGTGAACTGGACGAGCCGGACGCTTCGTTTCCGGAGCGCGACTCCGAACAAAAAGATCGGCAGCACCACGAACCCCAGGATCTCCACGAGGTACCAGTAGCCCATCGGCGTGGCGAGCAGGTCCCAGTGACCGCCGTGGACCAGCTCGATGACCTTCAGGAACAGGTAGGCGAACAGCGCTCCGATGCACCCCTTGGCGAGGCCGAGCAGGATGTCGTCGTGGGAGGCGCGCAGCCGGTTTCCGATCTTGTCGTGAAAGACCTTGTGGGTGAAGGTGCTCTCGATGATCACCATCGACAGCCCGGCGAAGATGCTCGACACGAAGAACGCGACCGGGATGTAGTGCGAATACCAAAGCGGGTGGATCTTGGCGGGCGCCAGAAGAAAGAGCGCGCCCAGTCCGGACTGGTGCAGCGTGGAGAGGGTGATGCCGAAGATCACCGCCCCGATCGTCATCTTCTCCACGACCCGCCGGGCCTTCTCCCAGTTCAGCCACTCGGCGACGGCCGGGGAGAACTCGAGGAACTCGCAGATCATGTACAGGAGGAAGTGCCACGCCACCAGGAAGAGGACCGAGCTCAGTCCGAACGAGTTGCCGATGATCGGGTTCACGACGTTCCAGGGGCGCCCCAGGTCGAGGAGCAGCGCCCCGGCGTAGAACACGTACGCGAGAAAGCCGTTCAGGACCGTCACGCGGACGATGGGCTCGTACTTTTCGAATTTCATGATGTGGACGACGAAGGTCAGCACGTAGGCGCCTCCCGCGAACGCCACGCCGGTGATCACGTCGAACCCGATCCAGATCCCCCAGGGGTAGTCCTGGGAGAGGTTGGTGACCGCCCCGAGGCCCTTGTAGAACCGGATCGCGATCAGGGCGATCCCGACAACGATGATCGTGCCGCTGATGATGTTGAAGGGGGTCCAGATCTTTCCCTTCGGCTTCATCTCGGACGCGAGGAACCGCGCGAATTCGCGGACGTCACGAAGGGCCTTCCGCGGCCTTCCGATGTCGTTATCCTTCCTCTTCATGGTTGTTCTCCTTGTTTCTGTGTTCGGCGAGGTAATTCAAGCCGATGAGTATGGACGGCCACAGGACGAACACGAGGGGCACGCCGTACAGGAATCCCGACGTATGTTCCGGGTAAGGCGTCGTCCCCAGGTCGGTCCGGAAACCCAGCTGTTCGAACGGGACGGCGGAGAGGTACATGGTCCCGCTGCCGCCGACCTCGTGCTCCCCGTAGATGTGGTGGACGTACTTGTCGGGGTTCTCGTAGATCCGGGTTCTTGCGATCTCCAGCAGTTCCCGCCTCGTCCCGAAGATCGTGGCGTTCTCGGGACAGGCATCCACGCAGGCGGGCCGCTCCCCCGTCTTCAGCCGGTCGTAGCAGAAGACGCACTTCCGGATGTACGGGAGGGCGCTGCCGTACTCGAATTTCGGGATGTCGTGGGGGCACGCGATCATGCAGTACCGGCATCCCATGCACCGGTCCTTGTTGTAGATGACCGGCCCTTCCTTCGTTTTCTCCATCGCTTTGGTCAGGCAGGCCGAGGCGCAGGCCGGCTGGCAGCAATGGACGCACTGTTTTCGCACGAAGACGGGGTTGTCCGGGTCCTTCCCGTTCGCGAACCGGTTGAGGACGGTGTAGGCGCCGGGAGAGGTGTCCCTCTTCGTTTCGAAGACGCTTTCGCTCGAGAAGGGCACCTCGGGCTCCGGCAGCCGGTTCTGCTCGTTGCACGCCTCCTCGCAGCTCCGGCAGCCGATGCATTTCGTCGTGTCGATCAGCAGCCCGTAGAACTCGACGCTGGCTACGGCCGCCTCCGACCGCCTGGGTGGGCCTGCGAGCATGGTGCACCCCGTCAGGCCTGCGAGTTTCAGGAAATCCCGTCGATTCACACTCATCGGTTTTCCTCCTGTTTTCTCGGGCGATCCGTTCGCCCCGGAGTCCCTACCGGAAGAACTTCCTGACCAGCAGCTGCAGGAGCTCCCCGTCGATCGTTTCCATGACGCCCTCGATGCAGTGGCCTCCGTCCGGCAGCGTGACTCCCACCTCCTGGGGCGTTGCCCTGTGGAGCGTGATGAATTCGAAAAACGTCATCAGCTCCCTTTCGAGCCAGGCCGCGGCGTCCCCGGCGATCCGGAGCTTCCGGATGTTCTGGGCGATGTTGGTCGGCATCGCGGTGAGCAGCCAGGACGACTGGTACGGGTCTTTCCGGAGCATCCCGGTGTCGGCGTTCACCTCGTCGTTTGCGGCGCTGACGATCCCGTCGAGCGGGGAGACGAAGTCGATCTTCTTGCTCCCCTGGACCACGGTGAACGCCTTCTCCCCCTGGCGCAGCCGCGTGCCGGGACGGGGGAGCTCGATCCGGTCGATCCTGCCGATGACCCCCTGCGCGAAGTCGTCGATGCCGATCTGCGCTTCCCCCTTCGGCGTGAGGTGGGCCCACGTGTGTCCCCCGTGGTAGAAAAGTCCCGCCGGCAGCCGGAACGCGGGCAGCGCAACCGGAACGGGGACGGCCCCGAACGCCGGAACGGCTTCGCCGGCCCTCTCTTTCGCCCGTTTCCTCCACATCCGGTAGGCCAGTTCGATGAGGAGGAAGGCGGCGACCGTTGCGAGTACGAGAATGAGTACCATGTCCGTTACCTCCTTATCCCAGGAACAGGGCGACGATCCTGCTCCACTGGGCCTCGTTCAGCCGGCTGCTGATGTCCGTAAGGGCCTCCCCGCCGTCCGTCGCGGTGATTCCCAGGTCGCTGCTGAACATCCGGTGCAGCCTTTCCGCCTCCCAGTCGAGCCATTGCCGCGCCACGCCCCCGTGGTACAGCCGCGGGATCCAGTCCCCGGCAAGGTGCATGGAGAACAGCCACCCCTCTTCGTAGGGGTCGCGGTTGATGAGCCCCGGGTCTTCCACCACTTTCCTGTTGATCTCTCTCACGATGCCGTCTCCCGGCGACACCATCCTGGCCGTCCTTTTTCCCGAGTGGAGCAAAAAGCAGACGCTGTTCTCCCGCAGGGCGGCGCCTTCCGCGGGGAGGGAGACGCGGTCGATTCGCCCGACGAGCCGCTGGGTAAAATCGTCGGCTCCCAGCCTTGCCTCGGTCTCGGCTTCATTCCCGGGGGCAATCCACACGTGGCGGGGATGGAAGTAGTAGTCGGGACGGAGCTGGAACCCCCGCAGGCTTTCCGCTGCGGTTGCGTGTCCCTCGATCTCCCGGAACGCCGAGCAGAGCCGGTAGTTCCCGGTGTGGCACAATCCTTTGGTCGAGGTCGACCGGTCGAGCGGGATCATCTTCTTGACGGGAAATGCCTTGCAGAACGTCACCGTCGTCATCTCCAGGAACGGGCATTTTTCATCTGCCATCAGCGCACCCCTTTTTCACGCGGCGATATGCTTCATGCCGCCCTGAAACCCATGTATGCCCATGCGACGAGGAATACGAATGCGAGAACGATGTATCCCATTTTCTCCACCTCCTCTCTCTGTCCCCGTTCATCGCAACGAACGTGCCGGAATCGGTTCCGTGGGGGGGGAGACGGGTATCTGTCCGGAAAACATGATGATTCCATGGGCCGGGGAGGCAGCGGCAGGCCGGGGGAAAGGGGAGGAATGTGTAGAGAATATCTACAGTTTGATTGTTGTGAAATTTACCGTTTGTTTTTCAAACCTTTGCATTGTTGAATTATTCAACGGCAAGTTTACGAATTCAACACCGGTTCCTTCTTCAGTTCGTATTTCCGGATCTTGTTGTAGAGCGTGACGCGGTCGATCCCGAGGACCTGGGCGGATCGGATGATGTTCCACCGGTTGTCGAGAAGGACCCGGCGGATATGCTCCTTCTCCATCTCGGAAAGAGATTTGCCGCGGTTGTTGGAAAGGGGAACCCCCGGCGTCTGCGGGAGGCTGAGGTCCGCGTCGAGGATCATCCTGCCTTTCGTGACCACCATCGCCCGCTCGATCATGTTTCGCAGCTCCCGGGCGTTTCCCGGCCAGCTGTAGTCCATGAGCATGCGCATGGCGGACTCGGCCACCCCCTCGACGTTCTTTCCCATCTCGATGTTGAACCGTTCGAGGAAGTGCTCCACGAGCAGGGGGACGTCCTCCTTCCTTTCCCGCAGGGGAGGGAGGAGGACCGAGATGACGTTCAGCCGGTAGTAGAGATCCTCCCGGAACTTCCCCTCCTCGATGGCCTTCGTGAGGTCCCGGTTCGTGGCGGCGATGATCCGGGAGTTGACGGGGATCAGCTGGGTTCCCCCGACGCGCCGGAACTCCTTCTCCTCCAGGACCCGGAGAAGATCCATCTGCAGCTTCAGGCTGATGTCGCCGATCTCGTCGAGGAAGAGCGTGCCGTCCTTGGCGAGCTCGATCTTTCCGCTTCGGGCCTGGTCCGCCCCCGTGAAGGCCCCCTTCTCATACCCGAACAGCTCGCTCTCCAGCAGGCTCTCCGTGAGGGAGGCGCACGAGACCGTCACGAAGGGCTCGTCCTTCCGCGGGCTCTCCATGTGGATGGCCCGGGACAGAAGCTCCTTCCCGGTCCCGCTTTCCCCCTGCACGAGCACGGTCGAGTTGCTCTTGGCGACGGTCTTGACGAGCTCGAAGATCTCGATCATCTTGTGGTTCTTGCTCACCATGTCATGGAGACGGTACTGTTTCTTGAGCTCCTTCCGGAGGTAGATGTTCTCCTTCAGCAGTTTCTGGTGCTCGATGATCTTCCGGATCGTCAGGGAAAGGTCTTCCGGGTTGAAGGGCTTCACGATGTAGTCGTACGCCCCTTTCTTCATCGCCTGCACGGCGGTGTCCACCGTCGCGTAGGCGGTCATGATGATCACGATCGTCTCGGGCTTGATCTTCCGGATCTCGTCCATCAGCTCGATCCCGTCCATGCCGGGCATTTTCAGGTCGACCATGGCCAGGTTCCACTCCTTCTCCGGAAGACGCTCCAGCGCCCGGGCTGCGTTCTCCGCGACCTTCACCTCGTATCCGTCCTCCTCGAGCCAGCTCGCGAGGGACTCCCGGACGATCTCCTCGTCGTCGACGATCAGAATGTTTACTTTCGGCTCCATGGTCACACCCTCCACGGTTCGGTTTTCGCATACAGGGCGGAGTCGCAGCTGTCGCAATAGGTGATCCGTTTCCGGTCGACGTCCCTCACGGTGTTGGACAGATACATCACGCACTCCCGGTCGGGGCAGTGAATGAGCCCGAAATTGTGCCCCAGCTCGTGCAGGGCCTCCTTGCACAGGCGCTCGAACAGGATCCCGTCGTCGGGGGAGAGCCCGTGGAATTCCTGCCGGAGCCTCGCGATCGAGACGATCGACGCCACACCCCCCAGCTGGGCCTCCCCGAAGACGAAGGTCAGGATCGGGATGCACATGTCCTTGTCGATGATCCCGACGATCTTGATCGCGTCGGCCGGGGCTTCCCGAAGGATCTCCCGGAGGATCCGGGTGGAGTTGTACTGGTTCCTGTTCCTCTCGTAGCTCCCCTCCGGCACCGGCATATTCCGGGAGATCCTCACCGGGAGGGAGAGGTAGTCCCGCAAGCGGTCCTGGAGCTTCCGGAGCATGGCGTCGGGGATCACTCCCACCGGCCGTATGTAAATGGCGTCGTCGATATTCCCCGCCCCTTGTCATCCCGCCGGAAGGGTGATGAGCATCTCCGTCCCCTCCCCGGGGCTGCTCTTGACGTCGATCGTTCCATCATGCCTTGTGATGATCCCGTAGACGACGGCAAGGCCCAGGCCCGTCCCCTTCTCCTTGGTGGTGTAAAACGGTTCAAACAGGTGGGGCATATCCTCGGGGGGGATCCCGGGGCCGTTGTCGGCGAACGCGAACATCACCCTGTTCTGGATCCTGTCGTGCCAGGAGCGGATCGTGAGGGTCCCCCCGGATTCGGGGACCATGGCTTCGCACGCGTTGATGATGATATTGATGAACACCTGCTTCATCTGCGAGGGGTCCGCCGGGATGTCCGGGAGGGGTTTCATGGTTTTCTTCACCTCGATGTCCGCGAGGGCCAGCTTGTTCCGGACGATGTCGAGCGATTCGTCCACGAGGGAGTTCAGGTTGACCACCTTTCTGACCAGTTCCTTGGGGCGCGTGAAATCGAGCAGGTTCTGGACGATCGCGCTCGTCCTCTGGACCTCCCTGCGCATGGTGGAGAGATACTCCCGGAATTTCTCCACGTCGGGGGGGGCGCTATTCCCCTCCTCGATCTTCCGTTCCATGAGCTTGACGTAGGTGAAGACCCCCGTCAGCGGGTTGTTGATCTCGTGCGCCACCGTTGCCGCGATCTTCCCCAACGCGGCCAGTTTCTCGGAATGCATCAGCTGGAACTGGGTGTCCTTGAGCTCCTTCGTCCGGTCCTCGACCTTCTGCTCCAGGGTCCGGATCCATTCCCGGATCTCGTCGTTCGCCTTTCGCAGGCTTTCCGTCATGTTGTTGAACGAACGCGCGAGGTAGCCCATCTCGTCGTCCGAATCGATGGGAATGACATGGGTCAAATCCCCATTCCCCACGCGTTTGGTCCCGACGACGAGCTGCCTGATCGGGTTCCCTACGACGAACATCAGGGCCAGGACCGCGATGGTCGATATCGAGGCGATCGACAGGATGTTGAAGAGGATGACTTGCCGGCGGAGGGATTGCATCTCGGCGTCCACAGGGGCCAGCGACATCGTGATGTCGATGACGCCGAGGACTTTCTGGGACTGAGGGTGGGCATGGCACGCCGCAGAAAAGCAGTTCGGCTCGTTGTACAGCGGGTTGATCATGCCGAGGACCCGGTATCCCTTCCCGGAAGAAAAGATCCGGTTTCTCGAGGAGATCGTGAGGTGCTCGAGGGGGGCTTTTTCCGCATGGCACGCGTAGCAGGCCTCCGCCTTCTTGTCCACCATGGTTCCCCGCTCTCTCTCCAGGCTCGAGAAAAGGATCGTGCCGTCGCTTCCGTAGATCCGGACTTTTTCGATCCCTTCCTGCCTTCCGATGGACCTCATGATGTGGTACGCGTTCTCCTTGAGGTTCTTGAGCATGTCGAACTGGATCGATGTCTTGATGGTTTCGCTCAGCAGGCTGGCGTTCTTCACGATGGTTGCATCGAGATGCTTTTCCTGAATGTCCAGATGTATATAGGTGAAGAATCCGTTGACCGCCATCGTGGTGAGGGCAACGGACAGGATGATCTTGAACTGGATGGTCCTGTGCCACCGTACGCTTTTTTTCAACTGTCTTTCGGGCATTCCGCGGCATCACCCCGGGGAATAAGCGCCTGCAGGCTCTGTATGCAGTATACACCCGGGGGGGGAGAAAACAACCCGGGCGCCCGGAAACGCCCTCAGGAGGAAGAGGGCGCGCTCTCCTCCTTCGACCAGTACAGCATATCCAGGAGAAGGAGAAAGACGCCGACGGTGATGCCGATGTCGGCCACGTTGAAGGCCGGCCAGTGGTGGTGGCGCCAGTGGACGTCGATGAAGTCCACCACGTACCCGAACCGGGCCCGGTCGATGAGGTTCCCCAGCGCCCCCCCCAGCAGCAGACCCAGACCGCACGGCGCGGGGCCCCGGCCCGGGAGGAAGTGGAGGTAGGCGAGCACCCCCGCGATGGCGATCGACGTCGCCGCGATGAGCAGGGGGTTGACCCACTTCGGGTCGAGGTTGGACAGGAGCCCGAACGCGATGCCCTTGTTCCGCACGTGGACGATATGGAGGAAGTCGACGAGGACCGCCTTCCCTTCGTACGGGGCGAAGCGGCCTGCGACCCAGGCCTTGGTCCACTGGTCGGCGAGCGAGATCCCCGCCGCAGCGAGGGCGGGGACGGTAAATTTCCGGAGCGCGGACAAGGCGGCCTAGGAAGCCCGGGTCGTGGCGGCGCACCGTTCGCACAACGCGGGGGCGGACGGCACGGTCCCGACATCCGGCGTGTGGTTCCAGCAGCGCTCGCATTTTTCCCACGGGGCCTTTTCCACGCGGACGGCGAGGCCGGGAAACGCCGGGCTTTCGTAGACGCCGGGGCCGGACACCTCGCCGACCTCGAGGCCGGACACGATCAGCACCTCCCGGATCTCGCGCCGGCGGTGTTCGAACAGGTCGGAGAAGGGTCCCGGAGCGACGACGACGAGCGCATCCTGGTCGCTCCCGATCCGCTTCTCCCTCCTCGCCGCCTCGAGCGGCTGGGCGATCTCGGCGCGGACCGCCAGGATCCGCTCCCACCGCGCCGCGATCCCGTCCGCCTCCGGCAGATCCACCGGCTCCGGCATGTCGGTGAGGAAGACGCTCTCCGGTTTCCCCGGGAACGCGGGAAGATACGCCCACGCCTCCTCCGCCGTGAAGGAGAGAACGGGAGCGATGAGGGACAGAAGACCGCGCGCGATCTCGAACAGCGCGGACTGCCCGGACCGGCGGGACGGGTCGTCCGCGCGGGAGCAGTAGAGACGGTCCTTGAGTGCGTTGAGGTAGAAGCTGGACATCTCCACCGAGCAGAAGTTGTTCACCGAGTGGAAGATGGCGTGGAATTCGTAGCTGTCGTACGCCTTCCGGACCTTTCCGGCGAGCCGGTGAAAGAGGACGAGGGCGTACCGGTCCATCTCCTCCATGCGGTCGAACGGGACCGCGTCGCGCCCCGGGAGGAAGTCGTGCAGGTTCCCCAGCAGGTAGCGGATCGTGTTCCGGATCTTCCGGTACGCCTCGGTCAGACGGTCGAGGATGTCCCCGGAGATCCGGATGTCGTCCCGGTAATCCTCGGCGGCCACCCAGAGACGAAGGACCTCGGCCCCGTGCTTCCGGATGATCTCTTCGGGGGCGACGACGTTCCCCCTCGATTTGTGCATCGCCTCCCCCTTCCCGTCCACGACGAACCCGTGGGTGAGGACGGCCCGGTAGGGGGCGAATCCCCGGGTCCCGACGGCCGCCAGCAGCGTGGAGTGGAACCATCCGCGGTGCTGGTCGGACCCTTCGAGGTAGAGGTCGACCGGCACGCCGAGATGTTCCTTCCCCTCGCACACGCAGGCGTACGATACGCCGGAATCGAACCAGACGTCGAGGATGTCGGTCTCCTTCCCGAAGATTGAGCCGCCGCAGGAAGGGCAGGACGTTCCGGAAGGGAGAAGCTCCGCCACCTCGCGGGCGTACCAGGCGTCTGCTCCCTCCCGCTCGAAGAGCGCGGCGACGTGGTCGATCAGCTTCCGGTCGAGAAGATGGTGCCCGCACGACTCGCATCGGAAGACCGCGATCGGGACCCCCCAGGCCCGCTGGCGGGAGATGCACCAGTCCGGCCGGTTCAGGATCATCCCCTCGATCCGTTCCTGGCCCCAGGCGGGGATCCACCGCACCCTCCGGATCTGGTCGATGGCCTTCTCGCGAAGGCCGGTCCCGTCCATCGAGATGAACCATTGCTTGGTGGCCCGGAAGATGACGGGCTGCTTGCACCGCCAGCAGTGCGGGTACGAGTGGGTTACCTGGTCGCGCCGGAGCAGCGCCCCGGCCTCGGCGATCTTCTCGTTCACCTTCGGATTCGCCTCGAAGACCTGCATCCCCCCGAAGAACGGAACGTCGGGCGCGAAGCGGCCCTCGTCGTCAAGCGGCGCGTAGATCTCCAGCCCGTACTTGAGCCCCGTCTCGTAGTCCTCGCGCCCGTGCCCGGGGGCGGTGTGGACGCAGCCGGTCCCGGCGTCGAGCGTGACGTAATCCCCCAGCACGAGGAGGGAGTCGCGGTCGAGAAAAGGATGCCGGCACCGGAGCCTCTCCAGGTGACCGGCCCCGAAGGTCGCCAGGGGCGAAACCCCCGGAAGGCCGACCTCGCTCGCGAAACGCTCCGCGAGGCCTTCCGCGACGACGTACGCCTCGCCGTCCGCTTCGAGGGCGACGTAGGGGTATTCCGGGTGAAGCGCGATGCCGAGATTCGACGGGATCGTCCAGGGGGTCGTCGTCCAGATGACGAAGGAGACCTTCCTGCCGGCGAGTGACGGGTGGATGGTTTCCGGCGGGTCCGCGAAGGGGAACTTCACGTAGATGGAGGGGGAGGCGTGATCGGCGTACTCGACCTCGGCCTCCGCGAGGGCGGTCCGGCAGGTGAGGCACCAGTACACGGGCTTGGTTCCCTTGTACACCGCCCCGGTCTCGACGAACCGGCCGAACTCCCGCAGGATTCCCGCCTCGTAGTCGAAGGTCATGGTGAGGTACGGGTTCTCCCAGTCGCCCAGGACCCCGAGCCGGCGGAACTCCTCCCGCTGGATGTCGATGAACTTCGCGGCGTAGTCGCGGCAGAGGCGGCGCTTCTCCGCCGTGGGGATCGACTCCTTCCTGTTTCCCAGGCTCTTGTCCACCTGGTGCTCGATCGGCAGCCCGTGGCAGTCCCACCCGGGGACGTACTCGGCCCAGGCGCCGGACATCGCCCGGTACTTGACGATGATGTCCTTCAGAAGCTTGTTCAAGGCGTGCCCGATATGGATATGCCCGTTCGCGTAGGGGGGGCCGTCGTGGAGGACGAACTTCGGGTTTCCCCGGCGCTTCTCCACCATCCGGCGGTACAGCTGCCCGGTCTCCCAGCGGGAGAGGATTTCCGGCTCGCGCTGCGTCAGGTTCGCGCGCATCGGGAACCCGGTCTGCGGGAGGTTCAGCGTCGTTTTGTAGTCCATGGGGTCTTTGCCCTGCCTTCGCGGGAATTCTCCTTTATATCACCAATGGAGCCGGTCGTGTACCCTTTCAACGGAACAGGGAATCGAGGAAATCGCGGAGGCCGCGCCACCCTTTGCGCATCGTGTCCACGAGCGGGTGGGAGGGATGAAGCGGGCACGTCTCCCGCGGAACCAGGTCGTCGGGGAACGCCTCGGGAAACGGCTGCGGACAGGCGGATGTTGCCAGGTATCCGGATTCCGGGTCGATTTCCGCCATCGTGATCCCCGGGGGAACACGGAAGGAGGCTCTCCCCCCCGCCGGGTAGACCGATTTCATGAACTTGGTCCAGATGCGAAGGGCCCCCGAGGACCCGGTGAGCCCGGTCGGACCTCCGGTGTCGCGCCCCACCCACACCACGCACACCAGGTCGGGGGTGTACCCCGCGAACCAGGAGTCGCGGTAGGCGTCCGTGGTCCCGGTCTTTCCCGCGGCGGGGAAGTCGACCCCGGCCAGGCGGGCGGCGTGCCCGGTCCCTCGGTCGAGAACCCCCTCCAGGGCGTAGGTGACGAGAAAGGCCGCCCGGGGATCCACGGTCTGCTCCCGCACCGGATTCTCCTCCCGCAGGAGATTCCCCTCGCTGTCGGTGACCGCGCGGAGCGTGAAAGGCCGGAAGCGGGTTCCCCCCGACGCGATCGTTGCGTAGGCGTAGGCCAATTCGACCGGGGTGACCTCGAAGCTCCCCAGGGACAGGGAAGGAACGGGAGTGATCGGGTTTTCGATCCCTGCCTCCCGTGCCGCGGCGATCACGCCCGGAAGGCCGACCTCCTGCGAAAGACGCACCGCACCCGTGTTCACCGACTCTTCGATCATTCTCCGGATCGAGATCTCCCCGTATTCCTTCCCCTCGAAATTCGCGGGCGTCCAGATGCCGTCCGGCGTTTCCAGGGAGAGGGGCTCCCCCGAGATCCGGCTTGCGAGCGTGACCGTCCCCTTCCCGCGCACGGCCTGTTCCATGGCCGCGAGGAGAACGAACGGCTTGAACGCGCTGCCCGGCTGGCGCCTCGCATCGGCGGCGCGGTTGAACTGGGTCTCCGCGTAGCCGCGCCCCCCCACCATGGCGGTGAGTTCGCCGGTTGCCGGATCCACGGCGACCAGAGCCGCCTGGAGCGGTTCCCTGTCCCCCCCGGCGGGGATCGTCCTCCTCCCCAACTCGGCCAGCCCCTCGGCCACCGCCTTTTCCGCCGCGGACTGGTGCCCGGGATCGAGAGACGTGTAGAACCGGTACCCGGTGCGGGAGAGCCTTCCGGCCCCCAGACTTTCTTCGGCCGCCCGTTCGATGTAGTCGACGTAGTACTCCGCGATTCCCACGGGGACCCGGCGCGGGTTCGTCCGGAGGGGGGTGAGCCTCGCCCGATCTTCCTCATTCCTCGAAATCATCCCGAGAGCGGCCATCCGGGAGAGGACCCAGTTCCGGCGGTTCCGCGCGGCGTCCGCCATGCGGAGGGGGGAGTACCGGTGGGGCGACCGGATGATTCCCGCCAGGAGTGCGGCCTCCTCGAGGGTGAGCTCCCCCACGCTCCTGGAGAAGTAGAAATTCGCCGCGTCCTCCACCCCGTAGATCCCGCGGGGCCCTTCCTGGCCGAAGTAGATCTTGTTCAGGTATGCCTGGAAAATCTCCTCCTTGGAGAAGCGGAACTCGATGATGATCGCGAGTTCGGCCTCCCGGATCTTCCGCCAGATGCTCCTCTTCGGGGAGAGGAAGAAATTCTTCGCGAGTTGCTGGGTGATGGTGGACCCTCCCTGGACGATCCGCATCCGGCGAAGGTTCGTCATCAGGGCCCGCAGGACGCCGACGAAGTCGATCCCGAAGTGCGTGTAGAAGCGGGAATCCTCCGCCGCGAGCACCGCGTCCTGGAGATGCTTCGGAACGGCGGCGAGAGGGACGAGCCGCCGCGACTCCATCTTCGGGCCGAGGATCCGGGCGATCTCCTCCGGTTCGAGGATCAGCTCCTCGAGGGGGGCGCCGGACGACGTTTCCAGGGAGGCGACGCGCCGCTCCGCGATGCCGATCGCAGCCCGGACGCCGGGGCGGGGGGCGTCTCCCCCCGCAACCCCCCGGGTGTGGATCCGGATCCGGTCCGGCTCCTCGGACCAGGTTCCCGGGGTTTCCGGTACCCCCGGGACCTTCTGGTAGGAAAGGCGCCGAAGCCTCTCCGGAAGCCTCAGGTTGTCCACGGGGTCGCCCGGCCGGATGACCGCCGGGCGCCCGTAAAGGATCGACGGGACATCCCAGGCGTCGCGCGCAATTCCGGTTCCGACCTGGTAGTAGAGGTATCCCGCATGCAGGAGAAAGAGCCCCGCGAGCGCGGCGAGGAGGGATCGGGGGCGGAGAAGGGACTTCATGTCCGCATCGGGGGGATTCCGCTCAGATCGTCCTGCCGGCCGCGGCGATGAAGGGACGCAGGTTCTCCATCAGCTCCCGGAATTTCTCGAAGGTCAGCGACTGGGGGCCGTCGGACAGGGCCTTCTCCGGGGCGGGGTGGACCTCGATCATCAGGCCGTCCGCCCCCGCCGCCACCGACGCGTACGACATCGACGGGACGTATTTGGAGTGGCCGGTTCCGTGGGACGGGTCGACGACGACCGGCAGGTGGGTCCGCTCCTTCAGCACGGGGACCGCCGAGAGGTCCAGCGTATTCCGGGTCGCGTCCTCGAAGGTGCGGATCCCCCGCTCGCAGAGGATCACCTGGCGGCTCCCCGCCGAGAGGCAATACTCGGCGCTCATCAGGAACTCGGTGATGGTCGTCATCATCCCCCGCTTGAGGAGGATCGGCCGTTTGGACTTCCCGATCCGCTTCAGCAGGGAGAAGTTCTGGACGTTGCGGGCCCCCACCTGCAGGATGTCGGAGTACCGGGCGACCCTCTCGACGTCCATCGGGTTCATCACCTCGGTCACGACGGGCATCCCGGCCGCGTCTCCGGCCTTGCGCAGGATCCGGAGCCCTTTCTCCTCGAGCCCCTGGAACGCGTAGGGAGAGGTGCGGGGCTTGAATGCCCCGCCGCGCAGCACCTGGGCTCCGGCTGCCTTCACCGCCATTGCGGTTGCGACCATCTGCTGGTCGCTCTCCACGGAACAGGGGCCGGCGATGACGAGGAGGGCTCTCCCCCCGACGCTCACGCCCGGGGCGAGCCGGATCTCGGTGGGCTCGGGCTTCACCTCCCGGCTGGCCAGCTTGTACGGCTTGAGGATCGGGACGACCCGGTCGACCCCGGGGAGGGACTCGAGCGACTGGAGGACGATTTTCCCCCGCTCGTCCCCGATCGCGCCGATGACGTTGCGGGTCTTGCCGTAGATCGTGTGGGGGGTGTACCCCAGATCCTTGATCTTCTCTATGACGGCCCGGGTCTCCTTCCTGGGTGCCCCCGGCTTCATGACGATGATCATGAATATCTCCCTTCCGCCGTGCGTATTGGTTCTTGAGGATTGTAATTATAGTCGGATTGCCCTCTTTATTTCCATCATGGCGGGGGGTACTCTGATTCCGTGTCCCGCGATCCGGCGGGCGAGAAGGAGGGAGAGCGATGAGGAAGTCTGCAGTGCTGTGCCTCGTGGGGGTGCTTTGTGCGGCGCTGGTGTCCACCGCCCTGGCGGACCGGTACGACCGGTATGAAAAGTACGGCGGCCCCCCGCCCCCGCCGCCGCGGGGTGCGCCCGTCCCCCCTCCGCCGCACGCGGTGTACGGGCAACTGTATTTCTTCGGGCATCTTGGGCTCTTCGAACCCAACAGCAGCGGCGGCGGGCTCAAGGGGTACGACTCGGGCGGGGCATTCGACATCGGCTTCGGCTCCCGCGTCTCCCCCAACCTGGCGATCGACGGGACATTCGGGATGTACTTCTCGGAGGCGGGGCCCAACGAACTCTGGGTGGCGCCCCTGACCGGCGGCTTCCGCCTCATCCTCCCCGGCCCCGTCGTCGAACCGTACGTCGGAGGCGGGGTGGGGCTGTATTTCGCGAACCTCGACGAACCCACCTCGGGGATCAACGACTCGGACACGACGTTCGGCGGGTATCTCTCGATGGGCGTGGACGCATGGCTCAACCCCCGGATGGCGCTGAACTTCGAGGGGAAGTACCAGTGGGCCGAACCCGAATTCGACGGGTGGGACGTGGAGGTGAGCGGATGGACGGTCGCCCTCGGGGTACGGGTGCGGTTCTGAGAGGGCGCGCAAGGGCCGGGAACCCCCGGATCCTCCTCCTCGGCGGGTCCGGTGCCTATTCCCTGCCGGAGGGGGCCCTCGGGCTCCGCCTGGGGACCCGACGCGTCCGGACGCCGTTCGGGATCGCCAACCCCGTCCACCTGGTCGACCGGGACGGGTTTCGCTACTTCTTCCTCTCCCGCCACGGGGAGCAAGGCTACGACAGGACCGCGCCGTATGTGAATTACCGCGCCAACATCTATGCGGCCAAAGCCCTCGGGGTCGAACGGATCATCGCCTGGTCCGGACCGGGGATCGTGTCCCGGCGGATGCGACCGGGCGACATGGCTCTCCCCGATGACCTCCTCGACTTCACCCGGAACCGCCCCTCGACCTTCTTCGAGGGGCAGGGGATCGGTTTCCTCCGGCAGTTCCCCGTGTTCTGCGGGGCGGTTCGGAAGGCCCTCCTCGACGCCTGGAAGGGCGGGGCGAAATCCCCGCGGCTGCACGACGGGGGAACGTACGCCTGCACCGAGGGGCCCCGGCTGGAGACGCCGGCCGAGGTGCGGTTCCTTGCGCGGGCGGGGGCGGACATGATCGGGATGACCCTGTGCCCCGAGGGGTTCCTCGCCCGGGAGCTGGAGATGTGCTACGCGCCGGTCGTCTATCTCACCAATTACGCGGAAGGGGTGCGGGCGATGCCGTACCGCCGCGGCGTCCTCTTCGAGGGGATGCTGGACAGGTCCGGGGAGGAACGCGTGGAGAGGGCGAGGAACGCGATCCTCCCGGTTGCGGTGGCCGCGGCCCGCGCGCTGTCGGGCGGGAAACGGGATTGCCCCTGCGCCGTCTCGATGGAACGGTACCGTCGGAAGGGGGTCATCGGGTCCGATTTCCGGACATGGGTTTCCCCCCGGAGAAGGAGAAGGGGATGAAGATCCGGGAGGAGCAGGTGGAACGGATCTGCCGGACCATCCTGTCCCGCTGGAAGGAGAAGGGGATGATCCGGCCGAAGGCCGACGATGCCCTGCTCCTGGGGAAGATGGTCGGGGAGGTGATGGCGGATTTCCGGCGGGAAGAGGAACTGGACCGGGAAGTCCACGCGATCCTCGAGAAGCACTCCCGAGATCTGGCCGACTCGCAAGCCAGCTCCCACGTGATGTTCCTGAAGATCAAGGAGCGGCTCGCGCGGGAGAGGAAGATCGTCCTTTGAGGAGGCCCCCGTGCGTCTGACGGAGGACCGTATCTCCCATCTGTCGCGTCTCGTGATCGACCGGCTGTACAAGGACGACATCGCCGATTTCCCGGACGAGGGGCAGGCGCTTCGCGAGGCGAAAAGGATCTTCGCGCACGATGTGCGGATCGCGGACGAGGTCGATACGTTCGTCCGGCAGAAGATCGCGAAGCTCTCCCGCCACGTTCCCGAGGGCGGCAGGGAATGGGATATCCTCTACCGGAAGTATTTCGGGGAGGAGATGGCGAAGCGAAATCCGTAACATTCTGTTCTGAAAGAAATTTTCATCCTTTTTCGTTTTTCCTCTTGACACCGGGTCCCCCCGGGACTATATTTTCTGCTAGCACTCATCCGTATTGAGTGCTAACAGCCGCAAGGCAATCATTTTATATTCGATTCCTTAAAGGAGGAGGCACCATGAAGGTCAGGCCGTTGCAGGACAGGATACTGCTCAAGCGTGTCGAGGAGGAGACCAAGACCAAGGGAGGGATCATCATCCCCGACAGCGCGAAGGAGAAGCCGCAGGAGGGCCTGGTGGTGGCGGTGGGCCCCGGCAAGGTGACCGACACCGGAAACCGGGTGGCTCCCGAGGTCAAGGCGGGGGACCGCGTCCTTTTCGGAAAGTATTCGGGGACGGACATCAAGATCGATGGCGAAGAGCATCTGATTCTCCGGGAGGACGACGTCCTCGCGGTGATCCAGAAGAAATAACCACCCTGCGGAAAAAGGAACAATACAAAGGAGGAAGGGAAAGATGGCAAAGCAACTGAAGTTCGACGCGGAGGCACGCGCCGCGATCAAGATCGGCGTGGACATCCTGACCGATGCCGTAAAGGTGACGCTCGGTCCTCGTGGACGCAATGTGATCATCGAGAAGTCGTTCGGCTCCCCGCTCGTCACGAAGGACGGGGTTACGGTCGCGAAGGAAGTGGAGCTTTCGGACAAATACGAGAACATGGGCGCCCAGATGGTCAAGGAGGTCGCCTCCAAGACGAGCGACGTCGCCGGTGACGGGACGACGACCGCAACCATTCTCGCGCAGGCGATCTACCGGGAAGGGTCGAAGCTCGTGGCCGCCGGATACAACCCGATGGATCTCAAGCGCGGGGTCGAAAAGGCGGTGGAGGCCATCGCGGCGGATCTCAAGAAGATGTCGAAGCCGACCAAGGACCCCAAGGAGATCGCGCAGGTGGGGACGATCTCGGCGAACAACGACGAAACGATCGGCAACATCATCTCCGAGGCGATGTCCAAGGTGGGCAAGGAGGGGGTCATCACCGTCGAGGAGGCCAAGGGAATGGAGACGACCCTCGAGATCGTCGAGGGGATGCAGTTCGACCGCGGCTACCTCTCCCCCTATTTCGTCACCGATCCCGAGCGGATGGAGGTCGTCCTCGAGGATCCGTACATCCTGATCCACGAAAAGAAGATCTCGAACATGAAGGACCTGCTGCCCCTTCTCGAGCAGATCGCCCGCTCGGGCAAGCCGCTTGTCATCGTGGCGGAGGAGATCGAGGGCGAGGCATTGGCGACCCTGGTCGTCAACAAGCTGCGCGGGACGCTGCATTGCTGCGCGGTGAAGGCTCCCGGCTTCGGTGACCGGCGCAAGGCGATGCTGGAGGATATCGCCATCCTTACCGGCGGTCAGTCGATCGCCGAGGAGATGGGGATCAAGCTCGAGGCGGTCCAGCTGACCGACCTCGGCAGGGCCAAGCGGGTCGTCATCGACAAGGAGAACTCCACGATCATCGACGGGGCCGGCAAGAAGGCCGACATCGAGGGCCGCGTGAAGCAGATCCGGGCGCAGATCGATGAGACCACCTCGGACTACGACAAGGAGAAGCTGCAGGAGCGGCTGGCCAAGCTCGTCGGCGGCGTCGCCGTCATCAACGTGGGGGCGGCCACCGAGAGCGAGATGAAGGAGAAGAAGGCCCGCGTCGAGGACGCGCTCCACGCCACCCGTGCAGCGGTGGAGGAGGGGATCATCGCCGGCGGCGGCGTCGCCTACATCCGTGCGGCCAAGGCGCTGGACGGCATAAAGCTCGATCACGACCAGCAGGCAGGCGTCGACATCGTCCGGAAGTCCCTGGTCGAGCCGGCCAAGCAGATCGCGATCAACGCGGGCCAGGACGGCGGCGTGGTCGTGGACAAGATCCGGGCCGGGAAGGGGAACTACGGCTTCAACGCGGCCACCGAGAAGTTCGAGGACCTGATGGACGCCGGGATCCTCGACCCGACGAAGGTGGCGCGCGTCGCCCTGCAGAACGCGGCTTCCGTGGCCGGCCTCATGATCACCACGGAGTGCGCGATTACCGACAAGCCGGAAGAGAAGGAGAAGATGCCCCCGATGCCTCCGGGCGGCGGAGGCGGGATGTACTAAACCGTGGTATGATGCACAAGGGATAACGACAGAGGGGGCCGGGAGACCGGCCCCCTTTTTTGAAGGAGAAGGAACGTGCCGATCTACGAATATCGCTGCCGGAAGTGCCAAGAGGTGACCGAGAAGATCCAGGGGATGAAGGATCCCCCTCTCAGGAAGTGCCCCGCGTGCGGGGGAAAGCTCGAGAAGATGATGTCGCCGGGTGCCTTCATCCTCAAAGGCAACGGCTGGTACGCGACGGACTACGCGAACAAGGGCGTCGGCAACGGAAAGGACGCCGCGCCCGGGAAGGTCGGCGCCAAGGGGGCTGCATGCCCCGCGGCCGCGGAGTCGCCCTCGCCGGCCTGCGCCGGCTGTCCGAAGGCCGAATAACGTCTTTACTCCAATCCGACACGGGGGGCTCGAGACCATGCCCGCGCATCTTATCGACGGAAAGGCGATCGGGGCGGTCGTCCGGGCCGAGATCAAGGAAAGGGCAGGGACGTTCGTCGCCCGTACCGGAATCACCCCATGCCTCGTCACGGTCCTGGTGGGGGAAGATCCGGCCTCCCGGGTCTACGTCCGGAACAAGGGGAAGGCCTGCACCGAGGCCGGCATGCTCTCCCGCCAGATCGACCTGCCTGCGTCCCACCCCGAGAACGATCTCCTCGCACTCGTCGCCGAACTGAACGCGGACCCCTCCGTCCACGGCATCCTCGTCCAGCTTCCTCTCCCGGACCATATCGATGAGTCCCGGGTGATCGAAGCGATCGCCCCGGAGAAGGACGTGGACGGGTTCCATCCCGTGAACGCCGGGCGGCTTCTGTCCGGGGGGCCATGCTTCGTCCCGTGCACTCCCCTGGGGATCATGAAGATGCTCGACCACGAATCCGTGGACCTCAAGGGGAAGCACGCGGTCGTGGTCGGAAGAAGCAACATCGTCGGCAAGCCGGTCGCGCTGCTCCTGCTCGCAAGGCATGCCACGGTGACGATCTGCCACTCCCGCACGAAGGACCTCCCGGCCGTGGTGCGGTCCGCGGACGTCGTGGTGGCGGCCGTCGGCAAGCCGGAGATGATCCGGGGGGACTGGATTGCGCCCGGCGCCGTGGTGATCGACGTCGGGATCAACCGGCTTCCGGACGGGAGGCTGGTCGGTGACGTGGCGTTCGAGGAGGCGAAGGAGACCGCCGGGAAGATCACGCCGGTGCCCGGCGGAGTCGGCCCGATGACGATCACGATGCTCCTCCACAACACGCTGGAGGCGGCGACCCGCCTGGCCGCGTCGGTGTAAGCCCTGCCCGCCCCCGCCGACCGCCGATATGCGCGCACCCATGTGTGGGCGCGGCCGGAGAGCGACGGGGCAGTCCACGTCGGGTTCACCCACGTTCCGTGTTCCTACCTCGGGGATGTCGTGTTCGTCGAACTCCCTCCGCCCGGGACCGAGGTGCGGGCGGGAGAGCCGATCGGGCTGGTCGAGTCGTCGGCCGCGGTCTGCGAGATCGTCGCCCCCGTGTCGGGAATCGTTTCGGAGGTCAACCCCGCTGTGGAAGGGGCCCCCGAGACGATCACCGTTGACCCGTTCGAAGGGGGGTGGCTGCTGGCCATCCGCCCGTCGGATCCCGCGGAGGTGGAAGCCCTCCTTAGCGTCGAGGAGTACGACCGGTTTTTCCCTTCCGAGGAGTAGACGCGGCCCTACCGGATCTTGAGCGCGTGCATCTCGTAAACGAAGTGGGCGCGGATCTGCAGGTTGGGGATCTTGTAATGTTCGGGGATCGGGTTATAGGGGGCCGCCATGCGGATCGATCCGAGCGCCTCGTCGTCCAGGACCTTGGACCCGGACCCCTGCAGAAGGGTCACGGACTCCAGGTGTCCGTTCCGCCCGATGACGAAATCGACCGTCAATTCCCCCTGGACCCCGGCGATCGCGGCTTCGTGCGGGTACTGCCACACGAGCTCGATCTTCCGCTTGATGCTTGCGAAGTAGGAGATGTACTGGATCTCCGGGGCGTTCAGGGCGGTCAGCCGGGTCCCGCCTCCCCCCTCCTCGACGATCGGCCCCTTCTCGGCGGCCTCTCCTCCCGTCCCCACCGCGCTTCCCGAGGACTTCTCCTCGCCCCGTCCCGACCTCGGAGTCGCTCTCGCGAACACCATCTGTCCCAGGGAGGGGGTCAACTCCCGGAGGGATTTGGGCGGGGCGGGCGCAGGCGGCTCGGACGAGGGCGGAGAGGGCCTCTCCGGGGCCGGCGGCGTCTCCTCGCCGCGCGCGACCTTCGCGGGTGGTTCGCTGCTCCTGGCGGACGGCGGCTCCTCCTTCGGGCGGGGCGCCGGGAACTCCTTCTCGGGCTCAAGATCGGGGTTGACGGGCAGGTCGGGGACGCGGCCCGCCAGATCCCGGCGGGTGGGCACGGGAGGCTTCTCTTTCCGGACCGGCTTCGGGGGAGAAGGCGGTGGGGGCTTCGGGCGCGCCCCCTCCACGATTCCCGGGCGAGGGGGGAGGAAATCGGTCGAGCGCGGCAGGTCCGCAAGATCCACGACCATCACGTCCTCGGCACGGTGCGGGGTCCAGGGGAACATCGACGCCAGCACCAGGAATGCCAGGTGGAACAGGACGGAAAGGGCGACACAGTATGTCAGAAGGCGACTGTTCGGCATAACAATACATTATCCGACCATCCCCCCCGCTTTTCAATTCGTGGGGCTCCCGGTACTATGGTGAGATCGTGCACCACCGAGGAGCGCACCCATCATCCCTCTGAAGGACACGGTTCCGGTCACCCGCACGCCGTACGTGAATTACGGGCTGATCGCCCTGAACGTCGCCGTCTTCCTGTACCAGTTGAGCCTCGGCGAACAGCTGACGGACTTCGTGTATGCCTACGGCCTCATCCCGTTCCGTTTCCTGCAGATGGTTTCCCGGGATCCGGGCGAGCTTCTGACGCCCCTGTCCGCCATGTTCCTTCACGGCGGCTGGGCGCACCTGCTCGGGAACATGCTCTACCTCCACATCTTCGGGGACAACATCGAGGACAGGTTGGGACACGGGAGATACCTGCTGTTCTATCTGTCGTGCGGCGTCCTCTCCTTCCTTGCCCAGATCGCGTTCCAGCCGCATTCCATGGTCCCCAACGTCGGGGCTTCCGGGGCGATCGCGGGCCTTCTCGGGGCGTACTTCCTGCTCTTCCCGCGGGCCCGGGTTCTGACGCTTCTGCCGCTTTTCTTCATTTGGCCTCTGGTGGAGATCCCGGCGTTCTTCTTCCTGGGGATCTGGTTTCTCGTCCAGTTCCTGAGCGGGGCGTCCACGATCGGCAGAACGTCCGCCCTCACGGGCGGGGTGGCGTGGTGGGCGCACATCGGCGGGTTCCTCGTGGGCATGTTCCTGCTGAAACTGCTATTACCGCGCGCCTCCGCGCGCCGACCCTTTCTCCTCTGATTCTCCGGAAGGCTTGAAAATAAAGGTCCGGCGGGCAGACGACGGCGACAAAAATGGCTTGACACGTCCTCTCCCTTCGGCATTCAATGAAATCAATTTCCAGACGGGAACCGATCCCCCGGGGTCCTTGCATCCGGGGATGAGGGATTGAACACTATACTCACGGGAGGGGAGACGATGACGAAGGCGGAACTGGTAGGGTTCATGGCGAAAAAAGCCGGCATTGGGAAGGGGAAGGCGGAGGGGGCGCTCAACTCGTTCATCGAAGCCGTTTCGAGCACCCTGAAGAAGGGGAACAAGATCGCGTTGACGGGATTCGGGACATTCAGCGTGAGCAACCGGAAGGCCAGGATGGGGAGAAACCCGCAGACCGGCGCGGCGATCAAGATCAAGGCGACGAAGGTCCCCAAGTTCACGGCCGGCAAGTCCCTCAAGGAAGCGGTTGGCGGAAAGAAGAAATAGAGAACCCCAGTCTGCTGTGGTTCACCACCCCCCGGCCGGCCCCGCGCGCGGCCGGGATTTTTTTTGCCGGAGGGAGCATGTTCACGAAGATCCTCCTGCCCACGGATTTCTCCGTATGCTCCGCGGTTGCTGCCGGAGTGGCAAGATCCCTGGCCGAGCGTTTCGGGTCGCGCATCGCGGTTCTCCACGTGCTCGATGAACCGGCGACCCTCGACCCGATGTTCCGCGGGGACATCCCGCTCGAGATGCTCCGCAGCCGGATGGAGAATTTCGCCCAACAGAACATGGACGCGTTTCTCGCCCGCTGCTTCTCCGGGTTCGAGAGTTTCGACACGATCATCGCCACCGGAGTGCCGTACAGGGAAATTATCGGAAAGGCCCGGGAAATCGCGGCGGATCTCGTCGTGATCGGGACGCACGGCCGGACGGGGGTGGAGCACGTGATCTTCGGAAGCACGGCGGAAAAGGTGGTCCGCATGTCCCCGTGCCCCGTGCTCAGCGTGCGGCAGGGGGACAAGCCGCTCGCTCATTCGTGACCTTTTCCCAAGGGAGGGATTTTCCCATGAGCACGATCATCGATGTACACGGGCGGCAGGTGCTGGACTCGCGGGGCAACCCGACCGTGGAGGTCGAGGTCCACCTGGAGTCCGGGGCCCAGGGACGCGCGATGGTCCCGTCCGGAGCCTCGACCGGGACCCGCGAGGCGGTGGAACTTCGGGACGGCGACCCGAAGAGGTACCTCGGCAAGGGAGTGGAGAAGGCCGTTCGGAACGTGAACCGGGTGATCGCGCCCAAGCTGATCGGCTTCGACGCCACCGAGCAGGCCTTTCTCGACAGGATGATGATCGAGCTGGACGGGACGGAGAACAAAAAAAGGCTTGGAGCGAACGCCATCCTCGGGGTCTCCCTCGCCGTGGCCCGGGCGGCGGCGGACCGGTGCGGGCTTCCCCTGTATCAGTACCTGGGAGGCGTGGGAGGGCGCACGCTCCCCGTTCCGATGCTGAACATCCTCAACGGCGGGTCCCACGCCGACAACAACGTGGACATCCAGGAGTTCATGGTGATGCCCGTCGGTGCGAAGACGTTCTCCGAGGCTCTGCGGATGGGGGTGGAAACCTTCCACCACCTGAAGAAGGTGTTGAAGGGGAAAGGGCTGAACACCAACGTGGGAGACGAGGGAGGATTTGCCCCCCTGCTTCGCTCGAACGCCGAAGCGATCGAGGTGATTCTCGAAGCGATCGGAAAGGCGGGATACAAGCCGGGGAGGGAGATCGGCATCGCGCTGGACGCCGCGGCCTCCGAGTTCTTCGCCAAAGGGAAATACCACTTCCGGAAATCGGACGGATCGAAGCGGACCGCCGACGGGATGGTGAAATACTACGAGGGGCTGTGCCGGCAATACCCGATCCTCTCCATCGAGGACGGATTCGCCGAGGACGACTGGAACGGATGGAAGCTGTTCACGCAGTCCATGGGGAGGAAGATCCAGATCGTCGGCGACGACGTATTCGTGACCAACCCGAAGATCCTGCGGAGGGGAATCGACCAGGGGATCGCGAACTCCGTCCTCATCAAGCTGAACCAGATCGGGACCGTCAGCGAGACGATCGACGCCGTGGAGATGGCCAAGCGGGCGGGCTGGACGGCCGTCGTCTCCCACCGGTCCGGGGAAACGGAGGACAGCACCATCGCCGACTTCGTGGTCGCCCTGAACACGGGGCAGATCAAGACGGGCTCGGCCTCGAGGACCGACCGGCTCGCCAAGTACAACCAGCTGCTGAGGATCGAGGAGGAGCTGGGGCCATCCGCGAGGTTCGAGGGAAGGGAAGTGTTCTATAATAGGTGACATGAAGCGGCGGCTGATCGCGCTCATCATCCTGGACGGGTGGGGGTACCGGGAGGAGACCGTGGGAAATGCCGTGGCCCTGGCCAACACGCCGTTCTTCGACGGGCTTTGGGCCGGGTTTCCCCATACGGTCATCCACGCCTCCGAGGAGCGGGTCGGGCTCCCTTCCGGGCAGATGGGGAATTCCGAAGTCGGGCACCTGAACCTGGGGGCGGGCCGCGTCGTCTACCAGGACATCGTCCGGATATCGAAGTCGATCCGGGACGGCGATTTCTTCCGGAACCCGGTCTTCTGCAAAACGATGGATGCAGCCCGGGAAAGCGGGAAGGCGCTCCACCTCGTCGGGCTCTTGTCCGACGGGGGTGTCCATACGCTCCACACGCACCTGTACGCCCTTCTCGAAATGGCGAAGCAGCGGGGACTTGCGCGCGTGTTCGTCCACCCGCTGTTTGACGGCCGTGACACCCCTCCGAACAGCGGGATCCACCACCTCCGCAGCCTGTTGGCGAAGATGGAGGAGATCGGCGTGGGGAAGGTGGCCACGGCAGGGGGGCGGTACTACGGGATGGACCGGGACAACCGCTGGGACCGCACCGAACGGGCTTTCCGGGCGATGGTGCGGGGCGCGGGAAAGGAGAGCGCCGACCCCGTGGCCGCCGTGACCGGTTCCTACGGGGAGGGAAAGAACGACGAGTTCATCGAACCGACGGTCATCGTGCGGGACGGGCAGCCCGTGGGGTCCATCTCCGAGGGGGATTCGGTCATCTTCTTCAATTTCCGGGCGGACCGCGCCAGGCAGCTCACCCGGGCCCTGACGCAGAAGGATTTCGACCGCTTCCCGCGGCCCGAGAATCTCGGCCTCGAGTTCGCCTGCATGACGCCGTACGACGAGACGTTCCACCTGCCGGTCGCATTCCCGGCGCAGGCCAAGGACCAACTTCTCGCGGATGTCTTCGCCTCCCGGGGGATCCGGAATCTCCGGCTGGCGGAGACCGAGAAATACGCGCACGTGACCTATTTCTTCAACGGGGGGGGCGAGAAGGTGTTCCCGGGGGAGTCCCGGAGTCTGGTCCCGTCCCCCTCGGTCCCGACCTACGACCTCCAGCCGGAGATGAGCGCATACGAAGTCGCGGAGCGGGCGGTGGCCGAAGTGGGATCGGGAAGGCACGACGTGCTCATCCTGAACTTCGCGAACGGGGACATGGTGGGGCATACCGGTATCCTGCCCGCCGCGATCCGGGCGATCGAGGCGGTGGACGAGAACCTGCGGCGCGTCGTGGAGAAAGTCTGGGAGGCGGGGGGGGTGGCGATCGTGACTGCCGACCACGGGAACGCCGAACAGATGGTGGACCCCGAGACGGGGGGGCCGCACACGGCCCACACGACCAACCCCGTTCCCCTGATTCTCGCCGACCCGCAGGCGAAAGGCACGGTGCTCAAAAGCGACCGCGCGCTGGAGGACATCGCCCCCACGATCCTCCGCATGATGGAAATACCCGCGCCGCCCGACATGACCGGCGAGGACATCCGGCAGGCGGTGAACATAGCCTAGGGGGACCATGCAGAAGTCGATCCTGATCATCAGCAACGAGGCAGGCGTCCGGGACATGCTGGCGAACCTCTTTACCGAGGCGGGATACCGGGTGTCGCTGGCTGCTTCCGGCGCGGAAGCCGCCAAGATCCTGTCCAACTCCGCCCAGGATTTCGTTCTGTGCGATCTGTTCCTCCCCGATACCTCCGGGGTGGAGCTCAAGCGGCGCATCCTCCGGCTGTCCCCGAAATCCCGCGTGATCGTCCTCTCCTCCTTCACCGTCATCCGGAGCTCCGACGACGTCCTGCGGTTCGGGACCTCCGATTTCATCCTGGACCAGCGCGAACTCCTCGACCTCCTCGAGGCGGCCGGAGAGGAAAGGGCCCCGATCGCGCTGCCGGTGACCGACGAGCACCTGAAGAAGTGCCTGATCGAGACGATCGACGTTCTCGTCGGCCTGCTCGAGATCAACGACCCGTTTTTCGGCGGGAACTCGCACATCACGATGGAGTATGCCCGCTCCGTCGCCGAGGCGATGAAACTGTCCGAGGAGATGGTGGACGAGATCGTCGTGGCGTCTCTGCTGCACGACATCGGCAGGGTCGGCATCCGGTCCGAGATCCTCGTCGGGAAAAAGGAGATCTCCGAGGACGAGTACAAGTCGGTGAAATCCCACTGCGAGAATGGAGCCAGCATCCTCGACTCGATCGACTTCCCGTGGAAGATCAAGCCGATCATCGTGCATCACCACGAGAGGTACGACGGGAAGGGGTACCCGGGCGGGCTGAAGGGGCGCGAGATTCCGCTGGGGGCCAGGATCCTGTCCGTGGTCGACGCCTACGCGGCGATGACATCCAACCGGCCGTACCGGAAGAGCCTGCAGAAAGAGGAGGCCATCGAGGAGCTGCACAAACACGTGGGGACCCAGTTCGACCCGGAGGTCGTCGAGATCTTCAGCCGCGTGGTGGAGCAGAAGTTCTATTACCACGGGGTCGGGGGAAAGCCGAGGATTCTCCTGGTCGACGACGAGGTCGATTTCCTGACGCTCCTCAAGCTCCGGCTGGTCAACGAGGGGTTCGAGGTGATCGTCGCGGAAAAGGCGTCCCTTGCGTTGGCCCAGATGGAAAAGGCCAGGCCGGACCTCGTGATCTCCGATGTCGTGATGCCGGAAATGGACGGCATCGCGATGTACCGGAAGATGCTCGAACTCCCCGGGGGCGGGGAGACGCCTCTCCTGTTCCTCTCCGCGAAGGACGAGACGCGCATGAAGGTCGAGGCGCTCCACCTGGGCGCGGAGGATTACCTGATCAAGCCGGTGGACCTGAAGGAGCTTGCCGCGCGGATCCGGAACATCATCCGGCGGGACAAGCGAAGGAAGAAGGGCACCGAAGGCGAAGGGTCCAGCCAGGGGGTCGTGGGGGATCTCAAGAATCTCGGAATCCCCGATATCGTCCAGACGCTCCACCTGGGGCTCAAGACCGCCTGCGTCCTGCTCCAAGCGGGGCGACCCGAGGAGGGGCGGATCTACTTCGCAAACGGAAGGATTTCCCATTGCGAAACCGGGAGCTTGACGGGCGAGGAGGCGTTCTACAGGCTCCTGCGCCTGCAGGAGGGGCCGTTCGTGATCTCGCACGGGCAGACGACCAGGAAGCGGACGATCGACATGGACGAGATGCAGCTGATCCTGGAGGGATTCCGCCGCCTCGACGAGGAAAAGAAGGGAACCACGCGGGGATGACCCTGTTTTCCAAAGACCGGAGGAAAAAAGAGAGGAAACAGCGTATGGCTACGGTCGTGTTCACGGTCCAGAGCGGAAAGCATCCGAACCGGGTGTCTTCCCCGGTAACGGCTACCGCGAGGGATTTTTCCTCGGTGGGAATGTCCGTCGTGACGCCGAAAATCGCCCCGGACGGGATCCACGTGATGTACGACACGCTGATGACCACGCGGAACCGAGTGGATGCGACGATCCTCCCGGAAGGGGGAACGCCGATCCGGGTATCGGGGACGGTCGTCTGGTTCCGCGCGGCGGAGGGTTCCGAGGGCTCATACATTTTCGGCATGCAGTTCGACGAACCGTCGGAAGATCTAAAGGAGTGGCTCACCCTCGAGTAGACCTTGAGAGCGATCGACGTACACGCCCACCCCAGCACCCGTCCCTGGTACGAATCGATGCGTCCCTACTTCGAGGCGCTCGAGTCCTACTACAAGACCCCCTTCCGCGTCCGCACGGACGAGGAGATGGCCGGGGAGTTCCTCCGGGCCGATGTGGGAGCGATGATCCTTGCCTGGGATGCGGAGACGACAACCCGTCTGCCGGCGACGACCAACGATTACGTCGCCTCGATCCGGGACCGTTTTCCCGGGGCGGTCGTCGGCGCCTGGGCCTCGGTCGACCCGTGGAAGGGGGAGGAATCCGTGCGGGAGCTCGATCGCGCCGTCCGAACCCTCCGGCTCGCGGGGGTGAAGTTCCAGGGTGTCGCCCAGGCGTTCTTCCCGAACGACCGGCGGTTCTATCCCCTCTACGAGAAGTGCGTCGAGCTGTCCGTCCCCGTGCAGTTCCACACCGGCACCACCGGCCTGGGGGCGGGCACGCCCGGAGGGATGGGGCTCAAGCTCAAATACACCCAGCCGATCCATCTCGACGATGTCGCGGCCGATTTCCCCGGCCTCACGATCATCGCGTGCCACCCCTCGTGGCCTTGGCAGAGCGAGATGATCGCCGTTCTTCTTCACAAGGCCAACGTGTATATGGAAACGTCGGGCTGGTCTCCGAAATATTTCACGCCCGAACTGAAGAAAGAGATCGCCGGGCGCCTGCAGGACAAGGTCATGTTCGGGTCGGACTACCCCGTCCTGACGTACGAAAGGCTCTTCCGGGACTGGGATGCCGAGCGGTACCCGGCTGCGGTCCTGGACAAGGTCTTCCTCGCCAACGCGCGGCGCATCCTCGGGCTTCCTTGAGATTCCCCTCCCGCGCCCACTCCCCGGCTCCGTCCAGCGACCGGGGCCTCCGGCTCGCGGGGGGCTTCCCCTCCGCTACGCTCGCGACCTTCACCCGCTCGCTGCCGGTTCCGCTCGCCGCGGCCCGAACCTCGCTCCACAGGCCGCTGCGGGGAACCCCCCGCATCGCCGGGGTCCCAAGCTCGATGTTGTGGAACATGTCGGGAGGTGTGCCGGGAAATAGGACTTGCCACGCGGAAATACAGGTATATACTATAGTTTTTCGTATAAACGGCTGCCGTTGGAGTGCGAGAGTGGCGGAATGGCAGACGCGCCGGATTTAGGATCCGGTGGGCAACCGTGAGGGTTCAAATCCCTCCTCTCGCACCAACTGCCCGAGCATTTTACTCTAAGAATATATAGGGGAGCACGAACCGTCATGAAGACGAGCGTCGAAACGGTCAGCGGCGTGGAGAAGAGGATCCGGGTGGAAATCCCGGCAGACGAGGTATCCCGGCGCGTCGAGCAGGGGTACGCCGAAGTCCGGAAGATGGCGCCGCTCCGCGGGTTTCGGAAGGGGAAAGCCCCCATGTCGATGGTCCGGCGGGTCTTCAAGGAGTCCGTCGAGGCGGATGTCGCCGAGCGTCTGGTCAGGGATTCCCTCGCCGGAGCCGTCAAGGAGAACGACCTGAAGGTCCTTTCGCTTCCGAAAATCGACGGGGGCACCTTCACGGAGGGGCAGGAGTTCGTCTTCACCGCCACGGTGGAGGTTGTCCCCGAGGTGACCCCGGAGGGGTACAAGGGGATCCCGGTCGTGAGGCAGAAGGGGGAGGTTACCGGCGAGGAAGTGGACGCCGCGCTCGGTCGTCTCCGGGAGTCCTTCGCCCAGTACCACGCGGTCGAGGGGCGGGGGGCCGCCGGATCCGACCTGGTGGAGTTCGGGTTCGCCGCGACTTCGGAGGGGCAGACGGTCGAAAAAAGCGACGCCGCGAGCGTCGTTCTCGAGGGGGGGGTCCCCTTCGGAAAGGAGTTCGAGTCGCACCTGGCGGGGGTCCGTGGGGGGGACGAAAAGAGGTTCGAAGTGCAGTTCGAGACGGATTTCCCCAATCGGAAGTACGCGGGGAAGAGGGTGAGTTTCGAAGTGAACGTGAACGCCGTCCGGGAGAGGAAACTTCCCGAGCTGGATGATGAGTTCGCCAAGGGTTTCGGGGATGTGACAGGGGTTTCCGACCTCCGGGAAAAGATGCGCGCGCGCCTGCTCCAGGAGGCGGAGGAGGCGGCGAGGCGCAACGCGGAGGAGCAGATCCGCCAGGGGCTGCTGGAGAGGAACCCCTTCGAGGTCCCCAAGACACTCGTCGACCGGCAGATCGTCTCCATGATCGAGGACACCGCAAACCGGCTCGTTTCCCAGGGGGTCGACTTAAAGAAAGTGAGCATGGATTTCGAAAAGATGAAGGAGAGGTTCGCACCGAACGCCGATCGGTCGGTTCGCCTGTCCCTGCTCCTCTCGGCGATCGGGGAGAAGGAGGGGATCGACGTGCCCTTCTCCGAGATCGAGGCGGAGATGAAAACCATGGCGGCGGGAGCCGGGATCGAGTATGAGAAGATACGGGAGCTGTACGGGGACGAGAACCGGATGGACAACCTGCGCAACATGTTGCTCGACAGGAAGGTGATGGCGTTCCTGCTGGAGAACGCCGAGGCCAAGGAGGAGGTGGCGGAATGACCCTCGTTCCCATCGTTGTTGAGCAGACGAGCCGCGGGGAGCGGTCCTACGACATCTATTCCCGGCTGCTCAAGGACCGCATCGTGTTCATCGGCAACCCGATCGACGACGACATCGCCAACCTGGTGATCGCCCAGCTGCTGTTCCTCGAGGCGGAGGATCCGGACAAGGATGTCAACATCTACATCAACTCCCCCGGGGGGTACGTGACGGCGGGGATGGCCATCTACGACACCATGCAGTTCATCAAGCCGCCGGTGGCCACCGTGTGCATCGGTCAGGCCTCCTCGATGGCCGCGGTGCTGCTGGCCGGGGGCGCGGCGGGGAAGCGGACGGCGCTGCCCAACGCGCGGATCCTCATCCACCAGCCGCTGGGGGGAACGAAGGGGCAGGCCACCGAGATCGAGATCCACGCCCGGGAGATCCTCCGGATGCGCGAGGAGCTCAACAAGATCCTCGCCAGGCACACGGGGCAGGCGCTTTCCCGGATCGCGGCGGACTCCGAACGCGACTTTTTCATGACGGCGGAGCAGGCGAAGGCCTATGGTATAATTGACACCGTGGTGGAGAAAAGGCCGGTGTCCGCAAGACCGCTTGTAGACTGACGGAGGACGGAGGCCCCAGTGACCCGGAAATTCAACGACAAGGCGAACATGCTGGTATGCTCGTTCTGCGGGAAGGCCCAGAACGAGGTCCGCAAACTCATCGCCGGCCCCACCGTGTACATCTGCGACGAGTGCGTGGAACTCTGCAACGACATCATCACCGAAGAGTACGAAGTCGAGGATTCGTTAGAGGAGAAGCGCCAACGGCTCCCGAAGCCAACGGAAATCAAGAAGATTCTCGACGAGTACGTGATCGGGCAGGAGCGCGCCAAGAAGATCCTGTCGGTCGCGGTCTACAACCATTACAAGCGGGTCGAGACGCGCACCGTCGACGGTGTCGAACTCCAGAAGTCGAACATCATCCTGCTCGGTCCCACGGGAAGCGGGAAGACCCTTCTGGCCCAGACCCTGGCCCGCATCCTGAACGTCCCGTTCACGATTGCCGACGCGACCACGCTCACCGAGGCCGGGTACGTGGGCGAGGACGTCGAGAACATCATCTTGAGCCTCCTGCAGGCCGCCGATTACGACGTGGAAAAGGCCCAGAAAGGCATCGTCTACATCGACGAGATCGACAAGATCGCCCGCAAGTCGGAGAACCCGTCGATCACGAGGGACGTTTCCGGCGAGGGAGTCCAGCAGGCGCTGCTCAAGATCCTGGAAGGGACCATCGCGAACGTTCCCCCCAAGGGCGGCCGCAAGCATCCGCAGCAGGATTTCATCAAGGTCGACACGGGCAACATCCTCTTCATCTGCGGGGGGGCCTTCATCGGGCTCGACGGCATCGTGGAACGGCGGACGGTGAAGAAGATGATGGGGTTCTCGGCCGACATCCTCTCCCGCACGGAGAAGAACATCGGCAAGCTCCTCGAGGAGGTGCAGCCGGAGGACCTCATCCGGTTCGGACTCATCCCCGAGTTCGTGGGGCGCCTGCCGGTGGTGGCCACGCTGCACGAACTCGACGAGGATGCCCTGGTCCAGATTCTCGTGAAGCCGAAGAACGCCCTCGTGCGGCAGTACCAGCGTCTCTTCGAGTTCGAGAACGTGAAGCTCGAGTTCTCCGAGGACGCCTTGCGGTGCGTCGCCCGGCACGCCATCGAGAGGAAGGCGGGGGCACGCGGGCTTCGTTCCATCCTCGAGCACATCATGCTGGACGTCATGTACGAGATTCCTTCCCAGAGCAATATCAAGAAGTGCATCATCTCCGAGGACGTGGTCAGCGGTAAGGTGCCTCCGGAAATCGTGCAGGGCAAAAAGGCCGAACTGGCATAGGGGGTACGACCCCTCCGTGGTTCCTTCCCCGCCCGGGGAAGCGTGCTGCCGGTCGCCGTGGAGGACCGAATGGAAGACAGGAAGAAGATCCTGCCGCTTCTGCCGTTGCGGGACATCGTCGTGTTCCCGCACATGGTGGTTCCCCTGTTCATCGGGCGGGACAAGTCGATCGCCGCCCTCGATGCCGCGCTTTCCCAGGACAGGCTCATCTTTCTCGCCGCCCAGAAGGATGCGTCGACGAACGAGCCGGAAGAGGATGACATCTTCCGCATCGGGACCGTCGCGCACATCGTCCAGATCCTGAAGCTTCCCGACGGCACCGTCAAGGTGCTGGTCGACGGGCGGTTCCGTGCGAGGCTCCTTCATTTTCTGCCGAACGACCGGTTCTTCCAGGTGAGCGTCGAGGAGTTCCCGATCGAGCGGTTCGGGGGGGCCATCACCGAGGCGCTGATCCGCAACGTCGTCTCCTCCTTCGAGAACTACGCGAAGCTCAGCAAGAAGATCCCCTCCGAAGTGCTGGTGCAGCTCGGATCCCCGAGCGATCCGGCGAAGCTTGCGGACACCGTGGCCGCCCACCTGCCGGTCAAGCAGTCGGACAAGCAGGCGGTCCTCGAACTCCCGACGGCGAGGGAGCAGATGGAGCGGCTCCTGACCCTCATGGAAGGCGAGATCGAGATCCTGGAGATCGAGAGGAAGATCCGGGGGCGCGTCAAGAAGCAGATGGAAAAGACGCAGCGGGAGTTCTACCTCAACGAGCAGATGCGCGCCATCCAGAAGGAGCTGGGCCAGGGGGACGAGGGGCGCTCGGAGATCGACGAGCTCGAGGAGAAGATCCGGAAGAAGAAGATGAGCAAGGAGGCGCAGCAGAAGGCCGAGAAGGAGATCAAGAAGCTGCGCCTCATGTCGCCGATGTCGGCGGAGGCCACCGTCAGCCGGAACTACATCGACTGGTTCCTCTCGATCCCCTGGCAGGAGCGCACCGAGGACAAGCTGGACATCGAGATGGCCGAGAAGGTGCTGAACGAGGACCACTACGGCCTGGAGAAGGTCAAGGAGCGGATCCTCGAGTACCTCGCGGTCCGCAAGCTGGTGACGAAGCTGAAAGGGCCGATCCTCTGCTTCGTGGGCCCCCCCGGGGTGGGGAAGACCTCCCTTGCCAAGTCGATCGCACGGGCGATGGAGCGGAAGTTCGTCCGGATGTCGCTGGGCGGCGTTCGCGACGAGGCGGAGATCCGGGGACACCGGAGAACCTATATCGGGGCGCTCCCGGGAAAGATCATGCAGCAGATGAAGAAGGCGGGGACGGTCAACCCCGTGTTTCTGCTCGACGAGGTCGACAAGATGTCGATGGACTTCCGGGGGGACCCCTCGGCGGCCCTCCTCGAGGTGCTGGACCCCGAGCAGAACAACACGTTCAACGACCATTACCTGGACGTCGATTACGATCTGTCCGACGTGATGTTCATCACGACGGCGAACATGCTTCACGGGATACCCCCGCCCCTCCAGGACCGGATGGAGACCATCCGGATCCCCGGCTACACGGAGGTGGAGAAGCTGCACATCGCGATCGACCACCTCATCCCGAAAAAGACGGAGGAGCACGGGCTGCCCGCGGACAGGATCTCCTTTTCCTCCAATGCGATCCTGCACGTCATCCGCTACTACACCCGGGAGGCGGGAGTCCGGAATCTGGAACGGGAGCTGGCTTCCATCCTCCGGAAGATCGCACGGGAGTTCGTCAAGGAGAAGGGCCCCGGGAGGATCCGGGTGACCCCGCAGCTGGTTCGCCGGTATCTCGGGGTGGCGAAGTACCGGTACGGCGAGGCGGAGGAGAAGAGGCAGACCGGGCTGGCGACGGGTCTTGCCTGGACGGAGTTCGGCGGCGAGCTTCTCCTCATCGAGGCCGCGGTCATGCCCGGAAAGGGGAACCTGAAGGTCACCGGCAAGCTCGGGGAGGTGATGCAGGAGTCCGCGCATGCTGCGCTCTCCTACATCCGCACCCGGGCGGAGATCATGGGCCTGGAGAAGGACTTCTACCAGAAGATCGACATCCACATCCACGTGCCGGAGGGGGCGATTCCCAAGGATGGCCCTTCGGCGGGGATCACGATGGCGACGGCGCTGGCCTCGGCGCTCTTGCGCGTCCCTGCGCGCAACGATCTGGCGATGACGGGGGAGATCACCCTGCGGGGCCGGGTCCTGCCCATCGGCGGGGTCAAGGAGAAGCTGCTGGCGGCCCATCGAGGCGGGATCAAGACGGTGATCCTGCCCGCCGAGAACGAGAAGGATCTCGCCGAGATCCCGGGGAAGATCAAGAAGAACCTCAGCATCATCTTCGTCCGGCACATGGACGAGGTGATCTCCGCGGGCATCGAGATGCCCGAGGGTGCCAAGGTGGAGGAAGCGGTACCCCTCCCGGAGCCGCCCCCGGCTTCATCGGAGGGGTCGGACGGGGACGTGGTGCGCCATTAGGGGCGGTCCGTCAGGCCTCCCTTGACGGTGGCGTTGCAGGACGAGGCGATTCGTTCGGCCTCCTTCCTCCCGACGATCTCGGGGAGCGGCAGGAGGCCTTTTCCTTTCCCCTCTCCCCGCCCCAGCTGCAGGACCGTTTCGGCGAGCAGCGTCCCGGCGACCTTCCCCTGCGGGTCGGAGATGGATGCAAAGGGCCCCCGTTCCTCGCCCGCCGGGAACACTCCCGCCGCCGCGGCAGGCGTGCCCGACGCCGGGCGCAGGGATCGGCGGAGCCAGAACAGGAAAGCGGCGGACATCTCCCTGCCCACCGTCCCGAATATCCTGAAGCCGCCGGCGATCCCTGCGCAAAGCCCCGCGGGTCTTCCCTCCGGGAGGCCGAGTGCGGTTCCTTCCCCTGCCTCGAAGTATCCGCCGGCCGGGGCCCAGGACGGGGCGGACGCGGGGCGTCCGATCTCCCGGGCGAGCCGGCGGAAGAAGGCGTAGCCGCCGAACCGGTCCGGGGAGCAGAAGAGGAACCGCCTTCCCCGGCGGGGGACCGGATCGCCTTTCCCCGTCCCCACCCCCGGCAGGAAATGGGCCTCCAGAAGGTCCGTCCAGCCCGGCAGCATCCCGCAGCCGGAGACGGCCCCCGCTCCCGCGCGGCGGAATGCGTCGTGGATTTCCCTGCGGTCGGATCCGGCAGGGGCACCGTCCCCGATGCTGGCGACGGGACGCCGCGAGGCGGCGCACGTGAGGAGAACCGTCTTCTCGTATTCCGAGCACGGCCCGACGGCGTTCGCCACCGCGTCGACGTCGTCCAGGAGCCGCTCGAGGTCGGGAACCCGACCGACGTCGGCCATCGCCCACCGGCATTTCGGGGAGAGGGCCCTGGCGAACTTCTTCGCCTCGCGGATGTTGTAGTCCACGAGAAGGAGCTCCGCAACCTCCGGCCGTCCGGCAAGGTCACGGGCCGCGATCTGTCCCACGAATCCCATCGCGCCGAGCAGGGCGATCTTCATGCCCCCCATAGTAGCAGACGGCAAGGAAAGGTTTTTTCCGATTTGTGTTGACGACCGCGAAAACAAATTGATAAATTAACCCATATCGATTTAGCGGGATCGGCCGACCGGCTTGTTCTTTTTTTGATTCCTTTTTTTTTCCACTTTAAACACTTTCATCCTACGAAAAATAAATTCAACCAGTACGAAAACAGGGAAG
>CP070783.1:1416456-1453552 GCA_020346465.1 Deltaproteobacteria bacterium
TGGCGATCTGCCGGAATTCCTCCTGGACCTCGAGGAAGGCATCCAGCACGTCGGGGTCGAAGTACGTTCCCCGCTTCTCGCCCATCGTCCGTACCGCCTCCTCATGGGAAAGCGCGGACTTGTATCCCCTTGCGCTGATGATCGCGTCGTAGGCGTCGGCCACCGCCATGAGCCGCCCCGGGATGGGGATCTCCTCCCCTTTGAGCCCTTGCGGGTAGCCCGTACCGTCCCACTTTTCGTGGTGGTTGAGGGCGATCTCGTCCGCCAGCTGGAGGAAGGAATCCTCCCCCAGGAAGTTCTTCGCCATCCGGATCGTCTCGGAGCCGTAGAGGGTGTGCCGTTTCATCTCCTCGTACTCCACGGACGTCAGGTGGTCCGGCTTGAGAAGGATCTCGTCGCTGACTCCCACCTTGCCGATGTCGTGCAGCGGAGCGAGGCGGAAGAGGAGGTCCACCACGGCATCTCCCAGGTAGCGACGAAAGCGGGGGTGGCGCTGGAGCCTCTTGGCGAGGACCTGCATGTAGTGCCGCGTCCGCTGAATGTGGCCGCCGGTTTCGTGGTGGCGGGTCTCGGCCAGCGCAGCCAGGCTCTGGATGATGGCGTCCTGCGTCAGGGCCAGCTTCCGGGTCCGCTCACGGATCTCCCGGTCGGCCCGCAGGAAGCGCACCGAGGTGAGCAGGGTGAAGACCAGAAAAAGCGTCGCCACCGGCATGACCGGGGAGAGGAACACCTGGCGGTAGGCCAGGAGCCAGTAGGATCCAAGGCAAATTCCTGCGATGGACGGGAGGAGAGCCGCCAGGCCCCAGATTGCCCGCTCCCGGGTAAGGAACGCCGTCAGCAGGAAACCGGGGACGAGGACGAGCACGATCTGGAGACCCCGTGCCCATCGGGGCACGGCGATCGGGTCCCCCGCCAGAAGGTTGTCGATGACCGTTGCATGGATCTCGACCCCCGGCTGGGCAGATTCCAGCGGCGTGGTGCGTATCTCCTTGAGCCCGGCTGCGGTGGCTCCAAGCATGACCATCTTCCCCTCCAGCAGGGACGGATCGGCCGTCCCGTTCAGGACAGCCGCGGCGGAGACGTGGGGAATGACCTGTCGGCGGCCGCGGTAGTTCACCAGGAGATTGCCGCGGCGATCGAGGGGGATGCTCCTTACCCCCAGACGGAGCGCCTCGACTCCTTCCGTTCCCGTTTCCAGGACGGCATCACCGCCGAGTGTGTGCAGAGTGACGGCCAGGGCGAGACTGGGATAGAGGAGGCCCCGGTGGCGGATCACGAGGGGAATGCGCCGCAGCACCCCGTCAGGGTCGGGGGTGACGTTGAAAAAACCGGAGGAGCCTGCCGCCTTGGATAGAGCAGGCATGTTGCACACGACGCCTGGGGCGTCGAACAGATCCGCGGTGGATCCTGTCCCGCCTCTCGTGTGGACTGCCGCACGCAACGGGTGCAGGACGCACGACTCTCCGCGCACCGAGTCGAAGTCGAACTGGTAGCCGAGGACGGAGGGGCCGGCTCCAAGGGTCTCCGCCAGCGCGCGATCGGTGTCCAATGCTTCGGGGGGGATGTCGCTCAGGCCGATCCCCACCCCGAGGTCCTGGCGGATCTCCCCGGAGAGCACCCTCAGCGACGTCCGGTCGGGTTCGGCAAAGACCATGTCGAGACCGATCGCCGTGGCACCTCCTTCCAGGATCTTCTCCAGGAGGCGGGCAACACGGTAGCGCGGCCATGGCCACTGTCCCAGGCGTTCGAGGCTCGCCTCGTCGATGTCCACCACCGTTACGGCGCCGGTTACCGGGCGGTGGGGAGCGGACCGCAGGAAGGAATCGTACACCTTCCCCTCCAGGAATACGGCAAGGGAGGGGGGCCATACGCACATCGCCCCCACGAGAAGAGTGAGAATGACGCCGAACAGGAGAATGGGGAGAACAGGCGGCCGGGGCGTGACTTGCACCTTATCGCACCGTCACCTCCACGCGGCGGTTCCGCGGCTCGGGAACCTGGTCGCCGGTGGGAACGAGAAGGTTTTCCTCCCCGTGGTATGTGATCTCGAGGGACGCAAGATCCACCCCTTTTGCGCCCAATAGGGCTGCTACCGCACGGGCGCGCTTGAGGGAGAGGCGATTGTTGTACCGTTTGGTGCCCATGGTGTCGGTGTGTCCCACGACGCTGACATCCGCCGGGGCGCGTTCCCTGATGGTCCGCACCACCTCTTCGAGATCCGCAAGCGACTTTTTCGTGAGTCGGGTGGTGTCGTGCTCGAAGTACAGGATGAATTGCGCGGGAGGCTTGGGAAGGGCCGCCAGCGCGGGGCCGACCAGGGAGTCCACTTCCTTCCGGGGCATGATGAAGGGGTCGGGCGGGGTTTCTCCGGACGTCACGGTTACGGCCTGCCGGGGTTTGGAGAGGATCCGGTCGCCCCCCGTTCCTGACACGATGATGGCGCCGGTTTTCCCCTGGTCGTCGGGAAGGAGAATGATCGTATCCGAGGACTGTGCGGTTGGCTGCCGGGAGGGCATCGTGGCGCAGGCGTTGGCCAGCAGGAAGAGGGCAATGCAGACCGCAAAGGGCGCCACCCTCTTCGGAACCAAAACTATGCGCCGTCTACTCATGCCCCTTCTTATCGGATAACGGTTCCCCGACCTTCACCGCGAACCGGGTTCCCCGGATGCCGATAGTGGCCACCGGCGTCTCGAAACGGGCGGATCCGGGTGCCGATTTCCCGATGAGCCCCGAGATGTAGGCCATGGTCCCCCTGGTGATGCGGGCGAGCAGGCCGAGCTTTCCCTCGGCCGGGGAGAAGAGGAATTCCTGGATGACGAGGCTGCTTTCCGGCCCCAGGGAGAGAGTGGAGTTGTCCCGAAGGATGACCCCCATCGATCCGTCGGCACCGGTGGTCAGTGTGTCGCCGACGAACAGTCTCTTCCCCGCGCCGGCCGGGAGGATCTGCCCCCCGCGGCTGATGGTGGCCGTGCCGCCGGAGGTCTTCACGACGCCGATGGCCTGCTCGGCGGCTGCCGGCAGGCACCACGTGATCATGGACAATGTCACAAGGAGGATTACGACGGACTGTGCGGGCCTCATGGCCTTCCCCGGACGAGGGATCGAGGTTCCGATGCTCCTTTCTTATGCCTTCCCCCCCGGTGGTTGTCAAGGGTCCGGGAACAACCCCCCCGAAGGTCCTCGATGGTGCAAACGATCCCCTGCAGGTTCCCGGCTATTACCGCCCTATACCTCTCAAGGAATATGGCTATCCAACTTGCCAGAACAGGGGTGATAGATAGGGGGCAGATTCGGCTGTAAAACAAAGACCGAGACGAGGCTCATGGGATACGAAATGAAAAGGGCGGGCAGTGATCCCCGCCCTTCTTCTCTTTCCGTTGAATCTTCGCGTTTCTTCAATCGGGATAGTAGTCGTCCAGATTTGGTTTCATGGAGGCCGGTGCCGGTATCGCACCGGTTCCCACCGCATCGGAGCGTTCCATTGCCTCTGCCCAATCCACGGCTTCGGGCGATGGGGTTTCCGCCACTAAGAAATCCTCGGTGCCGAACGATGGGGTTTTCACCGTCACTACCGGAGGCACTCCCTGAGGCGGTACATAATCCTCGGCTCCGAACGAGGATTTCATGGTTCCTGCCCAACCAACGGCTTCAGGCGATACAGCGGGGGCAGCGTAAAACGAATCAAGTGCCTCTACCTGAGCGGGTATCCCAGTAAATTGAGTTTCCATCGCCTCCATCACCGGTCTCTCGGTTCCCCCCAATGTGTTGCTCTCCCCCACGGCCGGGGAAATCCCGGCCAGCACGATCAGGAGAGAACCGAGCCAAATGGCCCCCCAACACCATAGCGTTTTCATATCTCCCCCCCCTTCAAAAAAGGGAAAACGGTTGCCTGAAGGTTGCCGGATGCCTGAGGGATAAATTGGGTTCGTTTGCGGGAGACGAACCTTACAATTCCCTCTTACGACTATCTCGTGCGCCTGTCAAGGGAATCCGGTTTTTAATAAAAAACCATTGAAATACCAATGGATATCTAAGGAAAAACCACGAAAACTTACTCGATCCGATGCCTGTACTCCCACGGCGGCATCGGGTTCTTGTCCTGCCACAGCCCGACATTCTTTGCCTTGGCTTCCTGTTCTGCGAATTCGTAGCGTCCCTGGCTTTCGGCTGGCAGTCATGAGGTTCCTCCGGGAACTTGTCAGGGCGGGATTCATGGCGGCCCCGGAATCTTGATTGAAGGGAATAACCCCACGGGATACACTCGGATTGAATCTTAATCATATCAAGGAAGGGTGGGCGGGAACGTCCTTGACCTTGGGCGAGACGGTGGCCACGCGCAGACAGGAGGGGAAAAAAATGGCGTACGGTCTTGTGCATTTCTACCCAGGCGGAACGAAGGAACAATACGAAGCGGCACTCGCAGGCGTGCACCCCGACAGGAAAACCTTGCCGAAAGGCCAACTTTATCACGCAGCCGGCCCGTCGGCCGGCGGTTGGACCGTCATTGCCATCTGGGACTCCAAGGCCGGTTGGGAGCGCTTCCGGGATGACATTCTGATGCCTCGTTTCCGGCAGGGGGGGGGCTTTGCCGCGCCACCACAGGAACAGGCGTTCGAGGTGTACAACCTGCAACCGTAGGCCCTCGCAATCAGGGGCTGACAGAGCGAACAACCTGGGGGCACGCAGTCTGCGGGTGTATGCCCGCGGAACCGGGTCTCTGCGAGATTTCTTGAAGCGGAATCTTCCGATTCTCAGGGGGTATCTAGTGACCGGCAGACGTGAAATGCGCAACCATCCATTGTTGGTGCGGTTCGTTCAGAATCGCACCGCAAGTCCCCAGGGGACATCAAGGAGAATCGTCCATGGCAACGGAACAAAATAAAGCGTTAATGAATCGCATCATCAACGAAGTCTTCAATCGGGGAAATATCCGTCTGGTCGACGAGTTGTTTGCTCCCGGCTTCGTTGGGCACGAAGAACTCCCGCCCGGTATACCGCCTGGCCGTGAGGCCGTCAAACAGCTCTCCACGAAATATCGCAGCGCCTTCCCGGACCTTAAAGTCACAATCGACGACACGATCGCCGCCGGCGACAGGGTGGTGGTCCGTTGCACCTGGAGGGGCACCCACAAGGGCGAGTTCATGGGCGTTCCGCCGACCGGCAAGAAGGTATCCTTCGGAGTGATCGACATCGTCCGCATTGCCGGTGGCAAGGTTTTGGAGCATTGGGGCCAGATGGATGGCATGGGCATGATGAAGCAACTTGGCGTTTTTTGAACGCCGGGGCGTACATCGATTGACCCTGGGGGAGGTGGCCGCCGATCACACCTTGGACCGATCAGGACTATAGTTCAGGTCATCGATGATGCAAGCCGGTGCCCTTCCTGCCGGGACTTCCGGGCAGGACGATCCGGTCCAGACCCATGTCCTCCTCTTCCCGGTACATGACGGTGGCCCCCGTCCGGGCGACGCCCACGATCCCGAACTCCTCGAACATCTTGATGGCGCCGGTGATGTTCTCCTGCTTCCCCGTGATCTCCACGATCATGTGCCCGGAGGCGACGTAGATCACCTTCCCTCCGAAGATCTGCGTGGTCGCGGTGACGTGCACGCGGTCCTGCGGCGAGGCCTTGACCTTCAGGAGGACCAGTTCCCGGTTGATCACGTTTGCGTAGGTTACGTCCTCGGTCTTCGGGATCTCCGTGATCTTGTCGATCTGCCGGACGATCTGCTCGATCTTGTTCCCTTCCCCGTGGGAAAACGAGATCGTCATCCGGCTGATCCCCTCGACGTGGGTGTGCCCCACGGTGATCGTCTCGACGTTGTACCGCTTCTTCCGGATGAGGGAGAGCAGCTTGTAGAGAACGCCCGGCTGGTTGTGGGCGAATGCGAGGATGGTGTTCAGTTTCTTCTTCTTCATCGGGTGACCCTCATATCGGAAAACCGGGAGCCCGCGGGGATCATCGGAAGGATCATCTCCTCCATGTCCGTCACGACCTCCAGCAGGTATGCCCCCTTGTGCTTCATTGCGCGCCGCAAGGCCGGCTCGAGCTCCTTTCCATCAACGACCCTCTCCCCCGAGATCCCGTACGCCTTGGCAAGGGCGATGAAATCGGGGTTCTTCACCGGGGTTCCCACGAACCGGCTGCCGTGGAAGAGATCCTGCCACTGCCGGACCATCCCCAGGAAGTTGTTGTTCAGCAGAAGGATCTTGATGTCGATATTCTGCTCCATGATGGTCCCCAGCTCCTGGATGTTCATCTGGAACGAGCCGTCCCCGACGATCACCCACACGCGCTCCGCGGGACGCGCGAACTTCACCCCCATCGCCGCCGGGACGGAAAACCCCATCGACCCCAGCCCCCCGGAATTGAACCAGGTGTTGAACCGGTCGAACCGGTAGTACCGCGCCGTGAACATCTGGTGCTGGCCCACGTCGGCGACCACGTTGTCCCTGCCGTCGGTGAGTTCCGACAGCTTCCGGATCACGCTCGCCATCAGCAGATTCCCGCCGTTCCCGAGGCCGTTTCCCCGGTTTACGGGATCCAGGCTTTCCCAGTATTTCCGGTTCTCGGCCGCAAAGGCGAACCACTCCTTGTACGGTTTCGGCTCCACGACCTTCGTCATTTCCACGACGGCGGACTTGAGATCGCTGTAGATCGCCACGGTCGCCTCGACGTTCTTGTTGATCTCCGACGGGTCGTGCTCCACGTGGATCACGTCCGCGTCCCGCGCGTATTCGTCGAGTTTCCCCGTCACCCGGTCGTCGAACCGCATTCCCAGGGCAATGATCAGGTCGGCACGCTCGATCGCCCGGTTGGCCTCCACCGTGCCGTGCATTCCCATCATTCCGAGATATTGCGGATGATCGGCAGGGAGCGCGCTGATCCCGTGAAGGGTGCACGAAAACGGCATCTTCGACCGCTCGAGAAAGCGACGGACCTCGCCCTGCGCCTCCGCCTGGATGACGCCGTGCCCGACGAAGACGACGGGTCTTTCCGCAGAAGCCATGAGTTTCCGTACGTGTTCCAGCTGGTCTTTCCGGATTCCCGGAGGCGACGCGACGGGGTACCGGATCGTCGTGTCGAACCCATCATCGGGAATGACCGCGTTCGAGATGTCCTTGGGAAGATCGATATTGACCGGCCCTTTCCGGCCCGTGTTGGCGAGGTAGAACGCCTCCTTCACCACGCGGGGGATCTCGTACGGATCGTCCAGGATGTACGACTGTTTCGTGACGGGAACCAGCATGCCGATGATGTCGCTTTCCTGGAATGCGTCCGTCCCGATCACGGAGGTGGATACCTGCCCCGTGAGGGCGATGATCGGGACGGAGTCCATGTGGGCGTCTGCGATTCCCGTCATCAGGTTGGTGGCGCCAGGCCCGGAGGTGGCGATGCACACCCCCGGCCTGCCCGTTGCCCGCGCCATCCCCTGGGCCGCGAATGCCGCCGCCTGTTCGTGGCGGACCATGACGTGCCTGAGCCGGGGAAACTTGGGGAACGCATCGTACACCGGCATGATCGCCCCGCCGGTGTAGCCGAACAGGTAGGTCACCCCTTCCTCCACCAGGGACCGGCACATCAGTTCCGCTCCCGTGATCGTTTTTTTCCGTCTGGCCATCGGGTTCCTCTCCGTTTCCCGTTCTAATTAGTCACCGCGCCCTTCGACGCGCTGCCGACAAGCTTTGCATATTTTCCCAGTACACCGCGGTTGTATCTCAATTCCGGGGCTTTCCATCGGGACAGGCGCTCCCCGATTTCCGTCCCTCCTGCTTCCAGGGAGATCGAACGGTCCCCGGGGTTGATGGTGATCCGGTCGCCTTCGCGAACAACGGCGATCGGCCCTCCCGCCTGCGCCTCGGGGGCGACGTGCCCGACCATGATCCCGTGCGTGCCCCCAGAGAACCGGCCGTCGGTGACGAGCGCGACGTCCTTCCCGAGTCCCGCGCCCATCAGCGCCGCGGAAGGGGAGAGCATCTCCCTCATTCCGGGACCGCCTTTCGGGCCTTCGTACCGGATCACGATCACATCCCCTTTTCGGATCTTTCCGGAGAGGATCGCGTCCAGCGCCTCCTCTTCCCGGTCGAAAACGCGCGCAGGCCCCGTGTGGTGATCCAGTTCCTTTCCGCTGAGTTTCAGCACCGCCCCTTCCGGCGCGAGGTTCCCCCGGATGACCGTGATGTGCCGTCCGGCAGGGGAGTAAGGACGATCGATGGAGTAGAAGATGTCCTGGCCGCCGGGGCGCACCGGAGCGTCCGCAACGTTTTCCGCAACCGTCTTCCCGGAGACGGTCAGGCACTCCCCGTGAAGCAGACCGGCGCCGAGAAGCGTCTTCATTACCATCGGGATTCCGCCGATCCGGTCCAGGTCCGCCATGACGTATTTCCCGAAGGGTTTGAAGTTACCCAGCAGCGGGACATTCCGCCCGATCCGGTCGAAATCGTCGAGGGACAGGGGAACGTCCGCCTCATGGGCCAGGGCGAGAATATGCAGGATGCCGTTCGTCGATCCTCCGAGCGCCATCATCACGGCGATGGCGTTCTCGAACGCTTCCCGCGTCGCGATGTCGCGGGCCCGGATCCCCCTGTCGAGAAGGCCGAGAAGCGCCCTCACGGAGTCGATGCAATCCTTCCGTTTTCCCGGTGAGATCCGGTTCTGCCGGTCAACTGCCGCATGCGAGGCGGACCCTGGGATACTCATCCCCATCGCCTCGATCGCGGAGGCCATCGTATTGGCCGTGTACATCCCGCCGCACGAGCCTGCGCCGGGGCAGGAGCGGCACTCCACCTGGTGCAGTTCCTCGTCGGTCATCTTTCCCGCCCCGTGGGCGCCGACCGCCTCGAAGGCGCTTACGATCGTCAGGTCTTCCCCCTTGTAACGGCCCGGCAGGATCGTCCCCCCGTAGAGTGTCAACCCGACGGCATTGTTCCGGAGAATGGGCATGAGCGCTCCCGGGATGCTCTTGTCGCATCCGGAAAGGGTAAGGATCCCGTCGGCGGCGTACCCTTCGTGCATGGTCTCGATGCAGTCGGCGATGAGGTCCCGGGACATCAGGGAATATTTCATCCCTTCCATCCCCATCGTCTCCCCGTCGCTGATGACGGGCGTCCCGAACAGGAAGGGTTTTCCTCCGGCCGCCCCGATCTCCCGGGACAGGATGTCGCCGAGCTTGCGGATATGGTCGTTGCAGGGGGTGGCGTTCGTAAAAGGGCAGGCCACCGTGACGATCGGTTTGGAGAAGTCGTCGTCCGTGAAATTAACGGCGCGAAGCATGGCGCGCGCCGCCGCCCTCTTGGCCCAGTCCGCTCCTCCCGGAGTTCCGGTGAGGAGGCTGCTGCGATGTTTCCGGGTGCGGTCCGCCATGATCACTCCTGTTCCTGCCGTGATATCCGTAAGATTTGCCGCTGGATCCGTCGGGAACCTGCCGCCATTAATTGGAAAGTAGATGCACCGTATCGATGGAAAGATTCCTCTTTTTTACAACCAGTTACTGTTTTCATGATCATTGCCGGGGAAATGTCCTCCCGAGAAAACCTCTTCCCGGAATATTGCATCAAATGTTCCCATGCCGACGATCATTCGCAAGATCTGGGACCGCCACGTTGTCACGGAAAGGCCGGACGGAGTGTGCCTCCTCTATATCGACCGGCATCTGGTGCACGAGGTAACGAGCCCCCAGGCGTTCGAGGCGATGCGCCAGGCCGGGAGGAAGGTTCGACGTCCCCTGTCCCTGATGGCGGTTCCGGACCACAACGTACCTACCTCGACGGACCGACTCGATCGGATCGAGGACCCGGACAGCCGCAGGCAGATCGAGGCGCTGCGGGAAAATGCTAAGGAGGCGGGGATCACACTCTTCGACATGGACGACGTCCGCCAGGGGATCGTCCACGTCACGGGACCGGAAAACGGCCTGATCCTGCCCGGGATAACGGCGGTGTGCGGCGATTCGCACACCTCCACCCTCGGTGCCTTCGGGGCGGTCGCCTTCGGGATCGGCACATCGGAGGTTGAGCACACCCTCGCAACCCAGACGCTCTGGCAGACAAGACCCGGGGAGATGCGGATCACCGTCGGCGGCGCCACGGGGTTTGGCGTCTCCGCGAAGGACGTGATCCTGGCGATCATCGCCAAGATCGGGGCCGGGGGCGGGACGGGGTACGCGATCGAGTACGCCGGAGAGGCGGTCCGCCGGATGTCGATGGAGGAGAGGTTGACGATCTGCAACATGACGATCGAGGCGGGCGGAAGGTTCGGGATGGTGGCGCCCGACGAGACGACCTTCTCGTATCTGAAGGGGCGTCCGGCGTCCCCGGGGGGAGCGCTGTGGGAGTCCGCGGTTGCGGACTGGAAAACGCTGCCCACCGACCCCGATGCATGGTTCGACCGGGAAGAGACGATCGACGCCTCCCGGATCGAGCCCCAGGTAACGTGGGGAACGAGCCCGGAGGACTCTCTTCCCGTGACAGGTGTAGTTCCCGACCCCGAAACCCATCCGGACCCCAGGGGCAGGGAGAGGAGGGAGAGGGCTCTGCGGTACATGGACCTTCGCCCGGGGACGCGTCTCACGGACATTACGGTCGACAAGGTCTTCATCGGGTCGTGCACGAATGCGCGGATCGAGGATCTGCGGCTTGCGGCGAAAGTGGCCCGGGGGAAAAAGGTGGCGGACGGGGTGACGGCGATGGTCGTGCCCGGTTCCGGCCTGGTCAAAAGACAGGCGGAAACGGAGGGGCTCGACAGGGTCTTTCTCGATGCGGGGTTCCAGTGGAGGCTCCCGGGGTGTTCGATGTGCCTCGGGATGAACCCGGATCGGCTCAAACCGGGGGAACGGTGCGCGTCCACCTCGAACCGGAACTTCGAGGGACGACAGGGGCCGGGGGGGCGAACCCACCTGATGAGCCCGATGATGGCGGCGGCCGCGGCGGTCGCCGGGAGAATCACCGATGTACGGGAGATGCTGTAGGCGATGATCGAGAAGTTTGCGACCCTCAAGGCGGTGGCCATTCCCCTGGACCGCGGAAACGTCGACACCGATGCGATCATCCCCGCCCGGTTCCTCAAGACGATCAAGCGGACGGGGCTGGGAACCGGCCTGTTCCATGCCTGGAGATTCGACGAGAACGGAACGGAGCTGCCGGATTTCGTGCTCAACATGGAACCGTACCGGAGCGGGAAGATCCTCGTTGCGGGGGAGAACTTCGGTTGCGGCTCTTCGCGCGAGCACGCCGTGTGGGCTCTCATGGATTTCGGGATCCGCGTCGTCATCGCCCCCTCGTTCGGGGACATCTTCTACAACAACGGGCTCAAGAACGGACTGCTTCCCGTCCGGCTTGCGCCCGGCGAGGTCCGGGCGCTGATGGACGGGCTGAAGAGCGGACCGGGGGGCGAGGTCTCGGTAGACCTTCCTGCCCAGACGGTGACCGGCCCGGACGGTGCGGTGTGCGGGTTCGACATCGGGTCGTTCCCCAAGGAGTGCCTCCTGCAGGGACTCGACGAGATCGCCCTGACTTTGCGGCTGGAGGGGGAGATCGAACGGTACGAGCGCAACGGGCAGAAGAAGGCGCCCTGGCTGTTCCTGGACCTCTGATCCGTTGGTCTGTTTCCCAAACGATATCATGGAGAGTGGGACCTCGAGGTTTTGAGACCGTGTGAGCATGGTGTTTACTCGATGCGCGCGTTTCGGATATGATCGGGGAGAGGGAAAACCGATGAGCCGCGATATGCGCGGAAAAATAACCCTGGCGGTCCTCCTCTGGATCGGTCTTTTCGCGATGGGCGGATGTGCCAGTTCCAAACAGGCGCGGTTTTACACCCTCAGCCCGATGAGCCCTCCGGCAGATCTTCCCAAGAGGGTCCCGGCGGAGCGGCGAATGGGCGTCGCGATTGGTCCGGTCGCGATCCCGGATTATCTCAACCGTCCCCAAATCGTTTCCCGATCGGGTCCGAGGGAACTCAAGCTCGCTGAATTCGAGAGATGGGCGGGGTCCCTCGAGGAGGACATTTCCCGGGTCCTCGCCGAGAACCTGTCGGTTCTTCTTGCTCCGGACAACGTGACCGTCCTTCGTTGGGGGGGGGACGCATACCCCTTCCCGGCCGAATACCGGGTCCGGTTCGAGGTATTGCGCTTCGATGGCACCATCGGGGAATCGGTTTTCCTTGCGGCGAGATGGTCTGTCTCCCGGGGAGAGGGGAAGGAAGTGCTTTCCGTGAGCGAGACGAACATCAGGGAACCGGTGGGGCGACCGGATTATGAAGCCCTGGTGGAGGCGATGAGCCGCGCGCTCGCAACGCTCGGCCGGGAGATCGCCGCCGCGATTCCCAGGAGATGATCACGGACGTCGTCCGGATCCCGGTCATTGGTCCACCTTCCTTTCGCCGGGCAGAACAGGGCGGATCAGTTCCACGGGCAACAGGAACGTTCTCTCCGCGATTCCCAGCAGGTTTTTTGCGACCGCAGCGGGTTCGAGAAGGGAGACCTTCGAGTCCTCGAAAGTCCCGGTGACCCTGACCGGGACCTGGACGAGGGTCCCGCCGAGGATGTGGCCGAGCACCGGGATCTTCCGGATCACGGTATTTGTCGTCTTGGTCGGGGCCACGAGAATCTGGAGGTCGAGTTTCTGCGTGACGAGATCGACCTTCCCATGGCCGACCATAGGAAGGTCACCGTCGAGAGCCATCGTGACCGTGGCGTTGCCGTCCTGGATATCTCCCCGGTTGGCAAGAGAGCGATACTGCAATCCTTCCTTCCTCATGTCGGGGAGCCTCCCCCGGAACATTTCCGTGACGCTCAGGAAGGAGAGGACCCGGGACAATAACGGGGTCCCGTAGATTGTGCCATCCCTGGCGGTGAAATCCAGGTTCCCCCGGAGGGACGGGACCGGGTCTTCGCCGTGCCGGATGCGTCCTTCGATCTTTCCCGCGAGATCGAAACGACCCGTCACGCGCCCCTGTTCCTCCGTCAGGCAGTTGTAGAAAGATTCGATGTCCTGTCCCTTCGCGGCCGGCTGGAGTTCGAACGTTACCTCCCCTGAGGATCTGCGGAGCGTTCCGGTGAAGGGAACGCCGCAGTAGGTGGATTCCCCAATCGAGAGGTTCACCCCCGTTTTTCCGAGAGCGATCTCCGCGTTGACAGGTTCCAGGGTATGCCGTCCATACCGGAAATACCCCGCCCGCAGCCTCACGGTTCCCTGGACCGGCGCGTCCCACTCACCTTCCCCCGCCCCGCTTTCCGCACCAGGGGACCCTTCTTTCGCGTCGGGGGTTCCAAATGCCGCCTGCAGGGCCTCCCAGTCGATCCCGGGAGTGGACGCGTCCATCTCGAATGAAAATCCGTCCGGGGAAGCGGTTGCCTCGCCCTGCAGGCGAACAGGGCTGTTCCCGATCGTGATCCCGGCGTCCCGGATCGATATGCGGCTCCCCTCTGCGGACAGGGAAAGGCTGTCGATGAACACGGGGATCTTCATGTTCTGCAGGAAACGCAACTCCTTCCCCTCCAGGGTTCCTTGGGCCATGGAGCGCATCGGCTGGTCAAGACGGAGGGAAGCTTGGAAGTATCCCTTCAGCGAGCCGCCCGGAGAAACCTCGGAGACGAAGATCCGGTTTGCGCTCTCACGGGTCAGGAGGCCCTCGAAGGCGAGGTCGAGGGATTCCGGTTTCCAGTGAAGAGAGAGGGAAGCGCGGGAGTCCCGATCCTGCAAAGAAAGGTTCCGGACCACCCACTCTCCGGGAGGGCGAAAGAGGTCGACCGAGATTTTCACGCCGTCGCCGACCAAGAAATCCCCAACCAGGGTCACAGTGGAGTCCTTTTGCCACTCCAACCGTAATCCCGACGCTTCGAGGGGAGGGCGGACGGCGAAGCCGGGAGGGATCTTCCCCTGCTCGTAAAGGAACCCGATCATTTCGGGACCGAATCGTCCGCCCCCGGTTACCACGCCTCTTCGCGTATCGGTCCGGTAGCCTTCGAGGGAGCCCGAAGCGGAGATCGAGGCGTCCAGAAGGTTCGCGCGGAGATTCTCGCAGCGGAACGTGTCCGGCGTTGCTTGGAAGGATCCACGGGGTATCTCGATCATCCCGGGGAGAAAGGGGGTTGAAAGGGACAGGCGCTCCACATTCCCGGAGATGTCGAACCGCCATTCCCCCGGCGCAAGCAGCGGGCCCTCGAGGCGACTTACGGAGAGGGCAACGGTGCCCGAAGCGCTCTCCACCTCCGAGAGGGATTCGCGAAGGCTTTCTGACGTTCGGGCCCATTGGTATACCTCGTCGAGGAAGAGACGGAACTCCCCGGACCGGACCTCGAGGGAGGCCGGATCCGTCATCCGGACTTTTCCGGCAAGCTCCGAGAAGGTGGTTTGTCCGAATCTCCCTTTTGCCCCGGTCACGGCGATCTCATTTTCCCGATAGAGGAGTTGTCCCCCAGAAACGGTCAGGGGATAGGGCAGTCCACGGACCTTCCCGGACAGGCTCATCGCGTCGACCTCCACTGCCGCCTTGATCGACTTCACGGTTTCGCCGAGAACCAGCCTCCCGCGGGCGCTTCCCGACAGTTCCTCCACGCGGGAAAGCTCTTTCCGGAATGATTCCGACGGGATCAGCAGATGGAGCAGGGGGGGAAGTTCGGAAACGTCCGCCGCGACGTAGGCCTCCAGGTGAAACGGCGGGTCGGGTCCGAGGAACCCCATCCGGAACGTTCCCCGGCGTGCGCTGTTCTTCCCAAGATCCCCCTCGAGGTTGCTCGCCTCCAGGAACCCGCGACGAAGGGCCAGATCCCCCCGGATCCGACCGATCGCAAGGTCTGCACCCTGCACGTCGACGAGGATGCTTCCGTCGCCAACGCTCCCCTCGAACTCCATGTTTTCCAGCTCAACCAGGTCGGCCGCCGATTTCCCGCCGGCGCGGAAGGAGAGCACAGGGATCGATCCCGCCTTCACGACGGAGAAGATCTCCTTCACGAGAGGGACATCCCCCGCCAGGGCCAGGGCCTGCTCCCGCAGGATCGCGATATCCACCTGCCGGGCCTGTGCGTCCGCACGGGACTGCTCGGCCACTCCGTCCAGAAAGAGGTTCCCGGAGAGTAAGAGCCGGGGAGATTCGAGGGAGAGCCGCGTGAGCGCAACCGTTGCCTTTTCCCCGTCCCGGTCCAGCGTCCCCTGGATCTTGCCGCCGGTAAGTTCGAGGTTCCTTTTCCCCCGGTACAGTGCCATGCGGGAGAAGGAGACGTCCCCCCCTGCGCGCAGCTTCGCCCGCCCGTCCGTCTCCACCCGGAGGTCAAGATCGACGTTCGAATCGGAAATCCCCGTTCCGGACGCCGGAAATATATATCCGTCGAGAAGGTGCGGCCGGAACCCTTTCAGGATGATTTGCCCCGCGCCCGCGAGACGTTCCGCATCGAAGTGTCCCTTCACCGAGCCGCGATCCCACAAGGTGCCGGCACACGAAAGATCGAGGTCGGGCCCGGCCGGGGGAAGGACAGCGCTCCCTTCGATTTCGCGGAACGACAGCGAGGGAAGCCGCCCGCCGGACACGTTCAGCCGGCCGTCCGTCAGCACGATCCTCAGGTCCGGGGCGCTCCGGGCCATCGAGTCCAGCAGGGAGCGCAACTTCAGGGTGAAGTCGGTCACTTCCTGTTCGGGGATCGTTACGGTGAATGCCGGTGTTCCGACGAGCAGTTCCGATACACGCACCTTCCCCAGGAGAAGGGGAAGGATCCTGGGATATACGGTAAGGGTCCGGATCGTTCCGGCGGCAGCCCCGGGGATGTCCAGCGTAACCCCCCGCACCGCAAGGTGGGGGTGAGGCCAGTAGGAGAGATCCAGTCCCCGGATCTCCACGGTTCCCCCGACGGCAGTGGAGGCTTCCGCGGCGACCCTTGCCCGCACCCGATCACGGTCGACCAGGCGAGGGAGGAGGATGAGAACGGCCGCGAGAAGAACCAGGAATACCCCGGTCCCTCCCGCAAGCCAGAGAAAGACTCGTTTCCGTTCAGGCATGAAGCGTTATCATTCCCCGTCGCCTTTTCCATGAATCAGCGCTTCGGGATGGCGCTGCAGGTACTCCGTGAGGATGCGGATGGAGCGCGCCGCCTCCTCCAGTTCGCCCAGCGTTTTGCGCAATTCCTGGTTCGTGACGGAATCCTCGCCGTAGCCCTTTTCGATATCCGCAAGGCTTGCCTGGAGCGTTTTCAGGGTCCGTGCGATCTCGGGCAGGACCTCTTCGTTGATCTCCCCGAACATGGTATCGGTCTTGCGGAGGTTGCTGTTCAGGGATTCCAGGATTTCTTTCACGTCGCGGCCGATCTCGTCGGTCGGGACCTGGTCGAGGCGACCGATGATGTTTTCCACGCTGGCCATCAGCTGCTTCAAGGGCTGCGGCAGCGTGGGCAGCACGGGCACCCCTCTTTCGTAACCGACTTTCGCCGCCGGCGCTTTGGGATGGAACGCGAGATCCACGAACTTCTGTCCGGTGATCAGACTACCGGTTTTCAGTTGCGCGCGAAGTCCCCGCGCGACCAACGTCTCTATCAGGGGTCCCTTGAAGATTTCCCCGTGAACCTGCTCGATCCGTTCCGGTTCGATCTCGATCAGCACGGGGATCTGGAAGTCGTTCTTCCCCAAGTTGTACTGCAGGGAGAAGTCCACCACCTCGCCGACCTTGATCCCCTTGAAATTCACAGGGGCTTCGGGCGACAGGCCAAGTACGTCATCCTCGAAATAGAGCAGGTAGTATCTTTTCAGGAAGTACTCCTTCTCCTTGGTGCTTTCCCGATCCGGGTAGAGCCGGAATTCGTGATTTGCCGGAGCCGGCTCGCTCGCTTTCAGGCCGACGGGAGTCTCGAAGGCGATCGCGCCGAGCATGACGGAGACCAGGGAATCCGTGTTGACACGCAAGCCGCCGGGATCGAGAGCGAAGTCGACTCCGGAAGCGTTGTAAAACCGCGTCTCCTTGCGCACCTTTTCGTGAAACGGGGACTGGATGAACACCTGGATCTTCAGAGCGTCCATTTCGGGGTCGAACTGATATCCCACCACCTTGCCGACCGTCATTCTCCGGTACCGCACCCGGGTCCCGATTTCGAGAGAACCCAGATTTTTTGCAACCAGGGTGAAATGCTGCCCCGGGAGACCTTCCGTGAGCACGGGGGGGATTTCCAGCCCCTGGAAATGTTTTTGCGGTTTTCCCTCCTTCTGCGGATCGATTCCTATATAGGCTCCGGAAAAAAGGGTCCCAAGGCCGGATACCTCCCCCGCCGCAATACGAGCACGCACCACCCAGAACCGGGTCTTTTCGGTCAGGTAGGGCCCCGTCCCCTTCTTCAACTCCGCGGTCACCACCACGTGGGAAAAGTCCTCGCTGATCGTGATGTCCGTGACCTTGCCGATTTCCACATCCTTGTGCTTGATCTTGGTCTTGTTGGACTCGAGCCCTTCCGCACTCAGGAAGGTGATGGTGATGGTCGGCCCCTTCTCCGACAAGGCCTTGTAGGCCAGCCAGCCGCCGATGACCAGGGCCACCAGCGGTACGACCCAGATGATGGAGATCGTGCGCTTGGCGTGGACATCCGCCACAGGGGCAATCTCCTCTCCATGATTCGGACGGGGGGTCTCTTCACTCATGCTTTTCCTCCAGTGCATCCCAGATCAGCCGGGGATCGAAACTTTGCGCGGCGAGCATGGAGATCACCACCACGGCAGCGAAGTACAAGGCGGCCGGGCCCGCTTCGATATCGGCGAAGAAGCCGAGCTTGACCAGCGCCACCAGGATGGTCACGACGTAAATATCGACCATGGACCAGCGCCCGATTCCCTCGACGACCCGGTAGAGCTGGGTCCGGTCGCGCGGCCGCCACCGTGAGTTTCGCTGCACGGAGACCAGCAGATAGGCCATAACGACCAGTTTACAGATGGGAATGAAAATACTCGCGGTGAAGATCACCACGGCGATTTCCGGGGAACCGTGCAGCAGGAAATAGATCACGCCGCTCATGATGGTGTCGCTTTGCTTGGACCCCAGCGATGACGTGACGGTGATCGGCAGCACGTTGGCCGGTATGTAAAATATAAATGCCGCAGTCAACAGCGCCCAGGTTCTGGCAATGCTGTTCGGCTTGCGCAGGTGCAGCGTGGCGCCGCAGCGGGGGCAGTATGCCGCCTGCCCGGACGCCGGACGCTGCTGCCTGCTGAGGAGATGGCAGTCGTGACAACCGACCAGGCCGAGCTGTTTCGCGCTCATTGGTGCGCACCTCAAGATTTTCCCCCCAGACGTTCCCACACCAGGTGCGGGTCGAGGGCGGTATACGCGCCGGCTAACACGAACACCAGCAGGCCGAAAGCGATCACGGACAGTCCCGGGACGATGGTCGCCATTTTCCCCAGCTTCACCAGGGCCACCAGAATGCCGATCAGATACACTTCCATCAAACCCCACGGTTTCAGGTGCAGGTAGATGCGGAACACCCGGGCCGTATGACGGGCAGGGCGGTTTCGTTTCAGCGGAATCATGACGTAGAGCAGGCCTAACATCTGGGCCAGCGGTACCAGAACACAGGTAATCAGAACAAGCGTCGCCAGCGGCACCATCTTCTGCTTGTACAGATTGTAAATTCCCGTGAACAAAGCGGTCTCCTGGACGATTCCGGCGTTTTCCATCGACAGGAACGGGAAGCTGCAGGCCACGAGGAACAGGACGATTCCGGCCAGGGTCAAGGCGATGGTCCGGTCGACGCTGTCGGGTTTAGCGCGAAGAAGGACGCCACCGCAGCGGACGCACCGGGCGGCTGCGCGCCTCGGTAAAGGCGGGATCCTGTTCACCAGATCGCATTCGTGACAGGCAATGAGGTTCATCGGGTTACCGGCAAGCCAAATTGTCAAACAAATTCACAATACCATTGATTTGTAACCGCCTTAAGTACATTCTTTACCCTGAATCACCCTCATGAATACCGTACGATGAACAAAGATCGGATACAGCCGAGCGAGGGCTGCTGGTGGCGTTAGGCCCCGGCATTTCGTCGGCAAATTCCCCGGGAATCTCCGCCCGTCGGGTTGTTTCGTGTAAAATCAGTCAAGGCCGGGGGAAATGGGGCCGGCCCGTATTTTCCGCGGAACCCCGGTCGCAAGGATACGTGTCGCGATGAAAACCGTTATTCTGGTGAGGCACGCCAAATCGAGCTGGAAAGATTCCCGCCTGAAGGATTTCGACAGACCCTTGAACAGGAGAGGGAAACGGGATGCCCCGCTCATGGGAAAAAAAATCAGGGAACGCGAGATTCTGCCCGACCTGATCCTGTCCAGCCCCGCGAAACGGGCCAGGAAGACCGCCATCCGTATTGCCGAAGAGATCGGGTATCCCAAAGAGAAGATCCGATACGATGACAGGATGTATCATTCCGATGCCCTGTATTTGCTGGATCTGGTGAGAAGCCAGGATGACGAACACACATCCATCATGCTTTTCGGGCACAACCCTGATTTCAACGATCTTGCGGATATGCTGCTCGAGCACAATCCATCCAGTATGATCCCTACAACCGGGGTGCACTGCATCCGGTTTGCCGTGGACCGATGGAGAAAAGTGCAGGAAGGAAAAGGGGAATCCGTTTTCTTTGATTATCCGAAGCGTTACGGCGATGATCGATCGTAGGCCCTGTCCCCTCATGCTCCCCCCCCGAACATTCCATATTCCCAAAGGGCATGATGCAAAGCGCTGGATCCGCGAACTGACCGATCGGTATTCGGTCCGGGAGGGGCGGATCCGGGAGGAGAAAATATCGTTCTACGATACGTTCGACTGGCGGTTGTTTCATCGATCGCTGGTTCTGTATTCCTCCGGAAACAGGCTGATCTTGAGGAAATTATTCGATCCCTCGATCCTTCACAGCGTAACCATCGTTTCCCCGCCGGTTTTTACAGGGGATCTTCCGGAGAGCGGGCTGAAAAACCGTCTGGCACCGATCGTAAAAGTCCGTGCCCTTGGAAAGCTTGCGGATATCTATTCCCGGAAGACGCCATATCGCATCTTGACTCGGAGGAAAAAACCCGTAGCCCGATTGGTCCATGAAGAAATTCGACTGTCCCGCAACAAGGACATGCCTGCGCTGGCTGCCTACTTGTGGTGGAAGCCGGGGAAAGATCCCGCGAGATCTTCCCGTTCCCTCGGAAGGCGATTGGAGGAGGCCGGTTTTACGGCGATCGGGAAAGAGGATGTCTACTTAAAGGCGCTCAAAGGATCAGGAAAGAAACCGGGCGATTATTCCTCAAAAGTGGAGATTCCACTGCGTCCCGATATGCGATCCGATGATGCAGCGCGGACGATTCTGCGCTTTCTGTTGCGCGTCATCCGGATCAACGAGGCGCATATCGGAAATGACCTGGATACGGAGTTCCTCCACGATTTCCGCGTGGCGATTCGCCGAACGCGTTCCGCCCTGTCCCCGATGAAAAAGGTTTTTCCTCCGGAGATCACAGCCAGGTTCAGGAAAGATCTTTCATATGTGGGGAAAATCTCCAATGAGCTTCGGGATCTGGATGTGTATCTCCTGAACGAAGAAACCTACAAAGCGATGCTCCCCGAATCGCTGCGTGCCGATATCGATCCGCTGTTTGCCCATTTACGGGAAAAACGATCAAAGGTTTTTCGGGATGTCCTGAAAAACTTAGAAGATGATAAATATCGCAACATAATGAATAGTTGGGATGCTTTCCTTCATATATCGCATCAAGTGTCTTCGGATGCGCTCGATGCCGGTCTTCCGGTCCGGGACCTCGCACGGAAAAAAATCCACAGGAAGTACCGGCGCATCCTAAAGGACGGCAACCGGATTGTCGAGAACACGGAAGACGAGAAACTGCACCGCCTTCGGATTCATTGCAAGGAACTGCGATACCTGCTGGAATTCTTTTCCGGCCTGTTCCCCCGGAAGAACATTCATGGTTTCATAGGGCAATTGAAGAAACTGCAAGACATGCTGGGGGCATTCCATGACTTCGGTGTCCAGGAGCAGTACCTCACGGCGGTTACCGGGGAACTGCAGGCAACCGGTCGGCAGTCGGAAAAAACCGTCGCAGCGACCGTTGTCCTGATGGAAACGGTCCGGAGAGAAAAGCAGAAAGTGAAGGATGCGTTCTTCAAAACATTCACGGAGTATGCTTCGCCGGAAAACAAGAGGGCATTTCGGGAGATGTTCGCGACAAAAGGAAGCGCGCGGCGCGATTCATGAAGAAAATACTCGTCCTGAGCGATATTCATGCAAATTATCCTGCGCTCATGGCGATCCAGAACCATGTGCAAAGGGAAACGTTCCATCGGATCGTGAATACCGGAGACTTCACCGTTTACGGTACCTATCCCAATGAGGTGGTCCAATGGTTCCGGGAGAGAGGAAACGCCATTTGCATCGTGGGGAACACCGATAAGCGTGTGCTGGAAATCCTGACGGGGAAGGAACTGGAAAAACCGAAAAGAGAAGAAAAGCGGATCATGTATTTCTGGACATGCGAGAACCTGCTCCCCGAGAACGTAAGGTATTTGAACTCGTTGCCGGAGCAGCAGGGTTTCACGGCCGGCGGCCTCCGCATCGGATTATTCCACGGCGATTTCGACGGTTTGGGGAATCCCCTGTGGCCCGATTCTCCGGAAAGCCTTTTCCGGGAATGGGCGGCGAAGTTTTCCTATCAGGTCCATGTCATGGGTCACATCCATGTGCCTTTTCACAGAATCGTCGACGGGGTTCACTTTCTCAATCCCGGCAGTGCGGGACGCCCGTTCGACGGAGACCCGCGTTCGTCCTTCGCTATCCTGACGGTTTCCTCGGGGAAGATAACGGTGGAGCATTTCCGTATTCCCTACTCCGTGGAAGAAGTGACCTCGGGTCTGAAAAAAAACGGGCTTCCGGATATTTATGGGGAAATGTACCGGACAGGAAGAAAATTAAACTAGCCGGGGTTGGAGTGGTTATGAAAATCGCAAAAGGACAGGATGGGTCGTCGGCGCAGATCAAGGAGATGGTCAGGAAAGCGGAACCGATAACAAAATCCTTTGATCCGAAAAAACAGATCCAAGAGATCCGGGAACAACTCAAAAAAAAGGAGAAAGAGGAAATCATCAAGGAAGCATTGAAGTTCCATTACGAAACGGAGGAACTGAAACCGTACCAGGCGGAAATGATCCGGATGCAGCGCTATCTGGAAAAAAGCGGCAAAAAGATGGTCATTCTTTTCGACGGGAGGGACGCCTCCGGAAAAGGCGGCACCATCCGTCGGATTACGCGGTATATGAACGAGAAACGATATCGGGTGGTCGCACTGGGCAAGCCAACCGAGGATCAGAAGACGGAACTTCACATCAAGCGATACATCGAGCACTTCCCCCGTGCGGGAGAGATCGTCCTGTTCGACAGAAGCTGGTACAACCGGGCGCTGGTGGAGCCTGTGATGGGATTTTGCACCAAGGATCAATACCGGCGATTCCTGAAGAAGGTCGTCACGTATGAGCAGAATTTTCTCGAGGATGCGGGCCGGACGATCCTGCTGAAACTCTATTTTTCGGTAACCAAGGAGGAACAGAAGAAGCGATTCGAAAGAAGGAAGAACGATCCCCTGCGTCAATGGAAACTTTCCGAAGTCGATCTGCAGGCGCAGAATCTCTGGGATGAATTCACGGAAAAGAAATTCATGTTGCTGAAAAAGACCCACACGAAACAGTCTCCCTGGTGGATCATCCGGTCGGACAACAAGCATGTCGCCCGGCGCGAAACCATGAAGTTGATCCTCAATTCTGTGCCCTACAGAAAAAACCGGAAACTCGATCTCGATTTGGATCCCGGGATCGTGATCCCGGGCGACAAGGAACTGAAGATGATGAAAAAACAGCAGAGGAAATACGGGAAATCGCTGGTATGATTTCGATGCAAATTATGCCGGCGAAGATCTTTGCGTAGGAAAAAGGGGGAAAGATGGCAAAGGAAAAAGCAGGGAAAGAGAAAAAGAGCAGCAAAGACGGGAAGGGAAAATCTCCGGAGAAGATTGCGGAGGTTATCGGGATAGAAGAGAAAAAGGCATCGAAAGGGGAAGGGAAAAAAAAGAAGAAAGAAAAGAGGAAAGGCAAGGAAAAAGGGAAAAAGAAAAAAAACACATTGAAAGAGCACACCGCCATCCGCTTCATCGACAAGAAAAAAGGGGGAAACCGCCAGGCCGTCTGGGTGAGTAAATTCACCCTCAAATACGAGGAAGAACTGCAAAAGCTGCAAATCGAGCTGTTGAAATGGCAGAAACATGTCATTGCCAAAGAGCAAAAGGTCCTGTTGATTTTTGAAGGGCGCGACGCCGCCGGAAAGGGCGGGACGATCAAGAGGATCGTGGAGCATATGAATCCACGGGGCGCACGGGTCGTAGCACTGCTCAAGCCGAGCGACAGGGAACGGACGCAATGGTATTTCCAGCGATATTTCCAGCAGCTTCCCTCCGGCGGGGAAATCGTGCTGTTCGACCGCAGTTGGTACAACCGGGCCATGGTGGAGCCGACGATGGGGTTCTGCACCGACGAGGAGCATAAACGCTTCCTGAAAGACGTGCCTTTGATCGAAGAGATTCTGGTCAAGAACGGGATCATTCTGTTCAAGTTCTTTTTCTCTGTTTCCAAGGAAGAACAGATGCGCCGGTTCGAATCGAGGATGAAGGATCCCCTCAAACAATACAAGATCTCTCCGGTGGACATTGAAGCCCAGGAAAAGTGGGATGATTACACCATAAGGAAGTTCCAGATGCTCAATGAAACGAACCGGACCATTTCTCCCTGGACCATCATCCGTTCCGACAACAAGAAGAAGGCAAGGCTCCACTGCATCAAGCACATCCTTTCCAAAGTCGAGTATGACAACAAAATCCCGCAGGACGAACTTGAGATCGATCCCGAGGTTGTCGTTTCCGGCATCGAGGAGATCAAATTCATGGAAGATCACCTCATGACAGGGATGGAATTGCCGGGATAGAGGCGGATGGATCGATCGGACCGGGCCGCTCTCCTTGCGGACCATATGGTCAACAGAGGAGTTCGGGGGTATGATGATCGAGATCTCTTATCCACGGACCAGCGCCAGGGAAATCATTCAAGGGGGGTAGGGCATGAAAACGTCCGAGGCGGTTGCCATCATCCACAGGGGGATCTACCGCGAAAAGGATGCCATTCGCACGTATATCAAATTCGCGAAGGCGGTAAAGGATCCCAAGGCCAAGAACGTGCTGATCACGCTGGCAGACGACGAGGTGGGGCACATGACCAAGCTCGAGAAGCACCTGATGAACGTGCTGAAGAGCCAGCCGTGGCTTCTCCCCAAGGCGGAGGAGATCGAGGCCGTGGCTGCGGTTTTCCACTCGAGCGCCTACCAGGACAAGGAGATCCGCGAAGACGACCTCGGGAAGGTCGACGAGATCAAGATTCTCAAGATCGCCGTCGAGCGGGAGATCATCGCGAACCGGTATTACCTGGATCTGGCCGAGCGGGCGCAGGAGCCCGAGGCGAAAGAGATGTTCCTTTCCCTGGCCAAGGAGGAGGAGCTGCACATGAAGATCCTGCAGGCCGAGATCGACTCCATCGGCCAGAGCGGGTTCTGGTTCGACATGCAGGAATTCACGATGGAGGGGTAAGGGGCGGCGCATTCATGGAGGAGAGGAAAATCCCCGAGGGTCATCACGACAAGCCGATGTGTTTTGAAAGGTTCCTCCTCCCTTGTTTGTTCGTCTTCCTTGCGGTTACCCTGACGTGCGTCTCCCCGGCGCACAGTTTCGATGTCCATCATCCTTTCGTGGGGGACCGGGTACCCCTTTCCATCCCCGAGATGGAAGTGCCGTTTGCAGACCGTTTCCTATCGTTCTGGAAATTCGAATTGTTCGTGATCGACGGGAATTCGGTCGGCGTGAACCATTTCGCGATTGCCCTGCTGGCCTTTTTCATCGGCCTTGCGGTTGTCGGACAGGTTGTCCGGCTCTTCAAAAAGCGGGTATTGCCGAGGACCACCCTGAAGCCCAACGAAGCGGCTACTGCCGCCAAGCTGCTCTATTATTTCGGCCTGTTGTTGGTACTCTTGCTCTCTTTGCACATTATTCACATCCCCCTCACCGCGTTCGCATTTGTCGGGGGAGCGCTCGCAATCGGCGTCGGGTTCGGAGCGCAGAACCTGATCAACAACTTCATCAGCGGATTCATCCTCATGGCGGAACGCCCGATTCGGGTCGGGGACGTGATCGAAATCGAGGGAAACTTTGCCACGGTGGAGGATATCGGGCCGCGCAGCACCCGGATCCGGACGGGAGCCAACATCCACGTCCTGGTTCCGAACAGCAGTTTTCTCGAGAAGAACATCGTCAACTGGACGCTTTCCGACAAGATGGTCCGGGCACATGTCGCAGTCGGCGTGGCGTACGGTTCGCCGGCTCGGAAGGTGGAGGCGTTGCTGCTTCAAGCGGTCTCGGAAAACGAAAGGGTTCTGAAACATCCCGAGCCATTCGTCCTGTTCAGGGATTTCGGGGATAATGCCCTCCAGTTTACCCTGTATTTCTGGGTCAGCATGGACACCCTGACGGAGCGCCTGATCATCGAAAGCGACATCCGGTTCCGGATCGATGACCTCTTCCGGGAAGCCGGGGTCGTGATCGCGTTCCCCCAGCGCGACGTGCACCTCGACACCTCGAAGCCGATCGAACTGAAGATTCTTCGTGGCGATGGGGGTCGAGAAGGGGAAGAGTAGCGCCGGGGGCCATGCAAGGGGACGTCGGATGAACACAAAAGACCTCCAGCTGAACCTTTGGTCCCTCCTCTCTTCCCTGGCGAAGACCCTGGACCTGATGAGTCCCGAGGTCGCCGACCATTGCATGCGGGTCGCGTATCTCTCCCTCCGCCTGGGCGAGGAACTCGGGCTTTCCCGTGCGGAACTCCGGGACCTTTGCATTGCGGGCGCCCTGCACGACATCGGCGCTTTTTCTCTTAACGAGAGGCTCGACCTCCTCGCGTTCGAGGAGAAGAGGGCCACACAGCATGCCCTGGCCGGCCACCTGCTTCTGAAAGACGTCCCTCTCTTTTCCCGGGCGGCCAAGATGGTGCGATTCCATCACCTTCCGTGGCGAAAGGGAGCGGGTGCGAAAGAGAACGGGGTCCCGGTCCCGCGGGGCAGCCACATCGTGCACCTGGCGGACAGGGTTGCCGTGCGGATCTCGAGAGGGCCCGCCATCCTGGGGCAGGTCGACGGCATCTGCAAGTCGGTTACGAAGAGGAAAGGGGATCGGTTCGTCCCCCGACATGTGGAGGCGTTTCTCCGGATCGCCGCGAAGGATTACGTCTGGCTGGACATCGCCTCCGATACCATGGAGACCTCCCTGGAACGAAGCCTGGGGCACCAAACGATCGGGCTCGACCCCGATATGCTGCTTTCCCTGTCGAGGATGATCTGCCGGATCATCGATTTCAAGAGCGAGTTCACCGCCACGCACTCGAGCGGCGTTGCGGCCACCGGGGAAGCGCTGGCCCGGCTGGCCGGGTTCTCGCCCCGGAAGCGCAGGATGTTCGAGATCGCCGCATACCTGCACGACCTCGGGAAGCTGGCCATTCCCTCCGAGATTCTCGAAAAACCGGGAAAGCTGACGAAGAAGGAATGGCATGTCATGCGGACCCACGTCTATTACACGCATCAGATCCTGTCCCCCATCAAGACGTTCGAGGAGATCGCGTCGTGGGGGGCGCTGCACCAGGAACGCCTGAACGGCAGCGGCTACCCATTTCACTACACCGCCGACGATCTTCCCCTGGGAGCCCGCCTCATGGCCGTCGCGGACGTCTTCACGGCGCTCACGGAGGACCGCCCCTACAGGAAGGGAATGGGCAAGGTCGCCGTCCTCCGGGAACTGCGCAATATGGTCTCGCATGGAGACCTGGACGGCTCCCTGGTGAATCTCCTGATCGGGCAGTACGACGAGATCAACCGCCTTCGCGCGTCGGCCCAGTCGGAGGCCGTCGGGGAATACGAGAAGTTCCGGGCGGCGCTGTCGTAGTTCCGTTCCTGCCTCTTCCATCGATCGTCCCTCCGCCAAGAGGGGTTTTTCTTTTCGAACCATCGCCGGAATATCTTCATCCAATGGGAACATCCCGTGACCCGGCAAGGGCCCCGAAATAAGGAACGGAAGGGAGAACCTCATGAATGTCCGGAAGGTCCAGGATATTATCGAGCCGCAGTTCGTCACGGAGGGAGCCGGGGTTCGCCTGCGCCGGAGCATCGCGACGAGGAGGCTCGACTACCTCGATCCCTTCCTGCTCTTCGATCACTTCGGATCCGACGACCCGGACGACTATCTTGCGGGGTTTCCCATGCATCCCCACCGCGGGATCGAAACGGTCACCTACATGATGGCCGGACTCGTGGACCACAAGGACAGCCTGGGAAATTCCGGAACGGTCGGGGCGGGTGACGTCCAGTGGATGACTTCGGGAAGCGGCATCCTGCACGAGGAGATGCCCCGCCCGAAAGACGGGAAGATGTACGGGTTCCAGCTCTGGGTCAACCTCCCCGCGAAGCTCAAGATGACCCGTCCGCGCTACCAGGATGTGCCATCGGCCGGGATCCCCGAGATCGTCCGGGAGGACGGAGTCCGGATACGGGTGATCGCCGGGGATGTGGATGGCGTGCGGGGAGCGGTCACGGAGATCTACGCCGATCCCGAGTACCTCGATGTTTCCGTACCGGCCGGCCGGTCGTTCGGGCAGCCCGTTCCGGAGGGGCACACCGCTTTCGCCTACGTCTTCGAAGGGGAGGGGGTTTTCGGGGCCGACGCCGGGGGGGGCGGGACGACCGTTCCCGCCACGCGCCTTGCCGTGTTCGGGGGAGGGGACGTCGTGAACCTGCGGGCGCAGAACCGCTCCGTCCGGTTTCTTCTTTTCTCGGGGAGACCGCTCGGGGAACCGGTCGCGCGGTACGGTCCGTTCGTGATGAACACGAAAGAGGAGATCGCGCAGGCGCTCGCGGATCTGCGCAACGGCACCTTCGTCAAATAGGAGGGAAGAGATGCGCTACAAGTTGCTCGGTCGGACCGGTTTGCGGGTTTCGGAGTTGTGCCTCGGCGTGATGACCTTCGGCGAGGAGTGGGGCTGGGGAGCGTCGAAGGAGGAGAGCCGCAGGATCTTCGACGCATTCGTGGAGGCGGGCGGAAACTTCATCGACGCCGCCAACTACTACACCGCCGGCACCAGCGAGCGGTTCGTGGGCGAATTCGTCGCTTCGGAGCGGGGACGATACGTGATCGCCACCAAGTACACCCTGAACATGCGGCCGGACGACCCGAACAGCGGGGGGAACCACCGGAAGAACATGGTCCGGTCACTCGAGGAGAGCCTGACGCGTCTCCGGACCGACTATGTCGACCTGTACTGGGTTCACGCGTGGGATCCGACGACCCCCGTCGAGGAGACCATGCGAGCGCTGGACGACCTGGTCCGGGCGGGAAAGATCCTCTATGTGGGCATCTCCGACGCACCTGCCTGGGTCGTCTCCCGGGCCAACACTCTCGCGGACCTTATGGGGTGGAGCGCCTTCGCGGGGCTGCAGATTCCCTACAGCCTCATCGAACGGACGCCCGAACGGGAATTGCTCCCGATGGCGAAAGCTCTCGACATCGCGGTCACTCCCTGGGGGGTTCTCGGGGGAGGAGTATTGACCGGGAAGTACAAGAAAGGGAAGCCTCGCCCGAAAGACGCCCGGTACGGTTCCCAGGAGGAATGGGGGAATATTTATGTTACGGAAAGGAACCTGCGCATCGGGGAAGAAGTCGAAGGAGTCGCGAAGGAGATCGGGAGGTCTCCGTCGCAGGTGGCACTCGCATGGGTCAGGCAGCGTCCGTACGGGGTGATCGTCCCGATCCTGGGTGCGACGAAGCTGGCGCAGCTTGCGGATAACCTTGCCTCTCTGGAGGTATCGTTATCCGGAGAACAGCAGCGGCGTCTGGACGAGGCGAGCAATATCGATCTGGGCTTCCCCCTTGCCTTCCTTTCCCAAGTACGACAAATTGTATACGGCAACACGTTTCCGCTCATCGATGACCACAGGCGGGGGTGAGTCTGCCTTCGTCGAAGGGATGTTTTCCGCAGGAAACGGGGATGCTGATGGCCAAGAAATCGGACGCTCTCGTCTTTTTCGGCGCTACCGGAGACCTTGCCTACAAAAAGATCTTTCCGGCTCTGCAGGAGATGATCCGGCGCGGGATTCTCGATGTGCCGGTCATCGGGGTCGCCAAGGCCGGCTGGGGAATCGATCAGCTTCGGGAGCGTGCCCGAAAAAGCCTGGAAGAGCACGGGGATGGGGTCGACCGGGACGCGTTTGACAGGTTGATGTCCCTTCTCCGGTATGTGGACGGAGATTACCGGGATGATGCAACCTTCGCAGAACTGAGAAAGGAGTTGGGAAGCACCAAGAACCCTGCACATTATCTTGCAATCCCCCCCAGCATGTTTCCCAGCGTGGTGCAGGGACTGGGGAAGTCGGGCTGCTCGAAAGGCGCCCGGGTCATTCTCGAAAAGCCCTTCGGAAGGGATCTCGCTTCGGCCCGGTCGCTGAACACCGTTCTGCATGAAGTCTTCGACGAGGCATCGATCTTCCGGATCGACCATTACCTCGGCAAGCTCTCGGTCCTGAACATCCTCTATTTCCGGTTCGCCAACACCTTTCTCGAACCGTTCTGGAATCGAAACTACATCCGCAATGTGGAGATCACCATGGCGGAGAGCTTCGGCATCGCGGGCCGCGGTCGTTTCTACGAGGAAGCGGGGGCGATCCGGGACGTCATCCAGAACCACATGCTCCAGGTCGTCGGTCTCCTGGCGATGGAACCCCCGATCGGTGGGGACGATGACGCAATGCGCGACGAAATCGTGAAGGTCCTGAAATCGGTACGGCCGCTCAGCAAGGAAGACCTGGTGCGCGGCCAGTTCAGCGGATACCACAACGAGGAAGGCGTGGCTGCCGACTCGCAGGTGGAGACATTCGCGGCGATCCGTCTCTTCATCGACACCTGGCGCTGGGAAGGGGTGACGTTCTATATCCGCGCAGGCAAATGCCTTCCGGTGACGGCGACCGAGGTGGTCGTCGAACTCCGAGAACCCCCGCAGAAAGTCTTCTCCGGGAGAACGTTCGAATACGGGAAGGGAAATTACGTGAGGTTCCGACTGGGCCCCGACGTGGCCATCGCCATCGGAGCCAACGTATTCCGCGGGAGAGGCATCCAGGGGCCTCAGGGAGAAACCGTCGAACTGGTCATATCCCGCCTTCCCGTCGGAGAGGAGATGGGACCCTACGGGAACCTTCTCAGCGAGGCCATGGCGGGCAACGGGCTGCTCTTCAACCGGGAAGATGGCGTGGATGCCGCCTGGCGCATTGTGGAGCCGATTCTGAACTTGCCGGAGCCTCCCCATGAATACGAGCCCGGCACCTGGGGGCCGACCGAAGCGAATGATCTGATCGCGCCCCATGGAGGCTGGGAGGATCCGAAAGGAGCCGCATGAAACATCCCATCTCTCCCGACAGGTTCGATGCCGTGCTGTTCGATCTGGACGGCGTGCTCACGGCGACCGCGAAGGTGCATGCCGCGTGCTGGAAGAGGCTGTTCGACGAGTTCCTGGAGGAACGGGCCGCAGCCACGGGCGAACCCCTGAAGCCGTTCGACATCGGAGAGGACTACAAACTGTACGTGGACGGGAAGCTTCGATATGAAGGTGTGCGAAGTTTTCTCGGGTCACGCGGGATCGACCTTCCGGAAGGAACCCCGGACGACCCTCCCGGCAACAGGACGGTATGCGGACTGGGGAACCGGAAGGATGCGATGGTCCACGAAGTGCTCGAGGCGGAAGGGGTCGACGTGTACGAAGGGAGCGTGAGGCTGGTCGAACAGGTCCGCAGTCGGGGGATCCGGACCGCCGTCGTGTCGGCGAGCAAGAACTGCAAGGCAGTGCTCGAGGCGGCCCGCATATCGGATCTCTTCGACCAGGTGGTGGACGGTGAGATTGCCGAAAGCCTCCGGCTTCCCGGGAAACCCGAACCGGATACGTATCTGAAGGCGGCTGAACGGCTGGGCGTCGTACCCAAGCGGGCCGTGGTGGTGGAGGATGCCATCTCCGGGGTTCAGGCCGGCCGCGCCGGCGGGTTCGGGCTGGTGATCGGCGTGGACCGGAAAGCCGACCCCGAATCTCTCAGGCAGGGAGGAGCCGACATCGTCGTCAGGGATCTGAGCGAACTCGTCTGACATTCCGCCTGGAGGTGACCGGACAATGATCTACGAGGAACGGATCAGCCAGCCGGAGTACATCTATCCGAAGGACGAATGGCGACTTGTGGAAACCCGGTTCGCGCCCTCTTTTCTGGAAGCCGCCGAGACCCTTTTCTCCACGGCCAACGGGTATTTCGGCATTCGGGGCAGCTTCGAAGAAGGGGCGCCCGCCTACGTGAACGGTACGTACATCAACGCGTTCTACGAATCGTGGCCGATCGTCTATCCGGAAAAGGCGTACGGGTTCGCCAAGACGGGGCAGAGCATCGTGAACGTGCCCGACGCCAAGATGATCCGGCTGTACGTCGACGACGAACCCTTCTACCTGCCCACGGCAAACCTGCTGGGGTTCGAGCGGAGCCTCGATATGAGGCAGGGCACGCTCGACCGGAAGGTGAAGTGGGAAATGCCTTCCGGGAAACAGATTTCGGTGGAGTCCCGCCGGCTCGTCTCCTTCCGCCACCGGCATCTGGCCGCCATTTCCTATGAAGTGACGGTATGGAACGCGGAGGCCCCCGTCGTGATCTCGTCCGAGATGGTCCTTCAGGAGAACCAGCAGGAGGGCGACGACGATCCGCGCAGGGGACGTTCGTTCAGCGGGAGAATCCTCTCGACCGTGGACCGCCAGTCCCGTGACGGCCGCATCGTTTGGGGTCTCCGGACGCAGCACAGCAAAATGGCGCTGGCCTCGGGCGTCGATCATGTGATCCAGACGGAATGCCCCCATTCGCGGACGGTGGAACACCAGGACGGATCGGGAAAAGTCGTGTATTCGATCGATGCGAAACCCGGAAAGCAAATCAGACTTATCAAGTATATATCGTACCATACTTCAAGAAGTGCTTTGCCTTCGGAATTGATGGAACGGGCAGGCCGGACCCTCGATCGGGCGATCGCCCACGGGTTCGAGGATCTCCTGGAGTCGCAACGGGCGTTCATGGACGGGTTCTGGCGCCGCAGCGACCTGGAGGTGCGGGGCGATCCGGACCTTCAGCAGATCATCCGCTTCAACCTGTTTCAGATCTGCCAGGCGACGGCCAGGGCGGAGGGAGCCGGCATCCCTGCCAAAGGATTGACCGGCGAGGGATACGAGGGGCACTATTTCTGGGATGCGGAGATCTACGTCCTGCCGTTTTTGATCTTCACGGAGCCCCGCATTGCCAAGAACATGCTTCTTTTCCGGTACAGCATGCTGGACAAGGCGAGGCAGCGCGCCCGGGAGGTGAACCAGAAAGGGGCGCTGTTTCCCTGGAGAACGATCAACGGAGATGAGGCTTCGGCCTACTACGCCGCCGGGACGGCCCAGTATCACATCAACGCGGACATCATGCATGCGCTGAAAAAATACGTCGACGCGACGGGGGACGAGGAATTCCTGTACCGCGAAGGGGCGGAGATGCTGGTGGAGACCGCCCGGCTCTGGCTGGACCTCGGGTTCTTTTCGGAGACCAAGGGTGGGCAGTTCGTCATCAACGGCGTGACCGGCCCGGACGAGTACAACACCGTCGTCAACAACAACGCGTTCACCAACCTGATGGCCAGGAACAATCTCCGGTATGCGGCGGAGACGGTGGAGCAGCTTCGGGAGAAGGACCCAGGGATCTTCCGGGTCCTGGTGGACAGGACCGGCCTCGCGATGTCCGAGGTCGCGGAGTGGAAGAATGCCGCGGACCGGATGTTCGTCCCGTACGACAAGGAGAGGGGCATCCACCTTCAGGACGACAGCTTCCTGGATCGGGAGCGTTGGGATTTCGAAAATACCCCGCGGGAGAAATATCCGCTTCTGCTGCATCACCACCCGCTGGTCATCTACCGGCATCAGGTCATCAAGCAGGCGGACGTGATGCTGGCCATGTTTCTCCTGGGAAACGAATTCACAGAGGAGCAGAAGAAGAAAAACTTCGATTTCTACGATCCCCTGACGACCGGGGACTCCTCCCTGTCCGCCTGCATCCAGTGCATCATGGCCTGCGAGGCCGGCTATCTGGAAAAGGCTGCCCGGTACGCCCGGTATGCGGCGCTTGTCGACCTTCGTGACATCGCGGGAAACGTCCGGGACGGTCTGCATATCGCGTCCATCGGCGGCACCTGGATGGCCCTCGTCTATGGATTCGCCGGAATGCGGGAACACGACGGGCGTCTGAGTTTTCGTCCAAGGCTGTCCCGGAAGGCAAAAACGAAGGGGTCCCGGTTCCGGATTACGATACGGGGTCAGACACTCGAGGTGAACTCCGACAGGGAAACGGATCAGGTCACCTATCAGCTGGTTGAGGGGTCCCGGCTCACCATCGAACATTGCGGTGAGGAACTGGAACTCGCGGTGCACGTTCCCGTCGTTCGCAATCTTCAGTTTACGGATTGAACGGATCACGCGGTGGAAAGGAGGGGAGCGTAATGGCCAGGAAACTTTCCAAGAAGGAACTTGAGGCGATGAACGCCTACTGGCGGGCGGCCAACTACCTCTCGGTCGGGCAGATCTATCTGTACGACAATCCCCTTCTCCGGAAACCTCTCACGCTGGGACACGTCAAGCCCAGGCTGCTCGGGCACTGGGGGACGACCCCCGGGCTCAATTTCATCTACGTCCACCTGAACCGGGTCATCAAGGAATTCGACCTCGACATGATCTACATCGCCGGGCCCGGGCACGGAGGCCCGGCACTGGTGGCCAACGCCTACCTGGAAGGGACGTACAGCGAGGTCTACCCGAACATCTCCGAAGACGAAGAAGGGATGAAAAGGCTCTTCAAGCAGTTCTCCTTTCCCGGCGGCATCCCGAGCCACGTCGCGCCCGAGACCCCCGGCTCGATTCACGAGGGCGGAGAGCTTGGCTACGCCGTCTCCCACGCCTACGGCGCGGCCTTCGACAACCCGGATCTGATCGTGGCCTGCGTCGTGGGGGACGGCGAAGCCGAATCCGGTCCGCTTGCCGCCTCCTGGCATTCGAACAAGTTCCTGAATCCCGCTCGCGACGGTGCCGTGCTCCCCATCCTGCATCTCAACGGCTACAAGATCGCCAATCCGGCGATCCTCGCGCGGATGGAACACGGCGAGCTGGAGAGCCTTTTCGTCGGGTACGGGTACAAACCGCATTTCGTCGAGGGCTCCGATCCCGCGAAGATGCACCAGAGGATGGCGGAGACTCTGGATACGGTTGTCGGGGAGATCCGGGAGATCCAGCGGGTCGCGCGGGCCAGGGGCTTGGCCAGGCGCCCCCGGTGGCCGATGATCATCCTCCGCACGCCCAAGGGGTGGACCGGGCCCAAAACGGTGGATGGCAAGAAAACCGAGGATTTCTGGCGATCCCACCAGGTGCCGTTCGCCGAGTTGGCCGAGAAGCCCAGCCACTTGAAGCTGCTCGAAAAATGGATGCAGAGTTACAGGCCCGATGAGCTCTTCGACAAGGACGGAAAGCTGCTCTCCGGCTTGAAGGAACTGTCCCCCAAGGGACATCGGCGGATGAGCGACAACCCGCATGCCAACGGGGGCATCCTCCTCAGGGAGCTGAAGATGCCGGACTTCCGGGAATATGCCGTCAAGGTGCCGAAACCGGGCCGCAACATCGAGGGGGCCACCAGGGTGATGGGCCGCTTCCTGCGGGACGTGATGAAGCGGAACATGGCGGAAGGGAACTTCCGGGTCTTCGGTCCCGACGAGATCGCCTCGAACCGTCTGGGCGCCCTGTTCGAGGTGACGGATCGCGCGTGGATGGAGGGCACGATCCCCGAGGACGATCATCTTTCCCCGGACGGCCGGGTGATGGAGATCTTGAGCGAGCACACCTGCCAGGGCTGGCTGGAGGGGTACCTCCTCACCGGAAGGCACGGGCTGTTCACCTCCTACGAAGCCTTCATCCATGTCGTCGATTCCATGTTCAACCAGCACGCCAAATGGCTCAAGACCACGCGGAGCGAAATCCCCTGGAGGCGGCCGATCGCCTCCCTGAACTACCTGCTGACCTCCCATGTGTGGCGACAGGATCACAACGGGTTCAGCCACCAGGATCCCGGGTTCATCGACCATGTCGTGAACAAGAAGGCGGAGGTGATCCGGGTCTATTTCCCCCCCGACGCCAATACGCTGCTTTCCGTGACCAGCCACTGCCTCCGCAGCCGCAACTACGTCAATGTCATCGTTGCGGGAAAACAGCCCCAGCCCCAGTGGCTCGACATGGATGCGGCGGTCAAGCACTGCACCGCGGGGATCGGGATCTGGGAATGGGCGAGCAACGACAAGGGTTCGGAGCCCGACGTGGTGATGGCGTGCTGCGGCGATTCCCCCACCATCGAAACACTGGCGGCCGTGGATATCCTTCGGAGACACGCGCCGGAACTGAAAGTCCGGGTAGTCAACGTCGTGGACCTGATGAAGCTGCAGCCCCGGGAGGAACATCCGCACGGGCTGACCGACTTCGAGTTCGATACCCTGTTCACCACGGACAGGCCGATCATCTTTGCGTACCATGGCTACCCCTGGCTGATCCACCGTCTTACCTACCGGCGTCACGGGCACAGGAACCTGCACGTTCGCGGGTACAAGGAGGAAGGGACGACGACGACCCCGTTCGACATGCTCGTGATGAACGATTCGGACCGCTTCCATCTCGTCGAGGACGTGGTCAACCGGGTTCCGAAGCTGGGGGTGCGTGCCGCCTATGCCAGGCAGGCGGTCCGGGACAGGCTGATCGAGCACAAGCTCCATATCCGGGAGCACGGGATCGACATGCCCGAAATCCGCGACTGGACGTGGAAGGACGACCTCAAGGAAAAGAAAAAGGGGCAGGGACGATAGGGTCCCTGCCCCCGTGCGGTTCCCGGAGAGGTACGCTCAGCCGACCAGGGTTTTCAGATACTCCCGGTTGAGCCTCGCGATGAACTTCACGTCGATGTCTTTCGGGCAGGCGGCCTGGCACTCGTAGTGGTTCGTGCAGTTGCCGAAGCCGCACTCCTGCATCGCCTTGATCATCGCCAGGGCTCTTTCCTTGGCCTCCACCTTTCCCTGGGGGAGGGCGGCCAGCTGCGCCACCTTGGCGCCCGTGAAGAGCATGGCCGCGCCGTTCGGGCATGCCGCCACGCATGCTCCGCATCCGATGCACTCCGCGGCGTCCATCGAATATTCGGCATCCGGCTTGGGGATGGGAATCGCGTTTGCGTCGGGAGCCCCGCCGGTGTGGGCGGAGGTGTATCCACCCGCCTGGATGATCGTGTCGAGGGCTCCCCGGTCCACCATCAGGTCCTTGAGGATGGGGAACGCCCGCGCCCGCCACGGCTCGATGTAGATGGTGTCGCCGTCCTTGAACTTGCGCATGTGGAGCTGGCAGACGGTGGTCCGTTCCTGGCCGCCGTGGGGAACCCCGTTGATGACCTGGGAGCAGACCCCGCAGATCCCTTCCCGGCAGTCGTGGTCGAAGACGATCGGCTCCTTTCCTTCCCGGATCAGATCCTCGTTGACGACGTCAAGCATCTCGAGGAAAGAGTGGTGTTCGGTGATGTTCCTGGCGGTGTGGGTCTCGAACCGGCCCGGCCCGTTCGGCCCGATCTGCCGCCAGACGATCAGCTTGAGGGTCATCGTACCGTGTTCGTTCTGTCCGCTCATTATTTGTAGCTCCTTACCGCGAGGTGGACTTCCTTGAACTCCAGCGGCTCCTTGTGGAGTTCGGGTTCCCTGTCGATCCCCTGGAACTCCCATGCCGCCGAATAGCAGAAGTGTTCGTCGTCGCGCTTGGCTTCGCCGTCCTCGTACTGGTATTCCGTGCGGAAGTGGCCGCCGCACGATTCGTTCCGGTGGAGGGCGTCGCGGCAGA
>CP070783.1:1453652-1466212 GCA_020346465.1 Deltaproteobacteria bacterium
TGTGCGCGGGATAGAGCGCGCCCTTAGCTCAACGGATAGAGCTCCTGACTTCGGATCAGGCGGCTGGGGGTTCGAATCCCTCAGGGCGCGCCAGTTTCAATACGATCTGCCACGGGCTGGAATTGAGTCCGCGCAAGAGCCTAGTGCCATACCACGCTCCTGCCGCCAACACCTTGGGGCGCTTTATCCCTATGTCCCACCCGAATCCCCGGGATCGACCCGTGCGGATACGTTCCGCGCATCGGGAATCCTGTCCTCGCACGGGACATTTGTCTGGCAGAGCCCGCACCCCCGGCCCTCGACGTCGTACCGGTCTCCGGCCTCGGAAGGAATCGTCTCGTACACATATTTCCTGCATCTCTCCTTGTGGTGTCCTGCCTCGGTGATAGCACCCGCCGGGCACCGTCCGATGCAGCGCCCGCAAATTCCCTCGCGGGAAAAAAGGCAGTTCGCGTTGTGGCTTTGAACGGGGACCGGGCTTGGGGCAAGGAGCAAATCGGTGATCACGCTGCCGCACCGGTGGGCGATCCCTCTTTCGGTGATCAATCCGTCATTCAGGCTGAACGTTCCGAGTCCCGCGGCATAGGCTGCGTGCCTCTCCGACCAGGAGGAGGCGATTCCCACCGGAGTGGATTCAAACCGTTCCCACACACGCGAGATCATGGGCGCCACAGCCCGGTGTCCCAGGCTTGCGAGGAAAGCGATGAGGTGCTCCCGCAATTTGTCGTTGCACGTCTCCCCGTGCGTGCGGGTTCGGGCCCATTCGAGCGAGGGCCACTTGGCTTCGGCGCGGTTGCTTTCCCTCACATGGCTCGATATCGGAAGTATCCAGCAGATCACCGTGCCCCTTTCCAGCCCCACGGAGAATGTCTTCTCGAAGAATTCGGCAGGCGTGAGGTGGAACTCGCCGATAATCTCTTTGTATAGTTTGAAAATCGGGTCGGAGGCGGAGGCAAATCCTACCAGAGGTTCGTCGAAGTAGGGTTCCTCCCATCCGGTATTGGTGTTGTAAGGGCTCTCCCTCACGAATCGGCCGATTTCCTCGCGCACCCGCCTGTTCATGGCTTTCCATAATAAGAAGTATTTTCCCTGAACACAAACCGGACGTTTCCACCCCCCCGTTCCCCCTGCCGGTGAACCACCGTTGGACCGGGACTGCCGCGCGCTACCGTTCCGGGGATGGGCGCAGGAGCGGGATCGCCCCCCGGGCGGTCACGGCCCCCAGGATGATAAGACCGCCCAACAGGGGGATCCGTCCCGGGACTTCCGCAAGGAACAGGAACGCCCACAGCGGGTTCAGGACCGGTTCGACCATGGGGATCAGCAACGACTCGACGGCGGAGACGTGCCGGATCGCGATGGCGTACAGGATGTAGGGAAGGCCCAGCTGTACCACTCCCAGGAGCGCGAGGACGATCCAATCCGTTGTCCCCGGGACCGGACCGAACAGGAAGGGCAGACCCGCGAGGGCCGCGAGCACGTTCCCGAGGAATACCGATTCCATGGGAGATCCGGATTTCTGCCGGCGCAGGAAGAGGGCGAGCCATCCGTAGCTTACTCCGCTTCCCAGGGCGACGATGTTCCCCCAGAGTCCCGCGGTCGTCAGGCGGTCGAGGAAAAAGAGCGCCATGCCGGCGAGGGCGAAAAGGATCGTCGCCCAGTCGAGGCGCGACGCCCGCTCCCCCAGGAACCATGCCCCGAAGAGGGCGGCGTGGATCGGGGCGGTGTACTGCAGCAGGATGACGTTGGCGGCGGTGGTCATCTTGTTGGCCACGACGAACGACAGGACCGTTAACGCATACGCGACGGCTCCGCCCATCTGGTCGAAGGACCACGTGAAGGACATCTCGCGGAAAACGAGGCGGATCAGGACGGCCGCAATGGCGCTTCGCATGCCGGCGATGGCCATCGGGTGCCAATGCACCACCTTGATGAGGGTTCCCCCCAGGCTCCACAAGAACGCCGCGAGGAGCAGCAGGAGCAGGGCGCGGGGGCGTTCCCGGTTCGGCTTACCGGTCGTCAGGGACGCAAATCCTTGCATAACCTCCGCTCCGCAGGGATCCCGGGCACGGGCCGAATTCTTCCCGGAGGGGCGCGCCGGTCTTTCCCCGGACATGTTCCGGGGAGTGCGGCCGTGAACGGTTCCCGCTATTTTTTCACGAATCGGTAGGACGTCTCGAAGGAGCCGAACAGGTCCAGATACCGCTCGACGGAGCTGGTCAGCAGAAATTTTCTCCGCACGGTCTCTTTCGCCCTCTCCCCCATCGTCCTGTTCAGCTTCCGGTCCTTGATCAGCCGGACGATCCGTGCCGCAGCCTCCTGCACGGACGATACGAGAAACCCGTTCTTCCCGTCCTCGATCTGATAGCGGATTCCTCCCACGTTCCCCCCGATCACCGGGGTCCCCTTCCACATCGCCTCCGCGACGGTGAGCCCGAACCCTTCCCGCAGGGATTTCTGCAGGACGACCGCCGCCCTGCGCTGAAGGGCGTTCACCAGGGCCGAATCCTGGACGCTCAGGATGATGATGCGCTCCTCCCTGCTGTCCATGAGCGACTGGTATACCTTTTCCCCTTCCGGGTCGTCCGTCGCGACGTTTCCGAGCAGAACGAGCGTGCAGTCCGCTTCCTTCCGGGCGATCCGGAACGCCTCGATGACGCCGACCGGGTCTTTCCAGTGGTCGAACCGGGAAACCTGCACGACGAGCGGCAGGTCGTCCGGGATCTTGTAGTGATCGAGCCTCTCGGAGATCTCCTCCTCGCTCAACTCCCGGTTGGCGATGGAGAAGGGGTTGATCGTCGGGAAGAAGAAGATCTGCGGGGTCCTGAATTTCTGCTGGTACTCCTCGAGGGTCAGGATGACCGCATCGTACCTCTCGATATAGGGGCGAAGATACCGCATGACCTCCCGGTTCGGTCTTGTCAGATCCAGGTGGCAGCGCCAGATCCAGGGACCGTATTTCCGGTAGTGCCGGATCATCGCAAGCGGCTGGGGATCGTGAACGACGACGATGTCGTGGTTCAGGTGGTTCCGGACGACGTTCTCGTAGATGACGTCTTCGTAGATCCGCAGTTTCCGCTCGGTGAGGCCGATCGCGTCTCCCTGGAGCGCGTTGTGCATCTTCTTCGTGACGCTGAAAAAGTCCGGCGAGCCCTGGATCACCCTCCACCCGGTCCTGATCCCCAGGCTGTTCATCAGAAGCGTCTTCGCGGAGAGGACCTCCGCGACGCCGCCGCCGTAATAGGTGGAATTGACGTGGACGACGTGCGTGTCCCGGAGCGGCTTCGCCTTGCGGATGATCCTCTCGACCGTTTCCGCTCCCGCGTACGGCTCGAAATCCTCAATATGGATGATTTTTTTCGGCTCCCTCATAAAGGTCCTCCCCCTTTCCCGTCCGGCGCGGGCACCTTCTCCGGCGTTTCTGCCAGGTTCCGTTTTTGGCATTATTGCATGCCGGGATACATTCCCTCCAATTTTGTCGGTTGACGAAACTTCGACGGGGTCGGGGTGCATCAGATTACCAGGCAGAGAAACGTTGTTTTGGCAGCAAATGGACGGACAATCGGAGGTGTGGAATGTCGATATCGCTCAGCTGCAGGGAACTGGGGATGGAATGTCCCTTCGTGACGGAAGGGGAAACGGAGGAGGTCGTCCTCGATTCGTTCATGCGCCATGTGCAAACGGAGCATACCGGAGACTGGTTCGAGGGCGAGGAGATCTACCAGGCCGCCTCCGCGGTCGTCCATGAGAAAGCCGCTTGACAGCTCCGGCTCTCCGCACCCTTGCCGGACGGAACCGTTTCCGTCGACGTCCCGGCGACCGGGGGGAGGGCGAAGCATATACGGCGTATTCCGTTGTCAAAAAATCGCTCTTGAGCAACAATTGCTTATAAACGCAAGGTTTTCCGTTCAAACGAAATCCCTGCTTTGGGCAAATGGCCGGTATGTCTAATCCATTTGGGAAATTTCCGGTTTTCCTGATTGTGATATTGTCCGCCGGTTGTGCGACGACGCACACATCCTCATCATTCCATCCGAAGTCGATCAACGAGGTCCGGTTCCTCGATCGTTCGCAATCAAAATATGACGAGGACGTTCGCGTAACGACCGCTGTGCCGAGCGCGGAAGAAACCGAGGCCATCTTCGGGGCAGATCTGGCCGGGAAAGAGATCCAACCGGTCTGGGTGAAAGTGGAAAACCACAGCGACACGGCATATTATCTCGTTTCCGCCACAGTCGATCCGAATCACTTCTCCCCCAACGAGGCTTCCCATGCTGTTCATGGCGGTCTCAACAAAACGGAAAAAAGGGAGATGGAATACCATTTCCGATCGATGACGTTCAAGAATCCCATCCGGCCCAACGCAGCGGTTTCGGGCTTTATTTTCACCAATCACGACGAAGGGGAAAAGGTGGTTCAGATCGACATCATCGGGCACCAGCAGGTCAAGTTCTTTACCTTCTTCGTGCAGATTCCCGGCATGCGGGTCGACTATCGAATGGTGGATTTCGACCGCCTTTACCCGGCCGACGACCTCGTGGAATGGACTCTGGGCGAATTGAAGGAGGCCCTCGAGGATCTGCCTTGTTGCACCACAAACGAAGAGGGAACGGAGTTCGGGGATCCGCTCAACCTCGTGATTGTCGGCAATTTTCACGATGTGGCTGCGGCCTTCGCCCGCCGTGGCTGGCTTCCCGCCGAAGAGACCTACTCATCGGCCGTATGGAAAACGATCAAGTCGTATCTCTTTGGTTCGCGATACCGGTATTCCCCGATAAGCTCTCTTTATTTCGACGGGCGCCATCAGGATTTCGCCCGCCAGAAACCCCGTCACGACATCCACGAACGGAACCACCTGCGCCTGTGGTACAGTCCGATGCAGCATGAAGGGAAACCCGTCTTCGTCGGCCAGATCAGCCGGGACATCGGCGTCCGTTTTACCACCCGAACCTGGCCCCCGGTCACACACAAAATCGACCCTGACGTGGACGAAGCGCGGCAATCCGTTATCGAGGATCTTCTGTTTTCCAATACCATTTCCCGGGTCGGGTTCGTAAAAGGGGTTGGGAGTGCGACGCTCTCCAAACCCAGGAAAAACCTTACCGGCGATCCGTATTTTACGGATGGACTTCGCGCGGTGATCCTTCTGGAAGAGGGCCCCACTTCCCTGAAAGAGATCCGGTCTCTCCATTGGGAAAACCCCAATACATTTCATCTCGACTCTTTTGGCGAAGATTCCGGTTCCGGCGGCAGATGATGCTTTCCGTGCCCCCGACTTTTCGTGATCGAATCCAGGGGAGGAAGGGAATCGCGCGATATTTGTTTTTCATCGTTTTGTGGACGAGCGTATGGGTCGAAACGTTGCCTGCGGAGTTTCAAGCCGAACCGGTATTCGTGACGATCGGTTCCGGCGACATCACCGGTGTCTATTATCCCACCGGGCTGATCATCGCAAAGATGATCAACGACAGGCGCGAGGAATACGGGGTCCGGGCTGCGGTGGAATCCACCCGGGGATCCGTGTTCAACGTGAATGCAATGATGGCGGGTTCCCTGGAATTTGGCCTGGTGCAATCCGACAAGCAGTATCAGGCGGTCAAGGGGCTGGCCGAGTGGGCGGAAAAAGGCCCCCAGAAGGAACTGCGCGCCGTGTTCAGCATTCACCGCGAATCGGTGTGTCTGGTAGCCGCGGTGGACGCCGGCATCAAAACGATAGCCGATCTGAAGGGGAAAAGGGTCAACCTGGGCAACCCGGGCTCCGGACAGTACCGGAACGCCATCGATGCCCTGGAATCCGCGGGCCTCGATCCGAACAGCGATATCAGCGTGGAAAAAGTAAGAGCCTCCGAGGCCCCGCAACTTCTCCAGGACAACCGGATCGACGCATTCTTTTGCACGGTGGGACACCCGAGCGAAACCCTCAAAGAGGCCGTTTCCGGTTCGCGGAAAGTCCGGTTCATCCCGATCACCGGCCCCGGGATCGACAAACTGCTCGCTGACAGAAACGATTACGCGAGAACCGTGATCCCGGTGACGGCATTCTATCGAGGCTCGGAAAACACCGTTGACGTGGACACATTCGGCGTTATGGCCACCTTGTGCACCTCCGCCCGTGTGCCGGATCGTGTGGTTTACGTGATCACCAAGGAACTGTTTGACAACTTCGATCAATTTACGGGACGGCACCCGGCATACGCGGGCTTGACCAAGGCAGGCATGCTCGAAGGTCTCACCGCGCCGCTTCACCCCGGCGCCGTGAGATACTTCCGGGAAACCGGCCTTGTGCGATAGGATCGGGGTATTCGGGTCGTCGCCCGGTCTTCCCCCGGCCCTGCCGCGCGGCCGGCGTCGTCGACGGACGGTCCCGGTTCCGCGAGATCTATTGCGCGGTCACGGACGGACGCGGACCACTGGGCCGTGGCCGTTCCCATCAACAGGAATCACCCCTTCATCCCGTCCCACTTCGTCGATAAAAACGCGTTCCCGAGGGAGGTCCTTGCAGAGGCCATCGTCCGGTTCATCGAAGAGGATCTGAACCACCGATAGGGTCCGAAACCGTTTTTCAAGGCATGGAGATACCGATGCAAGCAAACATCCTTCGATGGTTCCTGGCGATCCCCCTCATCCTTTTATTCTCATGCGCGGCCACCCGACTGACCGGGGACAAGAGTACCGAAGGGACCACGGCTCCCCAAAGGGAGGTCGAAACGTCGGTTCTTCCGGGCTCTCCGTTCGGGTCCGCCGGGGAATTCGTCGGCAGCCCATACGAGGAAGTTGGCATCAGCGGTTTGTTCGAGGTCCATCCGCCGGAAACGTGCCGCATCGCCGTGTTGCCCAATGGGGACCATTCCTTCGCGGCACGCATCCAGGCCCTCAAGAACGCGGATACCTCCGTGCGCATCCAGGCCCTGATCTTCACGGGCGACGAGTCCGGCCTGTATATCGCGGAACTGTTGAAGGAAAAGAAAGCCCAGGGACTGGATGTCCGGGTCATCGTCGATGCCGTGTCCAACCCGGGCCCCCAAACGCAGTGGATGTATTTCGATCTGAAGCAGAACGGCATCGAAGTGCAGGGGTACGAAGCCATGTATCTCGAATGGGTAAACGAGGTCCCTGTGATAAGCCACGATGCTGCGGATAAAACAGTCGACCCGAACAAGCGACATCATGAAAAGATGTGGATCATCGATGGGGAAACCGATCACGGAGTGGCAGTTGTCGGGGGGTTGAACATCGCCAATGAATATTTCCGCATCGATCCCCAAAACCCCGGCCGTTACTGGCGGGACCAGGATGTGATCGCAAAGGGCGATGTCGTCAAGGACATGGTGGCGACATTTGAACGGAATTTCGACTATTTCCTGAAAATCAAGGAAAGCCGCGGCATTTTCAACACGGATCTGTACTGGGAGGCGACACGGAAATTTCTCGAGCTGACCGGAAAGATGGATATCGAGTATGTCGCCGAGGATCGGTTGAACAAACGTGTCCGTGATTTGGCCGATAAAACCCTGGACCTCCAATTTGAGGGGGCAACGTGCCGATTCTTTCAGAACCGGCCGCGGTTCGGCGAGACCTATATCGAACAGGTCTACCGGAAATCGATCAGGGAAGCGAAAAACGAAATTCTCATCGGGAATGCGTATTTCGTTGCCTCCAAAGGGTTCATCGAAAGCGTGAAGGAAGCCGCACGCAGGTGCGTAAAAGGTGATCCTGTTGACGAACAGTCCCGACACGAACGATCTGTCCATGCTGACCATCGTGGGGCGCGATTCCTACGATGATATGTTGGTCGTGAACGAGGAACCCGCTGTCCGGTCATGTGATGGAGGGGGCCTGCAGATCTGGGAATGGCAGGGACGTCGCCCCGATTCGCCCGAGAGGACCGAAGGGACCATCCATGCCAAGTATGCCGTTTTCGATCGGCACGTCTCGATCGTCGGATCGTACAATCTGGATCCGCGCAGCAGGACGCTCAACAGCGAAACGGCCATCGTGTTCGAGAGTGCGGACCTGTCCCGCCAATTGGCGGATCGGTTTTACGAGAATGATCTCGGTTTCAGCAGGCGGATCACCCTGGAAGACACGAAGGCGTTTACCGACTCGACGGATGCGATTTACCAGCTTGAGAAAGAGTTCGGGATCCTTCTCGAAGAGGCCCTCTGATGGGCATGGGTTTCGATCGAGTGAAAATGGATGGATAGGTGAAACGAACGGACTTGAAGAGAAACCGTAACCTGTTGGCCTGTATGGTCTTTTCTGCGGGAGTCGTGGCGGGCTCCATCGGCATTTCCATGGCCGGGGACCTGCCAGGGCGGGTATCCCTGCCCGCCAAAAAGGAAATCCCCGAGATTACCCTCGAGAACCTCTCTCCTCCTTTCAAGGACTACGACTATTTCCAGGGCGGCGAGAGATTCCCTTTCCGGTTCAATATCACCTCCTTTGACGGAATCAATGCCTGGTGGCTTGCGGAAGCTTCCACCCTGGCGTATGCGGATGAGGATTTTGTCCGGTCCCGGTTCCGCGAGGCCGGTCTGCCGGAAGTGACATTTTTCGAAAAGGAAGGCACGGAGTGCTACGTGGCCAATAATGATCGGTTCGCGATTGTTGCCTTCCGGGGAAGCGAACTCTCGAGGAAAAGGGAAAAGGCCGACCTGAACGTGGTGGTCGCAGATCTAAGAACGGATATGGATTTCCGGCTGACCGATTGGGAACAAGGCGGGAAAGTGCACCGGGGGTTCAAGGAAGCGCTGGATGAAGTCTGGCCCGATCTTCTGCCCCATGTCAGGAAGATCCAGGAGAAAGGTTGCAAGATATGGGTCACCGGGCACAGCCTGGGAGGCGCCCTGGCAACGCTTTTTGCCGGCCGGTACGGCAACGTCCAGGGCGTCTATACATTCGGTTCTCCCAGAGTCGGGAACGAGGTGTTCAAGGAACATTTCGAGGTGGGAATGTACCGTTTCGTAAACAATCGGGACATCGTGCCCCGGCTCCCGCCGCCCGGCGCATACGTCCACGTCGGCACCCTGAAGTTTATCGACCGTGACGGAATCCTGAAGGACACGATGATCGAAAACGAACGTCCGGACCATTCGTCCCGTGATGAGACGGATGGGCAGGAACAATCGAGCCAGACGAAACGGAAATCTTCCGGGGGATTCGTTCCGGCTGCGTTCCGAAACCATGTGCCGCTGCTTTATGCCATCCATCTCTGGAACAACATCATCGAAAGCCGTCCGTAAATCCGATTGGGTGGGAAATGGTTCGAGAGGCCCGGCCCGATTCCCTGCCCCGTCGGTCACCTCCCGGTTTTTCGCATCGACGCCAGGGCGCCCAGGGCGCGTTCCCGCGCTGCGCGATGGTCGACGACGGGTTTCGGGTACGTTCTGTCCGGACGGACCCCCGCCTCCCGCAGCACGCCGGTCGGCGCTTCCCACGGCCGGTGGATCCACGCCGCGGGAATGCCCGCGATCTCCGGTACCCATTTCCGCACGTAGCCGCCTTCCGGGTCGTACCTCTCCCCCTGCGTGACGGGATTGAAGATCCGGAAGTAGGGGGCTGCATCCGCTCCGCATCCGGCGACCCATTGCCACCCGAGGGTGTTGTTGGCCAGATCCGCGTCGACGAGCGTCTCGAGAAACCAGGCCGCCCCCTTCTGCCAGGGGATGAGCAGGTCCTTGACGAGAAACGACGCCACGATCATCCGCACCCGGTTGTGCATCCATCCGGTCGCCTGCAGCTCTCTCATCCCCGCGTCCACGATGGGGTACCCGGTTTGCCCCCGCTTCCAGGCGTCCAGTCCTTTCTCGTCCTGCCTCCACGGGAACCGGGAGAATTCCTCGCGGAGAGGCTCTTCCGGCGTGCGGGGGAAATGATGCAGCAGATGGTGGGCGAACTCCCGCCACCCGATCTGTCGCAGGAAAGCTTCCGCTCCGCGGGCGACGCCCCTTTCGGGGTCGACGGCGGCCCTCGCCGTCACCGCGCGCCAGACCTGGCCGGGGGAGATCTCTCCGAAGTGCAGGTGAGGGGAGAGGCGGGATGTTCCCGGAAGGTCCGGACGGTCACGGTTCTCCGGGTAGTCCGCCAGCGCCCCGTCGAGAAAGCGGGAGAGCGACGCCCCGGCCCCCTTTTCCCCCGGTTCCCACTCCCGGAGGATGTTCCGGGACGAATCGCGCGCCGGATCCGGCAGCGGCAGGTCGGGGAGGTCGAGGGAGTCGGGCCAGGCGGGCGGGGGAGACAGCTTCCTTGGGGTCCGGTTCGGCGCAGGAGGGTCGGAGAGCGAAAGGCAGCGCCTCCAGAAGGGGGTGAAGACGCGGAACGGCCCCTTTCCGGAGGAGCGAACGTCCCCGGGCTCGAACAGAAGGGAGCCGGGGAACGATTCCGGCCGGATCCCCCCCTCCGCAAGCCCCCGCTCCACCTTGTCGTCCCGGTCCCCGGCGGACGGTTCGTAGAGCCTGTTCCAGTGGACCGCCGCGGCGTCTGCCCGGGCGGCGACCGCAAGGAGTTCGCGGAGGGACGGGCCGCGGCGGACGACGAGCCGGGATCCGAGGGAACGCAGGGTGCCGTCGAGGGCGGAGAGCGACCGGGAAAGCCACGCCCGGGAAGCGCTTCCCGGTGGATGCTTCCCCTCCTCCTCCGGGGACAGGACAAACACCGGGATGACCGGCCCGCCCCCGGCGACGGCGGCGGAGAGAGCCGGGTTGTCGGAGACCCGCAGGTCCCTGCGGAACCAGACGATCGCTGCGTTTCGGGGGCCCGGCGCGGTCACCCTGTCCCTCTCCCCGGGTCCGGCGGACGGTCCAGCCTCCCGAAGGTCTCTTCGAGGAAGGTCTTCCGGAAGGAGAAGATCTTCCGGAGCTGCCCGCGGACGAGCGCCCCCCCGAGGAGCCTGCCGGCGAACCCGAACGGGAGGGCGTAGTGGACGATGTCGACGCTCTCCACCCCTCCGTCGACCTCCCGGAAATGGTGCTGGTGGTGCCAGAAGCGATACGGCCCGTACCGCTGCTCGTCCACGAACAGGGTCGGTTCCACGACGTGCGTGATCTCGGTCACCCAGCGGACCGGGATCCCGGGAGGCGGCCTGACCCTGTACGTGACGATCATCCCCGGGTGCATCCGGGGAGGCAGATCGGAGGTGATCTCGATTCCGAGCCAGGGGGGCGTGATCCGTTCGAGGTTCCGGGGGTCGGAAAAGAAGTCCCAGGCGACGGGGAGCGCGATCGGGAGCCTGCAGAGATCCTGGAGCCGCTCGAGCCTCATGGAGAACGCTCCCGGCGCAGCGCCCGGCCTGCGGGAGGGGCTCCCGGAGGCACGTGCTCCGGCCCCGCGACCACGGCTTTTTTCGTCTCGCGTGCGATTCCCTTCAGCATCCCGGAAAACACGAAGTGGTGGAAGGGATCCACAATTCGCCAGTACACGATTCCCGCCAGGCCCGAAGGGACGAACACGGAGATCTGGTGGAGCCAGGTGATCCGTTCGCCTTCCCGTTCGACCCGGAACTCCAGGGTGGCGCAGCCGGGAAGCTTCATCTCCGCCACCAGGCGCAGGCGGCGGGACGGCTCCACCGCGGCGACCCTCCAGAAGTCGATCGGGTCCCCGGGAGAAACGTCCGCCTCCCTGCGGCGGCCCCTGCGAATCCCGGTTCCCCCCGCCAGCCGGTCCAGGAGCCCGCGGATCGTCCAGAGCCAGTCGGCGTAGTACCAGCCCGTCTTCCCCCCGATGCGGGCGACCGGTTCCCAGACTTCCTCCGGAGTCGCCGCCAGCGCGATCCGGTGGTGGTCGCGATACATCGTTCCCCCCGCCCAGGCCGGGTCCCCCGGCAACGTTCCCTCTTCGGGGAACCCTCCGGCGGGCTCGGATTCGCCTGCGTCCTCGAAGTCCCACCGGCTGTGGCGGATTGCCGCGTTTATCGCGCTCCGGCAGTCGACGAGCTCCACCGGGATGAGGCTCCTGATCCGGTCGTCCAGGCACAGGAGCCTGCTGGACAGGCCCTCGGCAAGAGGCCGGGCAAGGGCGGCAGGCGCGGGGGTGATCAGGTCGATCCAATAGGAGCTGAGCTTCGGTGTCAGGACGGGGACGGGGAAGATCCGGCGCCTTGGAAGGCGTGCCTCCTCGGCGTAGAGGTCCATCAGGCGCCGGTACGTCACCACTTCGGATCCGCCGATGTCGAAGGTCTGTCCGGCGGTCCCGGGGACTTCGAGGCAGCCGACGAGATAATCGAGAACGTTGCGGATGGCGATCGGCTGCGACTCCGTTCCCAGCCAGCGCGGCGTGATCATCACGGGGAGCCGGTCGACGAGGTACCGCAGGATCTCGAACGACGCGCTGCCGGCGCCGATGACCATCGCCGCCCGCAGGGTCGTGACGGGGACGGTGCCGGAGGCGAGGATATCGGCCACTTCCGCCCGGGAGCGGAGGTGTTCGCTCATCCCCCCGCCCGGCTCCACGAGTCCCCCCAGGTAGACGATCCGGGAAAGCCCTTCGAGGGCGGCCGCCCGGGCCATGTTCTCCGCCCCCTCGCGGTCGGCGGACGAAAAATCGTGCTGGCCGGGGTCCATCGA
>CP070783.1:1466312-1477149 GCA_020346465.1 Deltaproteobacteria bacterium
CGCAGGGACGAGGTGATCCGGTACGTGGAAGACCGGTACGGAAAAGAGAACGTCGCCCAGATCATCACCTTCGGAACGATGAAGGCGCGGGCCGCCGTCCGCGACGTCGGACGGGTTCTCGAGATGCCGTACGCCGATGTCGACAAGATCGCGAAGCTCATCCCGCCGGACCTCGGGATGACGATCGAGAAGGCGCTTGCGGTCGAGCCGCGGCTTCCGGAGATGATTAGGGACAACCCGAAGGTGGGCGACCTCTTCGAGTACGCGAAGGGAATCGAAGGGCTGTCCCGCCACGCCTCGACCCATGCCGCCGGGGTGGTCATCGCGAACCGTCCGATCACCGAGTACGTTCCCCTGTACAGGAATTCGAACGGCGATATCACGACGCAGTTTCCGATGCAGCACATCGAGAAGGTCGGCCTGGTCAAATTCGACTTCCTCGGCCTGCGAACGCTCACGGCGATCCACAACACCAGGAAGCTGATCCTCGATCAGCGGGGGGAAGCGGTGGACGTCGACACCCTTTCCCTCTCCGACCCGGAAACCTACGCGATGCTGTCCCGGGGAGACACCGCCGGGGTGTTCCAGTGCGAAAGCCAGGGCTTCACGGACCTTCTCCTCCGGCTGAAGCCGGACCGGTTTACCCACCTCATCGACGCGGTCGCCCTCTACCGGCCGGGTCCCCTCCAGAGCGGGATGGTGGACGACTTCATTGCGAGGCGGCACGGGCAGAAGGCGATCGAATACCAGCTGCCGGACCTCGAGGAAATCCTTCGTGACACCTACGGCGTCATCGTCTACCAGGAGCAGGTCATGCAGATCGCGGTCGCGCTCGGGGGGTTCTCCATGGGGGAAGCGGACGTCCTTCGCAAGGCCATGGGGAAAAAGGACGCGGCGCTCATGGAGAAGCAGAAGATCCGGTTTTTCGAGGGAGCGAAAGGGAAGGGAATATCCGCCAAAAAAGCGGCGGCCATCTTCGACCTCATGGCCCAGTTCGGCGAATACGGCTTCAACAAGTCCCACAGCACGGCATATGCGCTTCTGGCCTACCAGACCGCCTACCTCAAGACCCACTACCCCGTGGAGTTCTTCTGCGCCCTGATGACCTCCGAGTCGGGAGACACCGCGAAGATCATCCGGTACATGGCGTACTGCAGAGAGCGCAGCATCGCGGTTCTCCCTCCGGATGTCAACGAGTCACGCTTCGCCTTCCACCCTTCCGGGGGCGCCATCCGGTTCGGGCTCTCGGCGATCAAGGGAGTGGGTGCGGCCGCCATCGAGGTCATCCGCGAGGCCAAGGGGGAGGACCCGTTCGGCTCGGTGGAGGATTTTCTCTCCCGGGTGGACCTTCGCAAGGTGAACAAAAGGGCTGTCGAGAGCCTGGTCAAGGCGGGAGCCCTCGACTCGCTCGACCCCGACCGCGGCGGGGTGTTCGAAAGGCTTCCGTCTCTGATGGAGGCTGCCCAGGAGTCGGCGCGGAGGAAAGGATCGGGGCAGTACGCCCTTTTCGGGGGGACGATTGCCCCCCCCACCGCGCGCGAACGGGACAGAAAGCCGTCCTCTCCCACATGGGGCAGGCGGGAACGGCTGGTAAACGAGCGGGAGGTGCTCGGGTTCTACATCACCGGCCACCCCCTCGACGAATACGCAGGCGAGATGGAGCTGTTCGCCAACGCCACCTCGGCGCGGATTGCCTCCATGGGTTCGGGGGCAGAGGTGAGAATCGGGGGGATCATCAGCTCCCTGCGCCAGAAGACGACGAAACAGGGCAAGAAGATGGCGTATCTCCAGTTCGAGGACCTGGAGGGAGTCCTCGAGGTGATCGTGTTTCCGGAAGTCTTCCAGCAAAGCCGGGATGCCCTGACATGCGGGGGACCGGTCTTCCTCGTCGGGCGGGTGGAGGCGGAGGAAAAGACCGCCAAGGTCGTCGCGACGGAGATCTTCCGGATGGAAAACGTCCGGGAACGACTTGCCCGGTCCGTCCACTTTCAGATCTACACCGACAGGATGACCCCTGCGGACATCCTCGATCTCCGGAAGATGCTCGAGCGGAACGCCGGTGAGAAACGGGGGTTCCTGCATCTCGTGCGCGAAGGGGCGTACGAGGCGGTACTTGCATTGCCGGACAGCCTGGGCGTCGCACCGTCACTCACGCTGGCCCGGGAATTGCGGGTCCGGTTCGGGTACGACGTTTTGCGCCTCCACTGACGATGGCCGGAAACGAATCTCCCGAGAGGGCCTGGCTCGTCTGGGCCCAGCGGAAACGGCGTCGCGTCCCGGGAATCCCTCCCCCCGTCGACCTTCTCGAAGAGCTTGCGAGCCTCGTGAAAGGCGCCGGCGGGGTCGTAGCGGGAAGTCGCACCCAGCTTCTTTCCTCGGAACATCCGGCGACCCTGATCGGCAAAGGGACGCTGGAGAGCCTGAAAGACACCGTCCGTGTGCACGACGTTCACCTCGTCGTCTTCCAGAACCTCCTCCGGCCGAACCAGCAGGCCAATCTCGAACGGGAGCTGGGGGTAAAGGTTCTCGATCGCCGGGAGATCATCCTGGATATCTTCGCCCGCAGGGCGCGCAGTCGGGAAGGAAAGCTCCAGGTCGAGCTTGCCCAGCTCTCGTTCCGGCTGGGGAGACTGACCGGGGGCAGGAGGGACCTGTCCCGCCTCGGGGGGGGGATCGGGACGAGGGGACCCGGGGAAAAGAAGCTCGAGGAGGACCGGCGAAGGATCCGGACCCACATCCGCCAGATCGAGCGGGACCTTCTCACCGTGAGGCGGACCCGAACGCTTCACTACCGCAGACGGAAGGAGGTGGGATTTCCCGTCGTCGCCCTGGTGGGATACACCAACGCCGGGAAATCCACCTTGTTCAACAGGCTTACCGGGGCCGGCGTCTACGTGGCGGACAAGCTGTTCGCAACGCTCGATCCTACAGCGCGGCGATTTCCGCTGCCCGGGGGCGGAACGGCGATCCTGGTGGACACCGTGGGATTCATCCACGATCTGCCGGACGAACTCCGAGAGGCATTTCTTGCCACACTGGAAGGAATCGGGGAGGCCGACCTCCTCGTCCATGTCGCCGACGGGAGTTCCGAGGGGATGGAAGACGCCATCTCGTCCGTCGAAGGCATTCTCTCCAAGATTGGGGTTTCCGGGAAGCCTCTCCTGCTCGCCGTCAACAAGTCGGACCTGACGGGGAATGCGGGGTGGAGACCCCCGGGAGCGATCCGCATTTCGGCGAAGACGGGCGACGGGATCCACGCGTTGCTCAAGGAAGTGGAAGGAGGGTTATGGCTGCACCGTTCGGCAAGGAGCGGTTCGACCAGGCAAGGCTGATCAACATCGCCAACGGACTCACCGCCATGCGCGTCCTGCTCGTGCCTCTGTTCGCCTACCTGCTGATCTCCGACCGGGCACGGCTTGCGCTCCTGGTCTTCGTCATTGCAGGGGCCAGCGACATGCTGGACGGGCTGTTGGCAAGATGGCTTCGCCAGCGGACAGTCGTCGGGTTCTACCTCGACCCGATCGCCGACAAGCTGCTCATGGCGACGTCGTTCGTGGTGCTCGCCCTCGTCAACATCGTACCCGTCTGGCTGACGATCATGGTGATCAGCCGCGACGTCTTCATCCTCATCGGGAGTCTGCTCTACCTGCTCCTGCTCGACTCGGAGGACATTGCGGCCACGGGGTTAAGCAAGGCAAACACCGCAACGCAGATCCTGACCGTGATCTTTTTCCTTGCGATCCGGGCCTTCCCCGGGATATGGCATCTCGCCCCTGCGGGATCCGAGTTCTGGGTGACGGGGACCATCGTCGGACTGTGCGCCCTGTCGACCTCCGTATCCGGGCTCCAATACCTTCTGATCGGGATCCGGAAACTCTCCCGTGCCTGAAGCTCCTGCAGCGGGAGTCCCCCGTTCGACCCGTCCCGGAGTCCTGGTGGAGTCCGTTGCCCGGGATTCCCCCGCGGAACGCGCCGGAATCACCGCGGGAGACGCGATTCTCTCCGTGGGGGGAGAACCCGTCTTTGATCTCCTGGACCTCCATTTCCTGACCAGCGGGAGACGGTTTCTCCTTCGGTGGGCAACGAAGCGGGGGGAGAGGAGGGAGAAAATCATCCGGACCGGGGGAAACCCTCTCGGGGTTTTTCCGGAACCGGTCCGGATCCGGCGGTGCCGGAACCGGTGCATCTTCTGCTTCGTCCACCAGTTGCCGAAGGGGATGCGCAGGAGCCTGTACATCAAGGACGAGGACGTTCGTCTTTCCTTCCTGCACGGGCAATACGTTACCTTTTCCGATATTTCCGAGGAGGAAATCCGGAAGATCCTCCGATACCGTCTCTCTCCTCTGTACGTCTCCATTCACACGACGGACAACGTGCTGAGAAGGAGGATGCTCGGAAACCCCCGCGCCGCCGACGTGATGTCGGTCATGCGCCGCCTCGTCGCGGCCGGCATCGTTCTCCACGGCCAGATTGTCGTGTGCCCGGGGATCAACGACGGGACGGAACTGGAGCGGTCGCTCGTTGTGCTCTCCGGACTGCGGCCCGGGCTTGCGACCGTTGCCGTGGTGCCGGTGGGGCTCACCTCCCACCGGCGCGGCCTTCCTCCCCTCCGGGCGGTCTCCCGGGACGAAGCCAGGGCGACGCTTGCCCTGCTCGCCCGGTTGCGCCGTTCTCTGGACCACCGCGACGCGGAACCCTTCGCGGTCGCCGCCGACGAGTATTACCTGCTGGCGGGGGCCAAGATCCCCGGACGGGGCGCGTACGGGTCGTTCGCACAGATCGGCAACGGTGTAGGGCTTCTCAGGAGGCACCAGGACGATTCGCGGGCTCTCTTCCGTCGGAAGAGGTGGAAACGGGCGACTGCGGGGGGCACGGTGGTAAGCGGTGTTTCCCCTCGCTCCTATATCGCCGATTTTTTGAAGGTATTTTCCGGAAGGGCGGGCGCCAGGTTCGTCCACTTGCCGGTCGAAAACCGCCTCATGGGGAAAAACGTGACCGTCACGGGGCTTCTCTCGGGGGGAGATATCCTGTCCGCCCTGAAGGGCAGAGGGGCTTCCCGGGTCTACCTCCCCTCCGTCTGCCTGCGGGAAGCGGGTGACCTTTTCCTCGACAATCTCTCCCCCGAAGACATCGCCCGGGAGACGGGCGCGACGGTGCACCTGTTCGAACCGACTCCCCGGGGATTCTATGAAACGGTCTGCAACGTTACGGAATCTATATTTTAATTGACTTTTTGGGGAGGGTCCTGCTAACTATAATACTCTCTATGGCCTTGAGGGCGATTAGCTCAGTTGGTTAGAGTACCTGCTTGACATGCAGGGGGTCACTGGTTCAAGTCCAGTATCGCCCACCATTTTCTTTTCCCTGCCCGGTGGAACCCTGACTGGCCATTGTCCCGGGGTACCGGTGCGACGGGATTTTTTTGCTTTGTGAGAACAGGTGCGATGACGCTCATGGAACTTGCCAAACAGCAGGGGAAGGCGAAGGTGGCGATCGCCGCCCGGGTCGACGGGGTCCTCCGCGACCTCGCCGCCCAGGCGCCTCCCGGGGGAACGGTCGAGTGGGTGATGCCCGAGGACCGCGACGGCATCGAGATCATGAGGCACAGCACGGCTCACGTGATGGCGGCGGCGGTCAAGGAACTCTTTCCGGAGGCGAAAATCACCATCGGTCCCGCGATAGAAAACGGGTTCTATTACGATTTCGACGTGGAGAATCCGTTCACGCCGGAGGACCTCGCGCGGATCGAGGCCAAGATGGAAGAGATCGTGCGGGCCGATTTTTCCTTCGAGCGTGAAGAGCTGACCAAGGAGGAGGCCAGGGCAAGGTTTCCCGGGGAGCTGTACAAGGGGGAGCTGCTGGACGACATCCCGGAACCGACCGTATCCCTGTACCGCATGGGGAACTTCCTCGACCTGTGCCGGGGGCCTCACCTGCCGAGCAGCGGCAAGGTCGGAGCCTACAAGCTCATGCATACGGCAGGGGCCTACTGGAGGGGGGATTCCGGGAATCGGATGCTCACACGCATCTATGGATGCGCCTTCCCGAAGAAAAAGGAGCTCGAAGAGTACCTGCACCTCCTGGAGGAGGTCAAGAAGCGCGATCACAGGAGGCTCGGGAGAGAGCTCGACCTGTTCAGCGTGAACGAGGAGGTCGGTCCAGGACTGATCCTCTGGCACCCGAAGGGGTCGGTCGTCCGCAGGGTCATGGAGGATTTCTGGAGGGAAGAACACGCCAAGGCGCGGTACGATCTCGTCTTTTCCCCCCACATCGCGCGCATCGACCTTTGGAGGGTGAGCGGACACCTCGACTACTACCGGCAAAGCATGTTCTCCTCCATCGGGGTGGAGGGGCAGGAGTATCAGCTGAAGCCGATGAATTGCCCGTTTCACATCCAGATCTACAAATCCCGGATGCGCTCCTACCGCGATCTGCCCATCCGGTATGCCGAGCTGGGGACGGTGTACCGGTATGAACCTTCCGGGACGCTGCACGGACTTCTGAGGGTTCGCGGATTCACCCAGGACGATGCGCACCTGTTCCTGCGGGCCGACCAGCTGGACGAGGAGATCTACTCCCTTCTGGACTTCACCCTCTTCGTGCTGCGCCGGTTCGGGTTCGACCGGTACGAGATCTATCTTTCCACGAGACCGGAGAAGTTCGCCGGCACGCAGGAGAACTGGGCGAAGGCGGAGGCGGCGCTCAAGCGCGCGCTGGACCGCAAGGGACTCCCGTACGAAGTGGACCCCGGGGAAGGGGTCTTTTACGGTCCGAAAATCGATATCAAGATAAAGGATGTCCTGGGACGGGCCTGGCAGTGCTCGACCATCCAGGTCGATTTCAACAACCCGGAACGGTTCGATGTGACATTCATCGGGGATGATGGTGCGGAGCAACCCGCGATCATGATCCACCGGGCGCTCATGGGATCCCTGGAGAGGTTCTTCGGCATCCTCGTCGAGCAATACGCAGGCGCGTTCCCCGTCTGGCTGGCGCCGGTCCAGACCGATGTCCTGTCCGTCGCGGACCGCCACATCGAGTACGCGCGGGAGGTGGTCGCCGCGCTTCGGGCCGCGGGGTATCGGGCCGAGGGGGATTTCCGCAACGAGAAACTCGGCTACAAGATCCGCGAGTCCCAGCTGCAGAAGGTCCCTTATGCGCTCGTGATCGGCGACCGGGAAGTGGAGGGGCGTCAGGTTTCCCCGCGCAGGCGGGGGGGGGAACAGTTCCCGCCGATGTCCATCGGGGAGTTCCTCGAAACGCTTCGGAAAGAAGCGGACAACTCGGGAGAATAAAGGAGGGAGCCATCGTCAAGGAATCCAGAACCAACGAACAGATTCGCGTCGCCAGGGTCCGGCTCGTGGGCGCAGACGGGGAGCAGCTGGGAATCGTCTCCACCGAGGAAGCGATGCAGAAGGCGAGAAGCCTCGATCTCGACCTCGTCGAGGTTGCGTCGAACGCAGATCCGCCGGTCTGCCGGATCATGGACTACGGCAAGTTCAAGTACATGCAGAGCAAAAGGGAACAGGAGGCCCGGAAGAAGCAGACCGTCATCCAGGTCAAGGAGATCAAGGTCCGGCCCAAGACCGACTCCCACGACCTGAACGTGAAGATCCGGCATATCCGGAAGTTTCTCGAGGACGGGGACAAGGTGAAGGTGACGGTTCGATTCCGGGGGCGGGAGATGTCCTACGCTTCCCAGAGCGGGTTCGAGATGCTGAAGCATATCGTGTCGGAGGTCGCCGACCTCTCCAAGGTCGAGAGCGCTCCGAAGATGGAGGGGAGGACGATGATGACGATCGTCGCCCCGACCGCGCAGAAGAGAAAAGCCGTGAAACCCGAGAAGACCGGGAGGCGGGAACGATCCGAGGGGCGGGCATCTTCGCCGGCCGACAGGAAGCAGGAGTCCCTGCCGGAAACACAGGAGGAACGGTAATGCCGAAAATGAAGAGCAACCGGGGTGCGAAGAAGCGCTTCTCCGCAACGGGAGGAGGGGGGATCCGCCGGGCAAAGGCGGGAAAGAGCCACATCCTCACCGGCAAGTCGAGAAAGCGCAAACGGAAACTCAAGAAGTCCCCGCTGGTGCATTCGACGGACGAAAAATCGATCCGTCGCCTGCTGCCGTACCTGTAGCTGCGGGAAGAAGGGGTAGGACGCCATGCCACGCGTAAAAAGAGCGGTCCATTCACACAAGAAACGCCGGAAGGTACTCAAGGCGGCGAAGGGATTCCGCGGGGGTCACGGACGGCTGCTCCGGTCCGCCAAGGAGGCCGTCGCACGCTCCCTGCAGTACGCCTACCGGGACAGGCGGACGAAGAAGCGGGAGTTCCGGGCTCTCTGGATCACCCGGGTAAACGCCGCAGCGAGGGAGAACGGGCTTTCGTACAGCCAGTTCATATTCGGGCTCAAGAAGGCGGGAGTCGAAATCGACCGGAAGGTCCTCGCGGATATCGCCGTCAACGATGCGGAAGGGTTCCGCTCCCTGGCCGATTCCGCCAAGGCAGCGCTCGGATAGGGAAGGCGGACGTTCTTGCAAGACACGACCGAGAGGATCGCTCTCCTTACCGAGGAAGGACTGCGGGCGATCTCCTCCGCGAAGACGGAAAGCGACCTCCTCGACGCCAAGGGCCGTTACTTCGGCAAGAAGGGGGCCATATCCGAATTCCTGAAGGGTGTCGCTTCCCTGGCCGTGGAGGAGCGGAAGCGGGTCGGCGCCTCGGCAAACGAGGCGAGGGCGAACCTCGAGGCCGCGTTCGCCCGGAAGCTCGAGGAGATCCGGGAGGGGGAAAGAAAGGCGCGCGAAGGCCTTGAACGGATCGATGTGACCCTCCCTGGCCGTGCCCCCCCCCTTGGGCACCGCCATCCCGTCTCCCGGACCATGGCGGAGATCATCGCCATTTTCCAGCGCCTCGGGTTCTCGATTCACGGGGGACCGGAGATCGAGAAGGACTACTACAATTTCGAGGCGCTCAACATTCCGAAAGACCACCCGGCGAGGGACATGCAGGACACGTTCTACATCGACTGGCCGGGGGGAGACCTGGTCCTGAGGACGCACACGTCCCCGATCCAGATCCGGGCGATGGAGGCGATGCGGCCGCCCCTTCGCGTGATCGCCCCGGGTGCCGTGTACCGGTGCGATTCCGACGTGACGCACTCCCCGATGTTCCACCAGGTCGAGGGGTTCGCCGTCGACCGGAGCATCACGATGGGCGACCTGAAAGGGTTGCTGAACGAGTTCTGCGGGATGATGTTCGGAGAAGGCAAGCCCCTCCGGTTCCGCCCGAGCTTCTTCCCGTTTACCGAACCGTCGGCGGAAGTCGACATCCGCTGCGTCATATGCGACGGCTCCGGATGCCGCGTATGCCAGGATTCCGGGTGGCTCGAAATCCTCGGCTGCGGGATGATCGACCCGGCCGTATACGGCTTCGTCGGCTACGACCCGGAGGAGTTCACGGGCTTCGCCTTCGGAATGGGCGTGGAGCGCATTGCCATGCTGCGTCACGGGATCAGCGACATTCGCCTGTTTTTCGAGAACGACCCCCGTTTCCTTTCACAGTTCTGAAGGCTGCCGTCGACCGGGGTGAGAGAGCAACCGTGAAAATACTCTATTCCTGGCTCAAAGAGTTCGTGGATACGCGTCTTTCCCCCCGGGAGATCCAGGACGCCCTCACGATGGCGGGCGTGGAAGTCTCTTCCTGCCGGTACCTCGGGGAAGGGCTGGAAGACGTGGTGGTGGCCAGGATCCTCGAGATGGGGCCCCACCCGGGCGCGGACAAGCTTTCCCTTTGCCGTGTGACGGATGGCACGGCGGAATACCGGATCGTCTGCGGGGCGAGGAACATGAAAGCGGGGGACGCGGTGGCCCTCGCACGGGTCGGCGCGAAGCTCCCCACCGGCGTGCAGATCGGGAAGGCGAAAATCCGCGGACAGGTTTCGGAAGGGATGCTCTGCTCGGAGCAGGAACTCGGGCTGGCGGAGGAGTCCCCCGGGATCATGATCCTCCCGGCGGACGCACAGGCGGGTCTCCCGCTCGCCCCCTCGATCGGGATGGACGATTGGCTTCTCTCCGTCGAGATCACCCCCAACCGCGGGGATTGCCTGAGCGTGCTCGGGGTGGCACGCGAGGTGGCCGCGATCACGGGGGAACGGGTCGTCCTTCCGGACGCCTCCTTTGCGGAGACCGGGCCGCCCATCGGGGAGATCGCCTCCGTGGCCGTGACGGACAATGATCTGTGCCCGCGCTATTCCGCGCGCGTCATCACGGATGTGACAATCGCCCCGTCCCCTCCGCAGATCCAGCGCCGTCTCGCCCTGTGCGGCGTTCGTCCGATCAACAACATCGTGGACATCACCAATTACCTGCTCCTCGAGCTCGGGCAGCCGATGCACGCATTCGACCTCGACCGCCTCGCGGGACACCGCATCGAGGTTCGAACGTCGGGGATCCCGCGCACGTTCACCACGCTGGACGGAACGCCCCGGGAGATCCAGCCCGGCATGCTGCTCATCTGGGACGCGGAAAACCCGGTGGCGGTGGCCGGAGTGATGGGAGGGGAAAACACCGAGGTGCTTCCGTCGACGACGAGGATTCTGTTCGAAAGCGCGCATTTCGCGCCTGCCTCCGTTCGGACCACCGGGAGGCGCCTCGGGCTGTCCACCGAGTCCTCCTACCGGTTCGAGCGGGGTGTGGACCCGTCCGGCACGATGTACGCGGCCGATCGGGCCGTCGCACTCCTGTCGCGGTTCGCGGAGATGACGATATCGGCGGGGTCGATCGACGTCGGGGGAGACAGGGAGTACCGGAAGGCGGTGCCGTTCCGTCCCGCCCGGGCGG
>CP070783.1:1477249-1481822 GCA_020346465.1 Deltaproteobacteria bacterium
CTCCCACTGGTCCGCCGCGAAGGCATTCCCGACAGGTCCCGCAACGGTTGTGAGGAATACGACGACGGACAGAAGGGACAGGATCTTTTTGGCGATCGGTTTCATCGTTCCGGCTCCCCCGGGAAAGGGATTTTTCCCTATCTTACCCTTTCATCGGGGGAGCGCAACCATTTCTTTGCGGTCCCTGGAAAGCCAGACCCCGACGTTTCTCCCGATGTAGTCGAACAGCGTGCGGTAATGGGAGATGTCCTGCCCGACGTCCCTCGTCCAGGGCGACAGGGCGTACCGGTACGAGGTCTTCGAATCCCTGCCCAGGAAGAGCCGCAGGGGGATGGTGACGGAGATCCCCTTGTCGTGGTACCCGTTGTTCAAGGGGTCGGTGAAGATCGAGGTGTCGGTGAAGCTGTACCACGCCGACAGGACCACCCCGTTGATCGACTTGGACAGGGTCACCCGGGCCCCCTTGTCGCCCGCCAGGAACCTTCCCGCCTTCACGTCCAGATAGACGTCGGCTTCCGGGATGTTGAGGCGCCCGTTGACGAAGGCGGTGTAGTAGTCGGCCCCCGAAATCAGCCCGAAGGGGCTGTCGGGCTCCCGTTTCTGCACCGCGCTTCCGCTGATCCCCGCCAGGAACCGGCCGTTCAGAAGAGGCGCCGCGATCTCCCCGTCCACGCCCGCGTACATGACCTCCAGGAGCCCCCCGGCGATCCTTCCGTACAGGGGGCCCCTCGTCTTGTGGATCTGCTCGAACAGGAGCCTGCTCAGGGAGACGTCCTCCTTCTTGTACTCGGCGATGTCGCTGCGGACCGGGATCGAAAGGGGGACGGTCGACGTGGAGACCGTGTTCAGCGGGTAATATTCCGCCCCCGCGACGAGGGAGCCGCCCTTCCAGGTATCCGCGCTCACCAGCCCCGTGATGCCGAACCGGTACTTGAAGAACCCGGAGGGGTCGTTGAGGAAGGTCTCGAGGGAGAGGTTGACGTCGTAGTCGTATCTGCGTTTGTGCACGGTCTTTGCAACGTAGGGGAGGACTTCATCCGTCTTGAACGTCGACAGCGCGAAGAACCGGTCCCGCCCGATCTCCCCTTCATGGACTAGGACGAGCCCTCTCCGGGTCGTGATGAAGTCGACCGAGGGGATCCCGTTCTCCTTGAGCATGACGTGGAGGTACTCGACGGTTTCGGGCATCCGCGGGGCGACGATCGAAAGGATCACGTCGACCGCGCGCGTGGCGAAGAAGTACCGGTCGTTTTCCGCCTCGACGTGCAGGGTGATCCCGTCGGAGTCGACCCCGATGTTGCGGAAGCCCGATTCGGAGAGCGCGGCGGCGATCCGGTCGGAGACCGGGTCCGCCAGCCTCTCCGGCGTTTCCCGGTATGGCCGGTCGCGGATCGGGACGAGGGGGTTCCCGATGTCGAACGCCACGGAAAACCCCACGCCGAACTGGTTCCCCCGCTGGTAGGTCACGTCGATCTCCGACCACCGGGTCGGCTTCCACCGCGCGCCGAAATTGACCTTCGAGGGGACCGGCTCCGTGAAATACCTCGCCTGCGCGGGGTCGTTCGTCTGCCGGTGATATTCGATCGGGCTGTACTCCACCATGAGGGCGAACTTCTCGGAGGGGGCGAACTGGATCCCCCCGAACACCTTGGCGCTGTTCCACCATTCCCGGGGCTTGGTGAACAGTTCGAGGCCGAACCTCTCCCCCGTGGCGGGCAGCGGCTCCTTCCCGTACCTGCCGTTCCCCATGCCTATGGTGAAGTCGAAGGGGTAGATCTGCTTGCTCGCGACGAGGGCCTGGGAGGAGTAGAGCCGGGTCCCGTGGGGGTCCATGACGACCAGCGCGAGCGCCGGCGTGAACTTCCCCTCGCGGAGGAACTGGAACTTCAGATCGACGGCCTTGTCCTTGAAGTCCCCGTAGGGGGATCCCTCGGTGAAGCCGGGGACGCCGCTCACCTCCGTGACCCTTCCGTTCACCTCGATCCGGGGGAAGATCCCGATCGTCCCGTAATATTGCCGGTACGGGTCGACGACGCTCGCCCCCACGCGATAGCGGTTCTCCTTCATCACGCGGGCCGTCGGGGTCTCCATGAGCCCCGTGAGACCCAGGTTGGACGGGTAGGTGAAGGGGAAGTCCCCCGCCCGGGCAGGGAAGGCGCACAGGGCGATCAGGGGTGCGGTAAGGAGCAGCAGCGGAATGGCCCGCCGGATCTTCCCGCGCGGTCCCCGGGTCACGGCGGGTCCACGACGGCGCCGGTGATCCGGGCGATTTCCATGAGCAGGCCGGGGATCGTGCGCGCCCGTTCCTTTCCCGCGGGCGCCGTCGGTCTTTTGGGGACCACGATCGTGTCTCCCGGCCCGATCGCGGGCCGGTCCCGCCGAAAGGCGGAGAGCTCCCACCGGGAATCCGCGGGATTCCACCGGATCCACGGGTCGGACAGCCACACACCGGCTCCCCCCGCCGTCAGCAGGTACACGTGCTTCCGGTCCGCTCCTTCCGTGAACCCGCCCGCCGCGCGCAGGACCTCCTCGTATCCACGGTTCTCCCCGATGGGGAAGGAGCCGGGGTTCTTCACCGCCCCGGCCACGTCGACCGTCCCGGTTTCCGGCGGGAGGAACAGGTCGTCCCCCTCCTCGAGTTCGACGTCGTCCGCGGTCCCTTTCATCAGCCGGGGGTGGGAGAGGCGGACGGGCACCCGTCCCGCGGGCGACAGGGTCGCAAGGGCCGCGAGGAACTCCTTCTCCAGGGCGGAGATCCCGCCGTCCGCGCGAAGGGCCTCCTCGATCTTCGCGAGAATTCCTTCCAGTTCCCGGGACTGCTCCGGCAGCGCCGACTTCCGGGTCAGCACCGCCCCCCCGGTCCATGCGTTGTCGGTGAATCCCCCCGACTTCTCGATCAGGGAGGTGAGCCGCTCCCCCGGGACAAAGGCGTAGGTTCCCGGCCGGCCGACCTCCCCCCGGACGGTCGCCGTCATTTCCTGGGAGAGGGCGACGCCGGGGAGGAGCCCCGTCGACATCAGTGCGAGAAGGGCAAAGCGCAATCTCATGGCAAGTCCCCGCGTGCGCGGATCCCCCTGCGCACCGCCCCATTCTGGCAGACGGGATGACGCAAGCCAACCCGCATGGTTGAAGAATTTTCCTCTTCCGGTCGATCTGATATCATGAACCGGTTTGGGAAATACGCCATTTCCGGTGGGTTCCCCATAACCTTTGGTGCGGAGGCGAATTCATGAACGTGGCGATCGTCGGGACGGGGTACGTCGGGCTGGTGACCGGGGTCTGTCTTGCCGAGCGGGGCAACAAGGTCTACTGCGTCGACAACAACCCGAACGTGGTGGAGAAGCTCACCTCCGGGGAGATCACGATCTACGAGCCGGGGCTCGAGGACCTCTTCCTTCGCAACCTGAAGAAGGAGAGGATCGAGTTCTCGGGGAACCTGGAGTCGGCGGTGCTCCGGTCCCAGGTCGTCTTCCTGTGCCTGCCGACGCCGCCGGACGAGGACGGCTCCGCGGACCTGAAATACATCCTCGGCGTCGCGGACCAGGTCGGGGCGATCCTCAAGCGCAACCCCGGCGCCGGGTACAAGGTGATCGTCGACAAGAGCACCGTCCCGGTGGACACGAGCGACAAGGTCGACGCGGCCATCCGGAAGCACCTGGACGGGCAGTTCGAGTTCGACGTGGTCTCCAACCCGGAGTTCCTCCGGGAAGGGTACGCGGTCGAGGACTTCCTGCGCCCCGAGCGCGTGGTGATCGGCTCCCGCAGCGAGCGGGCGATCGTCCTGCTCAAGGACCTGTACGAGCCGTTCATTCCCGCCGGCAGCTCCGTCATCGTCATGGACGAGAAGAGCTCCGAGGTGACCAAGTACGCGGCGAACTCCTTCCTCGCCATGAAGATCTCCTTCATGAACGACCTGGCCAACTTCTGCGACGCCGTCGGGGCCGACGTGGAGAAGGTCCGGGAGGGGATCGGGTCCGACTCCCGGATCGGCAGGACGTACCTCTTCCCGGGGCTCGGGTACGGCGGGTCGTGCCTGCCGAAGGACGTGAAGGCGCTGCTGAAGACCGCCCACGAAAAGGGGGCGCCGCTGACCATCCTGCAGTCGGTGGAGGAGATCAACCAGGAGCAGCGGAAGCGGTTCTACCGGAAGGTGGAGAATCATTTCAAGGGGAAGCTCGAGGGGGTGCGGGTGGCGATCTGGGGGCTGGCGTTCAAGCCGAACACCGACGATGTCCGGGAGGCGCCGGTCTTCTACATCATCGACGAGCTGCTCAAGGCGAAGGCGCACGTTTCCGTCTTCGACCCGGAGGCGATGAGGAACGTGAAGGCGAAGTACGGGGACCGCATCGAGTACGCCGAGTCGTCCTACGGTGCCCTCCAGGAGGCCGATGCCCTGATCGTCGTCACGGAGTGGAACGAGTTCCGCAAGCCCGACTTCGGGCTGATGAAGAACCTGATGCGGCAGCCGGTGATCTTCGATGGGCGCAACATCTACGATCCCGTGAAGATCCGGCAGCGCGGGTTTCTCTACCATTCGATCGGCCGCAAGTCGGTGGAGGCCCACGCGGGCGCT
>CP070783.1:1481922-1521899 GCA_020346465.1 Deltaproteobacteria bacterium
GTGCGCCCTGTCGATCCTCGCGTTCGCGCTCCTCTGGAGGAACGGACACGCGCCATCGACATAGCGCTTGATTCTGCCCACTCCAAGTGAGATTCTTTCCCGTGAAATGGGTCAAACGCCCGAAAAGAAGGGCACGATCGGCGTCGGGACGCTGATCCTGGCGTTCGCAAAGACGTTCCACTGGGCAGGGCTCTACGGACCGGACCATCCGGTTCTCGCCAAACGCGTGGGAGAGCTGCACGCGGCCTTCCTTGCCCACCTTTCCCTCGAGCCGGAAAAACAGCTTCTCCTCGGGATCACCCGGGACAAGGTTCTCTACCGGAACGAATTCCTCGGAGAAGGGCAGGATCTCGTGGCACGCCTGGCGGAAAACCTCTATCTCCGGCAGGTGGCAACCATGGCCCTCGACGATTCGGTAACCCCGGAAGGGATCGTGGCCCTCTTCCGCTTCCTCCACGGGCCGCCCGCCGGCGAGGTCCCCGTTTCTCCCGAGCAGTTCCTCCGGGAGAAGGGGATCCGGGGCATCTCCCTTTCTTCCTACAACTACAAGGAGCTCCTCTCGCGCAGGCTGGTCGAGGCCGGGGGGAGCCCGGCGCAGGACACGGGCCGGGAGGAGAACCTCTGGCGCCTTCTTCTCGCTGCCGACTCCGGCACCGGCAGCGAGGAGGGGGCCGTTCTGCAAGGACTCTCGGATTCCCCGGAGATCCTCCAGGCGATCGTCCGGCGCGCGCATGAGATCGGAGGAAGGGGAGCGCAGCCGGCCTCCGGGGAAGACGCCTTGTCGACGGATGTCCTGAAGAAGATTTTCGGCCGGATCGGAGCATTGGTGCGGACGCTGCCGGACGACAAGAAACAGGAGATCCTCCGTTCCCTGGACGAGGGGTCCGGCCGAACGGACGCGGGCGGGGATGGCCCGGAGGGACACGTCGATCTTCTCGAGGCGCGCGCGCTCACGGAAAGCTTTTCCGACGACGAGTTCCTCGATCTTCTTGCCTCTCTCCTTTCCGCGGAGGGGAAAGGAGGGGGACGGCTCCGGAACGCGTTCGGGATCATCGCGGGGGAGCGGAATCTCCGGGAGAGCCTCCTCCCGCGAGTCGGGGAACACCTGAAGGAATCCCGGCGGGTGAAGGACTACTATTCCGTCAAGACTTGGGAAACGGTGGAGAAGCTCCTCCTCTCCCGTTCGGAGGAACGATACGTCGAATCCGACCACGCCCGTTTCCTGGAGAATATCTCCGCCCTGCGCGGGCCTTACCTGGAGCGGATCGAGGAGAAATACTTCCTCCCCCCGGCGATTCTCGACACGTTCCATCCGGAGGGGATTCGAAGGAAAACCATCCTGATCCTCCTGGAATTCCTGCGGAGAGAAGAGCTGGAGAGCGAATTCCCGGACATCCTCGAGGAGATCCGGAAGACGCTGCCCAACCTCGTCTCCCGAAAGGAGATCGACCTCCTGGAGATCACCCTCCTCTCGCTGGAAGCCACCGCGGGGAGCGTCCGGGAGGAGTGGAAGCCCGCCGTGAAAGAGGTTTTTCTCGGGATCGACTTCGACCAGATCATCGACCTCGCCGTTGCCGGCGACCCCGGCAACACGGACGCGCTCCTGCGCATTCTTGCCCGGTTCGGCGAGGCCGCCGCCGAGCCGTTCCTCGACCGTCTGCTCAACGAGCCGGAGACGGCAAAACGCCGGGCACTGCTGAAGCTCGCGGGGACGCTGGGGACGGCCGCCGTGCCCGCTGTCCTGGACCGGATGGACCACCCGAAATGGTACTTTGTGCGGAACCTCTGCATCATCCTCGGCGAGATCGGCGACCGGCGCGCGGCGAACTCCCTGGTGCAGGCGGTCTCGCACACGGACCACAGGGTCCGGCGGGAGGCGATCCACGCATTGGGAAGGCTGGAGGCCTCCGAGGGGATCCCCGTCCTGGGGAGGATCCTCGTCGAGGAGAGTTTCTTCGCCCCGAAGAGGGACGACCAGCTCCGGATCGATGCCGCAAGCGCGCTGTACCGGATCGGCGGGACGGAGGCCATCGGCTATCTCCACCAGGCGAAAGGATCCAGGCGCAAGGCCATCCGTTCCCACTGCACGGAACTGCTCCACAGCCTGCAGGAGGCCCGATGAAGGACCGGCAGGAACTGTTCGGCGTGATCCAGGACCTCGCCCAGGCGATCCAGGCGGCGGCGATCTACCCCGCGCACCACCAGCGGGTCCAGCAACTGCTCACGCGCCTCCACAGCCGGATCGGGCGCGTGTCGGCGGCCGTCGGCACGATCCACATCGGCATCATCGGCGACCATTTCATCATCGACGAGTTCCCCTTCCTCGAGATGAATCCCGCCATGGGGAAACTCCTGCGGGACATCCGGGAAAAGGGGATCGAAAAACTCTCTCTCCGGGAGGGATTGACCTACGGCGAGCTCAAGCGCTTCGTCTTCTTCCTCGCAACCGGCAAGGAAGAGGCATCGGGGGCAAAGTGGGAGCGCATCTCGTACGGCAACATCCAGACCATCGGGAAAGCGGAAGCCCTCCCGGAAGGGTTCGAGAGGTCGCTCCCCCGCTCCGGTCTTCTGTTCGGAGTGACCGACACCCTCAAGACGCTTCTGCATTCGCTGGCGGGGGGGGAAGGCGGCAAATCGATTTCGGAGGCGAGGGACATCGTGGCCAGCTTGATGCAGGGGATCCGCCAGGATGCGTTCCTCATCCACCGGCTCATGCAGCTCCAGTCCCACGACGACTACACGGTGACGCACTCGCTCAACGTCTGCGCGCTGGTCGTGGGGCAGGCAAGGATGCTCGGGATCCCGGAGGAGAAGATCCAGGAGATCGGGGTCGCCGCCATGCTGCACGACATCGGGAAGGAGATGGTCCCTGCGGAGATCCTGCAGAAGCCCGGGAAGATCACCGCATCGGAGTTCGCCCGGATGGCGGAACACCCCGTCCTCGGGGCGAACGCGCTGCGGAAGCTCGACCACGGCTCCGATCTCCCGATGATCGTCTGCTTCGAGCACCACATCCGGTACGACCGCTCGGGGTATCCCAGGACATCGTCGCGGGAGCCGCTCCACCCGGTCTCCTACATGACGCAGATCGCGGACGTCTTCGACGCCCTTCGCACCTACCGCCCCTACCGGAAGACGCTGGACATGAAAACGGCGCTGTCGATCATGGACCGCGGAAGAGGAACGGAGTTCGAGCCGACCTACTACGACAACTTCCTCCGCATGCTGTTCGCGGATCAGGCGGGCGCGGGGGCGTAGACGCTCTCGGCCTCGGCGACGAGGCGGTCGATCAGCTCCCGGACCGTGAGGATGTCCTTGATCTTCCAGACGTTCTCCCCGGCGAACACGAGCCCGTTCTCCGTGTCCCCTTCCCGGGACATGTCCAGCCGGTCGATGATGCAGAACGAATGGTCGCAGCTCTTCAGGCAGCCCCGCTTGCACTCGCCGTCGTAGACGCTCTCCCCCCCGAGCAGCCGGTTCAGGAACCGGTTCCGGATGGCCCGGCCGGGCAGCCCCACGGGGGAGTGCATCAGGGAGATGTCCTCCTTCTTCGCGTTCAGGTAGGCATTCTTGTAGGAGTCCGGGACGTCGCACTCCCTGGTCAGAACGAACCGCGTCGCCATCTGGACGCCGTCCGCCCCGAACCGCCCCAGCATCTCGGCAATCTCGTAGCCGTCCGTGATCCCGCCCGCGGCGATGAGGGGAACCTTCTTCACGACCTTCCGGATTTCCGGGAAGAGCTCGCGCAGCGGCCTGTCGGTCCCGAGGTGCCCCCCCGCCTCCTTCGCCTCCACCACGATGGCGTCCGCCCCGCACCGCTCGGCAAGCTTGCCGAATTCCGGCGTGGAAACGATGGAGACGATCGGGACGTTGTGGTCCCTGCCGACCTTGAAGATGTCCCGGGAGAAGCCGGCCCCGGTGACGATCATGTCCACCCCCGCCTCGATCGACGCCATCACGACTTCCATGAACTGGCGGACGGCGAACATGATGTTGACGGCGATGATCCCCCTGGTCATCTGCTTCGCCCGGCGGATGTCCTCTTTGAGCTCCTCGATCGGGATCCCCGATCCCCCGATCGTCCCGATGCCGCCGCACTCGGCCACCGCCGAAGCGAGCGACGAGGTCGATATGCGCACGGACATCCCCCCCTGGATGACCGGGAGCCGAGAGGTAAGATGGCCGATCGTCAGTTCCGGAAGTTTCACCTGTCCCCCCCCATGTACTTGAGCATTCTAACGGGAATGATCCTCCTTTGTAAATTCCCCGGATGCAAATTCAGACCGCGCAGGGGTCCGCCCGCCACCGAGACGGCGGCGGTGAACCCTCTTGCCCCGACCTCGGTCTCCCCGACCATCCGCAGGGACGCCGCGGTTCCCCAGTAGTAGAGCGGGGGCTTCTCCAGGTAGGCAACGCCGTTCAGGCGCGGGGTCACGAAGTCCCCGGAGGCGAGCATCTCCCGGGGGATCTCCGCGTACCTTCCCTCGTCCGGCTCGAGGAGGGGGACAGTGCCGAGCGCCGAGCAATAGAGCAGCCCCACGGCGAGGAAAAACAGAAAGAGCGTCCGTTTTCTCACGCGCGGCCCCCTCCCCGGGATTATTGAATGCGAATTATATCACCGGGGTCGGACGCTGGTATAATACCGCCAGCCTCGGATCGACAAAACGAAAGAGGAAAGGGGGAAGACCACGCTGCGATCCTCCCTGGTGCGCGATGCGATATAAAGCGGGAACGGTCGGAAGGGTCCTCCTCGCCCGGTTCGACCACGGGGAGCAGGTCGTGCCGGCCCTCCAGGATCTTTGCGCGAAGGAAGGGATCTCTTCGGGGTGGTTCTTCCTGTTCGGGGCGATCCAGGGCGGGAGGCTGGTGGCCGGCCCCCGGGAAGCCTCCCTTCCGCCGGACCCGGTCTGGCGGGAGTTCGCGGATCCGTTCGAAATCGTGGGGATGGGGAGCATCGCCTCCGGCAGCGGTCCCCCCTCGATCCACCTGCACTCCTCCCTCGGACGAGGGACGGAGGTCATGACCGGCTGCATCCGGAGGGAAGGAGAGGTGTTCATCGTCATCGAGGCGATGATCCTCGAGATTCTGGGCGTCCGCGCCACGAGATCCCCGGACGAGCGGTCCGGTCTGGAGCTGTTGACCGTTGGGTGACGCATTCGCCGTCCGGCCCCTGCGAAGCGGCAGTTCCGGGAACCTCATGCTCGTCGAGCACAGGGGTACGGTTCTCCTGGTCGATGCCGGGCTGCCTTCCCAGCGGGGACTCGTCGAGGCGCTGCGCGAGGCGGGGTACACCTGGGAAGACATCGACGCCGTGCTGGTCTCCCACCTCCACGGGGACCATATCCACCCCTCCGCCGTCGCCTGCTGCGCCCGCCACGAGGTGCCGATCCTCCTGCACGAAAAGAATGTCCGTCCGTTTTCCCGCCGCATCCTGTCCCGGTCCCCCCTTTCGGGGCCGGTGTGCACCTTCGACGGGAGGGAGTTCTCCGTCGGCGCCATCGGCGTCCGCCCCTTTCCCGTGCCCCACGACGCCGAGGGGGTGACCTGCGGATTCCTCCTCTCCGGCCGGACGGCGGACCGGGAGATCCGCGTCGCCGTCGCCACCGACCTGGGAAACGGCGGGAACGGCCTCTTCGAGGAGTTCGTCGACAGCGACCTCATCCTGATCGAGTCGAACTACGACGCGGAAATGCTCGCGGCAAGCCCCCGCCAGGACCGCACGAGGGTCGACTCCGAAGTCGGACACCTGTCCAACGAGCAGGCGGGAAGGTTTCTCGCCCGCGTGATGCTCGAGAGCCGGACCCTGCCGCAGGCGGTCGTCCTCTGCCACCTGAGCGCGGACCACAACACCCCGGCGAAAGCGGTCGGGACGGTCCGGGAGTTCCTCGCCCGCTACGGGTTCGGCCACGTTCCCGTCCACGCCGCCCGCCGGCACGGACCCTCGCCCCGGTTCTCCGCTGTGGCCAGGACCGGACGATGAATATATACTCGGGGAGAAACGTCCGATGGACAGCTAGGAGGATCCCCATGAGGAAGTTCCTCTGCCTCTGCGTCGCCCTGGCGTTCCTGTCGGCGCTCTTTCCGGGGTGCGCCGGCATGGAGCAGACGGTGCGCGACAATCCGAAGACGACCATCGGGGCCGGCACCGGCGTCCTGGGGGGCGCCGTCGTCGGGGGGCTCCTCGGGGGGAAACGGGGCGCGCTGATCGGGGGACTCCTCGGGGGGCTGGCCGGAGGCGCGGTCGGGCACTACCTCGACCAGCAGGAGAAGGACCGGGCGCAGACCAGCAGGGAATATGACTATTCGCCCTCGCAGGGTACCCGGCTCAGGATCGAAGCGGTCCAGGCAAACCCCGAATCCGTCTCCCCGGGGGAAACGGTCAACATCAACCTGACCTACGCCGTCCTCACCCCCACCGCCGACACGCAGGTCCTCGTCCGGGAGACCCGGGAGATCCTGCTGAACGACGGCCAGGTCGGAAAGACCTCGATCGACATCTCCCGCGAGGGGGGAACCTGGAAGAGCACGGTCCCGATTACCCTCCCGGCCAACGCGGCCCCGGGGAATTACCGCGTCATCGCCTCGATCGAAACCCGCAGCGCAGGCACGGACCGCCGGGAAACCTCCTTCCGGGTCGTCCCGTAGAACCCGATCCGATCCCCGCCTTCTCCCCGCCGTTTCCGGAGAGGAATCCTTTTCCGATACAATGGACGGCATGACGGGAACCGTTCCCATGCAGGAGATCGCGCGCCTCGTGGAGGCGCGTCACTGGGACCCCTTCTCGGTCCTCGGCCCGCACGTCGTCCCGCTGCGGACGGGGAAGGCGGTCGCCATCCGGGCGATCCTGCCGGACGCCGCCCGCGCGTCCGTGGTCACACTCCGCGACGGAGAGGAGGTCCGCGCGGAGATGGAACGGCTCCATCCCGACGGCCTCTTCGAGGCGGTCTTCGCCGACAGGGACGAGGCGTTCCCGTACCGGATCGAGATCGAGAACGACGAGGGCCATCGCTGGCGGCAGGAGGACCCGTACGCGTTCGGCTGCGTCCTCTCCGACTTCGACATCCACCTGCTCGGCGAGGGGACCCACCTCGAGCTGTACCGGAAGCTGGGGAGCCACCTGGTCGAGATCGGGGGGGTGCAAGGCGCCGCCTTTGCCGTGTGGGCCCCCAACGCGGAACGCGTCTCCGTGGTGGGGGACTTCAACCGGTGGGACGGCCGCCGGCATCCGATGCGCAACCGGGGAGAGTGCGGCATCTGGGAGATCTTCCTCCCGGGACTGTGCGAGGGGGAGATCTACAAATACGAGATCCGCTCCCGGGATTCGGGGGCCCTGCTCCTCAAGGCCGACCCCCACGCCTTCCGGTACGAGCACCCCCCCCGGACGGGCTCGATCGTCTGTGCCATCGACGGGTACTCCTGGGGGGACGACGAGTGGATGGCCCGGAGGCGGGCGGGGAATCTGCTCGAGGAACCCGTCGCCGTCTACGAGGTCCACCTCGGGTCGTGGAAGCGGAAGGAGGGGGAGCGGCCCGGCTACCTGTCGTACCGGGAGCTGGCGGACGAACTCGTCCCCTACGTCCGGGAGATGGGGTATACCCACATCGAGCTTCTTCCCGTTTCCGAACACCCGTTCGACGGCTCCTGGGGGTACCAGTCGCTCGGGTATTTCGCCCCCACCTCCCGCCACGGCCATCCGAAAGACTTCATGGCCTTCGTCGACCGGTGCCACCGGGAAGGGATCGGGGTCCTGCTCGACTGGGTTCCCGCCCACTTCCCGAAGGACGCCCACGGCCTCGCCGCGTTCGACGGGACACACCTGTACGAGCACGCCGACGCCCGGATGGGGGAGCACCGGGACTGGGGGACGCTGATCTTCAACTACGGCCGCCGGGAGGTGGCCAACTTCCTCCTCTCGAGCGCCCTGTTCTGGCTCGAGAAGTACCACATCGACGGCCTGCGGGTGGACGCGGTGGCCTCCATGCTCTACCTCGACTACTCGAGAAACCACGGGGAATGGATCCCGAACCAGTTCGGCGGGAACGAGAACCTGGAGGCGATCGCTTTTCTGCGACGGATGAACGAGATCGTGCACGACCGGTACCCGGGCGCGGTGACGGTGGCGGAGGAGTCGACCGCCTGGCCGGCCGTCTCCCGCCCGGTCTACCTGGGGGGCCTGGGGTTCACCCTCAAGTGGAACATGGGGTGGATGCACGACATGCTCGAATTCATCGGGAAGACCCCGATCCACCGGAAATACCACTTCGGAACGCTCACGTTCGCGCTCCTGTACGCCTTCCACGAGAATTTCGTCCTTCCCTTCTCCCACGATGAAGTCGTCCACATGAAACGCGCGATGCTGGACAAGATGCCGGACGCCGATCTCTGGGAGAAGTTCGCGAACCTGCGGCTCCTGTACGCCTACATGTACGGCCACCCCGGGAAGAAGCTCCTCTTCATGGGGGGAGAGATCGGCCAGTGGGAGGAGTGGGACCACGACCGCTCCCTGCAGTGGGGCCTTCTCCGGTGGGACTCCCACCGGGGAGTGCAGCGGTTTCTCCAGGACCTGAACGGGCTCTACCGGACCTGCCCTCCCCTCCACGAGACCGATTTCCGCCCGGAAGGGTTCGAGTGGATCGATTTCCGGGACGTGGACAGCAGCGTCGTCTCCTTCCTGCGCCGGGGGAAGGACCCTTCCGATGTCCTGGTCTGCGTCTTCAACTTCACCCCCGTGGTCCGGGAGGGGTACCGGATCGGCGTGCCCGCTCCCGGCTTCTACCGGGAGGTGATCAACAGCGACGGCGCCGCATACGGCGGCAGCAACGTGGACAGCGGAGGAGGGGTCGAGGCGGAAGCCCTCCCGTGGATGGGCCGCCCCTTCTCGGTCTCCCTCACGCTCCCCCCGCTGGGAGCCCTGTTCCTCTGGCCCGGCAAAGAGTTGCCCTTCCGACCGTCCCGATGAGAACGGCCCTCCCGCCGGAGATCCACCCGGCGCACGCCACCACCTTCCAGGCGCTGCGCCACCGCAACTTCCGTCTCTGGTTCTTCGGGCAGCTCACCTCTCTCATCGGCACCTGGATGCAGACGATCGCCCAGAACTGGCTCGTGTACAAACTCACCGGGTCGGCGTGGGACCTTGGGCTGGTGAACTTCGTCGGGGCGATCCCCCTCGTTCCCCTCACCCTGCACGCGGGAGCGATCGCCGACCGGTTCTCCAAGCGGCGCATCATCTTCCTCACGCAGGCGTCGATGATGGCCCTCGCCTTCGTCCTCGCCATCCTCTGCGCAACCGGGGCGGTCCGGCTCTGGCACGTGATCGGGCTGGCGTTCCTGCTCGGGACGGCCCAGGCGATCGACACCCCCGCGCGCCAGGCGTTCGTCATCGAACTGGTGGGAAGGGAGGACCTCGCCAACGCCATCGCCCTCAATTCCGGCACGTTCCACGGGGCCCGCGTGATCGGCCCGGCGGTGGCCGGGATCCTCGTCGCCGCGATCGGCGTATCCGGCGCCTTCTTCCTGAACGGGGCGAGCTTCCTTGCGGTCCTGGGAGCGCTGTTCCTGATGGACGCCACGCTCATCCGCCGGGCGCAGCCGGACGGGACGGGCAGGGACGATCTGTGGGGGGGGGTGCGGTACCTCGCGGGAAACCGGGCCTCGGGGTCCGTCGTCCTCCTCATCTCCCTCTCGGCGTTCCTGGCGATGCCCTATTACGTCCTGGTCCCCATCTTCGCCAAGGAGGTGCTGGGCGGGGGAGCGGGAGGCTACGGGGGGCTGATGTCGGCCGCGGGGGTGGGGGCCGTGCTGGGATCGCTTTACGCCGCATCGGGAGGGGCCGTGCGCAGGAAGGGGGCGCTTCTCACCGCGGGATCCCTCTCCTTTCCCCTCCTTCTCCTCGCGTTCTCCTTTTCCCGCTCCTACACGGTCTCGATTCTCCTCCTGGCCGCCGTCGGGTTCGCCTTCGTCATCCAGAACGCCCCGGCGAACTCCCTGCTCCAGTCGCTCGTCCCCGACCACCTGCGCGGCAGGGTCCTGGCGATCTACGTCTCCCTGTTCCTCGGGCTGATGCGGCTGGGGGGCCTGCTCGTGGGGCTGCTCGCGACGGCCACGTCCGCCACGGCCGCCCTGGCGATCACGGCGGCCGCAAGCCTCGTCGCGAGCCTGCTCGTCTTCCGGAAGTTCCCGGAACTTCGCGGAATGGAATAGCGTAGCGGAGGGGAACCCCCCGCATCGATTGCGGGTCCCCCGTGGCTCCGCCGCAGGGGATCCCCGGGTCGGGGTTACGCCTCCGTTTCCCGGGGCGCCTTCGCGAACTCCTTCCACGGCGGGAGAACCTTCAGGAAGACCGCCAGGATGACCAGGGGCAGCGCGAGCAGGGCCAGGGTGTACAGCAGTCCCTCGATCCCCCCGAACTCCATCTTGTACGTGGTCAGCCCCCGGAAGCTCTTGGAGAACATCTGCCCGCCGATCACGACGTTCCAGCGGGTGGCGAAGATCCCTCCCTGGATCAGGATCAGGGAGACGAAATAGAGCATCTTGCGGAGCTCCTCGCTCTCCCGGAACCGCCGGAAGATCTTGATGGCGGAGAGGATGCCGAGGGGGAAGAGCATCCCCATGAGGACCTGGACGATGACCAGGCTGAAGAAGATCTTGTTCATGACCAGTTCCCCGAGGATCTTGATCTCCTCCTCGCTCTGGTAGATCCGGTGGATGAAGTCGACGAACTCCAGGGAGAAGTCGACGATCACGGCGTAGAAGAGGAAGGACATCCCCTTGTCGACGCACTTCATGTCGATCTTCCCCCCCATCATGGGGTAGATGAACATGTACAGCAGGATCACCAGCGCGATCCCGGAGACGATCGCGGAGAACAGGAAGACGATCGGCATGAGGACGGAGCTCCACCACGGGTTCGCCTTGATCGACCCGAAGATGAAGCCGACATACCCGTGGAGGAGGAACGCCGAGGGGATCCCGATGATGGTGATGACCTTGAGCGCCCGGTTGTCGAACCGGAGGGCCTCCTCGCTGGTGTCTTTCGAAAAGAGGGAGAGGACCCGGTGGACGTGTTTCATCACCCCCTTCTCCTCCTGCCCCCAGACGATCATGTCCTTCCGGTAGTCGAACCAGATCTCGACCAGGAGGACCACCATGAGGTACCAGGCGTAGACGAATCCGAACATCGCCATCGCGGAGCTGGTCTGGGGGGTCAGGAAGATCTCGTAGGCGCGGAACGGGTGCCCGAGGTGCGATACCAGCGACAGCGGCGCCACGAGAAGGAACGCGAGCGCTGTCAGGAGGGCGAGCCGGTAGAGGGGCTGGACCTCTTTCACGTTGAAGACCTTGACGAGGGAGGCGAGGATGAACGCCCCCGCGACGATCCCGGTGATGTACGGGTAGACGACGATGAGGAGGCCCCAGTGGACCTCGATCTCGTTGGGGTAGATGTACCCCGTGATATGGGGAAGGATCTCGCGCAATTTCTCCAACATGGCCGGGTTCATCGCACTTCTCCGTCGATATTGGCGTAGAGGACCTTCGGCTCGGTGTTGAGGTTCGGCTTGAGGACGAAGATCTTGTTCATCCGCTTGAACCGGGTCATCGGGCTGGCCGGGCTGTTCAGGTCCCCGATGACCCGGGCCTGGGTCGGGCAGACCTCGACGCAGGCCGGCAGCAGTTCCCGGTCGAGCCGGTGGTAGCAGAACGTGCACTTGTCCGCCGTATCCGTCGCCGGGTGCAGGTACCGCGCCCCGTACGGACACGCCTGGATGCAGTACCGGCACCCGATGCAGGTCTTGTCGTTGACGAGCACGACGCCGTCATCCGTGGAGAAGGTGGCGCCCACGGGGCAGACCTGCACGCACGGCGGGTGGGCGCACTGGTTGCAGAGCTTCGGGACGAAAAAGCTCCGGAAGATGGGACGGGACGGGATCTCCTCCTCCGGCGCCAGCCCCGTGTGGATGTTGGTGACCACCGCCTCCCCCGTCCTCGGGATCATGTATCTCTCCACCCAGGTCCGGTAGAAGAACGGCTCCTTCGGGACGTTGTTCTCCGTCTTGCACGCCACGACGCAGCGCGCGCACCCGATGCACTTGTCCACCGACACCCCGAACCCCCACAGCTTCCCGGCGGGCTCCTCCTTCGCCTGCCCCCAGGCGGGAACCCCACGCAGGAAGCCGCCCAGCGCGCCGCCCGACAGGGCGAGAGCGGACAGGAGCTTCTTGAGAAACGATCGACGGTCCATCATTCCGCCTCCGGAAGGTGGGGGTAATGGCACTGCCAGCAGACGTATTTCTCCCCGTGTGTGGCCAGGTCGATCTTCGGGGAGCCCTTGTAGGGCGATTCCTGCCCGTGGCATTTCCCGCAGAAATCCCGGCTGGAAGGCTTGGTCGGTTTTACGACCCTCGGGGAAACCCGGTGCCGGCTCGGTACGTCGTGGCACGTGGTGCATTTGAGCTGGACGTGATGGGATACCGAGAGCGTCCTCGCGATCTCGCCGTGGCATGCCGAGCACTCCCGCGGGACCGTCGGCGGCTTCGGATCGTGGGGGTTGTGGCAGGTAAAGCACGCCTGCATCGGGTTGTGGGCCACCGGGTTGATCATCGGAAATCCCCTCGGGCGCGAAGGATTGAACGTGTGGCACACGGGGCAGAATTTCCGGTCCCGGGGCGCCGACGGCTTGATGTTGTCCGGGTCTTCGGTGTGGGCCATCGCCGGGCCGTGGCACGTCTCGCAGGACAGGTCGCGGTGGTACCCCCGCTTCTTCTCCGCCACGATCTCGTCGTGGCACTCCGTGCAGGCGACCGCTCCGGCGTACCGGACCGGCTTGGCGACCTCCGTCTTGACCGTGTCCGCCCACTGGATCTTCGTGTCCTTGAACCGGGGGGGGATGACGAACTTCACGACGACGATGGTGCCGACGATGAAGACGGCGAAAACGGTGACGAGCCGCAACGCGGACTCGGGCATGTTCTGCAACGGTTTTTTCATGAACGAGGCGATCCTCCTTGGAAACGAGACGATGGATGACCGGTCAGACACAACGGGTACGCAACCTCATTTTGAAATCGTGTCTCGGCGGAACGTGAAGACCCCCCGAGGGGATCTAACTCGGGATATTCGTCCCCGTCCACAAAATGGAAAGAAGACTATCTGATGAATAGAGAGTTGTCAACGGAGGAAAAATATCCCACGGCATGTCCTCCGGCGGAACCCCGGAGGACCTTTCCCAAGCATCCGTTGCCTGCAGCCCGCCGTCAGAAATGGTTCTTGACAAGAATGTACACAAAAGGTAAAAAACCCTATCTCCAGATACGGAAAAATTTATTTCCCTGCTCCATGAGGCATGAACAGGTCAGCTGCAATTTCGGCGGAGGGGAAATGAACCATTGGAAACTATTAACAATTCCTGCCTTCCTCTTATTCTTTGTGGGCGGTTGCTCTGATTCGGGAAGGTTCTCCCAACCGATTGCCTATAATCACAAGAAGCATATAGAAGAAGCAGGACTTGGCTGTTTTGACTGTCACACCGGAGCACAAACCCATCAAAAAGCCTCCATCCCCAATATCCATTTTTGCAAGAACTGCCATGAAGAAGCGATGACGGACAGCAAAGAGGAGGAGAAACTCGTCGGCTTCATCAAAAAGAATGAGCTGATCCCTTGGGTCCAGGTGCACCGGGTGCCCGACCATGCCTATTTCTCGCACAGGCGCCACGTCTCGCTCGGAAAAATCGCCTGCCAGGACTGCCACGGCGATGTGAACAACATGACCCTTCCTTTTACGAAGCCGCATGTTTCGATCAATATGGAGTTCTGCATCCGGTGCCACGAATCGAAACAGGTAACCACCGATTGCGCAGCATGCCATCGTTAGCTCGCAGGAGCAGGGAATGAACATCTCGCGTCGCGCATTTCTTCAAATGCTGGGAGCAACGGGCGCTCTCGCCGGGGGGGCTTCCCGGATCTGGGCGATACCGGACGAGTGGAGGGAGATCCTGCGATCCGGACCCCGCCTGGAGACGTGGAAGATGTCCGCATGCGGGCAATGCCCGGCGGGATGCGGCATTCGTGTGCGGCTGGTGGACGACATCCCGGTTCGGATTCTCGGCAACCCGATCGCTCCTGTGAACAAAGGCTTTGTCTGCCCGATGGGGGAAGCCGGACTCGAACTCCTCTACCATCCCGACCGGATAGGCCAGCCCATGCGGCGCAAGGGGAAGAAGGGCGAGCCGGGGTGGGAACCCGTTTCCTGGGATGACGCACGGAAGACAATCTCCCAGGCCCTCAAAGGGTTCAAGAAAGGGAAACAGCCCGGCGCGTTGGGGTTCCTGATGGGGGACCGGAACACGCTCCTAACGGAATTCGCGGGGGAATTCGTCTCACGCCTGGGGTCTTCCCACTTCTTTCCCTGGCGATCCCCCCGCATCAACGAGTTGGGATTCTGGCAGGGGGCGGGAGAATTCCCTCCCTTCGCGTTCGACCTGACACGCACGGATTTCCTCCTCACCTTCGGCACGAACCTGTTGGAGGAACCCCTGTCCCCCGTCTACTTCAACCGGATCTACGGGGGGTTGAAAGAGAAGCGGGCGCGCACGGGCCTGAAGATGGTGCATGTGGACGCGCGCATGTCCCAGGCCGGCAGGAACGCCACAGAGTGGGTGCAGATCCGTCCGGGAAGCATGGGCGTTCTCGCCCTGGGCATGGCGTACGTGATTCTGCGGGACCAAACGTACGACCGGAATTTTGTGAGCCGCCACACCATGGATTTCCGGGAGATGGTCGACCGGGACTACCACCCCGATCGGGTCTCCGAGGTCACCGGGGTCCCGGCGCAGACCATCCTCCGGCTTGCCCGGGAATTCAGCTCCGCGAAGGCGCCCCTGGCCTTATCCGGGGGGAACCTGTCCTCCAGCGAAACGGAGCTGTTCTCCCAGTGGGCGGTGGCGAGCCTCAACGCCCTGTCCGGCAGTTTTTCCGCGAAAGGATTGTGGCGCGAACCGGTGCCGGTCCCCTGGGGAACGCCCTCCGTCTCCGCTTTCAGCCCCCGTTCTGCCGCTTTTTCCCGCAAGCCGGAGAACGCCCTCGGTTCCGACATGCCCGCGGCCTGGGTCGCGGAGAGACTCCCGGATCTTGCAGCGGCCGGGAAAATACCCGACCTCGAAATGCTTCTGATCGCGCAGGTCGACCCGGTGTTTCTCGCGGCGAACCAGAAGGCGTGGAGGGATTGGCTTGCCCGAATCCCTCTCGTGGTCCAGTGCGCAACGATGATCGATGACACCTCGCCCTATGCCGACCTCGTTCTGCCGATGACTACGTATCTGGAGCAGTGGGACCTGACGCTGCCCACTCCGGATCTTCCCTTTTCCCAGCTGGGCCTTCAGCAGCCGGTCGTTTCCCCGGTGGGTGGCGCGCGTTCCCTCGGAGACATCCTCCTCCACCTCGGAAGGGAGGCGGGCGTCGACCTGCACCCGGGAAGCGGCGGAACACCGTATGGAGAGTACGTAGAAGCACGGATGAAGCAGATCTTCGCTTCGGGGAAGGGGACTCCGTTCTTCGAGGCGGTTTCCCTGGAATTCCTGGAGGATCTGCGCAGACGGGGCTGGCAGGTATACAGCTACCCGGCCTTCCAGGACTTCTGGCGTCTGCTCCGGGAAAAAGGGGGGTGGTGGGACCCGGGGGAATATCCGGCGGTGGACTGGAATCGGAGAACGTTCCTCTTTCCGACCGATTCCCGCATGGCGTCCCTGCTGAAGGAGTCCATGATCCCCCGATCGGAGGAGGGAGGGGAAAAAAGCGCCAAGACGCCCAACCTTTGGCTCGAAGACGGAATCCGGAGACCCGATGGCCCCGACTCCTTTCTCCTGGTCCCCTTTACCTCGCTCATGAACATGACCGGTGACGGGGCCAGCCTGCCCCTCCTGCAGGAGATGTTCGGGCTGTACCCCCGCCTGTACTGGAACACCTGGGCGGAGATGAACCCCCAACGGGCCGCTCGCCTCCAGCTCAAGGACGGGGACCTTATCCGGGTGATCTCCGGAAAAGGCGTGATGACGCTCCCCGTGCGGGTCGTCCCCACGGTTTCCCCCGAAATTCTGTCCGTTCCGTTCGGCCAGGGGCACACGGAATCGGGAAGACATGCGAAAACCATCGGGGCGAACCCGATCGTGATGCTCGACCACCGTGCGGACCCGCTGAGCGGGCGCAACTCGTGGCAGTCGACTCTCGTCCGCGTGGAGAAGATCAACCGATAAGGAGTCTCGCCGATGAAGTGGGGGATGGTGATCGATCTGCAGAAATGCACCGGCTGCGGGGAATGCGCGGCCGCCTGCAAGCTGGAGAACAACGTGGCCATCGTGGAGCCCAGGGAATCGGAGATGGGGAGAACGATGCTCTGGATGGACATGCTCACCATCTACGAGGGGGAGTATCCCCGGCTCCGGGTGCGGCAGATCCCCCGGCCCTGCATGCATTGCGATCACCCCCCCTGCACGAAGGTCTGCCCGGTGCGCGCCACGTACATGAACGAGGAAGGGATCGTGGCGCAGATCTACCCCCAATGCATCGGGTGCCGCTACTGCATGGCCGCCTGTCCCTACACGGTGAAATCCTTCAACTGGTACAAACCTTCCTTCCCGCCCGGAATGGACCGGGCCACCAACCCGGATGTCTCGGTCCGCCCCGTAGGCGTGGTGGAGAAGTGCACCTTCTGCATTCATCGTCTCCAAATGGCCAAGGAGCAGGCGAAATTCGAAGCACGCGATTTGCGGGAAGGAGACTTCCAGCCGGCGTGCGCGGACAGCTGCCCGACCGGCGCGATCGTCTTCGGAGACCTGGAGAACAGGGATCACCAGGTAAACCATCTCGCGCACAGTCCTCGTGCGGAGAAACTCCTGGAAGATCTGGGGACTGAGCCGAAAGTCATCTATCTAAAAGAGGTGGATTAAATGGAACACGCCTCCGCTCGGCCTCATCCGGATGCTGCGCTGCTCAACCCCATCGAGAATCCCGGAAGAACGTATTACTACATCGTGGTGGGGCTGCTGGTCATCATTCTGTACACCGGATTCGTCTATTTTCGGCAGCTCTGGTACGGACTGGGCGTCACGGGGATGGCCCAGCCCGTTACGTGGGGTTTTTACATCATCAATTTCGTCTTCTTCATCGGGATCAGCCACGCCGGCACGCTGATCTCCGCCATTCTCCGTCTGTCCAAGGCCGAGTGGCGACGCCCGATCACCCGCATGGCGGAAGTCATCACCGCGATCGTCCTCGCGATCGGGGGGTTGCATCCGATCATCGACCTGGGCCGCCCCGACCGGATATCGCATCTCTTTTTCAACGGCCGGCTCCAATCTCCCCTGCTCTGGGACGTCGCCAGCATCACGGCGTATTTCACCGCCAGCACGATCTACCTGTACATTCCCCTGATCCCGGACATCGCGATCCTTCGGGATCGCGGAGTGAAACCACGGTGGCTGTACGAATTTCTCTCCTGGGGCTGGCAGGGAACCGAACGGCAGCACAAGGTGCTCGACCGAGCGATGAACATCCTGATGGTCATGGTGATCCCCATCGCGGTTTCGGTGCACACGATCATCTCCTACATCTTCGCCATGACCGTGCAGCCGGGCTGGCACAGCACCATTTTCGGCCCCTACTTCGTGGTCGGGGCGATCTTTTCCGGCATCGCCGCAATCCTGGTCCTGATGATCGTCTTCCGCAAGGTCTTCCATCTGGAAGGGTACCTGAAGCACATCCACTTCAACTATCTCAGCATCCTGCTGCTGATCATGTCGCTGATCTGGTTCTACTTCACGTTTTCGGAATACCTGACCGGCTTCTATGGCCATGAACCCAACGAGATGCGCGTGTTCTGGTACAAATTCGCGGGGGACTTCGCGCCTTACTTCTGGGCGATGATCGTCTGCAACTTCGCCCTCCCGGTCGCCATCCTCTGCAACAGCAAGACCCGCACGATCCCGGGAATTCTGATCGCCTCCATCTCCGTGATCATCGGGATGTGGATGGAACGTCTGATCATCGTCGTCCCGTCCTTGGCCAACCCCCGGTTGCCCTACCCCACAGGGATCTACATCCCCAGCCACACGGAATGGATGCTGTTTCTCGGGGGGATCTCGGTGTTCATCCTGGGGTACATGATCTTCGCCCGCTTCTTCCCCGTGATTTCGATCTGGGAGATCGAAGAGGGGCGCCACGAGAGCGCCAAGATCGTTGCCGAACGGATCACTTCCTACATGCCGGATCCGGAACCCTCCGCGACGGGGGAATAGGGAGGAATCCGGGAAAAAATGTGTCGCGCATCGAACGGGAGGTTCTATACACTCAATGAAAGGGATACGGAGATCCGCCCATGAATAAGAAAACCATCGAAGCGCTTCAAGTACTCTCGATTTCCCTGATCTGGGTGTTGTTCACCGGGATCGCCGTCTGGATTGTCAGCCTGCTGAGGGAATCCCTCAGGCTGCACGACGCACCGGATGCTTCCGTCGGGATCAGCATCATTGCGATTCCCGTCTTTTTCACCCTCGCTTCGATCCTGACGTACGTGTTCATCGGTTTGAGAAAAGGGCGGAAAGAGGAATCGGAACCGTAGGGAACATCCGAGGTCGGATCGCCGGAGACCGGGGAGATCGTCGAGGGAGATGACATCCATGCGAGAGAGGAAATCAAGCACGATTGCCGTTGGCACATCCGGAGTGCTTTGCCTTCTCGCCGTCGCCGTCCTCCTGATCGGGGGCGGTTGCAGCAAGAAGGAAACCGGCCCGACGGAGAGGACCATCTCGAAATCAGAGCCTGCGGCCTTCCAGCCCCAACTGAACAGCGACCTCATCCAGGGCCGGAAGGTCTTCGAGGAAAAACATTGCAGCCAGTGCCACTCGATCTTCGAGCGGGAGCGGAAGATCGGGCCCAAGCTGGGATCCGACAGGGTCTACGGAAGCTTCCTGGACATCTTCTCCACCCTTTGGAACCACGCCCCGGCCATGGCGGTATACATGAGAAAAGAGGTGCTGGACCGCCCCCGGTTCAGCACGCCCGAACTGAACCAACTGGTCTCTTTTCTCTATATGCTGCCCTATCTCGGCGAATCGGGGAGTCCCCGGAAAGGCGAGGCTTTGCTCCAGGAAAAAACCTGCTTTGAATGTCATTCCCTCGGCAGAAAAGGGAGAAAAGACGGGGTACCGCTGGATGCTCTCGGCGTCTACCAGTCCCAGGTCATCCTGCTGCAGCGCATGTGGAACCATGGGCCGGAGATGATCGGACAGATGGAGTCGAAAGGGACCGCCATCCCCACCTTTTCCGGCAACGACATGACGGACATCTTTGCCGCCCTGACGGAATCGGCGACGGAGAAAAGCCGAAAAGTATTCCTGGGAGTCGGAAACACGGAAAACGGGCGGAAGATTTTCACGGACAAGGGATGCTCCAAATGTCACGCCATCTTCGGCAAAGGAGGGAAGGAGGCGCCGGATCTGGGGAAAGCCGTTTCCCAGGCGAACGTTACCTCGCTGATCACCCAGATGTGGAACCACGCGGGGACCATGCGGAAACGGTTTGCCAAGATGAAACTGACGTGGCCGTACTTCCACGAAACGGAGATGAACGACCTGATCGTGTTCCTTTACTCGTTAAATTACGAGGACAAATCCGGGGATGCCGCGAAGGGAGAACGAATCTTCCGGGACAACCGATGCGTCGACTGCCATTTCAAGACAGACGCGGACAAACAGAAGATCGTCGGTGACATCAAATCGGCCAACGCCATATTGTTCGCCACGCACCTGTGGAACCACATTCCCGCCATGGAGGCCGCGATGGTGACCCAGGCGGTGCCGTGGCCCGAGATGAGCGGCCAGGATCTGCGGGACGTCCTCGCGTTCCTCAAGGGTCAATAACCGGGCGCAACGCGGGCCGGTCGGCACCCCCGACCGGTCTCCTCATTGCGTAAGCAGGTCCCCCTCCTCCCCGACATCCTCTGCCACCCGGCGGACAAGGAACAACTCGTCGCCGATGTGCGGGTGGATCCCGTCCTCCCCCACGTGGAAGTCGCCGTTCATGATCGGGATCGCAATCCGGAGGAGCATCGTGTACACCAGAAGCCCCGCCGCCCAGATCCCCATGGTAACCAGGATCTCGGTCCCGGTCGGGGAGTACTCGTAGAAGTCCCCGAGGACGTCCGGGACGAATCCCGGGATCACGAGCCCCATCCCCTTCTCGATGTACACGCCGACGAAAATGAGGATGCAGCCGATGTTGAGAGTGACCTGGTTCTCCCGCGTCTGGGGGATCAGGAAGAGGAAGAAGGCCGTGATGTTGAACAGGGTCGCGGTCCAGATGTAGGAAACGAGGTCCGAGTGCCCTTCGAGACCCTGGTACAGGTACTTCATCGGCGCCAGGTGGGCGGTGTCGGAGTAGTACTCCTTGAACACCTCGGCGCCGAGCAGGAACAGGTTGAGGAACATCGCGTAGGCGATGAGTTCCGCGATCTTGAAGATCGCCTGGTCCGTGATCTTGAACTTCGTCCACTTCCGGATGACCTGGAACATGAGGATCATGCCGGCCGGCCCGGAGCAGAACGCCGAGGCGAGAAACCGCGGGGCGAGGATCGACGCGTTCCAGAAGGGCCGCGCCGCCAACCCGTTGTAGAGGAAAGCGGTCACCGTGTGGATGGAGACCGCCGCCGGAATGGAGAACAGCAGAAGCGGCGTGACGTACTTCATGTTCGGCTGGCGCTTGTAGTAATAGCTGTACAGCATGTACCCCGCGATTGAAAAGTTCAGGACGAGGTACATGTTCAGGACGACGACGTCCCACGCCAGCAGGGACTGGGGGAAGTTCAGGATCCCGATCTTCGGGATCAGATGCCAGAACCGTTCGGGACGCCCGAGGTCGACCGTGACGAAGAGCAGGCACATCACCATCGCGGATACGGCCACGAGCTCGCCCAGGATCGCGATCTCCTTGATCGGCTTCCACTGGTAGACGTACGCCGGGATGACGAGCAGGACGGCGGCGGCCGCCACGCCGACCATGAAGGTGAAATTGGAGATGTAGAACCCCCAGGAAACCTGGTCCCGCATGGCGGTGACGATCAACCCGTTGTACAACTGATTCACGTAGGCGGCGACCCCGATTCCCACGAAGGCCAGTAGGACATAGACCCAGGTATAGTAGAGCTTGCTTCCCTGCCTCAGGAGGATGAAACAGCCCTTGACGAACGCCCAGACTTTTTTCATCGGTTCCCTCTCCCGCCGGTCAGACGGAGTAGAAGTAGTAGAACTTCGGCTGGGTATTTAACTCCTCCTTGAGGATGAACACCCGCTTGTTCTCGATCACGAAGCGGATCTCGCTTTCCGGGTCGAGCAGGTTCCCGAACTTGCGGGCCCCGACGGGGCAGACCTCGACGCACGCCGGATACTTGCCCTCCATCTCCCGGGTGCGCTGCATGCAGAAGATGCACTTCTCGACCACCCCGACGGGCCTCGGGCGGTTCCCCAGGTAATGCGTGTCGGGGTTCACATCCGCGGCCGGCAGGCCGGGTTTCTTCCAGTTGAAATGCCTCGCCCCGTAAGGGCACGCCGCCATGCAGTACCGGCAACCGATGCACCAGTTGTAATCCACCACCACGATGCCGTCGTTCTCCTTCCAGGTCGCCTGGACCGGACACACCTTGGTGCACGGCGCATTTTCACACTGATGGCACTGGACGGGCATGTAGAAATGCCCTTCCTCGGGGACGTTCGCCGGGTTGTAGTACTGTTCGGCGTGCTCCAGGTCGACCCCCCTTTCCTTGGACAGCCGGAGAACCCGGATCCAGTGGATCTGGGGGTCGCGGGACTGGTTGTTTTCGGACACGCACCCGTACACGCACCTGCGGCATCCGATGCAACGGGACAGGTCGAGGCCGTACCCGTACAGCACGCCCTCCAGGGAGGGTGTCGTCTTGACCTTCACCGGCTTGCCGTAGCGGGTGCTGTATTCTGCCTCGAGCCGGGCCACGACGTCCTGGACCTCGGACCGGCTCAGTTCCCGGAAATTCTTCTGGAAAAACGATTCCCAGACGGCGGCGGAAGCATCGTTCGAGGGAACGGCCAGCGCGCCCAGCCCCGCCGCCAGTCCCTTCAACGCTTTCCTGCGCGTGAGCCGGAAGATGCGATCCGCGCGCGTTTTCCTATCCGACATGTCGTTCTCTCCTCAACGGGTTGGTGGGCAACCTGCCCCCTTACCGTATGTTTTCCGCACGTTCGGGAGGCGGCTTCGGCTGGATCGGTTTGAACCGGGGGTTGTGCGGATTATGGCAATGAGCGCACAGCAGGTATTCCTTCCTCCCGTTCCACAATCCCGTGCGCTTCCCGTGGATGCCCATCTTCCAGTCACGGTATTTGTCCCCGTGGCACTGGCCGCACAGCCGGTAACTGTGGTTGAAGTCGATCTGCTCCCCGGACACCAGCCTCAGTTTGTCGCGGTTCTTCAAATCGTGACAGTCCAGGCACCATCGCTCGTTTTCCGCGTGGTTCTTCAGTTGAATGTCCGTGTGCTCATCCTCGAGGACCCGGCGTTTCGGGTTCGGGGGAATGTCGGAGTGGCACTCGGTGCAGGGAAAGATCCCCTCCGTAAACGGAGGCGGCGGAACCATGTAGTCCTCGGTCTCCGATTTCGGCGGCGTCAGCCAGAACTCCCTGCGGCCGGCGTGTCCCGCAACCGTGACAAAAATCGTGACTGTCGCCAGAGCAAACGCAGCAAGGAAATAGATCGTACGGTTTTTCATTTCACGCCTCACTCGCCTGGAGGGAATAGGGCCGGCAGCAAACGCAAGCGGTTCCTAATATACACCGAGGTTGCGCCCACCTCCATGATTTTTCCCCTTCGCCGGCCTCCGGCCTTTCCCGCACAAGGGATCCGCGGGATCCCTCCGATGCCGGCCGTCCCCCTTACCCGTCCTGCATCCGGAGCCCCTGGGCCTCCAGGAAATCGAGGTATTCGTAGATGATGTTGAAGTGGGAATCCTCCTCGCCCGCAAGGAGCTTGAAGAACCTCTTCTCCTGGGGGTTGGTCGCCGCCTTCGACATCCGCAGGTACATCTCCCGCCCCTCCGCCTCGAAGGCGAGGGCCTTGCGCATCCCGTCCACCGCCTCCCCGGAGATGACCTTCTCCTTCCGGATCCGGCTGTGCTCCCGCCGGAACAGCCGCATCCTCGAGTCGTGCGGCGTGCTCGACACCTTGGGGAATTTCCCCTCCTCCTCGAGCTTGCGGGCGATCGCCTGGATATCCTCCATATGTTTCGTCTCCAGCTGCGCCAGCAGCAAAAAGACGTGCTTGGCGAACGAATCCACGCTCTTGGCGGCGGCCGCGGTGAAAAAGCGCTTCCCCTCCGTCTCGAACCGCAACGCCCTCTCCAGGGCGCTCGCGGGGTTCTTCTTTCCCGCTGTCAGACCGGGTTTCCGCATATGCCCTCCCTCGTCATGGAAACTGGTTTAGCGTACTATTATGCATTCCCGACCGGGGGGATTCCAGCGCTTTTCGCCCCCCTCCCCGGGCGGGGCTCACTCCCGCGCCCCGGCCTGCGGCTCCCTTTTTCTCAGACGCTGCCCCGCCGCCAGCACCTTCTTGCGGAGACGGACCGCCGCCGGCGTCACCTCGACCAGCTCGTCCCCGTTGATGAACTCGATCGCCTTCTCCAGCGACAGGATCCTCGGCGGGACGAGCCGAAGCGCCTCGTCGGCCCCCGCCGCGCGGATGTTCGTGAGCTTCTTCTCCTTGGTCACGTTGACGTCCATGTCGACCGGGCGGGAGTTCTCCCCGATGATCATCCCCCCGTACACCCGCTCCCCCTCCCCGAGGAAGAGGGTCCCCCGCGGCTGGAGATGGTAGAGGGCGTATGCGGTCGTGCGCCCCTCCCGGTCGGCCACCAGCGCTCCCGCGACCCGGTCCCGGATGGCGCCCTGCCAGGGCTCGTACCCGTCGAAGAGGTGGTTGAGCAGGCCGGTGCCGCGCGTCTCCGTCAGGAACTCCGACCGGAAGCCGATGAGCCCCCGCGAGGGAATCCGGTACTCGAGCCGCGCCCGGCCCCTCCCCGGGTTGATCATCCTCACCATCTTCGCCCTCCGGACCCCGAGGCTCCGCGTGACGGCCCCGATGTACGGCTCGGGGACGTCGAGGAAAAGCATCTCGACCGGCTCCAGGAGGACGCCGTTCTCCACCCTCGTGATGACCTCCGGGCGGGAGACGGAGAGCTCGAACCCCTCGCGCCGCATCATCTCGACGAGGATCGCCAGCTGCAGCTCCCCCCGTCCCATCACGGGGAACGAATCGGTCCCCGAAAAATCGATCCGGAGCGCGACGTTGGCCAGGAGCTCCCTCTCGAGACGCTCGCGGATCTTGCGCGACGTGACGAGACTCCCCTCCTGCCCCGCGAAGGGGGACGTGTTGATCGAGAAGACCATGGAGACCGTGGGCTCGTCGACCGCGATCCGGGGGAGGGCAAGGGGGGTTTCCGCGTCGGAGACCGTGTCGCCGATCGTGGCGCGCTCCGCGCCGGCCAGCGCGACGATATCCCCGGCGGAGGCCTCCCGGACCTCCTTTTTCGACAGCCCGTCATACCGGTACAGCGCCGTCACCTTGACCCGCTCCGTGGCTCCCGCGTCCCCGCACACCGCGACCGGATCCCCCGCCCGGACGGTCCCGTGGAAGACCCGACCGACCGCAAGCCGGCCCAGGTACTCGCTGTAGTCGAGATGCGTGACAAGAAGCTGGAGGACCGCCGCCGGATCCCCGGACGGGGGCGGGATGTGGGAGAGGAGCCGGTCGAACAGCGGGCGGAGGTCGCGCGACTCCCCCCCGTCCCGCTCCCGGGCCGTCCCCGCCCGCGCGTTCGTGAGCAGGATGGGGAACTCGAGCTGGTCCTCGGTCGCATCCAGGTCGATGAACAGGTCGTACACCTCGCTGATCACCTCGTCGATCCGGGCGTCCGGGCGGTCGACCTTGTTCACGGCGAGCACGACGGGGAGCTCGCGCTCCAGCGCCTTCTTGAGGACAAACCGCGTCTGGGGGAGCGGCCCTTCGGAGGCGTCGACGAGGAGCAGCACCCCGTCGACCATCTTGAGCGTCCGCTCCACCTCGCCTCCGAAGTCGGCGTGTCCCGGGGTGTCCACGATGTTGATCTTCACGCCCCCGTAGACCACGGAGGCGTTCTTCGCCATGATCGTGATCCCCTTCTCCCGCTCCAGGTCGATGGAGTCCATCACGCGGTCGGGAACGGTCTGGTTCTCCCGGAAGATGCCGCTCTGCCAGAGCATCGCATCGACCAGCGTGGTCTTTCCGTGGTCCACATGGGCGATGATCGCCACGTTCCGGACAGGGAGAGCGTGCATGCGGGGACGGCCCTTACGCGAAGGAGCGATCGAACAGATCCCGGATGGCCCGGCGGCCGCTCTCCTCCAGGAACCGGGTGCCGGTCCCCGTGAACCGGGGGCTCCGGATGCGCGGTTCCCCGGCCTCCGTCACCTCGGCCCACTGGTCCCCGGTCCACCGGAACCACCGTCCCGCATCCTGGTCGAAGACGAAGATCGGCTTGTTGCACAGCTTCGCGAACTCGGCGCCCCACCCCGTCCCGCCGCGGACGGTCCCGTCTCCGAGGATCTTCCCGATCACGTAGATCTCCTGCCCCGCGTTGACCTGGTACCAGATCGTCTGGAGCACCTTCCGGATCCGGGGGGTGTCCGAGTAGGTCCGGTTCATCAGCCGGGAGACGTAGGAGAGGCTTACGTCGCCGTTGCGGAGCTCCTCGCGGCTCAGCACCCGGACCCCCCGGGTCCGGGCGATGTCGTTCCCCTCGAAGGTGAAATGGATCTCCTCGATTCCGAAGCGTTCCGCCTGGACGCCGAACTCGTATTCGGCCCCGTTGGCCCCGCCGCTGTACAGAACGGTCTCTTCCCGCATCCTCATCGTTCCTCCTTCTTGCCGTGCCGGTTCCGGACAGGCTTTCCACTATAGCACGTGCGGCTCCGGGCGCGGGGGCCGCTCCTTCGGGTTGCTGCGCCCTGTCCCGGGGACCCGGGGCGATGCGGGGGGTTCCGCGAAGCGGCCTGTGGAGCGAGAGGGAAATCGCGTCGAGCGGAACCGGCAGCGAGCGGGCGGAGGTCGCGAGCGTAGCTTCCGCGGAATCCCCCGCGAGCGGACCCCCGGGAGACAGGCGTGCGTTCTCCTATCCCGGGAGGAGAATCGTGGAGAGCACGGGGATGTAGGTGATGGCGAGCACGCCCAGGAGGAGGATCAGGAGGAAGGGGAGCACCGACCGGTACACCTCCCCGAGAGGGCGGTCGAACCGGTAGGCGGCGAGGAACAGGTTCATCCCGACCGGCGGGGTCAGGTACCCGAGCTGGAGGTTGGCCAGGAAGATCACCCCGAGGTGCACGGGGTCGACGCCGAAGACCGGGGCCAGCGGGGTGATGATCGGAACCACGACGACGATGGCGGAGAAGATGTCCATCAGGCTCCCCACCGCCAGGAGGAAGAGGTTGAGGGCCGCGAGGAAGAGGATGCGGGAGTGGATCGTCGCCTTCACCCACGCCAGGATCGTCCCGGGAACGCCCGCGTCCACCAGGTAGCTGGTCAGCCCCATGGCCGCCGCCAGGACGATGAGGACCCCTCCGATGAGCGTCGCCGACTCGGTGCCGACCCGCGCCACGTCTTTCCGGACCGAAATGTCCCGGTGCACGAAGGCCTCGACCAGGAACGCGTACAGGACCGTCATGGCGGCCGACTCGACGACGGTGGCGAACCCCCCGAAGATCCCCAGGAGAACGATGACCGGGAGGAGGATGTCCCATTTCGCCTCCCAGATCGCCCCGCGAAGCTCCGCAAGCGAAAAAGGGGTCCGCTTCGCGCCGGAGAGGATGCCCGTCCGCACCGCATACCCGTTCATGAGCAGGACGAGGAGGACACCGGGGAGAAACCCGCCGAGAAACATCCGGTCGACCGCGATCCCGCCGACCACCGCGTAGAGGATCACCGGCAGGCACGGGGGGAACAGAAGGCCGAGGGACCCCGTCGAGGTCAGCAGACCGATGGAGAACCGCTCGGGGTACCGCTCCGTCAGCAGGGCGGGCAGGAGGATCCCTCCCAGGGCGAGGATCGTGACGCCCGACGCCCCGGTGAACGTGGTGAAAAAGCCGCAGACCATCACCGCCGCGACGGCGATGGCGCCGGGCATCCAGCCCACCATCGCGCGGAACAGGCGGACGAGGCGCCCCGAGGTATTCCCTGCGGTGAGAAGGTATCCCGCGAAGGTGAAGAGGGGGATCGTGGGCAGGGTCGGGGAGGTCACCAGCCCGTACATCTCCGCCGGGATGGACGCGAGGGGAACGTCGGCATGCCGGAAGAGGAGGACGGCCAGCCCTCCCAGGGCCGCGAACAGGGGGGCTCCAAGGAGCACGGCGACAACCAGCACGACGATCGAAACCGCGAAAGGTCCATTTAGGGTAATCAGGTCCGACGAGACGGCCAGAACGCCGGCCGCCGCGAGAATGGCAGTCGCCCCCCGCTCTCGCCAGGCGCCGGAGGAACGCCGCACCATCCTCCACGCGACCAGGGCGAACCCCAGGGGGATCGCCGCCTCGGCCAGCCAGACGGGAAGGAAAGGGAGCAGGGTCCTGCCGTCGGCCCATTCGATCCGGACGAGGGTGAGCCCCGCGAGGCAAAGGAGAAGGGACACGGAGACGGAGACGGCGGCCGAGAAGAGGGAGGCGGGCTTCCGGATCCCTTGGGGAAGCAGGCCCGCGCCCCCCCCCAGGGAGAGCAGCCGGCCGTCCCGCGCGGCGATGGCCCCCCCCAGGAACCCGATCCACAAGGTCCCGTGCTGCACGAGCGCCATCGAGCCGGGGATCCCGGTGCGCCAGAGGCGGCGGCCGACGATCTCCAGGAGCGGGAGGATCGCCATCGCGCACAGCGTCGCGATGGAAAGCGCGTTCTCCGCCCGGCGCAGAAGGGAATGCCGCCCCGCTTCGACGGGGGATTGGTCGGCGCCCCCCCCCGGCAGAAGAGCCGCCATACTCCCCTTTCCTACGCTCACCGGGTCATCGCCCTTCCATGGCCCGCGGAGCTCCGGAACTCGTCCCGGTACATCCTCACCTCGTCAAAGACGTCTGCGGGGATGATCTTCCCCTTGATCTGCGGATAGATGTCCTCGACGATTTTCCGCCATTCCGCCTCGACGGAAGGGGAAATGTGATGGATCTTAAGACCGTTTTCCACCATCGCCTTCACCGCGTCCTCGTTGAGGGTGCGGATCTCGCGACGGAGGCGCGTGCTGGCGTCCCGGGACACCTTGAGGATCTCCGGCCTCAGCTCCGCCGGAATCTTTTCCCACATCCTCCTGTCGATGACGGTGGCACCGGAAAGGAACGTCCAATGGAGGTCCGCCATGTTGGGAGCAAGGGCGAACCACTGGAAAGCCAGGGCGGCAAGGGGAACCGCGTTGAAGGCATCCACCAGGCCGGTCTGCAGGGAGGGAAGGATGTCCACCATCGAAATCGGCACCGGCCGGAACCCCGCTGCCTTGTAAAGCTGCGTGAGGGTGGCATCGCCGGCCCCGAGGTACAGCTTCATGGCCTTCATTTCCGAGGGATGCGTGAAGGGCTCCTTCGCGAAGAAGTGGACCCACCCCGCGTCCCCCCAGTTGAGGACGATGAACCCCTTCTCCTCGAGGATCTTCTCCAGCTGGGGGGAGAGCCGGTTGCGGACGTGGTCGAACTCCTCCTCGGAGGCGAACATCATCGGCACGTGCAGCGCGTAGAAGGAGCGGTCGAGGAAGGTCAGCCCCATCCCGCTGATCGCCGCGGCGTGGAGCTGCCCCACCCGCATCTTCCGGAGCATCGCCTCCTCGTCCCCGACCACCCCTCCGGCGTAGATGCGCAGCGCGACCTTCCCTCCGGAGACCTTCTTCCACTCCTCCCCCATGTCCAGCAGAACGCGGTGCCACGACGACCCTTCCGGCGCAATGGTCGCCAGCTTGACGACGATGGGGCCGGCGTGCGCCGATATGCAGAAAAGAGAAAAGCAAAGAAGGACCGTGGCGCCCGCCACCATCTTGCTACAGAAAGAGCTCATCCACCCTCCCGACCAGCCATTTCGCCTTGCGCTGGGACAGAAGATTCGCGAGCCGGAACTCCGGCGCCTCCTCTCGCGCGTCGAAGGCGAGCGCCCGGGAAAGAAGCCCCAGGAACTCCTCCCGGTTCTGCGTGCGCACGGAGACCGTCTCGGCGAACGTCACCAGGGGGGATATCTTCCTCCCTCGCCCAAGCTCCATCGCGCGCTCGAAATGGCGTCTGGCCTTGTCCAGCGACCCCCCCATCGGACCGGGGCGTCCCCCCTCGAATGCAACGAAATATTCGTGGATCGACCCGTGCTCATAATCCTCCCGGAGCGCGAGGGCCCTGCGCATGAGCGATTCGCACCTTGGCAGGTCCGCGAGGAGGGTGGGAACTCCCCCGGAGGTGGAGATCGCAAGGCTCCAGGATGCGGCGGTCCAGAAGAGCAGGGGGACGTCCTCCTCGCCCGCCATCGCCACCGCGCTCGCGGGGTCCGCGGCCAGCCGCTCGCCGAACCCGGGATGCGCCGCCTCCAGGCCTCTCATGCCGTACTCCTTCGCCCGCAGGAAGAGACGGTTCGCCCGCTCCTTGCCGGCGGCCGCGCGCTCCGCGTCGCTCTGCTCGACGGCGTCCTGCCAGACGAACGCCGACGCGTATTGCGTGAATCCCCGGCAGAGGGAGGCCAGCAGCCCCCGGTGTCCGGGGTCCTGCGCGAGGAGGGACTCCTGCGCCTTGAGGGCGAAAGGGGCGGCCTCCCGCACCAGGTCGGGATCGTCGTCGGCGGCAAACGAATAGCCGCCGGACGACATCGCGTTCGCCACCTGCCCGACGAGATAGGCCCGGGGGGAGCACCCCGCGGACCATCCGAGAAGGATTAGGGCGAACGCCGTCGAGAGGATCCGGAACCTAGTCTCCGTTGGATGCCTCCTTCCGGGAAGAGGATCCCAGCGCTTCGCCCACCTTCTGGGCCAGCTCCCATCGGCGGAACGGCTTCTGGAGGAACCCGGAAAACCCCGAATCCACGACCTGCGCGATCCTCCCTTTGTCGTCGTACCCGCTCATCAGGACGGCCCTGGCGGAAGGGGAGATCCGGCGGATCTCGGCGAACGCCTCCTCCCCCGTCATCCCGGGCATCATCATGTCCAGCAGGACGAGAGCGATCTCCCCGCTTCGCTCCCGGAAGAGGTCGACCGCCTCCCTCCCGTCGCGGGCCTCCAGGACACGGTACTCGAGGGACTCCAGCATGGCGCGCACCATCATCCGGACGTCCCCCTCGTCGTCGGCGACAAGAACGAACCCCGTCCCGCCATGGGGGACCGTTTCCCTCTCCTCCTCGACGGGCGCGTTCCCGGACACCGCGGGGAAGGAAAGGGAGAAGGTCGTCCCCTTTCCCGCTTCCGAGGTCACCCGGATCGACCCGCCGTGGCTCTCCACGATGCCGCGAACAGCCGCCAGGCCCATGCCGCGCCCCAGGAACTTCGTCGAGAAGAACGGCTCGAAGATCCTCGAGAGCGTTTCCGCATCCATGCCGCACCCCGTGTCCGACACCTCGAACACCGCCTTCGTCCCCGGGGAGAGGATCCCGGGGCCGATCGCCGGTCCCGCCCCTTCCCCCCCGTCAACCCCGGGGAGGGGAGCGCCGCCGGGCGGAGCCTCCTCCTTCCGCGTCCGGAGGGTGAGAACCCCTCCGTCGGGCATCGCTTCCGCCGCGTTCAGGCACAGGCTCATCACCACCTGCTTCAGCTGGAGGATGTCCGCCTCGATCGCGGGGTCATCGCCGGCAAGATCGAGACGCACCTCCACCGACGGAGGAAGGGTCGCCTTGAGGACCGCGGTATCTTCCCGGACGATCCGGTTGATCGACAGGATCTCCGGGCTCCTCTTCCCCCGGCCGGCGTACGCCAGAAGCTGCCGCGTGAGTTCCGCAGCCCGCGTCCCCATCCGGTCGATCATGCCGAGATAGCCGGCCGCCTCGTCGTTGCCGGCGAGCAGGTGGGAGAGCATCTCCGCCGTCCCGGTGATGCCCACGAGCAGATTGTTGAACTCGTGCGCAATACCCCCGGCGAGCATCCCGATCGTCTCCAGCTTCTGGCTCTCGAAGAGGCGGCTTTCCATCATCTTCCGTTCCGTGAGGTCTCTCGTGATCCGCACGATCCGGGGGGCTCCCCCGCGGCCGCCCGGGACGGAAGAGCTGACCGTCTCCACCTCGAGGAATCCCCCGTCTTTTTTCCGGAGACGGTGCTGCATCGTGAGCGCGGTGACCTCCCCCGAGGCAAGCCGGCGGGTCGCCTCCCTCACCCTCTCCCGGTCCTCCGGGGGGAGAAACGCCTCGCCCCCGCACCCGACCATCTCCTCGGGGCGGAACCCGAGCATCCGCTGCGCCGCGGGGCTCGCGTAGAGATACCTGCCGGTTGCGTCGTGCAGGGAGATGACGTCGAGGGCGGTGTCGGCAAGGAAGCGGTACCGGGCCTCGGAAGACCGAAGCCTCTCCTCCATCCTCCGGCGCTCGAGGGCCGCGGAGAGGATGGAGGCGACGGCCCCTACGATGCGCAACCCCTCCTGCCCGAAGTCCCTGGGGGAGCCGTACCCGTGGAGAGCGAGAAGGCCGACCAGGCCGGTTCCGAACTTCAGCGGGGCCAGGAGCAGGGACCGCACGGAATGCGGTTCGTGGAGCGCCCTGACGGGGTCGTCCGGCGACAGGGACGAGATGTCGCCCGTCGCCAGGATCCCGTGGGCGCAAAGATGCGCGAGAGCGGCATCCCAGCGGGGGTCCGGCCCGTACACCGCGCGGAGGTCGGGCCAGTCCCGCGAGCCGGTGTAGTGGCGGACCTCCGTGGCGCCGTCCCTCCCCCGGAACGAGACGAGGTAGCACGCGTCGACGCTGCACAGGGAGACGATTTCCCGGCAGGTCTCCCCGAGAAGCTCCTCGAGGCCAAGCCCCATCGCGCTGATCCGCGCGATCTTCGTCACCACCGCGGCGGGGATCTCGAAAGACGACAACTCGCCGCCGTCCCGGATTCCTCCGCGGAACGGAATCGGGTCCCTCACGGGCGATCCTTTCTCTGCGAGATACTTTCTGGTTTGTCTATTATGGAGGAAAGGAGCGGGAAAAAGAACCCGCTGCGACAAAGGGGGGACGGAGGGGGAGGCCTGCCCCGGCGGACCAGGGTTCTGTTTTTGTTTGCCGCGGAAGAGCTACCTGCTTCAATATAAATACCCATGAACCCCGTTTCCCGTCGCGACCTCCTGGATTCCCTGCTGACCGGCATCCCCGCGTTCGTTTTCACCTTTCGCCGGGAGGGGCTCGGGCTTCTCTCCGTCACGGACGGAGTGAAGGCCCTGACCGGGTTCGAGGCCCGGGACCTTCTGGCCAACCCCGGCCTCTTCTTCTCCCGCCTGTCAACCGGGGAGAAAGGGGAGCTCGAACGGATCTGCGCGAACCTGGCGGAAGACGCGATGCCGATGTGGGAGTTCCCGTTCCGGTGCGCCGACGGGAAATCGCGGTGGTTCCGGGCCCGCCTCACGAAGAGGCAGGGCCTCCCCGGGGACCCGGACGCCGTCACGGGAATCGCCCTTGCCAACGAGGAGGAGCGGAGCGCCCGCAGGAAGGCGATCGAGGCGGTCTCCATCCTGGAAACCGCCGGCGACGTGATCATCTTCGCCGACCTCGAGGGGGGTATCCGGCAGTGGAACCGGGCATCGGAGCTCTTCTTCGGCTGGAGCCGGAAGGAGATGGTCGGGTCCGCCATGCACCGGCTCTTTCCCGTTCCCCCGGAGGTCGTCGACGGGATGATCCGCACGGTTCGGGCCGGGAAGACGGTTTCGCAGGAAAGCCGGCTGCACACGAAATCGCGGGGGGAGGTCGACTGCCGCGTGACGATCTCCCGGGTCTCCGGAGAAGGGGGCGCCCCGGTGGGGATGGTCCTCACCATCCTGGGGACGGCGGAGCGGAAAGACCTGGAGAGCCAGCTCCAGCAGCTGGTCACCCGCCTCCGGACGATCGAGCGGGTGAACCGGGTTATCGCGTCGGACTGGGACATCGGGAAGGTCCACGGCAGGATCGCGGGGGAGCTGGAGAAGCTGATCGACTTCGACCGGAGCTCCGTGGCGGCATTCGAGGAAGGGAAGGAGCTCCTCCTCATCCACGTCTCCTCGAAGGGACGCACCGAACTCGGGACCGGGAGCCGCATTCCCCTGGAACGGTCGGCGGCCGGCTGGGTCCTCTCCCACCGCATCACGCGCGTGGACGCGGACATGGCGGCCTCCCCGGACCCGTTCGCGGAAGACGGGATCCTTCGGAAGGAAGGGATGCGGTCCCGCCTCATGATCCCCCTGTTCGCCGGGGAGAGAATCGTGGGCACGCTCGGCTTCAACAGCCGCCGGAAGGGGGCGTACAGCCTGCTGACCGTGGACGGGCTGGGAAGCATCCCGGACCAGATGGCGATGGCGATCGAGAAGTACCGGATGGTCACGGGCCTTCGCACCTCCGAGGAGAAGTACCGGTTCCTGTTCGAGCACGGCCCCCCCGCGGCAACGGTGGGGAGGGACGGACGGTTTCTCGACGTGAACGCGGGGTGCCTGCAGCTCTACGGCTACGAGAGAGAGGAATTCCTCCGTCTCGCCGTTTCCGAACTCTTCGGCTCTCCGGAGCGGGACTCCCAGGTCGACACCGTTCTCTCCACCGGCATGCCGGTGGAGGCGGAAGTGCTCCAGAAACGGCGGGACGGAACGCATTTCTGGGGCCTGCTCAACGTGTTCCCGGTCTCGGGGGACCTCGTGCTGGGGCAGATCACCGATATCACCCAGCGGAAGGACGCCGAGGAGGCCCTTCGAACGGAGAAGGACTTCTCCTCGAGGATCCTCGCGGTCGCGAACGTCCTGATCGTCGTGATGGACCGGGAAGGCAGGATCCTGCTCTTCAACCGGAAGTGCGAGGAGGTGACCGGCTGGCGGGAAAGCGAGGTCCGGGGAAAGCATCTCTGGGACCTCCTCCTGCCCGAGCGGGCCGTCGCGCCGATCCGCGAGGCATTCTCCCAGCTGGACGAGAAGGACCTCTTCCCGTTCTACGAGAACCCGTGGCACACCCGGGACGGGAGGGAGAGGAACATCCGGTGGAACAACTCGGTCACGAGGAACGAGCGGGGCGAGGTGGTCTGGGTCATCGGGACCGGCCTCGACGTCACCGAGCAGAGGCAGCTCGAGGAACAGCTGCGGCACATCCAGAAGATGGACGCGGTGGGAACACTCGCGGGAGGGATCGCCCACGACTTCAACAACATCATCCAGGCGATCATGGGATACACCTCGGTGCTCAAGGCCCGGATCGGGGATTCCGCCGATGGCGCGGAGGAAATCGAAGCGATCGAACGGGCGGGCCTTCGCGCCTCCGAGCTCACCACCCAGCTCCTCGGATTCGCGCGGGGCGGCAAGTACGAGGTCCGCCCGGTCGACCTCAACCAGGTCGTGGAGAAGGTCGTTTCCATGATCCGCCACACCTTCGACCGTTCGATCGAGATCCGGACGGAGATGGACGACGCTCTTTCGGCCGTCGAGGGGGATGCCGGCCAGCTGGAGCAGACGGTCCTCAACCTGTGCATCAACGCCCGCGACGCCATGCCGAAGGGCGGACTGCTCATGCTGCGGACGTGCCACGAAACGGTTTCCGGAGAGGAGGAAGGGGGGCCCGAGGGGGCGCCGCGCGGAACGTACGCCGCCCTCGCCCTCTCCGACACCGGCGTGGGGATCCCCCCCGAGAACATCCCCCGCATCTTCGAGCCGTTCTTCTCCACCAAGGAGACCGGGAAAGGAAGCGGGATGGGGCTGGCGATGGCCTACGGCATCGTCAAGAACCACGGAGGGTTCCTGGATGTCCGAAGCGTTCCCGGGAAGGGGACGACATTCCGGGTGCTGCTGCCCATCTCGTCGAAGGAGGTATTGCCCCCGCCCGCCCCGGCCCCGGACGAGCCGGCGGTCGGCGGCATGGAGACGATTCTCTTCATCGACGACGAGGAGTCCCTGCGGATGCTGGCGGTGGAGATGCTCGGCAGGCTCGGGTACAAGGTCCTGACGGCCGGGAACGGCCTCGAGGCCGTCAAGACCTTCGAGGAGAGACGCGGGGAGATCGCGGTGGTCATCCTCGACATGATCATGCCCGGAATGGGGGGGGAGGAGACGTTCCATCGCCTGAAGGAGATCGACCCGACCGTCCGCATCCTGATCTCCTCGGGATACGCGGTGGAAGGGAGGCCCCAGAGCCTGCTCTCGGCGGGCGCTGCAGGGTTTCTCCAGAAGCCGTACCGGGTCGGAACCCTGGCGGCAACCATGCGCAGGATCATCGGGGGCGGCAGCCCGTAGCCCCCGGCGGGGGAACGCTTCCTCCCTACTCCCTCCAGTGGGCCTTCTCGAAGCGCCGGATCTTCTCCACCCGGCGCCGATGGCGCCCCCCCTCGAAGGGGGTTTCCAGCCAGATTCCCACGATGCTTCGCGCCCTGCGGGGGGAGACCTCGTTCGCCCCCAGAACGAGCACGTTGGCGTCGTTGTGGCTCCGGGACAGTCCGGCATCCGGCACGGTCGACACCACCGCCGCCCGTATCCCCCGCACCTTGTTCGCCGCGATCGCCATCCCGATGCCGGACTTGCAGATGAGGATGGCCCGGTCGGCCTCCCCCCGCCCCACCGCCGCGGCGGCGGCGAACGCGTAGTCCGGGTAATCCACCGGGTCGGTCGCATCGGTCCCCATGTCCCGGGCCGCATACCCTTTTGCGGACAGGAACCGGAGGAGGTCGGCCTTCAGGTCCACTCCCCCGTGGTCGGCGGCCAGAACGATTCCCGGAAGCCTGCGGGTCTTCATCAATTGGCACCCTCCTTCCCTGCGATCGCATAGTGCGCCGCTCCGAGCAGCGCGGCCTTGTCGTCCCGGATCACCCGGACCGGCACCCGCGACAGGAACTCCCGGAACCGCCCCTTGGAGAGGAACGACTCGAGAAACGGCTTCTCCGAGAGGACCGGCAGGATCGCGGGGGCTACACCCCCTCCCAGGACCACCCCTCCCGTCGCCATCACCTGGAGGGCGAGGTTCCCCGCCTGCGCCCCGTAGAGGGACGCAAAGACCCGGAGGGCCTCGCCGCAGGCGCCCGACCTCCCGGAAAGACCTTCCTGCGTGATGACGCGGGGCGGGTCCTCCGCAGCCAGCCTCGCCTCGACTCCTTCGGATTCCGCCACTCCCTCGGCCTCGCGGAGGAACCGGTAGATCGCGTGAAGCCCCCGGCCCGATACCACCCGCTCCACGCTGACGCGGCCGTGCCTGCTTTGCAGGTACTGGAGCAGCCGGATCTCCCGCTCGTTCCGCGGTGCGAAATCGGCGTGCCCCCCCTCCGAGGCGACCGGCAGGTACCCCGTGCCGTCCCACACGAGAAATGCCGCCCCGAGACCGGTCCCCGCCGCGAGGACCGCGACGGTTCCCCGCGGCTCGGCCTCGCCCCGCTGCAGGACGGCCAGGCTCTTTTCCGGGAGGAACGGAACGGCAAAGGCGGTCGCCTGCAGATCGTTGATGAGGAAGACGCGCTTCGCCCCGATGGCGCTCCGGACCGACTCCCTCTCCACGACCCACGGGAGGTTGGTCATCTTGCTTCGCCCGGACACCACCGGGCCCGCGACTCCGATGCAGGCCACCGAAACCCCCGGTTTGCCGGCGAGGAACTTCGCGAGAATCGATTCGAGGTCCGGGTACCGGCCGCTGGGGAAGGAGCGAAGGGACGACCGTCGCAGCGTGCCCCGTTCTCCGAGATAGAGCGCGAGGTTCGTCTTCGTTCCTCCCACGTCTCCCGCCAGGATCCTCATCCCGCGCCGCCCTTCCCTTCCGGTTCGCCCCCCGTCCCGGGGCCCGGGGGCGGTTTCGCGTGCATGCGCCGCGCCGCGCCGGCGTCTGCCAGGAAGGTGATCTTCCCCCTCCGGGGGGAAACCCGGGAGGCGGGCAACGCGGCCCCCCTTCCCGACAGCACCTCCTCCAGAACCCGGGCCTTCCCCGTTCCGCTCACCAGGAAGATGACGTGGGAGGCGGCGTTCAGCACGGGAAGGGTCAAGGTGACGCGGGGAACGGGCGGGGTCCCTCCCTCGGCCGGCGCCACCCAGGCGGCCTCCTCCCGGAGGGCGGGGGAGCCGGGGAACAGGGACGCGGTGTGCCCGTCCGCTCCCAGCCCCAACAGGATCGCATCGAACCGGGGGAAGCCTCCGGTGCCCTCCCGGAAGGCGCGCCGGAGAGTTTCCTCATACCTGCGGGCCCCCTCCCGGGGGTCGGACAGGGAGGTGTCGACCGGGTGAAAATGACCCGGGGGGACGGGGGCCCGGGAGACGAGCGCCTCCCGCTGCATCCGCTGGTTGCTCGACGGGTCGTCCGGGGAAACCCACCGCTCGTCGACCTGATAGAAGTGCACCAGGTCCCACGGAAACCGGCTCCGGTACGGCTCGGAGGAGAGAACCGCAAGAGTCCGGCGGGGGGTTTCCCCCCCGGAAAGGGCCACACAGATCCCCTTCCCCCTCTTTCCGGACCGGTCCAGGGCCATCGCGCGCTCCCGCGCGATCCCCCAGAGTCGCCCGGCCGCCGCCTTCGCCAGCTCCTCCGGGGAGGAAAGGACGAAGAGCCTTCCGGTCGGCCCCTCCCCTTCCCTGCTCACGGCTCCCGCCATTGTCTCCCCTCCCGGAAGAGCAGGTTGTCCGCCTCGCGCGGACCCCAGGTCCCCGCGGGGTAGAAGAAGAGGTCGCGCCCCGGGTTTTCCTTCCATCGCGACAGGAACGGCTCCAGGAGGGACCAGGAGATGTCGACGGTGTCGTTCCTGGGAAACAGGGTCGCATCCCCCAGCATCGCGTCCAGCAGGAGCCGCCCGTAGGCGGGACGGGACTTCACCCCGAACGCCTGCTCGTAGGTGAACTGGAACTCCACCGGCTCCACGCAGATCGACGGACCGGGAGTCTTGGCCCCGAACTTCAGGAAGATCCCCTCCTGGGGCTGGATGTTGAGGACGAGGTAGTTCGACACCAGCTGCCCGCACACGGAGCTGTCGAACAGGAGAAACGGCGCCGGTCGGAACTTGATCGCGATCTCGGACACCCTTCCGGCCAGACGTTTCCCGGTGCGCAGATAGAACGGGACCCCTCCCCACCTCCAGTTGTCGATGGTGAGGCGCATGGCGGCGTACGTCTCGACGAGGGACTGCGGCGAGACGCTCTTCTCCGCCCGGTAGCCGGGGACCGCCCCGCCCCGGACGTTGCCGGCGGCATACTGCCCGCGGACGCACACCTCGCCGACATTCTCCTCCTTCACCGGTTCGACGGAGCGCATCAGCTTGACCTTCTCGTCGCGCACGTCGTCGGCGGCCAGGGAAATGGGGGGCTCCATCGCAACGTTGGAGAGGAGCTGGAACAGGTGGTTCTGGATCATGTCCCGGACGACGCCCGCCTCCTCGAAATAGTCGCCCCGCCCCTCCACGCCGATCTCCTCCGCCACCGTGATCTGCACGTGGTCGATGAAGTTCCGGTTCCACAACGGCTCGAAGATTCCGTTGGCGAAGCGGAAGACGAGGATGTTCTGGACCGTCTCCTTGCCCAGATAGTGGTCGATCCGGTAGACCTGATCCTCCGGGAAGACCCCCGAGACCACCCGGGAAAGTTCCCGGGCGCTCGCCAGGTCGTGGCCGAACGGTTTCTCGATGATGACGCGACGGGTGCCGGGGAGATCCTCCGAGGGGACGGAAAGCCCCGCCTCCCCGATCCGGCGGATGAGGGGGGCGTAGAACTTCGGGGCGACGGAAGCGTAAAAGATCAGGTTCCCCGGGATTCCCCGATCCTTCGCCACGGCACGGATCCGCTCGCCGAGGGCGCGCGTGGCCTGCGGATCCCCGATATCCCCGGGCTGGTAGAAGAGCCTCTCCGCGAAATCGTCCCACGAGGCCCGGTCAACCGTCTCCGGCGACCCGTCCCGCAGGTGGTCCCGGAACGCGTCGTCCGAAAAGGGGGTGCGTGATACCCCCAGGACGGCGAACGCTTCGGGAAGGAGCTTCTCCCGGTAGAGCCCGTACAGGGCCGGGACGAGCTTCCGCTTCGTCAGGTCGCCCGAAGCCCCGAAGATGACCAGAAGGCACGGAGGGGGGACCACGGAGGCCGGCGCCTGTCGCCGAACCGTCAGCGCGGAGGGGTTTTTCCCTTCGTCACCCATTCCGTTTCCCTTTTTCCCTCGGCCGGGGAGAGGCGGCCTTCACCGCGTGTCCCCCGAACTCGTTGCGCAGCGCAGCCAGCATCCGCATCGCGAAGGAGTTGTCCTGCCGGGAGAAGAACCGCATGTAGAGGGAAAGCGCGATGGAGGGGAGGGGGACCCCCGCCTCGATCGATTGCTCGACCGTCCAGCGTCCCTCCCCCGAATCGGACACATAGGGGGAGAGCCCGGCGAGCTCCGGGTCTTTTTCCAATGCCCGCCCGGCAAGTTCCAGAAGCCAGGACCGGACGACGCTCCCCTGGTTCCACAGGGCGGCGATCGCCCGGAGGTCCAGCGGAAAGGGGGCCGAGGAGAGCAGTTCGAACCCCTCTGCGTACGACTGCATCATCCCGTATTCGATCCCGTTGTGGACCATCTTCACGAAATGGCCGGCGCCGTGGGGGCCCATGTAGGCGTACCCCCCGGGCGGGGCGAGCGTGGCCAGGACCGGGGTCACTGCCCGGAAGGCCTTTTGATCCCCCCCGACCATGAGGCAGTACCCCTCGGAAAGCCCCCAGATCCCCCCGCTGGTCCCGGCGTCGAGGAACCGGATCCCGTTCCCGGACAGGCGGTTCGCCCGGCGCGTCGCTTCCTTGAAGAGCGAATTTCCCCCGTCGACGACGATGTCCC
>CP070783.1:1521999-1525230 GCA_020346465.1 Deltaproteobacteria bacterium
CCACGCCGTTGCCAAGATCCAGGGAGACCCCTCCGAATGCCAAAGCGATCCGCACGGTGCTAAAGAGAGATGACGGACGTGGGTGCGATCGTCGTCGCCGTAAGCATCAGCACCGGCAAAGGGCGGAAAAAGACCCCCGTCGATTCGGTCGATCTGAAGGAGAATCACGGGGTGGTCGGCGACGCCCATGCGGGCGAGCGGCAGCGGCAAATAAGCCTCCTGGCCGTGGAGAGCATCGAAAAGATCCGGCGGCTGGGGCTTGCCGTGGACGCAGGCGATTTCGCCGAGAACATCACCACCCGGGGAATCGACCTGCCCTCCGTTCCGCTAGGCGCCAGGGTTGCCTTGGGAGAAGCGGTGATCGAGGTGAACCAGATCGGCAAGGAGTGCCACGATCGCTGCGCCATTTACCATTCGGCCGGCGATTGCGTCATGCCGAAAGAGGGGATCTTCGCCCGGGTCATCCGCGGCGGGACGGTGCGGCCGGGGGACCCCCTCGTCGTCCTCTGACGACAGGACCGTCTATCCTCCGACTCTCGACATGTCGACCGATACCCCGCGGCGTCCTTCCCGGAGGAAACGATGTCCGGTGGGCTTCCCGCCGACGACGGAACGAAGCGTGTCCATAAGCCCTTCGGCGTCCCGTCCCGCGAGGTACGGTTTCAGGTCGACGTCCCGCGCGGAAAAGAGGCACCCTTTGGCGAACCCTTCACAGGTCACCCGGATGCGGTTGCAGTCCCCGCAGAAATGACAGGAAACCGGCGTGATCACCCCGATCGTCCCGGACGCCCCCTCCATCCGGTAATACCGGGCGGGCCCGCCGAGGGATTCCCTTTCCCGAGGGGTCAAGGGATACCTTTCCCGGACCCTCCGCAGGATCTCCTCTCCCGGGACCGTCAGGCCCGGTCCGCAATCCTTTCCGGATAGCGGCATCGGCTCGATGAACCGGACCGTCAGGGGCCGGCCGATCGTGAGGGCGGCAAACCGGACCACCTCGTCGTCGTTTACCCCTCGCATCACCACCACGTTGATTTTTACGCTGGGGAATCCCTGTTCCAGCGCTTTCTCGATCCCCTCGAGAACGGGCTGCAGACGGCTGCCGGTAATGCGTACGAAACGGTCCGGCACGAGGGAGTCGAGGCTTACGTTCAGGCTTTCCACTCCGGCCCTGCGCAAGTCCCCGGCCATCTCCGCAAGGAGGAGGCCGTTGGTGGTCAGGACCAGCTTTTTCAGCCCGGGAAGCATGCGGAGGCGGGAAAGGAGGCGTGCGATCCCGTTCCGCAGCAACGGCTCCCCGCCCGTGATGCGGATCTTCTCGATCCCGATCCCGACCGCCGCGCGGGCCAGGAAAAGCAGTTCGTCGTCGGAAAGCCGCGCGCCGGACGACGGCTCCGGATCCATCCCGGGAGGCCTGCAGTAGCTGCACCGGAGGTTGCACCGGTCGGTGACCGAGAGCCGAAGGTAGTTGATCCTTCTTCCGTGCGGGTCGAGAAGGTTCATGTCCGTCCGAGGTATGCACCCTTGATGAATTCGACGACCGAACCGGGATCGTGGAGATCAAGTTGCGGCATTTCGGTATCGACCCATTCGTCCGTGGCCACCGCGACCAACCCCGGGGGAGGGGGATCTAAGAGGGGATCGCCGGTGGTTTTCCGGTGGACCTCGATCTTGGGGAACGGGGAAGCCTTGTACCCCTCCGCAAGAACGATGTCCACCCCTTCGACGAACCGCGCAACGATCGTCTCGAGGGGGATCTCTTCCCGGTGCTGCAGGACGACCGCCGTCTGGTCCCGGGAGGAGATCACCGTGATGTCCGCCCCCGCCGCCGTGAACCGGAAACTGTCCTTCCCGGGGTGGTCGATCTCGAAACGATGCGCGTCGTGCTTCACGGCGGCCACCCGGTGCCCGGCCGCCCGAAGGCCCGTGATGACCTTCTCCATGAGCGTCGTCTTTCCCGCGTTCTTCCTCCCGACGAAGCAGACGACGGGTTGACGCAACGGTTCGCCCCCCATGATCCCCCCGGCAACTGATACAATGGTCACCCGATTTTCCATACCGAGACAAGGAGAAATGTGTCGGTCATGCCGATCACCTACGAGCAGGCGCTCGCTTCCGTTCTCCCCGCCGTGCGCACCCGGGGGGTCGAGGAAGTCCTTCTCCCGGACGTCGCCGGGGAGATTCTCGCCCTGGACGTCGTCGCCGACCGGAACCTCCCTCCCTTTCCCCGCACGGCGATGGACGGGTTCGCCGTTTGCTGGGCGGGCAAGGAGACGGAACGAACGTACCGGGTGATCGGAACGGTGAATCCGGGAGAGGAATGGGGCGGGGACCCCGCCGAGACGGATTGCCTCCGGATCATGACCGGTGCGAAGGTCCCGGCGCCCTTCGACACGGTGATCCAGATCGAGCATGCCGATGCCGAAGAAGGGGGATCGGTCCGGTTCCGCAACCCGGTCGTCCGCGGGCAGAACATCGCCCCGGAGGGGGAAGACATCCGAAGGGGGCAGGTCCTCCTCTCTGCGGGAACCTGCCTGTCCGCGCATCACGTCTCAACCCTCGCCGCCGCTGGCCAATGGGAAGTTCCCGTGTACAAGCGCCCTTCCGTGGCGCTGCTTGCGACCGGCAACGAGCTGGTCGAACCGTGGGAGGACGCCTCGGGTCCGATGATCCGAAACGGCAACGCCCATTTTCTCCTCGCAGCGCTCAACCATACCGGGTATCGGAAGGTCCGCTACCTGGGAATCGTCCCGGACGACCGGGAAGCGATGATCGCGAAGATCCGGGAGGGACTCGGTTCCGACTTCCTCCTCGTGTCGGGCGGGGTCTCCGTGGGCGACGTGGACATCGTCCCGGAGTGCCTCGCCGCCTGTGGCGTCCGGAAAATTCTGCACAAGGTGGCGGTAAAGCCGGGGAAGCCGCTTTTCGTGGGGGAGTCTCCCGGGGGGGGAATCGCGGTCGGGCTGCCCGGGAACCCCGTGGCCGTGCTGATCCACTTCTCCATGTACATCCGTCCGCTGCTTCTCAAGGCTTCCGGGGCAAAGGAAGTTTTCCCGAAACCGATCCTGCTGCCTCTCGCGGAGGATGCGGAGAACAAGAGCGGGGGGAAGAAGTTCGCCATCGGCCGGCTCACGAGGAAGGGAGGCAGGACGCTCGTGGCCGAGATCCCCTCCCACGGATCGGGGGACTTCGTGTCGGCCTGCCAAGCGGAGGGGGTCTTCGAGATTCCGCTCG
>CP070783.1:1525330-1534165 GCA_020346465.1 Deltaproteobacteria bacterium
CAGAGGAGCAGCACAAAAGGGCATGCGCAGACGAGGAAGAGGCCGGGAAGATCCTGGGGGCTGCGGAAACGTCGTGGGAGGAGACGGGAGCGCTCCTGGCCGGCCAGGCCACCCGCCTGGACGCGGTGGCCGAGATCCGAAGGAAGACGGAGGGCAGGCTCGAGGCGACTGCCTCCCGGTTGTCCGCGCTCTCCCGGGTGCAGGAACAGAGAGACTGGGCATCTTCCGGCGTGAGGGCGGTGCTGCACCACTACCAGGGGGGCGGAAACGGCGACGGAGCCGGCGAACGGGGCATATTCGGGGTGATCGGGGAGCTGATCGAAACCGACGCACCCTACGAAAGGGCTGTGGAGGCGGTTCTTGGCGAGCGGATCCAGTCCATCGTGGTCCGGGACCACGCGGAAGGCCTGTCCGCGCTCCAGTATCTCAAGGATTCCCGCGAGGGAAGGGGCGCGTTCGTTCCGGTGACGCTGCGGACGCGCGAGGAACTTCCCTCGTACGGGGGGGAAGAGGGCGTGGTCGGCCCCCTGACCGAGGTCGTGCGGGCGCCGGAGGAGTGCCGGGGCCTGGTACGGGGGCTGCTCGGGGGCACCCTCCTGGTGCGCGACCTTCCTTGCGCTCTCCGGCTCTGGAACCGCAACGGCGTGTGGAGCTCGTACGTGACCCTCGACGGGGACGTGATCACCGGCGACGGAATTCTGGTGGGTGGGGCGCAGGAACAGGGGGAATCGCGGGTCCTGGCGGTGAAGCGCGAGATCCGGGAACTCGAGCAGGAGATGGGGCGCCTGTCGGCCGAATCGGCCCGCATCGCGGAGGATCTGGAGGAGGCAAGAAGCGCCAGGCTGACGCTCGAGGGGCGGCTTGCGGAGATGTTCTCCCTTCGGGAGGAGCGGAAGGCCCATTACGCCCAGGCGCAGCAGAGAAAGGCCGTTCTCGAGGTAGCGATGTCGCAGGCGCTTGCCACCCACGAGGCCCTCGTCCAGGAGAGGCGGTATCTCGAGGCGGAACTGGCGCGGATGGCAGGGGAGCGGAAGACCTCGGAGGATGCCGCGAGGGAGTCCGGTCACGCCCGAGGGGAGGAGCAGGAGCGCGTCAGGACGCTGGCCATGCAGGTGGAGGAGAAGCGGATCGCGATGGAGGCCGTCCGGGCGAAGCTCCACGCCGCGGAGATCGAGTGGACGGGGCTCGAGGAGAAGTTCCGGTCCGGAGAGGCGCTGCTCTCGGGGCTGAAGGAGTCGCGGGACGGCAGGCTGGCCATGGTCGAGGAACGGAGGAAGCGCATCGCCGCGCACGGGAGGGCGGTCGGAGAGCTCGAGCGTGCCGTGGCGGAGGGGCGGGAGGCGATCGAGGCGGCCGCCGTCGAGCTGGAAGGCATGCAGGAGGGAATCGACCGGCGGCTCGAGCAGAATGCGGAAATTTCCGCGGGACTCGGGACGATGGAGGAGACGCTTCGCGAAAGACGTCGCCTCGAGGCCGACGGGATCGCCCGCCTCGCGGACCTGCGGCTTGCGGCCCAACGCGTGGAGATGGACCTCGAGCACCTGGACAGCGCGATCTACCAGAGGTACGAGGTCCACCCCTCGGAGCTTGCCGGCCCGGAAGGGACAGAGGAGCAGGAGGGAGAGGATCTGGCAGGCTGGGAAGCCCGGGCCGGGGAGGTGCGGGCCCGCATGAGCGCCATCGGGGAGGTGAACCTCGCATCCCTCGAGGAGCATCGGGAACTCGCGGAGCGACACACCTTCCTCTCGTCCCAGAAGGAGGACCTCGAGAAATCCCTCGAGGACCTCGCCAAGGCCATCCAGAGGATCAACCGGACCACGAGAGAACGGTTCTCCGTCGCGTTCGACAACATCAACCGGATGTTCCAGGAAATCTTCCCCAAGCTGTTTCTGGGAGGGAGAGCCTACCTGAAGCTTCTGGACGAGGGGAATCTCCTGGAATCGGGCGTGGAGATCGTGGCACAGCCCCCGGGGAAGAAGCTCCAGTCCCTGAGTCTCCTCTCCGGCGGGGAAAAGGCGCTGACCGCCATCAGCCTCATCTTCTCGATCTTCCTCGTCAAGCCGTCTCCCTTCTGCCTGCTCGATGAGGCGGATGCTCCGCTGGACGACGCGAACATCGACCGGTTCAACTCGATCGTCCGGGAGATGTCGTCGAATTACCAGTTCCTCCTCATTACCCACAACAAACGGACGATGGAGCTTGCCGACGTGCTCTACGGAATCACCATGGAAAAGCCGGGGATCTCCAAGGTGGTTTCCGTGAAATTCCAGTCCTGACGCCGCCTGCCACGAAACGGGTCTCCATGGCTGCATACGACGAACCGCCCTCCGGGTCCTTCTTCTCGCGTCTCAAAACGGGTCTGTCGAAGACCCGCGAGCTTCTCTTGATGAACGTCGAGGCGGTCGCCCGCGGGATCGGGCCCGTGGACGAAAACGTCCTGGCGGAACTGGAGGAGGCGCTCATCCTGGCGGACGCGGGAGCGGACCTTGCCCGCGAATACGTGGAGGCCCTCCGGGCGACGTGGCGGAGGGGGGAACTGCCCGATGTCGAGGCCCTTCGCGCGGAACTGAAACGGATGGTGGCGAAGACCCTGGCTCCCAGGGTCGCCCCCCTTTCGGTGGTCCCCCCCTACCCGTTCGTCGTGCTGGTGGTCGGAGTGAACGGCGTGGGAAAGACGACGACCATCGGGAAAATCGCGCACCAACTCCGGGAAGCGGGGCACCCCGTTCTCGTTGCCGCGGGGGATACGTTCCGGGCAGCCGCCATCGGCCAGCTTCGGGTGTGGGCGGAGCGTGCGGGTGCCGACATCATCCACCACAAGGAAGGATCCGATTCCTCCGCCGTTGTGTTTGACGCGCTCCGGGCGGCAAGGGCGAGAGGATCGCACGTCGTTCTGATCGACACGGCCGGCAGGCTTCACACCAAGGCGAACCTGATGGAGGAGATGCGGAAGGTCGTGCGCGTCATCGGGAGGGAGGTCCCGGGCGCCCCCCAGGAGGTTCTCCTCGTTCTGGACGCGACGAGCGGGAGGAACGCGATCGCCCAGGCGAAAACCTTTCAGGATGTCACCGGCGTCACCGGCATCGTCCTCACGAAGCTGGACGGGACCGCCAAAGGGGGTGTGGTTCTGGCGGTCACGAGGGAAACCGATGTTCCGATCCGGTTCGTCGGCGTCGGCGAGACGGTCGACGACCTGAGGCCTTTCGATGCCGAAAGCTTTGCCGCCGCGCTTTTCTGACCGTTTCCCCCTGATGGGTCCCCTTCCCGTGCCGTCCGCCCGGGCATCCTCCAACGTCATCCCGTGGGAGGCCTGATCCGGCGGAAGGCGCGGGGAACCGGCCAGGCAGCCGGTCCTTCGGCATTGATTCCGCCCGGGGGACGCGGTATCGTACAATGTCGAAAAACCTCCCGGTCGGCGGGGAGGCGATCGGCCGGTTTCTTCGCCGGTTTCCCCCGAAAAGGGAACGGGCGGGGGAGCCGACATGCATACCCGGAGGGGGAACCAGGCGCATGGTGGAATCCTCGTTTTCTGCGATCGAAAAAAAGATCTCGGACCTTGCGGAAATGGTGATAACGTTGAAGAAAGAGAAGGCGTCCCTCGCGGCCCAACTGGAAAAGAAAGAGGCCGAGGCGCGGGAATTGGCACGGAAAGTCGAGGAGATGAACGAGGAGAGGGAGAGCATCCGCGAAAAGGTGGAGACGATCCTGGCGCGAATCGAAAGCATTGAGTTGTAAGGCCAGGATTGTATAATGGACGGTGTGAGAAGATGGTCGACCGGTTCAATGTGAACATCGCCGGATACGCGCTCACGGTTTCGACAGAGCGGTCGGCGAAACACATGGAGCTCCTGAGCGAACTGTTGAACGAGAGGGTTCGGGAGGTTCAGAAAAGCGGCGGAACCGCCAACTATCTCCACGTGATCATGCTGGCGGCCATGAAGCTCGGGGACGAAATTCTCGAGTTGCGTGCCGAACTGGACAGGGAAAAACGGCAGTTCGAGGAGAAGAGCAAGGATCTTCTGGTGGTTCTGGACGAGGCACTGAAGTAGGTCGGTATGGCAGGCGGCCCCTGCCGTGCGCGTGATTGGCGGAAGAGTTTGAGCCAACACAATGAGAACGGGGTCCCTTCCTGGCGCCGGTGAGCATGCCCCTTGGACGGGGAAGCCTGAAGGCGTCACCCCAGGGATCCCACCTGGTGCAAGCCAGGTTCGACTCGACTGCCGACACGGCAAAGTGCAGGGGCATTCCCGTACTGTAGGGCGGGCGCCGGCCGTTTACATAGATCCGGACGGCAGGGAACGGGTTTTGTACGTTCGACCGACGACGAACGAATAGGGATAGATCGTTGTTCCGATAAAGTGCAACCCGAAGCGGACCCGGGTTCTTCCGGCCGGGTTCCCGCCTTATTCGCGTCTCCTGCCTCCACACCTACTCCATCGACGGAAGGACGTTCCATGTTTGTCGGAGAGCGGAAGGCGCTTCTTCGCCTGAACGAGAGAAGGCGCGCAAGTTCCGGAGACCCGGACCGGGAGCGCGCGGAGAAAAGCCTGCAGGTGCAGGAGCGTTTCCTGTCTTCGTTCCCGCCCGGGCCTGGCCGGAAGATCGCCTTGTACTCGGCGCTGCGCGGGGAAGTCGGAACCGACAGGGTCCGAGAACGCTGCCTGGCCGCCGGCGCATGGCTCTACTATCCCCGGATGTGCGATGACGGCAACCTCACCTTCTTCCGCCATGAGGGGAGCGACGGCTGGGAGCAGGGAAGGTTCGGAATCCGGGAACCCCTCGTCGTTCCGGGCGGGGAAGGGATCCGGGAAGGGTTCGACCTGGTCGTCGTCCCCGGCCTGGCGTTCGACGCGGCCGGGTGGCGGCTGGGACGGGGCCACGGGTACTACGATCGTTTTCTCAGGGGGCTCGACGGGACGTCGCTGGCGGTCGGGCTGGCCTTTTCCTGGCAGATGGTTGCGGAAGTTCCGGTGGACGCATGGGACGTCCCCGTCGACGCGGTGGTCACGGAAGAGGGCGTCGTGGGGCGGGGCATCAAATAGATGCGGTAAAAGGGAGGCACCCGTTGGATACAGTCATGATCGTCATCGTGGCCCTTTCGCTTCTTGTGGGGGGGCTGACCCTCCTGGTGTTCTCGTTGCTGTCGAAGAAGAGGGTCGCGGAGGACCGGGCCAGGGAAGCGTCGGCCAAGGCCGAGGAGATCCTTCAGGGCGCGCGAAAAGAGGCCGAGAACACCCTCAAGGAGGCTACGCTTCAGGCAAAGGACTACCAGCTCCAGGTGAAGCTGGATTTCGAGCGGGAGACCCGTGAGCGGAAGAACGAGATCAGCCAGCTCGAGAAGCGCCTTCTGCAGAAGGAGGACGCGCTCGACCGGAAGACGGAGTCCCTGGAATCCCGGGCGCTGGAATTCGGAAAAAAGGAGAGGGAGCTCGCCGAGAAGGAGCAGGGGCTCGAGCGGGGGAATACGGAGCTTCAAGAGAAGATCCGCGAGGTGAAAGAAAACCTCGAACGGATCGCGGGAGTGACCGCCGAGCAGGCGAAGGCCGAACTCGTGGAAATGGTCGTGAACGACGCCAAGTTGGAGGCCGGGAAGAAGGTCCGTGCGATCGACGAGGAGTACAAGGAGGAGGCGGGCCAGAAGGCGAAGAAGATGATCTCGCTGGCCATCCAGCGGTACGCGGCCGACTACGTCACCGAGCGCGTCGTGACGGCGGTCCCTCTCCCCTCCGAGGAGATGAAGGGCAGGATCATCGGGAGGGAAGGGAGGAACATCCGTGCCTTCGAGGCGGCCACGGGGATCGACGTCATCATCGACGACACCCCGGAAGCCGTCATCCTGTCGGGGTTCAACCCCGTGCGCCGGGAGGTTGCCCGGATCGCGCTGACGCGCCTGGTCCAGGACGGACGGATCCATCCCGCCCGGATCGAGGAAACGGTGGAGAGGGTGACGAAAGAGGTGGAGGAGATCGTGCGGGAGGCGGGAGAGCAGGCCCTGTTCGACCTGGGTCTGCACGGGGTCCACCCCGAACTGGTCAAGCTCATCGGAAAACTCAAATACCGGACATCCTACGGCCAGAGCATCTACACCCACTCCCTCGAGGTGGCTTTCCTCTGCGGGATGATCGCTTCCGAGCTGGGCCTGAACGCCAAGGTCGCCAAGCGGGCGGGTCTCCTGCACGACATCGGCAAGGCCGTGGACCACGAGGTCGAGGGGCCGCATGCCCTGATCGGCGCGGACCTGTGCAAGAAATACGGCGAGTCCGGGCGCATCATCCACGCCATCGCAGCCCACCACGAGGACGAGTCCCCGCGCGACGTGCTGCCCATACTCGTCCAGTCCTGCGACGCGCTGTCCGGGGCCCGGCCCGGAGCGCGCCGCGAGATGCTGGCCAACTACCTCAAGCGTCTCGAAGAGCTGGAAAAGATCGCGAAGTCGTTCGCCGGGGTGGAGAAGTCGTACGCCATCCAGGCGGGCCGGGAGATCCGCATCATCGTCGACAACCACAAGGTGAGCGACGACGTGGCCACCATGCTCGCGAGGGACATCGCGAACAAGGTCGAGGCCGAACTCTCCTATCCCGGCCAGATCCGCGTCACCGTCATCCGCGAGACGCGCGCCGTGGAATACGCCCGGTAATCCCGGGAAGAGGCTTCCGGATGTGGGTGCTTTTCCTGGGGGATGTGGTAGGCAAGCCCGGCAGGCGGGCCGTGCGGGAATTCCTGTCCCGTCTTCGGTCGCGGCGGGACATCGACCTCGTCATCGCCAACGGGGAGAACGCAGCGGGAGGGGTCGGCGTGACCGGGCCGGTGGTCCGGGACCTTTTCGATGCGGGGGTGGATGTGCTGACGGGCGGAAACCACACCTGGGACAAGCGGGAGGGACTGCCGCTCGTGCGGGACGAGGAGAAGATCCTTCGCCCCGCGAACTATCCCCCGGGCGTGGACGGGCGCGGTTGGGGCGTATTCCGGGGCCGGAGCGGGACCCCGTATGTCGTGGTCTCCCTGGTCGGCAGGGTCTTCATGGGGCAGTACGACTGCCCGTTCCGCTGGATGGATGAGGCGCTGCCGGATCTGAAAGGGCATGCCGCGTCGGTCATCGTCGACTTCCACGCCGAGGCGACCTCGGAGAAGCGGGCGATGTCGTTCCACCTCGACGGGAAGGTTTCCGCGGTCGTCGGAACCCATACCCACGTCCAGACCGTGGATGCGCAGGTCATGTCCGGGGGGACCGGGTACATCACCGACGCCGGCATGTGCGGCCCCGTGAACTCCGTCATCGGGATGGACTCCCGAGACGTCCTTCGGCGATTTCTGACCCAGGTTCCGACCCGGTTCGAGGTGGCCCCCGGAGAGGCGGAGGTGGCCGGCGTCTTCTTCGAGATCGACCCCGAGTCCGGGGCGTGCCGCGGCGTGGAGCCGTTCGTGATGAGCGAAACCAGGATGAGGAGCAAGGAAGCATGGATGCGATTCTGAGGTCCCTCCGGCGGGGAACGGTCGACCTCATTTCCGACGAGGAGCTCGGGGGAAAGCTCCGGCGGGCGCAAAGGGAGAACAGGCCGCTCCGCGTGAAGGCGGGGTTCGACCCGACCGCGCCCGACCTGCACCTGGGCCATACCGTCCTCATCCAGAAGCTCAAGCATTTCCAGGACGCGGGGCACCAGGTGGTTTTTCTCATCGGGGACTTCACCGGAATGATCGGCGACCCCTCGGGAAAGATCGAGACGCGCAAGCCGCTGACCCGGGAGGATGTCGAGCGGAACGCGGAGACCTACCGGGAGCAGATCTTCAAGATCCTCGACCCCGGCAGGACCGAGGTCCGGTTCAACTCCGAGTGGCTCTCCCCCCTTCCGATCGAGGAACTGGTCCGGGTCGCCGCCCAGATGACGGTTGCCCGGATGCTGGAGCGGGATGATTTCCGGCGACGGTACGAGGAGGAACGCCCGATCTCGATCCACGAATTCCTGTACCCCCTTCTGCAGGGATACGACTCGGTCGCCCTGCGGGCGGATGTGGAGCTCGGCGGGACCGACCAGAAGTTCAACCTCCTCGTGGGACGCGATCTCCAGCGCGTCTGGGGGCAGGAGCCCCAGGTCGTCATCACCACGCCGCTCCTCGTCGGCCTGGACGGCGTGAACAAGATGAGCAAGAGCCTGGGGAACTACGTGGGGATCACCGAGGATCCGGAGACGATCTTCGGGAAGATGATGTCGATCTCGGACGACCTGATGCTCCGGTACTACGAGCTGCTGTCCGATATCTCCGTGGTCGAGCTGGAGCGGCTCAAGACGGGGATCGCGGACGGATCCCGCCACCCGATGGAGGCCAAGGTGGCCCTGGCCCGGGAGATGGTTGCGCGCTTCCACGGGACATCCGCCGCCAAGGGGGCGGAGGAAGGGTTCCGGAACCGGTTTTCCCGGAAAGAGTTTCCCGAGGATGCCCGGCGGATATCCGGGGCTGTCCTCGCCGGGAAGACGGACCTGGCATCGGTTGTTTCCACGGTCTCCCTCTCCTTCCGATCCAAGGCGGCGGCACGGCGACTCATCGAACAGGGCGGACTGGAGATCAACGGGGAGCGGGCGAGCGACCCATCGGGAACGATCCCTTCCGGCGGTGAAATCCGCTTGAAAATCGGGAAGAAGGAGTTTGTCGTCGTCGCGTTCGACTGACGGTTCGCGGCAAACGATTTTTCCCTTGCCCCCGCAGGGCAGATGGGCTATATTCTCGCTTCGATCAGGCAACGCCAGAGGCAACCCTCCCGACGGTTACGGCAGGAAGCCCCGTTGTTTTTCGTGTGGTCCCCGCGGTACAATAATACGAGGACCGGGCCGATTGGTC
>CP070783.1:1534265-1544948 GCA_020346465.1 Deltaproteobacteria bacterium
CATGTCAGTGCACCTTTATGGTTTTGATTTCACTTTCCACATACACTTTGCGCTCCATCAGGACCGCCCCGTCGCGACCCTTGACAACAACATGGTGGGTCCCCGGTTCCACGAGAAGGACTCCGGGCTGCCCATCGTATTTTTCCGCTTCCCCCGCCAGAAGGCCGTCCAGGTAGACGGTTGCCCCTTCCGGAGCTCCCTCAAAAGCCAGGCTTGGCCGGGTATCGGTTGTGCGGACAGCAGTCGACGGCATCGCGCAGGAGCAGAAGAAAAGAGCACTCAGAAGGATCAGGGTTTTTTTCATCTTCGTCGCCCCCTCCACTAGGGTTCCGTCACGAAGAGTTTTGGTGACAGGGGTTTTGGGATCGAACCCTCCACAATCTCGCAGATCGAACCTTCCTGGGTCTCCGTCTCACCGAAAAACCCGCCAACGCGAATGGTGGCCACCTTTTTGGGTGGAAGCATGATTTCAAAACCTGTCTGCCGGCTTTTTACGGCATCGCCCGCCTCCATGACCGCGAGCATGTCGCCCACCTTGAGGCCCTGGGTTCTCCCGCCGCTGATGAAGACCTGCCGGTCCTTCACCTCCAGCACGTCGGTCTTCCATTTCCGGTCAGAGAGCTTGGACACCAGCTTGTCGATCACATCGGAGATCGCCGCGGCGATCGCACGATCGTTCAGCGTGGCATCATAGGCCGCCCGACTGCCGAATCCCGCGACTTCCCCGCTCTCCGTGTTCGCCTCCCCTGCTCCGATCGCCGAGAAGTATGCGTGGCTGGTCTTGACGTCCACGAACCGGATGTCCACCTTGGCCTTGGCCGTCTGCACCTTGGTGCTGCTCAGGAACCCGACCTTGCCTCCCACGGAGCGACCGAACTCGGTTACCGATCCAATGATGAGCGTGTCCGCGCCGACGAGGTTCGTATCCCTGGCGATTTCCTGCTCCCACGTCACCTTGTTCAAATCGGGCCGCTCGAGAACAATGAACTGCCCTGACTGGACAAGCCGTGACGTCAGCATATCCGAAGCCTGTTTCCCGATCCGGTCGAGCTCGGCATCGGTCAGAAGAGATCTTCCGTAGTTCGTCTCGTTGGTGAACCGCCCGACCGCCACCTTCAACTTGTACCGTTTCATCACAGGCATCCGCACCGATTCTTGTGCCTGAACCTGCTGTGCCTGTGGGATTGGAGCCTCGTGTGCCACCGGTTTTTCGGAGACGGTCGCGCATGCCGCCAGGAGCAAGGGAGCAACCATCAGGACAACATGTTTTTTCATCGGTTCTCTTTTACCTCCCCTGGGTTTTGCAGGCCTCTTCGCATTCAGAACCGGTACCCGATATTGCCCGTCAGCGTGAATCCGTCCAGCCGGAAGTCGACCCCGAAGGTGTTGGTTTCGAGATAGATATACCGGGTTTCGATCCCAAGGAACATGTTGTTCCTGAGGGTATAGTTGCCCCCGATACCGATGTGGAACCCCAGCGATGTCGCCTTGTCGGAATCCGAACCGCTCACCCCCAACGAAGGGATACTTCCGGATATTTTGTCGTCGACGAAGTAGACTCCCAGACCGATGAATCCGTATGGCTCGTATCTGCCGTAGGGAACATGGCCTCTAAGACTGACGGTCAAGGGAACGATCTCGAACTTCTCGTCTACGCTTGCCCCCGGAATGGAGACGGTTCCTTTCGTGTCAAAATAGCCGATGCCGCCCTCTACGGAAAAACCGGGGGAAATTTTATGTCCGATCGCTATTTCCCCATTGAATCCCGCGTCGGCATTGATATCGCCTAAATCGCCCGATACCGGAAAGAACCCGCCGGCTTTGAGTACGACATAGTTGGAAGGAAGTCCCTTGGCATCCGAATGGGGGACAACAGCCACGACAGTCCACAAGATGACCAGCACGAGGATAATCGTTTTTTTCATCCTGACTTTGCCTCCCCTTTTTGTTTATTCCATAATTTTTATAAAACTCATTAAGGGCAACAGAAGCCCTCCTTATTTAAAGCAAAAGTTATACCTTCAGGCATGTTCGTTTTTTGCAAGCTATAAGTATAAAATATTACTAATTATTTTTGGAAAGAGCTTACGATTATCTAGATTAAAAATAGTTTTTACTAATATAACGTCGACAAATTTTGTCAAAGTTCCTCTTTTTTTGGTCAAAATTTAGAAAAATGGAACTGTTGTTCTTTCATGCCTGACTGTTTTATTTTTGTTTTTTCTATCCATTTACCACGTCGCAGATGACAAATTGGGGACAGATTCGAGAAATGCGGTTCGCCGGGATTCCCTTGCTCCCCTTCTCCTGTTTTCCGGACGCCTTGCATGGCACCCGCGGGACCCTTGGACTGCGGGAACCGTTCCCGGAACAAGCGGCATCTGTTAAGGTATCCCGGTCCCTTCGAGGGGCCGGCCATCCATCCGGAGATCCAAGGAGAGGCCAATGGGAATCCTTTCGGCGGGAGCGGCGGAGACGCCCCTCGTGGAACTGCGCGCGCTGTCGAAGAGCTACCCCGAGGGGGGAGGCGAGCGGGTCGTGTTCCGGAATCTCTCCGCCGGAATCCGCCGGGGCGAAACGGTGGCCCTTCTCGGCCGGAGCGGCACCGGGAAATCGACCCTCCTGAACCTCATCGGAGGCATCGACCTCCCCACCGCGGGCGATGTGCTCCTCGACGGGATGAACGTGACGCGCCTGCCGGAGCAGGGGCGGACGTTGTTCCGGCGCCGCCACATCGGCCTCGTCTTCCAGGCGTTCAACCTCATCCCCACCCTGACGGTAATTGAAAACCTGCTTCTGCCGCTGGAGCTCAACGGCAGGACCGGGAGACCGGCGCGCGCGGCGGCGATGGAACTGCTCGGGAGGGTCGGACTTGCCGACCGGAACAATACGTACCCGGACCGCCTTTCGGGCGGAGAGCAGCAGCGGGTCGCCGTAGCCCGCGCGGTGGTCCACGACCCCGTCCTCCTGCTGGCGGACGAGCCGACGGGGAGCCTGGACGCGGAGACGGGGACGCGGGTTCTCGAACTGCTCCTCGAGCTCGCGCGGAACGAGAAAAGGACGATGGTCGTCGTGACGCACAGCGACGCCGTGGCCGGCGCCGCGGACCGGGTGCTCGTCCTCCAGGGCGGCCGCCTCGTGGACGGGACGTTTTCCGGGGGAGCAACGGAGTGATTCTCCGTCTCGCCGGACTGCGCTTCCTTTCCCGGCATCCCCTGCAGCTGCTGTTCGGACTCGTGGGCGTGGCCCTCGGGGTGGCGGCGGTCTTCTCGATCGACCTCGCCAACGAGAGCGCCCGGCGCGCCTTCCGGATCTCTTCCCAGACCGTCACGGGGAAAGCGACCCACCGGATCGTCGGGGGCCTTTCCGGCCTGGAGGAGTCTCTGTACGCAACGCTACGGCGCCGCGGAGTGATCCGGACGATCGCCCCGGTCGTCGAAGGGTACGCCCGGGTGCCCGCGCGCCCCGGGATCACCCTGCACATCCTGGGGGTCGACCCGTTCGCCGAGGCGCCGTTCCGGAACTACACTCCGGGGACGTCGTCGGGCGCCGACATCCCCCGCCTCCTGACGAATCCCGGGACGGTGCTCCTCCTCGAGGACACGGCGAGGCGGCTGGGGATCTCGCCGGGGGACACTCTCCCGCTCCGGGTCGGCCTCGAAACCGCGCACGTCACGCTGACCGGCTTCCTGCGGCCGGGGGACGAAGTGACCCGCCAGGCGCTGGAGACGACCGCCGTGGCGGACATCTCGACGGCCCAGGAGCTCCTCGGGAGAGTCGGGCGATTGTCCGGGATCGACCTCCTGGTCCCCGGGGGAAGCGAGGGGGAGAAGGCCCTCTCCCGGATCCGCGAGATTCTTCCCCCCGAAGCGGAGATCCTGCCCGCCGGCGCCCGGGGCAGCGCCCTGGAACAGATGACCCGGGCCTTTTCCCTGAACCTGAGCGCCTTGAGCCTCCTCGCCCTCGTGGTCGGCATGTTCCTCGTCTACAACACGATGTCTTTTTCGGTCCTGCAGCGCCGGCAGCTCGTCGGGACGCTGCGGGCGCTCGGCGTCACGAGGGGGGAGGTCTTCGTGCAGATCCTCTCCGAGGCGGCGGTCCTCGGCGCGGCGGGGACGGTCCTGGGGCTTCCCCTCGGGTTCCTCCTTGGCAAGTTCCTCCTCGGGATGGTCACCCGCTCCATCGGCGATCTGTATTTCACCCTTTCCGTCCGGGAGGTTTCGGTGACGGCGGCGACTCTTTTCAAGGCGGTGGGGCTGGGGACCTTCGGCGCGGTCGCGGCGTCCCTGTGGCCCGCGCACGAGGCGACCTCCACCCCGCCCCGGGACGTGATGCGCCGCTCCGCCATCGAGACGGGGGTCCGGAAGATCCTCCCGGCGATCTCGGCGGCGGGAGCGGGCCTGATCTTCCTGGGCGCCGGGGTGCAGCTCGTTCCCTCCCGGAGCATCCCCCTGTCCTTCGGCGGGCTGTTCTCCATTGTAGCGGGGTACGCGCTCCTTGCGCCGGGGGCGACCGCTCTCCTGGTCCGGGGGATCCAGCCGGCCCTCGCCTTCGCGTTCGGAACGCAGGGAACGATGGCGGCCCGCAGCATCCCGGCATCGATCAGCCGCACGGGAGTGGCCGCCGCCGCCCTCGTGGTCGCCGTGGCCACCACCGTGGGAATCGGGATCATGATCGACAGCTTCCGCCGGACGGTTTCCGACTGGCTCGACCACTCCCTGCGGTCGGACATCTACGTCTCCTCCGCCGAAGGCCGCAGGGGTCCCGACCGGACGCCCCTCCCGCCGGACCTGATCGAGGGCGTCTCCTCCGCCCCGGGGATCCACCGGGTCGCCCTCGTCAGCCGGCGGACCCTCGAGTCCCCTTCGGGATACACCGAGCTGTTCGTGATGCGGATCCCCCGGGAGAGCCTGGACGCCTTCCGCTTCCGGGGGGACAGCGCCGGGGAAATCTGGGAGGCGCTGCGGGCCGGCGCCGTCATCGTTTCGGATCCGTACGCGTACCGCCACGAACGGAACAAGGGGGACACGGTCCGCCTGCGCACCGATCGGGGAGAGCGGGAGTTCCCCGTGGCGGGCATCTATTACGACTACAGCTCGGACCAGGGGCTGGTGGGGATCCTCGGGGAAACGTACGACCGGTACTGGGACGACCGGGGCGTGGATTCGATCGGGATCCGGCTTTCGCCCGGATTCCCGGCCGACGCCGCGATCGGCCGGATCCGCGAGATCGCGGGCGACCGGCCGGTCCTGATCCGCTCCAACAAATCCCTTCGGGAGGCTTCGCTGCGGGTCTTCGACCGGACCTTCGCGGTGACGAACGTCCTGCGCTCCCTCACCATACTGATCGCCTTCGTCGGGGTCCTGAATGCGCTGATGGCGATCCAGATGGAGCGCGGCCGGGAGCACGCGGTAATGAGGGCCATCGGCCTCACCCCCCGGCAGACGTGGGGACTGGTCGCGGGGGAGTCCGCCGTGCTCGGATTGGTCGCGGGGATCCTCGCCGTCCCCCTCGGGGCGGCGCAGGCGCTGGTGCTCATCCAATTCATCAACCGGCGCTCCTTCGGGTGGACGATGCAGACCGTCGTCGACCCGTGGATCCTGCTCCAGGCCGTGGCGCTGGCTTTGGGCGCCTCCCTCCTTGCCGGGCTCTACCCTGCGAGCCGGCTGGCGCGCTCCTCGTTCTCGCGGGCGCTGCAGGAGGAGTGAATGTCGCGGCGCCTTATTTCCGGCTTGTCCTCGCTTTGCGCGGCAGCGCTTCTCGCCTCCGGCGGGTTTCTTCGGTGCGCCCCGGCTCCCCCCCCAACGTCTTCCCCCCCGTCGGCGTCGGTGACCGCGCTGCTCGGAGGGGACGATCCGGGGGGGTTCGCCCGCGCGGCAAGCCCCCGCGACTTCCGCTTCCCGGACGACCACGGGCCGCACCCGGGGTTCCGCCACGAGTGGTGGTACTTCACCGGCAACCTCCGTGCCCCCGACGGCAGGCGTTTCGGATACCAGCTCACCTTCTTCCGCTTCGCCCTGTCCCCCGCCCCTCCCGTCCGGGAGTCGCAGTGGGGGACGAACCAGGCGTACATGGCCCACTTCGCCGTCACGGACGCGGAAGGACGCCGGTTCCTTCACTTCGAGCGGACCGGCCGTGGCGCTCTCGGGCTCGCCGGGGCGACCGCCCGGCCTTTCCGGGTGTGGCTCGACGACTGGTCGGCGGAAGGGGGCAAGGCTTCCACCCTTCCGATCCGGCTGCAGGCCCGGGAAGGAAAGGTGTCGGTAGACCTCGTCCTCGACACCGCGAGGCCGGTCGTGCTGCAGGGGGACCGGGGGCTCAGCCGGAAGGGAGCCTCCCCGGGGAACGCATCGTACTACTACTCGATGACCCGCCTTTCGACCCGCGGGAACGTGCAGGTCGAAGACGGTACGTTTCCTGTGGAGGGGAATTCCTGGCTGGACCGCGAATGGGGGACCAGTGCACTCGAGAGGGGGCAGGCCGGATGGGACTGGTTCGCCCTGCAGCTTTCGGACGGCAGGGACCTGATGTTCTACCGGCTCCGCCGAGAGGACGGCGGGACCGACCCGTTCAGCGCCGGAACGCTTGTTCTCCCGGACGGCTCCTCCCGGCTTCTCTCCTTTGACGACGTGCGGATCGAGACCGTCGAATTCTGGAAGAGCCCGGAGAGCGGTGCGCGATACCCGTCCCGCTGGCGCCTGCTGGTTCCGTCCGAAAGGCTGGATTTGGAAGTCGTCCCCCGCCTCGCGGACCAGGAATTGAGGACCGCCGTCCGGTATTGGGAAGGGGCGGTCGGGGTGCACGGGACTTCCCGCGGGGGACCGGTAGAGGGGGACGGATACGTCGAACTGACGGGGTACGGGGAGACGGGCGGACGCTGACCGGGACTATCTCATTGCCGCACCCCGGCATGTCGTGAAACTTCTCAAGCCTCCGCGCGGGTGACGATCCCCAGGTATCCGTCCACCGACAGGATGTCGCCGGTGCGGATCCGGTGGACGGCGTCGGGAATCCCGGTGACGCAGGGGATCCCGTACTCCCTGGCGATGATCGCCCCGTGGATCAGCATCCCGCCCCGCCGCTCGACGACCGCGCCCGCCAGCGGGATCGCGAAGGTCATGTTCGGGTCCACCGCGTCGCAGACCAGGATCTCCCCGGCCCGCAAATCGAACAAGTCGGCGGTCTCGCGGACGACCCGGGCAGGCCCCCGCGCGAACCCCGGACCCGCGGGGTGACCCACGAGTTGCCTGTCCCGCTGGAGAAAGGAGGCGGACTCCATCACGGGAGGAGATCCACCTCCAGGAGGAGACGACGGATCGTTCAGCGTCTCGATCGTGACCCCACTCCCGATGCGGCCGGCCCCATCCCGTCCCCTGCCCGAAGCCCTCTGACTCTGCTCCTCGACCGCCCGGGCAAGAGCGGATCGCAGGCGGCCAAGACAGATGTTGTCGTCGTCCCGGAGCCTGTAACAGTCCCGGGCCAGGTCGAGGAGTTCCACCGCGAAGTCCCGGGCCTCCCCGCCGAACCGGGAGAGGAACCGGTCGCGCATCGCCGCACCGTTCCCGGCACTCTCCCCGGGCGGGACCGCCGGACGCCGGGACATTTCCAGGAGAAGGGAAAGGATCCCTTTCCGCCCGGCCTCGCTCCCCGCGGAGCCGAAAAAGTCCCCATAATCCCGAAACAAGCGAGCAGCCCGGCTCTCGAAATCCGGGTCGCCCTTCCCGTCGCGGGCCACCCGTTCCGCGAGGAGCCGGTCGGCGCGCAGCCGCTGCGCCAGGTCATCGAGCAGGGCGTTCCGCTCGATGGAGAGCATCCCCGTCCCCGAGAGAAGCCGGGTGAACTCGAAGGGGTCCTCGGGAGCGACCGCGTCGTTGTAGAACTGGCCGAAGAGACGGACGCCGTGCGCCAGGGGGATGAACTCGTCCCTGTAGATCCCCTCCCATTTGCGCACCGCCGCCTCGCGGCGCCGGATCTCCTCCGCCAGCTCCCCGTCGGCAAGTGCCGGCAGGTCGACCGACGCCTGGGCCTCGGCCTCCCGACCCATCGCGGGAAGGAGTTCCCCCTCGATCCGGGCCCGCAGGTTTTTCAGGTTGGCGAAACTGCGCTTGAGGCCCAAGTACCAGGACCTGTCGTCGCTCCCGTCCGGCGCAGGCCGGGTCGTGATGGGACGGGACTGGAGGACGTGAAGCACTTCCTTTCCGAAGCACCACTCCACATCCTGGGGGGAGCCGAAGAACGCCTCCGCCTCAAGGGCCAGACGAAACACGGCACACGCCTCTTCCTCCGAGACCGGAGACCGCGCCGACAGGGCTTGGGGAAGGTTCGACAGGACGGTCCCGGCGGGTCCGGGCACCACCCGTTTTTCCCGGACCGGGGCATGATGGGAAATCACCGTCCCCGCGCCGCGGGAGAGGATCCACCGGTCCGGCTCCACCGTGCCGTCCACCAGGCCTTCGTTCAGCCCCCAGACCGCCTCCACGACGGCCTGGTCCGGATCGGACGGGCTTACCCCGAACACGACCCCCGATCGTTCCGCGGGGACCATCTCCTGGACGAGGACCGCGATCGCACTGCCCGCCGGCGTCAGCCGCAACTCCTTCCGGTAGAGAAGCGCCCGGTCCGACCACAGGGAAGCGAAGACGCGCCGCACGTGGTCCAGCACGGCGGCCGGCCCCTTGACGTTCAGAAACGATTCGTGCAATCCCGCGAACGAGGCCGTCACCCCGTCTTCCCCCGGGGCCGAGGAACGCACCGCGACCGGACGGTCCCCGAACACCGAACGGATCCCTTCCCGCAGTTCCTGGTCCAGTGTCACCGGCCACGCGGTCCGGTCAAAGAGCGTGCGGATCCGAAGCGCCGCGTCCCAGATCTCCTCCCACCGCATGTCCTCGAACCGCTTCCGCCCGAGTTCCCGCGCGATGGCACCGTGCAGCCCCCCCGACTCGACGAACCGGCGGTACGCCTCGGTCGTCACGCAAAGAGCCCGCGGGATGGAAAATCCGGCCGTTCCGAGACGCGCCAGCGCAAGGGTCTTCCCCCCGACGAGGGCGCGCTCCTCCCCCGCCGCCCGGTCGATAGGCAGGAGGACCTTCACCGGCGGACGTGGAGCTCCGAAACGGACTGGAAGCGGCTGACGACGTAGTAGGCTTCGATCTCGACGCGGAAGATGGCGCATTCCGGCGATCGGGCGAAGGAGGAGAGATAGGGATGCTTCCCGAGGAACAGGGCGAGGGAGGACTCCCTCTCCTCCCCCGTTGTCTCACGGGCAGTCCCCAGGATCGTCGCTGCCGCGGCCTCGGCGAAATCCTCCTCGCGGTTCGACCGGTTGTCGACGAGGAGGGATACCTGAGCGTTTTCGGAAAGGTTCGAGAATTTCCGGGTGGGACGGGGAGTGGCGAACACCAGGGTCCTGAGATCCGGGGCTGCGGCGAATGCGATCAGGCTCGAGTAGGGCATCCCCCGGGTCTCCGTCGAAAGCACCGCCAGACGCTGCGAGGCAAGAAGTTCCCGGACGATCCGCTCCAGCGCAGGTGCGTCTTCCATCCCGCCCTCCTTCGTTCATTCCGTCGTCGGCCCCCCGAAGAGATATCCCCGACGCTCCTTTGCATAATAGACTCGAAAACGCGCGTCGTCATCGGTTCCTTAACGCCTCCCGCGCGGCGCGGCAGAAGGCGGCCAGGAGTCCCCGCGTGTGGTCGAAGCCGGAACGGCGGCAGGTGCGGAACGGGGAATGGACGTGGCGGCACTGCAGGATCGAGGACGGGGACTTGGCCAGGACCTACCCGGCCCTCTCGACCTTGATCGGTGCGCCTGATTCCACCGATTGGAGTTGCTTCACATCGCCCTTGGCATTGCCCCAGATATTGGTCCGGGCCGCGAGGCGGATTTCATCGCCGCGGGATGCGGGCGTGCGGCCGAACCCGATCGCGATGGAATCGCCTTCCACCCAGAACGCGAGTTCACCGGGCTCAACGACATCCCGGGCGTCGGACTCCCGTTTCACCGTAACCGGGGTGGAGAAATACACCTCCTCGCCCCAGGTATTCGCCCTGGAGGTGAACGGCAAGGCGATCCAGATTGCCTCCGCCGTGGGCGTCTCGAGGAGTTCGGCCTCGAGCACCACGGAACCGATGGTCATTTTGATGCGTCGCATGGAAACCCCCCTGTCGCCATAATACCCGAAAATGCAATCCGGAATGACCTGTGATCTACGTTACCGTCGTGGGAATTCAGGAATCCCCACCAACAATGATCGCTTGCACCCTTCCCCGGCGAGAGGTACATTTCAGACATCGCCTTTCGGTAACCCCACCAGTCAACCAATCTGCCCGGCGACAGGCCGATCCATAGCGTCAGCGAACCGCAAGCCCGGCAGGGGCGGGTCAGGGAGGTGCGACAAATGCCAATCCATCTTGATGACCTGGACGTGATTTCTGAAGTGGAAGGACTGAGTTCTGCCTTGATCGTTCCCTGCAATATGTGCCCTGCAATCACTGTGGCCGTGAAAGAAAAACAACCTTTTATGCAATTCTTCCGGAGTTTCCTGAAGTCGGCCCCTTTCGAAAGACACATAAGGGCGCTGCAATCCCGATTAAGAGAAAAGGGAGTGAACACAGAGGTGTTCAAGAGCAATCTTTATCACCAATGGTTTCTTTGCATGTGGACTTCAGGCAGACGCAAAAA
>CP070783.1:1545048-1550278 GCA_020346465.1 Deltaproteobacteria bacterium
GCTCCTGCCGGATTTTTGACACCATTCGTTCTCCATCTGTCGAAACTGTCAGAAAACGTCAGTCCCACGAAGCCGGATTCCCCATTGTTTCCGGATAAATTTATGAAATTTACGGTCGGAACGCTATTTGCTTGGATATGAGCGGATGCCGGGGATTTTCCAGATCTCCCCGGACAAACGGAAAACCGGGAGAGGAAAGGAGATCGGGTTGCGATCCTTCAAGCTGTTTTTGAAGATGATCTTCACCCCCATCACGATCATGCTGGTGCCCCACTCCCGGACGAAACCGGTGAGCATCCGGGTCCCCGTCGGGGGGATCGTCTTCTCGGTCTTCTCGTTCTTCGCCGGGGTGGTCTACCTGTTCACCGTCGCCGTGCATACCGTCGAGTATTACCAGATGAGGGAACGGCTTTCCTACGTGACGGACCAGTTCCTCGAGCTGAAATCCACCATGGTTTCCCTGAAGCAGGCGGAGAAGGAATTCAAGAAGCTCTTCTCGCTGAAAACGAAGACGGACGTTCTCGAAAACGCGGAGCTCATCGACACGGGATCGCTCGACATGGAGGCGTTGCGGACGCAGATCGACGGGGCGATGCGGTCGGTGACGAGCATCAGGCAATACATCGCCGAGCAGAAAGATATCTACCGGGCGACACCCAAGGGGTGGCCCGTGCCGGGGTACGTCTCCTCGGGGTACGGGTATCGCGACCATCCGAAATCGGGGAGGAGGCAGCTGCACACCGGCGTGGACATCTCCACCCCTCTCGGGACGGAGGTCCTGGCGACCGCGGACGGGGTCGTGACCTTTTCGGGGAAGACGAGGAACAGCGGCAACGTCGTTGTGATCGAGCACGGCCGCGGTTTCAGCACCGCCTACGCGCACAACAAGGAGAACCTCGTCGAGGTCGGACAGCGCGTGAGACGGGGCGAGACCCTCGGGCTGGCCGGGTCCACGGGCCGTTCGACGGGTCCCCACGTCCATTACGAGATCTGGAATGACGGGCGCCACGTGAACCCGTCCCAATTTCTGGCAAGGAGGTGATCATGTTCGGGAGGTCTTCGACCAGGCTCGAAACGGTGATCGGATCCGACTCCACGATCCGGGGGGAACTGACGATCCAGGGAACGGTGAGGGTCGACGGAAACGTGGAAGGGGATATCCGGGCCGACTGGGTCATCGTCGGCGAGACCGGAAAGGTCCGCGGGAACGTCCAGGCGCGTGCGATGGTCGTGGGAGGGAAGGTCGAGGGGAACATCGACGCCTCGGAGATCGTCGAGCTGAAGGACAAGGCGCAGGTGTTCGGCGAGATCTGTGCGGCCAAGCTTGCCATGTCGGAGGGCGCGCTCTTCGACGGGCAGTCGTCCATGAAGCAGAAGAAGGAGACGTCCGGAGGCCAGGAGAAAAGGGTAACGCCGCTGACGGCTTCCCGAACGGCCTCGTGATCCCGTGACCGGCCGACGCCCGTCGCCGGTCCGTCCGGCAAACCGGTCCGGGAATCGCGCTGGATAAAAAGCCGGTCCTGTGGTATCTCTTTCCGGAACGATTTCGGCGGTACGGAGATCCTTTACGGAACCATCGTCACGGCCCCGGAACGGGGCGCCCCACCTCGAACCGCTGGTCGAGGAGTGCTACCGCAAGGCGATCGCGCTGCTCCTCGACAACTCCTCTCCCCACGGCATCCTGGCATGCCGGAAGTCCCCGAAGGCGGAGCGCCGGAATTACCGGAGCGTCTTCGGGCGCGATGCGTCCATCTGCGCCCTGGGGATGGTCCGCAGCGGGGACGAACGGCTCATCGGCACCGCGCGCGCGGGCCTCGAGACCCTGGCGCGGTTCCAGGCGAACAACGGGCAGATCCCGAATTACGTCAGGCCAACGGACCGCGAAGCCAACTTCTGGCACTTCGGCTGCATCGACTCCACCCTGTGGTGGCTGATCGCCCTGCGTGATTACGACCGGTTCTCGGGGGACAAAAGCCTGCTCCCGTCCCTGAGGGGCCGGGCCGGAAAAGCGGTTTCCTGGCTCCTGTGCCAGGAACAGCCGAGCCGGGGTCTCCTGGTGCAGAACGAGGCGAGCGACTGGGCCGACATCATGCCCCGCAGCGGCCACGTCCTGTACACGAACGCCCTCTGGTACCGGGTGAAGGAATTGTACCGGCTCTCCGACGCCGAACGGACGAGGCAGGAGTTCAACCGGACATTCTTCCCGTTCTCCCCCAACGGGCGGGGGAAAAGGAACGGCGCCGGGGCCGACAGGTTCTACACGATCGACAAGATCCGGAAAGAGGTCCGGCCCACCCCCTATTACCTGAGTTTCGTGAGCTACCTCTCCTGGGGCGGGGACGTCGATCTGTACGGAAACGTTCTGGCTCTCCTGTTCCGACTGCCCGGAAGCGGGCTTCGGCGAACGATCCTCGCGTTTCTGCAGGGGGCGCGCCGGAACGGGTCGGGCACCATCCCGGTCATCCTGAACCCCATCCGGAAAGGGACGAAGCACTGGCGGGGGTACATGGATCGGCACAACCTGAACGCTCCGTACCAGTATCATAACGGCGGGGTATGGCCGTACGTCGGCTGTTTCTGGGCGATCCTCCTCGCGCAGGACGGGCAAACAGCCCCTGCGCTCGGGGAGCTGCGGAACATCGCGGCGCTCAACCGGGTCAACGACTGGCAGTTCAACGAGTGGTTCCACGGGAAGACCGGCAGGCCGATGGGGATGGCCGGGCAGTCCTGGAACGCGGCGATGTATCTTCTCGCGTACCACACCCTTCGGTACGGCGCGACGATCTAGGGGCGCTCCTCCCGCCCCGAAAGCCCCACGATCTCTCCCCGGAACCTCCAGAGCATCCAGAGTCCCGGCAGGGCGGTGACCGCCGTGAGGAAGAAGAAGACCGCCCACCCCACCGCCTCCACCACGTAGCCGGAGGTCGGCGCCACGAAGATTCTTCCCAGGGCGGCGAGGGAAGACAGGAGGGCGTACTGGGTGGCCGTGTACCGGTGGTCGCACAGGGCCATCAGGAGCGCGACGAACGCCGCCGTCCCCATCCCCCCGCAACCGTTCTCGAACGCGACGGTGAAGACGAGCATCGCGTAGCTTTTGCCCGTCCACGAGAGGACCATGAACGACAGGTTCGACGCCGCCTGGAGAACCCCGAAGGTCATCAGGGCGCGATAGAGGCCCAGACGCACCATCAGGGTTCCGCCGAACATCGCGCCGACGATCAGGGAGACCAGCCCGAGCCCCTTGTTGATCGTCCCCACCTCGGTGGGGGAGAAGCCGACGCCCCCGGATCAGGAAGGCCGTCGTCAGGGTTCCCGCGTAGGCATCCCCGAGCTTGTAGAGGACGATCAGGAGGATCAGCCCGCCCGCGGCCCGCCGGGAGAAGAAATCCTTCAGGGGGCCGATCACCGCCTCCTGCAGGCTCTTCGGCGGGGTTACGCGGATTTCCGGTTCGGGCCCGAACATCGAGGTGGCGATCCCGACGGACATCAGGGAGGCCATCAGGAGGTACGTGTTTCTCCAGCCGATCTGCTCGGAGAAGATGAGGGCCAGGGCGCCTGAGACAAGCATCGCGATCCGGTAACCGGTCACGAAGACCGCCGCGCCGAGTCCCCGCTCCGGCTCGCGCAGGACGTCCGTTCGGTACGCGTCGATCACGATGTCCTGGGAGGCGGACAGGAAGGCGACCAGGAGGGCGATGGCCCCCAGCGCGAAGGGGGCCCCTTTCGGGTTCGCGAACGCCATTGCCGCGATGCCGACCAGCAGTGCCGCCTGGGTAAAAAACATCCAGCCCCGTCGCCTCCCCAGCCAGGGGGGAACGAAGCGGTCCATCAGCGGCGACCAGAGGAATTTCACCGTGTAGGGGATTCCCACCAGGGCGAACACCCCGATGGTGCGCAGGTCCACCCCCGCCACCGTCATCCACGCCTGCAGCGTCCCGCCGGTCAGGGCCAGCGGGAGCCCGGAGGAGAACCCTGCGAGCACCATCACGCCGATGCGGCGGCTGCGGAAGACCTGGAGGTAGTCGGAAAGGTTGTGTGCCATGGCGTTGTAGGAATATTCACGGGGGCCGCCGGTTTTGTCAAATGGTTAGCAGGATGGAAGGCAGGACACACGCGCGGGACTTCGTCCCGTTCCTCCGGAAATGCAAGTCTCGAAGGGCCCCAGGGCGGGGTAGTACAATTAATGGACTTTCAGGGAAAATTATTTCTCTCTGTGCATGACAGATGACCAAGGTGTTTCTGGTTAATCCTATTAGTTATTTTTCCCACTGCTATTTTTTTTATTGTATTGGATTCCCGTTTGTTTTAAATGTATAAAAACATTGCCTTCGTATAGAGATGAGCATCGAACCTTAAAAAAAAGGTTGAATGATGAGGGATAATGTGCCTGCTTTGAAGCCCTTAGTCTACAAGCAAATGAATACGCGGTTTGATGCTGAGTGCGGTGTGCTCTGGTGTTTCATGGAACCGAAGCCAAGGTCATGTTTCAACCCGGAATTGCTCGAGGAACTCCATAGATTCGCCCATTCCGTTCGGATAATGCATCGAGCGGGTGGGCATTCGAAGAAAGGTACTATTCGGTACTCCGTGCTCGCCTCCAAAAATCCCGAAGTGTTCAGTTTCGGGGGAGATCTTGATCTCTTCCTGAGATTATTCAAGGAGAAGGACAGGGAAGGACTTCGACGCTACGCCAGAGCCTGCGTCGATATCGTGTATGAAGCGTCGGTAGGATTTGGTCTTCCTGTGACCACGATATCCCTCGTCCAGGGCGATGCGTTGGGAGGAGGATTCGAGGCGGCGTTGTGCAACAACGTGGTGGTTGCAGAAAGAAGAGCGAAGTTCGGGCTGCCCGAGATTCTGTTCAACCTGTTCCCGGGCATGGGCGCTTTTAACCTCCTCGCCCAGCGCATGGATGTCGTTCGGGCAGAAAGAATGATCCTCGGCGGCCAGGTCTACAGCGCGGAAGCACTTTACCAGATGGGTGTCGTCGATATCCTTGCGGAAAACGGAGAGGGTGAAAAAGCCGTGTACGAATACATATCGAGGCATTCACGCCGGTGGAACGCGCACCAGTCGCTGCTCAAGGTACGGAACCGTGTCCGCCCGATTTCCCTTGGGGAACTGGTAGACGTGGCCGATATCTGGGTGGATTCGGTATTCAATCTCGGCGCGAAAGATCTCCGGATTATGGAACGGGTGTTGAAATCCCAGAACGGTCTTGCCAGCGGAT
>CP070783.1:1550378-1567082 GCA_020346465.1 Deltaproteobacteria bacterium
GTTTTCGTTTGGTGCCGTACCATTTCCGGTAGTGGCCGACCGACCAGGCCACGGCCTTGTCGGCATGGCACCCGGCCGCGTTGCAGGAATTGGGGGTGCCAAGCTCCTGGCTCAAGTCCGGCCGGGGGATCCGGATGCTGTGGTCGATCCGGAAGTCGTTTCCCATGTAGTAGCGGCCCGGCATGTGGCACCGCACGCAGAGCCACCCCTCGCTCGGCTTCCCCTTGTCGACCTTCTTGTGGAAATGGTGGTCCTTCGTGTCGTAGGTGTCGGCCCGGTGGCACGCAAGGCAGAGGTCGTTCTTCTCCTTGTGCAGCTTCAGGCTGTGGATGTCGTGGCAGTCGCTGCACCGGACGCCGCGCCGGTACATCCTGCTCTGGACGAACGACCCGTAGACGTACACCTCCTCGAGGATCTGGCCGTCCGGGTAGTACATCCCCGTCTCCAGGACCTGGGGGATCATCCCGTCCATCACCTCCCCGGGAACCGGGATCGGCCCGCCGAGAAACGACCGCCGGGAGTGGCAGGGGGCGCAGATCCCGAGCATCCCGGTCGCGTCCAGCTCGCGGGTGTCGACGGTCAGGTCGAAGTTCTCCGTCTCGGTCAGCCCCATCGCAGGGCGGTCGGCCCACGCCACGTGCCGTTCCCCGGGGCCGTGGCACGCCTCGCACCCCACGTCGATGTCGGTCCAGGTCGTCTTGTAGGTGTCCGTGGCCATGTCGTACCGCTTCTGGAGATTGGTCGAATGGCACTCGGCGCACATCAGGTTCCAGTTCGCCCCTCCCCGGGTCCAGTGCAGCCAGTCGCCCGCGTCTTCGGTGTGGTTGGGGAGGAGGAACCACTTCTTCGCCTTCACGTCCCAGGCGATCGTCAGGCACTGGAGACGCCCTCCGGGGAAAGGAATGAGATATTGCTGCAGGGGGAATGCGCCGAAGGTGTAGGCGATCTCGAATTCGCCCATCTTCCCTTCCGGCCCCCGGGTGTGGACGTAGAATTTCCCCTTCTTCCGGAAAAAACGGGTCTCGATCCCGTTGTGACGGATGACCGCGTTGTCGAAATTCCCCAGGACGGTGTTGTCCGTGGCCACGTCCATGGCGAGATCGTGATGGGAGTTTTTCCACTTGCCGTACGCTTCCTTGTGGCACCGTTCGCATTTTTCGCTTCCCACGAAGCGCACCACGGGCGGTGGGGCGGGTTTCCGCTCGTACCCGGCCTTCAGCAGGTAGGCGGGGACGGACAGGACGATGACGACGGTCGCCACCAGCCCCGTCCGCCTCCAGATGGCAAGCGATGCGTTTCCCATTCCGCGCGATCCCCTCCCGGCCGGGTACCCGGCTTCCGGCCACCGGATTTCCTACGGATAGACCGCCTGCGACTTCTCGAACCGCTGCCGCCGGATCGTCTTTCCGGTGTCCACCTTCACGATCCCGTTCACGAGGCTGACCGGGAACAGGTCCAGGGCCCTCGGCGCCGGCGGGTTCGCGACGTTTCCCTGGATGTCGAAGACCGAGGCGTGGCAGGGGCAGATGAACCGCTTCTCCTCGGCGACCCACGGGACGGAGCAGCCGAGGTGGGTGCACTTCCGGGAGAGGGCGAGAAGGCCGCCGTCCGGAAGCCGCGCGAGGTAGAAGTGCCCCTGGCGGAAGGCGGTGACGGTGTCCGGGGCGAAGCGCTCCGCCGGGCCGGCCGTGATGACCCCGCCGAACGCCCCTTCCTTCTTCGCCTCCCGTTTCGGCGCGAGGAACGCCAGCCCCACCCCGAGGAACTCGAGCAGGGCGACGATCCCGAGGATCTTCCAGAGCCGCCCGAGGAAGTCCCGGCGGGGGGTCTCCGCGGGGTGGACGGGTTCCATCGGCCGAGGGGTCTCCCCCGCCCGGGGGGCCTGAACCGCCGGAGGGATTCCCTCCACCCCGGGGGCCTGCGCCGGCGGCGGGGTCTTTTCGACCCGGGGGGGCTCTTTCGTCTTCTTTCGTTTCTTTGCGCTCATACGGAAACCCGGGCCCCTAGAAGAGGGCCAGCTTCATCCCCTCCCCGCGGAAGAAGATTCCCGTCAGGGTCAGCACGAGAAACGCCGCGAGGAGGAAAAGGATTAACGCCTGCATCGTCTCGCTCTTGGACAGCTCGAACTTCCTTCGCATCCACGTCATGAACCCCCCGAAGAAGGCGAGGAAGATCGCGAGCGGCAGGAGACCGTTGGATATCGCCGGCGGGACTCCGGGAAGCCATGCCTCGAAGGAGAGCAGGTACTCGTCCGCAAGGACCGCCAGGGAGGTGAAGGCGAGGGCGGCGAGGGAGGCGTAGAGCCCCGACATCCTCCCCTTGCGGGAGATCAGCCACACCCCGGGCCGGACCAGGTCGTACTTCCGATACGGGAGGCAAAGGAACAGGGCGAGCAGGACCGCCGGCACGATCAGGACGGAGAAGAGCGGGTCGAAATGGAGCATGAGCTCCTGGATCCCGAGGAAGTACCAGGGAGCCTTGGCGGGGTTGGGGCTCATCCCGGGGTTCGCCTTGGCCCCCAGCGGCGCGTTCGCGAAGACAGACCATGCCAGCACGAAGGCGATGATGACCAGGCCGGCGACGAGCTCCCGGGTCGTCAGGTTCGGGATCGTCGGGACCTGCTCGACGGTCGCGGGAGGCTCCTCGTCGGGCCCGTGGGGGATCACCAGCCCCCCGGCCTTCCGGACCCTCCAGAAGTGAAACGGCATCAGGAGGAACAGAAGGGCGGGCAGGATCGCGATGTGGAGCGCGTAGAAGATCGACAGCGTGGAGGGTCCGATCTCCGCTCCCCCCCGGACCAATCTCTGCAGCGACGGCCCGGCCAACGGCACGGTCTCGAGCATGCCGGTGCAGATGGTGACGGCCCAGTAGGCAAGCTGGTCCCAGGGAAGGAGGTACCCCGTGAAGCCGGACAGCAGGATCAGGAGGAACAGGGCCATCCCGATGACCCAGTTGAGCTGGCGGGGAGGATGGAAGGCCCCGGTCAGGTAGACCCTGAGAAGATGGAGAAAGGCGACGACGATGAGGACGTTGCCGCTCCAGTGGTGGATGTTCCGGACGAACCCCCCGAAGAGGAAGCGGTCCTTCAGCGCGAGGATCGAGTCATAGGCCCGTTCCGGGGAGGGCTCGTAGGCGAACAGCAGCAGGATCCCCGTCCCGGCCAGGAGGAGCGCCAGGACCACGGACATCCCTCCCAGGCCCCAGGTAAGCGTCAGGTCGAGGGTCTTCGCGGGGACGTTCCGGGGGTGGATGTGGAGGATCAGGCCGGACCATTTCCGCTCCCGGCGCTGCGGCGGGGCGGCTCCGGCGAAAGCACCCGGCCCTCCGGGGGGCTGTGCTCCTTCATGCCTTGCCACGCACCAATTATACGCGGGAGGGTCAATCGATCAAGACCGGACTGGCCGCAGGCGGGTCCCGGTAGTATACTTTTCTTGTCCCCGTCTTCGGCATCCGTCAACCCTTCCATGCACCGCCGGCCAGGAGAAAGGAGAAGCCATGGCGCTCTACATCCTGCTCAGCTCGCTCACCGACGAGGGAAGGAAGACCGTCAAATCGAAGCCGGACCGGATCAAGGAAGTGAACAAGGAGATCGAGGGGATGGGGGCGAAGGTGCTCGGGCAGTACGCGGTCCTCGGCCTCTACGATTTCGTCAACATCATCGAGGCCCCGAGCAACGAGACGATGGCGAAGATCTCGGTTGCGCTGGGGGCTCGCGGGACGATCCAGATCATGACCCTCCCCGCGATGACGATCGACCAGTTCATCAAGACGCTCCAGTGATTGCCGTTCGCCGGTGAATCCCGAGGAGGGCAAGGAGGCGAAAGACCCGCGGGAAGAGCCGCACCCGGTCCCCGGCCGGCGCGACCGAAAGAGAAGAACCGGCTCCCGGTTCCTTCTGGCCGTCGCGCTGGCCGGCTGTGTCATCGGCGCGCTCTTCGCCGGAGCGCGCATCTCGGATTTTATCTGCGACGTCGCCGGCATCACATCGACGTCGGTGCGCCTGGGCGGGAAGGTCGCCGTCATCGCGATTCTCCTCCCCGCGTGGTTCTACCTGGTGGAGCGGTTATTCCTTTCGCGGTCTTCCCGCGACGGACGGAACTCTTAAAAAGTTTAAGAACGTCCCCTTTGGGGCAAGTTGTCGGGGAGGAGGCGGAGGACGGACTCGGCGTTTTCCCGGATCTCCTTCCTGTCGGTCCAGGCCGGGTGGGTCTTCCCGGAAAGCCACAGGGGGGTCTGGTCCCGGTAGTGCCGCTCGAAGAAGTGCCCGGACTGCCCCGTGGTGATCACGGACCGGGCCATCGACCGGAATCCCAGCGGGACGATCTGCCGCACGGAGGGGCCCACCAGGACCGAGAAGTCGGTCCCGTGGCGGAACTCCTCCTTGAAGACGGTGCGGCCGTCCCCCGACACGGGGTGCGGCCCGATGTCGAACCACCGCCTGAGGTACCGTTTCTTCCCGAAGGGGTGCCCGAAGGTCACCTGGTGGAGCCGGTCCCACCTCCACGTCGAGTCGATCTTTCCGAGCCGGTGCTTCAGGATCGCCATCGCGTCCAGCAGGGAGCGGGCGACCAGGTCGTCGAGCGACTCCCTGACCCCGGTATCCCCGTTGTCGAGAAAGAGGGAATCCCCCCGGTCGATCGCCCGGTCCATCGCGTTCCACAGGAGCCGCGAGGTGCGGGTGGCCTCCTCGAACAGCTCCGGGCCCAGGTCGTCCCGGAAGACGTTCTCGATCATCTTCTCGTAGAAGACCTCGTACAGCGCCGCGCCGGGGCTGTCCCCGGACACGCGCAGGTCCCACCCGGAGAGGATCCTCGCCGCATCCTCGAAATCCAGCGACTCCCTCCCCCGCTGGCGCGCCACCCGGACCGCAAGGGAAACGGCGCCGGCCGCATCCGGGCGGAAGACGTCCTGCTGCATCCGCTCGAACTTCTCCACGGAGAACTTCCGCCCCTCCGAAAGCATCCGGATGATCCGCTTCCCCCGGTCCGGGGGCTCGTAGAGCCGGGAGATGTAGTGTCCATAGGTATTCCCCGCAGGGGGGAAGTTGGCGGCGGCGACGAACCCTTCCGGAGGGTTCCACACCCTCGGGTTCCCGGAGAACGGGACCGTCCCGGTCCACTCCCACTCGCCCGTGTCGCCGGGGACCGGGAGCAGGCCGCTCCCCCCCTTGCGAAGCGGAATCCGTCCCGCCGTCACCACCCCGATATTCCCTTCCCGGTCGGCATAGACGACGTTCTGGGCCGGGTGGGGAAACCCCGAGAGAGCGGCCAGGAACTCCTTCCGGCTGCGGGCGCGGTTCAGGGCGTGGAGAGCGCCCAGCGGGTCTCCCCCGTCGAACCCCACCCAGCGCAGCGACAGGGCCCCCGGAACGCCGGGAAGGACCGGGGAGAGGACGGGTCCGTGCGGCGTCTCATGCACCTCGACCGTCTCCTCCTTCCTCCCCTTGACCCGGATCTTCTCGAGCCGCTTCGCCATCGGGACCCATTTCCCGCGGAACATGACCCTCTCCCCCTCCACCCTCTCGACGAAGAAGTCCGCGTCGTCCAGCATCACGTTGGTGAACCCCCAGGCGATATCGGGGTTGTGCCCGATCACCACGCAGGGGGCGCCGGGGAAGGAGACCCCGTAGACGTCCACCCCGGGGGCGACCAGGTGGATCTCGTACCAGAGGGAGGGGCAGGGAAGCAGGATGTGGGGGTCGTTCGCCAGGAGGGGGCGCCCCGTCGCGCTCTTTCCCCCGGAGACGGCCCAGGCGTTGGAGCCCCCGGCGCGGGGGAGCTCCCCCGCCGACCGGCGAAGCGAGGCGAGCCCCTCGGAGAGGACCGACGGAGAAAGCCCGGGGGGCACCGAGGCGGAGAACCCCGGAGCGATGACGGGGGATCCGGGAGCCACCCGGGGCATCAGCTCCTCCGCCTTCTCCCGGGGGAGCGTTTCCCAGGCCCTGGAGAGCGCCGCCTCCTCCCCCCACTGGGCGAGCCCGAACGACTTCAGCAGGCCGATGGACAAGACGTCCTCGGGGGTGAATGCACGCGGCGCGGTGCGGAGGAGGCGGAACTCCACCGGCCAGGCGCGCAACGACGCCATCGCCGCGTTCACGCCGTCGCAGTATGCCCGCGCGATCGCCTTCGTCCTCTCCGGCAGGGAGGCGAGGAGGGCGGGGGCCCGGGACGCGAACCCCAGGTGCCGGAAGAGCCGGTCGGCGGGAAGCGCCCGCTCCCCGTAGATCTCCGCGAGCTCTCCCCGCGCCACCCTCCGCTCCATGTCCATCTGGAAGAGGCGGTCCTGGGCATGCACGAACCCCTGCGCGAAGTAGAGGTCGTGGTCGTTCGACGCCGTGATGTGGGGGATGCCGTATGCGTCCCGCACGACCTCGACGGGGGCCGACAGGCCGGCGACGGCAAGGGACCCTTCCCGCTGCGGCGCGCTCGTCTGGAAGAAGGATGAGCAGGAGGCAAGAATGCAGGAGACCGCGGCCAGAAGGCGCAGGATCCTTCCGCGGGCAGCACCGGGGGAAAGGATCCCCCCGTTCATCGCTTCCCGAACACCCGTGCCTTTATATTCGCCAGGACCTTCTCGAAGACGTCTCCCGTGTAGGTCCGGATGTGCCGGCGCATCTGGATGAGATACCGTTCGATCTCCCCCCATTCCCGCACGATGATCCGCATCTGGTCCCGGTATGCCTTGTCGTACGCGGCCTTCATCTTCCCCTCGAGGTCCTCCCGCCGGTTCGGGTCGTTGGGGAAGACCTTCCGGGGAAGGAAATCGTGGATCGGCTCGAAGATCCGGACGTCGGTGTCATCGAGGTGGAACAGCTCGATGTTGTCGATCATGATCACCTTCTTCCCGGGCGTCGCCACGTAGTGGCCGTACCGCAGGACCGTCCCGATGCAGTCCCCCAGGGCGTCCTGCCGCGCCACCCCTTCGACCCACCAGGGCCACTCCCGGAGGATCCGGGAGGCGGTCACCCCGTCGTCCAGGAAGATGTTCACCCCTTCCTCCTTCGGCTTGAGGAGGATCTCCTCCCCCTGGGGCGTCATGTGGTGGACGACCGGAAGGACGGGCAGGCCGACCAGCCCGGGCAGGCCGCCGTGAATGTACTCTCCCAGGCAGCCGAACCGGGAAAGGTAGAGGGAATAGGTCTTCCCTCCGGAGTCGCGCACCGTCAGCAGCGTGTCCTTGTGCACCTTCTCCACGAGCTGTACGTCGGTGACCTCGAAGTCGCGGGGGGCGTCCGCGGATATCCGGGAAAGCAGCTGGAGGATCGCCTTCTTGAGCCCCGTCGCCCTCAGCTTGGAGGAGAGGATCTTCACGCGGGCACTGTCCGGCATCAACCGGATCGCGCCCCGGACCCAGTTGACATAGGAATGGGAGATGCTGATGGGGAGCATGTCCGTGCAGGAGGGGTCGAGAAGTTCGTCGACCCGGACCTCCCACAGCGGGATATGCATGGAGAGGAACTCCTGGGGATTTTCCAGCCCGAGGACCTTGAGGATCTTCTCCCTGTCCCTGGTCTTTCTCTGGGAGGCGGGAATCTGGAAAAAGCGGTTGAGTGCCCGTTCGTACTTCGCGAGATCGGCCTGTGCGGCGGAACGCATCGGAAGGGCCTCCCGTCACGCGGGGAGTAAGGTAGAATATAAGGGACGTCAGGATCATAGTAGCACGCCGCGGGGAAAAGCCGATCCCCCTTTCCCCGGGAAGCGGCGAATCCGCCCGTCCCGTGACGGACGGGATCCTCAAGGGAGGGAGCATGCCGAATTCCCCCGAGACCTTCGACCGCATCGTGGAACAGTGCATCCTGATGGAGATCCAGGCGATGACCCTGTACACGTCCCTCGCCAACCAGGTACGGGACGAGGAGACGAGCAGGATGCTCCGGGTCCTCGCCGGGATGGAAGAGACGCACGTGGGACGCCTCGTACAGATCTTCTCGGGAGCGATGGAAAACCCGGAGAAGTCCCTTTCCCGCGTGGACATCCTGAAGGCCTTCCAGCCGGACGCGTCGAGGATGTACAAGGCCCGCCTGGCGGGGGCCGGCCTCACCGAAACGTCGCCCCTGGACGACTACCTGACCTTCGCCATCGTCGGCGAGACGCACGCCCGTTCCCACTACGACCGGCTCTCCGGGGAAGCCACGAATCCCCTGCTGCGGGAGATCTTCCAGACCCTCTCCCGCGAGGAGGCGGACCACGAGGAGACGCTGAAACGGATCCAGGCATCGTCCCGGGAAAACCGCTGAAGCGGAAAGCCCGCCCTTACGCCCGTCCGGCGGGGCGGGAGAGGGCCGACAGCACGCTGGCCAGGGGAGCGTGGCCGCCGAACAGCACGAGCTTGTCCCCCGCCTCGAGGAATTCCCCTCCGTCCGGACGTATGATCGCCCGGTCCCCCCGCAGGATGGCCAGGAGGACGATGCCGGTGTCGTTGCCCACGGGAATCTCCTCCACCCGTTTTCCTTCCCAGCCCGAGGAGGGCGCCACGTAGAAGATCTCGATCACCTTCCGGCGGAGAAATTCCTCGAATCCCTCCAGCACCTCCTCGCTGCGCACGGGGCCCCGCTCGCGGAGGACCCGGTACGTCCCGCTCCGGATGACCTGCTCCTGCTGGGCGATCACGTGGTCGGGCACGTGGTACTCGGCCAGGACCCGCGAGAAGATCTCCACGGACGTTTCAAACTCCTCCGGGATCACCGCGTTCGCCCCGAGGGCGACCAGGTCGTCCACATCCGCCACGTACCGCGTCCTCACGAGGATGAAGAGGTTCGGGTTGCTCCTCCTCGCGACCGCGACCGCCCGCCGGGTGGCCATCGGATCCGAGATGGCGAGCACCAGGATCCGGGCGCGCCCGATCCCCATTCGGTCGAGGATCTCCGGCCGGTTGACATCCCCGTAGAACATCGGCTCCCCCGCCGCCCGCTCCCGCCGGACCTGGGCGTCGTTCAGGTCCACGACGACGTACGGGACGCGCGTGGCCCGGAGCACCCGGGCAAGGTTCCGCCCGTTCATCCCGAACCCCGCGATGATCACGTGGTTCTCCAGCCCGGTCCTCTGAGGGCCCCGCTCCTCCCCGATATCCGGAATGGAGAGGCGCCCCGTCACCCAGCGCTCCCACCGGCCTGCGATCTCCGGGCCGGCGTTCATCAGGAACGGCGTGGCCACCATGGTCAGGATGGCGATGGCGAGCAGAAACTGGTACCGGACCGTCCCGATCAGCCCGATGCGGTACCCCTCGGACATGAGGAGGAAGGAGAACTCGCCGATCTGCATCAGGCTGACCGAGACGATCGCGACCAGGCGCCAGGGATGCTCGAGGGCACGGGTCGCCGCCCCGGTGGCGACCGTCTTGAGAAGGACCACCGCCGCCGTCATCGGCAGGATGAGGAGGAGGTTCCGGGCAAGAAACGGCAGGTCGAGGAGCATCCCCACGGAGATGAAGAAGACCCCGGTGAAGATGTCCCGGAACGGCATGACCTGCGCCGCGATCTCGTGGACGTAGTCCGATTCGGAAATCACCAGCCCCGCCAGGAAGGCGCCCAATCCCAGGGAGAGCCCCCACCGGTGGGCCAGGAAGGCCGTTCCCATGACCACCATCATCACCGTGAGGGCGAGGATCTCCCGGTTGTTCAGCCGGATGACCTCCTTGAGGAGCCGGGGGATGAGGAACCGGGCCAGGACGAGGAGCGCCCCGACCCCCGCCCCCGCCTTCGCCAGCGTGAGCAACACCGCGGCCGGCTTCGCCGTCTCCCACTGGCGCAGCGAGGGAAGGAGAAGCATCATCGCGATGACCGCCAGGTCCTGGAAGATCAGGATCCCGATGGCGACTCTCCCGTGGGAGGTGTCGATCTCCATCCGGTCGGCGAGCACCTTCAGGACGATGGCGGTGCTCGAGAGGGAGACGACGAACCCGATGAACAGTCCCTCGGGGACGGGAAGCCCCCAGAGAACGAGGACCAGCAGGCAGAACAGGACGGTGGCGGAGACCTGCGACCCCCCGGCCCACAGCACCTCCCGCCGCATCCTCCCCAGGTCCGACAGGGAGATCTCCAGTCCCACCGTGAACAGGAGAAGCACCACGCCGATCTCCGCCAGGGAGTTGACCACCCCGGTCTCCGAGACGAGCCCGGCCCCCGTGGGCCCCAGGATCGCCCCGGCCACGAGGAAGGCCGCCACGACGGACAGGCGGAGCTTGCTGAAGATGAAGGCGACGACCGTGGCGATGGCGAGAACCACGGCCAGGTCGCGGAGAACGGCGCTCAGTTCCAAGGCCCCCCCTAAAGTCCTGCGCGGGTCCTGCCGATAGAGCCGTTAGAAACGAAAGGTGTCATCCGGTTGCCTCTTCTCCCCGGAGAGGCCTTTCGCCCGCAACCCCCGCCTCGGAAATAGCGGGCGAGCCCACGACCCCCCGGGGTTCCCTCCATTACCCCGGGGGGTTGTTATTTCGGACCGCGGGAGGCGGGGACCGCCCTCCTTCTACGCACGTGCGGTCTTCGTGTTGCCCAGCTGCTCCAGCACCAGCATGAGCGCCTGTGTCCCGTTTCGCCCTCCGCCGTTGGCCTGCAGGGCCACGTACAGCTGGTGGACCAGCGCCAGGCCGGGGAGCGCAAGTTTCATGCGCTTTGCCTCGTCCAGGGCGATTCCCATGTCCTTGACGAAATGGTCGACGTAGAACCCGGGGTCGAAGTTCCGGTTCAGGATGCGGGGAGCCATGTTGTCCAGCATCCAGCAGGCTGCCGCGCCGCCGCGAATGCACGAGAGCATCACCTCCAGGTCGAGCCCCGCCTTGTGCCCGTAGATCAGGCTCTCGCAGACGCCGATCATCGTGCCGGCGACGACGATCTGGTTGCACATCTTGGTGTGCTGCCCGGCGCCCGGTCCCCCCTGGCGCACGATCGTCTTCCCCATCGCCTGGAGCAGCGGCATGACCGCCTCGACCGCTTCCGGGTCGCCGCCCACCATGATGGACAGCCGGGCCTCCCGGGCGCCGACGTCCCCGCCGGACACCGGAGCGTCGATGCTGTGGACATTCTTTGCCCTTGCGGCGGCGTAAATCTCCTGCGCAAGGATCGGTTCGGTCGTGGTCATGTCCACCAGGATGCTCCCTTTCCCTGCCCCGGAGAGGACCCCGCGATTTCCGAAATACACCTCCCGGACATCGGAGGGAAAACCGACCATGGTGAACACCACATCCGACGCTTCGGCCACCGCCCCGGGGGAATCGGCCCAGGCGGCTCCCTTCGAGAGCAGCGCCTTCGCCTTGTCCCGGTTCCGCGTGTGGACCGTCAGGGAAAACCCCTTGTCCATGATGTGCCCGCACATCGGGCCTCCCATGACGCCGGTGCCGATCCACCCGATCCGGGTTTTTCCGGGCTCTGCCGCACCCATTCCTCCCACCTCCTTCCGTTGTGCCTCCCGGTGGGGAGTCTCCGGTTTTCCCCGCACCGGAGACTCCATTGTATCCGCAATGCCGCCCGGATGGACACTGGGGGGAAATCCCTGTTCCCGGGATGCCGCGGCCCGAGGATCCGCTATAATGGCTCCCACCGAAAGAACGGGCACGGGGGGAGGGAAGAGATGCGCGAGCGCGGAGAAAGGGACGTGCGGGCCTTCCTCGAAGGCGCGGGAATCGAAAAGGAGATCCACTCCTTCGAGGAATCGACGCACAACTCGGAGCTGGCGGCCAGGACGCTCGGCGTGGAGGTGGGGCAGATCGCGAAAACGATCCTGCTCCTGGTGGACGGTTCCCCCCTCGTGGTGGTGATCTCGGGAGACCTGCGGGTGGATCTGAAAAAGGTGAAGGCGATGCGCAACGGCCGCAAGGTAAAGCTTGCGGGCCCCGAGGACGTGGTGGAGCACACGGGATTCAAGGTCGGCGCCGTTTCCCCTCTGGCGCTGCCCGAAGGGATTCCCATCTACCTCGACGGTTCCCTGCGTCGTTTCGGGACGATCTACCCGTCGGCGGGGGAGACGAACAACATGTTCGAGACGACGCCGGCGGAACTTGCCGCCCTCACCGGAGGAGAGGAAACGGACCTCGCCCGGTAGCGCCTACCCCTCGACCTTGAGGACGCGGATCAGCCGCGAGAGGTAGGTCGGCTGCAGGCCGAGCATCTCCGCCGCTTTCGTCTTGCTGCCCCCCGATCTGCGGATCGCCCGGAGGATGATCGCCCGCTTGTGGTCCCGGACCGACTCGTGGAACCTCACCTCCTCGGGCGTGGCCTCCTCCCCTTCCGCGTCCGCAAGAGCGATGCAGAGGTCCGGCGGGGTGATCTCCCCGCCTTCCGAAAGCGCCACGGCCCTCCCGATGGCGTTCTCCAGCTCCCGGATGTTTCCCGGCCACGGATACCTCTCCAGGATCGCCGCCGTTTCCGGCGAGAGCCTCCTGCGGCCGATCCCCACCTCCGCGCAGGCGCGGGAGAGAAAATATTCCGCCAGCGGGAGGATGTCCTCCCGCCTCGCCCGAAGGGGAGGGAGATGGACGGGGATCCCGTTGACCCGGTAGAAGAGGTCCTCCCGGAACCTCCCCCGATCCGTCTCTTTCCTCAGGTCGCGGTTCGAGGCGCAGATGAAGCGGACGTCCGCGGTGAGCGTCTTCACCCCTCCCACGCGCTCGAATGCGCGGTCCTGCAGGACCCGGAGGAGCTTCGCCTGCATGGGGAGAGGAACGTCCCCGATCTCGTCCAGGAAGAAGGTCCCCCCGTCGGCCAGCTCGAAACGCCCCGGCTTCGACGTGACCGCTCCGGTGAACGCCCCTTTTTCGTAGCCGAACACCTCCGCCTCCCACAGGGCCGGCGGGATCGCGGCGCCGTTGATCTTGATGAACGGCCCTTCGCCGCGCCCGCTGATCCGGTGGATCGCCCGCGCGACGAGCTCCTTCCCCGTCCCCGTCTCCCCCGTGATCATCACCGAAAGCGGGGAGGCGGCCGCCTTCTCGACCACCTTCCGGATCTCGCGCCACGCCGGGGAGCGGCCGACCATGCCGAACCACCCGCCCCCCTCCTCGCCGCCCGCCCCCTCCCGGTCGGCGACGGCCGAGGTCCGGACGGCGTTTCCCACGACGCGCAGGAGCTCGGTCTCGTCGAACGGCTTCGAGATGTAGTCGAAGGCCCCGGCCCGGATCGCCTCGACCGCGTCGCCGATCGTCCCGTACGCCGTGATGAGGATGACGGGGACGTCGGGGCGCCGGTCCCGCACGTGGCGGAAGAGGGCAAGCCCGTCCATCTTCGGCATCCGGATGTCCGTGATGAGGGCGTCCGGGCGGCGCCTGGCGAGCCACGCGCAGGCGGCCTCCCCGTCGGGGGCCTCCGCCACCTCGTACCCCTCGCGGGCCAGCATCGCCCGCAGCACCCGCCGCAGGTTCCGGTCGTCCTCCGCCACGAGAATCGTCGACTTCATCCGCTCACCCCTCCGGCATCTTCACCGTGAAGCGGCTCCCCTTCCCGGTTCCGGTCTCGACGGCGATGGATCCGCCGTTCTCCTCCATGATTCTCCGGCAGATCGCCAGCCCCATCCCCACCCCGCGCTCCCTCGTGGTGAAGAAGGGACGGAACAGCTGCTGCCGGTCCGACTCCCCGATCCCCGTCCCGGTGTCCTCGACGGTGATCCGGGCCTCTCCCCCCAGGGAGGAGACGCGCACCGTGAGATCCCCGCCGTCGGGCATCGCCTCGACCGCGTTCGTCAGCAGGTTGAAGACCACGCGCTCGATCTCCGAGGGGTCGGCGGTCACCGTCGGAACCGGCTCTCCGACGATGACCTGGGAGCGCACCCCGTTCATTCCGTCCCCCTTCTCCCGCGCGAGGCGCGCCACAGCCCGCTCCACGGGATCGCGCAGGGAGACCCTCTTGGGGGTGCGGCTTCCGGGCCGCGCGTACTCCAGGAACTCCGTCACGACGCCGTTGAGGCGGTCCGCCTCCTCGACGATGATGTCGAGAAACTCCCGGTCCCGGGGAGGCGCCCCGCGGGAGAGGAACTGGGCCGCCCCCTTGATCACCCCGGCCGGCGTGCGCACCTCGTGGGCCAGGCCCGCCGCGAGCTCGCCCACGGTGGCGAAGTGCTCCTTCTTCTGGATCCGCTGCTTCTGCCGGACGTTCTCGACCGCCAGCCCGATCCCCTCCAGGAAGGGGATCAGCAGCTCCAGTTCCCGGAAGGAGGGCGTCTTCTCCTTCCACAGGAACATCGCCACTCCCACCATCTTCCCCCGGAGGAAGATGGGAAAGGAGCCGTCCCAGGAGTCGTCCCAGATGGCGACGTCCGCCGCGCGCGAACCCCCGTGCTCCAGGAAGCGGAGCACGGGGAACCGGGCGGAGAACCGGCTGAGCGCCCTCCGGTACTCGTCGGGCCGGACGGGGAGAACCCCGATCCCCTCGTCGGTTCCGCCTTCCGGTCGGATCCAGAGGGACGCCCGGGCGATGAACGGCACCCGCCCGAGGGCCTCCTCCACGATCTGCGCGATCTCGCCGAGCGACGTGGCCTCCGGGATCTTCTTCGCGCAGTCGCTCAGGCCCGACTGGATGGTCCGCGACTCCCGGACGAGGAGGTCGGACGAGATCCCGCCGAGCTTGCGCATCAGCACGGGGTAGAACGTGAGCAGGAAAAACGAGATGAGGAAGGTCCCCGCGAGGGGGAACCAGAATTTCCGCCCGGACACGACCTCGAGGACGCCGAACACGACGGCGAAGGCGAACACCTGGATGACCAGGATGATCGCCCTCCCCACGATGTCCGGGAACTCGAAGAAGTGGAGGTGGAGGATCCCGGTCGCCATGAAATAGAAAAAGAGCAGGATCGCGAACGAGGCGAGCGGCGGGAAGGAGACCCCCGTCCCCGGCAGAAAGTTGAGCGGCGCGACGAGGCTCGCGATCCCCCCCCCGACGAGGAGGAACTGGAACTTCTTCCGCTCGATCGAGGACGGGTTCGCCCGGAACCCGTACCGGACGACGACGTAGAGGGAAAGCCCGAGGTAGGGGTAGACGTAGAGGAGCACCGCGAGGTTCCACCAGGGCGAGAAGAACAGCGGGTCGCTCGCGATCGTGACCGCGAAGACCGCGCCGATCCAGATCCCCGCCGCGAACGCGGTCCCGCACCATCTCGGGGGAGTCCGGACCGCGGCGGCGCTGTAGCGCACCACGAAGGGGGGGATGAACAGGACCGCCGCGAGGCTGATGCGGTGCCAGAACGCCGAGTCGAGGGTCTTCCAGAGGTACTCGGGAAAGCACCACAGGAAGATCAGGAACGACAGGCTCGCGAACGCCCGGGCCTCCGCGTCGTCCTTCGCCCACACCCGCAGATACCCCGCGATGGCAAGAGCCACCACCGCGGCCACCAGGCTACCTTGCGCGTAGTAGTCCAACGCCTGCCCGCGCCGTGCAACCCCCCGTTACTTGAGCCTTGCCTCCGCCGCCTTCCAGTCGATGTTCTTGAAGAACGCCGCGATGTAGTCGGCCCTCTTCAGGCCGTAGTCGGTCATGAAGGCGTGCTCGAAGACGTCCATGACGAGGACCGGCACAGCGCCCGCCGGATGTCCGACGTCGTGCTCGTTGACCCACTGGTTGAAGAGTCGTTTCCCGTCGGCGTCCTGGTAGAGGACCACCCAGCCGATCCCGCGCATCGCGCCCACGGCCCGGAAATCGGCCTCCCACTTCTCGACGCTGCCGAACTCCGCGGCGAGCGCCTTCCCGAGCCTGCTCCCCGCATCGAGAGACCCCTTGCCGCCCAGGTTTTCGAAGTAACACTCGTGCAGGCGCATCCCGTTGAACTCCCAGCCCAGCCTCCTCTTCAGTTCCGCGTACTCATAGGTACCGACCTTCCCTTCCTTCAGCATCGCGGCAAGGGTGTCCAGGACCTTGTTCGTGTTCGTCACATATCCCTGGTACAGGGTGAAGTGGTTCTTGAGCAGCGTCTCGCTGAACCCCTCCATCCCGATCAGTTTCCCGTAGTCCTTGGCTGCGTATGGCATCGTCGGCCTCCTTTCCTGGCAACGCCCCGGGGTTTCCGTGGTGGGAGTACGAAAACGATTCGCTTTTTATTCTGCCTCAAACGGGAGGGGCGGAGGGGAAATTTTTTCGCGGAAAAGAACGCCCGCCGGGGAGTTCCCCCGGCGGGCGTCACGGGAATCGCGCGCCCCGGTCGGGTCGAAACCCGTCGGGGAGGCTTTTCCGGATCGTATGCTACTTCCCGCGCTTTTTGCGCCCCGCGGCAAGCTTCTCGGCGAGCCCCAGCTTCTGGGCGATCTTCTTCTTCGCCTCGGAGTAGTTCTTCGCCACGAGCGGCGTCTTTGCGGGAATCTTGAATTTCTTCCGGTAATCCTTGGGGCTCAGGTTGTGGCTGACCGCGAGGTGCTTTTTCAGCGTGGTAAATCCCTTCCCGCACTCCATACAAAAGACCTGCTCGGCCCCGAAGGCCGCATTCAGCGGGATCGCCGGCTTTACTTCCGCCGGAACTCCCGCCATTGCCTCTCCTTCCACGCCGACAAGGGCATTCAACTTCTGGAACACCGCCTGAATCTCATCCAGAAGATCCTCCCGGCTCATTTCATTAACCGACGCATGGGCAGAAACTATTTCGGTCGTCAACTCTACTAGAACTCTCTTGTCCATGAAAATACCTCCGAGGGCGGGATTGAACTATATCTTTCCCAAAAAGAAACTCCTTTGTCAATTGGAATGAGAGGGAATGAAAAAGAACCCGGGGAATGACAATCGGACAGGGGCCGTTC
>CP070783.1:1567182-1572335 GCA_020346465.1 Deltaproteobacteria bacterium
CGTTTCGCATTTGTCGCTCCGGTATCGATATCGCAAGGATCAGAATCTTGTATACCATAGACGGTTCCGGGAGACGGCATCGGTTCCGGTGCCTGTCTCCCCCCCGGAAGTCGTTGCCACATCGGTTGGCGCTTAGGCTTCCCGTGTATCACGGTCTCCATGGCATTCAGGAGATCGTCAGCTCGATCCCGATCCGCTCCGCCAGGAATAATTGCAGGGGGTTAACCGGCAACGGGTAGCCCCTTGCTTCCTTCCTACTGTTTCGTCTCCTCCTTCCGTTGCAGGGCCAGGTCGAGCCATTCGTGCATCCGGCGAATGTTCCCGGACAGGTACCAGCGCCCGTTTGCGAAAACCCCGTAGTCGGCTCCCGCCATCGCGGAGGCGAAGCGGGTGGAATTCGCGAAGAAAAGCCACTGTTCCACCCACATCTTTTCGATCGGTTCGTTGAAGATGCTGTCGTTCTGCGCGAGTCCCTTTGCCACACCCTTCTCCCAGGCGGTCAGGAGGATGTTCGTGGCGGCCAGGGTCATCTCGTTCGTTGTCCGGATCGTTTCCTCGAAGCGGGCGAAATGCCCCTCCACCCAGTTCCCGGCGTGGCAGCCGGAACAGATCTTCTGCATCTTTGCGGTACGCTCTTTCTGCGCCCGGGCACTGATCAGATACGACGACGCCGGCTCGCCGGTGAGCTCGGTCGGGAGGGGAAGGCCCTCCTTGTTCCGGATCACCGTGGTGTCGGGGGACAACGGGTGGGCATGGGCATAGAGGGGTCCGAAGATCCGCCAGGCAAGACGGTCGTTCATCCGGTGGGAACGTTCGGCGATGATCTCCGGCTGGTCGCCCTCCCCGGCGACCAGGAGACTCGCGTGGCAGGCGGCGCAGGTGGGAGCGGTAAAATCCGCACCGACTTTCCAGGGGACGGCCGTAAAGTTCCACGTCTCGCCGAGAGAGGAATAGATGTTCCCGTGCTTGCTTACAAGGTAGACGGGGTAGGCGGGCACGTCCGGGCCCTTGTGGCACTCGGAGCAGGTCGCGGGGCTCCTGGCCACCTTGATCGAGAACTGGTGCCGGGGGTGACAGGACGTGCAGGAACCCTTCGAGGCGTCAGGATTGATGCGCCCCACCCCCTGGTTCGGCCATCCCGAAAGAACGGGAAACGCCATCTCCCCCATCGCGGTATCCCGTTGGCGCATCCCCGAAACACCGATCACGGTTCCATGGCAGGAAAAGCAGGCATCGGCGTTTGTCGGGTCCGAGGGAGAGGTGAGCCCGATCTTTCCCCTGGTGTAGGCATACGTACTGTTCACCTCCTCCACGAGCCCGTGGTAGACCGGGTTGTTCTTCAGGTTCGCGTAGGCATGGGACATGATGTTCCGGGAATATTGGGACGCCTCCTCGGGATGACAGGTGGAGCAGTCCGGGGGGCTGACAACGATATGTACCTGATGCCCGTTGTGGTCGAAGGTGTCCTTGTGGGTATCCGCCCGGAGCGTGTGGCATTCGGCACATCCGACGACCGTTTTCAGGAAGGTTTCGGGTACGCTCTTCGCCGAGACTCTCCTCTGGAGAGCCGGTTTTTTCAACCCTTCCCCGGGGGTTACCCGGGAATGGAGGGAACGCTCCCAGTCGGCGACGATCCCGGGTGTGACCTCCGCATGACAGGACAGGCATTCCCGGGTCCTATCACTCACCGGAGGAGAGGCAATCGTTGTGGTGGTCCCCAGAAACAGGAAGGGTAGGACGAGACAAAAGGATCTTTTCATGGAAGTTGCCCTCCCGTCGGCAGGAAATTTTCTGCGTTTGTCCGTTGCTATGGGCCGGACTTCGATTCACTGCAGGGGAGCCGGGAATGATACATTAATTGGTTTCATTTTATAGAGAACCCCGATCCGGTCCAAGGACAAACCGGGAAGGGGCAAGCCGATCGTGACCGACACCCGGTCCTCTTCCTTTGAGGAAATGGGCGGGATGGTGCGGGAAAAGGGGGTTTGCCTTTTCCCCATCGATCCCCTATGGTAAGTTTTTACGTATCGCGGGGCTGAAGTTTGGTTGAGGGAGCGCCTGAATGGCATTCAGGAGGTCGTCGGATCGATCCCGATCAGCTCCACCAGAAATTCCAGGGGAGGCAGCAAAAGCTGTTGCCCCTTTTTTTATCATGAAAAATATGATGAGGAGGGTGTGTCATGGCAGAGTCGATTCTGAATGGCAAGCGGATCCTTGCGGTGGACGACGAACCGGATGTGCTGGAGGTCCTGCAGGAGGAGATTCTCGGAGCGTGTCCTGACTGCACGTTCGACAAGGCCACCACCTACGAGGAAGCGGACAGGATGCTGAAGGCCACCGCGTACGACGTGGTCATCCTGGACATCATGGGGGTCCGCGGGTTCGATCTCCTGGATTCCGCGGTAAAGAAGAACCTGAAGGTTGCCATGCTCACCGCCCATGCCCTGAACCCCCAGTCGCTGCGACGGTCCTTTGACTTGAAGGCCCGGGCGTACCTTCCCAAGGAAAAGCTGGGGGAGGTCGTCCCTTTCCTGGAAAAGATGTTCCAATACGAATATCTGCCCGGGTGGAAGAATCTCATGGGGGAAATGGAAGGATTCTTTACCGAAAAGTTTTCCCCGTTCAAAGGCACGGCAGACTTTACACAATGGCTGGAGATGCAGAAGAAACTGAAGGTGTAATCAACGATCCGCGCCGATCGGCGGGTGCGACATGCCGAAGCTGGCCCATAGCGACAAGGTCCGCAAGCTTCACTCGCTGCTGGAGCTCGGGCGGCTGATCGGGCTGGACCTCAAGCTCGACGAGATGCTGGTGCAGATCGCCCGGAAAGCGTGCGAGGTGATGGAGTCGGACCGCTGCAGCCTCTTTCTCCACGATCCGAAAACCGACGAGCTCTGGTCCAAGGTGGCCCTCGGGATGGAGGGGCGAGAGATCCGGATCCCATCCGGGTCCGGGCTGGCCGGCCACTGCTTCCGGACCGGGGAGACGGTCAACCTCGCGGACGCCTACGACGATCCCCGGTTCAACAGGCAGATCGACGAACGCACCGGGTACCGCACCCGCAGCCTCTTCTGCGCACCGGTCTACAACCGGCACGGGAAACGGCTGGGAGTCATCCAGCTTCTCAACAAGGAAGGCGGTCCGTTCACCGAAGAGGACGAGGCGTTCATCGACATCTTCGTCAACCACGCGTCGATCTTCATCGAGATCACCCAGCTCCAGAAAGCCCGGATCGAAGCGCTGGAGCAGTCGCGAAAGGAGCTCGAGCGGCTCAACCGGGTGAAGAGCAAGGCCCTCGACCATCTCTCCCACGAGCTGAAAACCCCCCTGGCCGTGATCCGGGGGAATATCAATCTCCTGAAGAAAAGGCTTCCGGCGGACCCCGCTTCCGCCAGGGCGGCTTCGCTGTTCGAGTCGCTGGAGAGGAACCTGAACCGCATCCTCGCCATCCAGGAGGAGACGGACACCATCGTCCGGTCTTACCGGGAGCGGGAAGGGGGCGGGTCCCCGGACGAGACGGACCGGAGGGATTCCCCCCGTGCGGAGTCGATCCCTCTTCTCTCCTTCGCCGGGCAGACCCTGGAAAAGGTGAAGGCGCGATCCGCCCATCGGGACATTCAATTTCACCTGGAGGGAACCGGGGATCACCCCGTGCTCATGGACCCGGGGATCCTCGAAAGCATCCTGGACGGCCTGTTGAAGAATGCCGTGGAAAATACCCCGGACGAGGGGATGATCCGGATCCTGTCGGAACGGACGGACGACAGGATCCTCCTCAAGGTGCAGGATTTCGGGGTCGGGATCACCGAGGAGAACCAGAAGTCCATATTCGAGGGGCTCTTCCACACGCAGGAGACGGACCTCTATACTTCCCGGAAGCCGTACGATTTCAACGCGGGGGGCAAGGGGCTGGACCTGCTGAAGATGAAGATCTACGGGCAGGGCCTCGGATTCGATCTTTCCGTGGAGAGCAAACGATGCGTGCATCTCCCCACGGACCGGGACGTCTGCCCGGGGAGGATCTCCGCGTGCCCGCACTGCCGGGGGCCCGAGGATTGCTTCTCCTCCGGGGAGACCACCTTTTCCGTATCGTTCCCGGCCGGAGGGTAACCGATCGTGCGGCGATTCTATTTCCAAAGAAAGGGCGCCCAGAGAAAGGACCCGATGCAAGACAGAAAGATGACCGAGAAGGAGCGCCTGTTCGACCTCATGATCCACGACCTGACCGGTCCGCTGTCCGTGATCTCGGTCAGCACGGCCAGCCTCCTCGGAAACACGGATCGGAACGGCCCGTTGACGGAGCGGCAGAGATCAGGCCTCGACCGGGTCTTGCGGAATGTCGACAAGGCCCAGGAGATCCTCCGGGAGATGATCGAGATCCTGCGCTCCGAAGCGGGATCGTTCCGGAAGGATCCGTTTCCCGTGGAAAAGGTCCTCAAGGAATCGATCCTGGATGTGCTGGAGGTTCATTCCCAGGGTGCGGAGGAAACGCTTCGCCAGGAAAAGAACATGAAAAGGTTCTGGAAACTTCTCGAACCCCACGGCATCTCCGTCGAGATCACCGGGAAATTCCGCGTCACCCCTTTCTGCCACGACCCCCGGAAGGTCCGGTACATTCTCCGGAACCTCCTGAGCAACGCCATGAAGTACAGGCGGAAACATGCAAGGGTGTCCATTCGTGGAGACGCGGACCTGCTCGTAACGGTCGAGGATGACGGCCCGGGGATCCCCCCGGAAGAGCAGGGAGCCGTCTTCGAGCGTTTCGTCAGGCTGAACGGCAAGGAATATCCCGACGCGCCGGGGCTTGGCCTCGGCCTAGCGGGGGTCAAGGCCCTTGTGGAGGCCATGGGAGGCAAGATTTCGTTGGAAAGCCGGGAGGGGGGCGGGACCCGGTTTACGGTCGATCTTCCACCCCTTCCATAATAGGGATTTGCGGCCCTCCGCCTTCCTCATTCGGGGTTGGATGGGAATGGAAAACCCGTTGACACCCGGAATCAGAAATGCTCAAATAAAAAATCATTTATATACTGGCTTACGGCTCTCCAGGCAACCCAATTAATAATAACAGGATTCACTGCAGACAGCCTTGCTTTTCCTTGGAGGGGAATATTATTAATATTTTTTCTTGACAAAACCTGAAAATCTGTTTTATT
>CP070783.1:1572435-1577092 GCA_020346465.1 Deltaproteobacteria bacterium
CCGATCGCCTCCGGGGCGCCCTCCTTCACCTCGTCGGTGATTGTCAGCAGCCCCGCGGCCTTTCCGTCCACGGCGACGAAGGCGACCGTGGCCCCCGACTCCGAGCACTCCCGGGCGCCGGGAAAGAGTGGCTCTGCGTCGATCCCCTCCTCCTGCAGCCACCTCGCGCTTCCCACGTGCACCCGGCGTCCCGCGATCGTGGCCCGGACCCCGTGGCCCGGCCGGGAGTGGAACTCCCCGGGAGGGTCAAGGGCAAGCCCCTTTCCTTGCGCGCCGCGGACCACCGCATCGGCCAGCGGGTGTTCCGACCCGGTCTCGGCGGAGGCGGCGAGACGAAGCAGGTCCCGCTCCCCTTCCGCCCCCCGGAAGGGACCGTCGGGGGCGAGCCGTATCCCGGACCATTCCGGGCGCCCGCGGGTGACCGTTCCCGTCTTGTCGAAAACGACGGTGTCCACCTTGTGGGCCGTTTCCAGCGCGGCCCCGCTCCGGACCAGGATCCCCAGTTCCGCCCCCTTCCCCGTGCCCACCATGATCGACGTGGGCGTGGCGAGGCCGAGCGCGCAGGGGCAGGCGATGATCAGTACCGAGATCGCGCTCAGCATGGCGTAGGTGAGCCGCGGCTGCGGCCCGAATGCCCACCAGGCGGCGAAGGTGACCAGTGCAACGCCCATCACGGAAGGGACGAACCAGGAGGCGATCACGTCCGCCAGGCGCCCGATCGGGGGCTTGCTTCCCTGCGCCTCCTGCACCATCCGGACGATCCGGGCAAGGACCGTGTCCTTCCCCACGTGGGTGGCGCGCACGACGAGGCGGCCGTTGATGTTCATCGTCCCGGCCGCCACTGCATCGCCTTTCCCCTTGTCCCTGGGGACCGGCTCGCCCGTCATCATCGACTCGTCGACGGAGCTCGCCCCTTCCTCCACGGCGCCGTCCACCGGGACCTTCTCGCCGGGCCTCACGACGACCCGTTCCCCGGCCCTCACCTCCTCGAGGGGGATGTCGACCTCGCCGCCGTCGCGGATCACGCGCGCCGTCTTCGGCGCCAGGCCGATCAGTTTTTTCACGGCCTCGGACGTCCTCCCCTTGGCCCGCGTCTCGAGATACCGCCCGGCGAGAACGAGGACGATGATGGCGGCGGACGTGTCGTAATACACGTGGGGGGCCGCCCCTTCGACGGCGAACAGTCCGGGGAGGAAGGTGGCGACGACGCTGTAGGCGTAGGCGACCGTCGTGCCCAGCGCGACCAGGGTGTTCATGTCGGTCGTCCCGTGCTTCGCCGTCGCCCAGGCGCCGCGGTAGAACCGGGACCCGACGTAGAACTGGATCGGGGTCACGAGGGCGAGCTGAAGGAGGGCGCTCGCAAACGGCGACAGGGGGATCCCTCCGGGCCCGGCGACCATCTCCCACTGCGCGAGAAGAAAGAGCGGGACGCCGAGCAGAATTCCCGCGCGAAGCCGGGCTCGCAGCGACCGCTCCTCCTCGCGTTGCATGCGCTCCTGCCGCTCGACCGGGTCCTCCTCCTCCCTGCCGCCCGGGACGGAGTACCCGGCTCCTTCCACCGCGGCGCGCAGCGCCCCCATCTCCGCAACCCCCGGGACGAACGTAACGGTCCCGGATTGCGTCGCCAGGTTGACGCTCGCGGAGAGGACGCCGGGAACCGAGGCGAGGGCCTTCTCCACCCGGGCGACGCAGGAGGCGCACGTCATCCCCTCCACGGGGAACTCCGTTCTTTGGACGGGGACCTCGTACCCGGCGTCGCGGACGGCGGAGACCAGCCTCTCCGGTGCGGCCCGTCGGGGGTCCGCCGTGACGGCCGCGGTCTTCGTGGCCAGGTTGACGGAGGCCCCGGAAACGCCGTCCACGCGGGAAAGCGCCTTCTCCACCCGACCGACGCAGGAGGCGCACGTCATCCCCTCCACCGGGAAGATCCACCTGGCTTCCTTTCCCGGGATCCCCCCGGGGGGAGAGGCGGACGGTTCCGGCGGCACGTGCAGGGCCGCGCAGTTGATCACCTTGTTGTTCGACGTCATGGCATATAGATGACCGGAATGCCCCCCGGGGATCAATTGGCCGGAGCAGCAGCGGTGGCCGTGGTTTATTGCTATAATCCTATCATTTCGCGCGCCTGTAGCTCAGGCGGATAGAGCAGCTGCCTTCTAAGCAGCGGGTCGGGGGTTCGAGTCCTCCCAGGCGCGCCACTTTTCCCTTTCATGAAATCAGTCGATTGAAGAACACTCCGAGATGCCGAATCAGGTCATTTGTACCGGAAATTCACATGCACAAAATATTCGATCTGGCCGCCGGTGTCCTCTGCTTCGAACCATACTGCAACGGCATCCCCGTTGTCGTTCATGGAAACATCCATATCATATATGACACCTAAATCATTGGGTCCATTGATCCTTGTCGGGCTGCTGCTCCAGGCCTTCGCGGCGGAATCGTACCGACTGGCGAGGACGCTGTATTGCAGGGGGATGTCATCCCTCCAGATCCAAACGGCTATGGCATTTCCATCCGGATCCATAGCCAGCTCGGGCCTTCCGACAAAACCGGCCTTCCCGGAAATATCCCATAACAAGACCGGACTGCTCCACGTTTTTCCGGCGACGGTCGAATGACTGGCGTATATGCTTTCCTGAATTAAACCGCTAAAATTGGTTCCGCCTCCCCAGACCGCAACGATTTCTCCTGCGCTGGATATCGCTACGGAGGGGGCGGCAGCCTCCACACCCTGATGGATGATTGTAGGTTCCGACCAGAACCCGGTCAGGGTTGTGTAAAACGAGGACCAGACCGTATTAACCGTATTATCGGAAGAATCCCATACTACCACGGCGTTCCCGTTGTCATCCACCGCCGCGGAAACCTTGGAAGAGCCCGTCGCCGAACCGATGGTTCCTGTTCCTACCGAACCGACTGCAACCACCGAGCCCCCAGAAATACATGCGATCAGGTACTCTCCGTTTTGAGTGGTAGAGATATCCGAGTAGGTGCCAGAACATCCTAATGGATCCAATCCGGGCTGCCACTCCCCGGTGTTTGATAAATACCGGGAGACGAAAATATCTGAAGAAAAATAGGAGACCAGTGCATTTCCCATGTTGTACATCGAAATCGACGGATTTGTTCCACTTCCCTGACCAACATCGATGAACTCCGCTGCGGACCATGCCGAGCCGGCGAGGGAATATCTGCTCGCCAGGACACGACGTTCATTGGAACTCAGATCGATTTGTTCCCATACCGCGATTGCATTCCCAGCATCGTCTGCCGCCACTTTCGGTGCGAACGAGTGATACAGCGTTGTGGGCGAAAGGACAGTGGTCGGAGACCAAATGTTGCTTGTTTCACTGTATCTGCTTCCATACACGAATATCGTCTGATTGACGTTTTTCTGCGAGACCACGAATGCATCCCCGTTTTCACTAAAATCCACCCCGATGTAAGGGGGATTTCCATTGCCGGTATCGCCTCCTGTATTTTCGATCTGGACCGGTAACCCCCACTCCCCCCGAAAGCGGGTGAAAAAGGCAGATGAAAACGCAGAGCCGATCGGATTTCCAGCCATGTCCTGTATGTCGGAACTTACCAATACCGAAAATCTTTTTCCGGATGGGAGGGGATTCACCGGATCGAAAACCGCTTTCCGCTCTGCGGAGTCGTACGAAACCAGTCCGGCAACCGGACCGCCCCCCTCCTCCAAAACCTGGATCGCCCCATTGTCGATCACGGTATTGATCGCCATCGGCTCGCTGAAGCGGACCGAGACAGGTGACGATTCGAGAACGTTCACGGTGCTGTCCCTTGGTGCCACATCGACCACCGTCGGGGCTACATCGTCCGACCCCGTATATACCATCGTGATCATCCCTGCGTCATACGTGGTTCCCGCAGCCAGGGCAAACGTCTCCGACTGGCCGTTCCAGGACACCGTTCCCGCGGAACCGCCCCGAAGCCGAAGCAGAAGGTTGTCCCCCGCAGGGACCCCGGCGAGCGTTCCCGAATGGCTTCCGCAAGGGAAGGACTGTTCCACCAAAACTTCCGTTGCAAGGAGGACCTGCATCGTGACCGTGTCTATCCCGTAGTCCACGCAGACATCGATGGCGGAAGGACGCGGAGAAGACCTTGCCAAAGCCGAAGAGGACACGACCGGCACCCCGTCCGGCGGCGGCTCCCACTCCACCGCGAAAGTTACCTCCCCGGTTTGGGATGATGACATCTCCCCCGCCGGCTGACTGCTGCACCCGGAAAGCCCCAAGAGGATCGTCATTGCCGCCGCGGCGAAAAGATAGACCAGTCCTGCAAAGGAATCTTTGCCTTGTCTCATCACCTCTTCTCCTGTGGAATTTGAACGAATTGTATCATGATCCCACGTCCATCGTTCTGCAGTTCTGCGAAAATAACCTGATCCGTCCCACTGATCGGTCCAACCGTAGTCCGAACCTCCCTGCGCGGAGCAGTCCGGAGTGAAGGCAGTCCCACGCGCGGGCATTCCTTTTCGGTGAACCGACTCTGGCGCGCGTTTTGCCCGTTCCTTCTCCCGACTACAGGTTCGTCCTTTGCCGGGAGAGGGTGCATCGGGGCGGACGGAATATGCGGCCGGAAGTTGACCCGGGTGTTCCATATGCTCTCTAATGTGATAAAAACCCAAGATGAG
>CP070783.1:1577192-1623731 GCA_020346465.1 Deltaproteobacteria bacterium
TCACGGCGAAGGTCAAGGCACCCGGGAAGCCGATCGAAATTCCGGTGCTCGGCCCGAGGGAAGAGGCTTGAGGTTCAAAAAGAAAAAAGGTATTTTGATTGAAAGTAACCCGAACACAAGCAACAACGTGTGAATGAAAAGCGGGAAAGAACCGTCTGTTTTCGGAAGGGTCCATGGGGTACCGGCAGCGCTCCCAATTCATACCCCCTTGGGAGCGTTGCCGGACCACCGGGACACCGGGTAAAAGGTCGTACCATAAAATGGTCTATCGGGGAGGTGGAGAAAGAAAACGATTTTGAATGCTTCGTGTCAGAGGGGGTACATGGTCGGAAGATTTCCTTAGAAGGAGGGCACATGACTATGAAAGCGCTGAGATCCCGTTTCGCAGTTCCGTTTCTGCTTCTGGCCGCCAGCCTCTTCGTTCTCGGAGGGGTGGCTGAGGCCGCGTGGCCCGAAAGGCCGGTGGAATTCACGATCTCTGCCGGCGTCGGCGGAGGGGCCGACCAGTACGCCCGGTTCCTTATCGGTCTCAACGTAAAAAACAACTACATTGCCCAGCCGATCATCCCCGTCAACAAGCCGGGCGGGGCCGGGGCGGTGGCCATGCAGTCGGTGCTCGGACAGAAGGGCAACGACTACCAGATGCTCATCACCCTGAACAGCTTCATCACCACCCCCCTGTTCCAGAATCTGCCGTTCACGTTCCGTGACTTCACCCCCGTCGCCCTCCTGGCGCTGGACAACTTCCCCCTCTGGGTCCACAAGGACAGCCCCTACAAGACGCTGGATGACTTCCTGAAGAAGGCAAAGGCCGAGAGCGTCACCGTCTGCGGGACCGGGTCCAAGCAGGAAGACGAGATCGTCTTCCGGGCCATCGAGAAGCTGGCCGGGACGCAGCCCTTCAAGTACATCCCCTTCAAGGGCGGCGGCGACGTGGCCAAGAACCTCGTAGGAAAGCACTGCGAGGCCACCGTGAACCAGGTCAGCGAGGCGGGCCCCTTCTTCCCCGACTATCTGCGGCCGCTGGTCGTCTTCCAGGAGAAGCGGCTCGACATCCCCGGCTACGAGAACGTCCCCACGGGCAAGGAGGCGGGGCTCGACTTCAACTACAACATGATGCGGGCGATCTTCGCTCCCCCCGGCATGTCCAAGGAGGGTGTGGATGGAATGGTCGGTCTCTTCAAGAAGATCTCCGAGGACCCGGAGTGGATCGCATTCGCCAAGAAAACGGGTCTGCAGAGGGAGTTCCTGACCGGCGAGGCGCTGAAGAAGTTCGCCGAGGATTACGAGAAGTTGCACATCAAGATCATGAAGGACGCAGGCTGGCTCAAGTAACCGTTGAACGGGGGAAATTACCTGTAAGAGCACCATCAGACGGAGAGGGGGTGCAGGGGCGGAAATCGGTTCCCTGCACCCTCCCTTTAACGAACCCCTCGGGAGGCCGAATTGAGAAAAGGCGAGTTGATCGTTGCTGCGATTTTCTTCATCATCGCTTGCGTCGTGGTCGGAGAGGCGTTTCGGCTTGGCTTCAGGTGGGGGTTGTCCGGCCCCCAGGCCGGATTCGTCCCCCTCGGGGAGGCGCTTCTCCTGATGATCTCCTCGGTGGTGATCTTTATCTCGGGACTCAAGGACAAGAGCGGGAAAACCTTCTTCATCGATAAGCGGGGGATGACGGAGGCGGTCAAGATCTTCGGGACGGCGGTCCTGCTGACCGTCGGGATCATCTACCTGGGGGTCTACGTCGCCACCATTTTGTACGCCGCGCTCTTCAGCCGCTGGCTGGGAAAGCACAAATGGACCACCGTCGTCATCTTTACCGTGATTCTTACCCTCGCGATTTTCGTCGGCATGGAGAAGGGGCTCAAGCTTTCGCTGCCCAAGAGCCCCCTGTACTGGAAAGGCCTGTTCTTCTTTTAGGATCATGAAGATTCGAAAAGGCTCATCCGGATGGTCGGGTTCCATCCAGGCTCTTTGCAGGCCACTTGTTCATACAGCTCCTTGCACCAGGGTCGATGCCCGGGTTCACCGTTTGACGGGCAGATACCGGTCACCCATACGAACGACATCGTCGCGGGAGGCAAACTAGATGGATACATTGGTCCACCTGTGGTCCGGATTGGGGGTTGCCATGCAACCCTTTTCGTTGTTGATGATGACCCTCGGCCTGATCCTGGGCCTCGCGGTCGGCGTTTTGCCGGGACTGGGCGGGACCGCCGGAGTGGCCCTGCTGCTGCCCGTCACCGTGTTCGTTGCCCCCGAGGTTGCCATCATCTTCCTGGGCGCCATCTACTGGGGGGCCCTCTTCGGCGGGGTGATCACCTCCGTCCTGTTTGCCATCCCGGGGGAACCGTGGTCGGTGGCGCTCATCTTCGACGGCTACCCGATGTCGAAACAGGGCAGGTCGGGACTGGCCCTTGCGGCTTCGTTCCTCTCCTCCTTCGTCGGGATCATCATCGCGGCTTTCTTCTTCGTGGCGGCCGCCTTGCCCCTGGCCCTCCTGGCCCTCCGTTTCGGCCCCCCGGAGATGTTCGCGATCATGATGCTGGCCTTCAGCACGTTCGTGGGCCTGGGGACGGGCAAGGCCTCGAAGACCCTGGTGAGCACCGCCTTCGGGCTGCTCCTGACGGCGGTCGGGCTGGACATCGTCACGGGCAGGCCCCGGCTGACCTTCGGGACGATCACCTGGATGAGCGGCTTCGACTTCGTGCCGGTGACCATCGGCCTCTTCGGCCTGGGGGAGATCCTGATCGACGGGGAGGACCGCTTCTCCGCGGAGGCCAGGGAGGTGATCTTGGCCAAGGTGGGCTGGGCGGATATCAAGGAAGGGATGCGCGAGATCTGGAAGTTCTTCCCCCAAACGGTCATGGCTTCCATCATGGGCTTTTTCGTCGGGGTTCTCCCCGGCACGGGGGCGACCCCCGCCTCCTTCCTCGGATACGGCCTGGCCAAGCAGTACTCCAAGAACCCCGAAAAGTACGGGAAGGGGGCGATCGAAGGGATCATCGCCCCCCAGTCGGCCGCCAACGCGGCGGGAGCCGGCTCCCTGCTCCCGATGATCACCTTGGGGATCCCCGGCTCCCCGACCGCCGCCGTCCTCCTGGCGGGCCTCTACATGTGGGGCCTGTGGCCGGGGCCGCGGCTCTTTCTCGAGCAGCCCGCCTTCGTCTGGGGGTTGATCGCAAGTCTCTTCCTGGCCGCACTCGTCTGCCTGATCATCTGCCTCGCGTTCACTCCCATGCTGGCGGCCATCATGCGGATCCCCTGGGGGCTCCTCACCCCGATCATCGTGGTCGCCTGCTTCGTCGGCAGCTACGTGATGCGAAACCTCATGTTCGACGTCATCTGCACCCTCGCCTTCGGCCTGATCGGCTACATCATGAAGAAGTTGAAATACGCCCTTGCTCCCATGGCCGTGGCCCTGGTGCTCGGCGACATGACGGAGGTGTTCCTCCGGCAGAGCCTCATCATGAGCGATGGATCCTTTGCCATATTCTTCACGCGTCCCATCGCGGCCGTCTGTATGTCGTTCGCCCTCTTGCTGTTCGCGTTCCCGGCGTTCAAGCTCTACCGGGAGAAGAGGAAGGCCCGCGTCAGCATCGGGCCTGGCTGATCGGATCCGAATTGGGCGGAGGGATCTCCGAGGAAGGGGATCCCTTCATTTTTTCGATACAAAACGGGTGAGATTCCGGGACCTTCATCGTGGCGCCCAACAACAAGATCCTGATCACCGGCGGGGCGGGCTCGTGCGGGAAGTACCTGACTTCCTTTTTCCTATCCGAGGGGCACGAGGTGAGGGTGCTCGACAGGAACGTGGAGCCCCTCCGGTCGATTACGGACAGGCGGCTCGCCCTGATCCAGGCGGGCGTCGAGGACAGGGATTCCTTGAAGTCCGCCGTCGAGGGTGTGGACGCCGTCTTCCACCTGGCCTGGTCCTTCTCCGAGGATCCCCTCGAGGTGCTCGACCAGGACCTGAAGGGCCACATCTACCTCCAGGAGGAGATGGCCTTGCGGAAGGTCCGGCACCTGGTCTACACGAGCACGGCCGTGGCGTACGGAAAGCCCCAGTACTCCCCCCTCGACGAGAAGCACCCCCTGGTGGTGGAGGAGGCGAGGAAGCCCCTCTACGGGATCGCCAAGGCCGCCGCCGAGAAGCTCTGCCTCATGTACGGGAAGACGAAAGGGCCGCCGGCCACCATCGTCCGGTTCTGGTGGGCGTACGGGGAGGAGATCGGCGGCAAGCACCTTCGGGAGATGCTCAGGATCGCGGCGGCGGGAGACCCCCTGGTGGTTCCTGCCGATTCCGGCGGCAGCTTCCTCCACATGGCCGACCTTGCGCAGGGGATGCAGCGGTGCCTCCTCAATCCAGCGGCGTACGGGAAGACGTTCAACTTCTCCACCCTCTACGTCACGTGGGAAGAGGTGGCGCGGATGGTCCGGGACGCGACCGGTTCCCGCTCCGAGATCCGGTGCGTTCCGCGGCAAGAGTGGACGGGGAGCGCCTTTCTGGCCGACCCCTGGGAGCTCTCCGACGCAGCGGCGCGGCAGCTCCTGGGATACGCCCCCATGGCGCCATCCGGGGCGAGAGCATCCCTGAAAGAGGCGATCTCCCACTGCTGGGCAGAGATGAAAAGGAAACCGTGATCGGCCAGGCGCGGGAGGAGCGATCCGGCTCATCCATGGGGCCGAACCGGTGTCCGGCCCCGGATCTGCGTGGATCCCCCGCACCCGTGCACGTTCGCAGGGACCGGTTTTCCGATAGACGAAACGCCAAGGACCGCGGAGGGCAAGGATGATCGATCTGGGCTGGTTCGGCTACATCGCATGGGACGCGGCGTTCTTCTCCGCGCTGATGAGCATCATCGTGATCAACCTGATCCTGTCGGGGGACAACGCGGTCGTCATCGCGCTGGCCGTCAGGAATCTTCCCAAAAAGCAGAGAATGTGGGGGATCATCCTCGGATCGGGGCTTGCGGTCGTGCTGAGGGTAATCCTCACCTTCTTCGCGGCCCAGCTGCTCCTGATCTCCTTCCTGAAATTAGTCGGGGGGGCGTTGATCCTCTGGATCGCGGTGAAACTCTTTACGACGGGCCACGAGGAGGAGCACGTCGAGGCGGCGGCCGGCCTGTGGCAGGCGATCAAGGTCATCCTCATCGCCGACCTCGTCATGAGCATCGACAACGTGCTGGCGATCGCCGGCGCCTCGAAGGGGAACATGTTTCTGCTCCTCTTCGGCCTGGGCACCAGCATCCCCCTGGTCGTGGGAACGAGCACCCTCCTGTCCATGCTGATGGACAAGTACCCGATCATCATCGTCATCGGGGCCGCCATCCTGGGTAAGGTGGGCGGCGAGATGATGATCACGGACCCCTGGATCCACAAGACCTTCCATCCCGCGCACTGGATGGACTATGCGATGCAGGCGGTGTGTGCCGTCGGAGTCGTCGTGTTGGGGAAACTCCTGTTGCGAAGGAAGATCGCCAAAGCGGCGAGCAAGGCGGAAGCGGGAGAGCAGATCCAGACGGCGGAGAAGGAGTAGCCATGGCGATCGTGACGATATCGAGGGAATGCGGCAGCGGCGGGGAAGAGATCGGCAAGGCCGTCGCCCAAAAGCTGGGCTATGAGTATGTCACAAAGAAGGTGCTCTACAAGGACATCGAACTGCACGGGCAGCAGTGGCTGAAATGGGCCCAGGAGATGGATGAGCACGCTCCTTCCATTTGGGAACGCTTCGATCGTTCTTTTGCCGGCTTTACGGCGCTGGTGGAACACTGCATTTACGAGCGCGCCTGGAAAAACAGCGTGGTCATCCTGGGCCGGGGCGGCAACTGGCTCCTGAAAGACATTCCCTATGCCCTGCGGGTCCGGATCATCGCCCCGCTGGAGGACAGGATCCGGCTCGTCGGCGAACGCGAAGGGGTGAACCGGGAGGTGGCCGAGAAGTTGTTGATGCACAGCGATCACGAGAGGGCCATCTTCCTGAAAAGGATGTATCACAGGGACTGGTCCCATCCCGACGACTACGACATGACCTTCAACACGAGCCACCTGAGCTTCAAGGAAGTGGTCGATCTGATCATTGACGAAATCCCCGCGAGAGACAAACGGGCCACGCCGGAGGCCCGGGAGAGGCTGCGCCAGCTGACGCTGGCGGCGAGGGTCAAGTCGGACATCCGGACCGATTTCCACGTCTTTATCCCTACGCTGGAAGTCGTCCATGACGGGACGGTGATCATCCTGCGAGGGGTTGCGCGCGACCTGAAGCAGCAGGAACGGGTGCTGGAGATCGCACGGCGCGCGGCGGGGACGACCAAGATCCGGAGCGAACTGCACGTGCGAGGCACGTAAGGTGTAATACCCTGTCGGTGTGGCTCCACCCGATCGGATTTCTGTCCGTCTCGCTTCATAACGCCTTTCGAAGGGGAAGACGATGGAACCGATCCAGAAGACGACCGCACTGATCTTCGTCGTCACGATCGCCCTCATCATCACCCGCAAGATCAACACGGTGGGGTTCTCCCTCCTGGGCGTCGTCGCCATGGTCGTGGCGGGCTCCATGACCGAGGTCGAGGCCTTCGGGTTCGTCGACTGGAACGTGCTGATCATCCTGGTCAGCGTCTGGTTCCTCGCCGGGTACTTCGGCAAGACGGGGATCCCCGAGTACCTCGGGGACCTCTCCCTTCGATTGTCCGGGGGGAACATCCCCCTGTTCGTCACCCTCGCCGGACTGCTCGCGGGGTTCGTCTCGATGTTCATCGACAACGTGGTGGTCGTGCTGATGCTGGCCCCCGTGATCGTCAGCATCCGCAAGATCTACGGTTTCAAGGCGACCGGACCGATCCTTTTCTTAGGCCTCTGCGCGAACTTCATGGGTACGGCGCTTCTCCTCGGGGACCTTCCTCCCCAGATGCTCCACAGCGTGACCGGCATCGAGTTCCTCGGGTTCATCTGGCATTCCGGCCGTCCCTCGTCGTTTCCGATCCTTACCGCGACCTACCTGATCGTCTGCTTCCTCTTCTATCTGGGGTTCCGGAGGTCCGAGCTGTCCCGCTGTGTTCCCGCCGGGGGCGCAGCGCAGGAAGACGTCGGGCCCAAGGAATCCCGCATCAAGGACAAGAGGTATGCGTTCCTCGTCTGCGCCGTCTTCGCCTTGACCGTCCTCGGCATGGCCTTCCGGCAGTACCTGGGGGTCAAGCTCGGGTTCATCGCGTTCGTGGGGAGTCTCCTGCTGGTGTTCGTGATCGAGATCCTGAGGGGGCCGTTGCGCATGGACGCGCCGGACGTCGAGTTCATCCTGTCGGAGATCGAATGGAATGCCATCACCTTCTATGCGGCCCTGTTCGCCCTCGTGGGGGGGCTCGAGCACACCGGCGTCCTCACGCTCGTGGGGAACTGGTTCATCCCCTTTCTCCAGAAGGGACTCCTCGTCGGGACCTCGGTCATCTACTGGGCCACGGCGCCGATCGTCGGGTTCGTGGAGCACGACGCCTACATCCTGACGCTTCTCTACGTGGTCCGGGACCTGGGGCAGACCCAGGGGATCCAGGTGTGGCCCTACTACTGGGCGATCGTCTGGGCGGGGACCCTGGGAAGCAACCTCACGATCGCCGGCGCTCCGGCGCTCTACGTGGCCCTGACGATCGGGGAGAAGGAGGACGGGGAGAAGTTCTCCCTCCGGCGATTCTTCTCGTACACGGTGCCGTTCGTCCTTGCCTCCCTGGGGTTCTGCTACCTCTTCATGGTGCTGGTCTGGGTCCTCCCGTTCATGAGGTAGGGGAAGAACGGCCCCTGCAAACCTGTTGACGCGCACGCCGGAAATCGGTATGTACAGAATATAGCCCGTACGATGGTCGTTCCCGGAAGCCGGCAACCAATCCAGAGGGACATCCGCAAAACCCCAACCGTGCGATCCGGGAGGCACGACATGAAAAAGATGGTCACGGCGGTCCTCGGCGGGATCCTGTCCAGACTCCATACGATCTACTATCGCCAATGCCGCATCCCCAAATCCGCGCGGCGGATGCTGAGGACGAACGGGTACTTCCCCGAGGGGTGAGGGGGCCGCCCGGAATCCCTACCCGAGGCGGATGCACGCAACCCCCAGGACGATGAGCGCCGCGCCGAGCAGGCGGATGCGGCCGAACCGTTCCCGGAAAAGAAGGATTCCCCCCACCACGCCCGCGAGGGCGCTGACCTGGCGGACCGAGGTGGCGTACGACACCTTCGCCATCTGCAGGCCGATCCGGTAGGTGATGAACGACAGGAACAGGATGAGCCCGGCCGCGATCCCCCGCGGCCAGTGCGCCCGGATCTCCTCGAGAAACCGGGCCGGGGAGTTCGTCATCAGCGCGTTGGCCAGCAGGAAGACAAACAGGGCCATGTCCAGGTAATAGGTGTAGACGAAGACGTCCGCGACCGTCACCCCCCGCTTGTCCACGATCGCCCCCACCGAGTAGAACAGTCCTGCGGAAAGCGCGAACAGGACGCCGGGAATGCGGATGTTCCGGAGGGGAAAGGAGAGTCCCGCCCAGGAGAGCTCCCGCATCTGCAGGATGTACGCGCCGAGAAACACGACGAGGATGCCGGTCATTCCGAGGAGGGAGAGGCGCTCGTCGAGGAAGAGGTACGCCCACAGGGGGATGTAGAGCGGGCCCGTCGTGGTGAGCGGGTAGGCGAGGGAGACGTCCGCCCGCTCGTACGAGGCCGTCAGGCACGCGTGGTAGATCGCGAAGAAGAACCCGGCCGAGAGCGCCAGGGGAAGGACCGGGCCGGCGGGGGGCGGGATCGCCCCGTCCCGGAGGAGCCAGTACAGCGAGAAGATCCCGATCGCCGAGGCGTGCATGAAGACGTTGAAGGCGAGCTTGTGCCGGGTCGTCTTCAGGATCAGGTTCCACCCGGCGTGCATCGCCGCGGACAGCAGGATGAGGAGCAGCGCGGTATCGGGCATCCCGCCTACAGTACGGCGGTCCGCCCGTTTCCGCAACCGGAAGCCCGTGGGCGAAGGAATGCCGCCGCGCCTGCCGGGACCGGCCCGATCGCCGGTTGACCTGGGTCAAGGCCGCGCTTTCGGTCGCGCCCTATGATGAGGGCAGATCGAAGGGGAGGGCCGAATGGAACGGATCCGCATCGCGCTGTCCGTCATCCACGTCCTCGCGGCCGTCGCGTGGCTGGGGGGGATGATCTTCCATATCCTCGTTCTCGACCCGGTCTACCGGAAGAACGAAGTGAACTTCCAGAGCGCGTTCCTCCTTGCCCTCATGGAGCAGCGGTTCCGGAAGCTGGTCGGGTCGTCGATCGTCCTGCTCGTCGGAAGCGGGTTCGCGAAGGCGTACCTCCTGCTGGGGTCGATCCCCGGGCTGTGGACGACGACGGCCGGCCGGTACATCCTGCTGAAGATCGGCCTTACCGGGGCGATGCTCGTCATCTTCGCGGTCTGCCCGAAGACGAGATCGTGCTCCCCGATCCCCGGGGTGTGCGACGTCGCCTCCGGGGCGCTGCTCTCCGGGGGGGGGGAGGGGACGATCCGGGAACGCTCGATGGTGATCCTCCCGAAGGTGGCGCTCGCGCTGGGAGTCGCCGCCCTGGCGACCGCCGTCTACCTGCGCGGGTAGTCCCGCAGACGGTTCCCCGGAAACGGCGAACGGCTTTCCCGCCCGGAGCGACACGCGTTCTCTCCTCGTTCCGGGGCGTGCCGGCGGTATAATTTCCCCATGCGCCTCCGCCTTCCGCGCCCTGTCCGGAACATCCTCCTCGTTCTTGCGGGGATCGTCGTCCTCTGTGCTGCGGCGACCGGGGTCTCCCTGATCGTTCTCCCTTCCGTCGGGCCGCTTGCCGATCCGCGCGCGTCGCGCGTCATCACGGTCACGGACTGGAAGGGGAAGGAGCACCCCTTCGTCGTCGGGCCCGGGAACCCCTACTGGACGCCGATCTCGTCCGTTCCCTCCTCCCTGAAGAAGGCGGTGATCGCCGCGGAGGACGCCCGGTTCTATGCCCACGAGGGGGTCGACTACGAGGCGATCAAGGAGGCGATCCGGACCGACATCGAGAAGGGGCGGTTCGTCCGGGGAGGGAGCACGATCACCCAGCAGCTGGCCAAGAACCTGTTCCTCTCGAGGGAGAAGACCGTAACCCGCAAGATCAAGGAGTACGTTCTCGCCCGCCGCATGGACGACAGGCTGGGCAAGGCGCGCATCCTGGAGCTGTACCTGAACGTCGTGGAGCTGGGCCCGATGGTGTACGGGGTGGGAAAAGCGTCCCGGTTCTACTTCGGGAAACCGGCCTCCGGCCTCACTCTCCGGGAGAGCGCCTTTCTCGCGTCGATGCTCCCGGGTCCGAAGGTCTATAACCCGTACAGGAACCTGGGTCGCGTGGTTCGACGCTCCGACCGGATCCTGCGCCGGATGGTCGCCGCGCACATGATTTCCGAGGAGGAGTACCGGGCCGCCCTCGCGGAGGAGCCGAACGTCGAGGGCCTCTCGCGCAAAGTGGACGAGACGATCGCATCCCCTATCCCGACGGACCCGGTGGAACTTCCTGTTTCCGATAGCGATTCCGAATCGGAAATCCCCTCATCGGATCCGGAATCTCCCGCGGCGCCGGGGAACGCCCCGGCGTTTTCCGGAGAGCGCGAAGCCGGTTCCGTGGACCGGCAATGACGAAGCACCCTCCGGCCTGACTCTCCCTGGGACACCGGTTTTCCACACAAGATCGACGGGTGCTCGCCGGCTCCTCCCGGGCGCACTCCTTTCCCTCACCGGAAACGCCCCGCTTTCCGGAGCGCCTGCGCGATATCCGCGACGAGATCGTCGGGGCTCTCGATCCCGACGGACAGCCGCACAAGCGAGGGGGTGAGCCCCACCGCGGCCTGTTCCTCCGGGGGGATGTCGGCGTGCGTCATCGTGGAGGGGTGGGTGATGAGGGACTCCACGCCGCCGAGGCTTTCGGCCAGCAGGACGGTCTGCAACGCGTCGAGAAACCGAGGGACCGCCGATTGCCTGGCCAGTTCGAAGGAGATGACCGCCCCGGGTCCGTCCGCCTGCGAGAAATGCACCTCGCGCCGGTGATGGCGGGGGAGGCCCGGGTAGAAAATTTTCCGGACGAAGGGGTGGGTGGCAAGAAAGTCCGCCACGATTTCCGCGGTTTGCTGGGCCCGGGCGACCCGGATGGCGAGCGTCTTGATCCCCCGGAGCAGCAGCCAGGAGTCGAAGGGGGACAGGACCGCCCCGATCGCCTTCTGGGCGAAGTGCATCCTTTCCCCGAGGTCGGGGTCGGCCGTTACCACCGCCCCGCCGATCAGGTCGTTGTGCCCGCCGAGAAATTTGGTGGCGCTGTGGACCACCACGTCGGCCCCGAGGGCGAGGGGCCTCTGCAGGAGGGGCGACATGAAGGTGTTGTCCACGACGGAGAGGATCCCCTGTTCCCGCGCGATCCGCGCGACGCCCCGGATGTCCGCGATCTTCATGAGGGGGTTGGTCGGCGTCTCGATAAAGACGGCCCTCGTCCTTCTCCCGATCCTTTTCGCGACCGTCCGGGGGTTGCCCATGTCGACATAGGCGAACCGCAGCCCGCAGTGCTTGAGGATCCGTTCGAACAACCGGTAGGTACCGCCGTACAGGTCGTCGGAACAGAGGATCTGGTCGCCCGACCGGAAGAGCGTCATCACGGCCGAGACGGCCGCCATTCCGGACGAGAAGACGACCCCCCGCGTTCCCCCCTCGAGGTCGGCGACCGCCCGTTCCGCCGCCTGCCGGGTCGGGTTCTCCGAACGGGAGTAGTCGAACCCGCGGTGCTTGCCGAACGCCTTGTACCGGTAGATGGCCGTCGCGTAGATGGGGACGCTGACCGAGCCGAAGGCACGGTCGGCATCCACTCCCGCCTGCGCCGCGACGGTATCGAGGGACCGTTTTCGCTTCAGCGGCGGAATCTCCCTCCGGGTCAGATGAAGTACATGAGGTTTCGCTGCCGCCGCTCCGCCGCCTCCTGCTCTTCCCGCGCGAGGTCGGCGAGCGTCCACCGGTCGAGCACCGACCCGATGGCCTCGGAACTCTCCCGGACCAGCCGGGAGACCGCGGGGGACGGCTCCTCGCCAAGGCCCCTCGTCCCCCGCGCCTTTGGAACCCTCGCCGGGGCGAGCGGCCCTTCGATGGCCTCGATGATCTCGGAGGAGCGGACCGCCTCCGGGCGCCGGGCGAGGAGGTAGCCCCCCCCTACGCCGCGCCTGCTGTGGACGATGCCGGCATTCTTCAGTTCCAGCAGGATCAGCTCCAGGAATTTCTTCGGGATCCCGTTCCGCTCGGCAAGCTCCTTGATCTGGAACGTGGTTCCTTCCGGGTGGCGTGCCGCGTAAATGAGTGCCTTGAGGGCGTATTCCGTCTTCTTCGACAGCCGCATCTTCCCTCCGGCCCTTTATTCTATAAACCCCATTGTATATGTAGGGATTGTGTCGGTCAAGAAGGGCGTACCCGTTCCGCGTTGTTCCCGCTCAGGGATGAACCAGGGAGGCTGCGATCCGGTAGACCTCGGCCAGGGTGTCGAGGGACAGAGAGGTATGCCAGTGGCCGGTGAGGCGGGCAACTCCCCAGAGGAGGTAAATCGTTCCCAGACCGACGAGAGGGATGAGGTACGGGGATAGGGAGTTCTTTCCCTTCCGGGTGACCGTCAGGCAATCCTCCACGGGGCAGGCCGCCACGCACGACATGCAGCCGGTGCACTCGGGGGTCCACACCGAGGCTTTCCGGTGAACGGGGATCTCCACGGGGCAGGTCCGGGTGCATGCCCTGCAGTCGATGCAGGTCGCCCCGTCGCGGACGACGCGCTGGGGGGACATCCAGCTGACCAGCCCCACAAGCGCTCCGTAGGGGCACAGGTACCGGCACCAGAAATGCTTGACGAGGACCGACAGGACGACGAGGAGAACCAGGGTGATCGCAGCGGTCCGGGAGATGTCGGTGAAGAACAGGAGCATCTTGGCGTCCGCGGCGTAGTTGTACGGGGTGTGCAGAAACCGCTCAATCGCATCCCCGTCCATCTGCCACAGGATCGCCCAGGCGAAGAAGGCGAGCAGGAGATATTTGAGGGAAATGAGGCCACGGTCCGCCCACCGGTTCACGAGGGTCTCCCGCTTCCTGCGCCTCCAGATCGTCTTCTCCCCGGCCCACTCCAGTGCGCGGGAGATCCCCCCCACCGGGCAGACCCAGGAGCAGAAGACCTTGCGGGCGAGGAACGAGGAGAGAATCGCCGCGAACAGGATGGTCAGGCCCGCCGGGTGCACCTCGTCGTAAAGGCCCGTGAGCAGGAACCGCTTCAGGCCCACCAGGGCGCTGATGGGCAGGAACCCCTCCACTGCCGGGGGACGGTGGGCGGTGACCGGCCCTCCCGAGACGGCCTGCCGGTAGAAGGAGTGGAACTCGATGCCCACGACAACGAAGAAGAGCAGGTAGGCCCCCTGGACCGCCCATCGAAGCGTGGGGAGGAGGCCATGGGGATTGCGCCACTTCGCGGGGGCAGGCGCCTCCCGTGCGGGGGCAGCGACCGGTTCGGACATCACGTCCTCCCTCTCCCGGGGAACCCATGGTTACCCGTATCATACTCTCTCATCCCCGCTCCCCCTTCCTTGACCTATCTCAACCCCCCCCCTACACTGGAATCGCCGGGAGAGGCTTGCGAAGGAGTCCGCACCATGAATCTTGTGGGAGAAGTGTTCGTGGCCGACGTCCTCGGGAAGCCGGTGCTCGATCCGTCGGGCGAGGAGATCGGGAAGCTCCGCGACATCGCGGTGGTCGGCGGCGGGCCGTTTCCCCGGGCGTCGGGGCTTCTGCTGGAGAGGAAGAAGTCCGTGCTCTTCCTCCCGTGGAGGGATGTCAGCATCTTCAACCGGCGGATCATCTCCTCGCACAAGCGGGATTCGGAGCTTTCGGAGTTTTCGCCCTCCCACGATCAGCTGCTCATCGGGAAGGATCTGCTGGACAAGCAGATCGTCGACATCGACGGCGCGAAGGTCGTCCGGGTCAACGACGTCAAGCTGGCCGAGGAAGGGGGAGAGGCGTGCGTCACGGACGTGGACGTGGGGGTCCGCGGGATCCTGCGCCGGCTCGGGGTGGAGCGCCGGGGGGAGGCCTTCTTCCGGACGATCCGCCACCCGCTGCGCCACCAGATGATCTCCTGGTCCCTGATCCAGCCTCTCCACGAGAAACTCGACCGGCTCACCCTTGCCGTTCCGCGGCAGGCCCTCTCCGAGATCCACCCGGCCGACATCGCCCAGATCATCAGCGGCCTCTCCCCGGACGAGAGAAAAGGCTTTTTCGGGAAGCTCGACCTCGAGACCGCCGCCGAGGCGCTCCACGAGCTGGAGCCGGAGGTGCAGGCCGACCTCATCACCGACATGGACAGGGAGCAGGCGGCGGACGTCATCGAGCGGATGCCTCCGGACGAGGCGGCGGACGTGATCGCCGATCTTCCCCTCGAGAAGGCCCAGGAGATCCTGGGGTTGATCGAGAAGGAAGATGCCGCGGACATCCACGAGCTCCTGGGGCACGAGGAGGACACCGCGGGGGGCCTCATGACGAACGAGTACCTCGCCTACCCCCCGGGGATCACCCTGAGGGAAACGGTGGCGAAGTTCCGGGAGGAGGCCGCGGAGATCGAGGCGGTCTACTACGTGTACGTCGTCGAGGACGAAGCGCTCCTGGGGGTGGTCGGGCTGCGCGACCTCATCCTCGAGGACGCCTCGAAAACGCTCGGCGAGATCATGCACACGAAGCTGATCACCATCCGGGCGGATGCGAATCAGGAACAGGTCGCCGAGCTGATCTCCAAATACAACCTGCTTGCCCTGCCGGTGGTCGACGACGAGAACTGCCTCCTCGGAATCGTGACCGTGGACGACGTCGTGAACCTGCTGCTGCCTCCCGCCTCCCGGCGCCGCCGCCGGAGGATTTGAGCCGCGCCCCGTTCCCGGCGCCGCCCGCCCCTCCGATCTTCCCGGTCAGCCCCCGAGCATCCCCGGAAGCCCCGGGAAGACGGTGACGATCACCAGGAAGAGCGTGAGTGCGATCATGACGACGGTCGTCGTCCAGGCGATCCCGTTGAACGCCTTCGAGTTGACGTGCTCCCCCATCAGCTCCCGGTCGTTGATCAGCTTCAGCATGAACACGAGGACGAACGGCAGGAGGATGCCGTTGGCAACCTGGGAGAAAAGCATGATGAGGATCAGGGGCGCGGCGGGGTAGAGGACGCACAGGGTGCTCAGCACGATGATCCCGGTGTAGAGCCAGAAAAAGTGCGGGGCCGTCCGGAAGTCCTTGTCGATGCCGGACTCCCACCCCATCCCCTCGCAGACGGAGTAGGCGGTCGCCAGGGGCAGGATGGAGGCGGAGAAGAGGGAGGCGTTGGCCAGCCCGATGGCGAACAGGACCGATGCGTACTTCCCGGCGAGCGGAGCCAGGGCCAGGGCCGCGTCCTTCGCGTCGTTGATCCGGACCCCTTCCACGAACAGCGTCGCGCCGCACGCGACGATGATCGAGAGCGCCACGATGTCGGTGACGAAGCAGCCGATGATGACGTCCGCCCGGCAAAGGTGGTAGTCCTCCACCTGGATGCGCTTCTCCACCACCGCGGACTGCAGGTAGAACTGCATCCACGGGGCGATCGTCGTTCCCACCATGCCGATCAGCAGGAGGACGTAGGCGCTGTCCGCGGTCAGCACGGGCGTCACCAGATTCCGCGCCACCGTTCCCCACTGGGGGTGGGCGAAATAGGCCGACAGGGCGTAGGTGAAGTACAGGGTGCTCGCGATGAGGAAGATCTTCTCCACGATGCGGTACGTCCCCTTCACGACGAGGAACCAGACCGCCACCGCCCCGATGGGGACGGAAAGGTACTTGCTGACCCCGAAGATCTCCAGGGCGGCCGCCCACCCGGCAAACTCCGCCACGGTGTTGCTCAGGTTCGCGAGGAGAAGCGCGATGAGGAGGAAGAAGGTCGGGCGGACGCCGAACTTCTCCCGGATGAGGTCCGCAAGGGTCTTTCCGGTGACCACTCCCATCCGGGCCACCATCTCCTGGACGACGATCAGCGCCGCGGTGATCGGGATGAGCGTCCACAGGAGAGCGTATCCGAAGTGCGCGCCGGCGATCGAGTAGGTCGCGATCCCTCCGGCGTCGTTGTCGACCGAAGCCGTGATGATCCCGGGGCCCATGATGGCCAGGAACGCGAGTACCTTTTTCTTTTCCAGACGACGCCAGCGCATGGGGCTGCCTCTCCCGTCCTCCCGGGGGAATTTACTAAAATTACCATGATTGTCGAGTATTTGCCTATCGAAAGGGATAGGGTGCCTGGCATCCCCCGGACTCGGTGATATAATAAGCTGTCATCCCGAGCGCAGTCGCGAAGCAGTCAATGGAATCGCGGGAAGAGGAGGTGCCCCATGGAACTCCTTCTGACCAACTTGGAAATCCGGGCGCTCAAGGAAACCCTCGAGGCGGAGATCGCGGACCTGCAGATGGAGATCGCCGCTGCGCGGGACCAGAGGGTCCGGGAGGACATGATCACGACGAAGGAACTCCTCCTGTCGGTCCTGGAGAAGCTGCCCGCCCCCGTCCTGGAAGTCGCGTAGGGAGGCGCGGTCCCGGATCGTCAGTGCGAATGGCCCGGCAGGCCGTCGTGCCTGTGGGGCGGCATGCGGTGACGGGCGGCCCCCGATGCGTGCGCCGGGTCCACGTGGATCGTGGCGTCCGACAGGTACCGGAGACGGTGGAGCAACTGGTGGCGGACCTCCGTCGCGATGGCGTGCCCGTCGCTTACCGACCGGTCTCCGGCCACGGCGAGGTTGACCTCCGCGTACATCCGGTGGCCCGCCCACCGGACCCGCACGTCCGACACCTCCACGACGCCTTGCACGGAAGAGGCGGCATCCCGGATCTCGCCGACCGCGCGGGGGTCTGCCCCGTCCAGTAGCCTCAGGAAGATCTCCTTCCCCGTTACCCACACGATCCTGAGAATGAGCGCGGTGATCAGCAGTCCGACCGCAGGGTCCGCGAGAGGATAGCCCAGCCAGACTCCCCCCGCCCCCAGGAGCACCGCCAGGCTCGTCAGCGCGTCGGCATGGGCGTGCCGGCCATCCGCCACGAGCGCGGCGCTTCCGATCTCCTTCCCGACGCGGACCCGGTACAATGCCACGGCCTCGTTGCCGAGAAAGCCGACCGCCGCGGCCGCTGCGACCGCCCACAGGTGGCGGACCGGGACGGGGCGCAGGAACCGGAGGAACGCCTCCGTCCCGGCCGCGATGGCGCTCGCCAGGATGATGCCGACCACGAGGACGCCCGCCAGGTCCTCCACGCGGCCGTACCCGTAGGTGAACCGGTCATCGGGGCTCTTGCGGGCGAGCCGGAAGGCGATCCACAGGGGGATGGCGGTTGCGGCGTCTCCCAGGTTGTGGACCGTGTCCGCAAGGAGCCCGACGCTGCCCGTGAAGACGACGGCGACCGCCTGGCAGGCGGCCGTCGCGAGCAGGGCGGCGAACGACCACCGGACGGCCCGGATCCCCTTGGTGGTCGTCGTCCCGACGGGATCGGGGAGGGCAGGGTTATGGCGGTGCAAATGACTGCGCATGCTCGTTCGATTCTCGATAGTAAGGGAAGTACAGGAAGAAGGCGATCGGGTCAACCACTTCCGCAACGGGGGGGATCAGAACCGGTAAGCGATGCCCGCGTAGCCGGAATGGGAGGTGAAGGGTCCGAGGTCGCCTTCGTTCCGGGCGTAAGCGTACCCCGCCTGAAAGGCAAGGGAGGGGGTCCAGTCGATTCCCGCCGAAACCGATACGGCGTTACGATCAACGGTATCGCGAACCACCTCGCCCCCGAATGCGCTGGAATACCGGCGTCCCTTTCCCATGCCGGAGGGAAGAGGGGTCGTTGTGTTCACGGTCCGGAAGGAGTCTCCGTGGGAGAATTCGTAGCCGATCTCGGTGAATGCTCCTTTTCTCCAAAGGACTCCGAAGAATATCCCGACGGCGTGCTCCGTATACGAATAAACCTCCTCGTTTGCCCGGCTGTCGGTGTAGACGTAATACTGGCCCGAATACAGGTTGGTCCGGATCTGCTCCCGGAGGCGGATCTTCCCCCCGAAGGAAACGGCCGACTGGTCCGTGTCCTTCACGGCTTTCCCCTGGACAAAGGGAGAGACGGACACCGTGAGCCACCACCGGGGAAAGAAGACGAATCCCGGTTCGGCCGTGAGCGCAGCGTAGGAGAGGTCGGTCACATCGAGAGAGACCGCGCCTTCCACCATGGCGGTGGCGGCCCAGTCGTACCGTGATTCGCCGTCCGGAGCCCGGAGAAAGGCGGCGTAGCCGCCCAGTTGGACGTCGCTTTGCGCTCCGTCCACCGCCCGGTTCACGTTGCTGTCGAATCCAAGCGTCGCCCCGACTTCGGGTTCTGCCAGGGCGGGGAAGGACCAGAGCAGAAACCATCCGGCAAGGAAGACCGCTCTTTGTCGTGGCGACAAGGCCTTCTCACGCATAGGATTCTCCTCCGGTCACCTGCGCCCGCCCCTGCCGCCTCGGCCTGACGGCATTGCGCCCGGGCCGCCCATCGGGGAACCCGTTCCCCTGCCCGTGCCCATCCTTCTTCCCGGCGAACCTTTCCACAGGGGGATGCCGCTGCCGTCGCGAAAGGCGATCGATTCCCCGGACTTCAAGAGCTCCATCTCCTGCGCGATCACGTAGAGATTTCCATCGTTGCCAAGGGACTTGGACCCGCGGACCTTCACTTCCGTGCCGTCCGGGAGATCGACCTTCAGGTCGCTCCACATCCATGGCGGGCAGGCGAGCACCGTATACGTATCTCTCTCCGACACCAGGCGGAAGCGGACGGGGCCGCGCTCCGGTCGCGCAAGGCTGGATGCCTTCCCGCGCACCTCCCCGATCGTGTTGGGGTCGAACCCGCCGGGGTAGCGGATGCCGCTGTCCGGCAGCACCGCGTCCCGTTCCTGCGCGTGCGCGGACGCCCCGAACGGAAGCGTGCACCCCGCCCAGACGGCCAGAAGGAGCAGGGCGGCCCATGCCGCCCTGCCGGTTCCGGTGCGCAATATCTTACCTCTGGGACGGGGCACCGTATCCCGTCCCGTCCTCCGGACGCACACCCATGTTCCCCGTGCCATCTCCCGGGCCATAGGTCTTCCCCTTCTTCTGCATTCTTCCCGTGCCTTCCTTGGCGGGGTCAAGGCAGGACCCGTCGCGCAGGCGCTCCCGGTTCCACATATGGTTCCTGGACCTGGTGTGGGTCTGGAGGCTTTGCCCCTTTGCGCCGCCCCTTCCCGCCGAAACGGTGGTCGCGGTCATCGGCAGAGCCATCGCCGCGGCAAGGGCTCCCGCAAGGATCACCGTACCGATCCTCTTCTTCATCTTCCGTTCCTCCTTTCCGGGGGTTGTTGCTCACCCCGGTAAGGAGCAAAGGGGATGCCAAAGGATAGTCGTTCCCTAACTGCTCGATGTACATAGGCTCTCTCTGCTGGTCCGGGGAAGACGGGCAGGGTTCGGCTGCAAACCGTGCACCCCCGGCGCGCAGTTTCTGCACTTCCCGCCTCACAGTCCGTACTCCTTGATCCGGTACTGCAGGGTTCGAAGGGAGATGCCCAGGATCTTGGCGGCCTTCTTCCGGTTTCCCCCGACGCCGGCGAGGACCTTTTGGATCGTTTCCCTTTCCGTTTCCCGGAGCACCCCCTCTCCTGGTTCCCTTGCTTCCGCCGAAAGTTCCAGGTTCAGGTGCCTCGAACCGATCTCCCCGCCGGAGAGGATCACCGCGCGCTCGATCACGTTCTGCAGTTCGCGGATGTTTCCCGGCCAGCCGTATCCCTGGAGGGCCGACCTCGCCTCGGCGGAAATCCCGGTGATCTTCTTCCCGAACGACGATGCGTACCGGTCTACGAAATATTCCGCAAGCGAAAGAATCGTGTCGGGCCGCTCCGTGAGCGGGGGGAGGGCGATCGGGAAGACGTTCAGACGGTAGAACAGGTCCTCCCGGAACCGGCCGGATGATACTTCGGCCCGTATGTCCCTGTTGGTTGCGGAGATGATCCTGACATCGACCGGTACGGGCCTTGTCCCCCCCACCCGCTCGAACTCCTTCTCCTGGAGCACCCGGAGCAGCTTCACCTGAACGGCCGGCGGGATCTCCCCGATCTCGTCAAGGAGCAGGGTCCCCCCCTCGGCAAGTTCGAATCTGCCCTTTCGCGCGGCGACGGCCCCGGTGAAGGCTCCCCGCTCGTGTCCGAACAGCTCGCTTTCCAGGAGTGTCTCCGCAAGCGAGGCGCAGTGCACGGCCACGAAGGGCCCCTCCCTTCGGGGGCTGATCTGGTGGATCACCCGGGCGACGAGTTCCTTTCCGGTTCCGCTCGGGCCGGTGATCAGGACGGTGGCGGGCGTGGGGGCGACCTCCCGTACCATCCGGTGCACCGCTTCCATCTTCCTCCCGAGGAAGATCATCTCCGCGGGGGGATACCGCTTCCCGAGTTCCTCCGAAAGGAAGGAGATTTTCGCTTCCGCGTCGGCCTCCTTGAACACCCGGCGGACGACGTGGCGGAGTTCGTCCGGGCTCTGGAACGGTTTCGTCAGGTAATCGGAAGCACCGGCCTTCATGGCCTCGACAGCATTGCCGATCGAGCCGAAGGCCGTGATGATGACCCACCGGGCATCCGGCCTGACGCTCTTCCCCTCGCGCATGAGGTCCAGCCCGGAACGGTCGGGCATCCTGAGGTCGGTTACCACGAGATCGAACTCCGCGCCCGAAAGGGCGCCCAGGGCTTCCCTGCAGCTTCCCGCCTCCGTCACCCGGTGCCCCTCTTCCCTGAGCACGGTGCAGAGAAAGGAGCGCATCAGTTCGTCGTCGTCCACGACCAGGACGGTCTTAGGCATGACCGGCTCCTCCCGCCGAGGGGAGATGGATCGAAAGGATCGCCCCCTTTCCCTCTTTCCGATTGGACAGCTCGATGGTTCCCCCCATTCCCTCCACCACTTTTCTGGAATAGGCAAGGCCCAGCCCCGTCCCGTCCGTTTTCGTCGTGTGGAACGGCGTGAACAGCCGGGCCCGGTCCGGCTCCGGGATTCCGGGTCCTTCGTCCTCGATCCGGATGGCGATCCGGCGGTCTTCCTCCCCGACGGTGATTCGGAGAACGCCCCCGTCACGCATCGACTCCACCGCGTTCCGGATGCCGTTCGCAAGGACCCTGCGCATCTTCTCCCGGTCCGCCCGCGCGCGGATCCCGGGGGGGATGGAAAGCTCCACGCTGCCGCCCCACCGGGATGCGTCGGTTTCCAGTGCTTCGCGGACCAGCGGGGCGACGTCGACGGGACGCGATTCGTACGTCTCTTCCCGGGAGAAGATCAGGAGGTCGTTCACGAGGGATTCGATCCGTCCGATTCCGCGAAGCGCGGGGGAGACTGGCCCGTTGTGGTCACCGGGCGCCCTCTTCTTCTCCTCGTCCAGCTGGACGAACCCCTTGATACCGCCCAGCGCATTGCGGATCTCGTGGGCGAGCGAGGCCGTCATCTGTCCGATGAGGGAGAGGCGTTCCCGCCTCTCCACCTCGACGGCGAGTCGGAGCTGGCGGGCAAACAACCTCTCCAGGACAATCCCGGCCGCCCACAGCAGGGCGAGCACGCCGGCAACCGTCCACCACATCGTCCGTGCGTCGGACAGGATCCGGTCCGCAGCGGCCGTGTGAAGGACGATCCGGAGAAGTTCGGGGGTGCCGTCGGGGCGGTGCAGGATGTAATTGTACTCGTAGGCGGGAAGACCGGTGCCGAGGGTCACCCTCCGCCCGAAGCCCGCGCCCGAGTGGAGCCAGCGTCCCAGTCCCTCTTCGGGCAGGATTGCCCCTGCCATCCGGGGGTTGGTATGGAAGAGGATCGTTCCGTCCCCCCCTGCGATCAGCGCGTACGCCACGACACGGTCCGACAGGATCTCCCGGATCTCCCCGGCCGACCCCTTCCCGCTCGCACGCAGCGCGTTTTCCGCGGACGAGGAAAGCGCCAGCGCGGTGCTTTCGAGCGAGAGGACGGCCAGAGAGCGGGCGTTGCGGGTGTTCCGGTAGGTGACGTAGAGTACGGACCCGGTGGAGGAGAGCAGGACCAGGAGAAGAACGGCTCGCACGGCGATCGGGAGGGCGGGTCTCATGGGAGAGGGCGCTCCGTGGCTCCGCTCGTGGACCGGAATCCCAGATCGTCGAGCCGGGCGCAGAGCTCCTCCCCGTGGGCGCGGTCGCGCGTCTCGAGGAGCAGCACGACGGTCGAGCACCCCGGCGGGCAGTCGGGAGAGAGACGGTCGTGCTCGATGCTGATCACGTTCGACCGTTCCCGGGCCACGGCGGCGAGCAGAGCAGCGAGGGAACCGGGCCGGTCCGGGATGAGGAACCGCAGGCGGATCAGCCTCCCCGACCGGAACAGCCCTCTCTCGGTGATCCGGGACAGGAAGTGGACGTCGATGTTCCCTCCCGACAGCACCATCACGGCGGGAAAACGCTTCGGCGGGCGCTTGTAGAGCAGCGCCGCCAGGGGGGCTGCCCCGGCGCCTTCCAGCGTGGTCTTCATCTCCTCGAGGGCGTACAGGATCGCCGCGGCGATTTCCTCGTCGTCCACGACGACGACGTCGTCGACCCACCGTTTCGCAGCCTCGAAGGTCCGCTCGCTCAAGGATGCCACCGCGATGCCGTCCGCGATCGTGCGCGCCTCCGGGCACCCGACGGGCCGTCCCGCCGCAAGAGACGGGAGAAGCGACGAGGCCCCTTGCGCCTGGACCGCGACGAGTTCCGCATCCGGATACGTCTCCTTCACCGCGGCCCCGATCCCGGCCAGGAGGCCCCCGCCGCCCACGGGAACGTAGACCGTCCCGGGGAAGCCGATCTCCTCGACGAGTTCGATCCCCAGCGTCCCTTGTCCCGCGATCACCATCGGGTCGTCGAACGGATGGATCATCTCGAGGCCGGACTCTCCGGCCAGGGAGGCGGCGTGCTCCGCCGCGTCGTCGAAGGTCTCCCCGTGGTGGATGATGCGTGCGTTCCCCCCCCCTTCGCGCTTCGCGGCGGCCGACTTGGACACGGGGGCCCACACCGGCATCACGAGGGTCGCGGGGATTCCCGCCTCCTTCGCGGCGCGGGCGACGCCGCGGGCATGGTTCCCCGCACTCGCCGCGATGACGCCGGGCACCCGGGCGCGGTCGAGGGAAAGCACCTTGTTGGCGGCGCCCCGGATCTTGAACGACCCGGTTGTCTGGAGATTTTCCAGCTTCGACAGGACCCTCCCGCCTGCCCGCTCGGACAGCGGGGTCTCCTCGACCAGCGGGGTGGCGTACGCAAGCCGGTAGACCAGCTCCTTTGCCGCGATCACGTCCTTTCGCCCGAAGTCCACGGGACCCTCCCGGCTTCAGTCTACCAACGCGCGGGGGACGCATCCAGCAGGCCTTGCCGGCCCTGTTTTTTTGATGGCGGCCGGAGCGCCGAAGAGATATACTGAATTTGCGGATCTGGGGATTGAGCCGGCGAACAGGTCGGCTCGGAAATCCGCCGCGCGGCGCAGAGCCTCCCCTCGAGTAGGGGAGAGAAAAAACGACCCTGCGATCCGGCGGAACGCACTTCCTGCCTTGAGCAAGCGGGACACCGACCCAGATCCGCATCTGCTTGTCCGGACCTTCGATCGATCGTTCCTCAGGGATTCCCGGTGGAGAAGGTCCTCGTGGCGCTCTCCCCCGTGGCCGCCCCGCCTTCCGCGACGACTTTCCAGTAATGCGTTGTGTTCGGGGCAAGCCCCGATTCCGTGTGTGCGATGGTGTTTGGCGGGGGAGCCGGCTGGCTGCTCCCGCCCCCCCCGCAGCCGGGTCCCGCCCAGGTTGCCAGTGCCCCCGAAAGGATCAGGAGGCCAGCGAGCGCCCGAAGACGTCCCTGGCGCCGGAGGCACGCGGACAGAACGATGCCGGCGACCAGGATGCCAGGCCGGGTGTTCGCCCCCCTCTGCGGAGCGGTCTGGCCGGGGGATCCGGGGACCGGCACGGGGACAGCCCCTGCGAAAGACGGATCGGTGTCCAGGAAGAACAGGTAGGTGACGGGGTCCCCGTCCGGGTCGACGGACGGTTCCCACCGGAAGGTCACCGAGGTGGGCAGGCCGGCCTGACCGTCCTGCGGGGAGACGAGCGCCGGGGGCGAAGGCGGGTTATTGGTCGCGATGATCTCGTACACGGCGCCTCCGGTATAGTCCGTCGCGAACAGGTTTCCCGCCTCGTCCTCGCCGAAGCCGGATACCGAAAACGGCACGGTCAGAAGCAGGCTGTTTTCCCATGCCGAACCGTCCCGGGACAGCCCCCAGACCCGCCCGCTGCAGAAATCCGCGTAGAAGTAGATCCCCTCCATTGCGGGATACGCCCCTCCCCGGTAGACCGCCCCTCCCGTAACGGAACAACCCTGTGAGTGATCGTACAAGGCTACCGGCGGGACGAAATCCAAAGGGTTGCATGCAGTGCCCCCGAAGCACCTGTTCCCCTCCAGGATGTTCCAGCCGTAGTTCTCGCCCCCGGTGCTCGAAGCGGGCTGGAAGTCCACCTCTTCGAAGGAACCCTCCCCCACGTCGCCGATATAGAGATCCCCCGTTCCGCGGTCGAAGGAGAAACGCCAGGGGTTGCGCAGTCCCAACGCCCAGATCTCGCCGCGGAACCCTGTCCTTCCCGCGAAGGGGTTGCCCGGCGGTACCGCGTAAGGGATGACGCCTCCTTCGACGTCGATCCGGAGCATCTTGCCCAGCAGCGTGGACGGGTTCTGCGCATTGCCCTGCGGGTCTCCCCCGGAGCCGCCGTCCCCCATCCCGACGTAGAGAAAGCCGTCGGGGCCGAAGGCGATCTGGCCTCCGTTGTGGTTGGAAAAAGGCTGGTCGATGACGAGCAGGACCTCCTCGGAAGATGGGTCGGCCACGTCGGGGTCCGGGGTCACCCGGTATCGCGCGACGATCGTTGCGCCGTCCCCTGCCCGGGTGTAGTCGACATAGAAGTGTCCTTTTGTTGCATACCCCGACGGGAAAGCCACGCCGAGGAGTCCCCGCTCGCCGCCGGCGAGTACGCGGGCGCTGATATCCAGGAAAGGAACGGCCCCAAGGGTCCCGTCCTTGAGCGTTTGGATGCGCCCTCCCTGCTCCACGACGAAGAGAGTGCCGCTTCCATCTCCTGCATGCGTGACCTGCACGGGCTGGTTGAACCCCCCGGCCCGCAGGACGAGGGATATGCGCGGCCAGGGAACGGCGGCAATGCCCGCCTGTGCCGCTTTTGCCTTGGCCGGCGGCAGGAAAAAGGGGAGCCCGGCAAGCGTCAGGCAGAGAACCGGGGTTGCGATCCAGCCCCTGGCGATGGTTCGTGTTCGCGGAAGTCGGCTGTCCATGCCGTCCTCAAAAGGTTCGGTTTTCCTGTTTCGATGCCTTTACCGACTCCCGCGTCTCATGGGGGGCGCAAGGAGGAGGGATCTTCCAAGAACGTGCCGCGGCGTGCCATGATAGGGAAATCGCCCGCCGGAACGTCGCCGCCTGACCCGGCCGGCGTTCGGCCGGTGCGGGAAAGACCGGCGCGAGGAGACGGAATGACATCGGGACGGATCCTGTTCATCGACGACGACCGGGCGGGGCGGGAGGTGGCCCTCTTCAACCTGCGGAAAGCGGGGTACGGCGTGGAGGCCGCCTCCGACGGCGCCGAGGGGCTTGCCGCTTTCTCCCCGGAGAAGTTCGACCTCGTGATCACCGATCTCAAGATGCCGGGGATCTCGGGGATCGAGGTGCTGCGCCGGATCCGGGAAACGACTCCCGATATTCCCGTGCTCGTCATCACCGCCTTCGGGAACGTGGAGACGGCGGTGGAGGCGATGAAGGAGGGAGCGCACGACTTCATCGGGAAACCGTTCCACCGGGACCAGCTGCTCCTGGCCGTCGAGAAGGCGCTCGAGCGGCAACGCCTTACCGCCGAGGTCCGCGATCTGCGGATCCGGGCAAGCGGGGTGGAGCGGGAGATCATCAGCGTCTCCCCCGCCATGAAGCGCGTCCTCGCGATGGCCGACCGGGTGGCTCGTACCGACGCCACGGTCCTGGTCACGGGGGAGAGCGGGACCGGCAAGGAGGCCGTGGCCCGTCGGGTCCACGTGCGCTCCCCCCGCGCGCAAGGACCCTTCGTCGCGGTCAACTGCGCGGCGATCCCCGCGGAGCTCCTGGAGTCGGAACTGTTCGGGCACGCGCGCGGGGCGTTCACCGGCGCCGTCCGGGACCGGCTCGGGCGGTTCCGCCAGGCGAGCGGCGGCACCCTGTTCCTCGACGAGATCGGCGAGATGCCCATGTCCCTCCAGGCGAAGCTGCTGCGCGTCCTCCAGGAGAAGGTGGTGGACGAGGTGGGGGGGGACAAGCCGATTCCCGTCGACGTGCGCATCCTGGTGGCGACGAACCGGGACCTCCTGGAGCGGATCCGGGAGGGGACCTTCCGGGAGGACCTGTACTACCGCCTGAACGTCGTCGAGATCCGGGTGCCTCCCCTGCGGGACCGGCCGGAGGACATCCCTCCCCTCGTGGAGCACTTCCTGAAGGAGATCGGCCCGGACCGCCGGATCTCCGTGCCTCCCAGGGTGATGGAGGAGCTTTCCGCAAGGCCCTGGCCGGGGAATGTCCGGGAGCTGAAGAACGCCTGCGAACGGATGGTGATCCTGTGCCGGGGGGAGGCGGTCTCGGTGGAGGATCTCCCCCCGCTTCCCGCGGTGGCCCGCCCGGGCGAGCAGGCGGGAGAGGGGTTCGGAAACGACTGGCCTCCGCTCCCGCCCGGGGGGCTTTCCCTCGTGGATCTCGAGAAGAGGGTGATCGAGCGGGCCCTGCGCCTGAAAGGGGGAAACATCACCCAGGCCGCCGCCTACCTGAACGTCCCCCGCCACATCCTCGTCTACCGCATCGAGAAGCACGGCATTCGCCGCGATGCCTGAGAAGCGCCTGATGGACGGGGTCATCGACGACCTGCGCCCGGTGTTCTCGAGAAGGATGATCTTCGTCGCGTGGGTCCCCTGCCTCCTGATCACGGTTCTCCATTACCGTACGCTTTCGGAATACGCCTGGGCGCACGACATCCTCCGGCGCCTGTACTACCTCCCGATCCTGTTCGCCGCGTTTTCGGGGGGGGTGCGCGGGGGGATCTCCGTCTCCGTCTTCGCCTCTCTTATCTATTTCCCCCACGCGTTCTTGAGCCTCGTGGCGCGCGACCCCGGGGACGCCCTGGAGAAGGGGCTGGAGATCGTTCTCTACAATATCGTGGCCGTTGTGGCGGGGCTTCTCGTCGACCGGGAGCGCAGGGAGCGGGAAAAGCAGGAGCGGCTCGCAAGGGAACTCTCCCGTTCGCTGGAGGAGCAGCGGCGGATCGAGTCGCAGCTCATCCGCGCCGGAAGACTCGGGGCGCTGGGGGAGCTTACGGCGGGGATCGCCCACGAGATCAAGAACCCCCTGCACGCGATGAAGGGAACCGCCGAGATTCTCCGGGACGCCATCGCGCCCGATGCCCCCGAACACCGGATGCTGGAGATCCACATGGAGGAGATCGACCGGCTGGCGCAGACCGCCGAGGGGTTCCTCACGTTCGCGCGTCCGGCTCCTTCCGACCGGCGACCGCTCGACCTGGGGGAGGTGATACGGCGCGTCGCGTCGCTGGTGGAGACGCAGGCCCACAGGGAAGGGGTGAAGACGGTGATCCGTCCCTACGAGGGGGATGAGTCCCCCACGGTCATGGGGGACGCCGACCAGCTGACCCAGCTCCTGCTCAACGTCGCCATCAACGGCGTGCAGGCGATGGCCGGCAGGGGAGGCGGTACGCTTTCCTTTTCCGTGTTCCCCGAGCGGCAGGGCGGGAAACGATATTTCCGCGTCGTCGTCCGCAACGACGGGCCGCCGATCCCCCGGGACCAGCTGGAAAGGATCTTCGATCCCTTCTACACTACGAAGGACGGCGGGACGGGACTGGGTCTCTCCATCTGCTCCCGGATCGCCGACCAGCACGACGGGGTCCTGTCCGTCCGCAATCTTCCGGAAGGCCGGGGAGTCGAGTTCCTGCTTTCCCTTCCGGCCGGGGAGGAAAAAGATGCCTGAAACGAGAACGCTGGCCCTCCTCGCGTTCCTCGTCCTCTTCCTGGGATGCGACAAGCCGGCGGAGCGGCCCGGCCCCGACGCCGTTCCCCGGCCGGGCAAGGATGTTTCGGAGAGGAAGATCCGCGTCGTGACGACGATCGGCATGATCACGGACATCGTCGGGCAGGTCGGGGGGGAGCGGGTCCGCGTGACCGGACTGATGGGGCCGGGCGTCGACCCGCACCTGTACAAGGCGAGCGAGGGGGACGTCACCCGGATGGCGGAAGCGGACGTCATCTTCTACGGCGGTCTTCATCTCGAGGGGAAGATGACCGAGGTGTTCGAGCGGATCCAGGCGCGGATCCTCACGGTGGCGGTCACCGACCGGATCGACCGGGCCCTGCTGCTCCGCCCCCCCGAATTCGAGGGGTCGTACGATCCCCACGTCTGGTTCGACGTCACGCTCTGGATGAAGGCGGTGGAGCAGGTGGCGGAGACGCTTGCCGGGATCGATCCGCAGCGCGGGGAAACCTACCGGGGAAATGCGAAGGCGTACCTGGAGAAACTGTCCGAGCTCCACAGATACGTCGAGTCCCGGGCGGGGGAGCTGGATCCGTCCCGGAGGGTTCTCATCACCGCCCACGACGCGTTCCACTATTTCGGGAGGGCGTACGGGTTCGAGGTGCAGGGGCTGCAGGGGATCAGCACCGTGGCGGAGGCCGGGACGGCCGACATCCAGGCGCTGGCGAAGCAGATCGCGGAGAGGAGGATCCCGGCGATCTTCGTGGAGACTTCCGTCTCCCCCCGCACCATCGAGGCGCTCCGGGAGGCGGTGCGCGCCCGGGGTTTCCGGGTGGAGATCGGGGGGAACCTGTATTCCGACGCCATGGGGGACCCGGGCACGCCGGACGGGACGTACATCGGGATGGTACGACACAACATCGACACGATCGTGTCGGCGCTGTCGAAATGACCGGCCCGCGCGGCATGGCAGGGGCGGAATCCGCGATCCGGGTGGAGGACCTGACCGTGGCCTACGGGGAGAAGCCGGTCCTGTGGGACGTGGACATGGCGGTCCCCCCCGGCGTGCTGATGGCGGTCATCGGGCCGAACGGCGCGGGAAAGACGACGCTGATCAAGGCGATCATGGGGCTCGTCCGGCCCGTGGCGGGGTATGTCTCGATCTTCGGGAAACCGTACCTGAGCCAGCGGCGTCTGGTGGGGTACGTCCCGCAGCGAAACAGCGTGGACTGGGATTTCCCCACCTCCGTGCTCGACGTGGTCATGATGGGCCGGTACGGCGTGCTGGGCTGGTTCGGGCGTCCCGGGCGCGCGGAGCGGAAGGCGGCGATGGAGGCGCTTACGAAGGTCGGGATGGCGGACCTGGCCGGCCGCCAGATCAGCCAGCTCTCGGGAGGGCAGCAGCAGCGCGTCTTTCTCGCGCGGGCGCTGGTCCAGGATGCCCGCGTCTACCTCATGGACGAACCGTTCCAGGGGGTCGATGCGACCACGGAGCGGGCGATCGTGACGCTTCTCAAGGAAATGCGGTCGGAGGGAAAGACGGTCCTGGTCGTGCACCACGACCTGCAGACCGTCCCGGAATATTTCGACTGGGTCACCCTGCTCAACGTCCGCTGCGTCGCCAGCGGGCCCGTGGAAAAGGCGTTCATCGACCGGAACCTTCGGCTCACGTACGGGGGGAGGGTATCCTACCTCACCCACCATGCCGCCGAGGAGACGTTCGGGCACCCCGAGGAGTAGGGCAGAGAGGACCGTGGGAATCCCGGGATTCGTCCAGACTCTGTTTGCGGACTACACGCTCCGCCAGGTGGCCCTGGGCGCCGCGATGCTGGGGATCGTCAACGGCGTACTGGGATCGTTCGCCGTCCTGCGGAAGCAGAGCCTCCTGGGGGACGGGATCTCCCACGCGGCGCTGCCCGGGATCGCGCTGGCGTTCCTGCTGACGGGCAGCAAGTCCTCGCTCACGCTGCTTCTGGGCGCCGCGGCGGCGGGGTGGGTCGGTACCCTGCTCATCATGAGCATCGTAAATCACACCCGGGTGAAGTACGACAGCGCCCTGGGACTGGTCCTCTCGGTGTTCTTCGGTTTCGGTCTTGTCCTCCTCACGTACATCCAGAAGCTGCCCGTCGCAACGCAGGCGGGGCTCGACAAGTTCCTCTTCGGGCAGGCCGCCACCCTTCTGCGGAAGGATGTGGCGACCATCGCCGTCCTGGGCGGGATCGTGGTGGCGTTTCTCCTCGTCTTCTGGAAGGAGTTCAAGCTCGTAAGCTTCGATCCCGACTTCGCCTTCAGCCTCGGCTACCCGGTTCGGGCTCTCGACGTCCTCCTCACGACGCTGCTCGTCATCGCGATCGTGATCGGGCTGCAGACCGTCGGCGTCGTCCTGATGAGCGCGATGGTCGTGGCGCCGGCCGCGGCTGCGCGGCAGTGGACGGACCGGCTGGGGGTCATGGTGGCGGTCTCGGGGATCTTCGGGGCGCTGGCCGGGGTCGGCGGGGCTCTCGTCAGCAGTTCGGCGTCGCGGATCCCGACCGGTCCGACGATCGTTCTCTGCGCGAGCGCGGTCGTGCTCTTTTCCCTTCTGCTTGCCCCGAACCGCGGGCTGGCGTGGGGCTATTTCCGGGAGCAGATCAACCGGCGGCAGCTGCAGACGGAGGCCGTGCTGGGCGATCTCTACATTCTCGCGAGGCAGCACCGGGAGGCGGGCCACGGCCATCCGGTGGAGGTCCTGCGCACCATGGCACATGGCCACGGCGGCGTCGACCGCAGCCTCAAGGTGCTTCAAGAACGCGGGCTCGTGGAGGAAACCGGACCGGGAGAGTGGGCCCTCACACCTCCCGGAATGGAGGAGGCGGGACGGCTCTCCCGGCAGTGGAGGGAAACCCCGTGACCGCGCCGCAGATCGAGATCCAGCTCATCGCGTCCGCGGTTGCCGTATCCTGTGCGCTGCCGGGATGCTTCCTGATCCTGCGCAGGATGGCCATGATGAGCGACGCCATCAGCCATTCCATCCTGGTCGGGATCGCCGTGGGGTTCTTCCTGATCCGGGACCTCGCCTCCCCGCTCCTCGTGCTCTCCGCGGCCCTGACCGGTGTCCTGACCGTGAGCCTGGTGGAGCTTTTGACCCGCACGAAGCGGGTCCGGGAGGACGCGGCGATCGGCCTGATCTTCCCGGCGCTGTTCAGCATCGGGGTGATTCTCATCTCCCGGTACGCGGGCGATGTCCACCTGGACGTGGATGCCGTCCTCCTGGGGGAGCTTGCCTTCGCGCCCTTCAACCGTCTCGTCGTCCTGGGGGTCGACATCGGCCCCAAGGGGCTGTACCTGATGGCCGGGATCCTGCTCCTGAACCTTCTCTTCATCCTGGCCTTCTACAAGGAGCTGAAACTCGCCACGTTCGACGCGGGGCTCGCCGGGGCGCTCGGGTTTTCCCCCGTGGCCATCCATTACGGCTTGATGACCATCGTCTCGATCACGGCCGTGGGCGCCTTCGACGCGGTGGGATCGGTTCTCGTGGTGGCGCTCATGATCGCCCCTCCGGCGACCGCTTACCTGATCACCGACCGGTTGTCCTCTCTGCTTGCGGCAAGCTCCCTGATCGGGGTGATCTGCGCCGTCTCGGGGTACTGGGTGGCCCACGCACTGGACGTCTCCATCGCCGGCTCCATGGCCTCGATGACCGGCGTATTCTTCGTGGCGACCTTCCTGGCCGCGCCGGACCGCGGCCTGGTCTCGATCGTTCTCCGGCGCGCCCGTCAGCGGGTCGAGTTCGCCCAGACGATGCTGCTCGTTCACCTGTACAATCACGAGGGGCTTCCCGGCGTTGAGAGGGAGAACCACATGGACCATCTCGGCGAACATCTGAGGTGGGAGCCGGACTTCGCCGGGCGGATCGTCGGCGCCGCCGAACGGAAGGGAAGCATCTCCCGCGACGGAGCTCTTCTCCTGCTGACCGAAAGGGGGAGGGAAACCGCGCGGCAGGCGATGGTGATGTGATCCCCGATCATCCCCGCTGCCAGCGCAGCCAGGCGGACAGGATCCTCTTTACCGTCGGAGTGAGACGGGTCCGGTTATAGGCATCGGCCAGCTTCTTGATCACCTCCCCCTGGGTCGGGTACGGGTGGATGGTCTTCCCGATGGCGGAAAGACCGAGGCCGGCGGTCATCGCGAGCGAGATCTCGTTGATCATCTCCCCGGCGTGGCTGGCCACGATGGTCGCCCCCAGGATCGTGTCGCTCCCCCTGCGCAGATGAACGCGGGCGAACCCTTCCGTCTCCCCGTCGAGCTTCGCCCTGTCCACGTCGGAGAGGGGGACCGTCAGGGTGACGACCGGGATCCCCTTCTCCCCGGCTTCGGCCTCGTACATCCCCACGTGGGCGACTTCCGGATCGGTGAAGGTGCACCAGGGCACGACGAGGGAGGAGCTTTTCTGCCTTCCCAGAAAGAGGGCGTTGGCGATCAGGATCCGGGCGAGGGCGTCCGCGGTGTGGGTGAACTTGAAGGGGTAGCAGATGTCGCCCGCGGCATAGACGCGCGGATTGGACGTCTGGAGCCTGTCGTTCACCTCGACCCCCTTCCTCGGATCGTAGGCGATTCCCGCCGATTCCAGGTTCAGGCCTTCCACGTTGGGGGCCCGTCCGATGCCGACGAGGATCTCGTCGACGCGGATCTCCCGCGCCTTCCCCTCCTGCTCGACGTGGAGGATTTTTTCCCCCCCTGCCATGGAGACCCTTGCCACTTTCGCGTTGAGGAGCAGGTCCACCCCTTCGGCCACGAGCGTGTCCTGCACGATTCCGGCGGCGTCCGGATCTTCCCGGGGAAGGATATGGGTGCCCATCTCGAAGAGCGTCACGCGGCTTCCCATGCGCCCGAACGTCTGCGACAGTTCGCACCCGATCGGCCCTGCGCCGACGACGGCCAGCCGCCCGGGAAGCCCGGTCAGGGAGAAGACCGTCTCGTTGGTAAGGAACCCTGCTTCCCCGATCCCCGGGATGGGAGGGGCCGCCGCACGTGCGCCCGTGCAGATGGCTGCCCGCCGGAAGCGCAGACGGGCGCCTTCCACCTCGATGACGTCGGGCCCGGCGAACCTCCCCTCGCCCAGGAAGACGTCGACGCCCAGCGTTTCGGAAAAACGGCGGACGGAGTCATGGACGCTGATGTCCGCACGGATCCGGCGCATCCTCTCCATGGCTTTCCCGAAGTCGGCCGACAGCCCGCCGGCTCCTTCCACACCGAATTCCCCGGAGGTGCGTGCATCGTGGAAGGCGCGGGACGCCCGGATGATCCCCTTGGAGGGGACGCACCCGACGTTCAGGCAGTCCCCCCCCATGAGTTCGCGTTCGATGAGGGCGACTTTCGCGCCCAGCCCTGCGGCCCCCGCGGCCGTGACGAGCCCCGCCGTTCCCGCCCCGAGGACCACGAGGTTGTAGCAATCCGCGGGGGCCGGGTTCATCCATCCCGGCGGGTGGACGTTCTCCCTCCAGGTCCTGTTCTCCTCGGTATCGGGCCGAATGACGATCTGCTTCCCCATCGGAATCCTCCTCCGTACCATCCAGCGTTGGTCCTATGATTCGGGATGATCGACGATCGTTGCCGATTCTGTCGTCCAAACGATGGAAACCTTACACGGGGTGCGACTTGCTTGTTCCGCGGGAGAGGGGAGGGGCCGGACGCTGCCTCGCCGAAGCCGCGGGGTCGGGGGCGATCCGCAGGCGGCAATTGATCACGGATTGCGCAGGGCCTTCCGGATGCGCTCCCGCGCCTCCTCCGAAAGCACCTCCACGGATGCCCCTTCGGGGGGTTCCTCCGCATCGACGACCATCCGCAAGGTCTCGCGGATCAGGAGGAGCTGCTTTTCGTACCTCTCGCAGAACTTGCACATGAGGAGATGGATGCGCACTCCGATCCGCTTGCCGAGGGGCAGGGAGGTGTCCATCGACCGGGAGATGAGCTGCGTCACATCCCTGCAGGAGAGCATCATGACCCCTTTCCGGTTTCTTTTGCGAACCATCGGGCCTCCAGGCACCGTCGCAGGAGCATCCGGGCGCGATGCAGGATCACCCACAGATTGGTCTCCGTGACATCCAGAACCTTACAGATCTCCCCGGTGCCAAGCCCCTCGATTTCCCGGAGGGTAAAGGCGTTTGCCTGATTCGGGGAAAGATCCGAAAGGCATTCGGCGAATTGATCGAGGAATTCCTTCTGCCGGAAGAGATCGGCCGGATTGGCGCCCCAGTCGGCCGGCCCGGCCGCCCAGTGTCCCGACGCGTCGAAAACGCTTTCCCCGGCGGGGTCCGGGGGATCGTCCTCCCCGAGGGATACCTCCCGGGACAGCCGCCGGAAGTGGTCGGCGATCTTGTGCTTCAGGATGCCGACCAGCCAGGTGCCCTCCGCCGATTTTCCCGAAAACGCTCCCCGGTCCTTGAGCGCCGCGAGGAAGGTCTCCTGGACGAGGTCCTCCGCGGCGGACCGGTCCCGGAGACGGAGCACCGCGTAACGGAACAGGTAGTCCCCGTACCGGTCTGCCCAGTCGGCAGGATCGATCTGTCCCGGTTTCTCCATGACTCCCTTTGTGTCAACTTCGCGGTCGTTGGACACCGGCTGTCGTTGGTCGGGGAGGGAGGGGTGTCCCTCTCTTCCGCCGTTCGGACGCCCCTGCGGGCATCGTTTCTCCTTGTTGGTCGTTCCGGTTACAAATACCTTTCAGGGGGTTTGTAAGGAATTTGACGGTCCGCGCGACCGACCGGGAAATAGTGTACGACAAACCGGGGAAGGAGTACCACTCTCCAGGGAGGGCGAAGGGAATGGCTCTTGGTGCCGGTTGCCACAGGGTGCGGGGTCCGTTGGCGAACTGGATGGTGCCGCTCGTTCTGTCTCTTGCGGCTCTTGCCCTGGGAGTCGTCCCGGCCTCCGCCGCGCCGGCGGCCGACCCGTGGCCTTTCTTCGCGGCCAACGACCCCGCGAGCCACGTTCGCGTCGATCACGGCCCCTGGGACCGTTTCCTGAAGGAGTACGTCGTTGCGGACCACCCCTCCGGAATCAACCGGGTCCGGTACGCCTCCGTGACGCCGGACGACAGGAAAGAACTGGACGGCTACCTCCGGGATCTCCAGGGGGTGGAGGTGACGAGGCTTTCCAGGGACGAGCAGAAGGCCTACTGGATCAACCTGTACAATGCGCTGACGATAGCGATCGTCCTGGAGCACTACCCGGTCGAAAGCATCCGGGAGATCGACATCTCCCCGGGGATATTCCGCCGGGGGCCCTGGCGGGCGAAGCGTTTGACGATCCAGGGGCAGAAGGTTAGTCTGGACGATATCGAGCACCGGATCCTGCGGCCCTTCTGGAAGGACAGCCGCGTTCATTACGCCGTGAACTGCGCAAGTCTCGGGTGCCCCAATCTCCAGCCGGAGGCGTACACCGCGGAGGCGTCGGAAGCCCTCCTGGAGAAGGGTGCACGGGAATACGTGAACCACCCGCGAGGGGCACGGCTTGCGGGGGACCGTCTCCACCTTTCGAGCATCTACGATTGGTTCGAGGCGGATTTCGGGGGATCCCGGGAGGCGGTGATCCGCCACCTGCAAAAGTACGCGGGGGACGATCTCGGCGGGCCCCTGAAAGGGTTCCGCGGGAAGATCTCGCACGACTACGACTGGCGGCTCAACGAGCCGTAGAGTCGTGCACGAGGGGATGTCGATGGACGCCCATTGGTTGAATTGGGGAGTTCTCGCCGTGTTCGGCGCAGCGATGATCGCGGTATCCCCGAGCAGCCGCGGAACGAACGCGCAGGACCAGTTCTTCCGGGGAAAGGACGAAGCCGGCAGGGATCCGGGCTTCTTCTTCCTCACGTCGAGCGTCCTGATCACCTGGATCTTCGCCAAGTCCGTCCAGAACGCGGCGGACCTGGGGCAGAGGTTCGGCCTCCCCGGGGGGGTGGCATACGCCGTCTACTGGCTCTCCTTCCTGGTCGCCGGCGCCGTGCTCTTCCGGCTCCGGAAGAAGGGGTTCCGGAGCATCCATCATTACCTGGGGAGCCGGTACGGGGGAGGCGCCGTCTGGCTCTTTTCCCTGATTCTCCTCTTCCGTCTCTGGAACGAGATCTGGAGCAACACGATCGTCATGGCCCAGTTCTTCGGCCCGCGGGAGAGCCAGGGCTACTACGTCGCCTCCTGGGCGATCACCGCCCTCGTGCTGGCGTACATCCTGAAAGGGGGCCTGCGGAGCAGCATCGTCACCGATGCGGTCCAGATGATCATGGCGGCCGTCATCCTCTTCCTGATCCTCGGGTACATCTTTCCGGCGGGAAATCCGGGGGCGATGGTGCGCAGCGGCTCCTGGACCCTCGCGGGGGGGGTCGACCTGATCCTCGTGGCCCTCCTGCAGATCTTCTCCTACCCCTTCCACGACCCCGTCATGACCGACCGGGCCTTCCTCACGGAGCCGCGGACGATGCTGAAGTCGTTCGCCCTGGCGGGCGCTCTCGGGGTGCTGTTCATCCTCCTGTTCAGCTTCGTCGGGATCCACAACCGGGTCGAGGGGATCGGGGGGAACTCCACCTTCCAGACGGCGGCGGCCTTCGGCCTCCCGCTTCTTTTCCTCATGAACGTGATGATGCTGACCAGCGGGTGCTCCACGATCGACTCGACCTTCAGCTCCATCGGGAAGCTGGTCGCCGTCGACGTGCTGCCCGGGTGGACGATGGACCGTGTCGTCCTGGCGAGGGGCTCGATGGTCCTCCTCGGCATCCTGGGGAACCTGATGCTCTACGCGAAACCCGCCATCCTCTCCGCCACGACGGTGAGCGGCACGATGGTCATCGGGCTGACCCCGGTGTTCCTGCTCTCCGGGTGGCGCAAGGCGGGGGCGGCCTCCTACCACGCCAGCGTTCTGCTGGGACTGTTCTTCGGGTTGGGCCTGAGCCTGAAGTGGTTCCAGGGAAGCATCGGGGCCGGGAAATACGGGAATCTTCTCTGGGTGAACCTCGTCGGCATCACCCTGTGTTTCGGCGTCTATCTGCTGGGGGCCTGGCTTCGTCCGGCCCCGGCGAAGGAGAAGGCGTGACGGCCGCGGAATGCCCGTTTTCCGGGCTCGACAGCCTCTGGATCCAGGTCGCGGGCCTTTCCTGCAACCTCCGGTGCGCCCACTGCTTCAACTCGTCGGCGCCCGGGAGCCGGGAGATGCGGTCCCTTTCCCGGGAGGAAGTGAAGACCCTTCTCAATGAGGCGGAAGAGGCAGGGGTGCGGGACGTGGTCTTCACCGGCGGGGAGCCGTTCCTCCATCCCGGGATGGCGGAGATCGCGGAAGACACCCTTTCCCGGTTCCCGGCGACGATCCTGACCAACGGGACCCTGCTGACCGACCGTCTCGTCGGCCGGCTCGCGTCCGCGGCGCGCGGTTCCCGGTACTCCCTCGAGTTCCGGATCTCCCTGGACGCGCCCTCGGAAGAGGAGAACGACCGGATCCGGGGGAAGGGAAGTTTCCGAAGGGCCCTGGAGGGAGCCGTCCGGCTGGACAAGGCGGGCTTCCTCCCCGTCGTGACCGCCGTCCGCTTCCGGGAGGACGAAGACCCGGAGGCCCTCGGGGCGTTCGAGAGGCTCCTGCGCGGGCGTGGGATCCGGAAGCCCCGGGTGAAGTTCCTTCCCGTCTTCCGCCTCGGCCGGGAGGAAGGACGGTCCGGCGGATACGGGGAGGACGATCGGGTCACCTCCGAGATGCTTGGCCTCCTGGACCCGGACCTGTTCCTGTGTTCCTCGTCCCGGGTTGCCACGGCCCTGGGCGTCTTCGTCTGCCCGGTTCTCGTAAACGAGCCGGCAGGCCGCATGGGAGACACCCTTGCGGAATCGTATCGGGCCTTCGCTCTCGCCCACGGCGCCTGCTCCACCTGCTTCCGGCACGGCGCCGTCTGCGCGAACGCCGCCACGGCGGTGCGGGAGGAGTGAGGATGGGCATCCGCCCCCGGGATCCCCCGGGCAGGTCCTTTTCGGAGCAGCGCGAGGTTTCGGGGCGGGTGGCCCTCTTCGGCGGGGTGTACAACAACTACCTCGCCCTGACCGCGCTTCTCGAAGATGCCCCTTCCCGGGCAGGGGAGATCTTCTGTCTCGGGGACGTCGGCGCCTTCGGTCCGCATCCCGACCGGTCCGTCGGGATCCTCCGGGAATCGGGGATCCCGATCGTCCAGGGGAACTACGACCGGTCCGTGGGGCAAAGGCGGGGGGACTGCGCCTGCGGCTACACCGACCCGCGGGACAACCATTTCGCAGCCCTCTCGTACGCCTATACCTTCCGGAAGACCTCGGATCGGAACAAGGATTTTCTCGCGGCCCTTCCGGAGGAGATCCGTCTCCGCGGCCCGGGAGGGGAACGGATCCTCCTGTGCCACGGATCGCCCAGGCGGCAGAACGAATTCCTGTGGGAATCGCTCTCCCCCGACCCGTTCCTCGCCCGTCTCCTCGACGATGCACAGTGCGACGTCCTCGCCGTGACGCACACGGGCATCCCCTGGAAGCGGCGACTGCCCGACGGGCGGTTCGTCGTCAACGTCGGAGCGATCGGAAGACCGGCCAACGACGGACGGACCGATGTCTGGTATGCCGTGCTGGACCTGTCGGGGGAGAAGCCCGACGCGGCCTTCCTCCCTCTTCCGTACGATCACGAGCGGCTTGCCGCCGAGATGCGGGCCGAGGGGATCGTCGAGCCGTTCGCGGAGACGGTCGAAACGGGGTGGTGGACGACCTGCCTGGAGATTCTCCCGTGGAAGGAAAGGGCCCGCGGAAAATATTGACCGGGTCCTCTCCGGCGCGCGCATTCCGCCGCCTCACTCCCCCTTGAGCTTCCGGATGATCTTCGGGATGAAGAAGGAGAAGACGAAGAGGGCCACGGAAAAGACGACCTTGAAGGAGAGGAGATCTCCCCAGTTCCCGCTCGCCCAGACGTCCCGGACCGTCCCGACGAAAAAGGTGAAGATGAAGGTCCCCACGATGATCCCCAGGCCGGTGCCGAACAGGTAGTCAAGGAAGCGCACCCGGGTGAGGCCCATTCCGAAGTTCATGGGGGTGAAGGGGAAGTAGATGAGCCGCAGGTAGAGAACCGTGGCGAACCCGTTGCGCTCGATCGCCTCGTCGTATTTTTTCAGCCTGTCCCCGATGAGGGAGGCGGCGAACTCCCTGCCCAGCGTGCGGCCGATCCAGAAAGCCGCGCTTGCGCCGATCATGGCCCCCACCCACACGTAGAGGAACCCCCAGTAGGCGCCGAAGATGGCGGCGCCGAGCGTGGTCAGGAGCGTTCCGGGGACGAAGAGGCAGATCCCGACGATGTATACGAGGATGAAAAGAAGGGGAGCCCAGTACCCCGCGGATTCCAGAACCTGCCCCAGCGCCTCGCGCGTGAGATAACCCTTCACCGGGGTGAAGCGGACGATGACGACGGCCGCGACGATGAAGAGGAGCAGGGCGATCGCCTTGATCAGCGGCCCCTTGCCCGTTGCCGCCTGGCGCGGCGTGGTCTCCATGATCGGTTCCTCCCGGCAAGACGTTGCGGATTCATCCATATGGATGGATTGAACCGCCGCGCGGATTCAAGGGAATGGCATATCCCATGGGAAAAGCAGGAAGGAAAGGCATATGCGGGAATCCCGGAGAATACTCTCCAAAGAAATGAAGAAAATGCTCGTTTCCTTTTTTCGGAAGAAACGGTCCATGGGTTGAATCCTGTCGATATTGAGAGATCTTTTGTGCAATTGCCGGTTCGGCATGGCTGATGCAAGTACCCTATGCAGAATGAAATCCGCAAGACGGAAAACGGAAAGGAGGGGAGAACGTTGATGGGAGGATGGTTGGTCTGGCTGCTCTTTGGAGGATTGTTCCTCTTCCTCATGTTCCGGGGCGGGGGTTGCTGCGGCGGGCATGGGGGTCATGACGGTCACTCCGGGGGTTCCGGCGGCAGCGGGAAAAATCGGATCGACCCCCACGAGGATCATTAGAGGAATCGGAGGCATGGTGGAATCCATCAAAATGAGTGGCAGGAAGAAAGGGAGGACAGGAACATGAAGAGGAATATGCTTTCGATTGTCGCGGTGCTGGCATTTGCGCTTCTGGTGGCGGGTGTCGCCTACGCCCACGTGGATCAAAACAGGTGGTGTAACGGAAATTCGGGGTCGAAAGAGATGATGGACTCCCAAAGGGGAAACATGATGGGGGCCAATGGACACATGATGGGCTCCCACGCGGAGCATATGGGCCCTGCCAACGAAAACAACGGAGGTCACATGAGCAGGCCATCTTCGGGGCATATGATGGCGCGGAGTGAAGGAAAGAACCAGGCGTTCGAATGCCCCGGGTGGGATGCCGGGAGCAGGGATGCCGGGAACATGGAGGGCGAGAACGAATAGGGAGTCACCGCATGGGACCGGTGAAACGTTCAGGAAAGGTGTTGCAATGAAAGCAAAGCACGGACTGCACCGGCATGGCGGAGAGGAGGAAACGATCGAAGCTCCTGCAACCCGGAAAGACCCCGTGTGCGGGATGGACGTGGGGGCGAACAGCCCGCATCGCCTGTCCCGGCACGGGGCGGACTATTTCTTCTGCTCCCCCCACTGCCTGGAAGCGTTCCGGAAGGACCCGGGGCGGTACCTCGAGGACCGGGAACCCGCGGGGGAACTTTCCGGCGAGGCGAAAGCTGGGCCGGAAGGGAACGTCCCCGGGAGGGAGTATACCTGCCCGATGCACCCGGAGATCCGGCAGGTCGGCCCCGGCAGTTGCCCGAAGTGCGGGATGGCCCTGGAGGCCCGCACGGTATCCGGCGATGAGGAGGAGAACCCGGAACTGGCCGACATGCGGCGGCGCTTCTGGGGAAGCGCCGCACTCGCGGTTCCGCTGTTCCTCGTCGCCATGGCGGATGTTCTTCCGGGGCGCCCCCTGGAAAACCTGGCGTCTCCCCGTACGCTGGGTTGGGTCGAGCTTGCGCTGGGTACCCCTGTCGTCCTCTGGGGGGGATGGCCATTCTTCGTGCGCGGCTGGCAGTCGATCCAGTACCGCAGCCTGAACATGTTCACCCTGATCGGGCTTGGGACCGGGGTTGCCTATCTCTACAGCATAGTGGCGGCGTTGTTCCCGGAAATATTTCCTGCGTCATTCCGGGGGGAATCGGGGGAGGTTGCGGTCTATTTCGAGGCCGCGGCGGTTATCGTGACGCTGGTGCTGCTCGGGCAGGTGTTGGAGCTCAAGGCCCGAAGTCAGACGGGCGCAGCCATCAAGGCGCTCCTTGGGCTTGTGCCGAAGACGGCCCGGCGCCTCCGCGACGACGGATCCGATGAGGATGTTCCGCTCGATCAGGTCCGTCCGGGGGACAGGCTGCGCGTGCGGCCTGGTGAGAAGGTGCCGGTGGACGGGATCGTCCTCGAGGGCGCGAGTTCGATCGACGAATCGATGGTGACGGGCGAGCCGATCCCCGTGGAGAAGCGGTCGGGCGACCGGGTGACCGGGGCCACGGTGAACGGAACCGGGGGGATCGTGATGCGGGCGGAAAAGGTCGGTGCCGAGACGCTTCTCGCCAGGATCGTGCAGATGGTGGCGGAGGCGCAGCGCAGCCGCGCGCCCATCCAGAAGCTGGCGGACATGGTGGCGGGTTACTTCGTCCCGGCGGTGGTGGGCATTGCCGTCGCCACAGCGTTCGTGTGGGGGCTCGCCGGCCCGGAGCCCAGGATGGCGCACGCGCTGATCAACGCGGTTGCCGTCCTCATCATCGCCTGCCCCTGCGCGCTGGGGCTCGCCACCCCGATGTCGATCATGGTCGCCACGGGGAAGGGCGCGACGGCAGGGGTCCTGTTCAAAAATGCGGAAGCGATCGAGGTGATGCGCAAAGTGGACACGCTCGTTGTCGACAAGACCGGGACGCTCACGGAAGGGAAGCCGAAGCTGGTCACGGTGGAGGCAACGCGAGGAATCGACGGACCGGGCCTGCTCCGGATGGCGGCGAGCCTCGAGCGGGGGAGCGAACACCCGCTGGCGGCGGCCATCGTGAACGGCGCGAAGGATCGGGGGGTCGAGCTGTCTGAAGCGGAGTCATTCGAATCGGTGACCGGCAAGGGGGTCACGGGGAGGGTGGAGGGGCGATCCGTCGCTCTCGGCAACCGGGCGCTCATGGGTCACATCGGCGCAGATCCCGGGGACCTCGCGAAAAAAGCCGAATTGTTCCGGAAAGACGGGCAGACGGTGTTGTTCGTGGCGGTGGACGGCAAGCCCGCCGGCATTCTCGGGGTGGCCGACCCCATCAAGGAGACCACTCCCGAGGCGATCCGGATGCTCCACAAGGACGGGATCCGGATCGTGATGCTTACCGGGGACAACCGCACGACAGCCGGAGCCGTCGCCGGCAAGCTCGGCCTCGATGACGTGGTCGCCGAGGTCCTTCCGGAACAGAAGGCCGGCGCCGTGAAGCGCCTGCAGGGGGAGGGGCGTATCGTCGCCATGGCGGGCGACGGGATCAACGACGCACCGGCCCTCGCGCAGGCCCAGGTGGGGATCGCCATGGGCACGGGGACCGATGTCGCCATGGAGAGCGCAGGCGTCACCCTGGTCAAGGGAGACCTGCGCGGCATCGTCCGGGCCAGGCATTTAAGTCGAGCAACAATGCGTAACATCAGGCAGAACCTGTTCTTCGCCTTTGTCTACAACGCGCTGGGTGTTCCCGTGGCGGCGGGGGTCCTCTACCCGTTCTTCGGAATCCTGCTAAGTCCCATGATCGCGGCGGCGGCGATGAGTTTCAGCTCCGTGTCCGTCGTCGCGAATGCATTGCGGCTTCGGCGCGCAACCCTTTAGGCACCATTTCTTCGACGGATGAAACCGGGGAAGCGGACCGGTCCTCTTAAGGGAAATCCGCGGGAAATGCAGAGGACGGTCCCGGCACCGGCGAATGGAAGCGGGATCTGCCGGCCTCCTGTCCGTGGAAGGATACAACCTATGAAGCGAATGATCGTTGCATGCGTAGTTGTAGTGAGCCTCGGGTTCGCCACCGGGGCGCTGGGGAACGGTGGCAAGAAACACGGCAAGCATGAAGTTGCTCCCGCCGGCGGGCACGCAGAGCATTTCGGGGCCCCCGGCGATCCCGGCAACGTCACCCGAACCATCGATGTGGAAATGAACGACGAAATGCGCTTCCGGCCCGACAGGATCAGCGTGAAACGCGGAGAGACGATCCGGTTCGTCGTCCGAAACACCGGGAACCTGAAGCACGAAATGGTGCTCGGCACGATCGATGAACTGAAGGGACATGCCGAGATGATGCGGAAGTCCCCGGAGATGGAACACGCCGATCCCAACCAGGTCAGCGTGGAGCCCGGCAAGACCGGCGAACTGATCTGGCAATTCACCAGGGACGGGACGTTCGATTTTGCCTGCCTCGAGCCCGGCCATTTCGAGGCGGGGATGGTCGGCAGGATCCTGGTCGGTCACGAAAGAGAATAAACACCGTCCCGGTGTAATGCCGTGCAAGCAGGCGGAGCAAGCGGTCTTCGGCTGCCTGCTTTTGAGAGCTCCCTCATTGCTCCCGGCAATCGGCTGTATGCCCGCGTATCCCCCATGTGGCGTACCGCTCCGGTTCCCTGGGGACCGACTGCTATGGCACTACGTCAAACCGCGCCATCATGGCATTGTCTTCGTGCTCGAGCACGTGGCAGTGCAAGACGTACCTCCCCGCATAATCGGCGAAGCGCATGATGATCCGGACGCTGCCCATGGCCGGCACATTCACCGTGTCCTTCCAGCCGGCATGGGTCGGCGGGGGAGGGGTACCATTGATGTCCAGGATCTGGAACATGGTCTGGTGCAGGTGCGCTGGATGATCCATCATGGACATGTTCCGGAATTCCCAGATCTCCACCGTGCCCAGCTTCGGGTTGGCATCCACCCTGTCGGGATCGAAGGGTTTCCCGTTGATAACCCAGGGACTGCCTCCCATCATGCCCATCATGCCGCCCGAGAACGTGAAGCCGCGTGTCAGGACAGCCTGGCTTGTGCTCAGCTTCTCGAGCGGGCGAAAACTGGGGGGTATTTGACTGGTGTCCGTCTCCACCCTGTCCACGTCGAAGCGAATAATGTTCGCCGTACTTCCCGACCCCAGGGAGTTTTGCAGAACTACGGAGCCGCCCACGGGGAGTGACGAAAAATCCACCACGATATCCGCGCGCTCGGCCGGGGCCAGTACAAGGGAGTTCACCTTGACCGGCGCGGGCAGGAGACCTCCCTCCATGCCGAGCACATGGAAGGGCTGGCCGTTGCTCAAGGCGATCTGGTACTTGCGCGCATTGGAGCCGTTCAGCACACGGAATCGGTACTTATGCGCGGCGACCTGGAAATAGGGTTGGATGGTGCCGTTGACGAGTATGGTGTTGCCCGTCTCACCAAACCGGTTGCCGGTGTACACAAGCTCGCCGTTCGTATCGAAATTGCGGTCCTGAATGACCAGCGGTATCTCGTAGGCGCCGCTCGGCAGCCCCAGGCTGTCCTCGTAGTCGTCCGTCAGGATGTAAAACCCCGCCATCCCGAACCATACATGAGGTCCGGTAAAGTCCATCAGGTGGTCGTGGTACCAAAGGGTGGCCGGCAGCTGGTTGTTCGGATAGGTATAGCTGCGGTTCGCGCCCGGGGGCACCGTGTCCGTCGGGAAGCCGTCCTCGGAAGAGGGCACGTGTCCGCCGTGCAGGTGAATGGCGATATCGCCGGGCGCGTCGCCGAGGGTGGTAACCGGAAGATTGTTGGAGTGGCTCATGACGACCTGACGTCCCACGCGCGCCCGGATGGTAGGGCCGGGTGTGAGTCCGTTGAAACCCATGATGCGGGTCAACATGCCGGGGATGATCTCGACATCCGCCTCGCGAAGGGCAAGGTCATAGAAATCCGTCGTGCTCGTCGTTGAGGTCGGATTCAATACGGGCGGGATGTTGAGAGCCTGTGTGAACGGTTTTCCGCCTGCTCCGAAAAGGAACAGGGGAATCGACGGGTTCTCTCCCCCTGCCAGCACGCCGGGACACCCCATGGGGGTGTTTGCAGGGGCAGCTTTGCCCCGGGTGAAGTCCGGATTCACCAAACCGAGGTCGATGGTCTGGCCGTCCGCACCGCTGGTGATTTGGAAAACGTTGGTCGTTCCCACATAGACGGGGAATACAACCGCGGCATTTCCCGCTGCCACGTTATCCATCAGAAAAAACATGTAACTCTTTTCCGTTGGCAACATCATGCGGAAAGTCGCCAGTCCTGTCGCGGACGTTGATCGCCCCGCCTCGAGATTTGTATCGTTGTCTACCGCGACGAAGATGGTCCCCTGCACCGAGCCCTGGATCGTGGCGGTCCCGAATGCACCGGAGGAACTTCCCCCGCTTGTGCCCCCACCTCCGCATGCCGCAAGTGCGATGGAGAGTGTCAAGGCGAACAACAGGTACAGCATCTTCCGATAAGTTCCCGCTGGTGTTCTCATGCTTTCCTTCCCTTATTCACTTTGTGTTTGTTTCTGAACTGCGCTCGAAGGCCCGCGTCGCCTACCGGAAAATGATTTTGGCGGCGGAGAGAACTCCGCTGTTCTCCGTGCCCTGGATCTGCAATCTCACATCGGGTTGAAGATTTGTTTGCGATGCCGTGCCTCCGACATATTGCGTGGCGTCGTCCGTCTGCACCCGTTTCCCCTCCACGGCGAAGGAGAGGGTGTTTCCGGAACCGCTCGGGGAAGCGGTGACCAATCCTTCGAGGTCGGCCATGGCATTCTCCGGAAAGACGGTCCGTGGGGTAAGTTTATTGATCCGGGTAGCGGTGATCCCTCCGGATACCGGCGGCGGATCGTTGGTGACGACCTGGACGTACATCCCGTCGGTCAGCCCCGCACCCACTGCCGGGGAAAACGAAACCCCCACGGTTGTCCCGGTCCCGCCGGGCAGCGGACCTAGCCGGAAACCGGAGGAAGACAGGCTCGAAATGTATCCCTTGACCTCGAACTCGCTGGCAGTACACATCATCATCATGGAGCAGGGGACCATGGCGATGTAGGACGCGCGAATCCGGCCGGCGGAATCCACGTACCCGCTGACACTCACCACGTCATCCTGGTGGAGAGAGTCGAATACCGCTGCGTTGTCCACAACAACGGTTTGTCCCAGGATCGTGAGGGTATTCTCCGCACCGAGATTCTTCGAGGAGATGGGCCCCTCGAGATTATCCCGGTACTCGATCGCCTGCGCGTTGTTATCGTTCGGTCCGTGGCGGATGGTCACGACCATCCCGACGCGAAGCAGGTCGTGGGCCATCATGGAGGTATTGTCATCTCCATTGAACATCTTCATCGTGACGAAGTTCGGCGAGACCTCGTCGTCGGTCAGGTAATGCATCCCGTTCACCACGACGCTGCCGAACCCGGTGATGGAACCTGTACTGATC
>CP070783.1:1623831-1632010 GCA_020346465.1 Deltaproteobacteria bacterium
GGTTCCGCCCCATCCTCGCCTTCTCCGGGACGCGACGCGCAAAGCCGCCTCCTCGTTCCTCCGCCGTTCCTCATCCGGTCGCTCCTCCCGGGAGCAACGCGTTTTCCTCTGGCTTCCGGGGGATACCGGGGAATATACTACATTTTCGAATCGGTCTCCATTTCTGGGAATCCAAAAAAAGGTTGACATCCAGGACGACACGCCGAAACGACCGATTGTACGCCGAGGAGGAATTCATGTCCGGGAAACCGAATGATCGTGCCAGATCCTGGCCTCTTTCCTGTCCCCCGACCCTTGGCACCCCCCTCCCCGAAATGATGCAGGCGCTTACGATCCACCGGGACCGGTACGGGTTGCCCTCCGAATCTCTCCGGCGGGAGCAGGTACTGGTACCCCGCCTGCGCGGACGGGACGCGAAACGCGTTCTCGTGGCAATCCTTGCCACGGGACCGAACTTCAACACCATCTTCGCATCGATGGGCCTTCCGGTCCCGGTGTTCGGGAGGGGGGACTCCGCAACCGTTCACATCCCGGGAAGCGACGCCCTGGGGGTCGTGGTCGACACAGGCGGTGCGGTATCGCGCGTCAGGGAGGGACAGGCGGTCATCCTGGATTCCTGGACCGGTCACAACATCCGCGGTTACGAGACCCATGACGGGTTCAACGCCCAGTTCGCGATCGTGGACGAGGAACGAGCGATCCCTGTCCCACCCCCGTTGCGGGGGCATGCTCCGGAGAGGCTTGCCGCGATGCTTCTCACCTACGGAACGGCCTACCGTGCCATCGTCGAGAGACTCGGCGTCTCCCCCGGGCATTCCGTCCTTCTCCTGGGGGGCGGAAAGGGTACGAGCTTCGCGGGGGCGCAGATCGCCAAGCGGCTCGGTGCCCGGGTGATCCTGATGGGGTCCAATCCCGACCTTGCGCGATCGCTCCGCGAGCGCGGCATCGCGGATGCGTTCATCGATCGGCGCGTCATCCCTCCGGAGGTCTTCGGCTCCATCCCGCCGGGAACCCTGTACGAGGAGTGGTTCGCGCGGACGGAGCCGTTCCGGCAGGCGGTATACGCCTCCAACGACGGCCGCCCGGTGGACAGGATCTTCGAGCATACCGGCGCCCTCAACTTCCCCCTGCTCGTCTCCGTATTGGCCCAAAACGGCTCGCTTGCATTCTTCGGCGCCACGGGCAAAGGTCTCAAGGGGGAATACAAGGAAACCTTCTTCTACGACGGAGGGCGGTACGTATTCGACGCGCGGTGGGTCTGGATGCGGCAGAAGCAGGTTCTCTTCCGGAAGGGAACACCCGAAGCGATCTTTGCGGAAATCGGCCTCCTTCCGGGCCGCAAGGGCCTGATCTGGGGGGCCGACGCATACTCCCGAAGCTTCGCCCGGGCGGCGCTTGCCCGTGGAGCGGAACTCGCCTTCGTGGTCTCCCGCTCCGCCGAAAAAAAGGGGATCGCCTCGCTCCGGCGGATGGGCATCCCCCCCTCCCGCGTGATCGACCGGGACGGAATCCGTTTCCTGCCGGACATGCCCGACCCTCTCACGCACGAAGGAAAGCCGGACCCCGAATACACATCGGGGTTCATGCGAAGCGCCCAGGCCCTCGGCAAGGCGTACTGGGGGATTTTCGGCCCCCGCCAGAGCCCCGATTTCGTCGTGGAGCGCCCGGACCAGAGCACGCTCCATTACAGCACCTTCGTCCTGCGCGACTACGACGAGAAAAATGCGATGCCCTGCGGGTTCATCGTGTTACGCGGAAAGACGAACATGTCCATTTTCGGATCCCACATGTACCGCTCGGACCAGGCGGGGGAAGTCATCCGTCTCCTTGCCGAGGGGAAGATCGTCATGGAGCAGGAGGACCTGGAGGTCACCACCCTGGACGGGCTTCCCGGGGTCCACCAGAAAATGCTGGACGGGACCATGGGGAAACCGAAAGGCGTCGCGCTTGTCCAGGCGGACCGGGCCGGTCGTTCGATCCGGGAATACGAGGACGCGTTCCTCGGCGAAAGGATCCTGGGCGCGGAACCGAAGGAGAACCGGTTCCTCGACGTGAGACTCCTGGGCGAGGTGGCAATCGTAACTCTCACCCGTCCGGAGGCGCTGAACGCACTCAACGAGGCTCTGCTTTCCCAGCTTTCCTCGGTGATTCGGGAGGCCGGCTCCCTCGGGACGATCGGGGGGAGAGCCGTTCGGGCGCTGGTGCTGACCGGCGCGGGAAGAGCCTTCGTCGCGGGCGCAGACGTGAAGGAGTTTCACGGGAAAGATGCCGTGACGATCCGCGCCCTTGCCTCGAAAAATATCTCCGTCTTCACGGAACTCGAGGCCCTGCCCCTTCCCGTGGTCGCCGTCGTCGACGGGTTTGCCCTGGGGGGCGGCAACGAGTTGGCGATGAGCGCCCATTACCGGATCGTGACGGAGAACGCGAGCCTTGGCCAGCCCGAGGTCAAGCTCGGCATCATCCCCGGTTACGGGGGGATGCAGCGCCTCCCTCGCCTGGTCGGACCCGCCCGGGCGGCGGAGATGAGCGCCAACGGCGAGCCGGTGGACGGGGACACGGCGGTTGCGTGGGGACTGGCCGACGAGTTCATCCCGTCCGCGACCGCCCTGTCCGCGGCCGTAACGCGGGCGCGTGCGTTCCTCTCGGGAGACAGGCCCTTCCCCCGGAAGGACTGGGACGCCATTGCGTCGGAGCAGAAGGAAGCCCTTGGTCGTTTCCTGGAACGCAGGGATGTCCGGGAGATCCTCGCGGCCCCCCTTCCCGGCCCGGAGGAGGCGAAAGATCTCCGCGCCGCACGGAGAGCCGCCGCCAAGGAGGCTCTCCTCGCCATGCAATACGGCTACCAAAGCGGGTTTGTCTCCGGCCTGGAAAACGACGCCAGGGCGTTCGGGGAGATCACGGCTTCCCCCGCAGGGCAGGAGTGGGTCGGCCGTTTTCTCGGAAAGGACCCGCTGCAGTCGTCGTTGCTGGAACTGATCTCTGCCGAGAAGGAGTGATATGAGCCAAGGGGAAGGACCCATCGCCGCGAAAGCCCCGGTCCATCGACCCCTCTTCCGTGTCCGAACGGACGCTCTCGTTCCTTCGGAACCTGCCCGCTGCCCGCGGTGATCGGGACATCGCTCACAAGATCGCCGACATCCTCGCCGGTCAGGCGTCACCGGAAATCGATCCGGTCCCCGTCGGGCACCCCCGCCTATGATGAGGGGATCCCTTCTTGAGCGCAGCCTGTCCAACGGGGGATTCCCGAGCGGGGTGAACCGTGACGGATTTCGAACGATTCCTCGCCGAAGCCCTCCCCTCCCTCGGGCTCTCCCCGACCGCGTTGCGGCGGCGGAACATCCGACGGCGGGTCATGCAGAGAATGGCATCGCTGGGGCTTCACGATTTCCAGGCTTATCTGGCCCTGCTCCGGAGAACCCCCGGGGAACGGGAGGCCCTGCGGCCTCTCCTGACCGTGACGATTTCGCGGTTCTTTCGCAACCGCAAGGTGTTCGATACCCTTGCACGCCATATCCTTGCTCCCCTTTCGGCGAAAGGGAGTCCGGCGCGCGCCTGGAGCGCAGGGTGCGCCTCGGGAGAGGAGGCGTTCACCCTCCGGATCCTTTGGGAGGAGCTTCCGGCTCCGCGGCCCCTCCTTTCCATCCTGGCAACGGACGTCGACGAGGCGAGCCTGGCGCGCGCCGCGGCGGGGCTCTACTCCGAGAGCAGTCTCCGCGAGGTTCCGGGGCCGATCGCGGAAAAGTATTTCCTGCGGGAGGAGGGAAAATACCGGCTGCGGGAGGACGTCGTCCGGTCCGTGACGTTTCAAAGACACGATCTCCTGTTCGAACCTCCTCCCGGCGTGTTCGACATCATCCTCTGCCGCAATGCGGCATTCACCTATTTCGCTCCCGGGCGCCGGATGGAGATCGCCGAATCGATCGCATCGGCCCTTCCCCCCGGGGGTGCGCTGGTGCTCGGAAGGACGGAGAAACTTCCCCCCGGGACATCGGCCTGGTTCACCCCCGCCCGTCCCCGCGGCGCCATCTACCTGCGGCAGGGCCCTTCGGACCGCCCCTATCCTGCCACATCCCCGAGGTAGGCGGCTCGGACCTTCGGGTCCGAGCGAAGATCGGATGCGTTTCCGGACAGGACAATGGCGCCCGTTTCCAGAACGTATGCCCTGTGGGCGACGGAGAGCGCCATGAACGCGTTCTGCTCGACGAGGAGGATCGTCGTTCCGGCCTGATTGATTTCCCGGATGAGGAAAAAAAGATCACGGACCAGAAGGGGGGAAAGCCCCATCGAGGGTTCGTCCAGCAGGACGACGGCGGGCTTGGCGACCATCGCCCGACCGATGGCGAGCATCTGCTGCTCCCCGCCCGAGAGAGTCCCCGCCGACTGGGAAGCCCTCTCCCTCAGCTGGGGGAAGAGGGCGAACACTTCCGCGACACTTTTCTCGATCTCCTCCCGGGAGTTCCGGGTGAACGCGCCCATCTCCAGGTTATCCCGGACGGTCATGTTCGCGAATATTCCCCGCCCTTCCGGTACGAGGGATACGCCCATCCTGGCGATCCTGTGCTGGGGGACCCCGCCAAGGTCCTTGCCCGCGAGGAGGATCCTTCCGGACCGGGGCTTCAAGATTCCGGACACCGCTTTCAGGATGGTGCTCTTCCCGGCCCCGTTCGCCCCGATCAACGAAACGATCTCCCCTTTTCCCACGGTGAAGGAGACGTCGTGCAAAGCCCGAATGTTGTCATAAAATACGTTTATGTGTTCGACAGATAGCAACATCATCTCATCCGCCGCATAGCCCGTTGCCTCTTCTCATTCGATCGCGACGTCCTCCCCGAGATACGCTTCGATCACTTTCCGGTTTCCCCGGATCTCCGCGGGGAGCCCTCTCGCGATCACCTGTCCGAAATCCATCACGGCCAGGCGCTCGCAGATTCCCATGACCAGTCTCATCTGGTGCTCGATCAGCAGGATGGAGAGCCGGAACCGCTCCCGGATCGCGAGGATGAACTCCATCAACCTTCCCACCTCGTAAGGGTTCATCCCCGCCGCCGGTTCATCGAGAAGGAGCACCTCCGGTTTCGAGGCGAGCGCCCTTGCGATCTCCAGTTTCCGTTGGTCCCCATAGGAAAGGCTTCCAGCAATCTCGTATTTCCTGTTTTGAAGCTGAAAGATAGACAAAAATACCTCAACGATCTCATTCAACTCCTTCTCGCCGTTGTAAAATCGCCCGGTCCGACAGAGCGCCGCCACGGGACCGTACCCCAGGTGGGAGTGGTGGGCGATCCGCACGTTGTCCATGACGGTCAGGTTCCTGAAGAGCCGGATGTTCTGGAAGGTTCTTGCGACCCCGAGCCGGTTGATCCGGTGCGGAGGGATCCCCACGAGGTTTTCTCCCTTGAGTGTTACGGAGCCGGCATCGGGCCGGTAGATCCCGGTCACCAGGTTGAACACCGTGGTCTTCCCCGATCCGTTCGGCCCGATGAGGCCGACGAGTTCCCCTTGCCCGAGATGGAGGTCGACGCCGTCCACCGCCCGGATGCCGCCGAAATGCTTGGTGAGCCCCCGGATCTCGAGCATCATCGGTATACCTTTCCCCTCAGAAACGGGAATTCCCGCGCCCCGAAAATTCCCTGCGGTCGCAGGAGCATCGTGACGATCAGCAGGACGGGGATCAGCACCCATCGAAACTCCACGTACCCCGGAGGAAGAACAACCCGCAGCCCTTCCAGGAGGAAGATCCACCCGAACGAGGCGACAAGCGTCCCGCTCATGTTCCCCAGGCCCCCGAGAACGACGATGACCAGGATGTCGATCGACTTGAAAAAGTCGAAATTGCTCGGGTGGAGGAAGGCGTACAGGTGCGCGTAGAGGCCCCCCGCCACCCCGGCAAAGGTGCACCCGGCCACGAACCCGACCATCTTGTATTGAAATGTGTCGATCCCCATCGTCTCGGCGGCGATCTCGTCCTCGCGGATCGAGAGGATCGCCCGCCCGTAGCTGGAGTGGATCAAGTTCCGTACGACGAGGAGGGAGGCGAGCAGGAAGAAGACCACCCAGGGAACGGTCGTCATCTTCGCAATCCCCGTCATTCCCCGGGCGCCTCCCAGCTCGGGGAGGAACCGGTCGGCGCTGTCGAAGACGACCTTCATGATGATTCCGAACCCGAGGGTAGCAATGCCCAGGTAGTCCGAAGTAAGGCGGAGCGTGGGCAATCCGATGAGGCAGGCGACAGCCGCCGCGGCCCCTCCCCCCGCGAGCAGCGCGGCGAAGAATGCCGCCTGGGACTGCCCCCCGTACGTCTTCATGAGATAGGCGGCCGTGTAGGCGCCGATCCCGTAGAACGCCGCGTGACCGAGCGAGAACAGGCCGGTGTGGCCGTAGATGATGTTCAGACCCTGGGCCGAAATCGCCACGATGCACGCCAGTTCCAGGATCTGGACCCAGTACGGGTTCACAACCCCCCCTTCCGCCAGGAGGGAGATGCTCCCCGCCAGGAACGCGTACGCGACGACGGGCTTGATCAGGCTCCGCAAAAGACGCACCAAGGTTCAGACCTTTTCGGTCCGGGGGGTCCCCAGGATTCCGGTCGGTTTCCACAGGAGCACCAGGATGAGAATCACGAAGGCGATCCCGTCCCGGTACGCGGAGGATACGTAGGCCGACACCATCGTTTCCGACTGCCCCATGATGAGCGCTCCCAGCACCGCACCCGGAATGTTGCCGATCCCGCCGAGAACGGCTGCGGTGAACGCCTTGAGTCCCGGCATGAATCCCATGAATGTGTTCACCTGGGGATAGGCAATGCCGTACAATACCCCCCCCACGCCCGCCAGCGCCGCCCCGAGACCGAAGGTAAAGGAGATCACCACGTTTACGTTCACCCCCATGAGTCCGGCGGTGACGTAGTCGAACGATACCGCCCTCATCGCCCTGCCCATCTTCGTCCGGAACACGATGAACTGGAGAAGGAGGAGGCAGAAGACCGTGACGAAGAAAATGACCGCCTGGATATTGGTCACCAGGATGCCGTGCCAATTCCAGCGGACCACGGGGAAGGGGCGGGGAAAGGAGTAGAAGTGCGGGCCGAATACCTGTCGAAGGCTCGTGAAGTACTCGAGAAACAGCGAGACCCCGATCGCGGTGATCAGCGAGGCGATCTTCGGGGCGTGCCGCAGGGGACGGTACGCCAACTGTTCGATCAGCACCGCGAGGATCGTGCACCCGACGACCGCGGACACGAACACCGCCGTGAGCGGCCACTGGTAGCGTTCGACGGCGTAGAGACCGATGAAGGCGCCGATCATGAAGACGTCCCCGTGAGCGAAGTTGATCAGCCGCACGATCCCGTAGACCATGGTGTAGCCGAGGGCGATCAGGGCGTAGACGAACCCGATCTGCAGACCGTTGATCACCTGTTGAAGGAAATATTCCATAAGCGGAATGTATCGCCTCGTCCCCAGTTCCTGCAAAAGAAAAAAAGAAGGCCGGGTGGCGCGAGACCGCCCGGCCGTTCGTTTTTCCCCTTCGTCTCCGGGGTCAGGGATTCACGACCTGGAGGAATTTCTGCTTCCCGTCCCGGATCTGGATGATGACGGCGCTCTTGATCGGATCGCCGTTCTCGTCCATCGTGAACTTCCCGGTGACCCCCTCGAACCCCTTGAGCGACGCAAGCGCATCCCGGATCTTGCCCGGGTCGTCGCTGTTCGCTCTCCGGATCGCCTCCACAAGCATGTTGGTGGCGTCGTACGTAAGGGTCCCCAGGGCATCCGGGGTCTGGCCGAACTTCTCCCCGTACTTCTTCACCCAGTTCACCACCTCGGGCCGCGTATCCTCCGGGGAGTAATGGTTGGAGAAATACCCACCCTCGATCGCATCCCCCGCCACCTTCACCAGATCCGGGGAATCCCAGCCGTCCGGCCCGATCAATTTCGCCTCCAGGCCCTGTTCCTTCGCCTGCTTTGCGATGAGACCGACCTTGTTGTAGTAGTCGGGGAGAAAGAGGACGTCGGGCTTCGACGCCTTCACCTTGGTGAGCAGTGCCGAGAAATCCACGTCGTCCTTTCCGTACGACTCGTAGGCCGTCACCTCCCCTTCCATGCGGGTGAACGCTTCCCGGAACACCTCGGCGATCCCCTTGGAGTAGTCGTTGGAGGCGTCGTAGAGGACGGCGGCCGTCCCTGCC
>CP070783.1:1632110-1646046 GCA_020346465.1 Deltaproteobacteria bacterium
GGATTTCGGAGAGCGGATGGGCACCCCATGCCCAGCGGGGAGATGTATGCCAAGCCGGAAAAGAGAACAAAGCACCTGAAGACGACCGTCAAGGCGGGCGACCTCCCAAAGTCAGCGGTCGTCTATGAACGAGTCCTCGGGATTTGCTCAAACATGATCTACTTCATGCTTACCCCAAACAGAATTTCCATCGCTGGTCTAACCGTCAACTCCCATGTGACGGCCTCATGCGTAAAAAGGGCGCCGTAAGGCGCCCCTCTTGTCCCGCACGGAGGTGGTACCCGCCTATTTGAGCGTGTAGGAAAAGTTGGTCGACCCCTTCTGCTTTCCGGACTCCACGCTCACCTCGAAGGAGTACTGCCCCGGCTTGTCGAGGGTCACATCGGCGCCGAAGTGCCCCTCCATCACCATGAAACCCGTCTTTTCCGTTTTCTTGTCCGGCCCCGTGACCGACACCGTCCCTTTGCCTTCCGTGACGGCTTTCTTCGTTTTCGGGTCCGATAGGGAGACCGAGACATGGTGGGTCTTCATCATCCCTTCCATCTTCATCCCGGAGGCCTTCGCCTTTTCCATCTGGGCCCTCATGTCCATCAGGCGCGCCTCTCCTTGCCAGGGGCCGACCTTTCCCTCGAAGACCTTGTCCCCCATCGCCATCATTCCATGGCCTTCCATCTTCCCTTCCATCGATCCGTGACCTTCCATGGCCTTTCCGCCGGACATGCCGGGCATGGAGCCATGCCCCTTGTCATCGGCTGCGGCCAGAGCCGAAACGGAAAGAACGAACAAAAACGCCGCCAGGATCGCCATCTGTCTCATGATCAACCTCCTCCTTCATCGGATCGTTGTCGAGCGGCTCGTTTCCTCAGGCCGCCGTCGTTCCCGTCAGTGACGTGTCGCCGTCTTCGGCCGCCACTCCTGTTCCACGCTCGCTTTTCTCCCCTTCCCGTCCCGGACGGTCAACCGGACCCGGTATTCTCTTTCGGGATCGAAGGCGATCTTTTCCCCGGGGTGAAATTCCAGGCTCATCCCGAAACCGGTCGAATAGACCTTTCCGGGGTACGACGCGCCCCCCCCGGCATCGAGGAATGCCGCATCCTCCACGAAGACGGGCCGGTCGAAGAGAACGGAAAGAACACCCGGAGGCTTCCCCTCCTCTTCCCGGACCGCCAGGAGCCCCAGGATCTTCGGGGAGCCGATGTCGACGACCTCCGCGCTCCTTGCCTCCGCGCCGAACGTCACCTTCCCGGAGTCGTCGGTCACTTCCACCGTTTCCGCCTTCCCGAACTGGGAGACGGTAAGGGCCAGGGCCCGCGCGGCCTTCTCCTTCTGCGCCCCGGAAAGGGATTCCGCGCGGAAGCTTCCCCCGACCTCAACCTTCGCCTTCCCGCCGTCGTCGGTCAGCGACGAAAGATCCGACCCGTCGGGGAAGGGATGGACGATTTCCGCGAGAAGGGCGTTCGCAGGCCCCTCTTCCGTCCCGATCCCCCGGATCACGGTCCGGACGACCAGCTCCTCCTCTTTCCCCGGCTCGACGGAGAAGATCGGGACGGGACGGAACTTCCCGGGCTCGAGGGAGGAGGGGAAGTACGCGACGGTCGCGTAGGCCGCAGCGGGAAGCGGAAGCTGCGGCAGCTCGCCGAAGATCTCATCGAACGCCTTCGTCGTCCGAAGGAGAGGCTTCTCCGGAGGGGGCTGCTTCGCGCAGGACGCGAGCCCGGCAAGCAAGATCGTCGAGGCCGCCAGGAACGGCATCAGCCGCCATCGTGTCCCTTCCCTGCGCTTCACCCCGAACTTCCCTCCCTGCCCCGGACCGGTCCTTCCCGACCCCATTACGGCTCCTCCCCCGGCGTCCGTGCCGGGCGGGCCGCAAGCGACGTCCTGTCATCGGTCCTGGAAAGCCCTTTCTGGTGCAGGAACTCATAGATGACCGGGTAGACGAGAAGTTCCAAGAGAACGGAGGTCACCACTCCTCCGACCATCGGGGCGGCAATCCGTTTCATCACGTCGGAGCCGGTCCCCGTGCTCCACATGATCGGAAGAAGCCCCGCGATGATGACCGAGGCGGTCATGATCTTCGGGCGGATCCGCTTGACCGCCCCGTCGACGATTGACTCCTTCAGGTCCCCCATCGTGTTCATGAGCCCCTTCCGTTTCATTCCGTTGTAGGCCACGTCGAGATAGAGTAGCATGACCACCCCGGTTTCGGCGTCCAGCCCCGCCAGGGCGATGATCCCGACCCATACGGCGACGGAAAGGTTGTAGCCGAGCAGATAGACGAGCCAGAACGCCCCCACGAGGGAAAAGGGGACCGCCAGGAGCACGATCGCGGTCTTGGCGAGCGACTTCGTGTTGAGGTAGATGATCAGGAAGACGATGAAGAGGGTGAGCGGGATGACGACCAGGAGACGCTTCTTCGCGCGCTCCATGTATTCAAACTGTCCACTCCAGACGATGTTGTAGCCGGCGGGAAGCCGGATGCTGTTCCGCACCGCCTCCTGGGCGTTCCGCACGTAGGTTCCGACGTCCACCCCCCGGAGGTCCACGTAGACCCAGACCGTCCGGCGGGAGTTCTCGCTCTTGATGCTCGCCGGCCCCTTGTGGATCGAGATGTCCGCCAGTTGCCCCAGCGGGACCTGGGCCCCGCCCGGCGTGGGGACAAGCACCCGCTTCATCGACTCGACGTTGTCGCGGAGCTCCTCCGGGTACCGGACGTTCACCGGGTACCGCTCCAGCCCCTCCACCGTCTGGGTGACGTTCATCCCCCCCAGGGCCGACATGATCACGTCCTGGACGTCCGACACGGTTAGCCCGTATCGGGCCGCATCCTTCCTGCGGATGTCGTAGTCGAAGTAGTTCCCCCCGGTGGTCCGCTCGGCGAAGACCGACAGCGTCCCGGGGACGCGGGACACGGCGCCCTCGATCTGCTCTCCCAGCCGGACGAGCGTGTCGAGGTCGTCCCCCATGATCTTGATCCCCACAGGGGTCTTGATCCCGGTGGCCAGCATGTCGATCCGGGTCTTGATCGGCATCGTCCAGGCGTTGGTCAGCCCCGGGAACTGGATGGCGGCGTCGAGCTGCTCCACCAGCTTCTCGTGGGTCATCCCGGGGCGCCACTGCTCCTCCGGTTTGAGCGTGATCGTCGTTTCGATCATGGTCAGCGGCGCCGGGTCGGTGGCGGTCTCCGCGCGGCCGATCTTCCCGAAGACCTGGTCCACTTCCGGGAAGGTCCGGATGATCCGGTCGGTCTGCTGGAGCAGCTCCTTCGCCTTGGTGACGGAGATCCCGGGGAAGGTGGTCGGCATGTAGAGGAGGTCCCCCTCGTAGAGCGGGGGCATGAACTCCGAGCCGATCTTCAATACCGGCCACGCCAGGCTCAGGATGACGAGGAGCGCACCGACGAGAACCGTCTTCTTGTACTTCAGGGCGATGTCAAGCACCGGGTGGTAGAACCGGATCAGGAACCGGTTGATGGGGTTCCTCTCCTCGGGAAGGATCCTTCCCCGGATGAAGTACCCCATCCAGATCGGGACGATCGTTACGGAAAGCAGAGCCGCCGCGGCCATCGAATAGGTCTTGGTGAAGGCGAGCGGCTTGAAGAGCCGCCCCTCCTGCGCCTCGAGGGTGAAGACGGGGAGAAAAGAGACCGTGATCACGAGCAGGGAGTAGAACAGGGTCGGACCCACCTCCTTCGAGGCCGTAAGGACCAGGTCCCAGTGCTCCCGCTTTCCCCCGTCGTGCTCCATGTGCTTGTGCATGTTCTCGATCATGATGATCGCCGCGTCCACCATCGCCCCGATGGCGATCGCGATCCCGCCCAGCGACATGATGTTCGCGTTCAGCCCCTGGTAGTACATGACGATGAAGGATATCAGCACCGCCAGGGGCAGCGTCAGGATCGCCACGAAGGCGCTCCGGAAGTGGAGCAGAAAGAGTATGCAGACGATCGCGACGACGGCCGACTCCTCCAGGAGCTTCTCCTTGAGTGTGGCGATCGCCCGCTCGATCAGACCGGACCGGTCGTAGGTGGGCACGATCTCCACCCCCTCCGGGAGTCCCGCCTTGAGCGACTCGAGCTTCTTCTTAACATTGTCGATCGTCTGCAGCGCATTCTCCCCGAACCGCATCACCACAACACCGCCCGCGACGTCGCCCTCCCCGTTCAGGTCGGCGATTCCCCGGCGAAGTTCGGGACCGAGGCGGACGTCGGCCACATCGCGCAGGAAGACCGGGGTTCCCCGGTCGCTCGCAAGCGGGATGTCCCTCAGGTCCTCGAGCGACTTGATGTATCCGAGGCCCCGGACCATGAACTCGGTCTCGGCCATCTCGACCAGCCGCCCGCCGACGTCGTTGTTGCTCCGCTGGACCGCCGTCCGCACCTTCTGGATCGGGATCCCGTAGGCGGCCAGCTTGTCGGGGTGAACGACCACCTGGTACTGCTTGACGAATCCCCCGATCGAGGCAACCTCGGAAACGCCGTCGACCGCCGTCAGCTCGTACCGGAGGAACCAGTCCTGGATCGAGCGCAGCTGCGAGAGGTCGTGCTTCCCCGTTCGGTCCACCAGGACATACTCGTAGACCCACCCCACCCCGGTCGCGTCGGGGCCCAGCGTCGGGGTCACCCCGGCGGGGAGCCGCTTGGAAACGTAGTTCAGGTACTCGAGGACCCGGCTGCGTGCCCAGTAGATGTCGGTGCCGTCCTCGAAGATGATGTAGACGAAGGAGAGTCCGAAGAACGAGTAGCCCCGCACCACCTTCGCCTTCGGCACGGCGAGCATCGCGGTGGTGAGGGGATAGGTCACCTGATCCTCGACGATGCGGGGCCCCTGGCCCGAGTATTCCGTAAACACGATGACCTGGACATCGGAGAGGTCCGGGATCGCGTCCAGGGGGATGCGGGTCATCGCCCAGATCCCCCACGCGCCCAGGAAGAACATGGCGAGGACCACGAGGAACTTGTTCTTGATGGAGCCCTCGATGATCTTTTCGAGCATCCCCTACTGCTCCTTCGGACGTTCCGCGGCGCTCTGGAATTTTTTGAGCGCCTCCTTCAGGCTGCTCTCCGAGTCGAGCAGGAACTGGGACGATACAACGACGTTGTCGCCCCCGGCCAGGCCGGAGAGAACCTGGACGGCCCCCTCCTCCCCCTCCAGTCCCAGCTCGACCTCGCGCGGTTCGAACCGGCCTTCCCCCTTCGCGACGAACACGACGTTGCGGATCCCCGAGCGGATGACCGCCTCGGAGGGGACGAGGACCGTTCTCTTCCCCACCCTCGGGCGAAGCTCGATGTGGGCGTACATGTCGGGCTTGAGGACCCCGCCCGGATTGGCGAGTTCCACCCGGATGGTGGCGGTCCGCGTCTTCCCCTCCAGGTAAGGGTAGACGTACGTGACCCTTCCGCGGTACGTCTTCCCCGGCAGGTAGTCCAGGGTCACCGCAGCCGGCACCCCGACGGTAAGCCACGGCAGCTCGTACTCGTAGATGTCCCCCTGCACCCAGACCCGGGAGAGGTCTGCGATCCGGAAGAGCTCCATCCCCGGCATCACCTTCGTCCCGTCGAACGCCGCCTTGTTCACGACGACCCCGTCGAAGGGGGAGTGGAGCACCAGCGTCTTGCGGACGGTGCCGGTCCTCTCGAGCTCCGCGACCTGGGCATCGGTGATGTCCCAATAGGAAAGACGTTTCCGTGCCGATTCGAGCAGGTCCTGCGCGCTCTTTACGACGTCGGGGAAGGGGCTGTTCCCCACTTCCCGGATGTGCCTGCTTGCGATCAGATATTCCTGCTGGGCGGATACGAGGTCGGGGGAATAGAGTTCGATCAGGGGCGCCCCTTTCCGGACCTCCTCCCCCGTGGTGCTGACGTGCAGCTTCTCGATCCACCCGCCGATCTTCGCGTTCACCGTGCGGATGCCCCTCTCGTCGTAGGTGACCCTTCCCACCGTCCGGATCGTCTTCACAAGCTCCCCGACAGCCACCGGGGCCGTCCGCACGCCGATGGACTGCATCGTGTTCGGATCCACCCGGATGGTCCCCATCTCGCCCCCTTCCTCCTCGTAGACGGGGACGAGGTCCATTCCCATGGGGGATTTTCCGGGCTTGTCGCTCCGGTAGTTGGGGTCCATGGGGGCGACCCAGTACTTGACCTTCCGCTCCTTCTTCTCTCCCCCGACGCCCGCGGCTGCTGCGGAAGACTTGACCGGGACAAGCGCCATCCCGCAGATGGGGCACGCGCCGGGCTGGTCGGTGACGATGAACGGGTGCATGGGGCACGTGTACTGCTTCTCCTCCGCCGCCGGTTTCCCCGCCGGTGCCGTTTCCGGATGCCCGTGCAGGGTTTCCCTCGTCATCCAGTAATAGGTTCCGGCGCCCCCCGCTCCCACGGCGAGCAGCACCAGAAGGATCTGAGAGACAATCTTTTTCCCGGTCATCGACCCGTCCTCTCGTTCAAAAGAGTTCCTCCCCCATCACAAGCTCCAGCTGGGCGGCGCGGACCCGGAGTGCCTGCCCCGTTTTCTCCCGTTCGATCTCCTGCTGGTACAGGGCGATCTGCCCGAGGAGGACCGAGGAGAACTCGACCGCCCCCACCTGGTACGCGGAGAGGGAGGCGGCAACCGACTCCCTCGCCTGCGGCAGGAGACCCGTGTCGAACAGGGAGAGGGAGGCCGTCAGCGCCTCAATATCCGAGGTTATTTCCCGAATCCGGTTCCGGATGCCGTTCCATGCGTTTTCATGGCTTCTCTCCGCGGAAGAAAGGTCACGCAGCGCCGCCTCGACCTCCTTGTCCTGCTTTCGGCCGTACCAAAGGGGAAGCGAAATCCCGACGCCTGCACTGAAGAAGTCCGGGCGCTCGGTGCCGTTCGGGGCGTCCTCGCGGAACTTGTAGGCGGCGCCGACCTGGAAGTCGGGAAGGATCTGCCTGCGGGCAAGTTTCAAGGCGGTTTCCTTCTGCTTCACCGCTTCCTTCTCCCTCTTCAGGTCGGGGTTGGATTCCCTCGCGATTTCCAGGATCTTCTCTTCGGAATGCACGATCCCGGGGACCGTGTAGCCGGCCGGAAGATCCAGGGGGGTTCCCACGGGCCGGTTCCGCAGGGTGTTCACGTCGGCCAGAAGCTCCACGTTCTTCTTGCGGAGGGAGATCAGCATGTTCTCCAGCCGGGAGATCTCCACCTGGGCCTTGAACAGGTCCTGCTGCGGCGCTTTCCCCACCGCATAGCGGGAGTTCGCGACCGCCAGAAGTTCCCCGAGGAGGGCCTTGTTCTTCTCCGTCAGCCGGGTGATTTCCCGGTTCTCCAGGAGGAGGAAGAAATCCTTCTTGACCCGGAACCGGATCAGGTTCCTCATGCTTTCCACCCGGTCCCCGGCCTGGACCGCCTCCAGCCTCGCGACCTCCTCCTTGAGGGAACGTTTCCCGGGGAACGGGATGGCCTGGGTTACCCCGATGTCCCTCGAGGTCATCGGCTCCTTGTCGAGGGCGAAGTCATCCACCGGCAGGTTCGAAAACGCGAGGGAGAGCATCGGGTCGGGGAGGGAGCCTGCAGGGAGGATCCGCTGCTCCTTCGCCTCGGCGGTCGACCGGATGGACTGGAGTTCCGGGTTCCGTTCGAGGGCTTCCTCCACGAGGGCGTGGAGGGCTTCCCTCTCTCCGGCCGAATCCCCCGCCGCGGCGGCCGGGGAAAGCAAGGCCAGGAAGAGCAGGACCGCCAAGATCCTTTTTCCCGGGATTCCCGGTCCGCTCATCCCGCCTACCTGCCGGTCGCCGGGGGGCAGCACGCGCTGCCGGGCCCGCAACCCGTCGCGGGCTTTCCGCCATAGATCCCGTACGACCCTCCGAGCAGGAGCGTCGCCGTCACCGAAAGGACGATCGCCGCAACCACGGCGATCAGCAGACCCCGCCACGTCGGAGACGGGGATCCGGTCCCGTCGTCCGGGTCCCCCACTCCCGGATCCGGTTCCTCCCCGGGGAGGTCCTGTTTTTCCCGCACGTCCATTCCCTCATCCATCTCTTTTTCCTCCTTGTTCCGCCGGGACGGGAACGATTCCCGCGCTCAGATCGCCCTGCGGGCAACGGAAAGGTCGACATCCTCCGCAACCAGGCCGTCACGGAGGTGCACCGCGCGCGTGGCCCGTGACAGATTGGTGCGGTTGTGGGTCACCATGAGCACGGTCTTCCCCCGGCCGTGCCACTCGGAGAACAGGTCCAGGATCTGCTCCCCCGTCGTGGTATCCAGGTTCCCCGTCGGCTCGTCCGCGAGCAGGACGGGAGGGTCGTGCACCAGGGCCCGTGCGATGGCGACCCGCTGGCTCTCGCCCCCGGACAGCTCCGAGGGCAGCCGGTTCTCCTTCCCCGCAAGACCGACGGATGCGAGAAGCTCGTCCGCCCGCTCCGCCTTTTCCCGGGGATCCGTCCTTTCGGGGGAGAGGGGAACCATCACGTTTTCGCGGGCCGTAAGATACGGAAGGAGGTGGTACGCCTGGAAGATGAAGCCGATGGTCCGCTTCCTAAAGTCGGCAAGCCCGTCGGCGGACAGTGCCGGGAGGCGGAAGCCCGCGATCACGACATTCCCGGATGTCGGGGCCTGCAGACCGCCCAGGATCGCAAGCAGCGTGCTTTTTCCGGCTCCCGAATCGCCCGTGATCCCCACGAATTCCCCCGCGGCGACCGAAAAGGAGACGCCGCGCAGTGCCGCCGCGAACGTCCCGTTGTTGCCGTAGAGCATGGAAACGTCGTCCAGTGCGATGAAGGGGGCCATCCTTCTCTCCTTGAAGGTCTTATAAAGCGCGGATCGCTTCCGTCGGGGACAGGGCAGCCGCCCGCCGCGCGGGAGGGATGCTGCCGAGGAGTCCCAGGGCCATCCCGATGACGATGCCCAAAATCGCCGGAGCGGGAGCCACCTCCGTTCTCGCCATCCCGAACAGGGGGGAGGCGATCCACGCTGCCGCCATCCCCACGACCGCCCCGGACGTCGCAGACAGAAGGGATACCCCATCCCGTCTCCCAGAACAGGAGGGAAACGATCGCGCGCCGCCGGAAGCCGACGGCACGGAGAACGCCGATCTCCCTCGTCCGTTCCTGGACGCTCCCCATCACGGTGACGAACACCATCAGTCCCCCGATGGAAAGAACGATGGCCGAGACCGCCAGGCCCAGGCGGCGGAACTGGTCCACCGCGGCCTTCCGGCTTTCCACGACCTGCCGGATCGCCTTGACCCTCGCGCCGGGGAGCGCGTCGCCGATCTGTCCGACGATGTCCTCCACCGGGCAGTCCTTGCACAGGGCCGCCACCTCGAAGAAGGTCACCGCGCCGGGACTCCTGGCGAGGGACTGGACGTCCCCGATATCGGCGATCACCATCGAGTCTTCCTTCTCTCCCGTAGGGTGAAGCACTCCCGCCACGCGGAACGTCCTCCCCCCGGAGGTGACGGTCCCCCCCTTCCCCTTGTTCAGGAGCGCTGCGACCTCGGAGCCGAGGAGGACCTCCCCCTTCCCGCGGGGAACCGTCCCGGTCACCTTCCACCAGGGGCGCGCATCGGCGATCTCCCCGGCGCGCAGTCCCATCCACACGACGTCTTTCCCCGACGCGTCGGTCGCGGTGAGGAAGAAGGGAACGACCGACCGGAGGCGCTCCCGGAACCGGATGGAGCGGATCGCCGTTTCGTCCGACATCGTGAGCTTCGCGTGGGCGACCTGTGCGCCTCCCAGGGCGATGTCCCCGAACCCCAGAGAGAGCTGCTCTGTCCGGGGGACGATCAGGATGTTCGCCCCGAACCGGTCCAGCTTGTCGCGAACCGCCCCCTCCATCTGCATGGTGAGGGAGGAGAGGGCAACGAAGGTCCCGATCCCGAGGAAGATCCCCAGTCCGGTGAACACGGCGCGCGATTTCCTCCGGAACAGGTTCTTCCAGGCCAGCTTCCGGATGTTCATCCCGTCCGCCTCCTCCGGCCCGCTACGACCTTTGCCCGACGAAGTAGCCGCTCCCCGCGGCGATATCCTTCTTCCGGATCAGGAGGTGGTCGCCATCGACCGTGCGGACGAGGGGCGCGGGGTTGCACCCTCCCTTGAGCTCGTTGACCTTCACGCTCGGGAACGTCTGCCCGCAGTTGTTGCAGACCATCAGGTCGCCCTCCTGGCGGTATCCCTTGTTCGCCCGGAAACAGACGTCGCAGGCGTCGTAGGCGGCCCGGTGGACTCCATCCGAGCTCTTCACCGCAAAGTAATGGATCCGCCTTCCCTCGAGGTCGGCCTCGAGGAAGATCGCCTTCCCGGACTCGAGGGCCGAAAGAGGGATCCTCACGGCGTCCGCGGTCTCGATCACGCCGGCCTTCCTCGCCCGCTCCGCGGGGGAGTCCTGGAAGAAATTCCCGAACCATCCCGCGGCCCCGATCGCGGCCACCCCCAGGAACACCGCCGCGAGAAGGAGGGGACGCTTTCCCTTCCCGCCTCCGGGGCGTGGTCCGCCGGCTGCTCCTTGCGGGGTGCCGTTCGAGGTTTCCTTTTGCCCTGCGTTCTTCTTCATGGCCTGCTCCTCCGGATCGTTATTCCCGCTTCTTGCAAGCACCTCTCGTGCCACCTTGCCACGAAGCAAAATATCCTTTTGATATCGGGAAAGTGCGACGGGAAGACCCCCCGGGGATAAGCTCCCGGAAGTCGATGCGCTGAAGAATATTCTCTACGGGTAGGGATTATTCGTTTGTCGCTTCAGGCGCCTGAGACAGGGCGAACGGGGGATCCCGAGCGTCCCTCACCTGTGCTTGTGCGCGTAGCGCAGGACCGTCGTCTTTTCCATGGTGATCATCCCCCCGCTCATCATCGCGTCGATCTTCGGCATGACCCGGTCGATCTTCTCCTTGCTGTCCACGGCGATGACGATGACGGGAAGGTCCCGCGACACGTCCCCCGACGCCGCCCCCCGGCGCATGCTGCGAGCGCCGTATCCCGCGATCCCCCGGATGACCGTGGCCCCGGCGAACCCCTCCTCCCGGAACAGTTTGAGGAAAGCCTCGTACAGGAGTTCATCGCCATATCTGTCCCCCTCGTTGAACCAGATCCGCATCCTGACTTTCTCCCCGACAAGCTTGCTCATGGTCCATCCCTCCCCTCCGGGTTTTGTCCGTGGCCGATGCGTCCGCCGCGGCGACGATGCATCAGGAGATGGAGCAGCGGGCACAGCAGGAGGATCAGATACGGAATTGTTTCCGGCAAACGGTCCTGCTGCACCGCCCAATAGAAGAACGCCAGGATGCCCAGGCACGCCGCACCCATCATCCATCGATTCTTCATCGCCTTCCTCCTTTCCTCTCTGCGTCGGGCAGACGGGAAGACCGGCCGGGTTCGGAGAGGAGAAACCACAGCACCGTAGGCACCCCCACGATGACGAAGACCCAGAAAAGCATCACCCAGCCCATGCCCCTTCCTTCCTCCCCATTTCCGCTCTCACGACCGTGGGTAAAGGAGACAGCACAAGCCATGCCAAAAGAGGCTGGCAACATATCCGTTGCGGATCCGCCGGTTAGACCGAAAGAGGGTATTTCAAAGGAAACAAACCGGGGATTATCCTGCAATACGGTGCAGACTATTCTCAAGTCTCGTTCTATCGGCTCATCCCGCACAACCATCGGGACTGGCAAACCGTTGATATTCAAGCCGTGTCATGATCTGCATGATCCGACTGTCCTGGCATGGCATATGCACCCCCTGCCCATATAAAAGGATTCACAGAGACACGGAAATCGGATCCGGGGAGGAATGGAAAATGACCGAGGCGAATCGAATCAGCCTTCCATGGGGAACCTTCTTTGCCGGCGCCTCTCTGGCCGGCGCCTATATCCTGTGCGTCGTTCTCGACATCCTGTTTCCGAGCGTAGGCATGAAGGTCGGCTGGGGTACCCTTCTCCCCGGGTTCACCCGGCTTACGCCGACGACATTCATCCCCGGACTTGTGGAGACATTTCTCATCGGGGTTCTTTTTGCGGTGACGATCATACCGATCTATAACTTCTATTTTTCTCTCAGGGACAGACTCGAGGAGATACAGGCCCTGCGATATGGCGATCGCCTGAAATACATTTAGGCGGTTTTCCAGAATACCGGTGTGATGGAGACGGGCAACATGGGCGTGACAGGAAGGCTTGTCGCGTGGGCTTTCGTCCGCGTCCCGTTGCTCGCAACCCTGTGGGCAGGGTCCCGCGAAACCACGGGACCGCCCGCCTTCGTTTTCCCGGCCCAGCCGATCTCGCGGATGCGTATCGGACTGATCACCACGGGGGGAGTCCACCATATCGACCAGATTCCCTTCCGCCGCAAGGACGAAAACCCTCAAGGGGACGGCACCTACCGTCTGCTGGATCTAACACGCCCCCGCGACGCGTTCGTTATCACCCACGACTGGTACGACCGTCGGGACGCAGAAAGGGACCTCAACCTCATCCTTCCCGCCGAGCGCCTCCGGGAGTTCGCCGAGGAAGGAATCATCGGAGAGCTTCATCCCGTGGCGGTCGGCTTGATGGGCCATGTCAAGGGGGAAGAGGCATTCCGCCTCGAACACGAGACGGCACCGGAAATCGCCGCCATCTTCCGGGAGGGGGAAGTGGACGCGGTCCTCCTCGTCCCCGCCTGAGGCACCTGCAACCTGGCGGCCGGTCTGGTCGCCCGGGCTCTGGAGAGCGCAGGCATTCCCACCGTCGCGATCTCCAACTCCCTGGAGGTAACAAAGCGCATTCGCCCTCCCCGGGCCGTTTCCGTCCGTTTCCCCTTCGGCCACGCCGTCGGAGGACCGGGGAACCGGATGCAGCAGCGCAGGGTCCTGCTCGAAGCCCTGAAACTTCTCGTAGAGGCTGAGGGTCCGGAAATACGCCTTCTTTCCCACCTGAAGTGGCGGCGGACCGACTATGCGATGCTTCCCCCGGTCGAGTTCCCAGGTGGAACGTCCGCCAGATAATCCCCTCTAGGTCCGTTCCTACCATCCGTCGATTTGCATAATGAAAAAGATTGTTGACATGGACAATAATTTGGGATAATTTTCCCAAACATGGAGAATCGAATCACCACAGCCATTTCCGCCGCCATCAAGACTTTGCTTCGCCCCCTCGTGAGGGTTCTCCTGCGGAACGGCATCCCGTACCAGACATTTGCCGAGCTGGCAAAACGTGTCTATGTGGATATAGCTACGGAAGAATTCGGCATTCCCGGACGGAAACAGTCCAAGTCGCGGATATCCGTCATCACCGGCCTTTCCCGGAAAGAGGTACTGCGCGTGAAACGCCTCCTCGAGCCGAGCGATCAAGGGGCCGGGGAGAGATACAACCGGGCGGCGCGCGTGATCGGGGGCTGGGTTCGCGACTCCATGTTCCACGACGAATCGGGCCACCCTGTGGATTTGTTGTTCGAGGGGGGAACCGTCTGCTTTCGGCAACTTGTCAATACGTACAGCGGGGATGCCCCGGCCCGTGCGGTGCTCGATGAACTTCTGAGGGTCGGAGCTGTCGAGCGGACCCCGGAAGGAAAGGTCCGCCTGCTCGAACGCTCGTACATTCCGAAGACCGGAGATGTCGAAAAGATCGCCATCCTCGGCGCAGACACGTCGGACCTTCTCGCAACCATCGACCACAACATATGCCATCCGGACGCTCCCTTCTTCCAGAGGAAGGTTTGTTACGACAATCTCCCTGACAACGCGATTCCCGAGCTGAAGAAACTGGCAAGGGATCAGTCACAGGCGTTGCTGGAAAACCTGGACCGGTGGATGAGCGAGCGGGACAGGGATGTAAACCCCCGGGTGCCCGGGACGGGCAGAGTCCGGGCAGGGGTCGGCATTTACTATTTCCAGGAGGACTGCAGCGGAGGGAACAAGACATGAACAACCGGGGACCAACCATCCGACGCCTGATCGGGATTCTGCTGGCGACGTTTGCTTCCGTTTTGTTTGCCACCTGCGGGGGGGGC
>CP070783.1:1646146-1665958 GCA_020346465.1 Deltaproteobacteria bacterium
AAAATGCAGGTCAACTGGTCGCCGAGGGCCCGGTGCAGAAGAACCGCGGCTACGGAGGAGTCGACGCCCCCGGAGAGGCCGAGCACCACCTTCTCGCTCCCCACCATTTCGCGGATCTTGCCGATGCTCACCTCGATGAAGGACTGCATCGTCCACAGGGGAGACAGGCCGCAGATGCGGAACAGGAAATTGGCCAGGATCTCCTTTCCCCGGGGAGTGTGGGCCACTTCGGGGTGGAACTGGACGCCGTAAATGCGGCGGGCTTCGTCCGTCATCGCCGCGACAGGGGAATTTTCCGAGTGGGCGATCGAGACGAATCCTTTCGGAAGCTCCTCGATGCGGTCCCCGTGGCTCATCCACACCTGGATCGTCCTGTTGTGCCGGAACTCCTCGATCCCGAGGAACAGGGGGTCCCCCCACTGTCCCCGGATGTTGGCGAATCCGTATTCCCGATCCACGGCCTTCGCTACTTTCCCCCCCATGAGGTCGGCGATGAGCTGCATCCCGTAACAGATTCCGAGAACCGGTACGCCCATCGCCAGGATTTCCGCCGGCATCCGGGGGGCGCTCTCCCCGTAGACGCTGGCGGGCCCGCCGGAGAGGATGATGCCGTTCGGACGAAAATCCCGGACGACCTCCATGCCGACATTGCAGGGGTGGATTTCGCAGTACACCTTCAGCTCCCGGACGCGCCGGGCGATGAGCATCGTGTACTGCGACCCGTAATCGAGGATCAGCACCTTCTCGTTCAATGCCCTACTCCAGACGGTAGTTCGGAGCTTCCTTCGTGATGATGACGTCGTGGACGTGGCTCTCCTTGAGCCCCGCCGCCGTGCTCCGCATGAATTTCGCCCGCTTCTGAAGATCCGGGATATCCCTGGCCCCTACATACCCCATTCCGGATTTCAGTCCCCCGACGAGCTGGAAGATCATGACGGAGAGCGGCCCCCGGTAGGGGACCCGCCCCTCGATCCCCTCCGGCACGAGCTTCGCCTCGGATTCGACGTGGGTCTGGAAATAGCGGTCCTTGCTCCCCTTTTTCATCGCCTCGAGGGATCCCATCCCGCGGTACACCTTGTACGATCTTCCCTGGAACAGGACGATCTCCCCCGGGCTCTCGTCCGTCCCTGCGAACACGGATCCGATCATCACCGTCGAGGCCCCCGCCGCAATGGCTTTGGTGATGTCTCCGGAAAACTTGACCCCGCCGTCCGCGATCAGGGGAACTCTCTTCCTGGACGCCACGGCGGCGCACTTCATGATCGCGGACATCTGGGGAACGCCAACCCCTGCGATCACCCGGGTGGTGCAGATCGACCCCGGACCGACCCCCACCTTCACGCAGTCGACCCCGGCCTTGATGAGCGCGTCTGCTCCATCGCCGGTTGCCACGTTCCCGGCGATGAGCTGGACGCCCCGGAAATTGCTCCGGATCGAGCGGACGGCGTCGGTCACGTCGCGGGAGTGGCCGTGGGCCGTGTCGACGCAGACGACATCCGCGCCGGCCTTCAGGATCATGTCCATCCGTTTCTCCCAGCCGGACCCCACGCCGACAGCCGCTCCGACGCGCAGCCTCCCCTTCCCGTCCTTGCAGGCCATCGGGTATTTCTTGATCTTCAGGATGTCCTTGATCGTGATGAGCCCGCGCAGATTGTTGCTCCGGTCGACCACGAGCAGTTTTTCGATCCGGTTCTTGTGGAGAATCTCCTTCGCCTGCTCGAGGGTCGTCCCCACGGGGACCGTCACCAGCCGGTCCTTGGTCATCACGTTCTCGATCGGCTGCTCGAAATTGGTCTCGAACCGCAGGTCGCGGTTGGTCAGGATCCCCACGAGTTTTCCGTCTTTCGTGACCGGGAGCCCGGAAATCCGGTATCTCTCCATCACCTCCAGGGCCTCGTGGACCTTCTGGTCGGGACCCACCGTGATGGGGTCGGAGATCATTCCGCTCTCGGATTTCTTGACCTTGTCCACCTCGTGCGCCTGCTCCTCCGGCGTGTTGTTCCGGTGGATGATTCCCAGGCCCCCCTCCCGCGCCATGGCGATCGCAGTCTCCGCCTCGGTCACCGTGTCCATCGCCGCGCTGAGGAGGGGGATGTTCAGCCGGATCTCCGGCGTCAGGGAAATCGATATGTCCACGTCCTTCGGGAGCACCTTCGACTCCGCGGGGAGCAGGAGCACATCGTCAAACGTCAATCCCTCTTCCATCTCTTTCCTGTTCATCCACGTTCTTCCTTTCCGTTCGCGACCCCCTGGAGAATTCCTTCCAGGAGACCCGAATCGCTTATGTGAAGGTCCTTCAGTCCGAAATGCTCCATGGCCGCCAGGGCCTGGACCACCCCCGGCACGATGTACCGCTCGCGCCCCTGCTCCATCCCCGGCAGCCGCAGGCGCTCCATTTCCGTCAGGCGGGAGAGACGCTCCCGCCACCGCCGGACGGCGGATACCGGCATCCGGAACCCGTCGATCCTTTCCGGACGGTACGCACGCATTTTCATTTCGAGGGCGGCAAGCGTCGTGAACGTTCCCGCGGTGCCTACCATTCTTCGGAACGTTCTCCTTCTCCATCTTCGTGCTCCGCTGGCGATCCGTTCCCCCAGGAAGCATTCGAGATTCCGCAATTCCGCGGGAAGCGGGGGGTCCGACAACCGGAACGGACCGAGGAGGACGACGACCCCGATCGGGAGACTGACCGAGTCGTGTTCTCCCGGGCCCGCGATAAACTCCGTGCTCCCCCCCCCGATGTCCATGACCACCGTTCCACCCCGATTGCGGAGCCGTCCGGCCACTCCCTCCCACGTCCTGAGGGCCTCCTCACGCGCCGAGATGATCTCCACAAGAACCCCTTCGCGCTTCGCGGCGTCAAGGAACGCGTTCCTGTTCGACGCTTCGCGAAGTCCCGCCGTCGCGCACGCCCGGTACCGGGAGACTCCGAGGGAGTCCATCTCCTTCCGGAATTCCCTCAAGGCCTCGAGGGAAGCGCGAAACTCCGGCCCGCCGATCCCGCCACTTTCCCGGAGGCTCTTTCCCAGACCCGTGATCCGGCGCCGCCGCGCCACAGGGCGCAGCCGATCCCGCTCCTGCGCGGATATCAGCATCCGGACGGTGTTCGTTCCGACGTCAATCGCCGCCAGAAGTTTCATCCGGGGCTGCACCGGTCTCCTCGTTCGGGGAACACTCTCCCTCCTCTTCCCGCTCCAGTACCCCGATGACGCTGGCGCCGAACAGATAAGCCGCTGCAAAGAGGTATGCTACAATTATAAAACATATGATCCCGAACAGGGAACCGTAAATTACATTCAACCTGCTGATTTTCTTGACATAAAAAGTAAACCCCCACTTGATCCCGTAAAGAAGGACGAGAAAAAGCGACGTCCCCGCCAGGGCGTTCCTCCAGCCCACGCGGATCGGGGACAGGTACCGGTAGCTCAGCGTTCCCCCGGCAAAGAGGATCCCGGCGAGAACGGCGGCGGCGATCGCCTTGAGCAGCAGATGGAACGCCGCATCCAGCCCGGCGGATATGCCGTACGTGATCACGGACAGGCCTTTCCAGAGGGGGGGGACGAGAATGGCGGAGAAGGTGAGAAGCGTGAGGGACAGAACCAGCGCCGCGTGGACCACCACCCGGCTCCGGAGCCGCTTCTTCGTCCCGACCCCGATCATGACCGACAGGGAGGTGTGCACGGCATCCGTGAAGGAAAAGGAGGACAGGACCAGGAGAAGGAATCCGAGGATCCCGAACGTCGCCCCCGAGGCAAAAAGCCCCTTCAGGGTCGGAACCAGGATCTGGGCCCCGTAGGGAAACGTCTTTTTCAATACGTCCGCCAGTTCCTCGAACGGGAGATTCTTCGTTTCGAGGAACAGGGAGGTCGCGCCGAACACCAGGAACAGGATGGGAACGGAGGACAGCAGCAGATTGAACGCCACGGAGGCGCTGTAGACCATCCCGTGCTTGCGAAAGAAACCGGACGCGCCTTTCCTGGCGACCTCTCCGATCCTCACCGGCGTTCGGGTCATCGCTCTCGGTACACGATTCGTATGGGTGACCCCTTGAATCCGAACCGGTCCCGGATTTTGTTCTGGAGATATCTCGTGTAGGAGTCCGGGATCCCTTCTCGGTCCTTGACGAACAGCGTGAACGAGGGCGGCATGACGCCGACCTGGGTGATGTAAAACGGCCGGTTCCTCCCCTTCCGGGAGGGGATGGGGACGGTATAGAGAAGGGGAGCCACCATCCTGTTGAGCGACGAGGTGGACACGCGCTTCCGGAAACTGCCGAAGGCTTCCTCGATCTTCTTGAAGAGAAGGGGGATCCCCTTCCCCCTGACGGCGTCCGTCGGAACCACGGCCGCAAACGATGCGTACCCGAGTTCCTCCTGGATCGTTCGGATCCCCTGGCGCCGCTTCTCCTCCCCGGCCCAGAGATCGGCCTTGTTCGCCGCCACGACCACCGCGCGCTCCTCGAGGAGGATATACCGCAGGATCTGCTTGTCCTGGTGGGACAGTCCTTCCGGCCCGTCCATCATCAGGACCGCGACGTCGCACCGTCTCAGTGCGTCGAGGCTCTTGATCACCGAGAACTTTTCCAGGACGGTCTCGGTCTTTCTCTTCGCACGGATCCCCGCGGTGTCGATGAACTGGTACCTCTTGTCCCCGTACTGTACCAGGACGTCCACGGCGTCCCGCGTGGTCCCCGGGATCTCCGAAGCGATCAGACGTTCGTACCCGACGAGCGTGTTGACGAGCGTGGATTTCCCCACGTTCGGGCGGCCGAGGACGGAAACGCGGGCAACGACTTCCGCAGTTCCGGTGTCCTCGGGCGGGATCTCCGGGATGAGCGGGACGATCGCGTCGAGGAGATCCGCTACACCCGTCCCGTGCTCGGCCGACACCGGGTACACCGTATCGACCGACAGTTCATGGAACTGCGCGGCCATCTCCTGCCCTTCCCGTGTGTCCACCTTGTTGGCGGCAAGAAAGAAGCGTTTCTCCCTCTCGCGGAGCATCGTGACGATCTCCTTGTCGAGAGGGAGAACCCCGTCGCGCGCGTCCACGAGAAAGATGACCGCGTCGGACTCGTAGATCGCCCGAAGGACCTGCCCGCGGACCTTCGAGAGAATGTCCCCCCTCTCCCCCGACAGATACCCGCCGGTATCGACCAGGCGAAACCGCCTGCCGTCATGCTCCGCCGGGAGGGAGACAAGATCGCGGGTCACCCCGGGATCCCCGTAGGTGATGGACCTCCGTTTCCCCGTGATCCGGTTGAAGAGGGTCGATTTTCCCACGTTCGGACGCCCGACAAGGGAGACCGTGAACTCGGATTTAGGCATACCCAAGCCGCCGCAGCATCGTTTCCTTCCGGCTCCAGTCCCTTACGACCTTGACGAACAGGTCCAAGTATACCCGCTCGCCCGTCTCTTTCTCCAGCTCTTGTCTTGCCGCGGTCCCGACGGTCCGCAACATTCTTCCGCCCTTCCCGATGACCATGCCCTTCTGGGATTCCCGTTCCACGTAGATTTCCGCCCGGATCCGGATCAGGTTTCTTTCCGGATTCTCCCGGAACTCCTCGATGGACACGGCAACGCTGTACGGGAGCTCGTCGCTCAGGAACTCGAAAAGCTTCTCCCGGATGATCTCCTTGGCGAGGAACCGCACGGGAAGGTCGGTCAGGTCGTCCTCCGGATAATAGGAAGGCCCCTCCGGAAGGATTTCGAAAAGGTATTCGAGGAGTTCCTCCACTCCGAACCCCTTCCTTGCGGAGATCAGGAATCCGCGGGAGTACAATCCCCCCTCCATCAGCTCTTTCCTCCGGAGGTCCGCCTCTGCCTCACCGATCCTGTCCGTCTTGTTGACGACGATCACCCGCGGGACGGAAATCCTCTCGAGAACCCCCCGAACAAGACTTTCCTCCTCCCCCTCCGCCCGCAGGCGGTCGTCCACGATGTGGGCGACCACGTCCGCCTCCGCCGCGATCCGCTCCGCGGTCCGGACCATGTACTCGTTGAGCGCGCGCTTCGGGCGGTGGATGCCCGGACTGTCAAGAAAGATGATCTGGCCCCGGGGTTCCGTGTAGATGCCGGCGACCCTGTCCCGGGTGGTCTGGGGTTTGGATGTGACGATCGCGATCCGGACCCCCAGAATGCGGTTGAGCAGGGTGGATTTTCCGACGTTCGGCCTCCCGAGGAGCGCCACGAAGCCGGATGTCCCCCCGCCGCCACGTTGCGATTCCTCCCCCATTCCTCGGGACGTCATCACACCCCCTCCGGGATCTGCTTACCCCTCGCCCAGCACCGCCAGCAGGCGCTCGGCAGCCTCCATTTCCGCTTCCTTCTTCGTTTTCCCGCTCCCCGTCTCTTCCTTCCCGTCCCCCAGTCTCGCGGACACGAGAAACAGCTGGGAATGGGGCGGCCCCTTCACGGACAGGAGCCGGTACCGCGGGAGAGGCTCACGGTGCCTCTGGCACCACTCCTGCAGCCGGCTTTTCGCGTCGAAACCCGCGATCAGCCCCTGCACCTCTTTCCCCTTCCAGAAATGGGCGAGAATGAACTGTTTCGCCGCGTCGTACCCGCCGTCCAGAAAGATCGCCCCCGCGATCGCTTCCACCGCGTCGGCCACCATCTTCCGGGTCACTCCTCCCCCCTTTCCCCTTACGGACGAGTCGATCCTCAGCTGGTCGGGCACGCCGATCGCCTCCCCGACCCGGACGAGATTCCGGTTGTTGATCAGGGCGGACCGGGCCTTCGACAGCGCCCCCTCTTCCGCGGAAGGGAAGGTCCGGTACGTCTCTTCCGCGAGACAAAGGTTCAGGACGGCGTCTCCCAGGTATTCGAGGCGCTGGTACGATTTCCGCGCACCTCCTTCCGCCGTGGACGCGTGCCGGAGCGCCTCCTCCAGAAGCTCCGGGGCCCGGAACCGGTACCCGATCTTCTTTTCAAGAATATGCATGCTTCCCCATGCGGACCCGGCCAATGTCGCTCAGACGGGTGTCCCGACAAGCTTCCCGTCATGGACGGTGTCCACGACGACCCGGTGGATCTCCCCGATTCCGGAAGGAGGGCCGGGGAAGACGACTTCCGCGTAGTTCCCCGAGCGTCCCACCAGCGCCCCTCCCCCGGGGACCACCGCTTCCGCAAGCACGTCGACCGTCGTGCCGACCTGCCGCAAAAGGAACAGCTCGCGCATCCGGGAATCCTCCGACAGAAGATGCGTGACCCTCCTCTTCTTCTCTGTGGAGGATACGTCATCGGGCTGGAGCGCGCTCTCCGTCCCGGGACGCGCCGAATAGGGGAAGACGTGCAGGTAGGTCACCGGGGACTCTCGCAGAAATCGCACCGTCTCCTCGAAATCTTCCCTCGTCTCGCCGGGGAACCCCGCCATGACGTCCGCGCCGAGGGAGAGTCCCGGAATCCCGGCGGCCGCGCGGGAGACGACCTTCCTGTATTCGGCGGACCGGTAGGGGCGTCGCATCCGCGCGAGGGTCCTGTCGCACCCGCTCTGAAGCGGAACATGCAGGTGGGCGCACACCCGGGGATTGCCGGCCATCGTCTCGATCAATCGTGCGCTGATTTCCCCGGGTTCGACAGAGCTCAGACGGATACGCGGGCGGGACGTCTCCCGGAGAAGCCGCATGACCAGGCCGGGCAGGGCATCCTTTTTGGCGTCATCGGCCCCGTACAGTCCGATGTGGATGCCCGTCAGGACAATCTCCCTCGCCCCGTCTTCTTCGGCGGCGACCGCTCTCGCGACGACCTCCTCTTCCGGGACGGACCGGTTTCTCCCCCGGGCCAGAGGCACCACGCAATACGCGCAGGAAAAGTCGCACCCGTCCTGGATCTTCAGATAGGTCCGGCGATGTCCCAGCAACAGATCCGCTGCGTGGTCGGAGAGGATGGCCGCATCCCTGATGCCGTTTCCGGAGATCCCCCTCAGGATCGCCGCGAGGGACCCCTCCTCGGTTTCCGGCGCCTCCCGGGCTCCCGTCCCGACCCAGTGGTCCACCTCGGGAACCTTCCGCCGCTCCGCACCGGCCATTTGCGCGTAGCACCCCGTGAGGATGACGGTCGCCCCGGGATTGTCCCGACGCGCCCGCCTCGCATGGGACCGGCTGTCCCGGTCCGCCCGGTGCGTGACGGTGCAGCTGTTGATGATCACGACGTCCGCGGGCGACGGGGAGGAGACGATCTCGAATCCCTCGGCAGCGGCCAATCGGACGACGGAGGCAGAGTCGGCGAAATTCGCCTTGCAGCCGACGGTCAGGACCTTGAGGCGTTTTCGCATTCGATCCAGCCGCCTCCGAGGACCTCTTTCCCGTCGTACAACACGAGGGCCTGTCCGGGAGTCACGCTCCGTTGCGGGGAGTCGAAGGTCGCCCGGAGGCGATCCCCCTCCACGCGGACGGTCGCTCCCTCTCCCGGGTGCCGGAACCGCACTTTGGCGGTGGCGCGGAACTCCTTCGCGGGGGGGGCGCCGGAAACGAAGGAGAAGCGCCCGGCTGTTGCGGTCGTCGAGAGCGTCTCGTCCTCCGTTCCCAGGATGATCTCATTCCTCTCCGCATCGATGGCGACGACGTACAACGGCTCTTTCGCCGCGATCCCGAGCCCCTTCCGCTGGCCCACCGTGTAACGGAGCACTCCTTTGTGGGTGCCGAGCACATTCCCGCTCCGGTCGAGGAAGCGCCCCTCCTCCTCCTGGATCCCGCTCCGGTTCAGGAACTCGGTGTAGGAATCGTCCGTGACGAAGCAGATATCCTGGCTTTCGCGCTTCTCGAACACGAGCAATCCCGCCTCTTCGGCGATCCTTCGGACCTCTTCCTTTTCCATCTCCCCGACGGGGAAGTGGATCCGGCGCAGTCGCTCCGACTCCAGAGAGAAGAGAAAGTAGGACTGGTCCTTGGACGCGTCGGGAGCTGCAAAAAGACGGCATCTGCCCGACGGTTCCCTCCGGATGACCGCGTAATGCCCCGTCGCAACCCCCTCGGCCCCGAGTTCGTCCGCTTTCCGCAGCAGGGCACGGAACTTGAGGTGCTCGTTGCACAGGATGCAGGGATTGGGGGTCCGCCCGCTGCTGTACTCCCGGACGAAGGGATCGATCACCTCGCGGCGGAACTCGTCCCGCAGGTTCAGCACGTAATACGGGATGTTGAGGGCATCGCACACCCTCCTCGCGTCGTAGAGGTCGTCCAGCGAGCAGCAGGTGCCCGCACGGTCCTTCGTCACCTTCGAGAAGTCGTACAGGTCCATCGATATGCCGATCACCTCCCACCCCTGCCGCTGCAGGAGGAGGGCTGCAACCGAGGAATCGACACCCCCGCTGAGGGCCGCCAGGATCCTCTTCCCTTTCATCTTGCCTTCGCCTCCCTCGTGCTCGGATAGAGCGGGGAAAGGGCCCGCAACTTGTTCACGACCGCCTCGATGGCGTCGATGGCGTACTCCACGTCGCCGTCCGTGTTTCCCAACCCCAGACTGAAGCGGAGGGCGCCCTGGGCGTCGGTGGGATCGGCCCCCATCGCAATGAGGATGGGCGACGGTTCCAGGGACCCCGAGGTGCATGCGGAACCCGAGGAGCATGCGATTCCCATCATGTCCAGGTTCAGGAGCATCGCTTCCCCCTCCACGAACCGGAACGAGACGTTGAGGGTATTGGGGAGCCGCAGCGTCGGGTGCCCGTTCCGAACAAGCTCGGGGATCCGTTCGAACAGCCCTCTCTCGAGCTTGTCCCGGAGGCGACGGATCTCGGCGACCTCTTCCTCCATCCCATGACGCAGCAACTGGAACGATTTCCCCATGGCGACGATGCCCACGATATTTTCCGTTCCCCCGCGGCGTCCCCGCTCCTGGTGGCCCCCGTGGGTCAACGGCTCGATCTCGATCCCCTTGCGGACGATCAGGCCCCCCGCCCCTTTCAGGGCGTTGACCTTGTGCCCGGAAAACGTGAGCATGTCCACGGGGAGCGATCCGAGGTCGATCGGGATCTTTCCCGCAGCCTGGACGGCATCGGTGTGCATGATCACGCCGGCTTCCCGGGCGATCGCCCCGATCTCAGGGATAGGCATGATGGAGCCGGTCTCGTTGTTCGCATACATGATGGTGACGAGAATCGTGTCCGGCGTCAGGGCGTTCCGGACCGCCTCCGGATCGACGATCCCGTGCCGGTTCACCGGGACGTACGTGACGCGGAACCCGTGATCCTCGAGAAACCGGCAGGCGTTGATCACGGCGGGATGCTCGACCTGCGAAGTGACGATGTGCTTCCCCTCGTTCCCTTTCCGGAACGCCACCCCCTTGATGGCGAGGTTGTCGCTCTCGGTTCCGGAGCTTGCAAGCACGACCTCCAGCGGCTGGCAGCCGAAGAAGGTGGCGATTTCCTGCCGGGCGTCCTCCACCCCCTTGCGGACGTCTCGCCCCGCCCAGTGAATGCTCGAGGGGTTTCCGAACTGTTCGGACAGGTACGGTTCGACCGCCTTCTTGACCTCGGGATGGACGGGCGTGGTCGCGTTGTGGTCGAAATAGATTTTTCTCACGCCTCCGCCTCCCGGCGCTCCTGCCCCTGATGGAGGAAGAGGTCTTCGATCGTGATGCCGTCGAGAAACTCGTCGATCCGCATTTCCAGCGTGTCCCACATGTTCTGCGTCTTGCACCGTTCGATCATCCCGCACTTGCGCCCGGAGCTTCGGCAGCCGACACGCGCATTCTTCCCCTCGGCGGCCCGGATAATCTGGCCGATCGTGATCTCGGATGGGCGACGCGCAAGGATGAACCCCCCTCCGGGACCGCGCACGCTTTTGACCAGGCTGCTCCGGCGAAGGCGGGAGAACAGCTGCTGGAGGTAGAGCTCCGAGATGTCCTCCTGTCGGGATATGTCCTTGAGAGAGACCGGGTTCCCGTGGGACGCCACCGCCAGGCTCACGAGCGCCATGACGGCGTACCGGCCCCTCGTGGTGATCTTCATCGCTTCGACTCCACCCGGGGCATGTCCGTTCCCTCGTCCAACCGCTTCATGACGTCGTCCAGTCTCTCCTCCAGCGCCCTTACCTGTTCGGTCAGGCATTTCAGGGCCTTCCCTTCCGGATCCGGCGTTCCGGCGACCCCCGTGGGGTCCTGGTAGACGTTCCCCTCCCGGAAGACGACCCTTCCGGGAATTCCGACGACCGTCGAGTGGGAAGGCACCTCCTTGTTCACCACGGACCCGGAGCCGATCTTGGAATTCTCCCCCACGCGTATGGGGCCGAGAATCGACGCGTTGGCGCCGATGATCACGTTGTCCTCGATCGTGGGATGCCTCTTCCCTTTCTGCCAGCTTGTCCCCCCCAGGGTCACCCCGTGGTACATCGTCACATTCTTCCCGATCTCGGCCGTTTCCCCGATCACCACCCCCATGCCGTGGTCGATGAAAAACCCATCGCCGATGACGGCGCCCGGGTGAATTTCGATGCCGGTCAGAAACCGGGAAACATGGGACAGAAACCGGGCGAGGAGCTTCACGTTCCGCTTCCAGAGCCAGTGCGCGGCGCGGTGAAAATGGATCGCGTGGAACCCGGGATAGCAGAACAGGATTTCCAGCACGCTTTGCGCGGCCGGATCACGCTCGAAGATCACGCGGATTTCGCTTCGGACCCTTTGGAACATCTCGCCCCTCCTTGCGGGAAACCGCCTTTACCTGACAAATAAAGTCAATTATTAAGGAAAAGTTCGATAAAGGGAAGGATTTTTTTCAGCCTTTTTTCCTTGATTCCCGGGACCGCAAGAAGGTCTTCGGGGCGGCGAAAGCCCCCCCGTCTTTCCCTTTCCTTGACGATCGCCTTCGCAACGTCGTCGGAAATACCGGGGAGATCGGTAATCTCAGTGTATTCGGCTTGATTCAGATCCAGTCGGTGGCCGATCAGGAATTTCTGCCGGAATGTCAAGGGGCCGACCCGACCCCCCGCCGGCGTTTCTTCTTTCCCCGCGTCGGATGGAGCGGAGGGGAGGGGTTCGGAGGAAAGGACCCATCCTGAAGCCCCCACATTCCCTACCAGAATCATCAGGGATAGAAGGAGAACCGCTCTCGGATCGTTATCCTTCCTCTCCCGGGATGATGCCCCGGGACCTCCAGAGTTTGTACCGGATGCTGTCGACCAGCGCCTGCCAGGACGCTTCGATGATGTTGTGCGAGACACCGACGGTCCCCCACTCGGTTTCCTTGTCCCCCGAGCGTATCAAGACCCGTACCGAAGAGCCGGTCCCTCCCGAACTGATGACCCGCACCTTGTAGTCCAGCAGCTCCACCTCGGAGAGCTCCGGGTAGAACTTCTCGAGAGCCTTCCGGATGGCGTTGTCCATCGCGTTCACCGGACCGTTGCCAAGGGCCGCCGTGTGCTCCACCGTCCCGTCGACCTTGACCATGATGGTCGCCTCTGCGATCGGGTCCTCCCCCTCCGAACGCTTCTCGTCGATCACCCGGAACCCTTTGAGTTCGAAGAACGGGACGTGGGTCCCCATCGCCCTCCGGACCAGGATCTCGAACGAGCCTTCGGCCGCCTCGAACTGGTACCCTTTATGCTCGAGATCCTTGATCTGTTCGAGGATCCCCTCCGCGGCGGGGTCGCCGGGCTTGAACTGGATCCCTTTCTCCTGGAATTTCGAAAGGATATTGCTTCTTCCGGAAAGGTCGGATATGAGGACGCGCCTCCGGTTTCCGATCGTTCCGGGCTCGATATGCTCGTATGTCCCCGGATGGCGACGGATGGCCGATACGTGCATCCCCCCCTTGTGCGCAAACGCGGCGCTCCCCACGAAGGGCTGGTGGAGCCAGTGCCCGAGATTGGCCACTTCCGCCACGTATCGCGACAGGCCCGTGAGTTCTTCCAGCTGCCCCGGCGGGATGACCTCGCACCCCATCTTCAGCGCCAGGTTGGGGATGATCGAGCAGAGGTTCGCGTTGCCGCACCGCTCCCCGTATCCGTTGATCGTCCCCTGCACCTGCGTCACGCCGTTCTCCACGGCGACCAGGGTGTTGGCGACGGCCATTTCGGAGTCGTTGTGGGTATGGATTCCGAGCGGAATCCGGGTCGCTTTCCGGACTTCCCGGACGATTCTCGCGATCTCGGACGGAAGCGATCCGCCGTTGGTGTCGCACAGGACAAGCCAGTCCGCACCGCCGTCCACGGCGGCCGCCAGCGTCTTCATGGCGTACTTCGGGTTCCTCTTGTACCCGTCGAAGAAGTGCTCGGCGTCGAAGAAGACCTCCTCGGTCCGCTTCTTCAGGTAGTCCATCGTTTCCCGGATGGCCTTCAGGTTCTCGTCGAGCGTGGTGCGCAACGCCTCGGTCACGTGAAAGTCCCACGACTTCCCGACGACGGTGATGACGGGCGTCTCGGCGGAAAGAAGCGCTTTCATGTTGGGGTCCTCCCCCACCTTCTTTCCCACGCGGCGCGTCATGCCGAACGCGCACAGCTTCGCCGTCTTCAGGCGGAGCCTCTTCCCCTTTTCGAAAAACTCCTTGTCCTTGGGGTTCGAGCCGGGGTACCCCCCCTCGACGTAGTGGATCCCGAACTGGTCGAGTTTCTCCGTGATGACGATCTTGTCCATCACGGACAGGGAGACCGTCTCGGACTGCGTTCCGTCCCGAAGCGTCGTGTCGTACAAATAGATCTTCTTCGTCGGTGTCATGGTTTTTCTTCCCCTCGGGCCGCTCTCCCTCTCAGGCACCGCCCGGATTCCCCAGGCCGAACGCGTTGTGCAGGATGCGGACGGCCAGCTCGGTGTACTTTTCCTCGATGAGACAGGAGATCTTGATCTCCGACGTGGTGATCCCCAGGATGTTGACCCCCTCGGAGGCCAGCGTATCGAACACCTTCAACGCCACCCCGGAATGGGAGCGCATCGCCAGGCCGACGATGGACACCTTCGCGATCTTGTCGTCTCCCACGACTTTCTCCGCCTCGATCTCCCTGGCGACCCCTTCGGTGAGCAGCATCGCCTTCTTGAAATCGTTTCGCCCCACCGTGAAGGTCAGGTCGGTATATCCGGTCACGGAAACGTTCTGGACGATGACATCGACAACGATGTTGGCGTCGGACAGGGGTTTGAAGATCTTTGCGGCGATCCCCGGCCTGTCGGGGACCTTGACGATGGTGATCTTCGCCTCGTTCTTGCTGTACGCAACCCCGGAAACGACAGCCGTTTCCATGATCTCCTCCTCCTTCGTCACGATGGTTCCCGTATTGTCGTTGAACGAGGAACGGACGTGGAGCCGAACCCCGTATTTCATGCCGAACTCGACCGAGCGGATCTGAAGGACCTTGGCCCCGAGGCTGGCGAGTTCGAGCATCTCCTCGAACGAGATCCTGTCGAGCTTCTGCGCGTCGCTGCACACGTTGGGGTCCGTGGTGTAGACGCCATCGACGTCGGTGTAGATCTCGCAGACATCCGCGTTCAGGGCGGCCGCCACCGCCACGGCGCTCGTGTCGGAGCCCCCGCGCCCAAGGGTTGTGATCGAGCCGTTTTCGTCGATTCCCTGGAATCCCGCGACGACCGCAATCACGCCGTTCTTCAGGGCGGAGTGGATCGTGTCGCCTTCGATCTTCCGGATGCGCGCCTTGACATAGGCGGAGTCGGTCAGCACGGGAATCTGGAACCCCGTGAAGGACCTCGCCTTGTATCCCATCTCCGTGAGGGCGATCGCGAGAAGTCCGATGGTCACCTGCTCGCCCGTCGAGGCCACCACGTCGAGTTCGCGCTCGTTGGGCATTTCCGAAAGCTGGTGCGCAAGCCCGAGCAGCCGGTTCGTCTCCCCCGCCATCGCGGACACCACGACGACCACGTCGTTCCCCTGGTCCCGGGTCCTTGCGACCCGTCTGGCGACGTTCTGGATCTTTTCGACGGTCCCTACGGAAGTGCCACCGTATTTCTGGACAATGAGTGCCATCGTTTCCTCATCCTCCGGCGACAAGATGTCTCATGCGGGAGAGGGCCGCGATAAATCGCGGTTCGTCCGGCACGACGAGAGAAAGCCGCCGCCTGTCCCCACCTAAAATAGAAAATGTAACCTTAATACAGTCCGGAGGCAATAGAAACCGGATTTTTTCCGCCCACTCCACAAGACAGACCCGGTCCCCCGAGAGGATCTCGTCGATGCCGATATCCAGCGCTTCCTCTTCGGAGGAGAGACGGTACACGTCCACGTGGCAGAGCGGGAGACGCGCCTGGTGCTCCGAGACGATCGTGAAGCTGGGGCTCAGGATGCGGTCCGCGGGAATCCCGAGGACCTCACCCACTCCCTTGCAGAATACCGTCTTCCCGGCCCCGAGGTCTCCGGTGAGCGCCACGACATCGCCCCGCTCCAGGATCCTTCCGAGTGTCCGGGCGACGAAGAGCGTGTCCCCCTCGCGGGAAGACAGAAGCTCAACGTCCATGCCGGTTCCCCTGCGACGGGAGAGGGATCATCGAAGCGATGGCGCAAGGCCGTCGAAGGGCATGGGAGGGACCGTCACTCCTTCCCGGCGGGTTCGCCGAGGGTCTGCTGCAGCGCCTCGCGTATGTTTTCGATGACATCGGTCGCGGAGACGACCGACATCGGGTGTCGCCGGACAAGGATATCGGCGGACAGCCCGTGCAGAAAGACCCCGGCGCAGGCGGCATCGGTCGGCGAGAGCCCCTGGGAGGCCAGCGCCGCCACCATGCCGGAGAGGGCATCCCCCATCCCGCCCGAGGCCATGTAGGGGTTCCCGGTGGTATTGATGAAGACGTCTCCCTTGGGGGTGGCGATGATCGTCCTCGCCCCCTTCAGGATCACCGTTACGTTCTCCTCTTCCGCAAAATGTTGCGCCGATCCGATCCGGGATGCCTCGATGGCCTCGATCGACTCGCGGGTCAGACGGGACATCTCCCCGGGGTGCGGGGTGATGATGCAGGGTGCCGTCGCCTGCCGCAGAACGCCGACCTGATCGGCCAGGGCGTTGAGCCCATCGGCGTCTACCAGGAAAGGAACGCGGATCCGGGGGAGGATCTCCGCCACGAACTCCGCCGCGCCCGGGTATGTTCCCAGGCCGGGCCCCAGGACGACGAAGTCCGCCCGGGAGATCTTCTCGAGGAGGTCCGGGATGCACTCTTTTCGGAAGGTGCCGGAGCCTCCGTCCTCGACCCCCTCCGACATCACCTCCATCAGTTTCGTCTCGACGACGGGCTGCAGGGACCGGGGAACGACAACCGTGATCAGGCCCGCCCCCATCCTCATCGACGCCCGCCCCGCCAGACAGGGAGCCCCGGTCATCCCGGGGGAGCCGCCGACGACATACACCCGTCCCGCATCCCCCTTGTGGAAATCGGGAGGCCGGATGGAGAGCATGCTCTTGACCACCCGCTCCTCGAGGGCCTCCGTTTTGATGTTGGTGTCGAACACGGCCTTGGACGGGATCCCGATATCGTAGATGTCGGTCTCCCCGCAGTGGATCGATCCCGGAAGGAGCACCTGTCCGAGTTTGAGCAGCCCGAAGGTGCCGGTGTAGTCCGCCCGGATCGCCTCCCCGAGGATCCTTCCGGACGTCGCGTCGATCCCGCTGGGGACGTCGACGGCGAACACCGTGGCCAGGGAAAGGTTGATCGTCTCCACCACGTCCCGCGCGATGCCCTGGAGGGGGGAGGACAGGCCCGTCCCGAGAATCGCGTCGACGCACAGGTGGACCTCCTCGAGGTAACTTCTCAGGTCTTCCACGCCTTCATGGTCTCGAATGATCCGGCATTCGACGTCCATCTTCCGGATGATCTCGTACTGGATCCTGGCATCCCGGGAAAGGTCTTCCGCATCGGACAGGAGAAAGACCTCGACGTACACTCCCCTGTTGTGGAGGTGCCTTGCGATCACCATCCCGTCGCCGCCGTTGTTCCCTCTTCCGCAGACGACGGCAATCGACGCTTCCTCCGGTGCGACAACCTTGTCCTGCAGGATGCGCAGGATCCTCTCGGAGCAGGAGCGTCCCGCGTTCTCCATGAGAACGAGGGACGGGATCCCGTACTGTTCGATCGTCACCCGGTCCAGTTCGGCCATCTGGCGCGCTGTCGCGACCTTCACGTCAATGTCCGCCCGTCCTCGATGATCACGAACGCCACCGCCTTTCCTCCATCATGGGTAATGCTGACATGGATCCGGCTTCCGCCCAGCTCTTTCATATAGTTAAGTGCCTTCCCATAAAGTTTTACTTCTGGTTTTCCCATCGCCCCGCGAACGGTTTCCACGTCCCGCCACAAAATACCGTGCGATTTTCCCGTTCCGAACGCCTTGAGAACGGCCTCCTTCGCGGCGAACCTGCCTGCAAGCCTCTCCGCCTCCCGGACGCTTCTGCCTGCATACCGCGCCTCGGCCTCCGTGAACACCCGCCGGACGAAACGGTCCCGGTACCGGGCAAGAAGCTCTTTCACCCTTCCCACCTCCACGATGTCGACCCCGATTCCAACGATCATCGAATCGTTCTCCCTGCGGGTCGGGAGGGACGCTTCACAGACCGTGGATCAGGTCGGCCATCTCCCGGACCGCCTGCCCCAGGCCGACGAGGACCGCCCGCGCGACGATGCTGTGGCCGATGTTGAACTCCTCGATTTCCGGCAGGGAAAGAAGCGGTACGATATTCCGCAGATCGAGCCCGTGGCCGGCAAACACCCGGAGCCCGATGTTGCGTCCGTGCGCGGCGGCGGTGCGGATCTTCCCGAGCTCCCTCTGGTAGTTCCCGGCCTGGAAGGCGCTGCAGTAGGCCCCGGTGTGGATCTCGACGGCGTCGGCCCCGGCGTGCCTCGCCGCGCGCACCTGCGCCAGGTCCGGATCGATGAAGAGACTCACGAGAATCCCCGCCTCCTGCAGGCGGGAGACCGCCCCATGGAGCGGATCCCGTTGCCCGAGGACGTCAAGGCCTCCCTCCGTGGTGATCTCCTCCCTTTTCTCCGGTACGAGGGTCGAGGAAAACGGAAGGAAGCGGACGGCGATCCCCACCATTTCTTCCGTGGCCGCCATCTCCAGATTGATCCGCGTCTGGACGACCCGCGAAAGAACCTCCACGTCACGGTCCTGGATATGCCGCCGGTCCTCCCGAAGGTGAACGGTGATCCCGTCCGCCCCGTTCAGTTCCGCGATGACTGCCGCTGTCACGGGATCCGGTGCGGTCCCCCGCCTGGCCTGCCGGATGGTGGCGACGTGGTCGATGTTTACACCGAGCTTCCTGCGCATTCTCCCTCTCTCCGCCATGCATCGAGACGGTTCCGGAACGTCACCGGATCTCTTCGCGCGCCTTTTCCGCAAGGGCATTCACGATGGTTTCGGTTTCGCTCCTGTCCTCCCCTTCCACCATGATCCGGAGCACCGGTTCCGTCCCGCTGAACCGGACCAGGATCCTTCCGCGCCCCCCGAGTCTCTTCTCGAATGCGGCGATCGCTTTCTGGAGCCGGGGGAGCTTCTCCAGGGGAACACGGTGCTTGAGCTTCAGGTTGACCAGGATCTGCGGAAAGGTGGACATCTTGCTCCCCAGATCCGCGATCCGTTTCCCGGACTCGACCATCACCGCCAGAACCTGGAGCGCCGCCAGAATCCCGTCCCCCGTCTTCGCATGGTCCAGGAAGATCAGGTGCCCCGACTGCTCCCCGCCGAAGTTGAATCCCCCCCCGCGCATCGTCTCCACGACATACCGGTCCCCCACCGGCGCGCGGACCATCCTGATCTTCCGTTGCCGAAGGAACAGTTCCAGCCCGATGTTGCTCATCACCGTTGCGACGACGGTGTTCTTTTTCAACGTTTTCTTTCTGGCCATCTCTTCGGCGCAGATCGCCATGATCCGGTCGCCGTCCACCACGTCGCCCTTGTGGTCGACCACGATCACCCGGTCGGCGTCCCCGTCCAGCGAAATCCCGATGTCGGCCCGCAGCTCCCTCACCTTCGCCGACACCATCTCCGGGAAGAGGGATCCGCATTTTTCGTTGATGTTCAGCCCGCTCGGGGAGACCCCCAGAGGGAAGACGTCCGCACCGAGCTCCTGGAACACCTGCGGGGCGATCCGGTACGCGGCGCCGTTCGCGCAATCGATCACGATCCGCAGGCCTTCCAGGGACAGGTGCGCCGGGAAGGTATTCTTGAGATAGACGATGTACCGGCCGGTGGCATCGTCGATCCTGTGGGCCCGGCCGATCTGCGGGGAGGGCGGCCGGACTTCCCTGAGCTGGTCCCCCATCATGAGCATTTCGATCCTGCCTTCCAGCTTGTCGGGGAGCTTGAAGCCGTCCCGGCCGAAGAACTTGATCCCGTTGTCCTGGTACGGGTTGTGGGAAGCGGAGATCACCACGCCGGCATCGGCCCGCATGGAGTGGGTGAGAAACGCGATCCCCGGCGTCGGCAGCGGGCCGACGAGGAGCACGTCTCCCCCCATGGAGCAGATCCCGGCCGCCAGCGCAGTCTCGAACATGTACCCGGACAGGCGGGTGTCCTTCCCGATGACGATCTTGTGCTTCCCGGAGTGGTTCCGGAAACTGTATGCGACGGCCTGGCCGAGAGCCATCGCCGTCTCCACGGTCATCGGTTCGGTGTTGGCGACCCCCCGCACCCCGTCGGTGCCGAACAGTTTCCTGCGCACGCTTTTCCCCCTACTTCCGGAATTGAATCGTCACGAGGACGGTCGGATTCCCCAAGATTCTAGCATGCCCCTCGGGCAAGTTCACCCGGGCCTTCGCCGTGAAGAGCCCCTCCGACGTCTCGGGGACGATCTCCTCCGTGGTGAGTGCCTTGAGACGGGTGAACTCGTTGGGCAGCGCCTCGACCTCGAGGGACGGCGGGTCCACCTCCGTCTTCTCGATCTGGGCGCGG
>CP070783.1:1666058-1739201 GCA_020346465.1 Deltaproteobacteria bacterium
CCCTTCTGCAGCCTTGATCATTCGGGTATTTTCTCTCCTCAATGGACAGACGTCGGCGACATTTTAATACGATTTTCCTAAAAAAATTAGTTAAGGAATATGTGCAATTTCAATACCACGCTCCCGAATTGCGCGGCACATCACAATACGTTGAATAGTATAGGCTTTTTTTGGGGAACCTCGGGGGACGAACGGCGTCGGGAATAAGATGTCGAATGCAGGGAAAATTTTTCCCAACCATAGGTTCTCAGTTTCTCTTTCCCGCGCCATTCGGGAAGTTATGTCCCGCAGATTCTTCCCTCAACCGCCAGAGGACCGCGCCGAAAACCCCCGCCCCGAACCCCGCGAGGTTCCCCGGCAGGGAGAGGGGTGCAGGGTTGAGAAGGTCCGTGAAGGGGCCGGGGCCGATGAGAAACGCGGCGGCCACCCAGGCACAGGCGAACATATATGCCGGAACGGTCGATATTTTCCCGATCCCGTACATCCGGATGGAGACCTCGGGGAAGAAGACGAGGTAGGCGCCCAGGATTCCCGCGACCGCGCCCGCCGACCCCAGGGCGGCGTGCCCGCCCTCCCTGCCCCAGAGCATGTGGGCCGTCCCCGCGAAGGCGCCGCACGCCAGATACAGGAGAAGAAAGGGGAGCCACCCCATCCGGTCCTCGACGTTGTCGGCCAGGACGAGCAGAAAGAGGGCCCCGGCGGCGAGCGGGACCACCCCTGCGTGCAGGAACGGGAAGAAGAGGAGATCGAAAAGGGGGACGTTTTGGAATCCCGCCCCCGAAGGCAGACCGGGAAGCCCCCCGGGAAGCGCGATCGGCCCCCCGCCCATCCGGGCGAACAGATACACGCCCAGGGTGAGCCCGATCAGCAGCCAGGTCGCGACGGGAAACGAGGTGACCGCCGGCCCGTCGTCCCCAAGCGGCACGACGACCGGAAGAGGGATCTGCCCGTCGGACGCGCGCATGGCGGGACCGTGGGAAAGCTCCATCCGGCGCTTCGTCGCCCCGGCGAGCGACTCCCCCAGCCGGGCGTACGTTTCCCCGTGCTCCCGGGCGAACCGGAACTTTGCGGAAATCGCCGCCGCGGACCGGCGGGTCGCGAGATACCCGCGGCAATCCCGGCAGCGGATGACCGCAATCCCCGTCGTCTGGAAGTCGATCGCCCCCATCCCGCCGCCGCACCGCGGGCAGGAGAGCGACGCCGCCCTCCGGTGCATCCTTCGAAGGAGTCCCTCCGGTGCGTCGTGCGGCGTTTCCTCCCCGGGGTCCGCCGCCAGGCGCCCTTCCGTGAGCTCGCGGACCTCCCCGTAGTCGAACCACAGGGCGCCGCAGGCGAGGCACCGGTCGATCTCCTTCTCCCCCGCAACCACCCGGCGCATGGAGGATATCCGGCAGAACGGGCACTCCATCGGCCCAGTATAGCCGGGGCAGAGGAGCCAGTGCGAGTCTTTCACGGCCCCTCCGGTGCTATAGTGGCAGGAAGAGCTGCCTGCGTCGGGAGGTTTGCTTGGACGAGCTGCGCGTGATCGCTGCGTGGACGGCGTTTGCGGTCTTTCACAGCCTGACCGTTTCGGAAGGGTACGAGCGGCTGGTCCGCCGGTGGATGGGATCGCGCGCGTTCGACGCGTACCACCGCCTTCTCTTCACCGCGTATTCCGTCTGTGCATTCCTCGTGCTCGTTTTCTACCTGCGGTCGCTGCCGGACAGTCCCTTGTACCGGCTGGAAAGCCCGGTCCGGCTTCTCTTCCACGCCGTCCAGCTGTGCGGCGTCGCCTTTCTTTTCTGGACGCCTTGGGACATCCGGGAGTTCGTCGGCATCCGCCAGTGGAAACGGCACCGGAGGGGGGAGCCGGCGGAACCGGGCCGGAACGATCGCCTCTTCGCGCACAAGGCGTACGGCGTCGTCCGCCACCCGCTCTATTTCGGAATCTCCGTGGTCCTTGCCTTCCACCCCGTGCAGAGCCGCAATACCTTCCTCTCCACGGTCCTGGTCGTTCTCTACTTCTACGTCGGGACATTCTTCGAGGAACACCGGATGGTCCGAAAATTCGGGGAGGAGTATCGGAAATACCAGGAGAGAGTCCCCCGGTTCCTTCCGCTTCGTCGGCCCCGGTGACGAATCCCCCCTGCAACCCGTGATATCAAACAGACGTGCGCGGTTTACGCGTTCGGAAGAGGGAGGGCCACGTCATGGCAAAACCGGAGCTTCCGGTGACCGTGTTCTCCGATTACATCTGCCCGTTCTGCTACATAGGGGACAGGCGGCTGGCGCGGCTGGCGGAGCATTACGACCTGAACGTCGACTGGCGCTTCCTCGAGATCCACCCGGAGACGCCCCCCGAGGGGATGCCGCTGTCGGAACTGGGATACCCGCCGGAACAGTGGCGGCAGATGATGGCAAATCTCTCCCGGATGGCGGGCGAGGAGAAGATCCCCCTCGCCGAACGGGAGATCACGACGAACTCCCGCAAGGCGCTGCTTCTCGCCGAGGCGGCGAAGGAAGTTGGGCCGGAGGTCTTCTGCGCCCTCAACGAGAAGCTTTTCGCGGCGTTCTTCGGAGAGGGGCGAAACATCGGCGACGACGCCGTCCTCCGGAAGCTGGCGGATGAGGCGGGGGTGCCGGCCGATCTCGTGGAGCGGGCGTGGGGGGATCCGGCCTACGGGGAGACGCTGAGCGCGAACCAGGCCGCCGCCGCGCAGCTGGGGATCACGGGGGTTCCCACCTTTCTCATCGGGAAGCGGATCCTGGTGGGCGCCGTCCCCGCGGAGGCGCTGCTTGCCGCGGCCCGGGAGGCCCGCCCCCCCGCACCCTGACGGGATCTGGGAAAGGACGCTTGCCGCTATCCGGAAAGCTTCGCGGCGATCGAGGCCGCGTACTTCCCCTGGAAACGCGCCGCGGCCAGCTCGTTTTCGCTCGGCGTCCGGTCTCCCCCGGCGACGGTGGACGCCCCGTAGGGGGATCCGCCGGTGATCTCGTCCATGCGCATCTGTCCCTCGAACGCGTACGGCAGCCCCGCCACGATCATCCCCAGGTGCAGCAGGGTGATGTGGAAGCTCAGGATCGTCGACTCCTGGCCGCCGTGCTGGGTGTTCGAGCTGGCGAAGACGCTGCCCACCTTGCCGACGAGCGCCCCCTTCGTCCAGAGCTTTCCCGCGGCGTCGAGGAACTGGCGCATCTGGCCGCACATGTTGCCGAACCGGGTGGGGGTGCCGAAGAGGACCGCGTCCGCCTCCCCCAGCTCGGCCACAGTGCAGACCGGCACGTGGGCGAACGCCTTCTGGGGCTCCACCGCCCCCATCTTCTGCAGGACCTCCTGGGGCAGGGTCTCCGGAACGCGCCGCAATACCGCCTCCGCCCCCGGCACCTCCTTCACCCCTTCCGCGACCGCCTCCGCCATCCTGTAGACGTGGCCGTACATGGAGTAGAACACCACCAGGACCTTCATCGCCCGTACCTCCCTGTTTCCGTCTCTTGTCTCTCCTATACCACGGATGAGCTCCTCACGGGTTCGATTCCGGAAAGGAGGACCCCGGAAAGAGGCGAGGCGGCCTGTGGAGCGAGGAAGGATAGGCTTCGACCGGAACCGGCAGCGGGCGGGCGAAGGTCGCGAGCGTAGCCGAGCGGACTCCCCCGCGAGCCAGGGGCCCCGGCCGGAGGATGCCTCGGCCGGAAGCGGCCTCGCAGCGGTGCGCACGGGAACGACACGGGCCAGGGGATGAAAAGTTTTAAGAACGTCCCCGGTTTGGAAAGTTACATGAGCATGGAGAGGACGGAGCGCTCGGCGATCTCGAGCACGGAGCGGGGGAGGACCCCCAGGACGACCACGACGGCCGCGGAGGCGCACAGGGCCATCGAGAAGAGGATGCGCGGCGGGCGGGGGACCGGCACCTCGCCCTCCGCCGGGACCATGTACATGGCGACGACCAGCCGCAGGTAGTAGTAGATGGAGGCGGCGCTGTTGAGCACCCCGATGACCGCCAGCCAGATGTAGCCGTTTTTCACCGCGGCGCTGAAGAGGTAGAACTTCCCGACGAACCCGGCCGTCGGGGGGATCCCGCCGAGGGAGACCAGGAAGAGGGTGAGGAGGGCCCCCAGCGCCGGATACCGGAAGCCGATCCCCTTCAGGTGCGCGATGTCGTACCCCTCGTCCTCCTTCCGGGCGATGAGGATCACGACGCCGAACGCGCCCATGTTCATGAAGGCGTACACCAGCAGGTAGAACAGGGAGGCCTGCCCGCCGAGGACGTCGCCGGAGACGAGACCGACCAGGACGTACCCGGCGTGGGCGATCGAGGAGTAGGCGAGCAGCCGTTTCACGTTGTCCTGCACGAGCGCCGAGAGGTTCCCCACGGTCATCGTCAGCACGGCCAGGGCCCAGAGGACCTTCCACAGGACGGGCTGCATGCCGGGGAGGGCCACCAGGAGGACCCGGATGAGCGCGGCGAAGGCGGCCGCCTTGACCGCGGCGGACATGAAGGCGGTGACCACCGTCGGGGCTCCCTCGTACGCGTCCGGAGTCCACATGTGGAAGGGGACCAGCGACACCTTGAAGGCGAACCCCACCAGGAGCAGGCCCGCCCCGACGAGGAAGAGCGGGCTCGCCAGGATCCGCGGGTCGTAGAGCATCGTCGCCAGGATGGGGATCTTCGTCGTTCCGGTCGCCGCGTAGATCAGGGCGATGCCGTACAGGAGGAACCCCGAGGCGAAGGCCCCGAGGAGGAAATATTTCAGGGCGCCCTCGATCGAGGACATCCGGTTGCGGTGGAACCCGACGAGGACGTAGATCGGGATCGACAGCGTCTCCAGCCCGAGGAAGACCGTCATCAGGTCGGTCCCCTTGGCCATGAACATCATCCCCGACGTGGAGAGCAGGAGGAGCGCGTAGAACTCCCCCTTGTGCGTCGCCTCCCACTCGGAGTAGCCGGTCGCCATCATCAGGGTGAGGGCGCAGGCGGCGAGGATGACGACGTCGAAAAAGGCGCCCATCCCGTCGTGGACGATCATCCCGGAGAACCCCTCGATCCTCCCCTGCCCGAGGGCGACCACGGAGAACAGGGCGACGACGATGCCGACGAGACTGGCGCCGCAGAGAAGGTTCTTCCTCTCCTCGGGGATCGCCAGGTCGAGGAGGAGGACGAAGAGCGCCGTCGCGACCACGGCGATCTCGGGGAGGATGCTGGTGACGCTCGTCAGCAGCGCCCCGCCGTCAATGGCCAGCGGTGCCATCGGCCCCTCCCTTCCCCACGTCGAAGTAGCGGGCGACCAGCGTCTCCCCGGGGGGGGAGTCGGCGAGCGCCGCCTGGCGCTTCGCCTCGATCCGGGCCACGAGGGCCGTGACCGAGGCGTCCATCTTCCGGAGGAACGTCTGGGGGTAGACGCCGATCCAGAAGACGAAGACGATCAGGGGCAGCATGTAGGCCACCTCCCGGGCGTTCATGTCCGGAAGATGCCGGTTCTTCTCGTTCGTGATCGTGCCGAACATCACCCGCTGGTACATCCAGAGCAGGTAGACCGCCGCGAAGATGACGCCGCTGGCCGCCACCACCGTGAGCGCCCTCATCGGCCGGAACGCCCCCACCAGGATGAGGAACTCCCCGACGAAGCCGTTCAGGCCCGGCAGGCCGATCGAGGAGAGCGTGATGACCATGAAGCAGGCGGCGTACAGGGGAACCACCCGGGACAGCCCGCCGTACTCCGAGATGAGGCGGGTGTGTCGCCTCTCGTAGAGGATCCCGACCAGGAGGAAGAGGGCCCCCGTCGAGATGCCGTGGTTGACCATCTGGAGGATCCCCCCCTCGATCCCCTGGACGTTGAAGGCGAACAGCCCGAGCATCACGAAGCCGAGGTGGGCCACGGAGGAGTACGCCACCAGCTTCTTGATGTCCTTCTGGACCATCGCCACGAAGGCCCCGTAGAGGATCCCGATGACCGCGAGCGTCGCCAGGAGGGGCGTCAGGTCCACCGCGGCCACGGGAAAGAGGGGGATCGCGAAGCGCAGGAACCCGTACGTCCCCATCTTCAGGAGGACCGCCGCCAGGATGACCGACCCCGCCGTGGGGGCGTCCACGTGGGCGTCGGGCAACCACGTGTGGAACGGGAACATCGGGACCTTGAAGGCGAACGCCAGCGCGAAGGCCGCGAACATCCAGAACTGGAGCTTCACGGGGATCACGAGCTCGGCCATCGCCAGGAGGTCGGTGGAGTAGACCCCGGTCACCGCGTAATGGTGGAAATAGAGCGCGATGATGGCGACCAGCATGAGCACCGAGCCCGCGAAGGTGAACAGGAAGAACTTGATCGCCGAGTAGATGCGCCGGTCGCTCCCCCACACCCCGATCAGGAAGTACATCGGGATGAGGACGAGCTCCCAGAAGATGTAGAACAGGAAGAGGTCGACCGCGAGGAACACCCCCACCATCCCGACCTCGAGGAGGAGCATGAAGATCATGAACTCCTTCACGTGCTTCTCGACGGACGTGTAGGTGGACAGGATCGTGATGGGCATCAGGAACGTGGTCAGCATCAGGAGCCACAGGGAGATGCCGTCCACCCCCACGTGGTAGCTGATCCCGTACTGCGGGATCCAGGGGACCTTCTCGACGAACTGCATCGCGGCGGTCGACCCGTCGAACAGGATCGCCACGGGGAGGGAGAGGAGAAAGTCCGCGAGCGTCAGGACGAAGGCCGTGTTCCGCAGGAGCCTCTTGTTCTCCTTCGGGAGGAAGATGAGCAGGAACGCCCCGGCGAGAGGGAGGAAGATCAGCACGCTCAGCAGGTGCGTCATCAGTGGCTGCGGCAGGGAGGTCATCGGCACACGCTCATGGTGCGGCGTCTCGCAAATGGCTTGGCACACCGATCCGCCACCGGGACAGCCCGGGACAGGCGGCCATTCCGCGCACAGGGTGCTGCGGGGGGATCCTCGACGCGGCCTGTGGAGCGGGAGAGAAATGGCGTCGGGCGGAACCGGCAGCGGGCGGGCGCAAGGTCGCGAGCGTAGCGGCGAGGAAGCCCCCCGCGAGCCCGTGCGACCGACTCGTCGGTCAATGTGTTTCCGGGACGCACCACGAGGAATCTCCCTTCACCGTTCTTACGGCCAGATCAGGAACCCGACGACGATCACCGCCCCCAGGAGCAGGGAGAGGGCATAGCTTCCCACCACGCCGGTCTGCAGGCGCCTCGCCCGCTCGCCCGCGCCCCGGACGAGCGCCCCGACGCCGTTGACGATCCCGTCGATGAACGTCGCGTCGAAGGCCTCCCACAGCCAGACGGATCCGTTCACGATCCTGCGCACGATGGCGGCGTCGTAGATCTCGTCCACGTAATACTTGTTGAGCACCACGTCGTAGAGGCCCGGCACCCTGCCGGCGATCTCCTTCGGCACCCCCGGGCGGGCCCGGTACAGGTACCAGGCGAGCCCGATCCCGCACAGCGCCACGCCCACCGAGCCGGCCATGAGGAGGTACTCGAGCGCGAGGGAGTGGTGCCCGCCGCCGTGGGCCGCCCCTTCCGTTCCGTGCCCGAAGACGGGGGCGAGCCACGCCTCGAAGTAGTTGTGCCCCCCCAGCGCCTCGGGGATGCCGATCCAGCCGCCGGCCACCGACAGGACGGCGAGGAGCATGAGCGGAACGGTCATCGAGTACGGGGACTCGTGGACGTGCCGCTCCACGTCGGGGTCCATCCGCGAATCCCCGAAGAAGGTCAGGAACACCAGGCGGAACATGTAGAACGCGGTGATCCCGGCGGCGGCGGTCCCGACCGCCCAGAGCGCCGCGTGCCCGTGCCCCGAGGAGAACGACTTCCACAGGATCTCGTCCTTGGAGAAGAACCCGGACAGCCCCGGGATCCCCGAGATCGCCAGCGTGGCGATGAACATGGTGGTGAACGTGACCGGCAGGCGCTTCTTGAGCGATCCCATCTTCCGCATGTCCTGCTCGCCGGAGAGGGCGTGGATCACCGACCCCGAGCCCAGGAACAGGAGCGCCTTGAAGAAGGCGTGCGTCATCAGGTGGAAGATCCCCGCGGCGAAGGCGCCGACGCCGCAGGCCAGGAACATGTACCCCAGCTGGGAGACGGTGGAGTACGCCAGCACCCGCTTGATGTCGTTCTGGGTGATCCCGATGGTCGCGGAGAAGATGGCGGTCGCCGCCCCCACCACCGCCACCACCGCCATCGAGGTCGGCGCCAGAAGGTAGAGGGCGCTCGTCCGGGCGACCATGTAGACCCCGGCGGTGACCATCGTGGCCGCGTGGATCAGCGCGGAGACGGGGGTGGGCCCCTCCATCGCGTCCGGCAGCCAGACGTAGAGGGGGATCTGCGCCGACTTCCCCGTGGCCCCCACGAAGAGGAGCAGGGTGATCGCGGTGGCGATTCCCGTCGTCAGGACGCCGCGTTCCGATAGGACGGGGATCCGGGCGAAGACCTCGGTGTAGTCGACCGAGCCGAAGGTCCAGAAGATGAGGAAGATGGCGACGAGGAACCCGAAGTCGCCCACCCGGTTCACGACGAAGGCCTTCTTTCCCGCGTCGGCGGCGCTCTTCTTCTCGTACCAGTACCCGATCAGCAGGTAGGAGCACAGGCCCACCCCCTCCCACCCGACGAACATGACGAGGAAGTTGCTCCCGAGGACGAGCAGAAGCATCGCGAAGGTGAAGAGGTTGAGGTAGACGAAGTAGCGCGCGAAGGCCTTCTCGTGGGACATGTATCCGACGGAGTAGACGTGGATGAGGAAGCCGACGCCGGTGACCACCAGGATCATCACGGCGGAGAGCGGGTCGAGCTGAAGGGCGGCCGGGGCCTGGAACGTCCCCGCCTGGACCCACGGGAAAAGGACCTGGACGAAGAGCCGGTCGTGGGCCGGGCGCGCGGCCAGGGCGAGGACGGCCAGGACCGAGACGGCGAAGGAGGCCCCCACCACCGCGGGGCCGAGGAACGCGACCAGTTTCCGGTACGGCGGGGAGGCGTGGTGACCGTGGGCGTCGCCGGCGCCGTGCCCCCCCTCTCCGTGGGCGTTCTCCCGGAGGAGGACCGGGCGCTCGGCGAACAGCGCGATCGCGCTGTTGACGATCACCCCCAGGAGAGGGAGCGCGGGCACGAGCCAGAGATATTGGAGGATCCCGCCTACCATTTCAGCACGCTCAGTTCCGTGATGTCGATCGTCTCCTTCAGGCGGTAGATCGCGATCAGGATCGCCAGCCCCACCGCGGCCTCGGCCGCCGCGACGGTCATGACCATGAAGGCGAACACCCCCCCCGTGACGTCGCCCAGGTAGGACCCGATCGCGATGAAGGCGACGTTGACGGCGTTGAGCATGATCTCCACGCTCATGAGGATGATGAGCGCGTTCTTGCGCGCCACCACCCCCGTCACGCCGATCCCGAACAGGATCCCGGAGAGGAGCAGGTATGCCGACGGTTCCATCATGCCAACGGTCTCCGCTTGGGGTGCGCCTTCGTCCCGCGCACCGTCAGATCTTCTTCTTCGCCAGCGCGATCGCCCCGATCACGGCGGCCAGGAGCAGGACCGAGGTGACCTCGAAGGCGAGGAGGTAGTCGGTGAACAGCGCGCGTCCCACCGCCTCGACGGAGCCGGAGTCCGCGGCGGGCGTCCCGGCCAGCCCGAAGCGGCGGGCCACCAGGGCCCCCTCGAGGATGAGCAGTCCCGCGACGATGACCGCCAGGAAGCGCACCCCCGTCAGGCGCTCCACCGGCAGGCGGCTCTCGGGCACGTTGATCAGCATGATGACGAAGATGAACAGGACGACCACCGCGCCCGCGTAGACGATGACCTGGATCGCCGCGAGGAAGTGGGCCTGCCGCAGGACGAACAGCGCCGCGACGGCGAAGAGGGTGAGGATCAGGTAGAGCGCCGAGGCCAGGGGGTGCCGCCGCGTGACCACCATGATCGAGCCGCCCACCGCGATGGCGCCGAAGACGATGAAGAGGATCGGTTCCATGGGCCCCCTATTTCTCCAGCAGCATGTCGATCGTGTAGATGAGCTTCTCCCGGGTGTGCTCCGGCGGCGTGAACCACCCGGTGTCCATCCGGATCGCGTCGCAGGGGCACGCCTCCACGCAATGCCCGCAGAAGACGCACCGGAGCATGTCGATGTCGAACCGCACCGGGTACTTCTCGACCGCCGGGTCGGGGGACTCCCCCGCGACGATGGTGATGCACACCGCGGGGCACGCGGTGGCGCAGCAGTAGCACGCCACGCACCGGGGCGTCCCGTCGGGCCGCCTCATCAGCCGGTGCAGGCCGCGGAACCGGGGGGGCATCACCCTCCGGACCTCGGGATACTCGATCGTGGCGATGTTCTCCTGCCGGAAGACGTTCCGGACGAGGTGCCCCATCGTCACCCCGAGCCCCCGCAGGATCTCCAGGAGGTAGAGGGTCTCCCCCCCGGACATCTGCCGGGGCCGCGCGACCTTTTTCACTCCGATCGCCATCGTTTCCTCACGCGCCTCCGCCGATCAGGAGCAGGACAAGCCCCGTCACGAAGATGTTTGCCAGGGACAGGGGCAAGAGCACCTTCCACCCCAGGCGCATCACCTGGTCGTACCGGAACCGGGGGATCGTCCACCGGACCCAGATGAAGAGCCATGCGAAGAAGAGCAGCTTCCCCACGAACGCCCCGATCCGCAGGAGAAGCACGAGGGGACCGGGGAGCCCGAGGGCCGCCCCTCCGGGGAGCACGAAGCCGGAGTCGGCGAGGTAGGGGACCTGCCAGCCGCCGAAGAACAGCGTCGCGATCAGGGCGGAGCCGACCACCATGTGGACGTACTCGGCCATGAAGAAGATCGAGAACTTGAAGGAGCCGTACTCCGTGTGGAACCCCGCGACGATCTCCGACTCCCCCTCCGGGAGGTCGAAGGGGGTCCGGTTCGCCTCCGCGTAGACCGCCACGAGGAAGAGGAGGAATCCGAGCGGCTGCACGAACACGCCCCACTTCGGCACGATCCCCCACAGGAGCGTCCCCTGGGAGGCCACGATCTCCGAGAGACGGACCGACCGGAAGACCATGACCAGGCCGATGATGGAGAGCCCGAGGGAGACCTCGTAGGAGATCATCTGCGCCGAGGAGCGCAGTCCCCCCAGGAGGGGATACTTGCTGTTGGAGGCCCACCCCGCCAGGATCACGCCGTAGACCGCCAGCCCGGAGATGGCGAAGATGTAGAGGATCCCCACGTTCAGGTCCGCCACCTGCAGGGCGACCTCGCGGCCCGCGATCACGACCGGCGGCCCGACGGGGACGACGGCGAAGGTCATCAGCGCCGGGGCCAGGGCGAACATCGGGGCCATCTGGTAGAAGAGCCGGTGGGCGCCGTCGGGGATGAAGTCCTCCTTGAACAGGAGCTTGAGCGCGTCGGCAAGGGGGTGGAAGAGGCCCCCGAGCGTCAGCCCCAGGATCTTCGCCCGGTTGGGGCCGCGGCGGTCCTGGATGTAGGCCGCGCCCTTGCGCTCCGCCCACACGAGGATCGGGACGAGGGAGAGGGTGAAGGCGAGCATCACCGCCACCCGCACCACGGAGACCACGAGGTCGAACAGCCCGCTCATCCTTTCCCTCCCGCGATCTGCCCCAATTCCCCGAGGGACTCGTAGCTCATCCCGGCGAAGGGGGCCTCGGACCGCGCGATCGCCCGGAACACCGACGCCTCCCCGGCGAACGTCCACCCCGCGCCGAGGCGGTTCGCCAGCCCGACGAGGATCTCGATGCCGCCGCGTGCATTCCCCCGGGGGGGGAACCCCATCCAGAACCGCTGGACGCGCCCCGCGTGGTTGGTGAACGTCCCCCCGCGCTCGACGAACGACGCGGACGGCAGAACGGCGTGCGCCGCGAGGGAGACGGCCCCCTCGTTCGTCCCGACCTGGGCGACGAAGGGCACGCGGGAAAGAAGCTCCGCGGTCCTCTCCCCGGGGAAGTCGGCGAGCTCGTTGCCGAAGACGAGCAGGGCCTTTACCTCCCCCCCCTCGATCTTCCGGACGATGTCGTCGAACTTCTCCTCGGAGATCCCCAGGAGCTGCGCCCCGCGGGTGTTGGGGTTCTTGTCCGCCTTGATGAGGAAGTCGTCCGAGAGCCCGTTCCCCGAAGAGCGCGGGGAGAACCCGACGTTCGGCGTGCGCAGGACCTCCTCCGCCAGCTTCCGCGCGAGGTAGAGCTCCTCGTTGGAGAACGCGGGCGAGGCGATGACGGCGACCGACGCGGCGCCGTGCGCTTCGACCGTCTCCCAGAGGCGGAACGCGGCAAAGGACAGGGCCGCCTCCCACGCCTCCGCCTTGAGACCCCCGTTCTCCCGGACCACGGGGGTGAGGAGCCTCGCCTCGTTCGCCTTCTTGTACTCGAGCCTTCCGGGATCGCACATCCAGGTCCGGTTGACGTCGTCGTTCCGCCGGGGCTTGAGGCGGTAGACGATGTCCTCCTTGAAGTGCGCCTCCACGTTGCAGCCGTTGGCGCATCCCGGGCAGATCGACCGGGTGCCCCGCAGGAACCAGACCCGGCACTTGAACCGGAAATCCTTGCTGGTCAGCGCCCCCACGGGGCAGATGTCCGCCAGGTTGCCCGTGTACTGGTTGTCCAGCGGCCTGCCGGGGAAGATCGAGATCTCCGAGTGGTCCCCCCGCCGGAAAAATTCGAGCTCGGAGGTGCCGGTGACCTCCTGCAGGAACCGGATGCAGCGGGAGCAGAGGATGCACCGCTCCGCGTCCAGGACGATCTGCCCGCCGATGTCCTGCACCTTCTTCTTGTGCACCTTGTCTTCGAAGGCGAACCGGCTCTTGTGCAGGCCGTACTTCATGTAGTAGATCTGCAGCCCGCACTCGCCGGCCTGGTCGCAGATCGGGCAGTCGACCGGGTGGTTGATGAGCATCAGCTCCAGAACGCCCGTGACCGCCTGCCTCACCTTCTCGGTGTCGGACTTGACCACCATCCCCTCGGTCACGACGGTGTTGCAGGCGATCTGCAGCTTGGGGAACTTCTCCACCTCCACCAGGCACATGCGGCAGTTCCCCGCGATCGAGAGGTTCGGGTGGTAGCAGTAGTGGGGGATCTCGATCCCCACCGTCTTCGCGGCCTGGAGGACGGTCGTCCCCTCGGGGACGTCTACGGAGATTCCGTTGAGCGTGAAGTTCGGCATCCTCGTCCTAGAACCGGTTTCCGTACGGGCATTTTTTCTCCCGGAGATGCCCGTCGAATTCCTCGCGGAATTTCCAGATGAACGACTGGGCGGGCATCACCGCGGCGTCGGCCAGCGGGCAGATCGTCCTGCCCAGCATGTTGTCGCAGACCTCCAGGATCAGCTCCACGTCCCCGTTCCGCCCCTGGCCGTTCTCGATGCGGTGCAGGACCTTCGCCAGCCAGCCGCACCCCTCCCGGCAGGGGGTGCACTGGCCGCACGACTCGTGGGCGTAGAAGTTCATGAGCACGGAGAGGGCGCGGACCATGCAGGTCCCCTCCGGGATGACGATGACGCCGCCCGACCCGGCCATCGTGCCGATCTTCTGCATCGATTCGATGTCGAAGCCCACGTCGATCTCGTCGGCCCGCAGCACCGGCGTGGAGGAGCCGCCGGGGATCACGGCCTTGAGCGCCTTCCCGTCCCGGAGCCCCCCCGCGTGCTCGTAGATGATCGACCGCAGCGACGTCCCCACGGGCAGTTCGTAGACGCCCGGCTTCTTCACGGGGCCGCTGACGCAGATCAGGCGGGTCCCGCCGTCCTTCTCCACCCCCAGGGAGGCGAATTTCTCCCCCCCGTGGGTGACGATCCAGGGGATGTCGGCGATCGTCTCCACGTTGTTCACGATCGTGGGCAGTCCGAACGCCCCTACCGAGGCGGGGAAGGGGGGCTTGACCCGGGGCCACCCGCGCTTCCCCTCGAGGGAGTTGATCAGGGAGGTCTCCTCCCCGCAGATGTAGGCGCCGGCGCCGAGGTGGACGGTCACCTCCAGGTCGAATCCCGTGCCGAGGATCCCCTTGCCCAGGTACCCCTTCGCGGTCGCCTCGTCGATCGCCTCCTGCACGATCTCCGCCTCCCGGACGAACTCCCCGCGGATGTAGACATAGCAGGTGTGGGCCTCGAGGGCGTAGCAGGTGATGGCGATCCCCTCGATCAGGAGGTGGGGTCCCCGGGTCATGATGAGCCGGTCCTTGAACGTCCCCGGCTCCCCCTCGTCGGCGTTGATCACCAGGATCCGCGGACGGGAGAGGTCCTTGGGGAGGAACCCCCATTTGACCCCGGCCGGGAAGCCCGCGCCGCCGCGCCCGCGCAGGTTCGCCTTCCTCACCTCCGCCACGATCTCCTCTTTCGGCATCGAGAGCGCCTTGCGCAGGGCGCCGTACCCGCCGAGCTGCTCGTACGTCTCCGCGAAGCGGTACCGCTCGTTGCCGAAGTGGGTCGTCAGGACGAGTTCCATCGCCTTCGTTCCGATCCCCTACCGGAGCCCGTCGAGGATCGCGTCGACCTTGTCCTCGCTCAGGTCCTCGTAATAGTCGTCGTTCACCTGCATCACCGGGGCGGTGCCGCAGCTTCCCAGGCACTCCACCGTGGAAAGGGTGAACTTCCCGTCGGCGGTCGTCTCCCCGGGCCGCACGCCCAGCCTCCCCGCCACGTGCTCGATCAGGTGCTCCGCCCCCATCAGGGAGCAGGAGAGGTTCCGGCAGACCTGGAGGTGGTACTTCCCCACCGGCTTCCGGTTGTACATGGTGTAGAAGGTCGCCACCCCCTCGACGCGGGCCGGCGTGAACCCGAGCAGGGAGGCGACGTAGGCGATGGCCTCCGCGCTGAGGTGGCCGAACTCGCGCTGGGCAAGATGGAGGGTGGGGAGGATGGCCGCCTCCCGGTTGGGATAGCGGGCAAGCATCCTCTCGTGCCTCGCGCGCGTGTCCTCGGAAAAGGCCAGGCTCACCGGTCCAGCTCTCCCGCGATGATGTTGACGCTGCCCAGGACGGCGATGAGGTCCGCGATCATCCCCCCCTCGCACAGGTGCGGCATCCCCTGGAACAGGGGAAAGCACGGCGGACGGACCTTGATCTTGTAGGGCCCCCCGCCCCCCTTGCTGACGATGTAGTAGCCGAGCTCCCCGTTGGCGGCCTCGGTGGCCGAGTAGACCTCGCCGGCGGGAACCTGGACGCCGTCCATGACGTGCTTGAAGTGGTTCATCAGCGCCTCGATGTTCTCGTACACGTCGGCCTTCTCCGGCAGGATGAACCGCGGGTCGTCCACGTTGACGGGCCCGCCCGGGAGCGCGTCGAGGGCCTGCTCGATGATGCGCAGGGACTGGCGCATCTCCTCCATCCGGACCATGTACCGGTCGCAGGTGTCCCCCTGCTCCCCCACGGGCACGTCGAAGTCGAAGCGGTCGTACACGAGGTACGGCTCGTCCTTGCGCAGGTCGAGGGGGACCCCGGCGGCGCGCAGGCACGGGCCGGTGAAGCCGCGGGCGATCGCCTCCTTCGGGGTGATGGGCCCCACCCCCATCGTCCGCTCGATGAAGATCCGGTTCTTCGTGAGGAGGGCGTTCACGTCCGCGATCGCGGGGACGATCACGTTCCGGCAGACGTCGCGGCACTTCTCGACCCAGCCGTCGGGGAGGTCCCACATGAGCCCCCCGATCCGCGTGTAGGCCGTGGTCAGCCGGATCCCCGTCAGCGGCTCGATGAGGTGCATGTACACCTCTTCGCGGGGCTTCCAGAAGTACCAGAAGTTGGTCAGCGCCCCGATGTCGACCATGTTCGTCCCGATGCAGACCATGTGGTCGATGATCCGGGAGAGCTCGCAGATGAGGACGCGGATGTACCGGCACCGCTCGGTGACCTCGATCCCGCAGAGCTTCTCGACGGCCATCACGTACCCGACGTTGTTCATCAGGGAGGAGACGTAGTTCAGCCGGTCCGTGTAGGGGATCACCTTGGTCCAGGTGGCGTTTTCGGACTCCTTCTCGAAGCCGCGATGGAGGTACCCGAACTCGGGGGTGAGCTTGAGGATCGTCTCCCCGTCCAGCTCCGCGATGAGCCGGAGCGTCGCGTGGGTGGCGGGGTGCGACGGGCCGATGTTGAGGATCATCGGCTCGGCCTGCATGTCGAGCTTCCCCGCTTCCCGCCGGTATGCCTCGATCTCCGCCATGCTCTCCTACTCCTGCGGCCCCACGGTCGGCTGGCGCCTGGCCTTCGGGTAATCCTTGCGCAGGGGGTACCCCTCGAACTGCTCGTACAGCAGGATCCTCTTGAGGTTCGGGTGACCGCGGAAGAGGATCCCGTACATGTCGTACGCCTCCCGCTCGAACCAGTCCATTCCGACCCAGACCGGGATGACCGAGTCGATCACCGGGTCCTCCTCCGGGACGCGGGCCTTGACCCGCACCCGGTGCTTCTTTTCCAGGGAATAGAGATGGTAGACCACCTCGAACCGGGGCTCCTCGCCCAGGTAATCCACCCCGGTCAGATCCATCGCGAAGTCGAACCTCAGGTCCGGGTCGTCCCGAAGGAAGGTGCAGATCTCGACGATCCTCTCCCGCCGGACGAGAGCCGTGTCGTCCCCGAAGTCGGAGTGGGTCGCCACGACGTCGCTCCCGAACCGCCCGGTCAGCTTCTGCAGCACGATGCTGTTGCGTTCCTCGGCCATTCCCCGTCCGCCTCAGATCTTGATGGGCCAGCGGTCCCGGGCCCGGGGGGCCCCGGTGTCGATCATCTTCTGGATCAGGACGATGGAGTCGATGATCTGTTCCGGGATCGGCGGGCACCCGGGGATGTAGATGTCGACGGGCAGGAACTTGTCGATCCCCTGGACCACGGTGTAGTTGTTGTAGAACCCCCCGGAGGAGGCGCACGCCCCCATCGCCACCACCCACTTCGGCTCGAGCATCTGGTCGTGGATGCGCTGCAGGACCGGCGCCATCTTGTAGTTGATGGTCCCCGCCACGAGCAGCATGTCGGCCTGGCGGGGGGAGAACCGGATGACCTCGGCCCCGAACCGGGCGATGTCGTAATGGGTCCCGAACGCCCCCATCACCTCGATCCCGCAGCACGCGGTGGCGAAGGTGAACGGCCAGATCGAGAACCTTCGTCCCCAGGCGAGCAGCGCCTCGAACCGGGTGGTGAAAAACCCCGGGCCGCCGTCTTTCGCGCGGGTCACTGCCAATCGAGCGCCCCCTTCTTCCAGGCGTAGATCAGACCCACGAGAAGGATTCCCACGAAGATCGCCATCTCGAGGAAGCCGAACAGGCCGAGATCCCGGAAGAGGACCGCCCACGGGTAGAGGAACGCCGTCTCCAGATCGAAGAGGATGAAGAGGAGGGCGACCAGGTAGAACTTCACCGACACGCGCACGGAGGCGGACGTGAAAGGGTCCACGCCGCACTCGTAGACGCTGTACTTGATCCTCTCATACCGCTTGGGACCCAGGGCCTGGGAGAGGAAGACGAACCCCACCGACATTCCGACGGCGATGATCAGGAGCAGGAGGATGGAGAAGTACGGGTCGGAAAACCGGATGGTGGAAACGAGGTTTGCCACCGGACCCTCCCTCTCAGTTGGTCAGCAGGCGCACAGACGACTCGGCGATGCGGATCACGGGCTCCCAGTATACCCCGAACAAAAGCGTGGGGACGACCAGGATGGCCAGCATGACCCGCGGCACGAAGGCCACCGTGAGTTCTCCCGTATGCACCGGCTCTTCCAGAAACATCACCTTCACGATCCGGGCGTAGTAGTACAGGGAGACCACGCTGTTGAGAGCCGCCACGAGGGCCAGCCAGTAGACTCCCCGGTTGATCACCTCGGCGAACAGGTAGACCTTGCCGATAAATCCCGAAAACGGCGGAATCCCGGTCAGCGCGAAGAGGAAGACGGCCAGGGAGACCGCGGCGAGGGGCGCCCGCGTGCCCAGGCCGGAGAAATCGGAGATCTCCTCGCTCCGGCTTCCGTTGGCGACCAGGACGACCACGTAGAAGGCGCCCAGGTTCATGAAGAGATACACGATCAGGTAGAAGAGGATCGCCTTGAGCCCCACGGAGGTGAGCAGGACGAACCCCATCATCATGTACCCGGCGTGCGCGATCGAGGAGTAGGCCAGGAGGCGCTTCACGTTGCTCTGGTTGATGGCGACCAGGTTCCCCACCGTCATCGTCACCGCGGACAGCACCGCGAACAGGAAGGGCCAGTCCACGGAGGAGGAGAGCTTCCACATCCCCTCGGCTCCCTCGGGGGAGGCGAAGACGGTGTAGAAGAACCGGACCAGGATCGCGAACCCCGCGGCCTTGGGCCCGACGGACAGGAAGGCCGTCACGGGGATGGGCGCCCCCTCGTACACGTCGGGGCTCCACATGTGGAACGGCACGGCGGCGATCTTGTACCCGAACCCCACGGTCACCATCACGGCCGCCAGCAGCGCCGGCAGGGCGGACGTCCCCGAGGCGAGGGCGTTCCCGATCACGGAGATCTGCGTGGAGCCCGTCATGCCGTACAGGAGCGAAAACCCGTAGATCATCACCCCCGAGGCGGTCGCCCCGTAGACGACGTACTTCGTCGACGCCTCGTTGGACAGGTCTTTCCCCTTGAGGTAGCCGGCGAGCAGGTACGAGGGGATCGAGACCAGCTCGAGCGCGAGGTAGAGCATCACGATGTCGCTGGCCGAGGAGAGCAGGAACATCCCGAGCAGCACCGAGAGGAGGAAGATGTAGTACTCGGCCTGCGACTTGTCCGTGAGCTCGTAGCAGTCGATCGACATGAAGACGACGATGAGCGTCGCCAGCGCGGTCAGCACCTTGAAGAAGACCGCGAAGCCGTCCAGCACGACCATCCCCTCGAACAGCCCCGTTCCCGCCCCCGCGGGGGTCATCCACGCGAAGAAAAGCGCCGACCCCGTTCCGACCATCGCCAGGAGGGCCGCCGCGGGCGAACGCCGGTTCCTCCCGGCGACGTGGACGACGATGAGCAGCAGGATCGTCGCGGTGACCGCGAACTCCGGCAGGAAGTAGGGCAGGCTGGCCAGGTTCCCGAGACTCACCTCAGATCACCATGTTCACGACGTCGACCAGCCGGACCAGGGACGCGTTCATCAGGTTGAGCACCGGCATCGGATACACCCCGAGGAGAAGCGTCATCAGCGCCAGCGGGGAGAGGCAGAACATCTCGCGGGCGTTGATCTCCTCGAGCTGGGCGTACTTGGGGTTGAGCGGCCCCAGGAAGACCCGCTGGAGCGCCCACAGGTGGAACGCGGCCACGATGATGATCCCCGAGGCGGAGATCATCACGATCGTCCGGAAGACGTCGAACGACCCGATGAAAACCATCGCCTCGGCGACGAAGCCGGAGAACCCCGGCAGGCCCAGGGACGCGAAGAAGGCCACGGTGATGTAGAACGTGTAGACCGGGACGACGGCGCCCAGCCCCCCGAACCCGTCGATGTCGCGGTGGTGCGCCCGGTCGTAGACGACGCCGACCAGGAAGAACAACATGGCGGTGATCATGCCGTGGGAGAACATCTGGAACGCCGCCCCGACCATCCCGGCCGGGGTAAGCGCCGCCATCCCCAGGAGGCAGAACCCCATGTGGCTCACCGAGGAGTAGGCGACCAGCTTCTTGAGGTCGGACTGCGCCATGGCGCACAACGCGCCGTATACGATGTTGATCGCCCCCAGGACGGCCATGGGAATGACGAACCACTTCGTCACGTCGGGGAACATCGGGAAGGAGATCCGCATCAGCCCGTACGTCCCCATCTTCAGGAGGATCCCCGCCAGGATGACCGAGATGGCGGTCGGCGCCTCGACGTGGGCGTCCGGAAGCCAGGTGTGGAACGGGAAGAGGGGGACCTTGATCGCGAAGCCGATGAAGAGCCCGAGGAACATGAGGATCCGGATGTCGAATCCCCGGAGCCACTCGTTGTGGGTCGACTGCTGCATGTAGTGGAGCATGTTGAAGGTGTGTCCGCCCGTCTCCGGGTCGGTCGTGTTGAAATAGAGCGCCAGCATCACCAGAAGCATCAGGACGGAGCCCAGGAGCGTGTAGAGGAAGAACTTGATCGCCGCGTACTCCCTGCGCGGCCCCCCCCAGATCCCGATGAGGAAGTACATCGGCAGGAGCATCACTTCCCAGAAGACGTAGAACAGGAAGAAGTCGAGGGCGCAGAAGACCCCCATCATGCCGGTCTCGAGGAGGAGGAGGAGGGCCATGTATCCCTTGATCTGCTTCTCGATATTCCAGGACCCGATCACCGCCAGGAAGGAGATGATCGCCGTGAGGATGATCATCGGCATCGAGATGCCGTCGGCCCCCAGGAAGTATTCCACGTTGATCGACGGGATCCAGCGGGTATGCTCCACGAACTGGAACTGGCTCGCCACGTTCACGCCGGCCACCGACCGGTCGTAGGTGAACCAGAGCTGGACCGCAAGGGGAACCGGCAGGAACGACGCCACGGCGGCGACCGTCTTGACGAGTTCGTCCCTGCCCCCGGGCAGCATGAGGATGACCGCCGCGCCGGCCAGGGGAAGAAACGTCATCAGGCTCAGGATGTGGCTGTTGATAAAGTCCACGAAGACCTCCTCCGGTCAGAAAGCTTTCACCAGGAATATGATCAGCACCCCGCCCGCCAGCACGAACACGTAGTGGTAGAGCTTCCCGGTCTGGAACCGGCGGAAGAAGGAGCCGCTGCCGATCGTGACGTCGGCCACGCCGTTCACCGCGCCATCGACCACGTGGTTGTCAAATTTTCCGATGAGGAACGAGGCCCAGACGCCCAGCTGCGCGCAGAGGTTGACCAGCCCGTCGACCACGTACAGGTCGAACCAGCCCAGCGCGCGGGAGAGGGCCTTCGTCCCGTTGACGGCCGTCGCCTCGTACAGTTCGTCGAAGTACCACTTGTTGAGCAGGAAGGTGTGGACGGGACGGACCGCGGTCGCCACCTTCTCGGGATCGATCCACCGGAACCGGAAGACGACGAACGCCAGCCCGATGCCGAGCGTGCCGAACAGGACGGAAAGGTACATCGACCAGACGTGGGCCAGGTGATCCAGGTGCGCCTCGTGGGACGCTCCGTGCCCACCGGCCTCCGCTCCGGGCGCGGCCTCGTGCGGAACGGCCGGGGGATGCTTCTCCCCCTGCGGCGCCGGTACGGCATGTCCCGGCGTCCCGGGCCTTTCGGATGCGGCGGCCGCGTGGGCGGCCGGCTCGTGGCCCGCCCCCTTCGGCTCCGCGCTCTCCGCGGCGAAGGCGGCCCCGGCCGACGGGACGTGCAGGACGGAGTCGGCCGAGCCGGCGGAAGCCGGAACGGCATGGACGGCGGGAATCGCCGACGCGGGCGTCTTCACGAGGTCGCCGAACCAGCCGCTGTACCAGAAGGAGAAGGAGAGCCCCGCCAGGACCACGAGAGGAACCCACATGTTGGGGGGCGACTCGTGGGCGTGGTCGAACTTGTGGCGGTCCTTCGGCTCCCCGAGGAACGTTCGGATCACCAGCCGGAACATGTAGTAGGCCGTCATCCCCGCGGTCAGGAGGGCCCCCGCGAACAGGATCATGTGCTGCGGGTTCTTCATCCCGAACAGGAGGGCCGACTTGAGGATCATGTCCTTGCTGTAGAACCCCGAGAAGAGGGGGACCCCCGCGATCGAGAGCGTGGCGATGAGGAAGGTGATGAAGGTGATCGGCATCTTCTTCCGCAGCGCCCCCATCTCGGTGATCTCCTGGCTGTGGACGGCGTGGATCACCGACCCGGAGCCGAGGAAGAGGCAGGCCTTGAAGGCGGCGTGGGTGGTCAGGTGCGCGAGACCTGCGGTGAAGCCCCCCACCCCGAGCCCCAGGATCATGTATCCGAGCTGGGAGCACGTGGAGTAGGCGAGGACCTTCTTGATGTCGGTGGCCGTGAGCGCGATCGTGGCCGTGATGAACAGGGTGAGCAGCCCGGTGTAGGCGATGAAGAGGAAGGCGTCCGGCGTGAAGATCGGGTAGACGCGCCCCACGAGGTAGACGCCCGCGGCGACCATCGTCGCCGCATGGATCAGCGCCGAGACGGGGGTGGGGCCCTCCATCGCGTCGGGGAGCCAGACGTGGAGCGGGAATTGCGCGGACTTGCCGATGGCGCCGCAGAAGATCCCGATCCCGGCCAGCGTCAGGAGGGTCCCTTCGATCTTTCCCTCCGCGATGCCCCGGAAGACCTCGTCGTACCCGAGCACCCCGGTCGTGGCGAACAGGAGCAGGAACCCGATCAGGAACCCGAAGTCGCCGATCCGGTTCACGATGAACGCCTTCTTCCCGGCGTCGGCGGCCGACTTCTTCTCGAACCAGAACCCGATGAGCGCGTAGGAGGAGAACCCGACCAGCTCCCAGAAGATGTAGATGAAGAAGAAACTCTCGGCCAGGACGAGCCCGAGCATGGAGAAGGAGAAGACGGAGAGGTAGGCGAAGAACCGGCTGTACTTCGGGTCGCCGTGCATGTACCCGACCGAGAACAGGTGGACGAGGAAGGAGACTCCGGTCACCACGACGAGCATCACGGCCGTCAGATTGTCCACGAGGATCCCCGCATTGATGACGAACCGGCCTTCCAGGGAGAGCCACGGGACCACGACGTGGTACCGGAAGTTCGGGTCGTAGATCCGGAAGACCTCGAAAAAGATCACGATCGACATCACGAGCCCCGCGCCGATCGTGGCGAGGGATACCCAGTCCCCCTTCCGGGGGAGCCGCTTCCCGACCGCGAGGTTGACGAAGAAGGAGAGCAGCGGCAGGAACGGGATGATGTAGGCGTATCGGATCAACGGTTCACCCTTTCTGTTCGCCTAGGACGTCAGCCCCTGAGCTGGTCGGCCGCGTCCACCTCCACGGTGCCCGTCGTGGAGAAGAGCCGCAGGAAGATGGCCAGCGCAACGGCCGCTTCGGCGGCCGCGAGCACGATGACGAACACGGCGAAGATCTGCCCCCCGATGAGATGGGAGACGTAGTGCGAAAACGCCACGAAGTTGATGTTGGCGGCGTTCAGGACCAGCTCCACCCCCATGAGGACGGCCACCGCGTTGCGCCGCGTCAGGATCGTGTACAGGCCGCAGCAGAACAGGGCGGCGGCGATGACGAGAAGCTTGTCCAGAGCCATCTACTTCGGTTCCTCCATGTCGGGTCTGGCGACGTCGGGCCGGTCCGGCCGCGAAAGGAGCGCCGCCCCGATGAGCGCGGCGAGCAGCAGCACGGAGGCGACTTCGAACGGGAGCAGGTACCGGGTCATCAGCAGTTCGCCGATCTCGGCCGTGGTCGGCTGGTAGGTGACCCGGGCCTTCAGGGCGAAGGCCGGGGACACCGCCGTGTACGCAAGCGTGCCGAACAGGACGAGGCAGATCCCCGCCGCGGGAAGTCGGAAGTGGACCGGGTTCGACAGCTTGACGGAGGAGATCCGGTTCGACAGGAAGACCGCGAACATGATCAGCACGAGGATCCCGCCGACGTACACGAGCAGCTGCGTGGCAGCCAGGAAGTCCGCGGAAAGGAGCACGTACAACCCCGCGACGCCTCCGAAGGTGAACAGCAGCGCCACCGCGGAGTAGATGATGTTCCGCAGGGTCGCCACGAGGATCGCCGACCCCACCGTCATGGCCGCAAGCACGTAGAAGATCAGGTCCGCCGGTCCCTTCATTCCTTCCCCTCCCCGCCCTCATCCCCGGCCTTCGCGGGCTCCTCTTCCGTCTCCTTCGCGGGCTTCTTCCCCGCCGCGTCGGCCGTTTCGGGATTCCCCGCCGCAAACGCCGGCGCGGCGGGCTGGATGAACGGCGCGGCCTCCTCTCTCGGGGGCTTCGGCGGGGGGGAAGGATCGGGGGCCTGCGGCGCGTCGGCTGGCTTCGCCGCCTTTTCCGCCTCGCCCTTCTCCGCCTCCGCTTTTGCCTTCTCCGCTTCCGCCTTCGCCGCGGCTTCCGCCACCTGCTTCGCCACGCGGCCCTTGACCGTCTCCGCATCCTCGGGGACGAAGTGGAGGATCAGTTCCCCGCGGCTGACCGTCGCCATCTCGTAGCCGCTGGTGTGGACGAGAGACTTCGGGGGGCAGACCTCGACGCAGAGCCCGCAGTACATGCAGCGCCCGATGTTGATGTCGTAGGAGGCCAGCACCATCTTCTTGTCGGCGCCCCGGACGGCCTCGAGGGAGATGCAGTCGACCGGGCAGACCCTCACGCACATCGTGCAGCTCGTGCACCTCTTGATGTCGTTGTGCAGGAACCCCCGATACCGCTCCGACGGCTCCCAGCGCTCCTCCGGGTACTGGAGGGTGATCGTCTCCCTCGGGTCCACCCCGTACCGCGCGGTGATCCGCATCCCCTTCGCGGTGGTCGCCACCGCTTCCCAGATGTCGTATAGGTACGCTTTGAAGCCCATCCCGTTATCCGAAAAGCGACGCGATCATCTGGGGGATCCCCCTCCCCTGGAAGAGCAGCAGCCAGAGGGAGACGCCCAGGAGGTTGAAGAACGTGAGCGGAACCAGATACTTCCACGACATGCGCATGAGCTGGTCCACGCGCAGCCGCGGAAGGGTCCACCGGACCCACATCATGACGACGACGAGGCCCAGCGCCTTGCCGAGGAAGACGCCCAGCGAGAAGAGGTTGCCCCAGACGGCGGGGAGGGCCTCCGCGTTGAGGAAGGGGACGTGCCACCCTCCCAGGAAGCAGGCGGTCGCCAGGGCGGAGACGACGAACATGTCCCCGTACTCGGCGAGGAAGAAGAAGGCGAACCGGATCCCGGAGTATTCGACGTGGTACCCGGCGACCAGCTCCGACTCGGCCTCCGGGATGTCGAAGGGGGTCCGGTTGGTCTCGGCCAGCGCGGCGACGTAATACAGGAAGAAGGAGAAGAAGGTGAACGGGTTGTGGAAGAGGTTCCACCCGAAGATCCCGAACAGCCCCCCCTGGGACCGCACGATGTCCTGCAGGGAGAGGGAGCCGGCGATGAGGACCGCGGGGAGCAGCGCCATCCCCACGGGGATCTCGTACGAGACGATCTGGGCCGCCGCGCGCATCCCCCCCAGGAGGGCCCACTTGTTGTTGGAGGCCCATCCCGCGACCAGCACGCCCACCACTACGAGCGAGGTGATTGCCATCACGTAGTAGATGCCGATGTTGAGGTCCGAGGCGATCAGCCCCACCCCGAAGGGGACGACCACGAAGGCCGCGAAGGAGCCGATGAAGACGAGGTACGGCGCCAGGACGAAGAGGAAGCGGTCCGCCTTGGCCGGGATGATGTCCTCCTTGAGGAGGAGCTTGATCCCGTCGGCCAGGAACTGGAGGATCCCCACGGGACCGACCCGGTTCGGACCGATGCGCGCCTGGATGTCGCCGGCCACCTTCCGCTCCACGTAGGTCGCCAGGCCCGCGTACGTCAGCGCGAAGGTGAGGACGACCGCGGCGACCACGACCATGATCAGGAGGGTGATCGTCCACAGGGGGACTCCCGAGAGCACCGGCACGGCGTCGACGAGGGATATCGCGAGGGATTCCAGCATGGCTACCGGTCGATCTCCGGGAGGATGATGTCGAAGCTGCCGATGACCGCCACGATGTCGGCGATCATCAGCCCCCTGGTGATCTTCTCGAAGATGTTCATCGTCACGAAGGAGGGGGCGCGGATCTTGAGCCGGTACGGGTTCACGGTCCCGTCGCTGATCAGGTAGATCCCCGTCTCCCCCCGCGGGTTCTCGGCGCGGAAGTAGACCTCCCCCACGGGCGGCTTGAACACCCGGGGGACCTTGGCCATCACGGGCCCGTCGGGAATCTGGGCGATCGCCTGGCGCAGGATCTTCACGCTTTCCCGCATCTCGTTGATCCGCACCATGTACCGGTCGAAGCAGTCCCCCACCGTCCCCCGCTCCCCCGTCCCGACGCAGATGTCGAAGTCGATCTTCGGGTAGACCGAGTACGGCTCGTTCCTGCGGAGATCGAACCGGACTCCGGACCCCCGCAGGTTCGGCCCCGTGAGCCCGTAGGCGACGGCATCCTCGGGCGTTGCCACCGCGACGTTGGCCAGCCGGTGGACGAAGATCTTGTTGTAGGAGATCAGGTCGTTGTACTCGGGGATCTTCGGATCGAAGTAGTCGAGGAACTCCTTCGTCTTCTCGAGGAACCGGTCCGGCAGGTCGGCCGAGACGCCGCCGATGCGGACGTAGTTGTACGTCAGCCGGTTCCCGCAGATCTCCTCGAACAGGTCGTTGATCCGCTCCCGCTCGCGGATGGCGTAGAGAAACGGCGTGAAGGCCCCCATGTCGGCGGTGAACGACCCGAAGGCGATCAGGTGGGAGGAGATCCGGTTCAGCTCGCACACGATCACCCGGATGTATTCCGCCCGCTCGGGAACCTCGATGCCGGCCAGCTTCTCCACGGCCCAGGCCCACGCCGCGTTGCAGTTCATCGAGGCGAGGTAGTCGAGCCGGTCGGTGAACGGCATGAACTGCGCGTAGGTGACCCGCTCCCCGATCTTTTCCAGCGCCCGGTGCAGGTACCCCACGTCGGGCCTGGCGTTGACCACGACCTCGCCGTCGGTCCGCAGGATCACCCGGAGCACCCCGTGGGTGCTCGGGTGCTGGGGACCCATGTTGATGAGCATCTCCTGGGTGGGGAGCGCTTCCGCGCGGGCTTTCATACCTTGATCCCGTGGTAGAACTCGGGGTATTTGTAGTCCTTGCGCAGGGGGTGCCCCTCCCAGTCCTCCGGGAGAAGGATGCGGCGCAGATCCCAGGACCCCTCGAAGACGATCCCGAACAGGTCGAACGCCTCCCTCTCGTGGAAGTTCGCCGTGGGCCACACGCCGTCGACGCTGGGAAGGGACGGCGACTCTCTGGGCAGGTATGCCTTGACCCCGATCCGGTGCCCGATCGCAAGGGAGTGGAGGTGGTAGACGACGGCGAACCGGTCCGGGTAGTCGACGCCGGACAGGCACATCAGCGAGTCGAACTTCATCGCGGGGTCGTCGCGAAGGAACCGTCCGATCTCACGGACCTTCTCCGGGGAGACGACGAGGAACGCCGGGCGGAAGCCCTCCTCCTGGAGCTCCGACACCGCCTCGCCGAACGTTGCCCTGACCGCCTCGAAGATCGCTTTCGGTTCCAAAAGGTTTCCTTACGCCTTCGCCGCCGCCGCGAAATTTCTCTTCTGGTCGATGATCTTCTGGAGCTTGATGATCCCGTCGATGAGCGCCTCGGGCCGGGGGGGGCACCCGGGGACGTAGACGTCTACCGGGACGAGCAGGTCCACCCCTTTGACCACGCAGTACGAATCCTTGTAGAAGGGCCCGCCCGTGTTGGCGCATGAGCCCATGGAAATCACGTACTTGGGCTCGGGCATCTGCTCGTACAGGCGGATCAGCCGCTCCGCCATCTTGTGCGTGACAGTCCCCGCGACGATCATCAGGTCCGACTGCCGGGGGGTCGCCCGGAAGACGGCGCCGAACCGGTCGAGGTCGTACCGCGAGGCACCGGTCTGCATCAGCTCGATGCCGCAGCAGGCCGTCGCGAACAGAAGGTACCAGAGCGAGGACCTCCGGCACCAGTTGATGAACTTGTCGGCATTGCCCACCATGACATGCGCTTCGGGGCCGAGAGCCCCCGGGCCCGCAGCGGGTCCCGGGCCGCCCTGTGCAGGATCCTGGCTCATTTCCCTTCCTTCGCGGCAGGAGGTTCCTGGAGGGTGCGCACCCAGTCGAGGTCCCCCTCCTTCCAAAGGTAGGCCAGGCCCGCGAGCAGGATGACGATGAAGATGAACGCCTCCACGAACGCCAGGAGGCCCAGCCGCTTGAAGACGACCGCCCACGGGTAGAGGAGCGCCACCTCCACGTCGAAGATGATGAAGATCAGGGCCACCACGTAGAAGCGGATGTTGAACTGCACCCAAGAGGAGCCGAACGGGACCTCCCCGCACTCGTACGTGGACAGCTTGACCGGCGTGGGGTTCCGGGGCTGGATCAGCCGGGAGATCCCCAGCATGAGGGCCACGGTCACCGCTCCCAGCAGGATGAACACCAGAACCGTTGCGTAATCAGCGAGCATCCCTGGCACACCGCCGGAAATATTCTATTCAAAGCAGAACCCCTCCGCATGACGAGAAGGGGCGGGCAGATCGCCTCGTTGCGTGGATACAGTATATCTATAACGTCCATTAACATTACTCGACCGCTCGACCAAGTCAACCGAAAAAATCACACCCCACGCGGAAAATCATCGGAATCGGTTGCTTGCGGCAGGGCGATCGATCCCCCTCACGGGTATAATGGAAGGGATGGGAACCGGCCACCGGATACACGCGCCCGACCTTCTCGTCCCTGCGGGCAGCCTCGCCGCGGTGGGCTCGGCCCTGTCCGCGGGGGCCGATGCCGTCTACGTCGGCTGCCGGGGGTGGAGCCGTGACGGGGAGCGCCAGGCGCTTTCGCCCGGGCAGATCCGGCTGGCTGCCGCGATGTGCCGGGAGAAAGGGGCAGCGCTGCACGCGGCGCTCAATACCGTACCGGCCGCCGGGGAGGTCTCCTCTTTCCTTGCCACGGTCGCGCAGCTTGCGGAAGACGGCGTCCTGGCGGTGATCCTGTCCGACCCCGGGGCGATCTCCCTCGTGCGACGGGAACTGCCCTCCTTGCGGATCACGGCGTCCGTGGGGCTCTCCACGCTCAATCCCCCCGAGGCGAGGTTCTACCGGGACCTGGGGGCGGACACGGTCGTTCTGCCGACCGCCATTGCCCCCGGGGAGATCCCCCCGATCAAGGCGGAAAGCGGCCTCCGTGTGGAGGTTTTCGTCCACTGCCGGCCGGAAATCCTCCTCCATGGGAAGTGCGCGCTGCCCGGGTACGCCCGGGAGGGGAAGGCAGTGGCCGGGCGCCCTCACGCGGAGGGAGCGGGAACGCTGTCCTCCGCGAAGCGGACCGGCCGGTGCCATCTCGTGTGCCGGGCGATCCCCCTCTCCCGGGACCTCCACTCCATCGAGGGGGAGCTCGCCTCGTGGGTCGCCGCCGGCGTGGATGCCTTCAAGCTGCAGGGCAGGGATCTTTCGCCCCCCCGCCTGTTCGAGCTGGCCTCCCGGGTCCGCGGAAAGCTCGACGCGGCCGTCGCCGCGATCGCAAGAACAAATCCCGCCTGACAGGGTCGCCGCCTGTACCGGAGGACCTAGGCTCGCGGAGGATTCCCCTCGGCTACGCTCGCGACCTTCGCCCGCTCGCTGCCGGTTCCGCTCGCCGGATCCGAAATCTCGCTCCACAGGCCGCCTCGCGGAACCCCCCGCATCGCCTCGGTCCCCGGTCGCCGCAGGCCTATGGACGGGGCGCACATCCCGGCGTATGCCGCAGGGGATCCCCCGAGCGAGGAACCGAAGGCGGAACCGGCGGGGCCCCGGGCAGGGCCTCTTACCCGGTCAGTGCTTTCCGGAGGTCCTTCGGGATGGGGGTCGGCCGCCAGGAGGCGTCGATGGAGCGGCAGGAGATCTTCCCCTCCGCGGCGAGAAGATCCTTTCCCGCCACGGTCCGGAAGAGGGAGAACCCGAACGTCGCTCCCTTCTCCTCGACCCGCAGGATGCGGGTCCGCAGGATGAGCAGATCGTCGAACCGGACCGGCGACCGGTACCGGCACTGCGTGCCGATCACGGGAAATCCGAACCCGCGCTTGACGTTCCGGTAGACCCCGTCGGGGGACTGCCCCCGCGACCGGAGGAACTCGTCCATCCCCCGCTTGAAGTAGTCGAGGATGGCGGCAAAGTACGCCACGCCGTACGGGTCGGTCTCCCCGAACCGGACCCGGATTTCGATGGTGTGGGAAGCGGTGGCCATCGTCCCCCCCGGCATCGCACCGTTTCCGGCATTCATACCACAAAATGCGTGTCCCGCGGGGGGGGAAAAGGATAGAGTAATCGCATGCGGCGCATATCGCTTTCCAGAACGACCGGGGGGAGCCTTGTCATCCTGGCCGTCCTCGGCACGATCGCCCTTCTCTACTTCGCCGCGTCGGTTTTCATCACCGTTCTCTCCTCGATCCTGATCGCCCTGGCGCTGGAGCCGTTCGTCCAGTTCGTCGACCGGAAGGCGAAGGCCGGCCGGAGGGCCTCCAGCATGGTCGTCGGATTTCTGGCGATCGCCCTCCTCTACGGACTCCTCTACCTGGTCTACCGGAGCGCGCAGCAGCTGTTCTCCGACCTGCCCCTCCTGGTCGAGCAGATCCGGAACGCCCCTCTGGTGCAGGACATCATCGACCGGATCTACCAGGTCACGGAGACCCTGAGCGAAGCGGGGAGGAGCATCACTCCGCCGCCCGGGTCGGCCGCCGAAACGGGGAACGAGGTCGTGCTCCGGGGCGGGAACTCCTGGCCCGACGTCGTCTTCCACGGCCTCGGATCGGTGAGCACGATCGTGTTCTCTCTCTCCTTCATCCCCTTCCTGGTCTACTTCATCCTCGCGGAGAAGGAGCCGCTCTCCCGGAAAACCCGCGAGCTGTTCCCCGCGGAGCAGCAGGAGATCGCCCGTTCGATCATCCACGACATCGAGCGGATGATGCAGCGGTTTCTCATCGGCAACGCGATCGTGGCGGGGATCCTGAGCGTGGTCACCACCCTCCTCTTTCTCGTGGTGGGGCTGCCCTACTGGGTCGCGCTCGGGATCCTGAGCGGGATCCTCTCCACGATCCCGTACCTGGGCCTCCCGCTCGCCCTCCTGCCCGCGCTGGTCGTGGGACTGGTCACCTTCGAAAGCGGGGTGCCCATCCTCGTGATCATCATTATCGTCTCCCTGATCCACCTGGTGGCCATCAACTATCTGATCCCGAAGCTCGTCGGGAGGGGAGTCCGGCTGAACGCGGTCGCGGCGACGGTGTCGATCATGTTCTTCGGGTGGATGTGGGGGGGGATGGGTCTCGTCCTGGGGATTCCGATCGTCGCCGTCACGAAATGCATCCTCGAGAACATTCCGGTCACGCAGCATCTCGGCCAGTGGCTCGGGGAGTAAAGGAAAAAGGCCCGGCGGCCTGAAGAGCCGCCGGGCCTTTCCGTTTCCTGCCGCGGGGATCGTGCCCTCTCCCCGGGCCCCAACCGGTTCTCCGCCTGTCTCAGGCCCCCGGCTGGCGCAGCATCCTGCGCAACAGTTTCCCCACCGCGGTGCGGGGCATGGCGTCGATGAACTCGATCTCCCGCGGGAGCTTGTAGACGGCGATCTTCCCCTTGCAATGCTCGATCAGCGCTTTTTTCAGGTCGTCCGACGGGGCCGTGCCCGCCTTGAGCACCACGAACGCCTTCGTCTTCTGCCCCATGACCGGGTCGGGGACCCCGACGACGCCCGCATCGGCCACGGCCGGGTGGGTGACCAGCGCCTCCTCGATCTCCTCCGGCCCGATCCGGTAGCCGGACGACTTGATGAGGTCGTCCTCCCGGGAGAGGAACTGGACGTTTCCCAGTTCGTCCATCGTCACCACGTCGCCGGCCAGGCACCATCCGTCCCGGACCGCCGACTTCTGCTTGTCGTTGTCCTTCCAGTAGATCGTGCCCGTAGGCCCCTGCACGATCATCTTGCCGACCTCGCCCGGCTTGACGTCCTGGAATTCCTCGTTGACGACCTTCACGATGTAGCCCGGGCAGGCCGAACCGATCCAGCCCGGCTTGACCTTCTTGGTCACCGCCGCGGAGATGAAGACGAACATCATCTCCGTGGTGCCCAGCCCCTCGTAGATCTCGAGCCCGAACTTCTCCTTCCAGTCGAGGTACGTCTTGGCGGTGAGCGCCTCGCCTCCGCCGGTGCAGAACCGAAGGGAGGAGAAGTCGTACTCCTTGGGGTCGATGTCGACGAGCATCTTCCGGTACGCGGTGGGCAGCGCCGACATGATCGTGATCTTGTGGTTCTGGATGTTCTTGGCCATCGCCACCGGCTCGAACCGGGGGATCAGGGATACGGCCGCCCCGTACCGGAACGGAATGACCGCCACGGTGGAGTAGCCGGCCGCCATGGCGATCGGGGCCGGGCCGCCGATCACGTCCTTGTCGGTGACCTCCCAGCAGACCTTCCCGAACCCGTCGGCGACGATCAGCGACTCCTCCATGAAGTGGGCCGTCCCCTTGGGCAGACCCGTCGTCCCGGAAGTGAACAGGAGCACCGAGACGTCCATCCGGTCCCGCTTGACCGCCTCGCACTGGTCCGGGTTCTTCATCAGGTCCGGGTACGGGGTATACCCCTTCGCCCGGACCTCGTTCTCGTCCCCGCCGACCACGACGATCGTCTGGACCGTCTTGAGGTCCGGTTTGGCCGCCTCGACCTCGCCGAGCATGGCGGCAGCGACGATCATGACCTTTGCCTCGGCCAGGTTCGCCACGTGGGCGATCTCGGTGCGGGCGAACAGCACCGAGGTGGGAAGCGAAACCGCCCCGATCTTGATGATGGCGAAGTTGCAGACGATCGCGGGAGGGATGTTGGGCATCCGGAGGAGTACCCGGTCGCCCTCCTCGACGCCGAGCTTTTTCAGGCCGTTGGCGACGCGGTTGACGCTCGCCTGAAGCTGCTTGTAGGTGATCCGCTGCTCATCGAAATAGACGGCGACCTTGTCGCCGTGCGTCGCGGCGGTCTGGTCGAGCAGGACCTCTGTGGAATTGAACTTCTGCGGGATGTTCTTGAACTCGTCGAGCGTGTAGACCCGCTTGGGCCGCAGCTCCGGCGGCGGCAGGTAACTCTCGGGTATCTTCCCCATCCGTCCCTCCCTCCTTCAGTATGCGGTGCGGGCCGCGCGACCCCCCGCTGGCCCGCCTTACCGCTCTTGTTGGTCGACTCTCAGGCCTTTTCCAGAAGATTCTTCAGCGCCTCTTCGCAGCCCAGGGTGCGCTGCAGTTCCTTGTCGGACCGGGGAAAGGCTTCCACCGGGTAGCGGTCCGTCTCCTTCTCGAACACCAGGAGGGCAGGCACGGTCTTCCCGAAGTCTTCCTGGAGCGCCCCCTTCGCGCCGAACACCGCGCGCACCTGCGCCTTGGGACCCGTAAGCGCCGAGTTGTACGTCATGAAGGCGACCTGCTCGCCCTTTAGGTCGATGGCCTTGGCGTTTACGCCCTTGGCCGCAAGCTGATTCACGAGCTCGACCGCCTTCGCGTTGTTGGTGGTGAACGTGGCGCCGGGAGGAACCGTGCTGTCGTAATAGAATTCCACTTTCATGATCGTAGACCCTCCTTTGAAGAGATGGATGGAAGATTACCCCTCTTAAAAGGCAAAATCCACGGCCGCACCCGATTCTGCCCAAGGCGGCCGTGGATTTGCCGCGTCGCTACTCTACCAGACCGGCGACGGTCGGTTCAAGAGAACTTTTTTACTTCTTCTCGAAGAAGCCGCACTCCCCTTCGATCCCGTCGTCCTTCGGGATATTGATGGCGTAGGGCCACTCGAGCTTCATGCACGCCCCGATGTAGACCTTGCTGATCTCGGGGTCGAGAGCCTTGCTGAAATGTTTGCAATTCTGGCAATCGGGAACAATTTTTGCCACGGTAATCCCTCCTATCGTAAAAAAATGGTCAAGCGATCAGATGCCCGTGTAGAACATTTTCGGGATGCTCCCGATCAGGTCATCGCCCGTAAGCGGGGAACCGGAAACGGCCTTCCCGCGGACGCTCTTCTTGATCGGGATCGGTTTCCCCTGGAAGTCCTCCCGGGCCTGCGGCGCGTCGGCCACCTTCCCCTTGGTTGTGATCGGCTTCCAGTCCTTCGACTGGGCAAAGCCGGGCAGCTTGTCGTGCGGCGGCTTCCCTTCCTTCGGGGGCCCCTGCCGGTGGCCGTTTTCCAACGCGTACTCCCAGATCGCGTCGCACCCGGCGCACTTGATCTTCCCCTTGAAGTTCCAGAACGTGAACGGGTCGAGATAGTTTATCGTGTCACACTTGGGGCATTGGAGTATGAGTGACGCTTCCTTAAATGGCATCGATTTTCCCCCTTATCGAGTCGTTAGGTGATCTCTTTCTCTTCCAGTTCCTTGATCCTGGAACCGCTGAACCCGCACAGCTTCGCGAGGATGTACTCGTTGTCCGCGCCGACCGGCTTGAAGGTCCACCGGACGCGGGGCGGCGTTTCGGACATCAGGCAGGGAAGCACCTGCGTCTGCACGTCGCCGAAGGTCGGGTCGTCGATCCAGGCCAGCGACCCGCGGAGGTGGAAGTGCTCCTGGCTCGAGACCTCCTTGGAGTTCCACACCGGCTGGGAGACGAGCCCGGCCTTCTTGAACTCCTCCCATACCTGCTCTTTGGTCTTGTCGGCCGCCCACTTGTCCAGCTCGGGGTAGATGGCGCTCTGCGCGTCCGCTCCCACCCGGTCCGCGTGGGTCGGGTATTTCTTCGCAAGGTCCGGCTTCCCGATGACCTTGCACAGATTCGCGAAGTCCTCGTCCTTGTAGGCCGACACGAAGCAGAAGCCGACCTCCTGCTCCTGCGGGTTCTTCGAGTTCGGGTAGGAGGACTTCCCGCACTTGAGGATCCCGTGCACGCAGAGGAGCGGTTCCCAGTTCCCGAACCGCTGGGCGACGATGCCGGTCCTTCCGTAAAGAGCGATAAGATCGGTCAGGTGCCGCTGGGCGCCGTGCACCTGGGAGTACTCCAGGAAGTTCCCCTTGTTCGAAACGTTGTCCCGCCAGTAGAGGCAGGCGATGATGTTGAACGCCGAGATGGCGCCGCCCCAGTAGTCCATGATCCAGATGGTCTGCTTGGAGGGCATCCCGCCGTATTCCTTGTGCCATCCGGTGATCGAGAAGCAGCCGCCCTGGGCCTGGCCGAGGATGTCGTAGGAGGCGCGGTTACGCCCCGGCCCCCAGCCCCCGAACCCCCCCATCCACTGGTAGACGACCCGGGGGTTGACCTGTGCGTGCTGCCGGTACCCGATTCCCCACCGGTCGAAGGTGCCCGCCCGGTAGTTCTCGCAGAAGACGTCGGTTTTGGCCGCCAGACGCTTCATGATCTGGATCGCTTCCGGCTTGTGGAAGTCGAGCGACATGAAGTATTCGTTCGGGTTGGCGCCGAAGAAGCCCAGCCCCGTCCCCTTGTCCGGCATCCACCGGGAGAGGGGATAAAGGAAAGGCTCGTTGAACGGGGTGGTGTGCCGCATCGGCTCGCCCCGCTTGGGAAGCTCTACCTTGATCGTCTCGGCGCCCAGCTCGGCGAGGTAGCTCGCGCAGGAGGGACCGAGGATGTACTGGGTCGTGGAGACGGCCCGGATACCTTTCAGCGTCTCGGGCTTCTCGAACCGCTTCGTCGTGTCGAAGACGGTCCGGCAGAAATCCTCGAACGTCATATCCTTCAGGTTTTTGCTGACCGCTGCAGTCATTAGATCACCCCTCCCTTCCTGAGAGCTGCCAATTTCTCGCGGTCCAGGCCGGCGAGGCGGCGATACACGTCCTCGTTGTCCTGGCCGATCGTGCGGCCGATCCACTTGATCCGGCCCGGTGTGTTGCTGCCGATGAAGCTGGAGGCCCCGAGAAGGACCTTCCCGTAATTGACGTCGTCGCAGATCTCGATGTGTCCGCGGTATTTGTAGTGCGGGAATTCGCACACCTCGTCGAGGAAGGAAACGCCGCCGGACGCGACTTCCTCTTCCTGCAGCGCCTTTTCGCACTCGGCCCGGGTCTTGTCCTTGGTCCAGTCGCACATGGTCGTGTAGGTCTCGACCTGCATGTAGTGCGGCAGCCGGTCGGTCACCACGCGCAGCTTCGGGTCTTCACAGATGTGCTGCTCGAGCTCGGGCCTGTCTTTGCCCACGGTCCGCCAGATCCGGAACCAGAGCCGGTCGTGCCCGCCGCCGACCATGATCTGCCCGTCGGCGCACGGGTTCACCGCGTAGATGTTGATCGCCAGGTCCCAGTTCCCGTAACGCGGACGTACGGAGCCGTCCATGCCGTACCAGCCCCAGTTGTAGTCGATGATCCGGACGACGCCTTCGGCCGCCGTCCCTTCCACGAACTGGCCTTTCCCGAGAAACCTTTCCCGGGCGTAGAGGGCTGCCATCGCGCCCATCGCCGCGAAGGTGCCGCCGACCTGGTCGGCAAGCCACCACCCGGAGCGGGTCGGGGTGCCACCGAACGATACGGGGGCGCCGGTGCCGTGAACGAAACCCATCGAGCACTGCCCGACCGGGTCCATCGCCCCCGGCTGGTCCTTGAGCGGGCCCCACTGGCCGCGCTCGCCCACCCAGAGGTAGACGAGACGGGGGTTGATTTCGGAAAGCTGCCGGTAGCCGATCCCCAGCTTGTCGTAGTGCCCCGGCGGGGCGTTCTCGATCAGGATGTCGACCTGCGGGATGATCGATTTGAGCAGCGCCTGACCCTCTTTCGTCTCCACGTTGAGTGTGATGGAGAGTTTGTTCCTCGCCTCGGCGAGGAACCGCGGGCTGCACTTCTCGCCGTTGGCCGCGGCAAACTTGTATTCCTCACGACCGAAGGGCGCCCACTGGCGAAGCGGGTCGCCGCCCGTCGGCTCGACCATGATGACCTCCGCCCCCAGCTCCGAGAAGTGGGAGGAGCACCAGTGGCCGATGATCTGGCTCGTCGTCATGTCCAAGACGCGGATCCCGTCCAACGACTCCGGTTTGTCGGCGTTGAACTGCTGCCGGACCTGGGCTTCCACCCACAGGGAGTATTCCTTCCGCTTCTCGTCCACGCCGGCATAAACCTCGTCGACCGTCGGCACTGGGACGGCGGGCCACGGAAGGACCTTGATTGTCGGCCGTTTTTTCTCAGTACGCCACTTTTCAGCCATTCTCCCCCTCCTTCAAAAATTTACCTGCAAAAGCGCACTTCACAAACGTAACTCACACAGTAGGCTTTGCGCCCGGTTACTCTCTTTTCCCCCGCTAATCCCCCCTTTCCGTTTTCCCCAGGACAGGCCAAAAATCAAGACCCATCCCCGTCGGTTAAGATCGGGAAAACCCCAATAAAATCAACCTTTTTTTGCCGGGTGAGACGAACTGCTTTTAGAAATATGTTTTATTTTATATCCTTGAAGGTGCTGGCCTGTCAAGCGAATTTTTATTATAAAACCTCTTTTTGCCGCTTGAGGATCATCTGGCTCCCCACCGTGCCGTACGCGATGCCGTCGCGGTTCGGCGCGATGAGCGGGATGGCGGAAACGAGCTCCCACCCGTTCCTTCCCGCCTCGTGCAGCCACTCCATGTCCGCCGTCAACCCCTCGGCCGTCTCCTTGAACATCACGATTTTTTCCATGTATTCAAATACCATAGGTCAGTTTTCCTCCTCCCCCAGGGTGTGGAGCGGTATCCCCGTGTTCTCCGCGATCATCGCGCGGATGGCGTCGAACATCTTCTGCCTTTCCTCCGCCCCGGAAGACATCATCCGCAGGGCGGCAACCGTGACCTGGTCGTAGAGCCTCTTTACCCCCTCCCCTTCCTGCCCGCCGCCCGAAATTTTCAATATCGAACCGTGGTTGGAGACAAACGCTTCCTTCGTCAGGAACGAGATCTGCCGGCCGGCGTCCCCCAGTTCCCCGGGGGAGGAGGAGTGGAGGAACCGGGCGAGATGACGCGCCATCATCGCGGAGTCCATCCGGGCGTTGTCCTCCCGCAGGAGGCGCAGTTTCTCCTCTTCGGGCATCAGTTTCCACACGAGGAAGGAGACCGGCTTCGTCATGGCCATCCTTCCCGTGGAGTACCGGTCGAAAAAGTACGAGATCAGCCGGTCGTCGACGGATCCGGCTACCGCCAGGATCAGTTCCCTCAGAGGGTTTCCCGGGATTTCATAAAAGGAAGGGAACCGGGTCATGAACGGGGAAACGATCTCCCGAACCTCCTCGGTGGTCAGGATGTCCATGTGGACGAGTGCGGACAGGCGCAGGTCCTTGAGCGACATCGTCTCCAGGGTCAGGCGCAGTTCCCTGAGTTTCCACCCCGGGGGGGCCTCCCGGGGATACCTCTCCATCCCGGGGCCAAGCAGAGTCTCCGGGTCGGCGGGAAGCCCCGCGACCCCGGCGGCGACGGTCCGGATTTGGGGCAGGATCTTTTCGCACTCTTCGATCGACTTCGCCGAGACGGCTTTTGCCACCAGAGGCGCGATCTCGCGGGCGGCGGCGCGCAGATGCTCCAGGGAGACCGGCGCAAGGCGGTCCAGGAGGTCGAAATACAACGCGAATTCCAGAACCCCCTCGTTGAATCCGGGATCCGAGAGCATGTACGGCCGGAAGAGCATCCCCATCCGCGCGATCTCGCGGCACAGCCGCAGGGGGGAGACATCCCCGGGATGTTCCGCGATCTTGGGCCACTTCTCCCGGACCGCCATCTCCTGGTACTCTTCCTCTGTGAGGTACGGGGGGACGAAACGCTCCCCTTCCTTTTTTTTCTCCAGAAGTTCCGCGATCGCGTATTCGGTGTAGGCCGGCACGAAGCCCTTCGCGAAGGCCCGAAGCTCCTGTTCGGTCCAATACTCCGTGTAGCCCGACAGGAGCCTGCCGCGCGCCTCCTCGTCGAGGCAGTCCCCGAAGATCCGCATGGTGAAGCGGAGTTGATCCTCTCCGAGCTTTTCCAGGTTGGCGATGATGTTGGCGCTGCGGTCCTCGAGACGGCGCCGCACCAGCTCGACGTACGATTCGATCATCCTGCAAGCGCCTCGACGGAAGCGTTCCGGCATGTCAGGGACAAGGAGAGCTCCTTATCAGCAATAGAACCCGGCAAAATCCCAATCCGGTAGCCCGGCTACTTGCCTTCCCCCCCCACCTTCCGGCGGAGCATGCCCACCATCCGGTCGGCGAGGAACGCCTCCATCCCGCTCTTGTAATACTCGTCCTCGAGCCACTCCGCGATGTGCGCGCGGAGTTCCCGCACGATGTTGAGCTCCCGGTCCAGCACGAAGACGACGATGCACCGGTCGTCCCCGTCGTAGAACCGGAACGCGAAAAGACCGTCCGGAATGGGCTGGAGGTCGATACCCACCACATCCGCCCCGTGCAGGTCGAGCGCACGCTTGAGTTCGACGGACGTGTAGATCCTGTCCCCGACGGCGACGGAATCCCCTCCGGACCAGAGCGGGCCACACTCTTTTTCTATCTGCTCTTTTTCGCTCAAGCGCTCCGCATCCTTTCCCCGTGCGCCCCCCGCGTTCCGGGCGGGCGGTCACCGAATGTTAATATGTACACTTCGGGTTCCCGCCGTGTCAAGCCAAACCGAAATATCCTTTTGCGACATATGGAAAACCGTTTGGAATTCCAACGGATACTCCCCTTGACACCCTGCCCGGACAACGGATACAATTCGCCATCCTTTTCCCGTTCCCGGAAAGGGCAAGGAGGGGAGTCCGGATGAATACGTCGATCTCGAAAAAACTGTTCCGGCAGGCGCAGAAAGTGATCCCGGGGGGGGTCAACTCGCCGGTTCGGGCGTTCCGTTCGGTCGGGGGTACACCCCTCTTCGTGGCAAAGGCGAAGGGGGCCACCGTGACCGACGCGGACGGGAACACCTTCCTCGACTACGTCTCCTCCTGGGGCCCGATGATCCTCGGCCACGCCCACCCGAAGATCGTCTCCGCAATCCGGAGAGCCGCGGAGCGGGGGACGAGCTACGGCGCGCCCACGGCCGGGGAGATCGCGCTCGCAGGCCTGATCCGCAAGGCCTTTCCCTCGATCGAGAAGGTCCGGCTCGTCTCCTCGGGGACCGAGGCGGCGATGAGCGCCGTCCGGCTTGCGCGGGGGTTCACGGGGCGGGACAAGATCGTGAAGTTCGAGGGGTGCTACCACGGCCACGCCGACCCGATGCTGGTCAAGGCGGGCTCGGGAGCGCTCACGTTCGGGCAGCCGGACTCCCCGGGCGTTCCGGCTGACACCGCGAAGCACACCCTGACCGCCACCTTCAACGACGCCGCCTCGGTGCGGCAGCTCTTCGACAGAAACCGGGGGCAGATCGCCGCCGTGATCGTCGAGCCGATCCCCGGGAACATGGGGGTGGTACCGCCGACGCCGGGATTTCTGGACGAGCTGCGGGAGATCACCCGCACGGCGGGGACCCTCCTCGTGTTCGACGAGGTGATCACCGGCTTCCGGGTCGCCTTCGGCGGCGCGCAGGAGCTGTTCGGGATCGTGCCCGACCTCACCATCCTCGGGAAGATCATCGGGGGGGGGCTGCCCGTGGGGGCATTCGGAGGGAGACGGGACGTGATGGACGCCCTCTCCCCCGAGGGTCCGGTCTACCAGGCGGGGACCCTTTCGGGGAACCCCCTGGCCGTGGCCGCCGGGATCGCCGCCCTGACCGAGCTTTCGAAGAGGGGAACCTACCGGAACCTTGCCGAAAAGGCCGACTATCTCGGCGAGGGACTCCAGGGGATCTTCCGGAAGTCCGGGGGGCCGACCTGGACCAACCGGGTCGGGTCGATGTGGACCACCTTCTTCCAGGAGGGGCCCGTCGTCGACTACGCGACGGCGAAAAAGAGCGACACGGCCGCCTACGGCAGATATTTCCACGGGATGCTCCGCCGGGGCGTCTACCTCGCCCCCTCGCAGTTCGAGGCGGGGTTCGTCTCCCTGGCGCACACCCGGCGGGACCTCGACAGGACGATCGGGGCGGCGCGGGAGGTCCTTGCCGGGCGGCCCGCCGGCCGGTGACCCCGCTGCGGGGATCTGCCGGGGACCCGCGCACGGTTTTCCGGTTGACGGCCGTTCCGGGTTTGTGATAGGTAACTGGGGTTTATCGACGTGACCGACAAACAGGACCGCAGGGCGCTTTTCCGGGAACTGGGCAGGTACAGCGCCCTGGGCCTCGAGCTGGCCATCGCGGTCGTGATCGGCCTGGCCATCGGGTATTACCTGGACAAGTGGCTCGGGACCGGTCCCTGGATGACGGTGATCTGGCTCGCGATCGGGTTCGCGGCGGGAGTGCGAAGCCTCTACCGCGCCGCACTCCGGTCCGGGGAAGATCTGGAAAAGCTGGAAAAGAAGGACGAAGAGAGGAAGAGGAAGCCCGGTGGAGGGTGACGGCGCGGGAATCCTCACCTCCCGCTCCCTGGAGAGAAAGATCCTTCTCTGCGCCGGGGTGATCCTCGCCGGGATCACGATCGTCGGACGGTACGGCATGCTCCCGGGAGCGGCGTGCGGGGCGGCGATCGCCTACGGGAACTTCTACCTGATCCGGAAGATCCTGGGGAAGGCGTTCTCGGTCGAGGGGGGTGTGGGGAAAGGGTTTGTCGTCCAGTACGTCCTGAAGTTCCTCGCCCTGGTGGCCGTGGTCTACCTCGTGGTCCGATCGGGACGTTTCGACCTACTGGGGTTCCTGCTCGGCCTGTCGGCGCTGGTGTTCGGCGTCCTGCTCGAGGGGGCCTCCCGGGCCGTGGAGACGAAGTAAGGAAAGCGGAGGGTTCGCACGATGCGCAGAAGGGCAGGTGTGCTCCTGGGGGTTCTGCTGTGGCCGGGCACGGCCCTGGCGGCCGGCGGCCACAAGGCGTTTTCCTGGTTCGACCGGCTCCCTTTCCACATCCCGCAATACGTCCTTTCCGCGATCATGATCGCGGTCCTGCTCGTCGCCGTCTCCGCCGCCTCCTTCGGGAGGAAGAAGCCGGCCGACCTGGTCGTCCCCGAGCCGAGGCTCACGCTGCGCAACCTGTTCGAGATCATCCTGTCGTTCCTCGTGAACCTCGCGGAGGACATCATCGGGCACAAGGCGAAGACGTACATCCCCCTGCTCGCCACCTGCTTCATCTTCATCCTCTGCATGAACCTGCTGGGGCTCATCCCCGGCTTTCTCCCGCCGACCGACAAGATGAACATCACCGTCGGCCTGGCGGTCGTCATCTTCCTGTCGACGCACTACTACGGGGTGCGGGAGCACGGGATCGCCTACTTCAAGCACTTTCTGGGGCCGGTCTGGTGGATGGCCCCGATCATGCTGCCGATCGAGATCGTCTCCCACCTCGCCCGGCCGCTCTCCCTGTCGCTCAGGCTCTTCGGGAACATCACCGGCGACCATCTCGTCGTCGGAATCTTCCTGGGGCTGGTCCCCTTCGTCGTCCCGTCGATCTTCTACGGCCTGGGCGTCTTCGTCTCGTTCATGCAGGCGTTCATCTTCACGGTGCTCTCCATGATCTACATCTCGGGTGCGGTCGCGCACGAAGAGGAGCATTAACGGGGTTTTTCCGTCCGGCATCAACCCCGCCGGGGGGGCGGAACCACCCGGCGGGATCCTATACCATCGCAAAGGGGGGTACCCGATGTTCCGCAAAGTTTCCTTCACTTTTCTGCTCGCACTGCTCTTCGTAGCAGTGGCCACCGTGGCCTTCGCGCAAGAAGGGGCTGAAGCCGGGATGGGCGACAGCGTCAAGACCTTCATCGCGCTGGCCGCCGGGTTTGGCATAGCCATCGCATCCTTCGGAGGGGCGCTCGGCCAGGGGAGGGCGATCGCCGCCGGGCTGGAGGGGATTGCCCGCAATCCTTCCGCCCAGCCCAAGATCTTCATCCCGATGATCGTCGGTCTCGCGCTGATCGAGTCGCTGGTCATCTACGCCCTGGTCATCTCGTTCATCCTCGTCGGGAAGCTGTAGATCCGGCGCAGCGAGCGGGGCGCAGCGGATTGCGAAAAGGGCTCCCTCGGGAGCCCTTTTCCATTCCTCCCGGGGGTCACCTGCGGAGCATCCGTGGTCGCACCGTTTGCCTATCTCCCGGGATATTCGCAAATCCGGCCCGAAGGCGCTCGGAGGGTCGCCGAAACACTTTTTTGGGGGCCATTTCCGGTTTGGAAGAGGGCGGAATGGTTTAGTATGATGATCTTCAAACAATCCGGGAGCGCTGGCTTCCCCGGAAAGGAGCGACCCGTGGCGATCCGCGCCAAGAGCTACAAGTACGTGACATCCGTCCGGTGGACGGGGGAGAAGAAGGGGATGATGACCATCGCGGGGAAGCCGCCCGTCGAGGTCGCCACGCCGCCCGAGTTCAAGGGACACGAGGGGATCTGGTCGCCCGAGGACCTCTACGTCGCCTCGGTGAACAGCTGCATCATGACGACCTTCCTGGCGTTCGCCGGACGGGCGGGGATCGCCTTCGAGGGGTACGAGAGCGAGGCGGAAGGGGTGCTCGAGTTCGTGGACGGAAAGTTCCTGTTCACGACGATCACCGTCCGCCCCCGGATCGTGCTCCGCCCCGGCGAGGACCGCGCCAGGGCGGAGGAGATCCTCCACAAGGCGGAAGCGCAATGCCTCATCTCGAACTCCATCCGGACCAAGGTGACGCTCGAGCCGGCGTTCGCGTGATTCCGCTGCACCCTTTTCTGTTTCCCCTCGAACCGATGTTTGTATAATATCCACTTGCAACGACTATCCGGAAGCGAAGAGGTGGACTGCCCGATGAAGATCGACCCGCACCTGTTCTCCGCGAAGTTCCCCGACCAATGCCGTCTCGACCTGTGCCGGAGCCGGTGCTGCCGGTTCGGCGTCTGGGTGGACATCGAGGAGCAGAAAACGATCCTTGCGAACCAGGAGCTTTTCGTCCCCTATCTTCGCCCGGAGGCCAGGGACCCGGAGACCTGGTTCGGCAAGACGGAAAAGGACCCGGACTGCCCGAGCGGTATCGCGGTGGAGACGCAGGAGGTCGCCGGCGCGTGCTCCTTCTACAACCCCCACCACGGATGCGTCCTGCAGAAGGGGGCTGCGGAGGCGGGCCGCCACGAGTGGGCCATCAAGCCGAGGTTCTGCATCATGTTCCCGCTGGTCGTCTCCGGCGGGGAACTGACGGTCGACGAGGACATGAAGAGTCTCTGGTGCATGAAGGAGAAGAACCGCACGCGCCCCATCCTCGACGCCGTGCGGAAAGAGGTGGAGTTCCTGTTCGAAGAGGAGGAAGTACGCCGGCTGAACGCCGAGGAAGAGCCGCTGCCGGCCGTAAAGGCGAGGGCAATCCGGTAGGGGCCGTCGGCCTCACCCACCCTCAGGCGAGGGCCCTGCGCCTCTCCCTCCCCCCCAGAACCTTCCGCAGAAACCGCCCCGTGTGGGAGCGCGGATTCTCCGCGACTTCCTCGGGGGTGCCCGCGGCGACCACCTCGCCGCCCCGGTCCCCCCCCTCCGGACCCAGGTCGATGACGTAGTCGGCCGTCTTGATCACGTCGAGGTTGTGCTCGATGATGATCACCGTGTTCCCCGAATCCGCGAACATCTGGAGCACCGCGAGCAGTTTCCGGATGTCGTCGAAGTGGAGCCCCGTGGTCGGCTCGTCGAGGAGGTAGACGGTTTTCCCCGTCGCCCTCTTCGAGAGTTCCCGGGCGAGCTTCACCCGCTGCGCCTCCCCGCCGGAGAGGGTCGTGGCGGGCTGGCCGAGCCGGATGTACCCCAGTCCCACCCGGGAGAGGGTCGCAAGCTTCTGCCGGATCGCCGGAATGTTCTCGAGGAAGGCGAGCGCCTGGTCCACCGTCATGTCGAGCACGTCGGCGATCGTCCTCCCCTTGTAGGCGATCTCCAGCGTCTCGCGGTTGTACCGCTTCCCCCGGCAGACCTCGCACGTCACGTAGACGTCCGGCATGAAGTGCATCTCGATCTTGATGATCCCGTCCCCTTCGCACGCCTCGCAGCGGCCGCCCTTGACGTTGAACGAGTACCGCCCGGGGCGGTATCCCCGCGCCTTGCTCTCCGGGAGCATCGCGAACAGGTCGCGGATCGGCGTGAAGGCGCCCGAGTAGGTCGCCGGGTTCGACCGCGGGGTCCGCCCGATCGGCGACTGGTCGATGTTGATCACCTTGTCGACCAGGGAAAGGCCCTGGAGGGAGACGTGCGGTCCGGGGCGCTCCCGGGAGCCGAAGATCCGCTGCGCGAGCGCCCGGTAGAGGGTATCGAGCACCAGCGTCGATTTTCCCGATCCCGAGACGCCGGTGACGCAGGTGATGACCCCCAGGGGGAAGGAGGCGTCGATCTTCTTCAGGTTGTTCGCCGTGCACCCCGCCAGCGCGAGGAAGTTCCCGTTCGGGCGCCGCCTGGCCGCGGGGACCGGGATCTCCTTCTTTCCCGTCAGGTAGAGCGCGGTGAGGGAGGCCTCGCTTTCGAGGATCTTCTCCGGCGCCCCCGCCGTGACGACGTGACCGCCGTGCTCCCCCGCCCCGGGGCCCATGTCGATCACGTAGTCCGCCTGGCGGATCGTCTCCTCGTCGTGCTCCACCACGAGGACCGTGTTCCCCTGGTCGCGCAGCTGCTTCAGGGTGTCGAGAAGCCTCCGGTTGTCCCGCTGGTGCAGCCCGATGGACGGCTCGTCGAGGATGTAGAGGACCCCCATCAGCTGCGATCCGATCTGGGTCGCCAGCCGGATCCTTTGCCCCTCCCCGCCGGAGAGGGTGGAGGAGGCCCGGTCGAGGGAGAGGTAGTCGAGCCCCACGTTCGCGAGGAACCGCAGGCGCGACCGGATCTCCTTCAGGATCCGCGCCGCGATCTGTCCCTCCCGTTCGGAAAGGGACAGGCCCCCGAAGAACGAAAAGGAGTCGCCGATGGAGAGCCGGGTGAGGGCATGGATCGCCCGCCCGCCCACCGTGACGCACAGCGCCTCCTTCTTGAGCCTCGCCCCCCCGCAGGCGCGGCACGGCCGGTTGTTCATGTACCGGGCGAGCTCCTCGCGCACGCCTTCCGAGTCCGTCTCCCGGAACCGCCGCTCCAGGTTCCCGATCACCCCCTCGAACGGCTTGGAGAAGGAGTAGCGCCGTTCCCCCTCCTCCAGGAAAAAGCGGATCCTCTCGCTCCCCGACCCGGAAAGCAGCACCTCCTGGACCCGGGCCGGGAGCCTGCCGAACGGCTCCGTCAGGGAGAACCCGTAATGGGCCGACAGCGCCTCGAGCATCTGGAAGTAGAAGACGGTCGACCGCCTGCTCCAGGGGGCGATTCCCCCCTCCCGGATGCTCCTGTCCCGGTCGGGGACGATCAGGTCGGGGTCGAAGTAGATCGTCGTCCCCAGGCCGTCGCACTCCGGGCAGGCGCCGTGGGGGCTGTTGAAGGAGAAGAGCCGGGGCGTGACCTCGGGGAGGCTCACGTTGCAGTCGGGGCAGGCGAACTTCTCGCTGTAGATGGCGCCTTTCCCCTTCCCGGCGACGATGCGGACCAGCCCGTCCGAAAGGGAGAGGGAGAGCGCCACGGAGTCGGACAGTCTCCCGCGCGCCCCCTCGGAGACGCGCACCCGGTCGACCACCACGTCGATGTCGTGCTTCCTCTTCTTGTCGAGAACGATCTCGTCGTCCAGGTCCCTGTCCTCGCCGTCCACGACGACCCGGGAAAAGCCTTCCCGGGCGAGCCTGGCGAGCTCCTTCCGGTACTCCCCCTTGCGGCCGCGGACGATCGGGGCCAGCACCTGCACCTTCTCCCCCTCGCCCAGTGCGATCACGGCGTCGACGATCTGGGAGACCGTCTGCTGGCGGATCTCCCGCCCGCAGGACGGGCAGTGGACGACCCCGACGGAGGCGTACAGGAGACGCAGGTAGTCGTAGATCTCCGTGACGGTCCCCACCGTGGAGCGCGGGTTCTTGCTGACGGACTTCTGCTCGATGGAGATGGCGGGGGAGAGCCCCTCGATCGCGTCGACGTCGGGCTTCTCCATCTGCTCGAGAAACTGGCGGGCGTAGGCGGAGAGGGACTCGACGTACCGCCGCTGCCCCTCCGCGTAGATCGTGTCGAAGGCGAGCGACGACTTCCCCGACCCCGAGACCCCGGTGATCACGACGAGCCGGTCCCGGGGGATCTCGACGTCGATGTTCTTCAGGTTGTGCTCCCGTGCGCCGCGCACGAGGATCCGGTCGAGCGCCATGGCGGCTACCTGCGCGCGGCCATGCCCGCGGCCATGCGGATGGCGGCAAGGAGGCTCCCGGGGCTGGCCGCTCCCTTCCCCGCGATGTCGTAGGCGGTGCCGTGGTCGACCGAGGTGCGGATGACGGGGAGTCCCATCGTCACGTTGACCCCGTCCTCGAAGTGGACGAGCTTCAGGGGGATGAGGCCGTGGTCGTGCGTCATCGCAACCACCACGTCGAACTCCCCCTTGTACGCCCGGTGGAAGACGGTGTCGGGGGGCCAGGGGCCCGACGCGTCCATTCCTTCCCGGCGGCAGGCGGCGACCGCGGGTGCAATCATCCTTTCCTCCTCGTCGCCGAACATCCCCCCCTCGCCCGCATGCGGGTTGACCCCCGCCACCGCGATCCGGGGAGCATCCGTTCCCATGTACCTCCGGAAGAAGGCGTCCGTGATCCGGACCGTACGTTCGATGAGCGGGGCGGACAGAAGTTCCAGGGCCTCCCGCAAGGCGACGTGGATGGTGACCAGCGCGACCCGGAGGCGATCCCCGGCGAGCATCATCGCGACGTCCGCGCCCCCGCACAGATCCGCGAGGAACTCGGTGTGCCCGGGAAAGGGGACGCCGGCGATCCGGAGCCCCTCCTTCGCGATCGGGCAGGTGACCACCGCGTCGATGCGGCCCGCGAGCGCGTCCCGGGCCGCCCCCCGGATGTAGTCCGCCATCGCGCGGGACCCCGGCTCCGAGATCCTGCCGAACGGCGCGTCGCCGGGGGAGAGGGCGGAGAGAGGTCGGACGGCGATCCGGGCCGGCCCCGGCTCCACCCCTTCGCCTGCGTCGATCGTCGTTCCCAGGACGGCCGCCGCCCGGCGAAGGATCCCCGCGTCCCCGTACACCACGGGCCGGCAGACGGAAAAGACCTCCCGGGAACGGTGCGCGAGGACGACGATTTCCGGCCCGATCCCCCCCGGGTCCCCCATCGTGATGCCGATCACAGGCCGCTTCGCCTTCCCCAACGCCGTTCCTCTACTTCCCCAGGCTCCGGAGGATCCTTTCGATCTGCGGATGGTGCTGCCTCTCGTGCTCCCGGATGATCCGGTGAGGCCACTCGTAGAGGTTCATGCTCCCGAAGAAGGGGTGGGGAAACTCCGCGCTCCGGGGATCCGCGCCGGCCAGCATCGCCAGGGAGTCCCGGGTCGCTTCCCGGGTCTGGGCGGCGAGCCGGAGGATCTCCTCCTTCCCGAGGGAACCCTTGGGGCGCGCGACCTCGGGCGCCTCCGTCATCCGTTCGCGGGAGGGGGCCGTCTCCCGGATTGCGAGGACCGTGTCGTCGGCCGGATAAGGGGGAAGCTTCCCCGTATTTTCCTTCAGCATCTTCCGGATGACCTTGCTCGTCCCCGTCTCGGCCAGAACGAGGTGCTCGAGGATCCCGGCGATCGACCACTCCCCTTCCTCCCGATGGACGAATTCCGCATCGGAAAGGCCGGCGACCATCCCCAGGGTAATCCTCCGGTTCTCCTCCATCCCCTCCCAAAGCTCCAGCAGTTTTCGCGGAAGCACTCCCCCTCCTTTGCGTTTCCTTTACAGCTGGATGTCGACCGTTGCGGCCTTCTTGAGTTCCCCCAGGATGTCGGCGAACGCCTTCTCGCTGCGCCGGTCCGTCAGTTCCTCCTTCAGCGAATCCTTCACCGAGGAAAACTCCGGGAGTGTCCCCCCGCGGCGATCCAGCACCTTGACCAGATGGACCCCCTCCTTGACGAAGATGGGGGCGGAGGTTTCCCCCGTCTTCAGGCGGTGGACCTCCTTCCCGATTTCCGGGACCAGGTCCTCCTCCTTGACGAAATCGGACGAGATCACATCGACCCCGGGCACGACGGAAGAGAGCATCCCGGACGCCTCCCCGAGGGTCGTCCCGGACCGGATGGAGTCCGACGCCCGCTGCGCGGCAATGCGGATGCGCACGTCGTTGTCGGTCCCCGCTTCCCCGGCCGGGAACGGGAGGACGAGGACTTCGAGCCGGACCTCGGCGCCGACCAGGAATCTCTCCTCGTTCTCCCGGAAGTACGCCCGCACCTCCTCCTCCGTGACGGTCACCTCTTTCAGCTTCTTCGACCGGACGACGGCACCACGCTCGAGCTGCCACCGGATCCGCCTCCGGTAGCCCTCCAGGCTCAGGCCTTCCTGTTCGAGCAGCGCCTGGAAATCGGCCTCCGACAGGTTGCTGGTCTTCCTCACCGACTCCACGGCCCGGTCCACTTCTTTCTCGCCGACGGACTCGCCGATCCTCTTGAGCTCCTGGCGGACGAGGACGGTCTCGATCAGCTTCTCGAGACCCGTCAGGATCCTTCCCCTGTCCTTCTCTTCCCGAAGGTAGATGTCGGCGTCCCCCTCCGGGATTCCCAGGGTTTCCGCGACGGATTCCCGGTACTCGGAGAAGGTGATCGGCTCGTTGTTCACCACCGCGACGACGCCGTCGACGACCCTTGCGCCGGCCGTCGACCCCGCCGCGACGAGCAGCAGGACGAGGACCAGCGCCGGAAAGCACTTCCCGGGCCTCACTTCCCCCCTCCCGTCAGTCCTGCGACGATCTCCTCCTGGACCTTGACCTGCGCCTTGCCGACCTCCGCATCGAGCCATTTCCGGAACGCCTCTTCCCTGCGCTGGCCGATCAGCTCCCTGCGGATCTCCGGCGCCTTCTCCCCGTAGGAATACGGACCGCGAGGCGCTTTCCCCACCACGAGGAAGAGGCAGAACGCGCGGTCCCGCCTGATGACGCGGCTCACCCCGCCCGCCGGCAGGGCGAACAGTTCCCCGGCAACCTCCTCCGGCAGCTCCTCGCGGCCGAGAAACCCGAGGTCGATCGTAAGCGGCGCGCTCTCCGCAGAGGAAAACCGCTTCACGACGTCGTCCGGGGAAGCCCCCTCGGCCAGCTCCACCCGCGCCGCGGCGGCCGTCTCCGGGGCATCGAAGAGGAACTGGCGGACCCGGATCCGCTCCGGCCGCGTGGACTTCCCGTACGTTTCCCGGTACACCTTCTCCACCTCCTCCTCCGTCACCGTGGCGAGCGGTCGGGCGATCGCCTCGGCGGATTTCCGGTAGAGGATCGATTGCCGAAGGCCCTCCCGCCACTGCTCCGCATCCACCCCCCCCTGGAGGAGCGCCTTTTCCAGCCCTCCCGGAGGGAAGTCGGTCCGGTACCGCCGGATCTCGTCGTCGACCTCGGCTTGTCCCGCCGAAACACCCAGCCGTTCCCCTTCCCTCAGGACCACGGCCCGTTCGACCAGCTGCCGAAGGGCGCGGGACACCTCCGTCCGGGTGCCGCTGGTGGCCGGAGCGGAAGGGGTGACCCCCCGGATCCGGGCGATCTCGGTTTTCAAATCTTTGAGCGTGATCCCGGCACCGTCGACGGTCGCGACGACGATCTCGGAGTCGTCAGGGGGATCCGGGGTCCTCGCGCAGGAAACGAGGCATGCCGTCACGATCCAGGCGGCCATCATCATGCGACTCGCGCGAATCCCGGGGTGCATCATGCGGCAAGAGGCGTTCAACGGCCTCCTTGGGGGGTACTCCCTCCGCCCGCCGGGGCCTCACCCCCCTCCGTTGGCGGGACGGGGGGCCTCCCTTCGCCCGCGGGGGCAGCCTGCAGGCTGATCTTTGCTTGTTTCTTAAGCCCGTTCACCAGGTTATCGAATGCCTCCCGCTGTGCTTCCTCCCGCAGGCCTTCGGCGATCTTCGCTTTCACCTCCTCGAAGGACGGCAGGCCGGCGGGCCGCTTCTCCAGAACCTGGAGGACGTGATAGCCGTAGATCGTCTTGACGGGGCCCGCGATCGACCGCTCCGGCGCGTCGAACGCGGCTTTTTCGAAGTCCTTGTCGTACGCTCCCCGCTCGATCAGTCCGAGGTCCGCCGTCGTCCCGCCGGAAGCCTCGGCTTCTTTCATCAACGTATCGAACGGCTCCCCTTTTTTCGCTCTCCGGGCCGTCTTCCGCGCCTGGTCCTCGTCCTTGAACAGGATGTGGCGCACCCGGACACGCTCGCCCTCCTCGAAGCTTGCCTTGTTCTCCTCGTAATACTTCCGGACCGCCTCGTCGGACAGGCCCGGCGCATTCTCCGAAACCTCCCGGAGAAGGGCTTCCAGTAGAATCGCCTTCCGCGCCTGGTCGAGACGGGCGCGCACCTCGTCCCGCCGGTCGAACCCGCGGCGCAGCGCCTCCCGCAACAGAAGGTCGCGGGTGATCAGGCTTTCCAGAAATTGCCTCCTCCCCTCCGGGGTATCCACGACCGGGCGGATGTACGGCGGGAGGTTCTCCGCCTCCCTCCGGAAGAGCGATTCGGTGATCCGGTCGCCGTCCACCACCGCGAGAACGGCGTCCCGCTCCTTCTTCTCCCCGCTCCCGCAGGCGAAAAGGGACGGGACCGCCACGGCCAAGAGAATATAGACCCAGACAATCTTTCGCATCCGGCGGTTCTCCTTCCGGCATGATCGACCGGTCCTGATCCGGGAAAGGTTATATGCTACCGCCCGCGGATAACCGGTTCAACAGGTTTTTGGCCGCCGCGAGCACGTCGGGGGGGGAGTTGCCGGGCAGGCGCATGGAAAGCATCTCCCCGCGCGCGAAGGAGAACGTGCGCCTCTCCTTCGTCACCAGTCGCACGAGGACCGAGCGGTCGATCCCCGAACGCCCGGAAAGGGCGAGGAAGAGCGCTCCGTTCCCACGCTTCATCTCCTTGACCCCCGCCTCCCGCATCTGCGCCCGCAGCCGCGTCAGATCGCACAGAGCCTCCGCGGGAGCGGGGAGGCGCCCGAAGCGGTCCAGCAGCTCCATCTCGAGCTCGTCGGCTTCCGGAACGGAGCGCGAAGTGGCGAGCTTCCGGTAGAAGTCCAGCCTCATCCCCGCCTCCGGGATGAAGTCGTCCGGGAGGAACGCCGGGATCCGGAGGTCGAGCTCGGGCTCCTCGTCCTCCCGGGGTTCCCGTCCGGAGATCTCCGCCACCGCCTCGGACAGCAGCTGCGTGTACAGCTCGTATCCGACCTGGTGGATGTGGCCGGACTGATCCTTGCCGAGCAGGTTCCCCCCGCCGCGGATCTCCAGATCGTGAGAGGCGATCCGGAATCCCGAACCAAGCTCCGTGAGCTCGGCGATCACCGCCAGGCGCTGCGTCGCCTCCTTCGTCATCGCCACCTCCCGGGGCAGAAGGAAATAGGCGTAGGCGCGATGGCGGTCGCGCCCCACCCGCCCGCGGAGCTGATAGAGCTGGGCAAGCCCGAAGCGGTGCGCCTCGCTGACGAGGATCGTGTTCGCGTTCGCGATGTCCAGCCCCGCCTCGATGATGGCGGTGCAGAGAAGAAGGTCGGCCCGACGGCCGGCGAAGTCGTCCATGGCGATCGCCAGCTCCTCCTCGTCCATCTGGCCGTGGCCCGCGACGATCCGGACGTGGGGGAGGATCTCCCGCAGGAAGCGCTCCATGGCCGGCAAGGTCTCCACCCGGTTGTGCACGAAGAAGACCTGCCCCCCGCGGCGGATCTCCCGGTCCACCGCCTCGCGGATGACGTCCCCGGAGAAGGGGAGGACAAACGTCCGGATCGAAAGCCGGTCCTCGGGAGGGGTCGCGATCACGCTGATATCCCGGATGCCCGACAGGGCCATGTGCAGAGTCCGGGGAATGGGTGTCGCCGTGAGGGTGAGGACATCCACCGAGGCGCGCATCCGCTTCATCTTCTCCTTGTGGGAGACGCCGAACCGCTGCTCCTCGTCGATGATGACGAGCCCCAGGTCCCGGAAGGCGATGTCCTTCTGCAGAAGCCGGTGGGTGCCGATCACGATGTCCACCTTCCCTTCGGCCAGATCCGCCACCACCTCGGCCTGCTCCTTCCGGGACCGGAAGCGCGAGAGGCTCTCCACGCGGACCGGGTACCCGCCAAGACGCTCCCGGAAGGTCCGGAAATGCTGTTCGGCGAGCACGGTCGTGGGGACGAGGACCGCCGTCTGCCGGCCGTCGAGCACCACCTTGAACGCCGCCCGGACCGCCACCTCCGTCTTCCCGTACCCCACGTCCCCGCAGACGAGCCGGTCCATCGGCTTCTCCGACGCCAGGTCCGCGAGCACCTCCTCGATCACCCTCTGCTGGTCGGGCGTCTCCTCGTGGGCGAACCCCGTCTCGAACTCCCGGTAGACGGCGTCCGGCGGGGAGTTCGGGGGGCGCGTGGCGATCTGCCTCCGCGCGTACAGCTCCACGAGTTCCTGCGCCATCGCCAGCAGGGAGTCCCGGACCTTTCTCTTGGCGCGCTGCCAGGCGGTGCCGCCCAGGCGCGCCAGCCCGGGGCGGGCTTCCTCGGAGGCGACGTAGCGCTGCACCCGCGCCATCTTCTCCACCGGCACGAAGAGCCGGTCCCCCCCGGCGTACTCCAGCACGAGGAAATCCCCTTCCACGCCCGCCGCGACGCGCCGCAGCAGCCCGCGGTAAACCCCGATGCCGTGGTCGACATGGACCGCGAGGTCGTTCACCCGCAGCTCGCGCAGCGAGAACTCCTCGAGCGGAGCGGACGTCTCCCTCCGGCGCTTCCGGACACGGGCCTTCTCCCCGAACACCTCCGCCTCGGTGACGACCGCCACCCCGAGCTCCGGCATCCGGAACCCCCTCGCCACGTCGGAGCGGCAAAGGGCGACGCCCTTGCCTCCCAGCACAAAATCCCGCAGCGATCCGGCGCGCGCGAACGGAAGGGGGTACCGGGACAGAAGCTCCTCCATCCGGTCGGCCTGCGAGGGGGAAAGCGACGTGATCGCGAAGCGGGCTCCCCGTTTCCACCACTCCTTCGCCTCGGTGACCAGCGGGAGAAGAAGCCCCTCGGAGGGGGAGGAGGCGGTCGTGCGGCGGATCTCCTCGTTCCCCTCGATGTCCATCTCCCCCCGGTGGGAGGGCTTCCGCCCGAACGGGGCGATCTCGAGGGAATCGAAGCAAAGGAGGGGGAACCCTGCGAGGGTGCGGGCCAGCTCCTCCGGTGGCACGAAGAGCTCGCCGGGGACGGGAAGGCCTTTCTCCTGACCCGCGAGGAGGAAATTCTCCTGCGCCTCGGCGAAAAGATTCCCCGCCGCGGCCAGGCACGCCGGGGAGTCCTCGGCGACGACCACGCTCCCCTCGCCGAGGTGACCGAAGACGGAGTCGGCGCGGCCGTAGAGGCGGGGAACCATCACATCGGCCCCGTGGTACCGGATCCCCTGCCGGAGGAGGTCGGAACCGGCCCCGGGGACCGCGGAGGTGGCCGCGAGGAGGAACTCCCCGCGGGTGATGACCTGGGAGCAGGGGATGACGGTCAGCTCCCCTCCCTCCGAGCCCGTCCGCTGGGTCTCCGGGTCGAACCAGCGGATCGACTCGACCCGGTCTTCGTCCAGCGAAATCCGGGCGGGACGGGGATGGGCGGGGCTGTACACGTCCACGATCCCCCCGCGCACGGAGAAATCCCCCGGATCGGAAGTGGCGGGCAGCCGCGCGTAGCCCAGCTCGGCGAGACGCCGCGCGAAGCCGTCCCTGTCGATCTCCTCTCCCGCCGCCAGCCGGAAGGTCGATGCGGCGAAGACCTCCGGCGGAATCGTCTTCTCCAGCGCCGCCCTGACCGGGCAGACGACCACGAGAGCGCCTCCGCCCGACGCTGCTTCGCGGACGCGGGAGAGGCGGAACAGGGACCGCATCCGGTCGTGGACGGCCACCGGGTAGGGGGAGAGGGTTTCGTACGGTGCGACTTCCACGGAGGGGAAACGGAACGCCTGCCCCGGCCCGAGGTAGGTGGAGATCTCCCGGAACATCTCCTCCGCCCCGGCGTCCGACGGGGACAGGACCAGGACCGGTCTCTCCAGCCTGCGGGCAAGCGAAGCGATCAGGAACGACCGGGCCCCGGGGGGCACGTTCATCGCCTGGAGACAGGGGGCGTCCGACGCCTTCGCGAAGGCGCGGGCGATATGCTCGAACGACAGGGTCGGGACGGACCGAAGCATCATGCCTTCCGCATCAGGAGACGTCGCGCGGAACGCGGAGCATCGCTTCCAGGGCGGACAGCGCCTTCCGGCGGATGTCCGGGGGGACCGTCACGACGGGGGAAAGGGCGACGAGGGCGTCGCGGACGTCCTCGAGGGTCGTGATCTTCATGTTCGGGCAGATGAGCGCGCGGGAGGCAAGGTGAAAGATCTTGCCGGGGTTCTCCTTCCGGAGCCGGTAGAGGAGTCCCATTTCCGTGCCGACGAGGAACTCCTTCGCCCCGGACCGGCGGCAGTAGGAGACCATCCCCGAGGTGGAGAGGACGGCGTCCGCCATCTCCACTACCTCCGGCGGGCACTCCGGGTGGACCACGAGCACCGCACCGGGGTGGGCCTCGCGCGCGCGAACGGTGGCCTCGATGGTGAGCCGCTCGTGCGTGGGACAGTACCCGTCCCACCAGGTGAGCCTCCTGCCGGACGCCTTCTGGACGTAGTGCGCGAGATTCCGGTCCGGCACCATGTAGATCCCCTTGTCCTCGGGGACGGAGCGGACCACGTTGACCGCGTTGCCGGAGGTGCAGCAGACGTCGGAGAGCGCCTTGACCTCCGCGGACGAGTTGACGTAGGTGACCACCACCGACTCCGGGTGAGAGGCCCGGTAGGCGCGCAGGTCGTCGGCCGTGATCATGTCGGCCATCGGGCATCCCGCTTCCAGCCGGGGCAAGAGGACCGTCTTGTCGGGCGAGAGGATGGCGGCGCTCTCCGCCATGAAGTGCACGCCGCAGAAGACGATGACGTCCTCCTTGCACCGCGCCGCCTCCTGGCTCAGGCCCAGGGAGTCTCCCGTGATGTCGGCGATCTCCTGGATCTCGTCCCGCTGGTAGTTATGGGCGAGCATCACGGCGTTGCGCTCCCGGAGAAGCTCCCGGATCTCCTGTTTCAGCCCGTCCTGCCTTGCCATCCGTCAATCCCTCTCTCTCCGCAGGGCCCGCGAGAAGAGTTCGGTGACCGCGGTCCTGACGTTCTTGCCCTCATGCAAGATGAGATGCACCTGCTCGGAGATCGGCATCGCCACTTCCGTTCGCCGGGAGAGATCGACCGCCGCGCTCGCGGTCCTCACCCCCTCCGCGACCATCCGCATGCCCGCGAGGATGTCGGTGATCCTCTCCCCTTTTCCGACCCGCACGCCCACCATCCGGTTCCGCGAGAGATCCCCCGTGCAGGTGAGCACGAGGTCTCCCAGCCCGGAGAGTCCGAAGAACGTCTGCGGGTCCGCGCCGAGGCGGTTCCCGACGCGGGAGATCTCGGCCAGGCCGCGGGTGATCAGGAGGGCCCGGGCATTGTGCCCGAAGCCGAGGCCGTCGGACATCCCCGCCGCGATCGCCATCACGTTTTTGAGCGCCGCCCCGATCTCGATGCCGGTCACGTCCGTGGCCGCGTATACGCGGAACCGCTGCCCGGAGAACGTCGCCTGGAGGGCCGTCGCGACCGTCAGGTCCTGCGACGCCACGGTCGCTCCGGAGGGGATCCCCGCCGCGACCTCCCTCGCGAACGTCGGCCCGGACAGGACGGCAAGCCGTGCCCGGGCCACCGGAAGGACCTGCGCCAGGACCTCCGTCATCCGGAGAAGCGTTCCGCTCTCCAGACCCTTCGCCAGGGAGACGACGATTGCCCCCGGATCGAGATGCGGGGCGCACTGTTCCCCCACGTCGCGCATGTGCTGCGAGGGAACCGCAAGGGCGACGATCCGCCTCCCGGCAAGGGCCGCCCCCAGCTTCGTCGTCGGACGGACCGCCTCCGGCAGCTGCACGCCGGGGAGGAACGCCCGGTTCTCCCGGTTCGAAAGGATTCCCGCGCAGACCTCCGGCTCGCGCACCCAGAGGGCGATGTCCTCGTGCCGCTCCGCCAGCATCGCGGCGAACGCCGTCCCCCACGACCCGCCTCCGACCACCGCGATCCGCTCTCCGCTTTCCGCCGTCATTCGCCTTGTCCTCCGGAGGTCTCCCCTGCGGCAGGGACGTTCACTCCGCGTTCAGCCGTTTTCTGATGCGCTCCACCTTCTGGGCGATGTAGTCGGGGTCTTCCCAATCCTCCCGGATCGCCTCGTACTGGGCAAGCGCCGCCCCGAGGTTCCCCTCCCCTTCCATCGCCTGCGCCATCCCCCAGCGCGCCCGCGCGGCATCTCTCCGGTCGGAGACCAGATAAAGGATCTTCCGAAATTCCCGGTCCGCCTCCGCGTACCGCGCCTGCGCGAGGAGCTGATAGGCGTTCATCCATCGCGCCTCCATCGCCCGCGGGGAATCCGGGTACCTCTCGATCAGGTCGGAAAGGACCCTCGCCTGTCTCGCCGGGTCGGGCAGGCCCCCGTATGCCTTCGCCAGCAGAAACATCACCCGGTCCTCCTCCGCGAATCCGGGAACCTTCTTCCGGATCAGCTCGAGGTCCGCCACCGCGGAGGCGTAGTCGAAAAACTGGAACAGCCTGATCTCCGCCCTCCGCACGAGCGCGTGCGGGGCCTCCGGGGACCGGGGGTAGTTGAACAGGAGCGAGCCGTACGCCTCCACGGCGGCCTCGGCATTCCGGTAGTACGAGCCGAAAAGATCCCCCTGCCGAAGGAGAGCGGCGGGCGCATACCGGGACTGGGGATAATCGATCGGGATCGACCGGTAGTCGGCCAGGGCGGCGTCCATCCTCTTTTCGAGGAACGCCTTCTGCCCCCGTTCAAACCGCTCCCGCGCGGGGTCCGCGCAGGACGGCAGGGAACCGGCCGCGAACGCGAGCAGCAGGAGGGCGCAGGCCGAAAGGGACGCCGGGCGTCTCGTGTCCCGGGGACGGGGGGAGGCCGCAGGGTGCCTCATGCCGCCGCCGCCTATTCTTCCTTCTCCGCCAGCCGGGCGAGGGATGCGACGTGCTCGTTCTCCTCCATGCCGATCAGGCGCACCCCCTGGGTGTTCCGGCCGCTGATGCGGATCTCCGCGACGGGCATCCGGATGATCTTGCCGCCGTCGGTGACCAGCATCACGTCGTCCTCCTCGGAGACCTGCGCCACCCCGAGGACGGCCCCGGTCTTCCCGGTCACCTTCAGGGTGATGACGCCCTTCCCGCCCCGGGACTGAATGCGGTATTCCTCCACGGCGGAGCGCTTCCCGAATCCGTTCTCCGTGACGGTCAGCATGGTCCCCCGGGGCCGAAGGATCTCCATCCCCACGACTTCGTCCCCCTCCTCCAGCGCGATCCCCCGCACTCCCACCGCGGTGCGCCCCATCGGGCGGACGTCGCTCTCCCGGAAGCGGATCGACATCCCCTGTTTCGTCAGGAGGAAGATGGCGTCCTCGCCCGCCGTGATCTCGGTGGCGATCAGGGAATCGCCGTCGTTCAGCCCCAGTGCGATGATCCCGCCGGCCCTTGGCCGGGAAAACTCCATGAGGTCGGTCTTCTTCACCGTCCCCTGGGCGGTCGCCATGACGACGTATTCCCCTTCCGTGAACTGCCGGACGGGAAGGATCGCGGAGATCCCCTCCCCCGGGGAGAGGTTCAGGAGGTTCACGATCGCCTTCCCCTTCGCCGCCCGTCCCGCCTCGGGGATTTCGTGGACCTTGAGCCAGTGCACTCTCCCCGTGTTCGTGAAGAACATGATGTAGGTGTGCATGGTGGCGACGAACAGCAGGGAGACGAAATCCTCCTCCTTCGTCCCCATTCCTACTTTCCCCCGCCCTCCCCGTCGTTGCGTGCGGTAGAGGCTGATCGGGTTTCTCTTGATGTACCCCGAGTGGGAGACCGTGACCACCATCTCCTCGTCCACGATCAGGTCCTCGATCTCGAGAGCCCGCACCTCGTGGACGATCTGGGAGCGCCGCTCGTCCGCGTACGCCTCCCGGATCTCCCGGAACTCCTCCGCGATCACCCTGAGGAGCTCCGTCTCCTCCGCCAGGATCTTCCTCAGCCGCGCAATCTCCTTCTGCACCTCCTTCAGCTCCTCGAGGATCTTCTCCCGCTCGAGTCCGGTCAGGCGCTGCAACCGCATGTCGAGGATCGCCTGGGCCTGGATCTCGGAGAGGGCGAATTTCCTCACCAGCCCTTCCTTTGCCTCCTTCGGGTCCTTCGATGCCCGGATCAGCTTGATCACCGCGTCCAGATTCGACAGGGCGATCTTCAGGCCCTCCAGGATGTGGGCCCGGCTTTCCGCCTTCCGGAGGAGGAAGAGGGAGCGCCTGGTGACCACCTCCCTCCGGTAGGCGAGGAATTCCTCGAGCGTCTGCTTGAGCGTGAGCGTCCTGGGCTGGTTCTGCACGATCGCCAGAAGCTGCACCCCGAAGGAGACCTGCATCTGGGTCAGCTTGTAGAGGTTGTTCAGGACCACCTCGGCAACGGCGTCCTTCTTCAGTTCGATCACCACCCGCGTCCCGTCGCGGTCGGACTCGTCCCGCAGGTCGGAGATCTCCTCGATCTGCCGGTCCCGGGCCAGCTCCGCAATCCGCTCGAGGAGGCGGGCCTTGTTCACCTGGTAGGGGATCTCGGTGACCACGATCGACTCCCGGTCCCCTTTCTTCGTCTTCTCGACGAAGGCCCGGGCGCGGATCTGGACGTTCCCCTTCCCCGTCCGGTACGCCTCCCGGACCCCCTCGAGCCCGTAGAGGATGCCGCCCGTGGGAAAGTCGGGGGCCGGGACGAACTGCATCAGCTCCTCGACCGTGAGGTCGGGGTTTTCGACCAGGGCGAGCAGAGCGTCGACCACCTCCCCCATGTTGTGGGGGGGAATCGAGGTGGCCATCCCGACGGCGATGCCGGAACTGCCGTTGACCAGGAGCGCGGGGATCCGTGCCGGAAGGACCCGCGGCTCGGTAAGGGACCCGTCGTAGTTCGGCACCGTCTCCACCGTCTCCTTGTCGAGATCGGAGAGGAGTTCGGAGGCGATCTGCGCGAGGCGCACCTCGGTGTACCGCATCGCGGCGGCGGAGTCGCCGTCCATCGAGCCGAAGTTCCCCTGCCCGTCGACCAGGGGGTAGCGAAGGGAAAACTCCTGGACCATCCGCACGAGGGCATCGTAGACCGCCGTGTCACCGTGGGGATGGTACTTCCCGATCACGTCCCCCACGATGCGGGCCGATTTCTTGTACGGTTTCCCGTACTCGTTGCCCAGTTCGTGCATCGCGTAGAGGATGCGGCGCTGGACGGGCTTGAGCCCGTCCCGCACGTCGGGAAGGGCACGGCCGATGATCACGCTCATCGCGTAATCGAGGTAGCTCTGGCGCATCTCGTCCTGGACGGTGCGCGCCACGGCCTGTTTGGCGAATAGGTCCATCTCGCTCCTAGTGCTCCCGCCGGGATCGGGGCTTCGTGCGATCCGTTCCGGGGTGAATTAAATGTGCAATTCTATCATGGAACGGGACCCGGATCGTCCCGTGTGATCTGCGGGGAACCCTCAGCTGGGCCTGCCCCCGGGCTGCGCGCCGCGCCAGCCGTCCATGATCCGTTCACATTCCTCCTCCAGGCCCGGATCGGCGCAAAGGACGATGCCCAGGCCGTTCCAGGCGCTCGAGTGCTCCTTGCAGGCGCCGAGCAGCCGAAGGGTGTCCTCCTTCGCAACCGGCTCCTCCCTGAGGAGGGATCGAACGACCGGGACCGCGGCCAGGATCACGGGGGTCGGCCTTTCCCGCTCCATGATCTCGAGAAGGCGGAGGTTGACCTCGAGGCTGGCATGGGACGCCCCCGTGGCAAGCTCGTATCCGACCATCAGGGCCGCGTTGTCGGAAATGGAGCATCCCAGGCGGGTCACCTCTTCGTACTCCGCGTCGGTGTTGAAGAGGAACCCGGCGTCGACGGCCTGGATGAACTCGGCCTCCTCCATCTGGGGATGGAACTCCATGTTCGCTTTCCTCCTTGGTCTGTTTGGGCAATGGGCACGCGGGTCAGGCGACGCGAGTCGCGGCAACACGGGCTCTCGTTACGGCCGATGCAAGAACATCCCCCTAGATGTCGAGCGTGGAAACTTCCAGGGCGTTCCTCTCGATGAACTCCCTCCGGGGCTCCACCTGGTCGCCCATCAGTTTCGTGAAGATCTCGTCGGCGTCGGTCTCGTCGCCGATCTCGACCCGGAGCAGGTCGCGGGTCTCCGGGTTCATCGCCGTCTCCCAGAGCTGCTCGGGGTTCATTTCGCCCAGCCCCTTGTACCGCTGGATCGTCTGCCCTTTCTTCCCCGCCTCGAGGACCTGGTCGAGGAGGCACAGCGGCCCGTCCGCCTCGGGGAAGGGGCCGTCCCCCCCCAGCCGGTACGGGGGCGGAAGGGCATCCCGAATCTGGGTGGAGAGAACGTTCGATTCCCGAAGGTCCGCCATCGCGAGGCGATTCCGGTCGATGATGCACTCCATCGGCAGCCCCCCCCGCTTCCACCGCAACGTGACCCGGACCACCCCTTCCGTATCCGCGTCCGGGTCAGGCTCGATCCCGAAGGCGACGTGGGTCACGTCGGGGCGGGAGACTTTCCACTCCGACACGAGGGAGGAGAAGAACTTCTTCGCGCCCCTCTCGCTCTCCAACGCCTTCGCCCCTTCCGCCGCACGGGGGGCAAGCGACAGCAGCACGAACGTGGGCATGCCGCGCCGCTCCGCCCGGAAGGCGATCTCCTCGAGGCGGGAGATTTTTTTCAGCCACGTCGACAGCCGCTGTCCGGTGATCGGGCCGTGCCCGTTGCCGCCCGAGACCCGCCGGCCCTGGATGCCGTTCTCGATGAGGAACTCCCGGTAGGCGGCGTTGTCCTTGAGGTACGTCATCGCCTTCCCTCTCCGGATGCCGTACAGGGGGGGCTGGGCGATGAAGATGCTGCCGCCCTCGATCAGCTTCTGCATGTGCCGGAAGAAGAAGGTGAGAAGAAGGGTCCGGATGTGCGCGCCGTCGACGTCCGCGTCGGTCATGATGATCACCTTGCCGTACCGGAGACGCGCGGGATCGAAATCCTCCTTCCCGATTCCCGTGCCCAGCGCCGTGATCAACGTGCGGATCTCCTGCGAGGAGAGCATCTTGTCGATCCTGGCCTTCTCGACGTTCAGGATCTTCCCCTTCAGGGGGAGAATCGCCTGGTACCGGCGGTCCCGGGCCTGCTTCGCCGAGCCGCCCGCCGAGTCCCCCTCGACGAGGAAGAGTTCGCACCGGGCCGGGTCGGTTTCCTGGCAGTCGGCCAGCTTCCCGGGGAGACCCGCCGAGTCCAGCGCCCCCTTCCGCCTGGCCAGCTCCTTCGCCTTGCGCGCCGCCTCCCGCGCCCTGGCGGCCTCGAGGGCCTTCTCCACGATCTTTCGGGCGACGGGGGGCGTCTCCTCGAAAAAGGTGGTCAGCTTCTCGTAGACCAGGGAGTCCACGATCCCTTTCACTTCGCTGTTGCCCAGGCGGTGCTTCGTCTGCCCCTCGAACTGGGGCTCGGGGACCTTGACGGAGACCACGGCGGTCAGTCCCTCGCGCAGGTCGTCGCCGCTCAGGTTCTCCTTCACGCCCTTTAACAGGTTCCCCTTCTGGGCGTACTGGTTCACCGCCCGCGTGAGCGCCGAGCGGAAGCCGATGAGGTGCGTGCCCCCATCGTAGGTGTTGATGTTGTTCGCAAAAGCGAAGACCGTCTCCTGGTAGGAGTCGTTGTACTGGAGGGCGACGTCGGCCTGGACGCCGTCTTTCTCCCCTTCCACGAAAATCGGCTTGCTGTGGAGCGCGGTCTTGCTCCGGTTGAGGTGCTGGACAAAGGACGCGATCCCGCCCTTGTACTGGAACTCCTGCGACTTGCCGGTTCGCTCGTCAAGGATCGAGATCTTGAGCCCCGCGTTGAGGAACGAGAGCTCGCGCAGGCGTTGCGAGAGGGTTTCGAAGTGGAACTCCTTCTCGGTGAAGACTTCGGGGTCGGGCTTGAACGTGATTTTCGTCCCCGTCTTGCGGGACTTCCCCGTCGCCTTGATCGGGGTGATCGTCTGCCCGCGGGAGAAGGCCAGCCGGTAGACGGAGCCGTCGCGGCGGATCTCCGCCTCGAGCCGCTCCGAGAGGGCGTTGACCACGGAGACGCCGACACCGTGGAGCCCCCCGGAAACCTTGTAGGTCTCCCGGTCGAACTTTCCGCCGGAATGGAGCACGGTCAGCACCACCTCGGCGGCGGGCTTCCCCTCCCCTTCCATGACGTCGACGGGAATCCCCCGGCCGTTGTCGTCCACGGTGACCGAGTTGTCGGGGTGGATCGTCACGGCGATGGAGTCGCAATGCCCCGCCATCGCCTCGTCGATGGAGTTGTCCACGACCTCGTAGACGAGGTGGTGGAGGCCATGGACATCGGTGCTCCCGATGTACATCGCCGGGCGCTTCCGGACCGCCTCCAGTCCCTTCAGAACCTTAATGTTTTCGCCGGTGTAGTCGTCCGCAACGTTCCCGTTTCGGACGATGCCGTTCGGCCGGTTCGCCATAGGCGGACAATCCCTCGAAGATTAATCGATTTATTATACTACGGAACGGTTCTTGTGGGGGAAATCTCTTCGCTACAGGATCCTCATCGGCATGATGATGGCCAGGTAGTTCTTCTCGGTCGCCGGCCTCACGATCACCTGGGACACCTCGTCCTTCAGCTCCATGCGGACCGTGTCCTCGGAGATCCCGGAAAGGGCGTCCTGGAGGTACCGTCCGTTGAACCCGACCTTGACCGGCGCCCCCTCGAACTCGATCGGCAGCAGATCGCGCGCTTCGCCCAGGTCCGGGCTGGTGGTGGACACTTCCAGCTGCTTCCCCGAAAACGAGAGCCTGACGCTGTGCACCTTCTCCGGCGCCATGACGCTGACCCGCTTCAGGACGTCGAGGAACGGCACCCGCGGGACGGTCGCCACGATCCGGTTCTCCCTGGGGACGACCTGCCGGTAATCCGGGAACTCCGCGTCGAGAAGCCGCACCCAAACCTCCGTGTCCCCCTTTCCGGCGAACAGGAACTTCTCCGTGGCGGACAACTCCAGGGAGCCCGGCCCCCCGTCGGACAGCTTCCGGATTTCGATCAGCCCCTTTCTCGGGACGAGCACCCTCCTTTCGCCCAGCAGACCCCCGAGATCCGGAACCTCTCCGTCCGCGATCGCGAGCCGGTGTCCGTCCGTGGCCACCATGCGGAGCAGCGACGTTTCCTCCTCCTGTTTCTCCAGAAGGACTCCGGACAGGTTGTATCTCGTCTCGTCGCCCGTGGCAAAGGGACTGACACGGTCCACGAGCTTGCGGAACGTTTCCGCATCGACGGCGACGGGTTTTCCCTTCGGCCTCTCCGGCATCTCGGGAAACTCTCCGCTTCCCAGACCCGCGAGACGAAAGTGCCCGCGTCCCGCCGAGATCTCCACGTAATTCCCCTCGCGCCCCGCCACCGTCACCGCCCCTTTGGGGAGGACCTTCGCGATGTCGAACAGCTTCCGCGCCGGGAGGGCGACGGAACCGGGCTCGACCACGTCCACCGGCTGGGAGCATCGGATGACGATCTCGAGATCGGAGGCCACGAGCGTGAGTCCCGGATTTCCCGTCGGCCCCGCCTTGGGACCCACGGTGAGAAGGGTGTGCGACAGGATCGGCATGGTATGCCGCCTCTCCGCCACTCCCTGGATGCGGGCAAGGATTTCCTCGAACGGGTCACGATCCACGGTAAAGTTCATCGTCATCCTCTTCTTCTGTTATTCATTATATTCATAAAGATCGTAGTTGCAGTAGGGGTTGTGGGTTTGTGGATAACACCCGGAAGTCCGCCCTCCCCTTCCGGAAAGCGGGAGAACAACATGCGCACAATCCGTGCGGCGCCGCACAGGGGTCCTTGGGAACACAAACCATCCGCAATCCCCTCACAGGGTTATCCGTTGATCGATTTCCGCAGCGTCTCGATGCTGTGTTTCAACGATACATCGTCTTTCGTTTTTTTCTCTATCATTTTTACGGCGTACATGACGGTGGAATGATCGCGGCCCCCGAAACGCTGCCCGATGTCGGGAAAGGAGCATTTGGTCATCTCCCGCATGAGGAACATGGCGACCTGCCTGGGGAGCGCGACCACCTTGTGTTTGCGCCCGGAGCGCAGGTCGGAGACCTTGACGCCGTAATGGTCGGAAACAACTTTCAGGATGGTGTCGGGGGAGATCTCCCGCACCGAGGACTCCAGGAGGCGGGAGAGGACCTCGCGCGCAAGGTCCATGTTGATTTCCCTTTGGGTGAGGGAGGCGTGCGCCCCGATCCGGATGAGGGATCCCTCGAGCTCCCGGATGTTGTTCTTGATCATGGTGGCGAGGAAAAGCGAGACGTCCGGAGGAAGAGGGATCTGTTCGGCCTCCGCCTTGCGGTTCAGGATGGCGAGTCTGGTCTCCAGATCCGGCGGCTGGATGTCCGCCACGAGGCCCCACTCGAAGCGGGACTGGATCCTCTCCTCGAGGTCGGGGATCTCCTTCGGAAACTTGTCGCTGGACACCACGATCTGCCCCCGGGAGGAGTAGAGGTCGTTGAAGGTGTGGAAGAACTCCTCCTGCGTGCGCTGCTTCCCCGCGATGAACTGGACGTCGTCCACGAGGAGCATGTCGACGTTCCGGTACTTCTCCTTGAAGTCCGGCATCCGGTTCGTGCGAAGGCAGAAGACGAGTTCGTTGGTGAATTTTTCCGCCGTGATGTAGCAGACCCGGACGCGGGGGGAGAGTTCCCGGGTGAGATTTCCGATGGCGTGGAGGAGGTGGGTCTTTCCGAGTCCGACGCCGCCGTACAGGAAGAGCGGGTTGTAGCTCTTGGCGGGGTCGGTCGCCACCGCCACGGAAGCGGCGTGGGCGAACTGGTTCCCCGCACCGACGACGAATCGGTCGAAGGTGTACCGGGAGTTCAGTTCCCCGTTGCGGGTCCTCGGTTTCGGCGCCTTCGCCTCGGGCCCGCCGTCCAGGGGGTGTCCCGGGGGATGGGCGGACCGTTCCTCTTCCTCCTCTTCCTCGCTGCCCACGACGATCTCGACGGCGACGTCGCCCCCGATCTCCTTGCGCGCCGCCTCCTCGATCTGGGGCATGTAGTTTTCCTCGATCCACTGCTTGAAGAATTTGTGGGGGGTCGCCACCAGGAGAAGGGAGCCTTCGCGGGAGACGAAGCGTAACGGTCGCAACCAGGTTTCGAACACCTGGTCGGTCACCTTGGTCTTCAGGCGGGACAGGACCATTTCCCACGACCGGGAAGTCAACGGATACATGCCTCCCTGGTGTTTCCTTCTACGGGAAAAGAAGAAAAATCGTATTCATTGTCGGGCGGTTAAGGAGCTTTACCCGAAAAGAGTTGCCAACACCGTTATCCACAGCTGTGGAAAAGCCAAAAAGCCCATGAAATTCATACGGTTTGATTTAAACACTCCGGGTTTATTCCCTGTGATCCCGCGCGCGTGTTCGAATCGAAAAAGGAAGGAAACCGACGCGCTTTCTGCTTGAGGCGAAGGAAGGGTACCATACCCCGAAAAGGGGAATCAAGGATATTTTCCGGACTCTCCCTTTTCCGCGATTTTCGCCCGGTAGCGGTCCCAGTCAACGGCCACGTGAAGGCGTGCGGCGGCCTCGTCGCGGACGCGCCGGTACTCCGGGGATCGGAGGTAGCGAAGGAGGGGATCGCGCAAAGGCATCACCTGCTCCGCCGGATCCCAGGGGACCGGCTGGCCGCCGTCGGCGTCGGTGAGGCACTCCTCGCGGACGGCCTCGGAGGCGATGGCAAGGGGGATCCCTTGGAGGTCCCGCGCGATCGCCTGGAACCGTCCCTCGGCATGCGGGTCGAGAAACCGGAATGCCCGGGAGTAGAATACGGCCGTGTGGAAGTGGTCCGGAACGTCGAGAACGCCGTCGAGGGGGAACTCCCGCCCGATCTCCCGAAGGAGGGACAGGCACTCCGACAGAAGACCCAGGCCCGGGCGTACCTGCCCGGGGAGCCGGGGGCGGTCGATCGAAAACGGGCGGTCCGGGTCGGAAAGGACAAGCCATTGGATGAGGAGCATCCGGAGAAGGGTCTCCTCCGAAAACGGTCCGATCGGCTTCCCCGGGCGGAAGGCGCAGATCCGGACCCGCACTTCCATGAGCAGGCGGTCCCGGGACGTTCTCCCGGCGTACAGGGAGACGCGCTGTTCCTCGGGGTTCCTGCACTCGAGAGCCAGAACGGGATCCTCGTATCCCCGGGCCGCGAGCCCCTTGAGGATGCCCGCCTTCCGGATCCTTTTCCGGACGTCGTCCGGCGTGAACCGGCCGAAGAGGAGATTTTCCGGGTTGAGGCCCGCGAGCTCGAACAGGAGTTCCCCTTCGGAGGGAGGCGAGCGTTCTCCGGGTTCCCCGGCCCGCAGAAGCGGAAACGAAAGAAGCCGGCGCAGAGGGGAGAAACGGATGGACCGTTTTCTGCTCATGGCAAGCGCAGTGTACCACGGGGAAGGAAATACGGGGTTGACAGGGATGGAACAAAAGGAATAACTTATCTATTTCCCAGGGAACCCGATTGGACCCAAGAAGGGGTGGCACAGGATGAAACGCACCTACCAGCCGCACAACCGGCGGCGGCTGCGAACCCACGGATTCCGCCACCGCATGTCGACCCCGGCAGGCAGGCGGGTCATATCCCGCCGCCGCGCCAAAGGGCGGAAGCGGCTTGCCGTATCGGTCGGCGGCAAGAAGTAGCCTTTCCGGACCGGAAAGGCCCGGACGACGGTGGGTGGGGGTCGGCTGCCAAAAGCGGAGATGCTGCGCACGGACCGCGAATACCGGGAGGTGGTTCGTAGGGGAGAGCGCGCGTCCACGCCGCACTACACCATCTACCGGGACTTCCGCGCTTCCGCAGGGGCCGGTGACGGGCCCGTTGACCGCAAGATCGGCATCTCTGTCGGGCGGCGGGTGGGGAACGCGGTGGTCCGGAACCGGGTGAAGCGGCTCCTCCGGGAATTCTACCGGCACAACAGGCGTGTATTTCCGGCAGGAACAAGAACGGCCATCGTGGTGAGGAAAGCCCCCGGAGACGCGGTTCTCGCGTCGGTTTCCGCCGAGCTCATTCCCGCTATGGAGCGCCGGTGGGGAACGAAGGGGGAATCTTCCCAGTGCAGGCCCGAGACATCCCGATAGGCCTCCTCAGAGGCTACCAGCGCCTGGTATCCCCATACCTCGGCGACTGTTGCCGTTTCTCTCCAAGCTGCTCGGAGTACACGATCGGCTCGCTTCGCCTGAACGGGACCCTGACGGGCATTCTGGACGGACTCTGGCGAATCGCGCGGTGCCATCCCTTCCATCCCGGGGGCGTTGAGGAACCGCGGCGAATCCACATCTGCGGCACGAGGGGTCGATGGAAAAACGGATGATTCTGGCGATCGTTCTCTCGATCGTCATTCTGCTTGCCTACCAGAAGATGTTCGGCCCCGGCCCGGCGGACCGTCCGCCACCCGCGAAGCAGCAGGAGGCGGCCGGAACGGCGGCGGGGGACAACGCTATGGGGACTCCCGCGGCCGCCCCGGGCGCGGTCGCGCGACCTCCGGCGGCCGGAGGGCTTGCACCCGCCAGCGTCCATCCCCAGCGGTGGATTACCGTGCGGACCCCCCTCTATACCGCGACCCTGTCCACGGCCGGGGGAGGGATCCAGTCCTTTACCCTGAACCGGTACAACGAACACCCCGGGCCGAAGGGAAAACCGCTGGACATTATCGGATCCGGGACGATGCGTCCCCTTCCCCTGGAACTCTACCTCGCGGAGAACCAGCCTGCCTTTCCCGAGCTGCCGGTGTTCGCCTCGAACGCGCCCGACGAGCTCTCCGTCGCGGGAGGGGAGAAGAAGACCGTCTCCCTGTCCTGGGAATCCGCGCGGGGCGTCCGCATCACCAGGGAGTACACCTTCTTCGGCGACCGGTACGATTTCGAGGTGGACCAGAAGGTGGGCAACGGGGACGGGGGGCCTCTTCGGATCAAGCCGGGGATCGAGCTGTCCCAGGCGTTCACGGGGGAACTGGGCGGCGATTCCTACTCGTTCAAGGGAGCTGTGGTGGACGACGGGGGGAAGATCGAGCGGTTCGATCTGAAGAAGATCGGGAAGGGGGGGATCGAAAAGATTCCGGTGCGGTGGGCGGCCGCCGACGCGAAATATTTCACCCTGATCGCCATTCCCGGGAAGGAGTGGACCCTCGAGCAGGTTTCCCCCCGGGGGGAGGAGGGGATCCGGATCGTCCTGGCCGGCTCCCCCGCGGTTCTCGGCCCGCGGGAGGTGGCCTCCTTCTCCGTCCGGGCCTTCATGGGGCCGAAGGAGTACAACCTCCTCGAGTCCACCGGGCAGGGGATGGAGCGCCTGGTCGACTACGGGTGGTTCTCGGTCATCGCCAAGCCTCTCGTCTGGATGCTCACGGCCAGCAACCGCGTGACGAAGAACTACGGGATCGACATCATCATCCTGACGATTCTCATCAAGATCGCCTTCTACCCGCTGACGAAGAAATCGATGGCCTCCATGAAGAAGATGCAGGAACTCGGGCCCATCATGAACAAGATCAAGGAGAAGTACAAGGACGACAAGGCGAGGCAGCAGCAGGAGATGATGAATCTCTACAAGACGTACAAGATCAACCCCATGAGCGGCTGCCTCCCGATGCTCCTCCAGATCCCGGTCTTCATCGCGCTGTACAAGGGGCTTCTCGTGGCGATCGAGCTCCGCCACGCGCCGTTCTTCCTGTGGATCAACGACCTGTCCGCCCCCGAGCACCTGTGGGACATCGCGGTGGCGGGATACACGATTCCGATCCGCCTGCTTCCCCTTCTCATGGGGATCTCGATGTTCGTCCAGCAGAAGCTGTCGCCCTCCGGGGGGATGGATCCCACCCAGCAGAAGATGATGCTCTTTCTGCCCCTCATCTTCACCTTCATGTTCTGGGGGTTCCCGACGGGGCTGACGATCTACTGGCTGATGAACAACCTGCTGAGCATCGGGCAGCAACTGATCCAGAACCGGCAGGTGGAAGCGGAAAAGGCGGCGCGGGCGTAAAGGACCCCCCGTCCCCAAGGAGGAACCCGTGGACGACCACCGCCCCCGGGCTCGCGCGGCATTCCGGGGGGGACCAGACGAGGCGGGCGGGACGACCATCGTGGCTCCCGCAACCCCCGCAGGCCCCGGCGCCGTTTCCCTCCTTCGGCTTTCCGGCCCGGAGGCGTTTCCGATCGTCTTCCGGATGACCGGGGTCGATCCATCCAGGGTTCCCCCCCGCACACTTTCCCGGTGCACGGTCCGTGACGGGAAGGGGGAAGAGATCGATGCCGCCCTCGTCGCATTCTTTCCCGCGCCGCGAAGCTTCACCGGCGAAGACGTCGCCGAGATCCACCTGCACGGCAACCCCTTGATCGTGGAGCGGGCCGCCGCCGCCGCGTGCGGCCTGGGTGCGGCTCCCGCCTCCCCCGGGGAGTTCTCCCGCCGCGCGTATCAAAACGGGAAGATGGACTTGACGGAGGCGGAGGCGCTTGCCGACCTGATCGCGGCGAAAACGGCCGGAGCGGCCCAGGCGGCCCTCCGGCAGCTGAAGGGGGGAATCCGGGAGGCGGTTGCCCCCCTGCGGGGGCAGATCGTATCCCTTCTCACGCTTCTCGAGGCATCCATCGATTTTGCCGACGAGGAAGACGTACCCCTCGCGACACATGAGAAACTTCAGGAACGGGTTTCGGATTTAAAATCACAAGTGGGGCGGCTCCTCGACTCGTACAGCCGGGGGCACCTGTACAGGGACGGGGCGACCGTGGCGATCGCGGGGGTGGCCAACGTCGGAAAGTCGCGCCTTTTGAACCGGATCCTGGGGGAAGAGCGTGCCATCGTCACGGAGATCCCGGGCACCACGCGCGATTACCTCTCCGGGGAGATCTCCCTCACGGGGATCCCGATGCGCCTGGTCGACACGGCGGGATTGCGGGAGGCTTCGGACCCGGTGGAGCGGGAAGGGGTCCGGCGGAGCCGGGAGATCATCGCAGGGGCGGAGCTCATCCTGTTCCTCCTCGACGGGAGCCGGCTCCCGCACGAGGGGGACTTCGAGGCGTACAAGGAGGTGGAGAACCGGCCGCACCTGGTCGTCGTGAACAAGCGGGACCTGCCGGCCGCAGGGGACGGAGCCCTGTTCCGGGGCACCCGTTGCGCAGGGGAACTCCCCGTGTCCGCGAAGACCGGAGAGGGGGTCGAGGCGCTCCTCAAGGCCATCGCGTGCGAGCTCGTCCCGGGGGAGGGTGCTATACTGTTAGAAGCGCCGCTTACCCGAATCCGGCATGTCGATGCGGCCCGGAAGGCGGACGCCGCCCTGGAGCGGGCGCTGGAGGCGGCCGGAAGGGGCCTTCCCCTGGAGTGTCTCGCCTCCGACGTCCGGGATGCCGCCCAGGCGCTTGCCGAACTGACCGGGGAGATCGCCCCCGAAGAGGTTCTGGACGCGATCTTCAGCACCTTTTGCATAGGTAAGTAGCTGATAAACAAGGAGTATCCTTCCCCTGTTCCACGGGGAACAGGGGGGGAGGGAAGCGGTGGGCGTGTTCGAATACCCGAAGGAGTACGACGTCGTCGTTGTGGGCGGGGGGCACGCCGGCTGCGAGGCGGCCCTCGCTGCCGCCCGGATGGGCTGTTCCACCCTCCTCCTCACGATCAACGCCGACGCCATCGGGCTCATGTCGTGCAACCCCGCCATCGGCGGGCTGGCCAAGGGACACCTCGTCCGCGAGATCGACGCCCTGGGCGGGGAGATGGGGAGGAACATCGACGCGACGGGAATCCAGTTCCGCCAGCTCAACACGAGCAAGGGACCGGCGGTGCGCTCCTCCCGCGCGCAGGCCGACAAGCAGCTCTACCGCCTCCGGCTGAAAAAGGTCCTGGAGAGCACCTTCGGCCTGGACGTCAAGCAGGCCATGGTCGACGCCGTCTTCGCGGAGGGGGGGAAGGCGCTGGGGGTCGATACGAACCTGGGGATCCGGTATCGGGGGAAGACGGTCGTTCTGTGCACCGGTACGTTTCTCAAGGGGCTTGTCCACATCGGGCTGGTGAACTTTCCGGCGGGAAGGACCGGGGATTTCCCCTCGATGAAGCTTTCCGACTCCCTGCGGGAGCTGGGGTTTTCCGTCGGGAGGCTCAAGACCGGCACCACGCCCCGGCTGGACGGGAAAACGATCGACTTCTCCCGGACCGAACCGCAATACGGGGACGACCCCCCCGTGCCATTCTCGTTCGGGAACAGGGAGATCCGCAGGCCCCAGGTCCCGTGCTTCGTCACGCACACGAACGGGAGGACCCACGAGGCGATCCGGTCCGGCCTTTCGCGCTCTCCCCTGTATTCCGGGGTGATCCAGGGAATCGGGCCGCGATACTGCCCCTCCATCGAGGACAAGGTCGTCCGGTTCGCCGACAGGGACCGACATCACGTCTTCCTCGAGCCGGAGGGGCTTCGGACCGCCGAATACTATCCGAACGGCGTCTCGACGAGCCTGCCGTACGACATCCAGCTCAAGATGCTGAGGACCATCCCTGGCCTGGAGGAGGTGGAGATCATCCGCCCGGGGTACGCCATCGAGTACGACTTCGTCGACCCCGTGCAGCTTTTCCCCTCCCTGGAAACGAAGAACGTCCGGAACCTTTTCCACGCCGGGCAGATCAACGGCACCAGCGGGTACGAGGAGGCCGCGGCGCAGGGGATCGTCGCGGGGATCAACGCGGCGCTGCGCGTGCGGGGGGAAGAGGCTGTCGTGTTCGGGCGCGGCGAGGCGTACATCGGCGTGATGATCGACGACCTCGTCACGAAGGGGGCCCGCGAGCCTTACCGGATGTTCACCTCCCGGGCCGAGTACCGCCTTCTGCTCCGGGAGGACAATGCGGACCTGCGCCTGTCCGAGACGGGCCACCGGGTGGGGTTGCTCCCCCCGGAGCGGTACAGCGCCTATTGCGACAAGCGGGAGGGGCTGTCCTCCCTTCTGTCCTCGCTCGAGGCAACCCGCGTTTCCGCAGGGCACCCGCTGGCCCGAGCCGTGGGGGAGGCAGGAGGAGCTCCTGTCCGCCCGGGGATCACGTACGCGGAGCTGCTTCGCCGCCCCGAGGTGACGGCCGCCATGGTCGTGGCGAGCGATCCGGCTCTTTCCCGGTTCCCGCCGGAGGTGATCGACCAGGCGGAATTGATCGTCAAGTTCGACGGATACATCCGCCGCCAGGAGGAGGAGGCGAAAAAGCTAAGCAAATACGAGGAGATGAAGTTCCCCCGCGACTTTCCCTTCGAGACGGTCTACGGCCTGTCCGCCGAGGTCCGGGACAAGCTTGTCCGGGTCCGTCCGGCCTCGATCGGACATGCCCGGCGGATCCCCGGAGTCACCCCGGCCGCGGTGGCCCTCCTCCTCGTGGTGCTGAAAAAAGGGTGGGAGACCCCGACCGCGGGCGGGTAGGAATCCGCATGGAACGATCCTTATTGGAAACGGGTTCCTATCTCTTCCCGGCGCTTCTCGCGGGGGTCTGGCTGGCCGTGACCCACCTCCTTTCCCGGCTCGGCGGCTGGCACCGGCTTGCCGGGCGGTAC
>CP070783.1:1739301-1747540 GCA_020346465.1 Deltaproteobacteria bacterium
GGCCCGATGGAAGCCCGGCTTCGCGGATGGTGCTGCTCAGCTCCTTCGATCTGCGCGGGTTCGTCTTCCACACGAACTACGAAAGCGCCAAAGGGGCGGAGATCGCGGCCTGTCCCCGGGCGGCCATCCTTTTCTGGTGGGAGGCGCTCAACCGGCAGGTCCGGATCGAAGGGGTGATAAAACGGACGGCACCCGAAGAGTCGGACGCCTACTTCGGAAGGCGGCCCCGGGGCTCCCAGGTCGGCGCGTGGGCGTCGGACCAGAGCAGGCCTCTTCCCTCACGGGAGACGCTCGAGGCGCGTGTCCGGGAGATCGGGGCGCGACATGAGGGGTCCCCGGTCCCCCGCCCGGCCCAATGGGGGGGAAACCGTCTCGTCCCTTCCGCCTTAGAATTCTGGACGGGACGCGAAGACCGCCTCCACGACCGGGCCCGGTACGACCGGACGCCCGCCGGGTGGACTTCGGTGCGCCTCTACCCGTAGGGAAGCCCCGGGAATTCCTTCCCCGGGTCGGGGCGTTCACCCCTCGGTCCCGTTCGGCGCAAGCCATGTGCGGCCCGCCACCTCCAGCCGCTGCCTGGCGTGCCGGTAGCCGATCTCCACAGCCTCGTCGAAGGCATGCCAGTCCAGGAAACGGATCTTGCGCACCGGAGAGAGGAAACAGAGATCCGCGTCTTCGAGAGCCCGGGCACGCCTCTCCCGGTTCCCGAGAAACGTGGCCTGGAACACCAGGCTCACCAGCCCCGGAACCTTCAGGCGCCTGCCTCGCGTGATATACCGGTCCTTGATGAGCTCCCAGTTCGAGGGGACCGCGTCGTATTCCAGCCGGTACCTCTTGTCCATGTCCAGATCGCAGGCGATCACGACGCCCGCTCCGAGTTCCCGGGCGGCGGTCACGGGAAGGTTGTCGAGCGTTCCCCCGTCCACGTGGAGGTCATCCCCGTAAACCGCCGGCGGCAAGACACCCGCCAGGGAGCCGCTCGCCCGCAGCGCCTTCCAGAGGGGACCGCGAACGTGGGTCTCCACCGAGGCTTCGGTGAGGTTGCACGAGACACAGAAGCACCGGATCCACAGATCCTCCATGTCGCCCCCGAAGTGTCCGCGAAGCAGGCTTCCCATCCGCTCTCCCTTCACGAAGGACACCATCGGCAGGAGATTGTAGTCCCCCATGGGATTCCCGCGGGAAAAGACCCGGCGATAGGTTTCCAGGTACGTCTCGATGTCCCAGCCGGCGGCGACCCCTGCCGCGAGAACCGCTCCCATGCTGGTTCCGCCCACGATGTCGATCGGAATCGACGCCTCCCGGAGCGCCTTCAGCGCGCCGATGTGCGCAAAGGCCTTTGCTCCTCCCCCCGACAGGACCAGTCCCACCGCCCGCCCCGCGAGAACCCGCGCCAGGCGCTCCATGTCCCCTTCCCGGTCCAGCCGCACATGGTGATGTTGCGGCGATCCCCTGGGAACGAGCCACCGGGCGGTGCCGGCAGGCGTCCCCCCGTTTCCCGGGTGGACCAGGACGAGTTCCCGAACCGGTTTCCCGGGGAAGCCGTTGGATTCCAGCAATGCCGTCTCGATCCCCCGCGGAGCCGGATCGTCCGAGGCCGCCGCGACGACGAGGATTCGATCCGCCTGACGAATGCACCGGCGCGTCCAGGGGCTGTCCTCCGCCTCCGTCTCGTACACGAGAAACCGGTGCCGGGCCTCCTGCCCCTCGAGCCACGAGGTCAGGTATCTGTCGCCTTCCGATCCGTCGGATCCCGCGCGGATGCCCGAGAGGGATTCGGCCCGTTCCCGGTTGATATGGAGGACAGGCCCGTGCGCTTCGAGCGCCCCGGTAAGCTTCCGGAGGAAATCCTTTCGGGAGAGGCGTTCCCCGGAGAAGACGACCGCGACGCTGCGGATCCGGAAATTCTGCCCGCGCCCGCGCATCGTCCGGGTCAGGCGGGAAACCGCCAGTCGCGAAAGGTTCAGAAGAAGATCGGGATGCGACCGGACCAGTTTCTCGAAGGAGGCCCTGGACAGGCGGATGAGAATCGAGTCCCGGATCGCGTCGACGGCGGCGCTTCGGACTTCCCCGGTGATCAGGGCCATTTCGCCCACGCTCTCCCCCCGGGGGATCTCCGCCAGCACCCGCGTGCCCTCTTTCTCCGACTGCTGGAGTACCCGGAGCCGGCCGCTCATGACCACGTACAGGGAGTCTCCCGGGTCCCCCTGGGAAAAGAGGCGCTCCCCTCCTTTCAGGGAGACCAACTCGAAGAACCCTTCGTTTTCCTTAAGGAACTCCTCGGAAAGATCCCCGAAGAGCCTGGAGAGCGCGCGCCCGAGAAGTTCCCTTCCCTTTCCATGCGCTGATGGTTTTCCCATGCCTTTCGGACTCCTCTCCCGATCGATATCTTTCGGATGCCCCGAGCCGGGCTTCTGATTCCGCGGGGGAACCGAAACCGGGGGCACCATGCAAGAAAGCACGTGGTTTTCTCCCCATCGGCGAAGCCGATGGGGATCGGGCCGTGCGTCTGGTATCATGGAACCGGAGGGACGGGGATGCCGAAACAGCCGTTCGACGAGCATGCGGACCAGTACGATTCCTGGTTTCTCCGGAACCGGAACGTGCTCGAATCGGAAGTGCGCCTCCTCAAACATTTCCTGAAATCGCCGGGGAAAACCTTAAGCGTCGGCTGCGGCAGCGGGCTCTTCGAGCATCTCCTGCGCACCGGGCACGGGATCGAGATCCGCTTCGGCGTCGAACCGTCGGAAGGGATGGCGCGGATCGCGGAGAAACGGGGGATGGAGGTGAAATCCGGCGTCGCGGAAGCGCTGCCCTGCGGGGACGGCGAATTCGACACGGTCCTTCTGAACGGCACCCCGAGCTACATCGCCGACCTGGGGAAAGCCTTCCGGGAAGCGTTCCGCGTGCTGAAGCCGGGGGGCCAGGTCGTGGTGGCGGACGTCCCGGCCGAAAGCTCCTACGGGCTCCTCTACCAGCTTGCGAAGGGATCGGATTCCTGGGAGGAGCCGTATCTCAGGAAGATCGCGCCGCAGCATCCCTACCCGGTCGAATTCACCAGGGCGGCCAACTGGCGCACTACGGAAGAAAAGGCCGGGATGCTCACGCGTTCAGGATTCGTCGACCTGGAATACGCGCAGACGCTGACCCGCCACCCCAAATACTCCGACGACCAGGTGGAGGATCCCGTCGCCGGCTTCGATCGCGGCGATTACGTGGCGATCCGCGCCCGGAAACCGTAGCGGGGCCTTCCCGTCACCTCTGCTCCCCGGCCCTGCCTTCCCGGGAGATGTACTTTTCGGGGTTCTTTTCGAACTCCGCCTTGCACCCCGCGCAGCAGAAGAAGTAGGTCTTTCCTTTGTACTCTGTCCGGAGCGCCTCCGGGGCATCGGTGACGTCGGCTCCGGACACGGGGCAGCGGATCGTGACCCGGCTGGACGCCGGCGCAGGCGCGGGTTCCGGTGCGGCGGTTGCCTGCTTGGGGGGGGTCGAGGCGCATCCGCCCGCCACGAGAAGGCCGATGGCCGCCACGAACAGGAACGGCCGCAGGTATTTTCCGTCTTTTCTGTTCATCGGGATCTCCTTTTCGATGCTCGAAAAAAGATACCACGGACCCGACGGGAATCCTTAATTGTCATTCGGCCATCATATCTGGTAAATATATCTCGGGTTTTTCGCCTGACCCGATACCGCCTCTTTTCCTCCCCGATCCTGTTTGGAATGCCAGGAGGTCACCGATGGCGCAACGTAAGGAACATTCCGGGAAACGATTTCTCGCGGCTGTCTCGATCGCGCTGTTTTTCTGCGCCTGCGGGAAAAAAGCCGAGCCTCCGCCGCCCCCTGCTCCGGAAGTCCAGGTAACCGCCGCGGTGCAGCGCGACGTCCCCATCTACGTGGAGTTCGTGGGGCAGACCCGGGGCGCGAAGGAGGTGGAGGTCCGATCCCGCGTGGAGGGGTACCTAGACACGGTGAACTTCGAGGAGGGCAGCTTCGTCCGGAAGGGGCAGCTCCTCTACACGATCGACCCGAGGCCGTTCCAGGCCGCGCTGGCCCAGGCGAAGGGGCAGCTCGCCCAGGCCGAGGCGCAGCTCGGAAAAGCGATGCAGGACGTGAACCGGTTCAAGCCCCTCGTGGAGCAGAACGCGATCCCCCGGCAGGACTACGATACCGCCCTCTCCCGCCGGCAGGCCGCCGAGGCGTCCGTGGAAGCGGCACAGGCCACGGTGAGGCAGGCGGAGCTCGAGCTCGGGTTCACCCGCATCTCCGCCCCCATGAACGGCCTCATCGGCAAGACGGAGATCAACCCGGGGAACCTCGTGGGGCGGCAGAACACGCTGCTCACCTCCATCTCCGACATCGACCCGATCCACGTCCGGTTCAGCGTCAGCGAACAGGAGTACCTCCTGTACATCAAGGCCCGCGAAAAGGTATCCCGGGGGGAGAGATCGGAAGTTCCCCTGGAACTCCTGCTCGCCGACGGTTCCGCCCATCCCCATCAAGGAAGGGTCGCGTTCACCGAGCGGACCGTCGACCCGACCACGGGAACCCTTCAGCTCGAGGCCAGCTTCCCCAATCCGGACAAAACCCTCCTTCCCGGGCTCTTCGCCAGGGTCCGCGCGGCGGCGGAGGTCCGAAAACGGGCGGTGCTCATCCCGCAGAAGGCCGTGCAGGAGCTGCAGGCCACCTTCAACGTGGCCGTCGTGGGGGCCGGCGACAAGGTGGAGATCCGGCCGGTGAAACCGGGCCCCCGCGTCGACTCGATGTGGATCATCGAGGAGGGACTCAACCCCGGCGAGCGGGTCGTCGTGGAGGGTCTGCAGAAGGTCCGTCCGGGGATGACGGTCAAGGCGGTCCCCGTCACGGCCGGGGGGGCAGCCGTGCGGACGGACAACACGGCCATGCCCGGCCCGCCGGAGGCCGACAACGCGGCGAAGCAGCCGGACGCCTCCCCGGGGAAATAGCAAGATGGCCGAGTTCTTCATCCGCCGCCCCATCGTCGCGATCGTCATCTCGATCCTGATCGTGCTCGTGGGGCTCTTCGTGTTCGCGGCGCTCCCCGTGGAGCAGTACCCCCAGCTGGCCCCTCCCAACATCCGCGTCGAGACCACCTACCCCGGGGCCTCCGCGGGGGCGGTGGAGCAGTCGGTGGCGACCCCCATCGAGCAGCAGGTCAACGGGGTCGACCGGATGATCTACATGAAGTCGCTCAACACGAGCGACGGCCGGATGCTCCTCGACGTCTTCTTCGAGGTGGGGATGGACATCGACACCGCCAACGTCCTGGTCCAGAACCGGGTCTCCCAGGCGCAGGCGCGGCTCCCCCAGGAGGTCCTCCAGCAGGGGGTCTCCGTCAAGAAGATCAACCCCTCGATCCTGCTGGTGGCCTCGATCTACTCCCCGAACGGCACCTACGACGCCCTCTTCCTCAACAACTACTCGATGATCAACGTGCGGGACGCGATCCTGCGGGTTCCCGGCGTCGCCCAGGTCGACCTGTTCGGCGGCTCCGAGTACGGGATGCGGATCTGGCTCGACCCGAACCGGCTCGCGAAGCTTCGCCTGACCCCCTCGGACGTCGTCTCGGCGATCCGGGAACAGAACCTCCAGGCCCCCTCCGGCCAGGTAGGCGCGGCCCCCTCCCCCCCGGGGCAGCAGTTCACCTACACGGTGCAGGCCCCGGGACGACTCATCGACCCGGAGGAATTCGGGGAGATCATCGTGCGCGGAACCGCGACCGGGGAGGTCGTCCGGATCAAGGACGTGGGACGGGTGGAGCTGGGAAGCGAGAACTACAAGTCCTTCGGGCGGATGAACGGGAAACCGTCCTCGGTCCTGGCCGTCTACCTGCTTCCCGGGGCGAACCAGCTCAAATCGGCCGAGGGGATCTACCGGACCCTCGAGGAGATCAAGAAGTTTTTCCCGCCGGACGTCGACTACAAGATCGTGTACGACACGACCCCGGCGGTGGAGGCATCCATCCACCATATCTACAAGGTCCTCTTCGAGGCGGTCATCCTCGTCACCCTGGTCGTGCTCCTCTTCCTCCAGAACTTCCGGGCGACCTTCATCCCGCTGCTCACCGTCCCCGTCTCGCTGATCGGAACGTTCCTCTTCTTCCCGCTCCTGGGCTTCTCGATCAACACCCTCACCCTCTTCGGCCTCGTCCTGGCCATCGGGATCGTCGTCGACGACGCGATCGTCGTCGTCGAGGCGGTGATCCACCACATCGAGCACGGGATGGCCCCGAAGGAGGCGACCCAAAAGGCGATGCGGGAGGTTTCCGGCGCCGTGATCGGGATCGGCCTGGTCCTCACCTCCGTCTTCATCCCCGTGGCGATGCTGGGAGGGCTCACCGGCCGGCTCTACCAGCAGTTCGCCCTCACGATCGCCATCGCCGTGATCATCTCGGTCTTCAACGCCCTCTCCCTCTCCCCCGCACTCTCAGCGATGCTCCTCAAGCCCGCCAGCCCGTCGAAAGGGGTTCTGGGGAAGTTCTTCGGGGGGTTCAACCGCGGGTTCGACGCCACCACGAGGGGGTACGTGCGCTTCTCCCGCCTCTTCGTCCGCAGGGCACTCCTGTGCAGCGTGGCTCTGCTGTTCGCCTTCGCGGGGACGGGGCTCTTCGGGAAGCTCCTCCCCGCCGGCTTCGTCCCCGACGAGGACCAGGGGATCTTCCTGGTCAACGTACAGCTGCCTCCCGCCTCCTCCCTGGAGCGCACCGACGCCGTGCTGCGGAAGGTCGAGGAGATCCTGGGGCGGACGACGGGAATCGAGGCGTACAACGCGATCGGCGGGCTGGGGATGCTGACGAACAGCTTCAACACGAACTACGGCTCCTTTTTCGTGCGCCTCAAGCCCTGGGAGGAGAGAAAGACCCCGGAGCTTCACTTGAAGGGGATCATGGCGCGGGTCGGAAGGGAGTTCGCCCGGATCCCCGAAGCGATCGTCTTTCCCTTCGCCCCCCCGACGATCCCGGGCTTCGGGGCGTCAGGGGGGTTCAACTTCAATCTCCAGGACCGCAGCGGGACCCTCTCCTTCGCGCAGCTGGGGGAGCAGACGAACCGGTTCCTCGCGGAGGCCCAGAAGCACCCGGCCCTGGCCCAAAGCAACCTGTTCACTTCCTACAACCCGGCTACCCCCCAGGTCGGCGTCGCACTGGACCGGGAGAAGGCCCGGACGTTCGGCGTGCCGATCAACGACGTGTTCATCACGCTGCAGGCGGCCCTCGGAGGCGCCTACGTCAACGACTTCAACCGGTTCGGCCGGCTCTACCGGGTCTTTGTCCAGGCCGAGGCGCAGGCGCGCCAGAAGGCGGAGGACATCGGCCGGATCTTCGTGCGCAGCTCGACCACGGGGAAGATGATCCCCCTTTCGACGCTGCTCACCGTGGACCAGGCGGCGGGCCCCGAGCTCTCGGTCCGCTTCAACCTCCTGCGCACCGTGGAGCTGGTCGGCTCCCCTTCGCCCGGCTACACCTCGGGCCAGGCGATGGCCGCCCTCGAGGAGACCGCGGCCCGGGTGCTCCCGCGAGAGATGGGAACCTCCTTCGCCGGCTTGTCGTACCAGGAGAAGATCGCCCCCAACCCCGTCCCCACCTTCGTCCTCGCGGTGGTGTTCGTCTTCCTGCTCCTTGCGGCCCTCTACGAAAGCTGGAAGCTTCCCTGGGCGGTGCTCCTGGCGACTCCCCTCGTGGCGCTGGGGGCCTTCCTCGGCGTATGGACCCGCGGTTTCGACAACAACGTCTTCGTCCAGGTGGGACTGGTGATGCTCATCGGGCTGGCGGCGAAGAACGCGATCCTCATCGTCGAGTTCGCCAAGGCGAAGCGGGAGGAGGGGGAGGATATCGAGCATGCGGCGCTCGAGGCGGCGCGGCTTAGGTTCCGGCCGATCCTGATGACCGCATTCGCCTTCATCATGGGGTGCGTTCCGCTCATGCTCGCGTCCGGCGCGGGCGCCGGCTCCATGTCGGTCATGGGGACGTCCGTCGTCTTCGGCATGTCCGTTGCCACCGCGGCGGGGGTCTTCATCGTCCCGGGGCTCTTCGCGATGGTCGAGCGGATCGGGAAAGCAAAGCGCGGTGGTTCGGAGCCCCCCCCGAAACCGCCCGGCGGGGAGGGAGGACACGGAGCATGAAAAGACTCCTTGCGGCTCTTTTGGTCGCACCCCTTCTCGTTGCCTCCTGCACGCTAGGGCCCAACTACTCCCGGCCCCCCGTCGAGACCCCGCCCGCGTGGAGGGA
>CP070783.1:1747640-1758571 GCA_020346465.1 Deltaproteobacteria bacterium
GTCCCTGTCAGCACCACGTTGCGCGTTGCCGAGCATTGCGGCTTCGAGGTCCGCGACGTGGAAAGCCTGCGCGAGCATTACCTCCTAACGCTCAGGCACTGGGCAAGGCGCCTGGAGACCCGGTACGAAGAGGCCAGGCGGGCGACCGACGAGGTGACCTGCCGGGTGTTCCGACTGTATCTTCACGGGGCGGCCTACCGGTTCCGGGTCGGTGCCACCAACGTCTACCAGTCTCTCCTTGTCAAGCCGGACGGCGGGGGCAGCGGGTTGCCCCTGACGCGGGCAGACTGGTACGCATGACCCGCACTGTCTCTTACGGCGTTTTCTCCTCCGGCATCGACAGCACGGCGGTGCCCGCAGCGCGGGCGATGTTGCGAACGATCTTCCACTCCTCTTCGATGAGCTTCCGGGCCGACGTCCAGGGACTCTGCTCGATCGATTTCCGGAACGGTTTTTTCCGCACCAGGGATTCGTAAAGCGAGAGGGTCTTTGCCGCGGTCCGGGGCATGGAGAATTCGTCGGCCGTTCTGGCGATCCCTTCGGCCAGCCGTCGTTTTTCCTCCGCCGACAGCCCTGCGACCCAGGCGAGGGCGGAGGCGAAATCCTCCAGGTTTTCGCACGGCAACAGCCGACCGTTCACCCCGTCCCGGACCACTTCCCGAACCCCCGAGGCATCCAACGCGACCACCGGCGTTCCTGCCGCCATCGCTTCCGTCACCACCATCCCCTGGGTTTCCGTCAGGGAGGTGAACGCAAAGACGTCCATTCCCCGGTAGGCCGAGGCGAGTTCCGTGTGGGTCATGACGCCCTCGTAATGGTACCTTTCCGAAAGCCCCCGCTCCACAAACGTATTTTCGATCTTCTTCTTCAGCAGACCCTCGCCGGCGAGGAAAAAGTGAGCCCTCCTGTCGCGTTGGAGGAACCGTGCTGTGCTCTCGGCAAGGAACACAAGATTTTTTTCGGGGGCAAGACGCCCCACGTGGCCGATGAGGAAGCCGTCCGGCGGTATTCCCATCCGTTTCCGGAAGGCGTCCCCGTCCCCGGACGAGAAGAGACGGACGTTTACCCCCGTGGGGATGACATCCACGGGGACCTTCACTCCCCGGCGCACGATCTCCCCCGCCACCGTCTCGCTCGGAGCGATGACCGCATCGCAGAGATTGCAGTATCCGGTGACGAGGTCGAGCACGAAACGCTTCATCTGATGCGAGTCTCCGGGGACGTAATGGGTGTACTTCTCGTACATGGTGTGATGCGTGAATACTACGGGAATGCCCCGGGTGGCGGCGACGCGCAGAGCCGTGTCGCCGAGCAGGAACGGGTGGTGGGAATGGACGATCTGCGGGGTGAAGGTCTTCAGCGCCGAGATCACTTTCCCGGAAACCGGCATGGGGACCGAGAAGTCGCTGCCGTTGAAGTGCTGGATCGCCGGGACCCGGACCACATCCGTTTCTTCCCGGGGGATTCCCTCGAAGACGGGGGCCACGACGACGACACGGTGCCCCTGCCGCCGGAACTCGCCGGCGAATGCCTGGACGCTCCGCGCCACCCCCCCGACGTGGGGGGCGAAGGTGTTGGTCGCCATCAGGATGTTCATGCCGAGCCTCCGCGGGAGAGGAGTACCGACCGTTCCCCGGCCGTGGCATCGACGGGTTCGAACCCGGGAAGACGGACTTCGATGCGCGGCGGGCCGGCCCGCCATTCGCCGGTCCACTCCGCTTCCACCTCCCGGCCCCGCGGCGTGACCGTGACGGACACCCGTCCGAACTCCGTGGGGGCGGGGCCGAAGGAGAGGGGTTCCGGCTGGTCGAGCCACGCAGGAAAGATGCCCGAACCCAGGACGAGCCTGTCCCCCTCTTCCCGGAGGAAACCGTCGCGGATCAGCAAGACCCATTCGGCGGAAGCCCACACGTGGTGCCCGTCTCCCATGCACCCTCCCAGCGTCCGGGGGTGAACGGCTTCCGGCCACTGTCCCGTCGGCGAAGAGAGGGCGGCCGTCGTCCGGACGAGGTCCAGGAACCGGGGATCTCCGGCCCGGAGAAGGACCTGGGCCAAGTGAAGGGTCAGGTACGGATTGATCCCGGAGTGGATCATGTCCTGGTAGAACCCCCCGTTTACGAGGCAACGGGAAAGAAGATATTCGGCCGTATCCAGGAGTCTGGGGTCGCGGGGGGAGAAGATCCGCAGGGGGTACCCGGCAGCCAGGGAGCCCACGGCTCCCGAATCCATCCGCCGGTAGGGGGAAGCCGGCATCCCGACACGGTGGAGGACCTCGGAGACCCGGGCAAGGCTTCTTTCGATGCACTCGAGAAAAAGGTCGCTTTCGCGCCGGAAGCGGGAAGACAAGTCCGGATCGCCCATTGCATCCAGTAGCCAGGCGGCCGCCCGCAGTCCGGCCACCCCCCAGAAGTCATCCCAGTAGTAATAGTCGTTGGGGCCAAGGTGTTCCGCGCTGAAACCGGGCGGGAAAAGACCCGCGTGAGGTTCGCCGCCCTCCGCGGGGAGCCGTTTTCCCAGGATCCACCGGCCGCCGCGCTCGATGGACGTTCTCCAACCGGGTTTCGGTTTGCGTCCCGTAAGCCTGCAGTAGCGCTTCATGATCCAGAGGGCCTCGCCGTTGGAGTCCCATTCTCCTTCCTGGGAATGGAAGAACCCGGCGCGGGTCTGCCGGTCGGGAAAGCGGTCGAGGACACTTTCCGCCCGGTCCGCCAGGCCGGCGCAGAGCAAGGCGTGGAGGATAAAGGCGGCGTCGCGGAACCAGAATCTCTTGTACGTGTAGGGGCCGGGGTAGACATCCCCGGGAGAATGAAGCACGAGGCTTCGTACGGCGGCGTCGTACAGGAATGCGAACCTGCGATCGGGGACCCGGAGGGCTGCATGGCCGCCGAGCGCTTCTCTCCAGCCCGGTCTCCGGTGCGTCGACCCGACCGGTCTTTTTTCCCCTCCCAGGGGAATATCCACGGCCACGTTCTTCGGGGCGCCGCCCTCGACGCGAAAGAGGGCTGCAGCCGTGGCCATGCCGATCTTGCAGTGGATCCCCTGGCGCCGGTCCGGTTCGAAGAGCCGCGGGTGGACGTCGCCGGTCCGGTAGTCGGAGAACCGGTAACGGTCGGCCGGCGTGTCGAACAGGACCGCACCGTGGCGACCGACTCTCCAGCCGATGGCGCCTTTCTCCATGCGGATGTCATGGACGAAGCTCACCCCTTCGGGGTTGTACGGGCGCAAGGCAACCACCAGGAACGCGTCCTCGTCGCTTCGGGCGCGGATCGTCATCCGGCAGCAGGGGAGATCATCCTTTTCATCGACCTCCACGCGGGAGGAAAGGCTCCAGTTGTCGAGCAGGCAACGTGTCACCACGGCGAACCCGCCGTCCAGGTCGAGTCGCTGTTCCACGGCGTCCATTCGGGAAGGGATGATGCGGCGGCCGCTCTCGGACGCCATCCAGGCATCGAGGGACCAGCTGTCCCAGAAGGGAGTGAGCAGCCCCCTCGGGTCCACGATGGGCAGGTCGTCGCAGCCGGGAATTCCCACGGCGGTCCAGTTGCGGTGCGTGAGGTTGATATGGGTGAGAGAAAAGGCGCGGGGGATGAACGACTCGTCCCCCGGGTCGAACTGTCGCTCGACCCAGAAAGGCCAGATCCAGTCCATGTTGTGCTGGATCGCCCCGGTGTTCATCAGTCCGCGGGCGTGGAACACCATGCCTGCGCGCAGCAGTTCGAGGGGTTCCTTCACCTCGAGCGGCTGGGCAAAGCTTTCCAGACGGGAGAGAACCTTCACCGGATCGACGAGGCCGCGGGACAATGCGGCCCGGCTCACCAGTTGTTTCCAGGGAAACCACCGCCACCACATGGCGATCCCCTTTCTCCGCCGTCCGGACAGATCCCGGTCGTGAAAACCTCCCAATATCAGAGTATCACTGCGGATGGCGGTCGCAAGGGGTGGTGATCCGTTGACGCCGGGCAGCCAATGAGATAATGAATAGGTTCCGCCATGGGAACCTCCGGGAATCCATCGTTTCCTCTCACGCTGGCAGGCATCCTGTTTTGCCTCTCCTTTGCGATTCCCGGGAGGGCAGGGGGACAGGAAGTCCGGCAACAGGGGTGGGTGGAGCCGGAACTCGACCGCCCCGGCTCGGACTTCAAGATCCTGTGGCTGCGGGGAGGTGCCGAGGCGTGCCAGGAAGCGTGCGCCCAGAACCCCCGGTGCAAATCCTACACCTATGTCCGGGAGGGAGTTCCGGGCAGGTCGGAAGGATGCTGGCTGAAGGACGATGTGCCTCCGCCCGTCGAGGACGGATGTTGCGTCTCCGGGGTGAAGACGCCCGATACGGTTTCCCGATTCCGCAGGGAATCCGCCCTTCCGCCAAGGGTGGGACCGCCTCCCGACGCATCGGGGGAGCAGGTGTCCGTCCCGGGATTTTCGCCCGGGAAACCGGACATTGAAGCAGAGCAGGTTCCGGAGAAAGGGACCGGAAAACGCGTCGTTGCCTGGGTTTCCATCGGCGCGGTGCCTCCCGGAAGGAGGGAACCGCCAAGCGGCGGGATTCCCGCGGCGCACTCCCCCTACGCGCATGACACAAGTGTTGGCAGGAGGGAAGCGAAAGGGGTAAACTTTGCCGCGACGCCGGTGAAGACCCGGTCGGCTCCGGATCCGCGGACCGCGGAGACGCAGGCAACGGGAGCCGGCAAAAGGGAGGTCCGGGAGGTTCACTACACCGTTTCGCCGTCGATCGGGGTGCAGGGTGTTTCGGAGGAGATCTGGACGGGAACGGCAATGAGGAAGATCACCGGGGTCGATATCAAGGCGATCCCGCCGCAACGATAATGCCGGGAGGGCGTATGAGCCGATTTCGAATGACGGTCGCAACGACGTTCGCCGCTGTTCTCCTCTTTTCCGTGCCATTTCCGGTGCAGAGCCAGGACGTCCGGGGGGACGCCGGCATTCCTTTTTACGTCAAGTCTCCCTCGGACAGGCCACCTCCCCCGGAGTTCGCACCGGACATCGTCGGGCCGAATCGGACGGCGAACGATATCCTGGCCTCGATTCCCGAGAAGGATTCGGTGATCGTCATCCGAGGGACAGTGACCATGGGGGAAAGAGAGTATTTCTCCGCGTACCCGGTTTTGATGGCGGGATCCCTGGACGAAGCCACGAAAGCGTGCAGGAAGGAATATGTCATGAGGCCCCAGTACAAGGCCACGGACCACGAGGGGTATACGATGTTCGTGATCCTCAAGGATACAGGATCCGACCCGGATTGCTGGAGGCAGTTCCGGAACCTGGAGACGATCGGCCTGAGCTGCGATCGGATCATGGTGAAGACCACGAAAGGGGAGGAGGCCGTCGCATGGGACAATCCGGACTCCACCTATGCCAATTCCTACGGTCTTCGGACGTTTGCACTCAGCCCCATCACTTCCAAGTGACACCCCTCTCCACGTTTCCCATCCCGCGGGGTGTTGCGGGGTCATGGGGCGATAATATTTTATAGCAGCATAGCAAGCATTATATAATATATTATATTATATTTAGGCATTTAATATATTAATAATATGGAGGTAATTAACTAATTGCTTTCGTCACGTGGTAATTACCTATTATTTTACAAGAGAATAGATATCAAAGAGACCCGTCCCGACTGTTAAGTACGCAAAGATTTATTATCTTCTTTATTGGATATAAATCCAGAATAAATTATTTTTCGGCTGTTTTTCCCAGGGCCGTCTTGTCGTATAATGAGACAAATCGTGCGACCTCCGGGATCACCCGACTCTCAACTCGAAAGGAAGACGATCGAGGTTCCACAGCTTCTTCGCGGGACGCTGTCGGCAGATTTTTCCTAAAGGAGCCGTCACAGGGGATATGCCATGCGGACGAGGAACGGATACAGGTACGTCATCAAGGTGTTCGAGGCACAGTGGGACCAGCATCATGCCGAATCGGTCAAGCCGTTTTTCGAGCAGTTGAAACGGGACACGGAAGAGACGTACGCGAGGCGGAACGGATACCGCCATGAAAGTCCCGGACACGACGCGCTGTTCAGCTACACCGTGTTCCAGAATTCCCAGGGGCTGAAAGATTCCCTCACCCGGTACGACCAGGGTGTGAACAACAGAGCCAAGATCGCCTACATCGGCTGCCACGGGAAGCGGAAAGCGATCAGTGCGGTAAAGGATATCAGCCGGACCAAGCTCAAGAACATCGTTTCCCCCCTGACGAGCTATGACGGGATATTTTTCGGCGCGTGCGATTTCGCGAACCGGCGGACGGCCCAGGTCCTCCTCGACAATTCCCCGCATATCAAGTGGGTCGCAGGCTACGAGAACTGGGTTCCCTGGCTGGAGGGCATGCTGTGCGACCTGATGTTCTTCCGCCTTCTCCTGAGCGGAAGGTTCGTGCGGCCGAACACCAACGCGAGGTGGGAGCCGATCAACCGCCCGGAAGACGTCGCAACGCTCATGTACGAACTCCATCCGCCCGCCCTCGACCTCCGGTTCAGCCTGTATTACCGGACCAGGGACGGGGTCTCCTCCACGCTGGAAGAGCAGCAGGAAAAGGAGTGGGAAAGCGGGCGAGCCTCGAAAACGGCTCGCAATGCCCGCTGACGGCATCCGTATCCGCCCGTTCTTCGCCTCGATCCCCGCCCGTCGAAGCACCCTAGCCTGAATCCATCGGGAATGTCCGGCACTCTTTACTAGGACAGAGGACGCTCCGGGGGTAGATGATGGACTACCAGCCGATCGAGAATTACGGGGTCATCGGGGATATGGAAACGGTCGCTCTCGTCGGAATGGACGGGTCGATCGACTTCATGTGCTTCCCCCATTTCGATTCCCCGACGATCTTCGCCGCGATCCTCGACCACGAGAAAGGGGGACGGTTCCGCATCGCTCCCGTTCTCGAGGGCGCCCGCCAGAAGCAGCTCTACCTTCCGGATTCGAACGTCCTCCTGTCCCGTTTCCTTTCCGAGGGGGGTGTCGCAGAGATTTCGGATTTCATGGCGGTCGTGGAAGACGGCGGGCACCTCCACGATCTCGTCCGACGGGTGAAGACCGTCCGGGGCGAGATCCGCTTCCGGATGGTGTGCGAGCCGAGGTTCGACTACGGACGTCGGGGCCACAGGCTTGAGATCCGCGACGGGCAAGCCATGTTCCACCCCGAGGGACGGGGGATCGGGGCGCTTCGTCTTCGGTCGGACGTCCCGCTCCGCGGGGAAGCGGGGGCGGCGACGGCCGAATTCACCCTTCGCGCTGGCGAGTCGGTCTCCTTCGTTCTCGAGGAAGCAGGCGACGGCGGTCCGTCTCCTTCGGCGGGCGAAGAGTACGTATCCTGCGCATTCAAGGAAACGCTCAACTTCTGGAGGCGGTGGGTGGCACGCTCGAACTACCAGGGGAGGTGGCGGGAGACGGTAAACCGGTCCGCCCTCGCATTGAAGCTTCTGACTTCCCGCCCCCACGGTTCGATCGTCGCCGCGCCGACGTTCGGCCTTCCGGAGGAGATCGGGGGGGAGCGCAACTGGGACTACCGGTATACATGGATCCGGGACGCCTCGTTTACCCTGTATGCGCTGATCCGCCTCGGGTACACGGGGGAGGCGGCGTCCTTCATGCACTGGATCGAGGAGCGCGCCGGGGAGCTCAATTCCGACGGCTCCCTGAAGATCATGTACGGGATTGACGGGAGGCATGAGCTCTCCGAGGAGATCCTTCCCCACCTCGAAGGGTACCGGAAATCGTCGCCGGTCAGGATCGGAAACGACGCCCACGACCAGCTCCAGCTCGACATCTACGGCGAGCTCATGGACTCCGTCTACCTGTACGACAAGTACGGCGAGCCGATCCACTCCGACCTCTGGTCGAACCTCGTCCGGCTGATCGACTGGGTGTGCAGGAACTGGCGGAAGAAAGACGAGGGGATCTGGGAGATCCGTTCCAGGCGACAGGAGTTCCTGTACTCCCGCCTCATGTGCTGGGTGGCGGTCGACCGGGGAATCCGGCTTGCCCGGAAACGGTCCCTTCCCGCCCCGCTCGACCGGTGGATCAAGGCGCGCGACACGATCTACCGGGACATCTTCGGGAACTTCTGGAACGCGCGTCGGAAGACCTTCGTCCAGGCGAAGGGCTCTCGCGCGCTCGACGCCGCGAACCTGCTGATGCCGCTGGTGAAGTTTCTGGGCCCGACCGACCCCCGGTGGATTTCCACGCTCCGGGCGATCGAGGGGGACCTCGTCGAGGATTCGCACGTCTACCGGTACCGGAATGCGCATGGATCGCCGGATGGGCTCAAGGGGAAGGAGGGGACGTTCACCATGTGCTCCTTCTGGTACGTCGAGTGTCTTTCCCGGGCCGGCGAGGTCCAGAAGGCGCGGTTCTTCTTCGAAAAGATGCTCGGATACGCGAATCACCTGGGACTCTTTTCGGAAGAGCTGGGACCGAGCGGCGAGCATCTGGGCAACTACCCCCAGGCCTTCACCCACCTGGGACTCATCAGCGCGGCGCACAACCTCGACCGGAACCTCTCCCTCTCCCGGGACTAGCGGTCTTCTCCCGGAGGGAGGTCCGGGCCCGGCGCGAGGACGGGGTCGATGAAGCGGAAGGCGTCCACGTCGAACAGGCCCCCGTCGCCGATCTTCAGGCGGGGAATGACGAGAAGACTGAGGAAGGAAAGCGCCATGAACGGCGAGGAGAGCCCGCAGCCGGCTTTGCGGGTTTCCGCGTGCAGAAGGGAAAGACGGAGGTTGACCTCCTCCGGGGGGTCCGTGCTCATCAGGCCTGCGAAACGTAAGGGGAGCAGTACGGACGTTCCTCCCGTGACATAGCAGAGCCCGCCGGATTCCCGGATGAGAAGGTTCACCGCACCGGCCATCTCCTCCGGATCGGATCCGATGACGAGGAGGTTGTGGGCGTCGTGTGCCACGCTCGACGCCATTGCGCCTCTTTTCAGTCCGAACCCCCTGACGAAGCCGGTTGCAACCGGGGAGTCGCGATAGCGATTCACCACGGAAACGAGAAGGATGTCGCGGTCGGTGTCGGGGAGCACCCGGTTCCCTTCCACCCGGAGCGTGGCGGTTTCGCTCCCGGTGATGATCTCGTCCCGGACCAGGACGATCACCCGGACGGTGGCCGAGCGGCCCGCGGCGAAAACGGAGAAGTCTGCCGGCCGACGGGGTGCGACGGGGAACGTCTTTCCCGGCGGCAGGGGGGGGCGCACGGGGAAGAGGGGGCGTCCTCCCCTGGCTACCGGCATGCCTCCGATGGTGACCTCCTCGACGCTGAATCCGGAGAGGTCCCGGACCTTGACGATGTCCGCCATGCGGCCCGAGGCAATGGCGCCCAGGGGAAGGCGGTAGTGCTCGGCAGGCGTGATGGTCACGGCGCGCACTGCGTGGAGAGGTTCGATCCCGAGGGCCACGGCACGCGCAAGGGACGTGTCCAGGTGGCCTGCCGCGAGGTCGGGGGGGATCCTGTCGTCGGACACCAGGCAGAAATCGTGCTCTTTCGCGAACGGGGCAAGGGCGTCGAGGTTTCGTGCCGCCGACCCCTCCCGGACCAGGATCCGCATACCCAGGGCATGCTTCTCGAGGGCTTCCGCGGCGCTCGTGCACTCGTGGTCGGTGGAGATTCCGAGTCCCACGTACGTTCGAAGGTCCTCCCCGGTGACCATCGGGGCGTGGCCGTCGATCGGCTTCCCGGCATCCCGCGCCGCCTGGATCTTGGCCATCACATCGGGATTCCGTGCGATTGCCCCCGGGTAGTTCATCATCTCGCCGAGCGCGACGACGTCGACATCCCGGAGCAGCGCTTCCACATCCCCGGGGCCGAGCGAGCAACCGGTGGTTTCGAATGGTGTGGAGGGAACGCAGGAGGGTGCGGTGAAAAAGACCCGAAGGGGAACGGTCGCCGCGTCCTCCCTCATGAGGGAGATGCCGGCAAGACCCGAGACGTTCGCGATTTCATGAGGGTCCGTGATGACCGCAGTCGTTCCGTGGGGGACGACCGCCTCGGCGAACCGCGAGGGGCACAGCAGGGACGAATCGATGTGGATGTGGGCGTCGATGAAACCGGGAAGAAGGAACCCGGAAAAACGACCGGTGACGGGCTCGACCCTCGTGATGATGCCGTTCCGGTGGAAAATCCTCCCCGGGAAGATACTCCCCGCCAAGACGTCGACGACGTTGCCTTCGATCGGCCGGCCCACGCCCCACCCCCCCGTGCCCGGTCTTTTGTGGTGCACGGAACTGTGAGAAACTATGTTCGGGCTACCGCCTTGCAGGATCAGGGTAGCGCAAAACGGAAGTCGTGCGAAGCCGGGCGGCAAAGAGAGGGAGGGATTGCGATGCGTCCGGGAGAGCCGGAGGTTCTCATCCCCGAGGAGGAGATCCTGCGCCGCGTCGGGGAGCTGGCCCGGCAGGTATCCGCGGATTACGAAGCTGCGGGGGAACTCCTTCTGGTCGGCGTGCTCAGGGGCTGCTTCATCTTCCTTGCCGACCTGTCCCGACTACTCGCCATTCCCAGGCGCATCGACTTCATGGCCCTTGCCGCCTACGACCAGGAAGCCGCGTCCTCCGGTGCGGTGCGCCTGATCATGGATCTCCGGACGAACATCGAGGGGAAGCACGTTCTCATCGTCGAGGATATCGTCGACACCGGGAACACCCTCGAGTACCTCATGAACCTCCTGCTTCCGCGCAGGCCGGCTTCCCTGAAGACCTGCGTGCTCCTCCGGAAAAAGGAACGGCTGGAAAAAGACGTGAGGATCGATTATCTCGGGTTTGACATTCCCGACCTGTGGGTCGTGGGATACGGTCTGGACCACATGGACCGGCATCGTGCGCTCCCCTTTATCGGAGTCGTAAAGACGGATTGAACGGCATTCGGGGAAGGGACCGGAAAGGGGTGCCTCGATGGGCAGGGACGAGCGGGGAAGGGAGG
>CP070783.1:1758671-1773907 GCA_020346465.1 Deltaproteobacteria bacterium
AGTAGGGCAGTTCCGGACGGGTTACCCCGCTGGCCGAGAAGAAACGCACCTTCATGCTCTCATCGGGGGGGGTACGGAGGGCGACCCCGGATCCTTCGTCCCGAAGAGTCTCCTGCGCGACGGCGCTCCCGCAGCACAGGAGGAAGAGCATTGCCGATGCCGCAGCCAGCGGCAGTCCCTTTCCCCTGGTTCCCATCGGGCTCTCCATACGATCATTCTACTCCCCCGGCTGGCCGGTGTGGATCCCCTACCCGGGTTTTCCCCCATGGAGTATCCTGAAAGGGTAGGGGGGATCGACCGATGACACCTCTTGCCGGTCCGCTGCTGGCCAGCTTCCTGATGTTTGACGGGATTGCCGCGCCGCGTTATCTCCTGCTCGGGGCCTTCGTCCTCTGCCTTGCCCTGGCGGGGCTGTTGCTCACCTTTCTTCTGGACTTCCGGGCCCGCTGACCCCGGGCGGGGAGCCTTCCGCGGCCGCTGAGGGAAACGGCCAGCCTCTTCGCCTCTTCCCTGCCGGAAATCCGTCCGGTGAGCGTTGCCTCCCGCACCCCCTCCAGGATCGATTCCACCTGGGGACCGGCCGGGATCCCCAAGGCCAGGATGTCGTCGCCGGAGAGAAGGTGGGGCCGTTTTCCCGCCGTTTCCAGGACGGGGCGAAAGTCCACGGCTCTCTTCGACGCCGCCCTGCGGGAGGCCGTGTAGAGCGCGTGCAGATGATCCGGGTTTTCCCACCGGCCGAAGATCGCCTCGATCCGTGCGTGCGGATTGCGCAGCATCCGGAGGTGGGACAGGCGCGTCAGATCCTCGACCATCTGGACCACTTTCCGCACGCGGGGGAAATGGAGCCTTCGGGCGAGAGCCTCCGTGCGGGGCAGGCGGAAGGCGTTTTTTCCCAACCCCCCCGGCGAGGGATCCCTTCGACGGCGCGGGGAATCGCCCCCGTCCTCCGGCGCGAGAAGAAGGGACTCGTCCCGGGCGACGTCCACGAGGAGATTGGCGAACAGCACCGTCTCCGGCAGAGGGCGGCCGATCGAACGTTCCAGGAGAGCGTACCGCTTTTTCATGCGGGAGAGGACCCCGGTCCCCCGGTCCGGGATCCCGGGGATCAGCATCGGCAGGATTCCCGCGCGGTGCAGGTCCGACACCGTGGCGGACGGGTTCGCCGCGAGGGATTTCGTCAGTTCCCCGATGAGACGTTCCTCCGAAATCGTCCCGATCAGTCCCTTCGCCTCGCCGCGGATCGCCTGCCACGTTCTTCTCTCGATGATGGTGCCGGGCCGCTCGTTCTTCTGGCGGATCGCCCGCAGCATCCGGAGGGGGTCTTCCCGGATGCGGGCCTGCGGATTCCCCACGCCCCGGATCCGCTTGTGAGTGAGGTCTTCCATCCCCCCGAAGAAATCGATCACTTCCCCCGCCAGCCGCTTCCCCTCCGACCGGAAGGAGAACATCAGGCTGTTGATCGTGAAGTCGCGCCGGGACGCGTCCTCCCGGGCATCGACCCCGTGCGTGCGGACCTCGAACTGGCGGTGCCCCGGGCCGGTGGAGTGTTCCGAACGGGCGAGCGCCACGTCGATCTCCTCCCCGGACCAGGTGGTCGATATCTTGTACACGGCGAACTGCTTCCCCGCCCCGAAGACCCGCCGGATTCCGAGCTCTTTCCGGGGAAGGCCCCGGACGATTCCCCCCAGCGCCGCGAACCCGATCCCGGTGACCATCAGGTCGACGTCGTTGCCCGGACGGCCCTCGATGAGATCGCGGACGATCCCCCCCACGAGGTAGGGGTGACCTCCCGCGCGCTCCACGGCCCGGCAGAACTCCCGGAGGAACCGCCAGAGCTTCTTTCGTCTCTGCAGGGAATGCAGGACGCCGAGGGAAACGGCTTCCGGGACGGGGATCGGGGGGGGCAGGGTCCTCACCCCGCTTTTCTGCCGGCCATTCTCCCGAGGATCCGTTCCCTGTACTCGGGGAATTCGTCGAGGTTCACCATCCGTTTTCCCATGACGCCCAGCTTCAGGAGCCGGTAGTTGAGCTCCCGGATCGTGTCCCTTCTCGCTTCCTCGTCCTCGATGGTCCGGAGCAGGTCCCGGAGGGTGATGATCTCCTTGCGGACTTCCAGTTCGGGGGGGATGCATCCGGCGTTCCGGAGGATCTTGTAGGCGACGCGAAGGTCCTCGGGAATCATCGAGTCGTCTTCGAGCCGAAGGGGCTTCCCGGCTCCCGGAAGGTTCGCGAACTCCCCCCTCTCCATCGCCTCGCGAATCTTCCTCTCCGCCAAGACTTCCAGGAAAAGCACGGTTTCCCCCTCGGTCCCCCGGGCGGGCATGCAGTATCATGGAGAAGCATACCACCGTTTCGGGGGAGGAGATGGAGCGGGATTTCGGCTCCGGGACGATCCAGCTGGCCCGGGGCGACATCACGAAGGAATCGACGGACGCCGTCGTCAACGCCGCCAACGAGTCGTTGCTCGGCGGGGGAGGGGTGGACGGGGCGATCCACCGGGCCGGCGGCCCGGCGATCCTCGAGGAGTGCAGGGCGATCCGGGCGAGACAGGGCGGATGTCCACCGGGAGAGGCGGTGGTGACGGGCGGGGGCCGTCTCCCGGCACGGTTCGTCATCCATACCGTCGGGCCGGTGTGGAGAGGGGGGGATCAGGGAGAGCCGGCAATCCTCGCCTCGTGCTACCGGAACGCCCTTCGCCTCGCCGCGGAAAAGGGGCTGCGGTCGGTCTCCTTTCCCTCCATTGCCACGGGGGCTTACGGGTACCCGGTCGGGAAAGCTGCCGCCGTCGCCCTGTCGACCGTCGCGACGTTTCTGGCGGAAGAGAAAGGGGCGCCCCCGCGGGTTCGTTTCGTCCTGTTCGACGAGGAGACGCTTCGGGCGTACCGGGAGAGCCTGGCGTCCCTGTGAAGGGATCCCGGCCCGTCCGCCCGGTCAGCGGGGATGTCCCACGGCGCTGAGGTAGATGACGCTCTCTTCCGTGCCGTCCACCCCCAGGAGGGCGTTCATCTCGTCGTCGAAGAACGCGGCTACCTGGCAGCTCCCGAGCCCGAGCGCGACCGCCGCAAGCGCCAGGTTCTGCGCGACGTGTCCCGCATCGAGGTAGACGTACCGGTAGGCCCGCTGTCCGTATTTCCACTTCGCGCGCGGAAAGATCGCCGTCCAGACGAAGACGGCGCCGGCCTCGGAGCAGAACTCCTGGAACAGGGCCGCGCGGGAGAGGTCCCCCCGGAAATCCCCCCGGGCCACCTCCTCGAGGAGATGATCCCGGATCCCGTAATGGTAGATTCCGCCCTCCACCCCTTCCACCCGGTGGGCGATGACGTACGGTTCGACCGGGTACAGGGCCCCCGCGGAGGGGACGGTGCGGAACGCATGGCCGGCCTCCACCCTCTGGATCCCCGTGGAGGCCCAGAGAAGGAGGGAGATCTCCTCCCGGAGCAGGGGGCGGGAGGAGTATTCCCGGACGCTGCGCCGCCGGGACGCGATTTCCAGGAAAGAACCGTGGACGGTCGTCCCGGGGGGAGGGAGGGGGATCTTCCTCGCGCCGGGATACTCCTTGTACGGGGGCGGCCTGGATGCCCGGTCCATCAGGCCTCCCCCCGGCCGCCCCCGTCCGTACTTCGTTTCCTGCTGGAACCTGTCCCCGACCCCTTTCGGCTCTTTCACGGCGGCGTCACTCCTTGACGTATCCTTTTTCGACGAGCTTGCCGACGATCCGGCGCGCGGCGCGGTCCGGTTCTTCCGCGTCGCCCCGCACCACCACGTCGGGGGAGCGGGGAGGCTCGTAATCCGCCTGCAGCCCGGGGACCCCGGTCGCGCTTCCTTCCCTCCCCCTCCGGTAGATCCCCTTGGGGTCCCGCGCGATGCAGACGGAGAGGGGGGAGTCGACGAAGACCTCCAGAAACCGGGCGATCTCCTCACGGGCCCGGTCCCGGTAGGCGCGCCGGTTGGCGGTCGCGTCGAAGATCACGGAGACGCCGTGCCTCGTCAGGAGCAGGCCCACGGAGACGAGTGCCCGGTAGAAGAAATCCCGCTCCGGTTCGTCGTAGCGCGGCTGCGGGGTGAGAACCTTCCGGAGTTCGTCGGACTCGAGCACCGCGACGTTCACCCCGCGTGTCGCAAGCTCCTTCCTCAGTGCCGAGGCGACGGTCGATTTTCCCGACGCCGGGAGTCCCGTGATCCAGACGGCGAACCCCGTATCCAAGACTACCTTGCCCCGCAGTACCCGTTCACGCGGGCCGGATCGAAGGCCTCCGCGTCCAGGACTTCCTCGATGAAGGTGAAGAGTTTCCTGCGCACGCCCTCGTCCAGGGTGGGGTACCAGACGGGGCTGGCCATCACCAGCCCCCGGAACGCATAGAAGGGGGCGGCGACCGTGAGCATCTCCCGGTCCCCCGTCCTCTCGAGATACCGGTCCCAGAACCTCCGGAAGAGCGTTTCGAAGGGTCCGTCCAGCCTCCCGCTCCGCTGGAGGGAGCAGAAGAGGTAGTTTCCCGTGAGGGAGGTGACGTCGTCTGCCGGGTCTCCCCATTCGCCCCGGGACCGGTCCAGCACCCGGAACCGGGCCCCCTCGCCAAACAGGATGTTGTAGGGGTGGAAATCCCCGTGGACCTGCCGGAGCCGGTGGGTTCGGCCCTTGATCCGCCAGCGCCACGCCACGCACCGTTGCTCGATCTTCTCCAAAAGCTTCGGGGTGATGAACCCGTGGCGCGGCGGGTAGCTGTCCAGGATCCCCATGATGCACTCCCCGTGACCCAGCAGCTCCCGGATCCTCCGCACGTACAGTCCGGGGTCGGTCCCTTTCACCTGGTGGATCTCCGCCAGGTAGTCGCAAAGGGCGTCGGCCCGTGCCGTGTCGAGTCCGGAGAGATCCCCTTCCGCCTGGATGCGGGCAAGGTCCTGGATGTAGCCGCGCCCTTCCACGTGTTCGACGAGGAGGAAGAGCTCCTCCACGGTTCCGAGGGAAAGAAGGGAGCCGTCCGGGAGGAAGCCTCCCACGTCCAGGGAGCGTGCATGGAGGGGAAGCCGGTTGTACGCCTCGTGGTCCCACAGGAGCATCTGTGCCCGGTCCGCCCGGTGCTCGTGCCCGAAGGGGCCCGGGCTCGTCGTCTCGAGCACGGCCTTCCGGCGCTCCCCCGAGACGTCGTACTCCACCAGGACGGGGACGCCGTAGCCGTACCCCTTGACGGCGCCGGTCGCAACCGTTTCGCCGAGGGGAGCAAGGGCCAGGACCCGCACGGGCGATCCGGCGAGGGATTCCAGGTATGCGGAGATCTTTTCACGATCCAGGTCGGGCATGGTGTACCTCCCGAAAGCACGTTGCGGAGCTCTTCCGCGGGGAGGGCGGTTTCCCGTTTCCCGCGTTCCGACCGGAATGTCCGGAGAAAATTCTACACCGGATCCCGCCCTTTTCCTAAATAAGGGGAAGGGGAAAGGAAGGCATATAATGGATTCGTCGGTCCCGGGGAGCAGGGAAAGGAGGAAGGATGCCGTTGATCCGGTGCGGGCAGGCATGACGGACGGCACCTGGTGGGTCTACATGATCGAATGCCGGGGAGGGCGGATCTACACGGGGATCGCGAAGGACCCCGGCGCACGTTTCCGGAAGCACCTGTCCGGCAAAGGCGCAGCCTTCACCCGGATGAATCCTCCCGTGGCGCTGCTCGCGAAGCGGCCGTGCGGGACCCGGTCCGACGCGCTCAGGGCGGAGCGGGCCCTCCGGAGATTTGGCGGAAGGGAGAAAAGAGCCTGGGCGAAGGAGCAGGCGGATCTCCCGTCATCCCGCTTGCCCGGGGAGAAGGAAACAACGGAGAATGGGGGAGACTCCGTTCGTCCGGGAAGGCGGCGCCCCGGAGGAGAGAAAGCCCCCTGATGGAAAAGAGGACATTCACCCATCCTCTCCCGCGGCGGGAGATCGAGAAGGGATTCGAACTCCTGATCGGGGAGAACCGGCTCTTCGGCGCCGAGCTCAACATCGATATCATCAAGAAGGAGCATACGGGGAAGAAGTTCCTCGTGAAAAAGCTCCCCTCGAGGAGGAAACTCCTTTCCCGCTGGTTCCTCCTCTTCCGGGATCTCGTCTCCCCCGCCGATTTTCTCGCCCTGCTTTCCGCGAAGATCCAGGAATTCGAGCACCGGGAGAAGATGCTCCTGGTCGGGAAGGACCGGATCATCTACGACACGCAGATCGTTCACGCGGGCGAGCATGTCGGCGAGATGACCCTCTTCTTCCTCTCCGAGATGGACCGGAATTTCGGTCTGCTCGACTATCTCCGGGGCAGGCGGCGCCGGATCGTCTACATCGACCACATCCGTCTCTCGCAGCAGAGTTCGGGGTACGCGTCGTCCCTGTTCCGCCATTACGAGGAGCTCTTTCGCGACCTCGGGTTCCACCAGTTCCGCCTCAGCGCGTCGCTCTCCGTCGGGAAATATTACTGGGCGAAGGAAGGGTTCGATTGCCTGAATCGGGACGAATTTCTGCGGATGAAGGAGGGCCTCCGGGAGTACGTGAAGGCTCGGGGGCTCCCCGTCGAGGAGACCGATATCGACCGGATCAACCATGCCTACGACATCGCCCTGTTCCGGAGGGATCTCAAGATCCCCGCCTTTTGCAACGCCGCAGGCTACTACTCCCTGGAAAAGAACGAGTGGCACCGGGAAGAGCAGAAGGTTCCCTTGGGGAAGGCGTTCCTGCTGTCCACGAAGCCGTGGGACGGGTACAAGGTCATCTACACGAACACGCCGAGGAAAACGGGCATGATCTATTCCCCGGGGTATCTGGACCACAGGCCCCGGGCCGGGCACCCGGAAAGCCGCAGGCGGCTGGAGAAGCTTTTGAAGGCGATCCGCAAGGACGACCTCCACGGGAGCCTCGTCTTCCTCGAGCCGTACGTGCCGAACCTTCGGTTCATCGAGAAGGTCCATCCCGCCGGCTACCTGGAGTCGTTCCGCAACGGCGTTCGTTCGGGGCAAAAGACCTTCGCCACGGTGGACTGCTCGATCAGCGAGGCGAGCTACGACGTCGCGCTGCTTGCCGCCGGCGGGGTGATGGCGGGCGTCGACGCCGTGCTGAACGGGAGGGTGCAGAACGTCTTCTGCGCCGTGAGGCCGCCCGGCCACCACGCCGGAAGGGAATCCGCCATGGGGTTCTGTTTTCTCAACAACGTCGCCGTGGGCGCCCTGTACGCCCGCGCCGCCTACGGCGTGGAACGGATCTTCATCCTCGACTGGGACGTCCACCACGGCAACGGGACCCAGGAGATCTTCGAGGAGGACCCCCGCACGTATTTCTGCAGCATCCACGAGCACCCCACCTTCTGCTTCCCCGGGACCGGGAGGAGGATGGACAGGGGGAAGGGAGAGGGATACGGGTTCACGCTCAATCTCCCCGTCAGGCCCCGCACGGCGGACGGGGAATTCCTCGACCTCTTCGAGCGGGAGGTCATCCCGGAGATCGAAACGTTCCGGCCCGACCTGATCGTGCTCTCCGCCGGGTTCGACGCGCACAAGGACGACCCGATTGCGGACCTCGAGCTGACGGAACGGTCGTTCGTCCACATGACGCGAAGGATCTGCGAGGTGGCCGACCGGCATTGCCAGGGACGCGTCGTGTCCGTTCTCGAGGGCGGGTACAACGGGTCCTCTCTCACATCGTCGGCGATTGCCCATCTGAAGACCCTCCAGGGAAGGAGCGAGCCATGTACGTCGGCAAAAGGATGACGAGAAAGGTTATCGCGATGTCCCCGAAAGACACGGTGCGGGACGCCAATCGGGTTCTCCAGGAAAACAGGATTCATCACCTCCCTGTGGTCGAGGGAGGGGAACTCGTGGGCATCGTCTCGGACACGGATCTCCGGAAATGGATTCTCAGGGAGGAAAAGGTCAACGAGGGGGGCACGGTGTCCCGGAGGATCGGGCTCATGGAAGAGATCATGACCCGCGACGTGATCACCATGAGTCCGGAGGACACGATCGAGGATGCCCTGCTGATCCTTCACAAAAAGCGGTTCGGGGCTCTCCCGGTGGTGGAAGGGCGGAAGCTGGTGGGGATCATCACCAAGGCGGACATCCTCGCCGCGTTCGTCGACACCCTCCGCATCGAGGGGATCGGAGGGGTCCGGATCGAGGTTCTCCTGCCCCGGGACCCGGCCTACCTCCTCCGGCTGATCGGGACGCTGGGGGAGATGAAGATCGAGATCCGGAGCCTGGTGCTGTCCCCCTTCCGGGAGGAGTTCGCGGCGTTTTTACGGATCGGAACGATCGACGTGTCGACCGTGAAGGCCCGGCTGAGGAATACCGGATTCCGGGTGCCGGAACTCGAAGATTTTCTCGGGTGACCCGCGCCGGTCCCGGTCCGTCAGCCCTCCCCGTTGCCGATCGCGAGCTCCAGCAGGAGCCTCCGCGCCTCCGGCTCGTCGTCCCTGCCGACCTGGATCTCCGCCGTGCCGACGCGGAACAGGTCCTGCAGCACCTCCCCTTTGACGAAATGCCTGATCCCGGCGGACGCAAGGATCGATTTCACCATCGCGAGGAGGATGGGGTTTCCCGTTTTCATCACGGTGACGTACTCCACGTACTCCGGCTGGGGCGTTTCCGGCAGCTCGGGCACCAGCGGCACCCTGCAGTCGGGGCAGACGTGGATCCCCTCGATGTATTCGGCTCCGCATTCCGTGCAGACCATACCATCCTACTGTACTCCAACTCCCCCCCCCTTGACACGAATCCGGCCCGCCCCTATGGTGAGGGGAGCGACGACGAAGATGCGCGCGGACGTCGGCTCCGTTTCGCGGTACCCGCGGCTTCAGGCCCTTTTCCCCAAACCCTTTTGGATGGTCCGGTGGGAAGGTGAATGAACGATTCATCCGTGGAATCCGCATCTTCCATTCCCTGACAGGAGGCTGCCATGCAGGAATTCGAAATGAAAAGGACGGTAAAACAGGCCGGCAAGCGGGTGGCGCTCGGGTTTGTCGTGCTGGCCGCGGTGTTCATCCTTCTCATCATGAACCCCTTCGTGAAGATCGGCGCGGGGGAGCGGGGAGTCCTGCTCAACTTCGGGGCGGTCCAGCAGGACGTCCTGGGGGAAGGGTTGCACCTCAGGATCCCGATCATGCAGACCATCGTGAAGATGGACGTCAAGATCCAGAAGTCGGAAACCCGGTCGGAAGCGGCGAGCAAGGATCTCCAGGACATCAAGTCGGTCATCGCGCTGAACTACCACATCATCCCGGACAAGGCCAACTGGGTCTACCAGAACATCGGGGTGGAGTTCAAGGAGAGGATCATCGACCCGTCCGTCCAGGAGGCCGTGAAGGCGGTGACGGCGAAGTACACCGCGGTCCAGCTGATCGGCGAGCGGGAGGCCGTAAGCACCGCGATCAAGGAATCCCTGAGCGAGAAGCTCACCGGGTACAACCTGTTCGTGGACGGGTTCTCGGTCATCGATTTCAGCTTCTCCAAGAAGTTCACCGATGCGATCGAGTCGAAGCAGGAGGCGGAGCAGTTTGCCTTGAGGGCGCAGAGGGACCTGGAGAGGATCCGCATCGAGGCGGAGCAGAAGGTGGCCCAGGCGAAGGCGGAGGCCGAATCGCTGCGGCTCCAGAAGGCGCAGATCACGCCGGCGCTGATCGAGCTCCGGAAGATCGAGGCGATGCGGGAGGCGATCGCCAAGTGGAACGGAACCGTCCCGAACGTGCTCCTTTCGGGAGGGGGCGCGACCCCGCTCCTCAGCCTGGACGGACTGATGAAGAAATAGCCCGCCGGCTGCGGTTTCCGCACGCGGCCGTCCGCGGTGAACAGATCCAGCGCCGGGATCCGGAGCCCGTAATAGTAGAGGATGTGGGCGACCCCCAGGGCGATCAGCCCCGGCGGGCCGCGGCGATGTCCAGATCGGTGACCGAAAAGAGCACCGTGGAGGCGAGGGCCAGCGCCCCCAGCGCGATCAGCTCGGGTGCCCAGAACCTTCGGTAGGCTGCGATCGGACCGCCGGGGGAGCTCAAGGGCAACTCCTGCCAAAACGTCAGGAAGGGATCCCACGAAGCGTCCTTGTTGATTTACCATACCATAGGAGCCGGCGACCGCCGAAACGCGGGCGGGAAGGTGGCCGCACTTCACCGAGGATGGAGACGGAGGGTTCGACCATGAACGGTCTCGTCTGCCAGTCGTGCGCGGCGACGTACCCGATGAGCGACCCGAGGTGGCGGTGCGGCTGCGGCGGTCTCCTCGATGTCCGCTTCCGGGCCCGGTTCGACAAGGAAGCGATCGCCGGGCGGCAGCCGACGATGTGGCGGTACCGGGAGGCTCTGCCGATCGACGAGGACGCCAACGTCGTCTCCTTCGGGGAGGGGATGACGCCGATGGTGCCGGTCGACCTCGGACCGGGGAGGCCTCTTCTCAAGCTCGAGCAGCTCTTCCCGACGGGGTCGTACAAGGACCGCGGGGCCGCCGTGCTCGTGAGCAAGGCGAAGGAGCTGGGAATCGCGAGGGTCGTCGAGGACTCCTCGGGGAACGCCGGCTGCGCCATCGCCGCCTATGCGGCAAGGGCGGGCATCGCGTGCGAGATCCTCGTGCCCGAAAGCGCTTCCCCGGGAAAGCTCACCCAGATCCTTCTCTACGGCGCCTCCCTGCGAAGGGTCCCCGGATCCCGGGAGGACACGGCGGCTGCGGCCCTCGCGGCGGCGGAGACGACCTACTACGCGAGCCACTCCTGGAACCCCTTCTTCTTCCAGGGGACGAAGACGTTCGCCTACGAGGTCTGGGAGCAGCTCGCATTCCGCGCCCCGGACGCGCTCCTGCTGCCCGCGGGAAACGGGACGCTCCTGATCGGCTCCTATATCGGGTTCCGGGAGTTGAGGGAGAACGGCCTGGTCGACCGGATCCCCCGCCACATCGCGGTGCAGGCGGAGAACTGCGCCCCCCTCCTTGCCATGTTCCGGGACGGCCTGGACGCCGTCCCGGCGATCGAAACCCGGGAGACGATCGCGGAGGGGGTTGCCATCGCCGCCCCGGTCCGGGGGAGGGAGATCGTCGACATCGTCCGGGAGACGGGGGGCGAGGTGCTCGCGGTGTCCGACGCGGAAGTGGAGAGCGCCCTGGTCCTCCTGGGGCGAAAAGGCCTCTACGTGGAGCCGACCTCCGCCCTTCCGGTGGCGGCATTCCTCAGGTTCCCCGGAGTTCGATCCGGCACCGTCGTTATCCCTCTGACGGGGCACGGCCTCAAGGCAAATGAAAAGATGGGGATGCTCGCGTCTCCCGGCCGCTAGCCGGAAAATCCCCGAATCCTGCAACCCGATCCCGTTGTGCGGAATCTTTCAAGAGATAAAAGGAATGCGTTCCGATCACCGAAAAGGAGGATATTGGAGATGCGACGGATTGCGATCATCATGGTTTCGGCGTTTTTCCTGGCGCTTCCGGCGGCGGTTCCCGCGGGGACGTGGGAACTGGACACGGCGCACTCGGGAGTCCACTTCAAGGTGCGCCACCTGATGGTTTCCTACGTGCGGGGAGATTTCGAGAAGATCTCGGGGAGGATCGTCTACGACGAAAAGGATATCTCCCGGTCGTCGGCGGACATCACCATCGAGGCCGCCTCCATCAACACCCGCGTGGCAAAGCGCGACGACCACCTGAGGAGCCCCGATTTTCTGGACGCCGCAAAGTACCCCGTCATCACCTTCAAGTCGAAGAGGGTGGAGAAAGCCGGCGACGGGAGACTGAAGATGACGGGGGATCTGACGATCCGCGGGGTGACCCGGGAGGTGGTGCTCGACGTCCAGGGGCCGGCTCCTCCGATCAAGGATCTCGAGGGAAAAACGAGGGTGGGGGGATCTGCGACCACGAAGATCGACAGGAAGGATTTCGGGCTGACCTGGAACAAGGCGATCGAAAGCGGCGGGGTCGTCGTGGGCGACGAGGTGGAGATCACCATCGACGTGGAGGTGGTCAAAGACGCCTAGGCTCCCTGTGCGCAGAGTGGAGGGCGGGGAAACCCCCGCCCGCCGCCCTTTTCTACACCCCCGCCCCGGACCGGCGGCGGAAAGAAGGTCAGGCGCCCGCGGAGCTTCTTACACTTCGAGGCAGAACATGGTGTGGCTGTCCCGGACCCCGGACAGCGGCCGGATCTTGTCGTAGACGGTCTTGATGACCGCCTCGGAGCTTCCCCCGTAGACCGTGGCCACCACTTCATACAGGCCGCTCACGAGACAGACCCCCTCCACCCCGTCGATCTTTTTGAGCCCCTGGGCGACTTTCCGGTCCTTCCCCGGATCCGTTCCAACGAGCACGATCGCTTTCGCCATGCCGGCTCCCTCCCCTGGAAAAGGTATGCAACGGGTGGAACGAACGATCTGTTTTCCGGATACCCCCTTATCCTGTTCCTGTCAACGGATATGTTCCCGCGCCAGGGAGGGGAAGATCGATATCCCCGGTGGCCCGTCCCGGAAGCCTCCCGCACGATTTTCTTGTAGAGTAAAGGGATGCCGGAACGGACTGTCCTGCGCCATGCCGTGTTCCTGGCGGCTCTCTTTGCCGCCGCGGTGCTTGCGGGCGCCCTGGCGCCGCCGTCGTTCCGCGGTGAGCTGGTCGAGACCTTTCTGGCTCTCGTCGGTCCCGGGTTCGACCTGCCCGGAGGTGAGCTGTTCCTGCTCATTCTCCTGAACAACACGGTCGGGGCGCTCCTCGTTCTCCTGTTCGGCTTGCTGTTCGGCGTTCTCCCGGTGCTGTCCGTGGCGGGGAACGGTCTGCTCCTGGGGGTGATCTATCGCCATGCAGGCGGGATTGCGGGCTACGGGAAGGCGGCGCTCGGGATTCTCCCGCACGGAATATTCGAGATCCTCGCGCTCCTGGTCGCGGCGTCGCACGGGATGTGGCTCGGGGCGGCGTTTCTCCGGAGGATCCGCCGCCAGGAACAGGAACCGCTGGGGGGAAAGGTGGTGCATGCCGTCCGGAGATATTTCGCCATCGCGTTTCCGCTCTTCGTCATCGCCGCCGCGATCGAGACGGCGACGATCCTCTGGTTCCCGCACACCCTCCCTTTTTAATACCCGTCCCGGGGACGTTCCGTTCCGGTACGGAAACGGCTGGTTCCTTCCCGGCCGTACCGGAACGCCGCCCGGCATCCCGGCGGTGTTGTCGCTCCCTCCCGCCGGGTGCATGGGGTACATTCCGCACAAGCATGGGGAGAGAAATCCCTGCCGCACGAAACCCCCTTCCTTTCCCTGCGTCCCAAAAGCATGGAAGGAAAACCATGGCAAAGATGGCGGCCACGAAAATCGTCGTCGCGGCTGCCGCGCTGATTTCGGCAGCAGGGTGCGCCTCGGTGTCCACGCCTCGATACGCCCTTCTCTCGGAAGAGAAGGGATACGAGATCCGGGAATACGGCGGCTACATCGTCGCGGAAACCACCGTGCCCGGTCCCTACCGCGATGCGATGTACGCGGGGTTCCGGATCCTCTTCGACTACATCTCGGGGAACAACGAAGCCGCGCAGAAGGTCGAGATGACGGCTCCGGTCCTCGAGGAAAGACCGGTTGCGATCGCGATGACCGCACCCGTCCTCCAGGAGCAGGAGGCCGACAGCGAGCGCCACACGGTCGCGTTCATCGCGCCGGAAGGGTACACCCTGGATACGATCCCCGTCCCGAAGGACCCGAGGGTCCGGATCCGCGAGGTCCCCGCCCACAAGGTTGCGGCGCTGCGGTTCGGCGGATGGGCCGACGCGGAGAAGGTGCGGCACAGGAGCTCAGAACTCAAGAAGATGCTGGAACGGGACGGCAGGACGGTCCTTTCCCCGTTTCGATCGGCCCAGTACAACCCCCCCTGGACGCCGCCCCCGTTCCGGAGGAACGAGATCCTCGTGGAGATCGAATAGCCCGCAGCCGGGTTCCGGGATTTCGGTTTGCGGGTTGAACCGGCCGGCCCCCCCCGGGAATCCAAGAGGAACCGGATCGACGCTGCATCACACCGAGGAGGCCCGCCGTGAAAAAAACCGTTTCCCTCATCGCTTCCGTTCTGTTGTTTGCCGTTTCTCCTGCGTTTGCCGACAGCAGCGGGAAGGCCGGTCTTGCACAGGCCAAGCAGGTTGCCGGCAAATGGCAACCGGATGCGGCCCTCACCCGCATCGGCACCCCCGGCGCCAATGCGGGCGGCACCGCCCGGCTCTGGCAGTACGATTTCTATTCACCGAAAAGCCGCAAATGCGCCCGGATCCAGATCGTGACGGACACTCCCCCCAAGTTGAGCGAATTCCGCTCGTGCGTCGACAACAAACCGATCTCCGGCGATTTCGTGGACAGCCCCGCCGCGATCGCTGAGGCGACGAAGAACGGGTTCAAGCCGGGAGACCTCGTGACGATGACCCTCGACTATTCCAAGGACAGGAAACTCAAACCCGCGCGGGAATGCTGGACCGTGAGCAGCGACAACGATTTCGACCCCGGCGCCGCAAGAATCCGCGGCTGGTGCGTGGACCCCAAGACCGGGAAATTCGTCATGCGGCTTTCGGGCGAGAGGTGAGATGGATAATCCGCGTCGGATGGAAGGCAAGGAAGCGGTGCCGGACGCCCGCGCAACCAAGTGACGCAAGGGTAGGGCAGCTGGAAAAGGGAGGCTGCGGAACCTTGTGATATGAAATGGGAAGTGTGGAACCGACGGGCGGGATTGAACCGGCAACCCGCTGATTACGAAACGCTATCGGCCCATCCGTAAATATACGCCAGTCAAGGATTTCCAAGGGTTGCCGGGATTCATGACGGTCAAACCGTGACAAAACGGGGCAATGTATACACGAAAAATGCGAGTAACTGAGGACTGATTCACCTCTTCCCGGGGATAGGGGCTGCAGCCCGACAAGGAGTCATCCTGCACCGCTTTCCCCCGGATTACCCTTGCAGGTCTAAGTCGGCAGGGCAGCCGTTGGCTTCTGCCTGTTGATAGGTGGCTGTTCAGGAATGTTTTAGTCGCACCTTGGCCGCCCATAATGGTGCTGTGAAATCCGCTCGACAATGAGAGGATCGAGTGATCCAGTAGGGTTGATCCAGCGGATGGAAAAATAGGAAACGAGGAGGATCAAAACGCAAAGTGAAACAGTGCTTATGATATGGCCTGCAGGGTCTCCGATCTTTGGGGTAATGAGCAGATCTCTCACGCCTCCATTGAGAATTGCGAGAATAAGGAGCAAACCCCAGATAGCGAATGCCCTGAGAATCACCCGTCCGTCCTTATCCCTACCGCATAGTCCGCCC
>CP070783.1:1774007-1781964 GCA_020346465.1 Deltaproteobacteria bacterium
GGAGAAGCTCAAGCCCGGGAAATCGACGATCCGGTTCGAGTTCGCCTATGACGGAGGCGGTCTGGGCAAGGGCGGCATGGGGACGCTGTACGTGAACGAAAAGAAGGTCGCGGAAGGGCGGATCGAGCACACCCAGCCGATGATCTTCTCCGCGGACGAGACGGCGGACGTCGGCATCGACCTCGCGACGCCGGTGGTCGAGACGATCGGGTCGGAGGCGAAGTCGAGGTTCACCGGCAATATCCACAAGGTCACCGTGGAGGTGAAGGAGATGAAGAAGGCCGACAAGGCGGAGGAGGACAGGGCCCGCGCGGAATACGCCCACAAGAAGGCAATGTCGGATTGAGTTGCTGGAAACCATAGGAACAGGAAGGGGTACGACGCCCTTCCTTCGGGGAGACAGGGATCCCATATCCGATGGAGAGGAGGAGATCTTCATGAAGAAATGGACCACGCTCGCCGTATTGTTGGGTGCCGCTCTCTGCATGGCATCTGCATTCGCCCAGCCCCGCGCGGCCGACAAGCCGGCAGACAACATGGAGATCCTGCGTGACAAGATCCGGGCAGACAAGAAGCTCCTCGTGGCGGAAAACATGCAGCTCACCGAATCCGAGGCCAAGGGGTTCTGGCCGGTGTATGAGGCCTACCAGAAGGACCTCGAAACGCTCAACAATCGCACGGTGGCGTTGATCAAGTCCTATGCCGATGCGTTGAATACGAAGTCCATGAACAATGAAAAGGCGAAGAAACTCACGTCCGACTTCCTCGCGCTTCAGGCGGACGAAGTAAAGCAGATGCAGTCCTACGTTCCGAAGCTGGAGGGGGTTTTGCCGGCCACCAAGGTCGCCCGGTACCTTCAGATCGAGAACAAGATCCGCGCGGTCATCAAATACGAATTGGCAGGCGAAATACCCCTCGTTCCGGGGAAATAAACAGGCTGCCCCCGGCGATCCGGCCTGGCGGCAGGGAAGGCCACGCCATCAATTGCCGGGGGCGGACAAGGCAGTCGACAAACCCTGCCTTCCGTGTTGGAACGGATACCACCGCCCGAAAGGAGATGGCGAATGAAGAAGAACGGTTACGCCTGCCGGATCGGGTTGCTCTTGCTGTTCCTGGCCTGGTTCCCTCTTTCGGCGAGTGCGGAGATCCCGGAACCTGCTGATCGCTGGACCTTCGCGGTACAGCCGTATCTGTGGCTTCCCAGCATCAGCGGTTCCTTGAGTTACGGCATTTCCGAGGGGGGCGGCCCCAACGTGGACATCGACACCACCAATATCCTCGAGAGCCTGAACTTTGCCTTGATGTTTACCGCCGAGGCACGCAAGAAGCGATGGTCCCTCTGGACGGACGTAATCTACCTGGATCTCGAATCGTCGGGCAGCCAGGTGAAATCGATAAACTTCTCGGGTCCCGGAGGCCGGGTCACGGTTCCCGCCACCCTGGATGCGGGCACCAATGTCGAGATCGAGGGAATCGAATGGGGACTGGCAGGGTCCTACACGGTCGCGCAAGGGAAGATTTCGGTGCTCGACGTTCTCGTAGGCTTCCGGTACTTCGGCATCGAGGCCAAGACGGACTGGAACCTCTCCGGCACCGTTTCGGGCCCCGGGCCTGGCCAGTCGTTCGCCCGCACGGGCAGCATCTCGAAGCGGGAAGACTTGTGGGACGGGATCATCGGCATCCGTGGCCGGGTTGGGCTCGGCAGCGGGAAATGGGGGATCCCGTACTATTTTGATATCGGAACGGGCTCCTCGGACCTCACGTTGCAGGGGGCGGCCGGCATCCAGTACCGCTTCAGCTGGATCGACCTGTCCCTGTTGTACCGCTACCTCTATTACGACATGGAGGAAGGCGAGTTGCTCCAGGACGTTGGCATAGGCGGGCCGATGATCGGCGTAAATTTCCGGTTCTGACAGGGGTGAACCTATTGCCGACGGCACCACGTAAGCGCGGGCTTCCGCGCTCCTTCAAGTCGCGCTCATCCTCGCTATTTGCTCGGCGCCCGAAGCCGGTTCGACCCCTTGTGAGCACCAAATAGGAAAGCCGGCTTTCGCTGGCTTGGTAGTATTTGGTGCCGGAGGAGGGGGTCGAACCCTCACGGCCTTGCGGCCACGGGATTTTGAGTCGGATAGAAAAGGGGTGAAAATCATAGGCAGGAGTTGTAAGTAGTAGGAAACAGTAGGGGGAACCGGGGGATCGGTTCCCCCCTTTTTGTATCTGGTCGGTTTCCGTAGGCAGGATCTGTTTCACAATTTACTTCACAGTCGGAAGGGGGGTAGATCCTCCGGGGGGGAGTCAACCCGGAATCGGGTACGGATCCCCCGGGGGAGAGATCCAGGGTGGTCGGGAAAAGGGACTTCCGATGTCAGCAGGATACCGGAAGAACCCCTTTTCACCACGAAAAAGGAGGTTGTTTGCACGGGGATTGCAGTCCGTGCGGCTTTCCTGATAAATTCGACCGATAGTTTATATTACAAACGTAACCTGTTGACCAACTACCAAGACTTGTCCATTCCAGGCGATCCGGCATCCGCTAAGTTCAAACAAATATATGGGGGGGCAATTAACGAGAAAAAATTCCTTCTCAATTAGGAGGATTGCATATGATTCGAAGATCCGTTGTTTTGATGTCATTAGTACTGACGCTTAACCTGGGCACACAATCAGCTCTCGCAGCAGAAACCCGACCCAACATCCTGCTTATCGTCGTAGACGACATGGGGTATTCGGACCTGGGTGCTTTCGGTGGCGAAATCAAGACTCCGAACATTGATTCCCTCGCCGCGGCAGGCGTTAAGTTCACGGACTTCTACGTTGGTCCCACCTGCTCACCGACCCGTTCGATGCTGATGTCCGGAAATGACAACCATATTGCAGGCCTCGGAAACATGAGAGAGGCACTTACGCCGAATCAGGTTGGGCAATCAGGCTACGAGGGGTACCTAAACGACCGCGTCGTATCGGTAGCCGAACTGCTCAGAGACGCTGGGTACCACACCTACATGGCGGGAAAATGGCATCTTGGCGAAGAGCCAGAGCACGACCCTTCCCGGCGTGGATTCGAGAAGTCTTTCACGCTACTCCAAGGAGGAGCGAGTCACTTTGACGACGAATGGATGATGTACGCTAACTACACGCCGACTTACAGGGAGAATGGCGTTCGCGTCCATGTCCCACCGGGTTTCTACTCTACTCGGTTCTACACCGATAAGATCATCAAGTACATCGATGAGCAGGAAGATAAGAGACCATTCTTTGCCTACCTGTCTTTCACCGCTGTGCATGATCCGTTGCACCTACCAGATGACTGGCTCGACAGATACGACGGAGTGTACGACGGCGGCTATAACTCCTTGCGGAAACAACGTCTGGCTCGCATGAAAAAGCTCGGCATCATCCCCAAAGAAGCGTCATTGGGGCCGTGGCTCGCCATGGTTCCTCGGTGGGAGAAACTCAACACGGAGCAGCAGGAGAAAGAAGCGCGGAGAATGGAGATCTATGCCGCGATGGTCTCGAATGTCGACTTCCACGTTGGTAGACTCCTTGATTCCCTCGAGAAGGCAGGACAGAAGAAAAATACGCTCGTCATTTTCTTCTCGGACAACGGTGCAAACGGTCTTGAGATGCACATGTACCCCGGCACAGACAATACCTGGGTCGAGCGGAATTCCGACAACCGACTCACCAACTGGGGGAGACGCGGTTCTCGTATTGCCCAAGGACCGGGATGGGCACAGGCAAGTTCAACACCCTTCAGGTTATTCAAGGCATTCATCGCAGAGGGCGGCATCCGCTCACCCCTCATCATCAACGGACCAGGTGTCGCACGCGCAGGGGAGACGATTCATGCTGTATCGCACGTGATGGACATTGCGCCCACGCTCCTGCACATTGCAGGTACAGAATACCCGTCGACCTACCATGGCAGGAGTGTCGTTCCGATCCGTGGGAAGTCCATGCTCCCGCTGCTCAACAAGCGGAGTGCGGTTGTGCGGGGACCAGACGAGGCGATCGCATGGGAGTTCAACGATTGGCGGGCTATAAGGATAGGCGACTTCAAGGCCACGTGGATAAGTCGCCCATTCGGAACAAGTGAATGGCAGTTATTCGACCTGGCGGTCGACCCGGGTGAGAAGATGGATCTATCCGGACAGAAGCCAGGAGTGACAAAGCAACTTGTGTCTGCTTGGGCGGAGTATGCCAAGGACGTAGGTGTAGTGGCACCGGAAAAAACCGCATGGCCCGATCAGTAGGGGCAACGCTCCAGACCAGTCCGGTCTGATCTGCCCCCCTCAAAAATGTAAATGGTGCCGGAGGAGGGGGTCGAACCCTCACGGCCTTGCGGCCACGGGATTTTGAGTCGGATAGAAAAGGGACGGATTCCATAGGCAGGAGTTGTAAATAGTAGGAAACAGTCGGGGGAACCGGAGAATTGGTTCCCCCGCTTTTGTATCTGGTAGGTTTCCGTAGGCAGGATCTGTTTCACAATTTACTTCACAGTCGAAAGAGGGGTAGGCCCCCCCGGGGGCATAGATCCAGGGGTGGTCGTGAAAAGTGAAAGGGTGGGAAAACCTATAGGGGCTCGAGTCCCCCCATCGGCACCATATTGATAACGAAAGGGATTTCGGCTTACCGCCGGAGTCCCTTTTTTCGTGAAAACGCCCCGAGTGGCTTAAAAGTGGTCCACCATGTATGGGATTAGGTCACTGGGGATCCGTTTCGGATGTACTCCTTCCTGGAAGCGAGTGCCTCCTCCTCGTATCGGTCTTAAAAAAGCATAACCACATTTCGGCCGCCCCAATTCCGGTTGAGTCGCCGCACCCCGGAGAGTAAAATGAATGCCATCGCATCTCCGAAGGAGGGATTGTTGCATGCGCCTGAGCATCGTGTTTTCGTTCCCCGCTATCTTGCTGATCGTTTTTCTCGTCTCTGCATCCGGGTGCGCCAAGAAGGAGGAGCCGAAGCCCTTGGCCCCAGCGTCCCTGTCCGAGACTGAAACCGAAGGGAAGATCCTCGTCGAGCATATGTGTGTTGCCTGCCACAGCCTGGAACGAGTCTCGTCTCGTAACGAAACCAGGGAAAAATGGGAGAAGATCATCAAGGAGATGCAGGGAAAGAAACCCGGGTTCATCTCCGAAGCGGACGCCGAGAAGATGCTGGAGTACCTCTCCACAGTGCAGGGAAAGTGACGCTGGCCTGATCCGGAGGAGGGAACCGTGGAGGAGGTAACCATTGTCCGCGAATCCTCTCCTTTGCCATGCGGTATTTCTCCATCAGGATCGGCGGGCCCGTCCTGTAACCCTGCTGGACTCGGAAACAGCCATCGGATTTCCGCAGTGCCATGCGGGAAAGACGGGAGATAAACCGGGACGAATTGCGGACGCCGGAAGGGATGCTGCCCGCTGGCACGTGTAACGTCCGGATCCTTTTCTCCCGCCATTCTTTCGAATAAGACTTCGCATCCGGCGTAACTGGCTCATTGCCACAATGGATATAACAACGATCGTTATCGGAAGGACGAAAAAGAGCATGGTTTTACTTTCCTTGACCCGCCCCCCTCAGGTCGGTCCGGGATGTGTTAATGGGTTTCAGACCGATTTGTGGAGGAGGCAGCCATGTCGAAGAAGCGGTACCGTCCTGAAGAGATCATCGGCAAACTGCGGGAAGCCGACGTCCTGTTCAGCCAGGGCAAGAAGGTGGTGGATGTGATCGCGAAAATACATGGTGCCGGAGGAGGGGGTCGAACCCTCACGGCCTTGCGGCCACGGGATTTTGAGTCGGATCAAAAAGGGACGGATTCCATAGGCAGGAGTTGTAAATAGTAGGAAACAGTCGGGGGAACCGGCGGATCGGTTCCCCCCTTTTTGTATCTGGTCGGTTTCCGTAGGCAGGGTCTACTGCACATTTTACTGCACAGTCCGAAAGGGAAGGTAGAGGCTCCCCGGGAAAGTCAACCCGGATTAGGGTACGGATCGGCCCAGTATGTAAGTCCCGGTACTCTCATGAAAAGGGATTCCACGGTCAACCACTTATCAGAAACCCCCATTTTCATCCCGAAAGCGGGACGGGATGCAAACCATATGCAAACGGAGGCCCAATCCCTTGGGAGAGCAGGCAAGGATGAATCCGCAACGGATTGAAATCAAAGGGATATATTTGCGTGCGCCGCGATTCCGAGCCCCCGGCCCGCTGCCTGGGGGGCAGATGCTTCATCCATCCTTAGCCAAGGGCGCGCACGAGAGGAAAGCCGACATGCCGAAAGGGGTTTCCGGCGTCAACAGGGTATCCGGAGGGCCCCTTTTCACCCCGGAAATGACGGTTGATTGCGCGGGGTTTGCAGTTTATACCGAGGGGAACCTGCCCCCAACCACAGGTGATGTTGTCATCGGGGACGAGGGGCAGGTCATCCTCCTTATCGCTCTTCGCTTGCCGCTGTCCGGAGGTCTCTTTGGCTTACGCGATTCGGTCTCAAGCCCCATTCTCCTTCCTCTTCCCCCTCCCATCTTGCGAACGGCCTTGGCACTCCCCGGCCGGGGGATACCTGAATCTGGAGAGGAAGAAGTGATCCGACGGAAGGAGCAAAAGGATTGGCGGAAGGAGTTCTTGCTGGATTGAGCCCGGAGTATTCCGTTGCCGCAACATATCCGATATCCGCCAGCCACGCTTGAACCGCCACGAGAACGTCCTGCCGAAAATTTTTTTCCCGGACGTGCACGTGCCCCTTGTCGATCCATCGCACGGTCTTCGGTTCCCCCGCGGCCGTTTGTAAAAGACGGCTGCAGCGGTCCGGTATGCGGGGGTCTCCGGTGGTGTTCAGCATGAACACCGGCCTAGGCGTGACCTGCCCGATATATTTCAGCGGCTCCAGCGGAGAGACCACCGCCGAGAGGACCCAGGCCAGGGGCCGTCGTACGAGAGCGGGCAACGGGAGATTCGCGTCGACCAGAGTGTACAGGTCGCCCGCTCCAAAAAGGAGCGCCAACGCCGTGATCCGATCATCCGCCGCGGCCACCGCGGGAGCGAAGAGAGCGCCGAGGCTTCCGCCGATCAGGACGATGCGATCGCGGTCCACGTCCGGTCGCTGATAGAGATAGTCCACGCCGAGCATTGTCGCCGACGGTGTGTCCAGCACCGCACGTCGCATGGCGGGGACCTGGCGCAGGATCTCCCACGTCGAGAGTCCCGACCGCTGTCCCTCGAAAGGATAATCCATCGCGAGCACGATGAAATTTCCTGTGTCCTCCACGTACTCGAGGGCGCGAACGCCGCCGCGAAGTCCTCCCAGAGTTACGATGGCGGCACGAGGCGCCGCCGACGCCCGCGGGATCTTCACGAAGGCGTCGACCTCGAGCCCGCGGTCGTTTTTCAGCGTCACGCGGTGGATGGCTCCGTCGCCGCGCGCCTCCGGAGGCGACTCGACCGACGAGACCAACCGCCCCTTGTGTTCGCGGAAATACGGCAGGTAGTCGCGCGTGCGGTAATGGATCAAGCCAATGTAGGCTACGGCGATCAATACGCCGAGGATCGCCAGGCGTAATGCGAGGCGGCGGATCCGCTTTCTCCGCTTTATGGGGGATCCCGATCCAAAGGCCCGAGCCGACGCGGAGCTCATATGAGACCATTGAACGGCCGCATGCATTATACGTCAAGGCCCTGTCGCCACGCTTCGGCTGCGCGTTCCGGGCGGAGGGTTCATCGAAGGCAAGGGCCGTTCCCGGCGGGGCTTGCGGGACGGTGGCTTGCGGGGATGATCCGCCCCCTTCAATCGGGCCAGGTTGCGATAATGCGTTTTAGACCGATTCGAGGAGGAGGGCGGCAGGTCAGCCGATTTTCTTCACAATCGCCCGAGATCGGGCTTCCCACACCTTCCCCAGAGGTCGTAAGTATCCGGAGATATATGGTGCCGGAGGAGGGGGTCGAACCCTCACGGCCTTGCGGCCACGGGATTTTGAGTCGG
>CP070783.1:1782064-1789944 GCA_020346465.1 Deltaproteobacteria bacterium
CGATCTCCCGGTTGGACCGGATTCCCCGCAGCACTTCGAGGCCGTCCATTTCCGGCAGGAGAATGTCCAGCAGGATCAGCGCCGGTTTTTCCGAACGGGCTTTGGAAAGCCCTTCCTCTCCATCGCGGGCGAACGAAAGTGCGAACCCCGCTTTGCGCAGGTAGTGGGCGAGAAGATCCCGGATCTCCTTTTCGTCCTCCACGATGAGGATCGACCTGCCCAACGAACTAGATAAATGCTCTGATGAGAAAAGGGGTGATGTACGCCTCGATAAAGGCGCCGACGACGAGAAGAGGGACCACGATATTCAGGTATCTTTTCAGGGGCAGATGAAAGGTGTACCGGAAAGAGATATTGTAGCGCACCTTCCTGTAGTTCTTCACCCCCCACCACAAACCGTAGCTTGACGCGATGATGACGGCGGGAACCTCGAAGATTCCATGAGGAACGATTGCCAGGAGGATCTTGGCTGCGCTGACCTTGGTCAGGGCGAACGCAACGAGGTTTCCCATGACGTATCCGTTGATGAACAGAAAAAGAACCGGCCCGATCCCGAAAAGCAGACCGATCAGCAGGGAAAGGAGCGTGCTGATGTAATTGTTCAGAAAGATCTTGAGGAACACCTGAAGCTGTGTGGAGCTCTGCAGGGGCGAGAAATAGGTCAGCAACGTTTTGGTGATTTCCTGCTGAACCTGGTGGGGCGTGAGAAATCCGATGCATAACGAAAGGAGGAACAGGGAGCAGACGACGTAGAGATACGGTTTTAAAAATTTATCCGGCACGGTTGTCTCGCGGAAAAGCGGGTCTTGCCAACAGAGTATCATGTCGGGCGCCGGCGCGAAACTCTTCTCCGTACCGGTGCGCAGTGGTCATTCCGGCGGATTTCCCGAAACCCCGTGCGACGCGAGATCCGCGACGACCTGGCGGAGCTTCCCGCCTGTCGCGTCGCGGACCGGATGCTCCCCGGTCATTTCCACCTCGACCGGCGCTGCTCCCTGTGCCGAGAGAAATCTCCGGAGCCGATCGGCCAGGTCCCCGGCCACCCTATCCCGGTCGTGCCCCGGGGCCGCCTCGATGCGCAGGCGGATCCGGGAGGGACCAACCTGTACGAGCTGGTAGGTGAGCACGTTCGGATCCTCCTCGACCACGGTGCAAAGCGCGATCGGAAGGATCGCCACCGTCCCGCCCGTCTCTGCCCGGAGAGGAAGAACATCGTCCCGCCGACCCTCGACCTGGATGCCCGGCAAAGGGCTGCCGCAGGGACAAGGGACGGGGATCCACGTCACGCTGTCGCCGATGTCGTACCGGAGGATCGGCTGCACGCGGTTGGCCAGGTTGGTCAGCAGGGCGGTGTGCGAGGGACGGCCCGCGGGGACCGGCCGGTACTCCGCGTCCACCGGCTCCAGGACGACCCAGTCGGTGTTCAGGTGGAGGCGGCCGTGTTCGCAGTCGAAGGCGATCCCCGGGAACTCGGATGCCGCGTAGGTGTCCCGCACCGGGCAGCCGAACGAAGCGGCCATCCGGTCCCGTGCCGCCGGGGAGAGCCGCTCCGCGCCAGTCAGGGCCAGCACCGGATCGACCCGCAGCGCGCCGGATTCCCGTTCCTGCGCCAGCAGCGAAAGCGCCGTGGGGTAACTTCCCACGATCGCGGGACGGAAGTCGTTGACCTTCCGGACCAGCTCGGGAAGGGGAAGGAGAAGGGAGAAGGTCCGGTTCCTTCCCGCCAGGAGGGGATACCGGCGCCTGGCGAGCCCGTCGATCACGCTGCTGGTGAAATGCCCCCCCGTGGCGATGATCGTCGCCGTGCGTCCTCCCCGCCGGAGAAAGGAACAGAGCAATCCGGGCGACAGCAGGGGAGGGATTCTGCGAACGGCCGCCAGGGCGAGGCAGACCGAGACCGAGACGCGGTCGTGGACGAACAGGCCGGGACGGCCCGTGGTGCCCGAGGTGGCGAACACGACGTAGCGGTCAAGGAACAGCGCGCCGAGGCGGTCCGGATCGGAGACGAACCGCTCGACCCTTTCGCGGGTCACCTCCGGGTCGGTCACCCAGTCGCGGAAATGGTCCATGAGTTCCTGTTTCGTCACCGGGGGGAGGGAAAGGATGTCCGGGGTCTCGTCGGGAAGATGCCCGTATCGTTGCCGATAGAACGGAGAATGCCTCCTGGCGAAGGCGATCATGCCGGTCAGGCGGGCCTGCTGCCGGCTCATGACGGATGCGGCGCCGCCCCGCTGCGCCTGCCGGATGTCCCGCGCGGCGGTCCAGACGGAAGGGGGGCTCTCCCGGAGTTCCGGTCGGCCCGAACTTACCGGGGGGTTGCCCATCGCGATTCCGGGAAGCGACCGCTCTTTCGGGTCATCCCGTCATCACCCCGGCGCGGAACAGGGCCGTGATCGTCTTGCCGTCCGTGATCTCGCCCCGCACGGCCATCTGCCGGGCCTCCCCGAGGGAAACGCGGATCGTCCCGATCTCCTCGTACTGCTCGGGGTTCGCCTCTTCCTGGGTCAGTCCCGTGGCGAGAAAAAGGTGGATCCTCTCGTCGAAGACCCCCGGGGAGCCATGATAGATGCCGAGGGGGGAAAGGGACTTCGCCCGCAGGCCCGTCTCCTCGGCGAGTTCCCGGCGTCCGCACGCCGCCGGGTCCTCCCCGGGGCCGAGGCGTCCCGCGGGCACCTCGATCAGGCGACTGCCGATCGACGGGCGCAGCTGCCGGATCAGGGTGACGGTGCCGTCTTCGAACAGGGGCAGAACGCCGACCCCGCCGGGGTGCCTCACGACCTGGTACGGGTGCCACCCCTTGGCGCCGAACTTTACCTCCATCTCTTCCACGTCCACAACGAGGCCCCGGAACAGGGTCTTGCGGTTTCTCGTCTCCATGCCGCGCTCGTGCTCCTTGTGGGAATGGGATGTCCGCGGTACTCCGGGAAGCATAGCAGAAGGAGGGCCCCGGCGCTTCACGCGGTGACGCGCCGGGCGACCCGGAAAAAGGAACGGACGTGGGGTATGGGCCGTGGCCGGGCAGATCGGTCTTAAGGGATCTGCCCGGCCACGTGCATAAAAGAGGAGCCGGCTTCTCCGCGGCTGTCCCGAGGGCCGCTCAGGAGGCTTCGGCCACGGCACCCATCAGCCGGTCAAGAATCCCCTTGAGAAGTTCCTCTCTCCGCAACAAGGCTTCGCGCATCGACCGGGTGTCCGTTCGCGCGATCTCCCTCAGGAGTTCCTTGAGGTCGGCCTCCAGTATCCCGTGAAGCAATTCCACTTCGGGCTTCGTCAGCCTGAGTTCCATGGGCCACCTCCCGTCCGTGGAGCCGGTTGTCCGGTTGCCGCCTGCCCCCCATGGGACCGCTTCCATTTCCATTGTATCCTTTTCCGGCCTTTGGGTCCCCTCTGTAAATGTTCTCCCCCAGTATGAGATTTTTTTCCCACCTGGAACCGATCGATGGATGGGGAGGGTCATCCTTTTGACGGAGCGAACCCTAAATGATTGATATTCGAATGGATTTATTCCTGTTCCCGTTGGTATGAAGATTGCTTTTATGAAAGGGGGAAAGGAGATGGAAGCGAGGAGGTGCAGCGATGACAACCGCACATCCCGAATGCAGGAGGAACGGGCACGCCTACCACTGGAGCTGGTACTGCGGCGACAGGGTATGCGACCTATGCATCAAGCACGAGACTCGCACCCATTGTCCCTGCGGCTGGCCCGAGGGCGTGAGAAGGAAGGAGTCCGGCTCGGCCACGGCGGGAACGGTTCTGTTGCAAAAGGTGAAATGAGGCAGGGAGGGGACCGGAGAGCCCGACACGGGTCACCAGCTTCCTCCGCCTCCTCCCCCGCTCCCCCCCCCGGAGCTGCCCCCGCCGCCCGAGGCTCCGCCCCCGCTGCTTCGGGGCGCCGCGTACATCGCGCTCCCCATGGTGGAGAGCGCGCTGCCGAGCGACCGGTGGAACGACACGGGGTGAAACGCGCCGATGTCGCCCGTTGAGGAGTACCATCGCGGGGCTTCCTGGTAGATCCCCTCGAAGGCGCTGGCCCAACGGTCGGACACGTCGAGGGCGATCGCGTAGGGGAGATACTTCTCGAACAGGTTCTGGTCCGCCATTCTCTCCAGCCTGTCCTTCTCCGCCCGGAGGAGGAACTCCTCGAACCCTTTGACCTTCCTGAGCGCCAGCGCCCCTTTCCGGGTCTTGACCGGCATGACGGGGGCAAAGAGAACTATCGCCAGCCCCGAAAGGACGAACGCGGCAACCGCTCTCCCGGGATCTGCTCCGGTCATTCCCTGGATGCATGCCGCAAGGCCTCCCCCCACGATGCCCACCCCGATCCCGATCCCGCGATACATGGCCTGGACGCTGCCGGGAAGACCCCGAAAGTAGCCCAGGGATCGGAGACGCCCGAAGACGGCGTCCTTGAGCTCGTCGAGGTTCTTGTAAAAGGAGTATTTCAGGTCGGATACCAGGACCTCCCGGGATTGCCCGGGGAAGAGGTTGGCCAGCAGCCTCTTTTCGAAAACGGTCAGATCGCCGTCCGCTTCCCTGACCTGTTCCAGCAGGTAATCGGTCCGGTCGAACAGGAACCCGGCGGTCTTGCGTTCCCGGATGGTGACGAAACCCCGGACGGCGAGGTTGACGATGGAGGCGGTGATGTCCTTCGGGTCGAGCCGCTCGTCGGAAAGGGCGCCGACCTCGGCGGGGGGAAGGGGCTGTCCGTCTTCTTCCGGCGGCGTGTACATGACGGGGATGCTTCCCCCGACGTCGGGGTCCTTTCCCCTCCGGTACCAGTGGACGAGCATGAAGACGAGCGTGACGAGGGGAAGCAGGAGGATTCCGTTTTCGGAGAGATTGAGGGTCCAGACGATCCGTTTCCAGGGGGGGGGAGGCCGGACGATTCCCTTGTCCCAGCCCAGGGCGATGGTAAATCCTTCCCGGGCGGAGAGGGGGCCGCCGGTCCGGAATTCCCCTCCCTCGACCAGGGGGAGGAAGGTGCACGAGGACTCCCTTGAGCCGCGCAACCCCGTGTAGCAGCTCCCCCGAAAAGGAACGTCGGTCTGTCCGCTTTCGACCGCCACCCTGGCGGAAGCGCTTTGGATGGTGGTATCCCAGTCGTTCCCCGTCACGTTCCAGTAGAGCTCGTCGTGGCTGTCGAGAAACAGGAGGGCGCTTTGCACGGTGTAGGCGATGACGTACACCTGCCGCCCGTCGACGAACGCATCGCTCCTGCCGATCCGGATCCGGACCGCGTCCCCGGTGCGGGTGACCTTGTACGGCCTCTTCTTCCGGAACTGGTCCGTAACGGAAACGATCCGGATCGGCGCCGTGGTCTTCTTCCCCTGTTCATCGGTGTACCGGAATGGGATGTCGCGGTAGATCCCGTGGCGGCGGCGCGTGAAGAAGGTCTCGATCGTTTCCGTCACGGAGAGGGAGGAGTCCGGGTGGACGACGATGTCGGCGTGGAACGAACCGATGGTGAAATATTCCGCCCGGGCGGGGGACCCTCCCGCGCCGAGCAGGAGGAAAAGGGAGAGGGAGAACAGGAAAAACCGGGCGCGGGTGCCGGGAGGGCGCGGGGCGTCAAGGGAGGGAGACATCGACCCGCTCCCTCTCTTCCGGGGAGGACAGCTCGAAGAACTTCCCGCGCTCGAACCGGAACCCGGAGGCGACGAGGTTCGAGGGAAAGACCTCGGTCAGGGTGTTGTAGTCCCGGACGACCGCGTTGTAATACCTCCGCGCGTATTCGATTCCGTTCTCGATCTCCACGAGCTGTCTCTGCAGCTCGAGAAAGCTCGTGTCGGCTTTCAAATCAGGGTACCCTTCCGCCAGGGCGAACAGGGATTTCAGGCTGTCCGTGAAGGCGTTTTCCGCGCTCGCCCTGTCTTCCGGACCCTCGGCGCGCATCGCCTCGGCCCGTGCCTCCGTGACGCCGATCAGCGTGCGCTTTTCGTGGCCCGCGTACCCCTTGACGGCCTCGACCAGGTTGGGGACGAGGTCGTGCCGTTTCCTGAGCATGACGTCGATGTCCGACCAGGAGGCGCGCACCGTGTTCCGGAGCCGGACCAGCCGGTTGTACAGGAAGGCGGTCGCCGCAAGCGCGGCAGCCGGGACCGCCAGAACCAAAAAGGAGATCATCGTCTCCGACCCGGCGCCCCGTCTTCCGAAGCGCCTTTCCCGTCCTTGTCGTCCCCGCGTCCCGGGAAGACGGAAGGGTCATTATACATGCTCCGGGGGCGACGGAATATCCGGAGGTCGGCAGGTGTGCCGGTCCGAAGCTCCGGGGAATTGCCGGATGAAGGCGTCGCTTTCCCGGGATACAATGATCTGCCATGTTCGACGTCGTCGGAATCGGGCTGAACGCGATCGACTACCTGTGCCGCATTCCGCGCTTCCCCGTCCCCGGGGAAAAGCTCCGGATGACCGCTTTTTCCAGGCAGGGAGGGGGACAGGCGGCGACGGCCCTGGTGGCGCTCTCGCGGTGGGGCCTGAAGACGATGTACGTGGGCAACGTGGGGGAGGACGAACACGGACGCCTTTCCCTCTCCCTGCTCCGGGACGAGGGGATCGACATCTCCCGGACGAGGATCGTCGCCGGGGCCGCCTCGCAGTTCGCCATCATCCTCGTCCAGGAAGATTCCGGCGAGCGCACGATCCTGTGGGAGAGGGACGCCCGGATCCGGATTCTTCCCGGGGACATCCCCCGGGAGGAGATCCGGCGGTCCCGTGCCGTTCTCGTGGACGGCCACGACGTCCCGGCCTCCCTCGCATCCGCACGGGCGGCGAGGGAGACGGGGGTGGCGGTTGTCCTCGACGCCGAGAAGGTACAGGAGGGGACGGAGGAGCTTCTCGGGCTGTGCGACCACATCGTGGCGGCCTCCTCCTTCGTCGCCCAGCTCCTCCCGGGGGCGAGGCCCGGCGAGGCGGTCCGGGAGATCCACCGCCGCTTCCTGCCGCGCACCGCGAGCGTGACCCTGGGGCCGGACGGGGCCCTGGGGTTCGACGGGAGGGAGGAGGTGCGGACGCGGGGAATCCGGGTGGCGGCTGCCGACACCACGGGGGCGGGAGATGTCTTCCACGCGGGGTTCCTCTTCGCCCTCCTTGCGGGGAGGCCGTTCCCCGCGATGCTCGCCTTCGGCAACGCCGCCGCGGCGCTCTCCTGCCGGCAGGTGGGGGGCCGTGCGGGAATTCCATCCCTCGAGGAGATCGAACGTGCTCTTGCCCGGTGACAGGGATCCGGCGTGGCCGGTTACTTGTTGTGGCGGTAGAGAATGAGCCCGTGCGTGGGGTCGTAGGGAGATACTCCGACGGTGACGCTGTCACCCGTGACGACGCGGATCCGGTATCGTTTCAGGGTCCCGCTCAGCTTCGCCGAGAGGGTCATCCCGTTTGCGAGGGTGATGATGTAGTTTCCCCCGCCTTTCGTGTCGGTGACCGTGCCTTCCAGTTTCGCCAGGTCCGCCTTGGCCAAGAAAGGAACTCCTTTCCCCCTCCCGCGTGATCAGGTTCAGTGTATCACCTTTTCCGGGGGAGGGATCCCCCATCCGGGATCCTTTCCCTACCGGATGGGCTTCCCGTCCAGTCCGAACTCCTCCGTCAGGACGATCTTGTTCCGTCCCGTCTGCTTCGCCTTGTAGAGGGCCTTGTCCGCCACTTGCAGGAGATCGGCCGTGGTTTCTCCGTCCCTGGGAAAGGTTGCCAAGCCGCCGCTTATGGTCATCGGGAGGGGGGAATCCTTGCCGGGGATCTTGAACGTTGTCGACTCGATGGTTTTCCTCAGGTTCTCCCCGAAGGAAAACGCCTGGTCTTTGCTCGCGGACGTCATGATGACGACGAACTCCTCGCCCCCGAACCGCGCCACGATGTCGGAACTCCGGACGGACTGCCGCAGAATT
>CP070783.1:1790044-1793235 GCA_020346465.1 Deltaproteobacteria bacterium
GATCGAGCAGTTCTCCCGGTTCCTCCTTTCCGAGAGGAACGCCTCGCCCGAGACGGTGCGGGCCTACCTCCGGGAGGTTTCCGATCTCCGCGGTTTCCTGTCGGAAGCGGAGGGGGGGGCTATCCCCCGCGACGGCTCCGGGTGGTGGGCGTCGGTGTCGGCCGCGGATCTGCGCCGATACCTTGCGGCGCGGTTCCCCGGGAAGAAGGGGTCCACCATGGCGAGGAAGATCGCGGCCCTGCGGACCTTCTTCTCCTTCCTGGTGACCGTGGGGACGGTCCCCGGAAACCCCGCCGCCGGGATCACCTCCCCCCGGCGGTCGATGCGCCTGCCGGAATTTCTCCCGGTGGACGAGATGATGGACCTGCTGCGCTCCCTGCCCTCGAAGGGGGAAGCGGGAAAGCGGGACGCCGCGATCCTCGAGCTGCTCTACTCCTCGGGACTGCGCGTCGGCGAGCTCGTCTCGCTTCGGAGAATGGACGTGACGCTTTCGGAGGGGACCGTCCGGGTCCGGGGAAAGGGACGAAAGGTGAGGGTCGTCCCCGCGGGGGAGAAGGCGCTCAAGGCCCTTTCGGAGTACCTGGCCGAGAGGCGGGGAGAGGAAGACGACTGGAAAGGGGCGCTCTTCCGCAACCTGCGGGGCGGGGCGCTTTCGGCGCGATCCGTCGCCCGCATTCTGGACCGGGCCCTGGAACGCGCCGGGATCGGGAGGCATCTTTCTCCCCACGGGATCCGCCATTCCTTCGCGACGCACCTCCTGGAGTCGGGGGCCGACCTGAGAGCCATCCAGGAGATGCTGGGGCACGCGTCGCTCTCCACGACGCAGCGGTACGCGAGGGTGAACGTGAGCCACCTCGTCCGGTCCTACGAGGAGGCCCACCCGAGGGCGGCCGGGCCGCTCCGCCGGCGGAAGCCGGCGTCTCCCGGGAGAGGGGGGGGGGAAACATGAAGGATGCAAGGGGAACGACGATCATCGCGGTCTCCCGCGGGGGGCGCGTGGCGATGGCGGGGGACGGCCAGGTGACGATCGGGAACACCGTCCTCAAGCACACGGCGCGCAAGATCCGCCGTCTGCACCAGGACCGCATCGTCGCGGGGTTCGCGGGCGCCACGGCGGACGCCTTCACGCTGTTCGAGAAGTTCGAGGGGAAACTGGTGGAGTTCCGGGGAAATCTCAAGCGTGCGGCGGTGGAGCTCGCCAAGGACTGGAGGACGGACCGGGTGCTTCGGCGGCTGGACGCCCTCATGGTCGTGACGGACGGGAAGGACCTCATGCTCCTGTCCGGCAGCGGCGACGTCGTCGAGCCGGACGACGGCGTGGTCGGCGTGGGGTCCGGCGGGTCCTTCGCCATGGCGGCGGCCCGCGCCATGCTGCTCCACACCGACAAGCCCGCGATGGAGATCGCCCGCGAGGCGCTCCGCATCGCCTCGGAAATCTGCGTCTTCACCAACGCGAACATCGTGGCGGAGGAAGTGGCGGCGCCATGACGGCAAAAAGGCCGGAATTGCCGGGAGGCCACCCGCTGGCCCCCCGGGAGATCGTCGGGGAGCTGGACCGCTTCATCGTCGGCCAGCAGAAGGCGAAGCGCGCGGTCGCGATCGCCCTGCGGAACCGGTGGAGACGGATGCAGGTGCCGGAGGAGCTCCGGGAGGAGATCGCCCCGAAAAACATCATCATGGTGGGGCCCACCGGGGTGGGAAAGACCGAGATCGCGAGGCGACTCGCGCGCCTGGCGCAGGCGCCGTTCGTGAAGGTGGAGGCCTCCAAGTTCACCGAGGTGGGGTACGTCGGCCGGGACGTGGAGTCGATGATCCGCGACCTGGCCGAGATCGCCGTCCACATGGTGCGCGCCGAGGAGATGGAGAAGGTCACGGTCCGGGCGCGGGCAAGCGCCGAGGAGCGCCTGCTGGACATCCTCCTTCCTCCCCGCCCGCACCGGCCGGGGGAGCAGCCGATCGAGCCGGCGGAGGCGGGGAGGGAGTCGAGGGAGAGGATGCGGGAGATGCTCCGGGACGGGAAGCTCTCGGACCGGATGGTGGAGATCGAGGTCCGCGAGAGCGGGGCGCCGCCGATCGACTTCATCGGGGTGACGGGCGGCGGCGGGGAGGGGCTGGAGGGAAACCTCCAGGAGATGCTGGGAAACCTCTTCCCCAAAAAGGTCCGCCGGAAACGGATGCGGGTCCCCGAGGCCCTGGCGTTTCTCGAGAAGGAGGAGGCCGCGCGGATGATCGACATGGACCAGGTGAAGGCGATGGCCGTCCGCCGCACCGAGCAGAGCGGGATCGTCTTCCTGGACGAGATCGACAAGATCGCGGGGCGGGAGTCCGCGGTCGGGCCGGACGTTTCGCGGCAAGGGGTCCAGCGGGACCTGCTGCCCATCGTGGAAGGGTCGAACGTCAACACGAAGTACGGGATGGTCCGGACGGACCACATCCTGTTCATTGCCGCCGGGGCCTTCCACATGACGAAGCCGTCGGACCTCATCCCGGAGATGCAGGGGAGGTTCCCCATCCGGGTGGAGCTCGACCCTCTCACCCGGGAGGATTTCGTGCGCATCCTGACGGAGCCGCAAGGCTCCCTCACCCGGCAGTACACCGAGCTGCTCGCCACGGAGGGGGTCCGGCTGACCTTCACCGCGGAGGCGGTGGACAGGATCGCCGAATTGGCCTGCGAGGTGAACGAGCGCACGGAGAACATCGGGGCGCGCCGGCTGCACACGATCATGGAGAAGCTGCTGGAGGACCTTCTGTTCTCCGCCCCGGACATCGGCGGGCAGGAGATCTCCGTGCCGGCGGCCTACGTGGAAGAGAAACTCGCCGGCATCGTCCGCGACGTGGACGTCAGCCGGTACATCCTCTAGGGAGCGGGACCATGGCAGAGATGCAGGAATACCTCCAGAAGGCACGGACGCTCATGGAGGCGCTCCCCTACATCCGGGAGTTCAGCGGGAAGACCGTCGTGATCAAGTACGGCGGGTCGGCGATGGCGGGGGAGGAGAGGATGTCCTCGTTCGCGGAGAACATCGTCCTGCTGCAGTACGTGGGGATCCGCCCGGTCGTCGTCCACGGGGGCGGCCCGCAGATCGACCGCATGCTGGAGAAGCTCGCGATCCCCTCCCGGCGCAAGGAAGGGTTGCGGGTCACCTCCCCCGAAGCGATGGAAGTGGTGGAGATGGTGCTCGGAGGTACGG
>CP070783.1:1793335-1807411 GCA_020346465.1 Deltaproteobacteria bacterium
ACAACACGCCCCTTCCGTGATAGTAGTTGATGATGTCCCGCTTGGTGATCATGGTGACGATCTCGTCCCGGGCCTCCTCGTGCACGACCGGGAGTTCGTCCACGTTCAGGGCCGCCATCTTGTCCAGGGCCTGCTGCAGAGTGTCTTTCCAGAGGACCCGTTCGACATGGGGGGTGGCCACGTCCCGCGCGACGATCAGGTGATTGAACGACTCCTCGAACATGAATTCCCGGATGTCGTTGATCGACAGGATCCCGGTCATCTTCCCCTCCCGGTTTGTGACGGGAAAGTAGATCTCCCGGGAATTGACCATGATCTTCACCATCTCGCCGAAGGGCATCTCCTCGGGGATCCGGCATACCTGCCGCATTTTCGTTGCCTCATGAACGTAAATCCTTTCCAGGAGCCCGCGGGAAAACTCGGTGACGTGCGCCGGGGAGGCGAGCCTGCTGGTCAGCTGCTTCTCGTACAGGCTCACATTCCGGAGCAGGAGGTAGGAGATGGACGAAACGAGCATCAGGGGAACCAGCAGGGTGTAGCTGGAACTCATCTCGCACGCCATGATGATCGAGGCGATCGGCACCTTGGCCACGCCGGCGAAGAAGCCCCCCATCCCGACCAGCATGAAGGAGTGGGGGTGAATGACCCACCCCGGCGCCAGCTTGTGTCCCAGGAATCCGAAGGCCCCCCCCAGCATGGCCCCGATGAACACGGAGGGGCCGAAGACCCCGCCGCTTCCCCCGGAGCTGATCGTGCAGGAAGTCGCCAGGATCTTGAGCAGCGCCAGGAGCCCCATCACCCACCAGAGGATCTTCCCCTCCATGGCCATCTGGATCCATCCGTACCCTCCGTCGAGGACTGCGGGGGAGAGGAAGGAGATGACCCCCAGCATCAGCCCGCCGAGGGCGGGCTTCAGCATCCGGTTGATCGGGAGGGGGTTGAAGAACCTGTCCCGCAGACCGTAGAACACCCGGATGTAGAGAAAGCCGACCAGCGCGCAGAGGACGCCGAAGAGGGCGTAGGGCACCAGCTCGGAGGTCAGCATGAATTGCACCTTCCCCGGGAAGAAGAGGGCCCTCCTGCCGTAGACCTCGGAATAGACGGAATGGGCGATGATCGAGGAGATGATGCAGGGGAGGATCCCCTCGTATTCGAATTCCTCCTCCCGGTAGAGAACCTCGGGAGCGAACAGGGCGGCCCCCAGCGGGGCCTGGAAGATGGCCCCGATTCCCCCTGCCGCCCCTGCCAGCACCAGGATGCGCTGGTCCCGGGGCTTCAGCTTGAGGCCCGACGCGAGGAACGCCCCGAATCCGGAGCCGATCTGGGCGATGGGCCCTTCCTTCCCCGCGGAGCCCCCGCTTCCGATGGTGAGCGCGGAGGCGATGATCTTGATGATCGGGACCCGTCTGCGGATCTGGCCCCCCTTCTGGTGGAACGCCTCGATCATGGCGTCGGTCCCGTGGCCCTCCGCTTCCGGCGCCAGGCTGTACACCAGGATGCCGGAAGCCAGCCCTCCGAGAGCCGGGATGATCAGGAACCAGTAGGAATGTCTGCTGGTGATCTGGGACGCGAGGGCAGCCGGAGAGCCCCTGCCGGGTTCCACGTATCCGGTGATCATCCGGAGCAGGTCGAGGGCGAAGCCGAGCAGCTGGTCGAACAGGATGGCCCCCACTCCCGCCACGACCCCTACGGCGATGCTGAGCAGCGTCAGCCGGAGTTGCCTGGGCCATTCGGAAACCTTCTGGGGAATCCATCCTTTCCTGACACGGACCAATTGGCTCTCCGATCCGGCCGGCGGGCCTGCCCGAACCCGCGCTGCCCGACTATCCATAATATTTCAACCTGTCGTTTTATCCAAATCGGTTGCCCGGAAGGTCTCGTCCCGTTTCCCTCGGAAGCGGTGCGGGGTACAATCCCTTATGGGAACCTGCCGCCTCTGCAGCACCACATCCGCCTTCATCGCCCGGGAGCTTGCGGTTTGCCTTCCGTGCATCAGGGAAAATCCGGAGAGCGCTGCCCCGCTGGTCCGCGAGGCGCACGCGCGCAGCAGGGCCGCCTTCGGGCTGCCCGAAAGCCCTCCGGACGATCCCGGGGGCATCCCGTGCGACCTCTGCGTCAACGGGTGCCGGATCCCGGAAAACGGGATCGGCTACTGCGGCGTCCGCGAAAACCGGGGGGGGAGCATGACGGGGGTTTCCCCCTCGCGGGGGAGGCTCTCCTGGTACCATGACCCGCTCCCGTCCAATTGCGTGGCGGACTGGGTCTGCCCCGGCGGGACGGGGGAAGGGTACCCCCGGTTCGCCCGGTGCCCCGGGCCGGAAGAGGGGTGCACCAACCTGGCCGTCTTCTTCCACGCCTGCACGTTCGACTGCCTCTATTGCCAGAACTGGCAGTTCCGCCTGAAGACGTTCGACCCGGCGGCGACGACCCCGGAGGCCCTCGCGGCCCATGTGGACCGGTGGACGACCTGCATCTGCTATTTCGGCGGGGACCCCGCGGCGCAGCTGCCATTCACCCTGCAGGCCTCCCGCCGGGCGGTCGAAAGGGCACAGGGGAGAATCCTCCGCATCTGCTGGGAGACGAACGGATCGATGAGCGGGCGGCTCCTCGACGACATGGTGGGGATCGCGCGCTCCACCGGCGGCTGCATCAAGTTCGACCTGAAAGCGTGGGACGAGGGGCTCCACGTCGCGCTGACGGGGATCACCAACCGGAGGACCCTCGAGAATTTCGCCCGCGCGGCGAAGGAGATTCCCGGACGCCCGTCCCCCCCCCTTCTCGTGGCGAGCACGCTCCTTGTCCCCGGGTACGTGGACGAGCGCGAGGTAGGGAGCATCGCGGCGTTCCTCGCGTCCCTCGACCCGCAGATCCCCTACAGTCTCCTTGCCTTTCACCCCCATTTCTTCTTTGCCGATCTCCCGCGGACGCCCGCCGTCCTTGCCCGGAAATGTCTCGAGACCGCCCGGGAGGCGGGGCTTTCCCGCGTGAAGATCGGGAACGCCCACCTGCTCGCGTGAGGTCCCGGCGGCCGGGCCGGCTTCGCCTGGCGCGCTGAAACCGGGGCCTGGCGCAGGCATCCAAACGGCTGGAACAGATCGTGCGACGGGAGGGAATCGGATGGACCTCAAGGAGCTGGAATCCGTAGCCCGATCGCTTGTTGCGCAAGGGAAGGGGATCCTCGCCGCCGACGAGAGCTCTCCGACCATCGAGAAGCGGTTCCGGGGGATCGATCTTCCTTCCACCGAAGAGAACCGGCGCGCCTACCGGGAACTTCTCTTCACCACCCCCGGGATTTCGGAGTTCATCAGCGGCGTCATCCTGTTCGACGAGACGATCCGCCAGAAGGCCAGGGACGGGACCCCGCTCCCGGCTCTCCTTTCCCGGGCGGGGATCATCCCGGGGATCAAGGTGGACACGGGGGCGAAACCGTTGGCCGGCTTCCCGGGGGAGAAGATCACCGAGGGGCTCTCCGGCCTGCGGGAGCGGCTCTCCGGGTACCGGGAGTTGGGGGCGCGCTTTGCCAAATGGCGCGCCGTGATCGCGATCGGAGACGGCATCCCGACGCCCTTCTGCCTCAAGGCGAACGCCCACGCCCTCGCGCGCTACGCCGCCCTTTGCCAGGAGGCCGGACTGGTTCCCATCGTGGAGCCCGAAGTGCTCATGGACGGCCCCCACACCGTCGAGCGTTGCGAGGAGGTGACGACGGCCGCCCTGTCCCTGGTCTTCTCCGGGCTCCTCGAGCACCGCGTGGCCCTCGAGGGAACCCTCCTCAAGCCCAACATGGTCCTTTCCGGGAAGGAGTGCCCGGTGCAGGCCGGCGTCGGCGCGGTGGCCGAGGCCACCGTGCGCACCCTGCGCCGCGTCGTCCCTTCCGCCGTTCCCGGCATCGTCTTCCTCTCCGGGGGCCAGACCCCGGAACAGGCCACCGGGCACTTAAGCGCCATGAACGCCCTGGGCGGGCACCCCTGGGAACTGAGTTTCTCCTACGGGCGGGCCCTCCAGGACCCGGTCCTCAAGGCGTGGAAGGGGAGCCCGGCGAACGCCGCAGCGGCCCAGAGGGTGTTCTACCACCGTTCGAAGTGCAACGGCGCCGCCCGGTTCGGCAGATACACGAAGGAGATGGAAGCGACCGCCGCATGACGGAGCGCCGGAATCGGGTTGCGCGGCGCCTTACAACATCGACGGTTCTGAAAACAAGGAGGAGACGATGCAGGAGCGAAAAGGAATCATCACGTTCAAGGGGAATCCGATGACGCTGCTCGGGCCGGAGATCCGCACGGGGGACAAGGCGCCCGATTTCCGGGTGGTGGACAACGGCCTTGCGACGGTTACCCTTGCGGACTTCCGGGGGAAGGTGAAGATCATCAGCGCCGTCCCGTCGCTGGACACGCCCGTGTGCGATACGGAGACGCGACGGTTCAACGAGGAGGCGGCGAAGCTTCCCGGGAACACGGTCGTGCTGACCGTCAGCGTGGATCTCCCGTTCGCCCAGAAGCGGTGGTGCGCAGCGGCGGGAGTCGACAGGGTGAAGACGTTGTCCGACTACCAGGACCGCTCCTTTGCCTCGGCCTACGGCGTGCTGATCAAGGAACTCAAGCTTCTGTCCCGTTCCATCTTCGTCGTGGACGGCAACGACGTGGTCCGGTACGTCCAGCACGTGAAGGAAGTGACGAACGAGCCCGACTACGGAGCGGTCCTCGGCGCCGTGAAGAGTCTTGGGTAACTCCTCCTCGTTCCGGGGCTCGGGATCCGATCGCGGCGCGGCAGACGGGAACGGCGGACCGGCGCAGTGGGTCCGGTCGCTGAAATCGAAGCAGGAGTAAGGGGGAGGGTATTCGTCCCGGAAGGCGTCTTGGCCCGGTCTCTCTCGGGATCGCAGTAACCGGCTTCTCGCTCCTGGAGGTCTCTCTCCGCCAGGGGTGGGTCCACGGGCCGTTCTGGATCGTCGCGGCGTCGGCCTTCGAAGCCGGGACGGTCGGCGGGGTCGCCGACTGGTTCGCGGTGACGGCCCTGTTCCGCGAGGTCCGGATCCCCCTGATCCGGCGGCACACCAACATCGTCGTCAAAAACCGAGTCCGGATCATCGACGGCATCGCGGACATGGTGCAGAACCGGTGGCTTTCCCCCGCGGTTGTCGAGGAGCACCTCGGACGGTTCTCCGCCTCCCGGGCTCTCCAGGAGTACCTCGGGGATCGTCTTCGGCGTGAGAAGCTGCTTCTGGTCCTTCGCGACCTGATCGGGAAGATCGTCGAGGGGATGGACGGGCCGGAGGTGGCCGGCTTCCTTTCCCGAACGCTCAAGGACCAGCTGGAGGGGATCGACCTGGGGACGCCCCTCGGGCGCTGGATGGAGCAGGCGATCGCCCGGAGGGACCACGACGCCGTGTGGGATCTCCTGCTGGAGTCGCTTTCCCGTTCCCTCGGGGACCCGGACGTCGAACTTCTCTTCCGGCGGTTTTCCCGGCAGGCGCTGGACGCCTACAAGGAAACCGGGATCCACCGGAAGGTGGCCCTTCACATCGCCGAGGCGGTGGACCTTCTGGACGACCGTGCGGTCGCCCTCGCCCTTCTCGACAACCTGTCCCGCTTCGTCCGGGAAGCGAAGGCGAACCCGGATCACCCCGTCCGCCGGAAACTGGACGAGATCCTCCGGGAGTTCGCGCGGGGGCTCTCCGCGGGCGACCCCGAGGCGGTCTCCGTGGTGGAAACCGTTCGGGCCAGGCTGGTCGAGAACGCCGACGCGGCGGAGGTCATCCGGAAGATCCTCGGCCGGTTCAAGGCGACGATCGGGGACCAGCTCGACCGTCCCGACTCGGACATCACGGCGCTGATGCGAAAATTTCTCCATGAGAGGCTGGCGGAGTTCTCCCGGGACCACGCCGCACAGGAAAAGCTCGATATGTGGGTTCGGGAGACGGCCGTGGACCTCGTCCGGAAACGGCATGCCTACATCGGGGAGATGGTCCGCGGAAGCCTCGCGAAACTTCGCGACATCGATCTGGTCGAGCAGATCGAGGCGAAGGTGGGACCGGACCTCCAGTTCATCCGGCTGAACGGCGCCATCGTCGGGGCGCTGGTGGGGGCGTTCCTCGCGGTCCTCCGGTTGTCCCTGCTTTAGGGGAAGGCGGGGGAGGACGAGGGGCTACGTCCACCGGAAAAGCCACAGGGCGGCGACGAAGCACAGGGTCCCCCAGAGGCCCATCACGAGAAACTGGGGCCAGAGGGCGGCAAGGTGCGCCCCGTCGGTCATGACTCCCCGGAGGCCGTCGACCAGGGCGGAAAGGGGCAGCGCCCGGATCAGCGGCTGGAGGAACCCGGGGAACCGGCTGACGGAGAAGAAGACCCCCGAGACGACGATCATCGGGAACGTGGCGAGGTTGATCAGCCCCGAGATCGTCGCGGTGGTGCGGGCGCGGCTGGCGAGAAGCGTCCCGAGGCCGGCGAAGGAGAGGGCCCCGGCCGTCGCGACCGCCGCCAGGGAGAGGAGCGACCCGGAGGAGGAGACGCCGAACGCCAGCCAGGAAAGGAAGAGAAGGGGAGCGACCTCGAGGGGAACGAAGAGAAGCCTCGCCAGCACGTGCGCCAGGAGAAAGTCCCGCTTCCGCATCGGCGTCGCCAGCTGCAGCTTGAGGAGCTTGCGGATCCGGTCCTCGACGACCACCCATCCGATTCCCCAAAGCCCTCCGCCCATCAGGTTCATCCCCAGCAGTCCCGGCACGAGGAAGTCGATATAGCGTGCACCGGGCTCCGTGACGGGGCTGTCCGAGGCGCGGAGCGGGTCGGTGCGCCCCGCCGCGTTCTGGAGCGCCCTGTCCACCCGCTCCCGCGCGAGACGGCTGTCGGGCCGGGTCGGATCGTACCGGTAGAGAAGAGGATCCCCGGGGAGGACAAGGATCGCCGTCCGCCCCGTGCGGAGGCGCCGCTCCGCTTCGTCGCGGGGGAGAATCTCGACGGTCGCCGTACCGTTTCCCCGCAGGCCGCGGGCGATCTCCGCCGCCCCGGGGGCATCGACGACAACGGCGCGAACGGGGTCGATCCGCTCCCCGCGGAAGGCGATCCCCAGCGCGACCGCGAGGAGAATCGGGAAGACGAACGTCCAGAAGATCGTCTCGGGATGCCGCAGGCTTTCCCGGATCCTCGCCAGCACGAGTTGGCGGAGCGGGCTAGCCATCCCTGTACCGTCTCCCGGTGAGGGCGACGTAGACGTCTTCCAGCGTCGCCTGCCGGAGCGTGAGGTGTGCCAGGGAGAGGGAGCGGGTCCGGAACAGGTCGAGCAGCGCGGGGACGGTGACATGCGCCTCGCGGACGGACACGAGGAGCGCGCCGTTCTCCCGCCTCACCGAAGAGACCCCGGCGACCCGCCGGAGGGCGTCGTCCTCCACGTCGCCCGCCGCCAGCTCGACCTCGACGACGAGATGTGCGTCGAGAGAGGCGACCAGCTCGCCGGGGGACCCGACGGCGATCGCCTTCCCCCGGTCGATGATGGCGACCCGGTCGCAGAGGCGCTGCGCCTCCTCCATGTAATGGGTCGAGACCACGATGGTGCATCCCCGGTCCTTGTAGGAGAGGATCGAGTCGCCGAACTGGAGCCGCGCCTGGGGATCGAGCCCCGTGGTCGGCTCGTCCAGGATGAGCAGCTCCGGGTTCCCCACCAGGGCGCAGGCGAGGGCGAGCCGCTGCCTCTGTCCGCCGGAGAGTCTGCTCGTCCAGACGTCCGCCTTCTCCGCGAGGCCCGCTTCCCGGAGGACGGAGGAGACGTCGCGGCCCCGCGGGTAGAAGCTGCCGAACAGCGTGACCACTTCCGCAACGGTGAGCCGTTCCGGGAACCGGGTCTCCTGCAGCGAGACGCCGATGCGGGCGCGCAGCGAGCGGTCGTCCTCCCCCCATTTCCGCCCGAGGACGACGACCTGTCCGGCCGTGGGCTCCTGCAGGCCGATCAGGATCTCGATGGTCGTCGTTTTTCCCGCGCCGTTGGGGCCGAGCAGGCCGAAACACTCCCCCGACCGGATTTCCAGGTCGAGGGAGTCCACCGCGACGACGTCGCCGTACCGCTTGACGAGGCCCCCCAGGGAGACCGCAGCCCCCCGCCCGCCTGCCGATCCTCTGTCGGAACGACCGGTCAGAGGCGCGTTCCCGTCGGCAGGGTCCTTCGCCAAAGGACGTACGCCACAGCGGCGAACCCGGCGATCGACGCATATTGCGCGAAGGTCAGCCCGCCGTACCGCGCGTCGCTGATCCGGAGAAAGTCGAGGAGAAAGCGCACCGGCAGGTACAGGAGGAAGAACGCAAGCGGAAAGAACCCCGTGGGGCGCGGCTTGCGGTCGAGGAAGAGGAACACGGGAACGACGACGAGAAGGGTGTAGAGGAACTCGTACCAGCCCAGGTCGTGGTAGGCCATTCCCGCCAGCTTTCCCGGCTCCGGGAGCTCGCCCAGGCGTCCGGCGGCCCCGTAGAAATACGTGATGTACGCCCTCGCCTCCGGCGTGGAAAGGCTGACCCCGAGCGGGAACCCCGTGACCGTCCCCGGATGGTCGTGCGCGAAGACGCACCCCAGCCTGCCGATCGCCCACGCGAAGGGGAACGCGAACGCGATCGCGTCGAGATACTTCCAGCCCGTGCCGCCGGGCAGGGGCGGGGATTTCCAGCGGAAGAAGAGCCAGATGCCGAACAGGGCGCCGAGGATCCCCCCGAAGGAGCTGATGTTCTCCCAGATCTTCAGCAGCATCAGCGGGTCTTTCGCCACCTCCCCGGGGAAGTACGCCAGGACGGCGAACAGGTGGGCAAAAACGAACGCCGCGATCAGCAGATAGAACAGCAGGTCCGCGCAGAGGTCTTGGTCCAGGGAGAGCGTCTTGCACCGTTTGAGCGCCACCCGGATGCCCACGAGCATGGAGACCGCGACCAAAACGCCGAAGGCGTGGATCTTCACCGGCCCGAGGGGGAGGACGGGCTGCTCGAAGTAGGGGATCACGGCAGTCCTCGGTTAGGCCGCCTCCCTCCCTACCCGGAACGGGTCTTTCCCGGGGGGGGATTACCCCGGAAATCGTGGCAGTCGGCGCATGCCCCCTCCGGGTTGTGGTCCGCCATGTCGTCGTGGCACGCAAGGCAGGTGTCGCGCCCGGAGACCGCCCAGGCGTGGGGGCGATGGCATTCCATGCAGGAGAGGTCGGGGTGCTCCCCCTTCCGGTGGAAACCGGACGGGGACGCGTGGCACTCCTTGCAGGCGGTGACCGGTTTCGCCTCGAACTTCTTTTCATGGCAGTCGGCGCACGCCATGGACATCATGGGGGCGGAGATATCGATCTTGTGGCACTCGGCGCAATCGTTGGGCGGGCGATAGCCCGCGGAGTGGCAGTTGCTGCAGAGGGTCCTGGCGTGCTTCCCTTCCAGGTCCATGGGGTGCCACGGCAGTTTGGACCCCGGCATCATCGCGCCGAGCGGCGCGAGAGGGCCGCGCTGCGGCATCGTGTGGCAGGTTGCGCATTCCGTGGTCAGGACCTTCCCGCTTTCCGCGACGTGCTTCCCGTCGTGGCACCGGAAGCAGCCCGGCCAGTTCCGGTGCCCGATGTTCGACGGGTACGTTTTCCAGTTCACCTTCATTTCCGGGAATACGCTGTGGTCGTAGATCGTGATGGCGGTCTCGATCGCCTTCTCCACGTCGGCCCTCCGGGCCTTGTACACCTCCGGATACCTGTTCCGGTAGAAGGTCGCGATCTCGGTCTGCAGCCCCTCGTGGGCCCTCTCCCTGCTCGGGTACTCCACGACGAGAGCGTCCACGATCACCTTCTTCACCCAGGGAAGGGTCTGCGAGATGAAGTGGGAGGCCATCGCCTTGTCCACCGCGGCCTCGGGGGGCTCGTAGATGTGCGTGGGACGGTTGTGGCAGTCCATGCAGTCCATCTCCTGCTTTTCCCGGGAGGCGAGCTCCGCCGGGTCCCCCGTGTAGTCCTTGCTGATGTACACGTCCTCGGTGCCGTCGTTCCGCGTGGACCTGATCCAGGGGATCTCCTGCTGCTTCCTGTCGGTCGCGATGTACGTGACCTTGTTCTCCGTGATCATGTGCCAGTGGATGCCGGCGTACTCCCCCAGCTGCCCGCTGCCGCCTCCCGTCTTGATCCCCAGGCTGATCTGCTCGGGCGTGTTCTTCTCGTCGTACCGGAAGTGGGGGATCTGCAACAGCTGGGTGCCGAAGAACTTCGCGGGCCAGTGGCACTCCTCGCACGTCTCCCGCGCCGGCCGGAGGTTTTCGATGGGGGTGGGGATCGGGGTCGGGTACGTGTTGAACATCACGGCCAGGACCTGCCTCGCCCCGGAGATCTTGGACTTCACGTACCAGGACGCGCCCGAGCCGACGTGGCAGTCCACGCACGGTACGCGGGCGTGGGGCGACCCCTGGTACGAGGCGAACTCCGGCTCCATGACCGTGTGGCAGAGCTGTCCGCAGAACGACACGGTCTCCGTGTACAGGAAGGCGTGGTACGACACGAAGGCCAGGAGGATCGCGAGGAACGAGCCCCCGAGAATGGCGTAGCTGAACATCTTCCGGGTCCTTTGCTCGTTCAGGTCGAGCCGGGGGTACGGCATTGCCTCATCCACGCCGAGGCGCATCCTGCGGACGCTTTCCCTGCGCATGCCGTACAGGAACACGATGGCCCCGATGGTGAAGAAGAACGGGAACACCATGAAGGCGAAGATGCCGAGATAGGGGCTGTGCGCCTTGAAGCTGAACATCAGAAGAAGGGTGAAGATGATGAGAAAGACGCTGATGATCGCCATGTAGGCGCCGAAGAAGCTGACGGCGTTGCGGTACAGCCCCCCCCCCTTGTGCTGCTCTGCCACGCTGGCCTCCCTTCCCCGCGGCCCGCATCCGGGCACCGTTGCGAAATCGGGACACCGGTTCCGGCGCCCGGGGTATCATAATATAGAGAGAATGAAAATCCTATAATACACGAGGAGTCCCATGGTATTCACGGAAACGTTTTCCCTGTCGACCAGGGGGTTCTGCCACATCATCGACATCACCGGGAACGTGGCCAAGGTGGCGGACCGCTCCGGCGTCGCGAACGGGTCGGTCACCGCGTTCTGCCCCGGATCGACCTGTTCCATCACCACGATCGAGTACGAACCGGGCGCCGTCCAGGACCTCGCGAGGGTGATCGAGGAGATCGTCCCCTCGAACGTTTCCTACGAACACGACCGGCGCTGGGGGGACGGCAACGGATTTTCCCATGTCCGGGCGGCCCTTTTGAAGCCGTCGATCACCGTCCCTCTCCTGAAGGGGAAGCTTGCCCTGGGGACCTGGCAGCAGATCGTATTCCTCGATTTCGACAACCGGGCGAGGAATCGGGACGTCATCGTCCAGGTCGTCGGGGAATAGGGGCGCGGGGGAAACGGACGGATGGCGGCGGGGCCCACGGTGCCGGACAAGGCCGACGTCCTCGTCGTGGGGGCGGGGATCATCGGGCTCACGATCGCCCGGAGGCTGGTCAGGGCGGGGTGCGACAACGTGGTCCTCGTCGAAAAGGAAGACGCCCTGGGGATGCACGCCTCCGGGCGGAACAGCGGCGTCCTGCACGCCGGGATCTACTACGACCCCGACAGCATGAAGGCGAGATCGTGCCTCAACGGGAACTTCCTGATGCGGGCCTACTGCCGGGAGAAGGGGCTGCCGCTCCGGGAGAACGGAAAGGTGATCGTCGCGCGAGACGAGGGGGAGCTCCCCGCCCTGCGCGAACTCGAGCGGCGCGCCACGGCGAACGGGGCGAAGGTGGAGATGATCGACGAGAAGCAGCTGGCCGGGATCGAGCCGAACGCGCGAACGGTCGGAAAGGCGCTCTTCTCCCCCCATACCGCCTGCGTGGACCCGCTGGCGGTTCTCGACAGCCTCCGGAGGGACCTGGAGGAGGGCGGGAAGGCCAGGGTCGTCACCGGTTGCCTGTTCACGGGGATCAAGGGATCCCGGACAGCCGTCACCAGCAGGGGGGAAATCTCCTTCCGGAAGGTCGTCAACGCGTCGGGCGCCTACTGCGACCGGGTCGCACACCTGTTCGGCGTCGGCATGGAGTACCGCCTGATCCCGTTCAAGGGAGTCTACCGGAAACTGAGGAAGGGGCTGTCCCACTCCGTGCGCGGGAACATCTACCCGGTCCCCGACATCCGCAACCCGTTCCTCGGGGTCCACGTAAGCTGCAACGTGCACGGGGAGGTCGTTCTCGGCCCGACCGCCATTCCCGCGTTCGGACGGGAGAACTACGGGATCCTCTCCGGGATCGACCGGGAGGGGCCGTCCATCGCGCTCTCCGATGCGATCCTCTTCCTCCGGAACCCGAAGTTCCGGCAGGTTGCCCTGACGGAGCCCCGCAAGTACCGCGGCGCGGCTTTTTTCCGGGACGCTGCCCGGCTGATGAATTCCCTGTCTCCCTCGGACATCGAGCCCTCGGAGAAGGTGGGGATCCGGGCGCAGCTGGTGGACTGGCGGACCAAGGACCTGGTCATGGACTTCTCCGTGGTGGCACAGGGCGACGCGATCCATATCCTGAACCCGATCTCCCCGGCCTTCACCTCCTCCATGGACATCGCGGAAACGGTGGTGCGCGAGCACTTCGAGCGACGCGGGACGGATCGGAGGAAGGGTCCGGCATGACCGGCATTCCAGGGAAATCGTCCATCCGGGGCGTTGTCTTCGATTTCGGCGGCGTCATCCATTCCTTCAACTTCGGGCTGTTCTTCCGGAGGCTCGGGAGCCGGACGGAGAAGACGTTCGGGCAGATGGCATCCCTGGTCGCCGGGTCGGATCTGCCCCGGAGGTACGAGTGCGGGGAGATCTCCTCGGGGGAGTTTTACCGGGAGATGGCGGGGCTGTGCGGGCTCCGGGTGACCGAGGAGGAGTTCGTCTCCGCGTTCGTCGGCATCTTCACCCCCATCGCGCCCACCGTTTCCCTCATCCGGGCTCTTTCCCGGTCCTACCGCCTCGGTCTTCTGTCCAACACGAACGAGTGGCATTTCGAGCGCCACATCCGGGCCGTGGAGATCTTCCCCCTCTTCGACGCGGTGACCCTGTCCTACCAGGTGAAGACCATGAAGCCTTCGGAGGGGATCTATATGGATATGCTGCAGAAAATCGATCTTTCCCCGGAGGAGTGCGTCTTCGTCGACGACCTCGAGGAGAACGTCGCGGGGGCGAGGAGAGTGAAGATCCACGCGATCCGGTACACGGGGCACGAGGACCTGGTCTCCTCCCTCGCGGCGCTGGGAGTCGTCGCATGACGGGAGCAGGGCGGATGCGAGAGCGCAGGAAGGGAATCCCGCCTTGAAGGCCGTGCGGATGACGGGGGTCGGCGGGGTGGACGTCCTGCAGATCGGAGAGCACCCCGACCCCCTTCCGAAGGACGATGAGCTCCTCGTGCGCGTCCGGGCGACGGCGCTCAACCGGGCGGACCTGCTGCAGCGGAGAGGGAAGCACCCCCCGCCGGAAGGGGCCTCCGGGATTCTCGGTCTGGAGATGGCAGGCGAGGTGTGCGGGGCAGGCCCCGCATGCGAGGGGTGGAGTCCCGGGGACCGGGTCTGCGCCCTCCTGCCGGGAGGCGGATACGCGCAGAAGGCGACCATGCCCGCCGGGATGGGGATGCGGATCCCGGACGGTCTGTCGTACGAGGAGGCGGCCGCGATCCCCGAGGCGTTTCTGACCGCCTACCACAACCTCTTCCTGCTCGGGGGGTTTCGGCCGGGGATGACGGTCCTGGTCCACGCCGGCGGAAGCGGCGTCGGCACGGCGGCGATCCAGCTGATCCGGGAGGCGGGGGGCGAATCCCTCGTTACGGCGGGGTCCCTCCCGAAGATCGCCCGCTGCCGGGATCTCGGGGCGCGGGCGGGGTGGAACTACCGGGAAGGCCCCTTCGCCCCGTGGGTGGCCGACCAGACGGGGGGGCGGGGAGTCGACCTGGTCCTCGATTTCGTCGGCGCCCCGTACATCGGGCAGAACCTTGCCTCCCTGGCGACGGACGGGAGACTGATCGTCATCGGCACGCTGGGGGGGGCGGTGGCGGAGAGGGTGAACCTCCTCGACCTCCTGTTCCGG
>CP070783.1:1807511-1848672 GCA_020346465.1 Deltaproteobacteria bacterium
AATCGATCCCCGGTATGCCCCGGAACCCCGCTACGATCCATGACGCGCCAAGGCCGAGAAGGGCATTGTCGCGCTGGAACTCCCCTTGCATCGAGACCTTTACCCGCGTCAGGGAAACTCCCGGAAGGAAAAAGGATATGCGTCCCCCCGGGCAATCCTCCCAGCGGAGATCCCGGTCGATTTCCCACACCCGGCTCCCTTTTTCCCGCGCCATCGCAACGAGGACGTTCCGGGGCGAGGGGGCGAGTCTTCCCAGGATCGCCGGGGTGTTTTCTTTGAGAATCCCGCCCTTTTCGGAAGCGATGGCCCTGAGGGACCGACCGAGCCATTCCGCGTGATCCCGCGCGACATTGGTGATGACCGATACCACGGGGATGCAGAGATTCGTCGCATCCCATCTTCCTCCGAGGCCCGTTTCCATGACGGCAAGCGATACTTCCCGCCGTCGAAACCAGTCGCAGGCGATCCAGGTCATCTCCTCGAAGTAGGAAAGAGGCTCTCCTTCCGTGGCGGCGACGCTCCGGGACAGCGTGGAGACTTTTGCGGCGTATCGCGTAAACTTCCCGGGAGGGATCTTCTCTCCGTCAACGCGAATCCGCTCCTCCGGAAACAAAAGGTGGGGGGATGTGTACAGGCCGACGGGTTCCCCCACCAACCGGCGCAGTATTGCGTCCGTAAAACAGGCGGTCGACCCTTTCCCGTTCGTCCCTGCGATATGAACAGCCCGGAAGGTTCGCTCGGGGTGCCCCGTCCTCTCGAATGCCGCGAGAATGCGTTCGAGTCCCGGGCGAATCCGTTCCGGGCCCCGGAGCCCCACCGGGTCTCTCATTTCCCTGCAGAAGACTCCAGGAACCGGAGAATCTGCGTCAGCGTGGGTTTGAGCTTTGTCCGCTCTACGATCATATCCACCATCCCGTGTTCCAGGAGGAACTCGGCCCGCTGGAATCCCTCCGGAAGCTTCTGTTTGATCGTCTGCTCGATCACGCGGGGACCGGCGAACCCGATGAGGGCGCCGGGCTCCGATATGATGACGTCTCCCAGCATGGCGAAGCTCGCTGCGACACCCCCCGTTGTGGGGTCGGTCATCACGCTGATGAACGGAATGTTCGCGTCGGACAGCCTTGCCAGTGCGGCGCTGGTTTTCGCCATCTGCATCAGGGAGAGGGTCCCCTCCTGCATTCTCGCCCCCCCGGAAGCGCTGAAGATGATCAGCGGGGATTTGCGTTCCAGGGCATGTTCCCCGGCCATGGCGATCTTCTCCCCCACCACACATCCCATCGACCCGCCGAGAAACTCGAAATCGAGCACGGCGAGGACGATATCGATCCCGTTGATCCGGGCGGTTCCCGTGATCACCGCCTCCTTGCGCCCGCTCTTCTTCTTCGATTCCTTGAGGCGGTCGGGGTATTTCTTCGTGTCCGTGAAGCCGAGCATGTCGACGGATTCGAGATCCTCCCCGAATTCCTGGAAGGTTCCCTCATCGACGACAGAGCGGATTCTCTCCAGCGCGGGTATCCGGAAGTGGTAGTTGCACTTCGGGCAGACGTTGAGGTTCCGCTCGACCTCGGGTTTGTAGATGATCTCGAGGCATGCACCGCACTTGATCCACATCCCCTCGGGAGTCTTGATCCGCTTCTCCCCTTCGTCTTTTCTCCGGAACAGTCGTATCGCCATCGCATCTTCACCTCATTCCCGTTTTGAGGGAACGCACGAACCGTCGGAGGGCATCCGGCCCCTTCCGCCCGGCTCCGTGCCGCTCCACGATCTTGACGCAGGCGCTCCCCACAACGGCAGCGTCGGCGTGGGATGTCGCCGCGCAGGCCATCGCGGGATGGGAAATCCCGAAGCCGACCGCGACAGGAAGTCTGGTCTGCGCTTTCACCTCCCGCGTCCACCGAAGGAGCCGGGGAGGAAGCGATTTCCGGACTCCCGTGATCCCGGTTACCGAAATCAGATAGAGGAAGCCTGACCCGATGGAGATTGCCCGTCGAACCCGTTCCCCGTCGCTGGTCGGGGATACGAGGGCGATCCAGTCCAAGCCCGATCTGCTTGCCTCCGGCGCCATCTCTCCCGCTTCCTCCGGAGGAAGGTCCACCACCAGGACGCCGTCCGCGCCGGCGGAACGGGCATCCCGGCAGAAATCCCGGACGCCGTATTGAAGGAAGGGGTTATAGTACCCGAACATCACGACCGGAGTGTCATGGATCTTCCGGAAAGACGACACAAGGGAGAGCGCGCGTTCCGTCGTCATCCCTCCGGCGAGGGATCGCCGGCACGCCGCCTGGATCGTCGGTCCGTCCGCCATCGGGTCGGAAAACGGGATTCCCACTTCCAGGACATCCGCGCCCCCATCGGCCGCCCCGTGAAGATAGGAAAGAAAGTCGCGCGGGTTGGGGTCTCCGGCGGTGAGATAGACCACCAGCCCTTTCTCCCCGGTGTTCCCGAGGCGGGTGAACGTCTCCTCAATGCGGGACACGGTCGGCCCTCCTTGCCTCCGCTACGATGGCGATATCCTTGTCTCCCCTTCCCGAAAGATTGATGATGACCGACTCGCTCTTTCGCATCTTCCGCGCGAGGCGAAAGCCGTATGCGACCGCATGGGAGGATTCGAGCGCGGGAAGGATCCCTTCGGTTCGCGCGAGCAGGTCGAACCCCTGCAGCGCCTCCTGGTCCGTGACCGCGACGTAGGTCGCCCTTCCGGTGGCTTTGAGGAAGGCATGCTCGGGCCCCACCCCCGGATAGTCCAGCCCCGCCGAAATCGAGTGTGCTTCGCGAATCTGGCCGTCCCGATCCTGGAGCACGAACGATTTGCTCCCGTGCAGGACGCCCGGGCGGCCCCGGCAAAGGGGTGCGCCGTGGCTTCCGGTCGCCAGCCCCAGTCCCCCCGCTTCGACCCCCACGAGTCTCACATGGTGCTCTCCGAGGAAAGGGGTGAAGATCCCCATGGCGTTGCTCCCCCCCCCCACGCAGGCCACTACGGCCGAAGGAAGGCCACCCTCGGTTTTCCGGAATTGCCGAATGGTCTCTTTTCCGATGACGGACTGGAAATCCCGGACCATCATCGGGTAGGGGTGGGGGCCCGCCGTGGACCCGATGAGGTAGTGGGTGGTCCGGACATTCGTGACCCAGTCCCGCAGCGCTTCGTTCATGGCGTCTTTCAGGGTCCTGCTGCCGGAGAGTACCGGAAGAACCTCCGCCCCGAGAAGCCGCATCCGAAAGACGTTCATTTCCTGTCGCCGGATATCTTCCTCCCCCATGTAGACCGCGCAGGATATGCCCATCATCGCGCACACCGTTGCGGTGGCGACGCCGTGCTGCCCCGCCCCGGTCTCGGCGATCACCCTGCGCTTCCCCAATCGTGCCGCCAGAAGTCCTTGCCCGAGCGTGTTGTTGATCTTGTGGGACCCCGTAAAGGCGAGATCCTCGCGCTTGAGAAATATTTTCGCTCCCTTCCCCTTCGCGGTGAGGCGTGACGCGAAGTAGAGGGGAGTGGGTCGGCCGGCGTACTCCCGGAGCATGACATCGAGTTTTTCCCGGAATCGTCTGTCCCCGACCGCCTCCCGGTACGCTTTTTCCAGATCGATGAGCGCGGTCATCAGGGTTTCCGCGACGTACCGGCCCCCGAAAGGGCCGAAGTGCCCGGCCCGATCCGGTCCCCGTTTACCCGCCGATTCCGGCAATTCCGAACCCCTCCCTTGCACGGTCCACGAACTCCTTCATTTTTACCGGGTCCTTCTTTCCGGGCCTCGCCTCGACGCCCGATGCAACGTCCACCCCGAAAGGACGAGCCGACCGGATCGCCTCCGCCACGTTCCCCGGTGTCAGTCCCCCGGCAAGTATCCATGGCCTGCCCGGACCGGGCAATCGGCCATCCCGGCAACGGATGAGCGGCCCCCCGATCATTCGCCCGAGAGCCTCCCAGTCGAGGGTGTGGCCGGTGCCGCCGTAGATTCCGGGGACCGCCGCGTCGAGGAGGAACGCCTCGCAGGGGTAGTCCCGAAACGACTCGAGGCCGGCGCCGGGTTCCAGATGCACGGCCTTGATCACCGGAAACCGGATCCTCCCGGGGCTATTTGCCGGCTCGTTTCCCGACATCTGTACGACCCCGATCTCCAGACCCCCGCAAACCGCCGCAATCGTCTCGGGGGACTCGTTGACGAAGACGGCTACAGCGGTTGCCCTTTTCCCCAACGCCTTCACGATCGGCGGCGCCAGGGAGGGGGGCACGAACCGGGGCGATCCGCGAAAGAAATTGATCCCCACCGCATCCGCGCCTGCCTCGACCGCCAGGACGGCGTCCTCGGGGGAGGTGACCCCGCACACCTTGATCCGGAACATCCGCCTCCTTACGCTCCCACCTTCGGCAAGTGGGAGAGCGCCTCCCGGATCTTGTTTTCCGGGTGCTCGTGGTCGACGAGCTTGCCCCCCAGGTAATCGTCGTAGGCCGCGAGGTCGAAAAATCCGTGGCCGCTCAGGTTGAAGAGGATCGCCTCCTCCTTTCCTTCCTCGTCCGCCCTTTTCGCCTCGACGATCGCCGAATGGATGGCGTGTGACGATTCGGGCGCGGGCAGGATCCCCTCCGACCGCGCAAAGACCAGCGCGCTCTGGAACACCCCCGTCTGATGATAGGCCTGCGCCTCGATCAGTCCTTCGTGGCAGAGCTGGCTGACCAGGGGCGAATCCCCGTGGTAGCGAAGCCCCCCCGCGTGGATCCCCGCCGGGATGAAATCGTGGCCGAGCGTGTACATCTTCACGAGCGGCGTCAGCCGGGCCGTGTCGCCGAAATCATAGGCGTACACTCCCTTGGTCAGGGTCGGGCAGGAGGCCGGTTCCACGGCGATCACGCGCGGGTTCCTGCTTCCCGCGATCTTGTCGCGGAGAAACGGGAAGCTGATCCCGGCCATGTTGCTCCCTCCCCCACAGCATCCGATCACCACGTCCGGGTAATCGTTGGCGATCTTCATCTGCTCCACGCACTCCAGGCCGACCACGGTCTGGTGAAGGCAGACATGGTTCAGCACCGAGCCCAGCGAGTAGCTCGTGTCCTCCCGGGTGGCGGCATCCTCTACCGCCTCGCTGATCGCGATCCCGAGCGACCCCGGCGAGTCCGGGTCTGTGGAAAGGATCTGCCTGCCGCACTGCGTGTCCTCGCTCGGTGATGGTACGACCTTTGCTCCGAATACCTCCATCAGCATGCGCCGATACGGCTTCTGATGGTAGCTGACCTTCACCATGTAGACCTTGGACTCGAGCCCGAAGAAGCTGGCCCCGAGGGCAAGGGCCGACCCCCACTGCCCCGCTCCCGTCTCGGTGGCGATGCGCTTCCTCCCGGCCATCTTGTTGTAATAGGCCTGGGGGATGGAGGTGTTCGGTTTGTGGCTTCCCGCCGGGCTGACTCCCTCGTATTTGTAATAGATCCGCGAACGCGTTTTGATCGCCTCTTCGAGCCGCTTGGCGCGGTACATGGGGGACGGCCGCCAGAGAGCATAAATCCTCCGGATTTCGTCGGGGATCGGAATGAAGCGCTGGGTCGAGACCTCCTGTTCGATGAGGGCCATGGGAAACAGGGGGGCGAGGTCGTCCGGGCCGATCGGTTTGCCGGTTCCCGGGTGCAGAACCGCTTCGGGGGGGTTGGGCATGTCCGCCATGATGTTGTACCACGTCTTCGGAATTTCGGAGTCCTTCAGGACGATCTTGGTTTCCATTCCATTCGCTCCTTTTCGTGGTCTTTATTGTACAAGCCAATCCTGAGCTTTCGGATCGCCTCTGCCGCGTCCGGGGACCGGACGATCGCCTCTCCCACCAGAAAAGCGTCCGCCCCCATGTCCTGGTATCTCCTCACGTCTTCGTACGAGGAAATCCCGCTCTCGACGACCTTGACAACCCCGGCCGGAGCCCGGGGGAGAAGCCGGGCCGCCGTGCCCAGGTCGACCCGCAGCGACGAGAGGTCCCGGTTATTGATGCCGACGATCGTTGCCCCGCAGTCGGCCGCCACTTCCATCTCTTCCTCATCGTGAACTTCCACAAGAGCTTCCAGGCCATACTCTGCTGCCATCCGGACCATCCCGGCCGTCTTTTCTCCGAGCACGCCGACGATCAGGAGCACGAGGTCGGCCCCGTACGCCCGGGATTCCGCCACCATGTACTCGTCCAGGACGAAATCCTTCCGGAGAACGGGGAGATCTCCGCACGCCGCGCTCGCCTCCTGGAGGTCCTGCAACGTTCCCCCGAAAAACCGGCTCTCGGTCAGCACCGACACTGCGCATGCTCCTGCCGCCGCATAGCCCCTTGCGGTTTCCGCGGCATCGAGGTCCTTCCGGATCCACCCACGGGACGGGGAGGCTCTCTTGATCTCCGCGATGATGCCCGGCCCCCCTTTCAGAAAATCGCGAATATCCCGGCGGCGGCGGTTTGCCCGCGCGCGAGCCGCGATATCCGTTAAGGGCGCCCCCCCCCTTCTCTCGACCAGAGCCTCCCGGACGGCGGAGACGATCGTGCGGAGGTGGTGTCCCTTCGAGATCATATCGCTCCCCGGGTTCCCAGGACCTCGAGAAACTCCCGGAGACGGTTCATCGCTGCGCCCGAGTCGATCGACCGGGCAGCCAAAAAGGCGCCTTCACGCACTTCTTCCGCTTTCCCCGCCGCAACGATGGCGAATGCGGCATTGACGAGCACCGCCTCCCGGGCGGGACCGGGTTTGCCGGAGAGAACCTCCTTGAGTATACCCGCGTTCGTCGCGGCATCCCCTCCCCTGATATCCTCGGGGGAGACGTATTCGAATCCCGCTGACCCGGGATCGAACAGGTACCGCTTCACCCTGCCGTTTCGGACCTCCCACACGATCGTCGGGGCGGAAAGCGTGACCTCATCCAGTCCGTCGGTTCCGTGGACGACGAAGGACCGACGGTTTCCGAGTTCCGCCATGACCCGGGAATAGGTGTCTCCCAGTTCCTCGCTGTATACGCCGACGACCTGGCAGTTCGCGCCGGCAGGATTGCTCAAGGGGCCCAGGATGTTGAAAATCGTACGGATTCCGATTTCGCGACGGGGGCCGATCGCATATTTCATGGCCGCGTGGAACTTCGGCGCGAACATGAATGTGATACCGGCCTTGTCCAGCGACCTCTGGACGTCGGCAAACGACGAATCGAGATTCATGCCCAGGCTTTCGAGGACGTCGGCGCTTCCGGACCGGCTGGTGACCGAACGGTTTCCGTGCTTGGCGACGCGTATCCCCGCGCCCGCGGCCACGAAAGCCACCGTCGTCGAGATGTTGAAGGTTCCGGACCGGTCGCCCCCCGTTCCACAGGTGTCGAGAAGGGGCTCACTTCCCGGGGCCGTGATTCTTGCCGCCTTCTGCCGCATCACCTCGACGGCGGCCGCGATTTCCGTGATCGTCTCCCCTTTCATCGCCAGGCACGACAGGAACGAGGAGATCTGCGCGGGCGTTGCCTCCCCTTCCATGATCATCCTCATGGCGTCCCGCATCTCATCCGGGGCCAGGTCCTTCCCCGATGCCACCCGGGAGATCGCTTCGCGTATGCTGCTGAAGCAACGGAGAACCGTCTGCCGCGGATCGACGAGCGAGAGGAAGTTCTCGAGGATCCTCATGCCGTAATGCGTCAGGATGGACTCGGGGTGGAACTGGACCCCGAAGACGGGTCGGGAGACGTGCCGGATTCCCATCACCTCCCCGTCCTCCGATTCGGCGCACACTTCGAGGATCGGCGGCAGGGACTCCCGCTCCAAGGCGAGCGAGTGATACCGCGTCGCCGTCATCGGGTTTTCGATCATGGAGAAGATTCCTTTCCCGTTGTGCCGGATCCGCGATGTCTTCCCGTGCATGAGGGACCGTGCATGCACGACCTTTCCGCCGAATGCCTCCCCGACGCACTGATGCCCGAGACACACTCCCAGGATGGGGATCCGGCCCGAAAACGCACGGATCGCGTCGCAGGAAATGCCTGCGCTCCCGGGGCCCCCGGGGCCGGGGGAGATGACGATGCCGTCGGGATGTTGCTCTCCGAGTTCCGTCACGGAGACGGCGTCGTTCCGGTACACCCGGACATCCGCCCCCAGCTCGGAAAGATACTGGACGAGGTTGTAGGTGAACGAATCGTAGTTGTCGATTACGACGATCATCATGCCTTTCCCGGAGTGTCCCCAGACCCCACCGCCCGGAAGAGGATCCGGGCTTTGCTCCGGATCTCCTCCCACTCCTTCTCGGGGTCCGAATCGGCGACGATTCCGGCGCCCGCCTGGATCATCGCCTCGTCGCCTCTCATCACGATCGTGCGGATGGTGATGCAGAAATCCATGCTCCCCTGGAGGTCGAAATACCCCACCGACCCCGCGTAGATTCCCCGCCGGAACGGTTCCAGCTCCTCGATGATCTCCATCGCGCGGACTTTCGGCGCACCCGTCACCGTCCCCGCGGGGAATGCGGCGCGCAGGACGTCGAAGGCCGTCATCCCCTTGCGGAGCTTTCCGATGACGTTGGACACGATGTGCATCACGTGCGAATATTTCTCCACAACCATCTGCTCGTCCACCTTGACGGTGCCCCATTCGGAGATTCGGCCGACGTCGTTCCGCCCGAGGTCCACAAGCATCACGTGCTCGGCGAGCTCTTTCGGGTCGGAAAGGAGCTCCGCTTCGAGGCGCCGGTCGTCCTCGGGCGTCGTACCCCGGGGCCGCGTTCCGGCAATCGGTCTCAGCTGCACGAGATCCCCTTCCAGCCTGACCAGGATCTCCGGAGAAGACCCCACCAGCGCGAGGTCTCCGGATTTCAGCAGAAACATGTACGGGGAAGGGTTCTGCGACCGGAGCACCCGGTACACCTCCGAAGGGGTACGTCGCGTGCGGACGCGCGCACGGTTGGACAGAACCGCCTGGATGATCTCCCCATCCCGGATGTAGGTCTTCGCTTTCCGGACTGCCTCCAGGAAGTCCTGCCTCGGAATCTCGAATGCGGGCGGCCCGTTTTCCTGTCCTTCGGGTACGTCGGTCCAAAGGAGCGGCCCCTGGAGAACCTCCTTGACTTCGTCGATGGCGCTGATGCATCTCTGGTATTCCGCGATTTCCGGTCCGTCGCCCCCGATCTGCCCGTGTACCACGATCCGTATCGTATGCTTCACGTTGTCGAATATCAGGAGACGGGAGGGGAACAGGAACAGCGCGTCGGGGGTTCCCTCATCGGGGTGGGTGTCCGGAATCCTCTCGATGTTCCGGACGTAGTCATACCCGATGAACCCCACGGCGCCCCCCGAGAGCCTCGGAAGCCCCTCCGATGGCACGTAGTGGATTCCCTTGAGGATTCCCTCCAATTCTTCCAGCGGGTCTCCCGCCCCCTCGCGCACCTTGGTTTCCCTTCCCCTGGTTGTGGTGACGGTGGTCCGGTCGACGCGGACCCGGATATACGGGTCGAAGCCGATGAAGGAATAGCGTGCCCACTTCTCTCCCCCCTCGACGCTTTCCAGCAGGAAGTGGTCATCGGGGAAGCGGGAGGCGATTTTCAGGTATGCCGATACGGGCGTTTCGAGGTCCGCGTGGAACTCCCGCCAGACGGGTATGACCGATCCGGGGGTTGCCTGGGCAAGAAAGACTTCCCGTGTCGGGTGCGTCATCATCGAGGCTTCATCTCCGGACCAGGATCGGGTCCACTTTCCTTCCCGCTTTCAGTTTCCGGATCGTTCTGTTCGCCGCATCCTTGTCCGGAAACGGCCCGACGACAACCTTGTGAAATCCGCCTTTCCGTTCCACGTCTGCCCGGAACCCGTCTTTCAGCAGACTTTTCCGCAACCCTTCCGCGTTTTCCCGATCGCGGAAGGCGGCTACCTGCACCATGAAGGTTCCCGTCGGCGGGGGACTGGATGCGGCGGGGCGTTCCGGCGTCTTCGTCCCGGGAGTCGGCTTGTCGAGAAGGACGGGCTCGGGCTCCTTCTTCGCCAGGGTTTCGCGGAAAGTCAGGCTCTTTTCCGTTTTATTCAGATGTTCATCGGCGCTTGGGGGAGTGACGGGGGCCACCTTTCCCGCATCCTCGGAAAACACCTCGAGATCCTTGCCGATCTGCGACCCGGTTTCCTTCCCGATTACGATCGGCCCCCCGAATTTGCCCGCTTCCTGCCTTCTTTTCTCTGCATGCTTTTCGACGATTCGTCCAACCTGGAGGCCGAGGACGAATGCCACTGCGAGCAGTACGACCGCTCCGACCACGAAGAAGGCGAACGGGAACCTTTCCCCTTCGCCGCTGCGGAACCCCCGCTTTTTGTTGTATAGGTATCTCACATTCTCTCCGGTGCCGTTACACCGATCAGGGAGAGGCCGGTGGAAACGACGGTCCGTACCGCCGCCGCGAGAGCCAGCCTTGCCTGGGTGCGCTCGGAAGTTTCGCCAAGGAACCGATGGTTGTGGTAGAACGCATGGAATTCGCGGGACAGGTCCAGAAGGTAGAAGGGGATCCGGTGCGGTTCCCGGGTTCGCGCGGATTCGGAAACGACATCGGGGAATCGTGCGACTCTCTTCATCAGCTTCACTTCGTCCGGCAAGGATAGCACGGACAACGGGGGGGCATCCGACAGAACGACCCCCCGGTCTCGTGCCTCACGGAAGATGCTGCAGATTCTTGCGTGTACGTACTGAATGTAATAGACGGGGTTTTCGCTCGACTTCGTTTTTGCCAGGGTGAGGTCGAAATCGAGGTGGGAGTGGAAGCTGCGAAGCAGGTAGAAAAAGCGGGCGGCGTCGACACCGACCTCATCCATCACTTCACGCAATGTTGTAAACTCCCCGGAACGGGTTGACATCTGGACCGCCTTTCCTTCCCGGATAAGGGTTACGAACTGCACGAGAAGGATTTCGAGCCGGTTCTCGTTCTCCCCGAGCCCACGAAGTGCCGCGGAGAGGCGAGGGGCGTACCCGTGGTGGTCGGCGCCCCATAGGTCGATTGCTTTCGTGAATCCCCCCCGGAACTTCGCCCGGTGGTACGCGATGTCGGAGGCGAAGTAGGTCATCCGCCCGTCAGCGCGCACCAGGACGCGGTCCTTTTCATCCCCATGGGATTCGCTTTTGAAATACACCGCCCCCTCGGATTCGTACAGTTGTCCGCGATCGAGCAGTTCCCTCACGACGTCCGCAACGGCCCCGCTTTTGTGCAGATCCTCTTCCCGGACCCAGCGGTCGAATTTCACGCGGAATTCCTCGAGATCTTTCCGGATGCCGTCCAGGATCCTGTCGCACGCCACTTTCCGGAAGACCGGGAAGGCCTCCTCCTCGTTCGACGACAGGTACCGGTCTCCTACCTCGGCGCGAAACTCCCGGGCAAGTTCGAGCAGGTAATTTCCATGATACCCGTCCTGCGGCAACCCTGCCTCTCGCCCGCAAAGCTGCAGATACCTGGCATAGAGGGACTTGCCGAGACTATCGATCTGGTTTCCGACATCGTTCACGTAATATTCGGTGGTCACCCGGCACCCGCTAAAGGCAAGGATTCTGGCCAGCGCATCTCCCACGACCGCCCCCCGGCCGTGCCCCACATGGAGAGGACCGGTGGGATTCGCCGAGACGAACTCGAGGAGCACCCAATCCCCTTTCCTTTGCTCGACGGCGCCGAAACGATCCCCCTCTTCAAGGGCTCCGGCCAGGACCTTCCGCCAGGCGTCGTCGGACAGCACGATATTGATGAACCCCGGCCCGGCGATGGAGAGATCCCGAAACCATCCTTCCCTGTCTTCCCGCCGAATGGAATCCAGGAGCTCCGACGCGATATCCCTCGGCTTCCTCTTCAGGGGGCCTGACAGCTGCAACGGAGCGTTTGTGGAAAAATCCCCGTGCTCCTCTTGTCGGGGGATCTCCACCGAAACGGGGATTCCCCCCTGAATCCCCCACTCTTCCAATTTCCGTTTTATTCCTGAATGAATGAGGGATTCGGTAATCCTGCGGACGTCCAAAAGGCTCCCCGAAAACGGAAAAATGACTTTAAAGGTAATACGTTATAGGCACCAGAGAGGGAAGTCAACGGTTAACACTCTTTCTGCCGGGGAACGGAAAGGACCTTCTCTCCAGAACCGGCTGTTCGCGGTCCTCCCATCCGTTCAAAAAACAAAGCCCCGCGGTTTGGCGGGGCCGGTCCCTCGTTTTCCAGGATGGTTCGTGAGGGAAGATATTACTGCGTGCAGAACACCTCTGCCGCCTGAAGTCCTTTCGGGGTTTCCATCACCGTGTACTGGACCGACTGACCCTCTCTGAGCGTCCGGTAACCGTCCATCCGGATTGCCGTGTAATGGACGAAAACGTCCTTTTCCCCCTCCTGTTCGATGAACCCGTATCCCTTCGTTTCGTTGAACCATTTCACCGTCCCGATGCGCTTCATCGACTCACCCTCCCACGGTTCTGGTTACCCTTTGAAATAGCACAGGTGGAAATGGCGTGTCAATAAGTGACATCGAATATACGAATGCGGGGCCGGGTTCCGGTATCCGGTCGTGTGCAATGAGGAAAGGGGAAGGAATGCGATGGCGGGAAGGAAATCGTTACGGGCGGGACGCTCCGCCGCCGGGGGGGGGATGGGAACCCTCATCCTTTTTCCGGTCGAGCGGGATGACAATCTCCTTCTTTCCCATGAGTCCGAGCTCCCTGCGGGCGATCTCCTCGATATACGAAGGGTTGGACCGGAGTTGTTCCACCTCCTGCCGGAGCTTCGCATTCTCTTCCCGGAGATTGGCGTTCTCGGCGATAAGCTGCTTCTCCTTTGCCTGCAGATTGAGGGTGCTGATGACGCCGACCTCCCCGAATACGGAGTAGAGGAAGGCCAGCAGGGCCATGCCGCCGATGACCACGATCGGCCAGCGTTTTTTCAACCAGGGTTTCCGCTCGTGATCCATTCCGCCTCACCCGAAAAGGATATTCCTGGATAATTCGTATACGGACCGGGGAGCAAAAGCCTCCCTTGCAATTTCCCGGTAGGGCGCATCCCCGGCGAACACCGACCACAGGATGTGGGCCTGGGTTCCCTGTTTCCCCGCCGAGTCGGCCACCACACCCTTCAGGAAAGCGTCCGAGAAGCGTCCCTTCCTGAGAACCGCCTCGTATATTCCGAAGAGAGTCTTCCCCCAGAAGTTATCATAGCGGAATTGCCGGATGCACGTTCGATAGAAGTGATTCCGGAGCACCGGTTCCGATACGCCGAACCGGACGACGGTATCCGCGAGGATGCGGGAGGTGTCAAAGGAGGATTCGATCCCGTTTTTCAGGTATCTCGAGATGAATGCGTCCCCCACGATGGCAACGCGTTCCGAGAAGGGACTTCGGGCGGTTCCGACCGGCACTTTCGGATGACAATGGCACAGGACTTTCGCTGCGGGCGGAAGCAATCCCAGCAGAATGGGGTTTTCCTTCCGCTCGCGCTCCAGATCCCTGATCCGCACGTGTTCTCCGATTCCCGTAAGCGTGAGGAAATTGTCTTTCGGAGTGATCGCGAGAAAGCGGATCGTCTTTCCCTGGGCAGGGACGATATGGATCCGGTTGCTCAGCCTGTCCCTGATGAATTCGTTGTCGGCCGGCAACTCGGCTTGAACCGTGTGCCACGTCCTCGGGGGGACGTACCCGGGCACCAACATCTTCGTGATCGCGCTGTTCACGCCGAATGCTCCCACGAGGAAATCGAAATCCCGGGATTGTCCCTCGGCAGTACCCACGCGGAAACCGCCGCGGATCCGCCGTGCGCTTTCCACGCGCTCATGGAGAAACTCCGCGCCCCCCCGGAGCGTCGCGTCGAGCAGGAACTGATCGAAGCTTTTTCTCTCTCCCGCGGAAGAGACCGGCCCGCCGCCACGGAACACGGTGTAGATCGTTCCGCGCCCGGGTTTCACGACGTTCACCGAGACGTCCTTTCCGTGGATCTCGTATCCGTCCGCGATCCGCTGGATGACCTTTTCGTCCAGCGGCAATCCGAGATCCTGGAGCTTCTGCACCAGCTCCCTGCCGATGGCCCCGGCGCACATGTTGCACCCCGAGGGGCCCGAATCATCGAACGTTTTCCGGTCAAACAGGGTAATGCGGACGGATCGTCCTGTTTCCTTCAACATGCGCTGGAGATGGAGGGCGAAGAACGTTCCTGCCGGACCGGCTCCGATGACTCCTATCGACGCTCCGTCCGTCAAGGGTGTCATGGACAGGTTGCCCGAGGGTTCCGGGGATGTCGTGGATCGTCCGGCTGGGCACCGCTGCTTCTTTCCGGAACCCGCAAGGTCCACCCTTCCCTTTGCTAGAAATTCACCCCGATCGTCCCCGTGGAGCTTCCGGAATCTCCTCCGCCTCCGCTCCCCCCGATGCCCGTCGCGATCCCCACGGTGGCGACTCCGATCAGCACCCAGACCCACCATTGATGGTACCATGGGGCCCCCGCCGTGTCCGTGCCGGATTGTGCCGGCCAGCCGGCGTCTTTGAGCATCTCCAGGGTGGATGCCGCGACTTGCTCGTCGCCTTCCTTTCCCTCGGGCCACTCGACCGTCCCCAGCACGGCCGGGACTTCCTCGCCCTGTGCCTGGGAGAGGACGCGCAACACCGTGCTCTCCCGAACCACCTCGAGCAGAAGCAGTGCCGCTCTCCTCGCCCCGGTTTCCACAAGCATACGGGAAAGCAGGGGCCCCGCCTCCTTTCCGTCGGGGGAGGAGGAAAGGGTCTCTGCAAGAGCGGCATTCCTGTCCCTCACAAGGGGGAAATCCAGCGTTTCGGAATCGCCGGGAAGCCACTGGCCGATCCTTTCGCTCCGCAGGTACCCTTCCGCGTGAACCTGGATCCGGACCGGTCCCGATCCGGAAACGCGGACGCGTCCCGGCGTCGATCCTGCCTCCTCGCCATTCCGGTAGACCTTCGCACCCGGAGGCAGAGAGGTAACGAGAAGTTCCGCTTGCGGGGGCGGCCGCTCACCGGAGCGCTTCCAGGCCTCGAGGAAGGGGGGGGAAAACATCGCAGGGTCCGGAACGAATTCCGGTCGGAGCTGCCGGGAACGCGCGAGCATTTCCTCCGCTTTCCCTGCCTCTCCTGCCCACAGGAACAGGATGCCCCGCCGGAGGAACACCTCTGCGAGATACGGCTTCGTGGTCTCGCCAAGCCGGAAGGACCGGGCGAGGGTTTCCGCATCGGAAAGTCTTTCCGCCGCCGCTTCCGTTTCCATCCTGTCCATGTGACGAAGCGCTTCCCCCAGGCGTGCCGAAATCGTCTCGAGCCCCTTCTCGTCGGCAAGGGGAAAGAGGTCCCCCGCCTCCTGTTCTGCTTCGCCGGTCGCTTCCGGCGAAACCCATAGGACGTGAAGACCCTGTCCCAACCGGAGCTGCAAGGCATGCATCCTGTTTTTCGCCCTATCGTGGGGGATCGAGGAGTCGGACACCTTCAGCAGGATACAGGGCTCCGGGAGAGCGGCCAGTGCGGGAGGCGTCCCCACAGCGGTTCGGATGAAGATTACCGCCAGAACGAGGGCATGGGATTTACGTTTTCTTGACGTAGATCTCATCCGTGATGTCCTTGTCGACGGCAACGGTGGTCTCGCCGATTTCCAGAACAAACGAGGGATATTTCTGAAGAAGACGGATTCGGCTGCCGGGAACGATTCCGAGGGAGCTCAGCTTCTCGAGGCGCCTTCGGGATTTCGGGGTGATGAAAACGATCCGGACTTCCTCGCCCAGGATGCCGTCGGACAGGCGGGTTACGAGCGGTTTGATCTCGGTACGGATCTTGTCGCAGCACTCCCCCCGGGGGATCGGCCTTCCGTGCGGGCAGACGGGCGGATGCCCCAGAAAAGTGCACACGCTTTCCGTCACGGTTTTCGTGAGGATGTGCTCGAACTTGCATGCGGTGCTTTCCACCTGGCTGTTGTCGAGGTCGAAAAGGTTGTTGAGCAGCACCTCCGCCAGACGGTGTCTTCGTATGATCACGCGCGCGCGTTCCTCCCCGCGTGGCGTGAGCGTTACCTTGTCCCCCGATGCATCCAGAAGGCCTGCGGCGGCAAGCTCCTCCAGAAGTCTCTCCGGCTGGTCCTCTTCCGTCCTCCGGAGAATATGGGAGCGCATGGAACTTCCTTCCTCCCGGAGTGTCCACACCAGCTCGAGGATTTCGTCCTTCCCGTATTCGGTCATCGTCGGGGTCCTTTCGAGAGAAGGGATCGAACGAAATTCACCACCTTCGACTCGGGCACGGGGAACGAATAATGGCAGCGGGGGCAGCACACGAGAGAGCACGATTTCCCCATCGGGCACCCCGTGTGGCACCCCCGGTCGCTGGTGTCGATCTTATACTGGCAAAGAGGGCACCGGATGATCAAGAAAACATCTCCCCTTTCTAAAAACGGACGCCGAGGATCCTGGATGCGAAGTTGACGGCCGCCCCGACGAGTACGGCGAACGGAAAGATGAACACGGCGATCCCCGCCGCCACCTTTGCCCCCTGCTCCTTGATAATGACCAGGAAGTTCGCGAGGCAGGGGATGAACAGCGTGATCGTCACGAGGCTCACAACGACCTGGAGATTGGTCAGAAGCCCCGCGCGCGCCATGTCGAACAGCCCGGCGGCACCGTAATCCCTCCGGAGGAATCCGATCAGGAAGGCCTCCGTGGTTTTGGGGGGGAGGTTCAGTGCTCCCACGACGATCGGCTCGGCGGCCTTTTGCATCCACAGGAGCCATCCCATGCGGTCCGCGACGAACAGGATCAGGGTGCCGATCACGAAGAGAGGTACGGCTTCCCTGAGGTACCATTCGATCCGGGCCATCGTCTTGATCGCCAGGTTGGACATCTGCGGCATCCGGATCGGCGGGATCTCGAGGATGAAGTCGGATGGATCCCCCGGGATGACCCTGGAGGCGAGATATCCGACCAGGAGGATCACCCCGACGATGATCCCCCCCCACACCGCTGTGGCAACGGGACCGACGTCCGAGAGCATCCCGAGAATCACGCCGAGCTGGGCGGAGCACGGCACGCCGAGGGCAAGAAGAAGCGTCACGATGAGGCGCTCCTTCCGGGTCTCCAGGATCCGGGTCGTAAGCGTGGCCATGGTGTCGCAGCCCAGGCCCAGAATCATCGGGAGCACCGCCTTCCCGTTGCATCCGATTTTCTTGAAAATCCGGTCCACCATGACCGCGAGTCGGGGCAGATAGCCCGAATCCTCCAGGATCCCGAACCCCAGGAAAAAGGTCCCCACGATCGGCAGCACGATGGCGATGGCATAGGAGAGAGCCATGGAGATGATGCCGTAGGGGCCGACGAGCATGTCCCGGAGAAATTCCGAGGGGATCGTTCTCTCCACAATCCACGAGGCGGCCGGGACGATCCCTTTCCCGAACACCCCCCCTTCCAGGAGGTCCACCAGATATCCCGCCCCGATGACTCCCACGAACTCGTATGCAAGGAACAGGACAAAAAGAAGGATCGGGATGCCGAAAAGAGGGTCCATCGCGTACTTCCCGAACAGGTTCGCCCAATCCTTCCCCCGGGATTCGGACGGCTCCTCCCCCAGTCCGGAGAGGAGAGCATCGATCCAGACGAGCCGGGACTTGTTCACCCGGTAGGAGATGTCCTCCCCGTTTTCCTCCACGGCCCGGTTCCGCACAGCGTTCATTTTCCGGATATTCTCCCCGGTTACGTTCTCCGCGATCCAGGGGGTCAGGGAGTCGTCCCCGCAGAGGAGCATCAAGGCGAGGGACCGTTTGCCGATCGGGGTCTTATCGGGCAACAGCTGTTCCATCCGGGAGATGGCCCGCTCGATCGACTCCCCGTAATCGAGACGCAGGTGGGAGGAGGTCGCATGTTCCAGGAGCGGCAAGAGGCGGTCGACACCCTTCTTACGAACGGCAACCGTAGGAACAGCCGGGACACCGAATCGGCTCTCCAGACCTCCCAGGTTCGGCATGACACCACGGTTGCGAGCCTCGTCCGCCATGTTGACGGCCAGGATCAGGGGCACGCCCATCTCCGCCAGCTGAATCGTGAGCATCAGGGACCGCCGCATGTTCTTGGCGTCGCACACGTGCAGCACGCGGGCTTCCGTCTCGCGCATCAGGATATCGCGGGTCACCCGCTCGTCCTCGGACATGGGCAGAAGCGAATACACCCCGGGTGTATCGATGACCTCCACGGACTTCCCCCGCCCCCTGGCTTCCCCCCGTGACACCTCCACGGTGGTCCCCGGGTAATTGGAAACGGTTACATACCTGCCGGTGAGATAGCCGAAGACCACGCTCTTCCCGACGTTGGGGTTTCCGACCAGGATCACCGCTCCCGCCCCCTTCGGGGCGGCGCCAGGAAGTCCCGTCATTCGTCAGTTTTCCTTCTTTCCCGCAACCGCGCATTGCCGGCATAGCCCGTAAATATCGAGACGGTGCATCGTCGGCAGGAACCCGTGTTGTTTCGCCACCTGTTCCTGAAGGGATTCGATCCGGGGCTCCTGGAACTCGGATACCAGACCGCATTCCTGGCAGACCAGGTGGTCGTGGTGCGACTCGAGATTGCTTTCGTACCTCTTGAGTCCGTCGCCGAAATCGAGCTCTTTGGCATACCCGAGTTTTGCCAGAAGTTTCATGGTCCGGTAGACGGTCGCATATCCGACGGTACGGTTCCGTTTTCTGACGGCTTGGGCAAGATCCTCCAGGGTGGCATGAGGCCCCGTCCGGAAGAATACTTCGATCACCTGTGCACGGCTTCTGCTTCTTTTCCCGCCGATTGCCGCAATTTCCAGGTTGATTCGCTTGAGGAGGGAATCCAAAGGGGGGAAATCGTCTCCATAGTGAATTTGAATTTCATTATCATAGTATAGACACTGCGTTTACCCGTCAAGGGAATATCACCTGGATAGAAAAAAAGCGGCCCGGATGGGCCGCTTTCTGCGAATTTCTGCTTTCCTCTGGTTCCGGATCGCTGGAACCGTTACCCGGGCTCTTCCTTCTTCCGGCGGGTTCTGGACGGTTTTGCCGCCTCCCCTTCGGGTTGTTCCTTCTTCCCGCGAGGTGTCGGGGGTTTCCTGGCCGTCGCTTTTTTGGCGGCCCGCGGAGGTTTCTTCGTTTCTGCGGTTTTGGCTCCCGCCTTCGCCGTTTCGGTCTTTTTCTTCTTTTTTCCTTTTTTTGCCTTCACCATCTTCTCTTCCGCGGGCAGGTACTCGAGAATCGCCATCTCGGATCCGTCCCCGGCGCGGTACCCCGTTCTTACGATCCGGGTGTACCCGCCTTCCCGGCCGGCAAACCGCGATGCGAGTGTGGCAAAGATCTTCTGCGTGTTCTTCTTGTCACTCAGCAGGGAGAACGCGCGCCTTCTCGCGTGCGTCGTGTCCTTTTTTCCCAGTGTGATCAGTTTGTCCGCCAGCCTTCGGACCTCTTTCGCTTTTGCGATCGTGGTCTCGATTCTCTCCGACCGCACCAGCGCGTTCATCATATTGCGCAACAGGGCCTTCCGATGGCCGGGTGTCCGCCCCAATTTCCTGTGGGCAATGGCATGCCGCATACGTCTTCCTCGCGTATCGTGGTATGGTCAGTCTTCTTGTCGGGGGGGGGCAAACCTCTCCGGCGTGAACCCTTCCACCGACATCCCGAGGGAAAGACCCATCTCGTGCAAGACGTCCTTGATCTCGTTGAGGCTCTTCTTGCCGAAATTTTTGGTCTTGAGCATCTCCTGTTCCGTCTTCTGCACCAGCTCGCCGATATACTTGATGTCCGCGTTTTTCAGACAGTTGTAGGCTCTTACCGAGAGCTCGAGCTCTTCCACCGGCTTGTACAGATTTTCGTTGACCGCCCCTTCTTCGAGGACCGCGATTTCCTCCGGCATCTCCACTTCCTCGTCGAAGTTGATGAAGACCGTGAGCTGGTCCTTGAGGATCTTCGCCGCATAAGCGACAGAGTCCGCCGGGAGAATGGCTCCGTCGGTCCATACTTCCAGGGTCAGGCGGTCGAAGTCCGTCTGCTGCCCCACGCGGGCGTTCGTGACCGTGAAATTCACCTTCTTCACGGGGGAGAAGATGGCATCGATCGGGATGGTTCCGATCGGGGCGCCTTCCTCGAGATTCCGCTCTGCGGGCACGTATCCCTTTCCCATGCGAACGGTCATTTCCATCTTCAGGGTGGCGTTTTCGGACAATTCCGCGATATGGTGGTCCTTGTTCAGGATCTCCACCATCGGGTCGGTCTTGATGCTCGCGGCGCTCACGCGCATCGGCCCTTTCGCCTCGAGGGAAATCAACCGCGGTTCGGGAGAGTGCATCCGCAGCCGGATTTCCTTGAGATTCAGGATGATGTCTGTCACATCCTCGACGACGCCGATCATCGTGGAATACTCGTGCTGCACGCCCTCGATCCGGACCGAGGTGATCGCGGATCCCTGCAACGAGGAGAGCAGGACCCTTCGGATGGCGTTCCCAAGCGTGGTGCCGAACCCTCGTTCGAGAGGTTCTGCCGTGAACTTTCCATAGAATCCCGTCGCCGTGTCCGTAGCAACGTCGATGCGGCGCGGTTTGATCAGTTGCTTCCAGTTTCGCTGAAACATGCTACCCCCTTCTCCTGACCGGAGGATCTACTTCGAGTAAAGTTCCACAATCAACTGTTCCTGGATCGGTTCCGTGATGTCTGCCCGGGAGGGAACCGTCTTGACGTTCCCGCGGAACTGTTCCCTGTCCAGCTCGAGCCAGGGAGGAATGCCTTTGCGGACCACGGCGTCGAGGGCGTCATTGATCGACGGGATCTTTCTGCTTTTTTCCCGCAGCTCGACGACATCGCCCGGCCTGACGAGAAAGGATGGGATGTTGACCCTCCGCCCCTTCACGAGAAAGTGCCCGTGGCGAACCAACTGTCTGCTCTCGCGGCGTGTTACGGCAAAGCCGAGTTTGTACACGACGTTGTCGAGCCGCCTTTCGAGAAGAATCAGCAGATTGTCGCCGGTCTTCCCTTTCATCCGGTCCGCTTTTTCGAAGTAGTTCCGGAACTGCTTCTCCAGGAGCCCGTAGATTCTCCTTGCTTTCTGCTTCTCCCGAAGCTGCACTCCGTAATCGCTGTGTTTTTTCATCCGGCGCTGCCCGTGCTGCCCCGGGGGGTATCCCCTGCGCTTGATGGCGCACTTCTCGGTAAAGCAACGGTCCCCCTTCAGGTACAACTCCATCCCTTCGCGCCGGCAAAGGCGGCAAACCGCTTCACGATACCTGGCCAAAGAATTTCCTCCTGTAACTCCTTTTTACGTCGCTCACACCCTGCGTCGTTTCGGAGGGCGGCAACCGTTGTGTGGGATGGGCGTTACATCGCGGATGTAATTGATCTTGAGTCCCGCCGCCTGCAACGTCCGAAGGGCCGCCTCCCGTCCCGAGCCGGGCCCCTTGATATACACCGTCAGGGAATTGACGCCGCATTCCATCGCCTTCTTCGCGACTTCCTCGGCGGCGATGGTCGCTGCGAAGGGGGTGCTCTTCCGGGATCCCTTGAATCCCTTGGACCCTGCGCTGCACCAGGCAAGGGCGTTACCGTCCAGGTCGGTTATCGTGATCATGGTGTTGTTGAACGTCGCCTTGATGTGGGCCACTCCCACCGGGACGTTCTTGCGAACCTTCTTTTTCCCTTTTTTCCTCGGTGTCGCCATCGTGCCTCCGATTTCCCGCTTCCCGCGGGAGGGGTAGGTTCCCTTTGCCTCTACTTCTTCGTCGGTTCCTTCTTCTTCGCTACCGCGCCCTTCCGCGGCCCCTTCCTCGTCCGGGCATTGGTGTGGGTCCGCTGCCCTCTCACAGGCAGCCCCTTGCGATGCCTCAGGCCCCGGTACGATCCGAGATCCATCAAGCGCTTGATGTTCATGGAGATTTCCTTGCGGAGATCCCCTTCCACGTGGTAATGGGCGTCGATGACGTCCCTGATTCGGGCAATCTGGTCCTCGGTGAGGGTGCTCGTCCTCGTGTCGGGGGAAACCCTCGCCTCCTGCAGGATCTTCTGGGCGGCAGCCGCCCCGATCCCGTAGATGTAGGTCAGCGCCGTCCCGATTTTCTTGGTCTTCGGAATGTCGACTCCAGCTATTCGTGCCAAAGGGATCTCCTCGCGATGCGCCCGGGCAGGGTCGTTTCTAACCCTGGCGTTGCTTGTGTTTCGGGTTTTCGCAAATGATGCGGACGACGCCTTTCCGGCGAATCACCTTGCATTTTGCGCATACCTTCCTGACCGATGGCCTGACTTTCATCGCATCTCTCTCCTACTTTGTCCTGTACACGATCCGGCCCCGCGTCAGGTCGTATGGTGTGAGCTGCACCGTCACGCGGTCACCGGGTAATATCTTGATGAAATGCATCCGCATCTTTCCCGATATGTGGGCGAGAACCTTCATCTTGTTGTCCAGTTCCACACGGAACATCGCGTTCGGAAGCGGCTCGATGACTGTTCCCTCGACCTCTATCGCTTCTTCCTTCGGCATGTTCTCCTTTTCTCCGTTCCCTCGCCACTCAGGGAAGACTCAGGATTCTGTTTCCGTCCGGCGTGATCGCCACCACGTGCTCGAAGTGTGCGGACCGCTTGCGGTCGCGCGTCACCACCGTCCACCCGTCCGAAAGGACCTCCACGGGATATCCCCCCTCGTTGACCATGGGCTCGATCGCCAGTACCATGCCCGGCATGAGTTTCGGGCCTGTACCGGCCGATCCGAAGTTGGGGACCTGCGGTTCCTCGTGCAACGTCTTTCCGATCCCGTGTCCCACGAAGTCCCGCACAACGGAGAATCCTTCCGACTCCGCCTCCATCTGAACGGCCCAGGAAATATCCCCCAGGCGGTTCCCCGGGAGGGAGGCTCCGATGGCCTTTTCGAGTGCACGCTCGGTCGTCGCCAGGAGTTTCTCGGATTCGGGGGAAATCTTCCCGACGGCATACGTCCTGGCTGCGTCCCCGTAGAATCCGTCCAGCACCACCCCGAAATCGATGCTCACGATATCCCCTTCACGGAGCACCCGCGTTCCGGACGGGATCCCGTGAACCACCTCCTCGTTGATGGAGGTGCAAAGGTTGGCGGGATACCCGTGGTATCCCTTGAACGCCCCCCTCACCCCCAGTTTGGCGACATACTCCTCCGCGATCTCCTCGAGGTGAAGCGTCGCAACTCCCGACCTCACGTGCTTGTTGATCTCTTCAAAGAACTGACCGACAATGGCGCCCGCACGGCGCATCGCCTCAATCTCCGGAGGCGATTTGATGATGATCATCGCCTAGTGCAATAATTGGGAAATCGTTTCAAATATCGTGTCGATGTCTCCCGATGCCTTGACCGCGTGGACCTTCCCGGTTCCTCGATAGAAGTCGATCAGGGGTTTCGTGGATTTTTTGTAGTTCACCAGCCGCTCCCGGATCGTATCCTCCCTGTCGTCGTCCCGCTGGAGAAGGGTGCCGCCGCACTTGTCGCACCTTCCTTCCGTCTTCGGGGGATTGAACCGCACATGGTACATGGCGCCGCACCCGGAGCAGGTCCTCCGTCCGGACAGCCGCTCCAGAATCTCTTCCTCATCGACCTCGAGGGAAAGGACGCTGCTGATCTCCTTTCCGAGCTCCTTCAGGACGCGATCGAGTGCCTCCGCCTGGGGGATTGTCCGGGGGAACCCGTCCAGGATGAATCCCTTTTCGCAGTCCTTTTCCTGAAGGCGGTCCTTGACGATACCGATGACGACCTCGTCCGGCACCAGGCCGCCCTGGTCCATGAACGTCTTTGCCTGTCGACCCATCTCCGTCCCGCTCTTCACGGCCTCGCGAAGCATGTCCCCTGTCGAGATCTGGGGAATGGAGAAGGACACGGTAAGCTTCTTCGCCTGCGTCCCCTTGCCGGATCCGGGCGCTCCCAGCAGGATGATCCCCCTCATCGGCTATCCCCTCCTCCCTTTCACTTGTCCCTTCTTGAGGAACCCCTCGTAATGGCGGGTAATCAGATGCGACTCGATCTGCTGGATGGTGTCCATGGCCACGCCGACCACGATGAGCAGCCCCGTTCCCCCGAAGTAGAACGGGACGTTGAACCGGGAGATGAGGATGCTGGGAAGCACGCAGACAGCCGAGACGTACAATGCGCCGCCCAGCGTGATCCGCGTCAGGATGCGGTCGATATACTCCGCGGTTTTCTTGCCGGGACGGATCCCGGGGACGAAGCCCCCGTATTTTTTCATGTTGTCGGCCACGTCGACCGGGTTGAAGGTGACCGCTGTGTAGAAATAGCAGAAGAAGATGATGAATGCCACGTACAGGGCCTCGTAGGCGACGTTTCCGGGGGTAAGGGTCTGGGAGATCTTCTGCGTCACCGGGTGCTTGATGAAGTTCGCCAGCGTGGCGGGAAAGAGCAGGATCGAGGAGGCGAAGATCGGGGGGATGACCCCTGCCGTGTTCACCTTCAGCGGCAGATGGGTGCTCTGTCCCCCGTACACCCGCCGTCCCACGATCCGTCTGGCGTACTGGACGGGAATCCGCCGGTGCGCGCGTTCGAAATAGATGATGATCGCGATGACAAACACCATGATCGCGAGGAGCATCAGTCCGACGAACAGGCCCATTTCCCCGGTTCGAATCAGCGTGAACGTCCGAACGAGCCCGCTGGGAAACCGGGCCACGATGCCCGCGAAGATGATGAGGGAGATTCCATTGCCGATTCCCCGTTCCGTGATCTGTTCCCCCAGCCACATGAGGAATGCCGTCCCCGATGTGAGCGTGAGCACGGTCATGAGACGGAACGCCCACCCCGGCTGGTACACAACCGATCCGACATCCCCGAGACCGCCGACGTTCTCGATTCCCACGGCAATTCCCAGCCCCTGGATCACCGAAAGAAGGATCGTCCCGTACCGCGTGTACTGGGTAATCTTGCGGCGGCCGAGCTCGCCCTCCTTGGAGAGTTTCTCCAGCTGCGGGATGACCACGGTCAGGAGCTGAAGGATGATCGACGCGCTGATGTAAGGCATGATCCCGAGCGTGAAGATCGAGAAACGGCTGACCGCCCCCCCCGAGAACATGTCGATCAGCCCGAAGAGGGTTCCGGACTGGGCCGCGAACAGGGATGTCAGGGCCTGGGTATCGATGCCCGGGGTCGGGATGTAGACCCCGATCCGATAGACCGTAAGCAGGATGGCGGTGACGAAGAGCCGTTTTCTGAGCTCGGGCACCTTGGTGATGTTCTGGAATGCGTTCAGCAAGAGGGCGAAACCTCCACGATCCCGCCGGCAGCGACGACTTTCCGGGCGGCTTCCTTGCTCGCCCTGTCGACTTTTACCGTCAGGGCGTGCTTCACGTCCCCGTCTCCCAGCAGCTTGACCCCGTCCCTGACATTTTTCACCATCCCCGCCGCTTTCAGGGCGTCGATATCGACGACGGACCCGGCGGCAAACCGGTTGAGATCCCTCACGTTGACGATGGAGTACTCCTTGCGGAACGGGTTGTGGAATCCCCGCTTCGGGATCCTTCTCTGCAGGGGCATCTGCCCGCCTTCGTATCCGGGCGGCGTTCCCCCGCCGCTTCGCGCCCGCAGACCTTTCTCTCCGCGCCCTGCCGTTCTTCCCAGGCCCGACCCTTTCCCCCGTCCGACGCGTTTGGCTTCGCGTTTGGCCCCTTTTGCGGGCTTCAGCTCGTTCAGCTTCATTCCGATTCTCCCACTTTCTCGACGTGGAGGAGAAATTGGATCTTTTCCACCATCCCTCGGATTTCCGGCGTATTTTTTCTCGTCACGGACCGGTGAACGCGGGTCAGTCCCAACCCCTTGACGACCCGTCGCACACGCTCCGGCCTTCCGCTCAGGCCGCGAACCAGGGTGATGCGGAGTTCGCCACTCATGCAGGCACCTCGTCTCCCTTGCGCCCGCGCGCCCCGAGGATCTGTTCCGGATTCCGCAGCTGGGAAAGCCCGTCCATCGACGCCTTGACGAGGTTGTGGGGGTTGTTGCTCCCGAGTGACTTCGTCAGGATGTTGGCGATCCCCGCGGCTTCGATCACGGCCCGGACCCCGCCCCCCGCGATCACGCCCGTTCCCGGCGATGCGGGTCTCATGATGACATGGCTTGCGCCGAACCTGCCGCCGACCTCGAAAGGGATCGTGCCGTCCATCACCGGGACCCGGATGAGTTCCCGCTTTGCGTTCTGCACGGCTTTCCGGATGGCTTCGGGGACCTCGTTCGCCTTTCCCAGTCCCGTACCGACGTGTCCGTTGCCGTCGCCGACCACAACGACCGCGGTGAAGGAAAACCTGCGCCCTCCCTTTACCACCTTGGCGACCCGGCTGATATGGACCACCCGGTCTTTCAGGTCGAGCCCTTCTGGATTGACTCTCTTCAAACGCTCCTCCCTGTCTGGTCTGCGGTTTTTGCCTTCAGAACTGCAACCCGGATTCCCGGGCCCCTTCGGCCAACGACTTGACACGTCCATGATAGAGGAACCCGTTCCGGTCGAAGACGACTTTCCGGATGTCCTTTTCCGCCGCCTTCCTTCCGATCCACTCCCCCACTTTCTTCGCGGCATCCCCTTTCTTCAGGCCACCGATTTCGCCCCGGATCTCCGGGCTGAGCGTGGAAGCGGCGAGAATGGTGGACCCCGTGGTGTCGACCACGAGTTGTGCATAGATATGCTTTGCACTGCGGAAGACGGACAGCCGCGGACACTGCTCCGTCCCGAATATCCTCTTCCGGATCCTTCTCTTTCGCTTCTGCCGGGCGATCTCTCGCATATTTTTCTGGCTCATGGCTCTTCCGGGCTCCGTCTAATGGTTTTCATCATCCTCTCGACGTTACTTGCCGGCTGCTTTCCCGACTTTCTTCAGGAGACGTTCCCCGCGGTACCGGATACCCTTCTGCTTGTACACGTCCGGCCTCCGGAAGGACCGGATCTTCGCCGCGGTAAGTCCGACGAGTTCCTTGTCCGCCCCCGACACCTTGATCACCGTGTTCGCCTCCACTTCGGCGCTGACGCCTTTGGGAAGGGGGAAGATCACGGGATGGGAGTATCCAAGCGCCATCTGGAGCGCGTTCTGCTTGATTTCGGCCTTGTACCCCACTCCGACGATTTCCAGGGTCTTGGTGAACCCCTCGGCGACTCCCTTCACCATGTTCGCCACCAGGGTCCGGTAGAGACCGTAAAGGTTCCGTGCGGACTCCCCTCCCGGACGAAGGGAAACGACGGCGAAGCCATCCCGGACCTCGACGTTCACCTGGTCAGGGATCGGGCGGGAAAGGGCTCCCCTTTTCCCTGTGACGGAAAGGATCCCGTCCTTGATCTCGACGGTGACTCCGGCGGGGATCGCCACCGGCACTTTTCCGATTCTTGACATCTTGTACCTCCCCGGGGAATCTCGAGTTCCTGTCACCAGACCTGGCAGAGCAATTCCCCGCCGATCGCGAGTTTCTTCGCCTTCTCTCCCGTCATCACACCCCGGGAAGTCGAGAGAATTGCGATTCCATATCCGTTCTTCACAACGGGTATCTCGTCCTTCCCGACATAGACGCGACGTCCCGGGCGGCTTACCCTCCGCAAGCCCTTGATTGCGTAGCCCGATTCCGGCTCCTGCCGAAGGTAGATCCGCAGAACCGTCTGTTTCGGATCGGGGAGAACGCGGAAATTCTTCACGAACCCCTCCTCCTTGAGGATCGATGCGATGCTCTCCAGCACCCTGGTGGAGGGGAGTTCTACCTGGTCGAACCTCGCCATCTGTGCGTTGCGGACCCTGGCTAGAAGATTGGAAATATTGTCGTTGATAGACATTGCGCTCCCCTACCAGCTCGCCTTGGTCACGCCGGGAAGTTCCCCCCGGTGTGCCAATTCCCGCAGACAGATCCTGCAGAGATTGAACTTCCGGTAATAGGCCCTCGGCCTCCCGCATCTCGGGCACCGGTTGTACTGCCGGACGCGGAACTTCGGGGACCTCAGTGATTTGGCGATGATCGACTTTTTTGCCACCATGTCCTCCTTGGAGCGTCAGGCCCTGAACGGCATTCCGAGGAGACGGAGAAGTTCCAGCCCCTCCTCGTCGGTGCGGGCCGTGGTGACGATCGTTATGTTCATTCCCCTGATTTTGTCTATTTTATCGTAGTTTATCTCCGGGAATATAATCTGTTCCCTTATGCCTAGCGTGTAATTTCCCCGTCCGTCGAAACCCTTTGAGGATACCCCCTTGAAGTCTCTCAGCCGGGGCATCGCTACCCCCAATAGCTTGTCGAGGAAAAAGTACATCCGGTCCCTTCGGAGTGTGACCTTCACCCCGATCGGGACGCCTTCCCTCAACTTGAAGTTCGATATGCTCTTGCGTGCTTTCGTAACCACCGCCTTCTGACCGGTGATGAGGCCGATCTCCTCGGCTGCCGAGTCGAGAACCTTGATATTCTCGATCGCCTCACCCAGACCCATGTTGATGATGACTTTCTCGAGTCTCGGGACCTGCATCGGATTCCGATAGTGGAACTTCTCCCTCATCTTGGGAACGACTTCATCCTTGTAGTAATCGAAAAGTCTGGCCATTTCCCGTCACCCCGGACCGCCGGCTCCCGGCGGGTCTTCTCTACTTCTTCTTGGCCTCGAGCACGTCCCCGCACCGCTTGCACGTGCGGTGTTTCTCCCCGGAATCCTCGACAAGCATGGTGATCCGCGTAGGCCTGTTGCACTTGTCGCACATGATCATGATGTTGGAGTACGACAGCGGAGCCTCCTTCTCGATGATGCCGCCCTGGGGATTGGTCTTGCCCGGTTTTGCGTGCCTCTTCACCATGTTGATTTTTTCGACGATGACCCGGCCCGCATCCCTGTCCACCTTGAGGACCCTGCCGACCTTCCCCTTTTCCCTGCCCACCATGACCCGTACGATGTCGTTTTTCCGTATATGGAGAGTCGGTTCCGCCATGTCTCCCTCTTTCCCCCCTACAGGACTTCCGGAGCCAGGGATATGATCTTCATGAATTTCTTGGCACGGAGTTCCCGCGCCACAGGGCCGAAAATCCGGGTTCCGATCGGCTCCCCCTGCGGATTGATCAGCACGGCCGAGTTCTGGTCAAACCGGAGAAAGCTTCCATCCGTCCGCCCGATCTCCTTGGCGGTCCGCACCACCACCGCCTTGTACACGTCGCCCTTCTTGACCTTCCCTCGGGGGATCGCCTCCTTCACGCTGACGACGATGATGTCGCCGACGCTGGCATATCTCCGTTTGCTGCCCCCGAGGACCTTGATGCAGCAGAGACGCTTCGCTCCGGAATTGTCCGCGGCGTCCAGCATGGTCTGCATTTGGATCATGGCATTCGCTCTCCGCTCGGGTGGTTAACGAACCTCGGGCCTCTCGATCAGTCGGGAGACCCGCCAGCACTTTTCCTTGCTCAGCGGCCGGGTCTCGACGATTTCCACCGTGTCGCCCGCGCGGTATTCGTTCTGTTCGTCGTGGGCCTTGTAGGTGGTCCTGCGCCGCGTGTACTTCTTGTAGATTGGATGAAGAACAAGGCGCTCCACGCGAACAACCACGGTCTTGTCCATGCGGTCGCTCATGACGACGCCGACCTTCGTCTTGCGGATCCCACGGCCTTTCTTTTCGGTTCCCGTCGCCATCTTATCTCGTCTCCCCTCCCTGCTTTTGCCGGAGGAACGTGATGATCCGTGCCAGTTCTTTCCGCCGGTTCCGGATGAGCATCGTATTGTCCAGCGAGGAAGCCGACCGCTTCATCCTGAGGCGGAAGATCTCATCCCGCATCTCCGCCTCCTTGTGCCGCAACTCCTCTGCGGCGAGGTCCTGGATCTCCTTCTTCTTCATGGACGGCTACGCCTCCCTCGAAAGAAACTTCGTCTTCACGGGGAGCTTATGTCCGGCGAGCCGGAAGGCCTCCCTTGCGGTCGCCTCGTCCACTCCCTCGATTTCGTAGAGAACCAGCCCCGGACGGATGACGCAGACCCATTCTTCCGGAGCCCCTTTCCCCTTTCCCATACGGGTTTCGGCGGGCTTCTTGGTAACGGGTTTGTCCGGAAAGATCCGGATCCAGATTTTCCCGCCGCGCTTCACGAACCTCGTCATCGCCACGCGGGCGGCCTCGATCTGGCGGGAGGTGATCCATCCGGCGGTGGATGCCTTCACTCCGTAATCCCCGAAGTTGAGGGTATTCCCTGCCTGGGCAGATCCTCTTCGCCGCCCTTTCTGCATCTTCCGGAATTTCACCCGTTTCGGCGCAAGCATGTCCCGGTTCTCCTATTCGCTCTTGGACTCGCGGGAAGAGGACGGCAGAACCTCTCCCTTGTAGATCCACACCTTGACCCCGATCTTGCCGTATGTGGTGTTCGCCTCGGCAAACCCGTAGTCGATGTCCGCGCGCAGGGTATGCAGGGGAACCCTCCCCTCCCGGTACCATTCCGAGCGGGCCATCTCCGCGCCGCCGAGACGGCCGGCCACGTTAATCTTGATCCCCTTGGCACCGAGCTTCATCGAGGAAAGAACGGTCTTCTTCATCGCCCGCCGGAATGCGATGCGCCTTTCGAGCTGCATAGCGACGTTCTCGGCGGTCAGCTGGGCATCGGTCTCCGGTCGGCGGATCTCGTGAATCGTGATCGAGACCTCCTTCTTGGCGAACTTCTGGAGGTCTTTCTTGAGATTCTCGATCTCGGCCCCCTTTTTCCCGATGACGATGCCGGGTCTCGCCGTCTGGATGATGACGTGCACGCGGCTGGATTTGCGCTCGATCTCCACCGCGGCTACTCCGGCGTGGATCAGTCGCTTCTTGACATAGGCCCGGATGCGCAGATCCTCCTGAAGATTCGCGGCGTACTCTTTCTCCGAGTACCATCGCGACCGCCAGTTCTTGATGATTCCCAGGCGAAACCCGTAAGGATGTACCTTCTGTCCCAAACGATCCCTCCCTTCGAGTCGGTTCTGTCCCGTTACTTCTCGTCGACCACGATGGTGATATGACTGGTGCGTCTGCGGTAGCGGTGCGCCCGCCCCATGGGAGCAGGCCGGAATCTCTTCTGGGAGGCCCCCCCGTCCACGTGGGCCTTCTTCACGAAGAGGATGGTCGTGTCGATCACGCCGGTCTGGGCCGCGTTCGCAACGGCAGAGTCGAGAACCTTCCGTACCGTTTTCGCGCACGCCTTGTTCGCCAGCTTCAGGACCGTTTGCGCTTCGGAGATGTTCTTCCCCCGGATCAGGTCCACGACGAGACGGGCCTTCCTCGGGGAGACACGCATGAATCTTGCCGTCGCTCTGGCTTCCATCGTCTCGCTCCTTCTCCGGACTACCGCTTTACCTTGGCCTTCCGGTCTCCCGAATGGCCGTGAAAGGTGCGGGTCGGCGAAAACTCCCCGAGCTTGTGGCCCACCATGTTTTCCGTGACGAAAACGGGCATGAATTTCCTTCCGTTGTGGACGGCGAAGGTGAAGCCTACCATCTCCGGGGTGATGGTGGAGCGCCTGGACCAGGTCTTGATGACCTTCCGGTCCCCCTGCTCGACGGCCCTGCGGAACTTCCGCGCCAGGCTTTCCTCGACATACGGTCCCTTCTTGATCGATCGCGCCACGGGTTATACCTCTTTATCTTTTATTTCCGACGCTTTACGATGTACGGGTCGGAAGTCTTGTTCTTCCGGGTCTTGTGCCCCTTGGTCGGTTTCCCCCACGGGGTGCAGGGATGCCTCCCCCCGGATGCTTTCCCCTCCCCGCCCCCAAGAGGGTGGTCCACGGGGTTCATCGCGACGCCCCGGACCGTCGGCCTCCGGCCGAGCCACCGGCTCCGCCCCGCCTTCCCGAGGGATACCTTCTCGTGTTCCGGGTTTCCCACCTGCCCCACCGTCGCCATGCAATCGATGAGAACGAGCCTCACCTCCCCCGACCCGAGGCGGAGATGTGCGTATCTCCCCTCTTTTGCGAGGATCTGGACGACGCTTCCCGCCGCCCTCGCCAGCTGCCCCCCCTTGCCGATCTTGAGCTCCACGTTGTGGACCATCGTGCCGACCGGGATTTGGCGAATCGGAAGGGCGTTCCCGGGCTTGATGTCCGCGTCGTTCCCGGAGAGAACCGTGTCCCCCACGGAGAGGCCCACCGGGCACAGGATGTACCGTTTCTCCCCGTCCGCGTAATGCAGAAGGGCGATGCGGGCCGAACGGTTCGGATCGTATTCGATCGCGGCGACTCGCGCGGGGATGTCCTTCTTGTTCCTCCGGAAGTCGATGATCCTATACTTTCTCTTGTGGCCGCCGCCACGGTGCCAAATGGTGATTCTCCCCTGGTTGTTCCGGCCCGCACGGTTTCCCTTCTTCTCGAGGAGGCTCCGCTCCGGTTTTTTCCGGGTGAGTTCCTCGTTCGTGAGAACCGTCATGGTGCGCACGCCGGGAGAGGTCGGCTTGAATTTTCGTATCCCCATGTCAGCAGCTCCTTGCCTGTCCGCGCACGTTACACGCCTTCGAAAAACTCGATCTTGTCGCCCGGTTTGAGCACCACGACGGCCTTCTTCCAGGAAGGGCGCCTTCCGACCACACGACCCCTCGTCTTCGTCTTGCCGGAGACGTTCATCGTCTTGACGTCGATCACCTTGACACGGAACAGCTTTTCGACCGCCTCCTGGATCTGCTTCTTGTTCGCCCGGGGGTCCACGGCGAACGACACCGCGTTGGACGTCTCCTTGAGCAATGTCGCCTTTTCGGTGATCAGGGGGCGCTTCAGCACGTCCGTGATGTTCATCTCCCCAGCACCTCGCTGATTTTTTCGAATGCGGGCCGTGTGATCACCAGCTGATCGTACGAGAGGATGTCGAGCACGTTGAGGGCCGCGACGGGAAGCGACTTGAAGGACGGGAGATTGCGGATCCCGAGATCGAGGTTCTCCTTGGGCTCATCCGTCACCAGCAGGGCGTGGGTAAGCCCGAGCTTACCGGCGAGCTTCTGGAACTCCTTCGTGCGCGGACCGGGCAGGTCCAGGTCCTCCACGAGAAGAATCCTTTGATCCCGTGCCCTGGCGCTCAACGCGCACCGGAGCGCGGCTTTCATCGACTTCCGGTTGACTTTCTGGGCGTAGCTGCGGGGATGCGGACCGAAGACGGTGCCTCCACCGCGGAGCAAGGGGGAGCTCATCGTTCCCATTCGGGACCGGCCGGTTCCTTTCTGGCGATACGGTTTTTTTCCGCCGCCGGAGACTTCCTTCCTCGTTTTCGTCGAGGCGGTTCCCGAACGCATTGCGTTCCGCTGGGCAACGACCACCTGGTGAAGCAGGTGCGTTTTCACCTCGGCTCCGAAGACGGAATCCGGGATCTCGAGCGTCTCCTTGACTTGCCGTTCCTTGTCGAAAAGATCCAGGGTAGCCATCTCGCGCTCCTTACTGTCCGTTGCCCTTCTTGATGGCGCGGCGAACGAAAACGAGGCTGTTCCTCGCCCCCGGGACGGCACCCCGCACCAGCAGCAGGTTCTTCTCCGGCTGAATGCCGACAACCCGCAGATTGAGAACCGTGACCCGCTCGTTCCCGTAGTGGCCGCCCATCTTCATGTTCTTGAACACGCGGGAGGGCCAGGAGGATCCTCCGATGGACCCGGGGGCGCGGTGGAACATCGACCCGTGGGACGCTCGTCCGCCCTTGAATCCCCAACGTTTCACCACTCCCGTGAATCCGCGGCCCTTCGTCTGCCCCGTGACGTCCACGAAATCCCCCTCCCGGAAGATGTCGACACGGATTTCCTGTCCGACATCCAGAGAGGAATCGGAATCGACGCGGAGCTCCCGGAGAGCGCCGAATGCCCCTTTCCCCGCCTTCTGAACATGGCCGAGCATCGGCTTGCCGACGCGATGCGCCTTCCTGGCCCCGAAACCGAGTTGAACCGCATCGTAGCCGTCGCTCAGCTTCTTTTTCCTCTGAACAATGGTGCAGGGGCCCGCCTCGATCACCGTCACGGGAACGACTCTCCCCTGCGGATCGAAGATCTGGGTCATCCCCAGTTTCTTCCCTAATATTCCGGTAGTCATGGTTTGCACCTTATCGTCTCAGCCGGGAATTCCCGGTAGGAGAGTTCTTCAGAGCTTGATCTCCACTTCCACTCCCGCCGGGAGATCGAGCTTCATGAGGGCGTCGATCGTCGCGGCAGGCGGCTCGTGAATATCCAGCACGCGCTTGTGCGTCCGGATTTCGAATTGCTCCCGGCTTTTCTTGTCTACATGGGGGGAGCGGTTCACGGTGAACCTCTCGATCTTCGTGGGCAGGGGGATCGGGCCCGCCACCTTCGCGCCGGTCTGTTTCGCCTTCTCGACAATTTCCCCGGTCGCCTTGTCCAGGAGCTTGTAATCGAAGGCTTTCAAGCGAATGCGGATCTTCTGGTGTTCCATCGCCAAAGGATTACCCCTTTCCCGTTCTCGTTATTCGACGATCTCCGAGACGACGCCGGCCCCCACGGTCCGCCCGCCCTCCCGGATCGCGAACCGCAGCTCCTTCTCCATCGCCACCGGCGTGATCAGCTCCACCGTCAGCCCCACGTTGTCCCCCGGCATCACCATCTCCACGCCCTCGGGAAGCGTCGCCACGCCCGTCACGTCCGTCGTCCGGAAGTAATACTGCGGACGGTACCCGTTGAAAAACGGCGTGTGACGGCCACCCTCCTCCTTCGTGAGAATGTAGACCGACGCCTTGAACTTCCGGTGCGGAGTGATCGAACCCGGCTTCGCCAGAACCTGCCCGCGCTCCACCTCGTCCTTCTTCGTCCCGCGAAGCAGAACGCCGATGTTGTCCCCCGCCTGCCCCTGGTCCAGCAGCTTCCGGAACATCTCCACGCCCGTGGCGACCGTCTTCTGCGTCGGGCGAATCCCCAAAATCTCCACCTCGTCCCCGACCTTGATCACCCCGCGCTCCACACGGCCGGTCACCACCGTCCCGCGACCCGAAATCGAAAAGACGTCCTCCACCGCCATCAGAAACGGCTTGTCCACGTCCCGAACCGGCATCGGGACAAACGAGTCCACCGCGTTCGTCAGGTCGGTGATGCACTGGCACGCCGCGCACCCCTCCTTCCCGCAGCCGCACTCCAGAGCCTTCAGCGCAGAACCCCGGACGATCGGAGTCTCGTCGCCGGGGAAATTGTACTTGGAGAGCAACTCCCGAAGCTCCAGCTCCACCAGCTCCAACAGCTCCGGATCGTCCACCATGTCCACCTTGTTCAAAAACACCACGATGCACGGAACCCCGACCTGGCGGGCCAGCAAAATGTGCTCCCGCGTCTGGGGCATCGGACCGTCCGCCGCCGAAACCACCAGAATCGCACCGTCCATCTGCGCCGCGCCCGTGATCATGTTCTTGATGTAGTCCGCGTGCCCGGGACAGTCCACGTGCGCATAATGACGGTTCCCCGTCTCGTACTCCACGTGCGCCGTCGCAATCGTGATCCCCCGCTCGCGCTCCTCCGGAGCACGGTCGATCTGGTCAAACGCCACAAACTGCGCAAGCCCCCGAGTCGCCAATACCTTCGTGATCGCCGCGGTCAGCGTCGTCTTGCCGTGATCCACGTGACCAATCGTGCCGACGTTTACGTGCGGCTTCTTGCGCTCGAATTTCTGCTTGGCCATGTCCGGTCCCTCCCTTTCGCGGGTTTTCGACTAGGCGCCCTTCACTTTCGAAACAATATCCTCGCTTACGGAGATCGGGGCAGGCTCGTAATGGTCGAACTGCATGGTGTAGGTGGCCCTTCCCTGCGTCTTGGACCGCAGATCCGTTGCGTACCCGAACATCTCCGAGAGAGGAACATGGGAGTCGATCACCTGGGTGTTCCCCCGGGCCTCGATCCTCTGGATGCGCCCCCGGCGCGAGCTCAGATCCCCGATGACATCCCCCATGAAGGTCTCCGGGGTCACCACTTCCACACTCATCACCGGCTCCAGAAGGACGGGATTTGCGCTCTGGCAGGCCTCCTTGAACGCCATCGAACCGGCGATCTTGAACGCCATCTCCGAGGAGTCCACCTCGTGGTAGGATCCGTCGAGAAGCGTCACGATCGTGTCGACAACAGGGTAACCGGCCACGACCCCCGTCTCCGATGCCTCCCGCACGCCCTTCTCCACGGCAGGAACGTATTCCTTCGGAACGGCACCCCCGACGATCTTGTTGAGGAACTCGAACCCTTTCCCGGCGGCGTTCGGCTCGACGGAGATCTTGACGTGTCCGTACTGTCCCCTCCCCCCCGTCTGCCGGACATACCGTCCCTCGTGCTTCGCCGCGCGCGTGACGGTCTCCCGATAGGCGACCTGGGGACGGCCCACGGTCGCCGCCACCTTGAACTCCCGCAGCAGCCGGTCCACGATGATTTCCAGGTGAAGCTCCCCCATGCCCGAGATCAGCGTCTGCCCCGTCTCCTCGTCGACCTTCACCCGGAAGGAGGGGTCCTCCAGGGCGAGCTTCTGCAGGGAAAGCCCCAGCTTTTCCTGGTCGACCTTCGTTTTCGGCTCGATCGCGATGGAGATCACGGGGTCGGGCGCCGAGATGGATTCGAGAACGATTTCATGGTCCGGATCGCACAGCGTCTCGCCGGTAAACGCATTTTTCAGGCCGACGCACGCCGCGATCTCGCCCGCATGGATTGCCTTGATCTCCTCCCTCTTGTTCGCGTGCATTTTCAGGATGCGGCCGATCCGCTCCTTTTTCTGCCGCGTGGCGTTGTATACGGAATCGCCCGAGTTGAGCGTCCCGGAATAGACACGGAGGAAGGTGAGCTGCCCGACGTACGGGTCCGTCATGATCTTGAAGGCAAGGGCCGCGAAAGGCTCTCCGTCTCGCGGCGTTCGGATGGCGACCGATCCGTCGCGAGGATCGATTCCCTCCACGGGGGGCTTGTCGAGGGGCGAGGGAAGGTAATCCACGATGGCGTCGAGAAGGGGCTGGATCCCCTTGTTCCGGAAGGCGGTGCCGCACAGGACGGGAACGATCCTCAGGCCGATGGTCGCCTCGCGGATCGCCGCCTGCAGCGCCGAAACCTCGATCTCTTCGCCGGCCAGGTACTTCTCGAGGAGCGAGTCGTTGACATCGGCCAGGGACTCCAGCAGCCGCTCCCGCGCGGATGCGGTGACCTCCCCCACCTCTTCGGGAATCGCCTCGATCCGGAACTTGGCCCCGAGTGTGTCTTCATCCCATACGATGATCTGCATCCGCACCAGGTCGATGATCCCGCGGAACTCTTCTTCCCTGCCGAGAGGAAGCTGGATCGGTACGGGGTTCGCCCCGAGACGCTCCCTCAGCATGCGGATGACGCGGTCGAAATCCGCCCCCGTGCGGTCCATCTTGTTGATCATCGCCAGACGCGGAACACGGTACTTGTCGGCCTGCCGCCATACCGTCTCCGACTGGGGCTCCACCCCTCCCACGGCACAGAATACGGCGACGGCGCCGTCGAGGACGCGGAGCGAACGTTCCACTTCGATGGTGAAGTCCACGTGCCCCGGAGTGTCGATGATGTTGACCCGATGGTCCCTCCAGAAACAGGTCGTGGCCGCGGAGGTGATCGTAATCCCCCGCTCCTGTTCCTGCTCCATCCAGTCCATGGTCGCGGTCCCATCGTGGACCTCGCCCATCTTGTGGGAGACGCCCGTGTAGTACAGAACCCGTTCCGTGGTGGTGGTCTTCCCGGCGTCTATGTGGGCCATGATCCCGATGTTCCGTGTTTTTTCCAGCTGCATGGTTCCTGCCACTTCCGGTTCTTCCTTCCCGTCATTCCCGCAACTTACCAGCGGTAATGCGCGAAGGCCTTGTTGGCCTCCGCCATCTTGTGGGTGTCTTCCTTCTTCTTGACCGTCAGACCCCTGTTGTTGTAGGCGTCCAGGATTTCCGCCGACAGGCGGTCCACCATCCTCTTTTCGGAACGCCCCCTCGCAAAGGTAATCATCCACCGGAGCGACAGCGCAAGGCGCCTCTCGGGACGCACCTCCACCGGAACCTGATAGGTGGCACCCCCCACCCGACGGGATTTGACCTCGAGGACGGGCTTAGTGTTGTCGACCGCCTTCTTGAGGATGCTTACCGGATCTTCCTTGGCTTTTTCCTTGATGATCTCCATCGATCCGTAGACGATTCTTTCCGCAACGGTCTTCTTTCCCTTGCGCATGATCCCGGTGATCATCCTCGCGACGAGCGGATCGCCATACACCGGATCCGCCCCTGCGACCCGTCTGGGCACAAATCCTCGCCTGGGCATTAGAAAAGCCTCCTTGCCAAAAATGCCTCCCTGTTGAACGAAAAAGTAGCCATCACCCGCGGGAGAACACCCCGTGGAGCATGGCTGCTACCCTCCGTTTTCCACCGCTCCGGCAGATGTGCCGGGTATGGCCGGTACTGCCTCGTTCCGGTCAGGGGAAGCTATTTGGGTCGTTTTGCCCCGTACTTCGACCGCGACTTCCGTCTGTCCTGGACACCAACGGAATCCAGCTTCCCGCGTATGATGTGGTACCGAACGCCCGGGAGGTCCTTGACCCTGCCTCCCCGAATCAGCACGACGGAGTGTTCCTGGAGGTTGTGCCCCTCGCCCGGGATGTAGACGGTGACCTCGAACCCGTTCGTAAGCCGCACCCTGGCGACTTTCCGCAACGCGGAATTGGGCTTCTTCGGGGTCGTCGTGTACACCCTCAGGCAGACCCCCCGCTTCTGGGAACATCGCTCAAGCGCGGGGGAGTCGCTCCGGTGAACGACGGCCTTGCGCCCCTTCCGGACAAGCTGGTTGATCGTGGGCATTCCCTCTACCCTTTCCGTCGATATTCTCTACAATACTCGGAACTGAAGCGAGTTTTTTACCATTTCGGGCCTGTGATGTCAACCGGTTTCTTCCTCTTCCTCCATCAGGTCCTCCGCCACCTCCTCCTTGATCTCGGAGGGAAGCGGAGGATCCGCCTCCATGTCCACCATCCGGTAGAGCTGCCCCCCGGTCCCGGCCGGGATGAGCCTCCCCATGATGACGTTCTCTTTCAGACCGGACAGCGTGTCCACCCGTCCGTGGACGGATGCGTCCGTGAGGATCTTCGTGGTCTCCTGGAACGAAGCCGCCGAGATCCAGGATTCCGTCGACAGGGAGGCCTTGGTGATGCCGAGGAGTTGCGGATCCGCCTTTGCGGGGGTCTTCCCTTCGGCCTTGATCCGCTCGTTTTCCTCCTTGAACACCCATTTCTCCACGCTCTGCCCCACGAGGAAATTGGTGTCCCCCGGGTCGGAGATCTTCACTCTCCGGAGCATCTGCCGGACGATGACCTCGATGTGCTTGTCGTTGATCCGCACTCCCTGAAGCCGGTACACCTCCTGGATCTCGTCCACGAGAAAGCGCGCGAGCTCCTTGTCCCCCTGGACCCGCAGGATGTCGTGCGGGTTGGGAGATCCGTCCATGAGGGATTCCCCGGCGCGGATCCTCTCTCCGTCGTGCACCGTGATGTGTTTGCCGCGGGGGATGGTGTACTCCCGCGGCTCCCCGATGTCCGGGACCACCTGGATCTTCCGTTTCCCCTTGAAATCCTTCCCCAGTCTCACCACGCCGTCGATCTCGGCGATCACGGCGAATTCCTTGGGTTTTCGTGCCTCGAAGAGCTCGGCTACCCGTGGAAGGCCACCCGTGATGTCTTTGGTCTTCGTGGTCTCCCGGGGGATCTTGGTGATGATATCGCCGGCCAGCACCTCCTGCCCTTCCTCCACGAGGATGTTCGATCCTATGGGGAGGAGGTACCGTGCGTCGCTCGAAGAGCCGGGGAGCTTGAGCGTCCTGTTCTTTTTGTCCTTGATCGAGATCCGGGGACGGGCATCCGGATCTCTCGGCTCGATGATCACGCGCGTCGAGCGTCCGGTCACCTCGTCGAGCTGTTCCCGCATCGTGATCCCGTCGAGGATATCCCCGAACTTGATGATTCCCGATACCTCGGTGAGAATCGGGATGTTGTAGGGGTCCCATTCCGCGAGCCGTTGCCCCTCTTTCACCTTCTCCCCGTTCTTGACCATCAGGGTCGCTCCGTAGGTGATCGGGTACTTCTCCCGCTCGCGGTTGTTCTCATCCTGGACGATGAGGAAGCCGTTCCGGTTCATCGCGACGTGCTTCCCGTCCTTGTTCTTCATCACGGTGAGTCCCTGGAACTTGATCTTTCCGGGGTGTTTCCCCTGGATGTAGCTCTGCTCGACGAACCGGGAGGCCGTTCCGCCGATGTGGAAGGTACGCATCGTGAGCTGGGTTCCGGGCTCGCCGATCGACTGCGCCGCGATGATCCCGATCGACTCCCCGATGGTCACCATCTTCCCCCGTGCGAGGTCACGCCCGTAACAGAGCGCGCACACGCCCCGCTTGCTCTCGCACGTGAGGGCGGAACGGATCTTGACTTCGTCGATCCCGGACATCTCGATCTGCCGCGCCACGTCCTCCGTGGTCTCCTCGTTGGCTGCGCCGAGAAGGTTCCCGTCGCTGTCGTACAGGTCCTCGAGCGCCACCCGTCCGAGGATCCGGTCGGAGAGCCTGTCGATGATCTCTCCGCCTTCGACGAGCGCCCGGACAGGAATCCCGTCGAGCGTCTGACAGTCCTCCTCGATGATGATGCAGTCCTGCGCCACGTCCACCAGCCTCCGGGTGAGGTACCCGGAGTTCGCCGTCTTGAGCGCCGTGTCGGCGAGACCTTTCCGGGCTCCGTGGGTGGAAATGAAGTACTGCCCGACCGACAGCCCCTCGCGGAAGTTCGAGGTGATCGGAGTCTCGATGATCTCGCCGGAGGGCTTGGCCATGAGGCCCCGCATGCCGGCGAGCTGGCGCATCTGCTTGTCGGAGCCCCGCGCCCCCGAGTCCGCCATCATGTAGATGGGGTTGAAGCTCGGGACCTTCATGTCCTTCCCCTCGATGCTCTTGATCGTCTCCGTTCCCATCTCGCGAAGCATCTCCGAAGCGATCTGCTCCGTTGCCGCGGACCAGATGTCGACTACCTTGTTGTACCTCTCCCCGTTGGTGATCAGCCCGCCCTGGTGCTCCTCCACCACGGCCTCCACCTCGGTCGTCGCCTTGTCCAGGAGCGTTTTCTTGTTGCTGGGGATCTTCATGTCGTTCATGCAGATCGAGATCCCCGAGAGGGTCGCGTAGGAGTAGCCGAGCGTCTTGAGATGGTCCGACAGGAGGACGGTCGCCTTCTGCCCGCAGTTGCGGTACGCCACGTCGATCAGCTCCGCAAGATCCTTCTTTTTCATCACGCGGTTGACCTGTTCGAACGGGACCTCCTCCGGAACGAC
>CP070783.1:1848772-1891756 GCA_020346465.1 Deltaproteobacteria bacterium
GCCCCGGCCAGAATCTCGACGTTCTCGTCGACCGGGGGGCCGGCGGGGACCATGAGCCAGACCACCCGGGGGGGAGACAGCTTCGTGACCGCATCGGCGACCGACGCGGCCGGGAGGGCCCCCTCGCGGGCGGCCTCCTTCACCGCTTTTCTCGACCGGTCGGCAGCAACGACCTCGTGCCCGCCGCGCAGAAGGCGGCGGGTCATGTTCAGACCCATCTTCCCGAGGCCCACCATTGCGATCCGCATCGTCTCCTCCTTCCCGTTGCCGTATCCGTGGAACGGAGGATTCAGTCCACCTCCGCCTCGGAGAGTTTTCTCTCGATCGTCGCGAGGAGCTGGCGGTAGGAGTCGGTGAAGCTCTGCACGCCGTCCCGGACCAGCTTCTCGCACACCTCCTCGATCCCGATGTCCAGAAGGCCGAGAGTGTCGAGAACCTCCCTTGCCTCCTTCTCCTTCCCGGAGAGGGTGTCAGCGACCTTCCCGTGGTCGCGGAAGGCGTCGATCGTGGGGAGGGGCATCGTGTTGACGGTGTTTCGGCCGATCAGTTCATCGACGTAGAGCACGTCCGAGTATTTCGGGTTCTTCGTCCCCGTGCTCGCCCACAACGGGCGCTGCACCCGGGCACCCCTCGACGCGAGCTCTTTCCACCGCGGGGTGGAGAAGATCTCCCCGAACCGCGCGTATGCCAGCTGCGCGTTGGCCACCGCCACCTTCCCCTTGAGGGAGATCGCCGTCTCCGCCTTGGGGGACCCCGGCCACCGGGGGATCACCTCGTCGAGCAGGCGGTCCACCGCCGTGTCCACCCGCGAAACGAAGAAGGAGGCCACCGAGGCGACGCGGTGCGGGCTCTTTCCCGAAGCGGCCAGCCGCTCCACCCCGCGAATATACGCCTTCGCCACCTCCTCGTACCGCTGCACGGAAAAGATGAGCGTCACGTTCACCGGGATCCCCCGCGCGATCGTCTCCTCGATCGCGGGCAGACCCTCCCGGGTGCCGGGGATCTTGATGAGGACGTTCGGGCGGGAGACCGCCCGGAACAGCTCCTCCGCCCTCCCGATCGTCCCTTCCGTGTCGTACGCCAGGTCCGGATCGACCTCGAGGGAGACGTAGCCGTCCGCCCCCGACGTGGTGTCATGGACGGGCCGCAGCACGTCGGCAGCCTGCCGGATGTCCTCCGTCACGATCTCCTTGTACGCCTCCATCACGCCGGCGCTCCGGCCTGCAAGCTCCCGGATCTGTCTGTCGTATTCCCGGCCCCCGGAGATCGCCTTCTCGAAGATCGTCGGGTTGGAGGTGACCCCCGTGATCCCGTCTTCGGAAACCAGGCGCAACAGCCCTCCCGACAGGAGCAATCCCCGCTCGATGAAGTCCAGCCACGGGCTCTGGCCGAACCTCCCCAGGTCCACGAGAGGATTCGCCGCCATGCAGCCTCCTTTCCTTCTAGGTGTTTCCGGGCAACCCCTTCGCGCGGGCCGCGACGTTCTCCGCGGTGATCCCCAGCTCCCGGAAGATGCGTCCGGCGGGCGCCGAGGCGCCGAAGCGGTCGATGCCCACGCACGCGCCGCCGTCGCCCACATACCGCTCCCACCCGAACGTCGACGCCGCCTCCACCGAGACCCTCGCCCGCACGGACGGGGGGAGCACGAAACGCCGGTACTCCGCGGGCTGCTCCTCGAACCGTTCCCTGCAGAGGAAGCTGACCACCCGGGTGGACATCCCTTCCGACTCGAGAAGGCCCGCGGCCTCGAGGGCCACATGCACCTCCGAGCCGGAGGCCAGAAGAATCACGGCCGGGCTCCCCTTCCCCCCTTCCTTGAGGATGTACGCGCCTCGGTAGACGTTCCCTTCCCTGCCCACATTCTCCGGGGGAAGAACCGGGACGTTCTGGCGGGTGAGCGCAATCGCCGAGGGCCCTGCGGTCCGCTCCATCGCCATCCTCCATGCCGCGGCCGTCTCATTGGCGTCGGCGGGCCGGAATACGTGCAGGTTCGGGATCGCCCGAAGCGACGGCAGCTGCTCGACCGGCTGGTGGGTGGGGCCGTCCTCGCCCAGTCCCACCGAATCGTGCGTGAAGACGTAGATCACGCGCAAGCCGGTCAGGGCAGCCAGGCGGATGGAGGGACGCATGTAGTCGGAGAAGACCAGAAACGTGGCGCCGTACGGGATGATCCCGCCGTGGCGCGACATCCCCGTGAGGATCGCCCCCATCCCGTGCTCGCGCACGCCGAAGTGGACGTTCCTCCCCCCCGGGGGGGCGTCCGGAAGGAATGCCCCGCCGCCCTCGATCAGCGTTTCCGTGGAGGGGGCGAGGTCCGCCGACCCCCCGGCCAGTTCGGGGATTCTCCTGGCGATTGCATTGATCACCTTCCCCGAGGCCTTCCGGGTCGCCATCGGGCCGGACCCGGGGGAGAAGGAGGGAAGGTCGCTTTCCCACCCCTCCGGGAGATCCCCCCACATGACCCTCTCCCACTCCAAGGCAAGATCCGGGTACCCCTTCCCGTACTCCACCACCTTCAGACGCCACTCGCGCTCCGCCGCCTCCCCCCGGGGCACCGCCTCCCGGAAGTGCGCCAGGACGTCGTCGGGAACGAAAAAGTCCGGCTCCTTCGGCCAGCCGAGCGCCTCCTTGGCGAGCGCCACCTCCTTCTCCCCGAGAGGCGATCCGTGGGCGTCCGCCGTGCCCTGCTTGTTCGGACTGCCGAAGGCGATCGTCGTCCGGACGATCACGAGCGTCGGGCGCTCCGCTTCCGAAAAGGCCGCCTCGACCGCCCGGGAGATCCCCTCGAGGTCGGTGTTCCCGTCGGCGACCGTCAGGACGTTCCACCCGTAGGCGCGGAAGCGGGCCGCGACGTCCTCGCGGAACGCCAGGTCGGTCGACCCCTCGATCGTGATCCGGTTGTCGTCGTAGAAGGCGACGAGGTTCCCGAGGCGGTGGAAGCCGGCGAGCGACGCGGCCTCCGAGGCGACACCCTCCATGAGGTCCCCGTCCGAGCACAGCGCCACGATCCGGTGGGACACGATCTCGTGCCCCGGCCGGTTGAACCGGTGCGCCAGCATCCGGGAGGCCATCGCCATCCCCACGGCGTTTCCGATCCCCTGCCCGAGCGGCCCGGTCGTCACCTCGACGCCGGGAGTGTGCCCGGCCTCCGGGTGCCCGGGCGTCTTGCTCCCCCACTGGCGGAAGGCCTTGATCTCCTCCAGGGAAAGGTCGAACCCGGTGAGGTACAGCAGGGAGTACAGGAGCATCGAGGCGTGCCCGCAGGAGAGGACGAACCGGTCCCTGCCGGGCCAGTCCGGGTTCTTCGGGTTATACCGCAGGGCTTTCGTCCAGAGAAGGTACGTCAGGGGGGCAAGCGCCATGGGGGTGCCGGGATGGCCGGATTTCGCCTTCTGCACTCCGTCCACGGAGAGAAACCGGATGGCGTTGATCGAACGCCAGACGAGAGAACCGTTATCCACGTGAATGCCCCCTGGTGGTTTTTGAAACGGGTTCCGCGCCGCTCCCCGGAAACGCCGCTGCGGGGAACGTGCCCCCATCTTATCACCGACCTTCCACGGGATATCTACCCCCTTTCTCGCTTCCCCCCTTCCTCTTGTCCCGGCGGGAGGGGAAAGGACGGCGGGATCCGGAGACCCCGAGGCGAAGACACGCCCCGGCAAGTCGTGAGAGAATACCTTTCCGGGATCTCGGTAATCCGGGAGGCGGGATGAAGGTCCGGGTCGTCTGCTACGAGGGGTACCGCGCGGAAGAAACGCCGCGCTCCTTCACCATCGGGTACCGCCGTCTCGAAGTCACCTCCGTGCTCGACCGGTGGCGGGGGCAGGACCACGAATACGTGAAACTGACCGCCTCGGACGGGAACCGGTACATCCTCCGGTACGACCGGACCTCGGACGAATGGGAGATCATCCTCATGGAGACCCCCGGGTGCCCCCCTTCCTCCGGGGGATACGACGGGCGCTCGTGACGCCGGCGCCGCGGCCCGGACCGGATGCCGGGCCGTGCGGGGTTTGTTCGTCCGCCTGCCGATCCCCTTCCTACGGTCCGCCCCGGATCCCCGAAAGGGCCGCCAGAATCTCCTCGATGTCCATCCGCACGGTGTGGTCCGGGTCCGCCACGCCCGCTCGCACCACCCCCTGCCCGTCGAGGACGTAGGTGGCGGGAACGGGAAGCTCCCACCGCCCTTCCCCGTTCCGTTTGTCGAGGTTGATCCCGAGCTTGTCCCGGTACAACTCCTTGATCTCCGCCGGGACGGCGAACCAGAGGCGGTACTTCTTGAGCACTTCGCTGGTGGCGTCGCTCAACACGTCGATCGGAATGCCGTGCTTTTCCGCCATCGTCAGGGTGTGGTCGGGCAGTTCAGGGCTTATGGCGATGAGGTCCGCCCCAAGAGACCGGATTTGCGGTAGTGCCTTGGCCAGAGCTGCCAGCTCCAGGTTGCAATACGGTCACCACTCGCCGCGGTAGAATGACAGGACGACCGGCCCGGCGGCCAGCCGGTCGGCGAGACGGACCTCCTTGCCCACCTGGTTGGGAAGGAGGAAATCGGGAGCCCGTTCTCCCACCGAAAGGCCCGCGGCCCCCGAGGCCCTGATGCTCTCCCTCCCCCGCTTCATCGTCTCGACGACCTCCGGCGGAAACTGCCTCCCTGCCTTGAACTGCGCGATCTGTTCACTCAGTCTCATCGGCCTCCCCCTTCCTGCGTTTTTTCCTTCCGGCACAGATGCGATGCCGGAAAGGAACCGGCGATTCCCCCTCTCCGCGAAGGGTTCGCCCCTCCCCTCGAGAGTGTTTTCCCCGGGGGAAGGGAAGCGCCGTCCGTGATACCATTTTTATATCACCGACACGCGGAGGGGGTCATGGGAAAGCGGACCGCCGACAGCTTCGGTTCCAAAGGGAGAAAGACCGTCGGGAAACGTACCTACGAGATCTTCCGCCTCGACGCGCTCGAGAAACGGGGCGTGGGGAAGATCTCCCGCCTGCCCCTGTCCCTCAAGGTGCTCCTGGAAAACCTGCTCCGCCACGAGGACGGCACGTCGGTCCGTCCCGAGGAGATCGAGGCCCTGGCCCGCTGGGAGCCCGGGGGGACGGAGGAGAGGGAGATCGCGTTCCGTCCCGCCCGCGTACTGCTCCAGGACTTCACCGGGGTGCCGGCGCTGGTCGACCTCGCCGCCATGCGCGACGCCGCCCGACAGATGGGGAGCGACCCCGGAACGATCAACCCGCTGATGCCCGCGGACCTGATCATCGACCATTCGGTCCAGGTGGACCGGTTCGGATCGGCGCAATCGTTCGGGGCGAACGTCGCCCGCGAGATGGAGCGGAACGGCGAGCGGTACGCCTTCCTGCGGTGGGGGCAGGAAGCGTTCCGGAACCTGCGGGTGGTCCCCCCGGGGACCGGCATCTGCCACCAGGTCAATCTCGAGCACCTCGCTCCCGTCGTCTTCCGGAAAAGAACCGGCCGGGTCACGCAGGCGTACCCCGACACCCTCGTCGGCACCGACTCCCACACCCCCATGATCAACGGCCTGGGGGTCGTCGGATGGGGCGTGGGGGGGATCGAGGCGGAGGCCGCGCTCCTCGGCCAGCCGGTCTCCATGCTGATTCCGCCCGTGGTGGGATTCCGCCTCTCCGGGCGGCTTCCCGCCGGCGCAACGGCGACCGACCTCGTCCTGACCGTCACCCAGATGCTGCGGGCAAAGGGGGTCGTGGGAACGTTCGTCGAGTTCTACGGCCCGGGGCTCTCCTCTCTCCCGGTGCCGGACCGGGCGACGATCTCCAACATGTCCCCCGAGTACGGCGCCACCGTCGGGTTCTTCCCCGTCGACCGGGAGACGCTCTCCTACCTCCTGTTTACCGGCAGGAGCCGGGAGCAGGTCGCTCTCGTGGAGCAGTATTGCCGGGCGCAGGGCCTGTTCCGCACGGACGGATCCCCCGACCCGCAATTTTCGGACACCCTCTCCCTCGACCTGTCCTCCGTCGAGCCGTGCCTGGCCGGGCCGAAGCGGCCGCAGGACCGCGTGCTCCTGAGGGAAGCGAGGATTTCGTTCTCCCGGTCCCTCATCGACTGGGGGAGGGAGCCGAAGACGACCCCCACGCCCGAATACGAACGATGGCACGCGGAAGGGGGGCGCCCGTCGGAGGAACCGGACACAACCCCGCCCGAGGGATCGGGAGAGGAGGGGATGCCGGTTACCCTGGGAAGGACTTCGTTCCGGCTGTACGACGGGTCGGTGGTGATCGCCGCGATCACCAGCTGCACGAACACCTCCAACCCCGCCGTGATGATCGGGGCGGGGCTGCTCGCCAGGAAGGCGGTCGAGCGGGGGCTGGACAAGAAGCCGTGGGTCAAGACAAGCCTTGCCCCCGGGTCCAAAGTGGTCAGCCTGTACCTGGCCAGGGCCGGGCTCACCCCCTATCTCGAGGCGCTGGGATTCCACCTGGTCGGGTACGGGTGCACCACCTGCATCGGCAACTCGGGGCCCCTTCCCGGGGCGATCGCCGACGGGATCCGCCGGGGGGATCTGGTCGCCGTGTCCGTCCTGTCGGGGAACCGCAACTTCGAGGGGCGTATCCACCCGTTGTGCCGGGCAAACTATCTCGCCTCCCCCCCTCTCGTCGTCGCGTACGCCCTCGCCGGGAACATGGACATCGACCTGTACAAGGAGCCCGTGGGGTTCGACCCCAACGGCGTGCCGGTCATGCTCCGCGACATCTGGCCGACGCCGGAGGAGATCGCGGAAGCGGTAAGGTCCTCCATCGGGGCGGAGATGTTCCGGAAAGAGTACGCCGCGGTGTTCGAAGGGGACGAGGCGTGGAAGGCCTTTCCCGTCCCGAAAGAGAAGTGCTTCGCGTGGGATCCCTCCTCGACCTACGTCAAGCACCCTCCCTTCTTTACCGACCTCCCTCTCAAGCCGGCGCCCCCGGGGGATCTGCGGGGCCTGCGGGCCCTCGCCGTGCTGGGGGACTCGGTGACCACCGACCACATCTCCCCGGCGGGAGACATCCCGGCGGACAGCCCGGCGGGGAAGTACCTCCTCGTGCACGGGATCGCGAAGGAGGAGTTCAACTCCTACGGGAGCCGGCGGGGGAACCACGAGGTCATGATGCGCGGCACGTTCGCCAACATCCGCCTGCGCAACCTGCTCGTCCCCGGCACGGAAGGGGGCTGGACGGCCCACCTGCCGGGCGCGGAGCAGATGACGATCTACGACGCGGCGATGCGGTACGCGGAGGAGGGCGTCCCCCTCCTCGTCATCGCGGGAAAGGAGTACGGCTCCGGATCCTCCCGGGACTGGGCCGCCAAGGGGCCGAAGCTTCTCGGGGTGAAGGCGGTGCTGGCCGAAAGCTTCGAGCGGATCCACCGGAGCAACCTCGTCGGGATGGGGATCCTCCCCCTGCAGATCGGGGACGGGGAAAGCCGGGAATCATTGGGGCTCACCGGGAAGGAGACGTTCACGATCGAGGGGATTGCCGCCGGAATCTCTCCGGGGAAACGTCTGGCCGTGCGGGCCTCCCTGGACGGGACCGAGAAGACATTCCCCGCGATCGTGCGGGTCGACACGCCGGAGGAGGTCCGGTACTACGACAACGGGGGGATCCTTCCGTACGTCCTGCGGCGGCTCGCGAGGCGCAAGGCGAGGTGACGCGCTAAAGGGAATCGGTGCCGGGCTCCAGGACCTCGAACTTCCTCGCCCGGAGGGCTCCCCGCACCATCGGCCCGTTCACCGTGTCGAGGCGGAGGAGAACCACCATCCGGTCCGCCCCCTTCGTCTCCGGGGCGATGAGGCAGCTTCTGAGCGCGACGCCGGTCTCCCGAACGGTATCGACTAGCTCCTCGAACCGGTCGAGGGACCGGGGGAGGACCACCTCGACCCGCAGGCCCACGTCGTCGATGTCCAGGACGTCGATGAAGGTGTTGATCATGTCGAGCTTCGTGATGATCCCCACCAGCCGGTCGCCGGCGAGCACGGGGAGGGCTCCGAACTTCTTCCGCTGGATGATGAGGAGCGCGTCCTCCACCGCATCCTCGGGGGTCAGGGACCAGACCTCGGTCTTCATCACTTCCCGCACCTTCCGCGCCTGAAGGTCCGGCTCCCCGGGACCGGAGGGGCGGTCGCTCGCAAGCGATACGTTCCTCAGGTCGGTATCCGACAGGATCCCGACGAGCTTCCCTCCCTCCACGACGGGAAGGTGGTTGAACCGGTGCTCCCGCATGATGTCCGCGGCGTGCGTCAGGGGGTCGTCGGGACCGACCGTTTTCGGATTCCTCGTCATCCTCCTGCCTACCAGCATGACCGACCTCCCGTCCCCATTATAATGCCTGCCTTCCCCGATGCATCCAGGAAGAACGTGCAAAAAAAAAGGGGCCGCCTCCCGGGAGAGGCGGCCCGCCGATCGTGCCCGTCCTTACGGTATGCGCTACACGACCCCCTGGGCGCTCATCGCCCGCGCCACCTTGAGGAACCCGGCGATGTTGGCCCCGTTGACCAGGTTGCCGGGAGAGCCGAACTCCTCGGCGGCCTCGGAGCAGATCTGGTGCACGTTCCTCATGATCGCGTGCAGCTTGGCGTCGGTCTCGGCGAATCCCCACGCCTCGCGGCTTGCGTTCTGCTGCATCTCGAGACCGGAGGTCGCCACGCCTCCCGCGTTGGCCGCCTTTCCGGGGCCGTAGGCGATCCCGGCGTCGATGAAGACCTTCACCCCCTCGGGGGTCGTCGGCATGTTGGCCCCCTCGCCGATTGCGATGCAGCCGTTCTTGACCAGCTTCCTGGCGTCCTTCCCCGTGACCTCGTTCTCGGTCGCCGACGGGAACGCCACGTCGCACGGGATGTCCCAGATGTTCCCGTTGGGGATGAACCTGGCGCTCCGGTGGTATTCGCAGTAGTCCTTGATGCGACGCCGCTCGACCTCCTTGAGGATCTTGATCCTGTCCAGGTTCAGCCCCCTCTCGTCGTGGATCACCCCGTTCGAGTCGCTCAGCGCGATCACCTTGCCTCCCAGCTGATGGACCTTCTCCGTGGTGTAGATCGCGACGTTCCCGGAGCCGGAGACGACGACCTTCTTCCCCTTCAGGCCGTTCTTCCGGTGCCTGAGCATCTCCTCGACGAAGTAGACGCAGCCGTACCCGGTCGCCTCGGTGCGTACCTGGCTCCCGCCGTAGACCAGCCCCTTTCCGGTGATGACACCCGACTCGAACTTGTTGGTGAGCCGCTTGTACTGCCCGAACATGAAGCCGATCTCCCGGCCCCCGACGCCGATATCCCCGGCGGGAACGTCCGTGTACTCCCCGATGATCCTCCACAGCTCGGTCATGAAGCTCTGGCAGAACCGCATCACCTCGCCGTCGGACTTCCCCTTTGGGTCGAAGTCGGAGCCTCCCTTCGCCCCGCCGATCGGGAGACCCGTGAGGGAATTCTTGAAGATCTGCTCGAAGCCGAGGAACTTGATGATCCCCAGATACACCGAGGGGTGGAACCGCAGCCCTCCCTTGTACGGACCCAGCGCGCTGTTGAACTGCACGCGGAACCCGCGGTTGATCTGGACCTCTCCCCGGTCGTCCTGCCAGGGCACCCGGAAGATCAGCTGCCTCTCCGGCTCGCAGATCCTCTCGATGATCTTCGCCTCGGCGTAATCCGGGTACTTGACGAAGACCGGCCCCAGCGAGTCGAGGACCTCCTTCACGGCCTGGTGGAACTCGGCCTCACCCGGGTTCCGCTTGATCACGTCCTGGTAGATCGCCTCCAGCCTTTGCGTCAACGCCATGCTCTGCCTCCTCGAAACGAAACCGTAGTAGCGGCCTGCCCGGCCGCCCTCTCCCACCGGAATACCCTTCGCCATCCCCCCCGTCAAGCGCGTTTGCCGAAATCGGGTGTAATCGGGTATTATGGTGCCCTCAAGGAGGACCGATGGAGCGGCTCGACGCCCGGCTGAAGGAGATCCCGCCCCCCGGGTTCCACGACCTGGTCGTCCGGGTCTCCGGGATCGACGAGTGCAAAGGCTGGTGGGAGGGGCGGAGCGGCGCATTCCCCTCGGAGCTCCGGCGGCTGAAGGAAAGGACGATTCCGGTCTCCGCGGACGCGTCCGCCAGGATGAGTGCCCGGAACGTGTTGCCGCCATCGGGACAGCCGCCCTGGGGAGCCAGGCGTTTAGCGCGGGGAGAGGGAACGGACGCCGCGAGAACCGGGTACGCGGAGCTGCTGCGGTCCGTCTTCGAAGGGCACAGCGACATGGAGTTCGGGAGGGAGCTCATTCTCCACTTCCATGCACAACTGCTGAAGGACTCCCCGGCCGACCGGGCTCAGCGGGGGCGGTACCGGTCCATGATGGACAGGCCGGGGCCGTACCGGCGGGAAGGGATGGAATCCCTCGCCCTTCGCCCGACGGAGTCGCATCTCGTCCACGGGGAGATGGGGACCCTGACGGAGTGGACGGCGGCACGCCTCGCCGCCCCGGACTACCATCCTCTCCTGGTCATCGCCTCCTTCCTCCTCGAGTTCCTGGCGATCCGCCCCTTCGCGGACGGAAACGGGCGGATGAGCCGGATTCTCGCCCACTTCCTCCTCCTCAAGCGGGGCTACGAGCATGTTCCATACGTCTCGCTGGACAGGGTCATCGCGGACCGGATGGCGGAGGTTCAGATCGCCCTGCGAAGAGCCCAGGCGAGGCGGAACTTCCCCCGCCCGGACATCCTGCCGTGGCTCCGGGCGTTCCTGGAAGTCCTGCAGGCGCAGGCGGCCGAGCTGCGGATGCTCTTGGAAGGACGCCCCCGGGAAGACCTCCTCTCGGAAAACCAGCGGGCGGTCCTGTCCCTGTTCGACCGGCACCGGGAGGTGAGCATCCGCCTGGTCCACGGCGAGCTCGGCATCCCCCGCGACACCGCCAAGCAGGTCCTGGGGCGTCTCCAAATGCTCAACCTGGTCCTGCGCGCGGGATCGGGGAGAGCCTCGCGGTACCTGCGGCCCCCCCGCTACCCGGACGGTCGCCCCTCCCCGGGCCCGGCGAGATAGCAGACCGCTCTCTGTCCGGGCGAGTTGGCGTTGAGGTAGAGAGCCTTTCCGCCGGGAACGTCGGGAAGGTCGATGACGCGGACGACGCCGGACCAGCCGGACTCGTCCGGAAGCAGATCGGCGAGCCGGTTCCGTCTCCGGCCGAGGAATTCCTCGTTGAGGTGGTTCCCCCTCTTTCCCCGGAAGAGGGCGAGGTAGAGCATGTCCGCCTCGACCAGGTCGTTGAAGAAGTGGGTCCCCAGGGAGACGTCGGGGACGACGTCCCCCTGCATGCCGACGATTTCGCAGAGGATCGACACCGTGTTGATCTCCGCGAAGGAGACGGGAACCCCCAGGGACGGTGTGCTCGTCCCCCACCGTCCCGGTCCGAGGAGCATGATGGTCTTTCTCCCCCCCGCTTCCTCCTCCACGTGCGTCAGCCTGCCGATCATGCGCGCGATGGAATACCGGTCGGTGATCGGAAGTTCCCCGTAGGCGGAGGGCACGACGTAGATCAGGCGGTCCACCGGCGTGAACGAGCTCTGCCCGACGATCGTCCCCTGGGCCTCGAGGGCCACATCCTCCGGGGAAAGGGTTTCCGGAACGGGAACGATCCGCCCCCCCTCCCGCACCTGCAGCGGGCGGCACTGGACGAGGTTGATCCGGCAGCTGCTGTCGTCCGACAGGAAGTTCGCGGTGAATTCGACGTCGACCGGGTACTCGTAGGCATCCCGCAGGGTCTTGAGCATGTTCCGGATGTCCTCCACGAACGTCGTCTTCGAAAGGAGCCTGTCGAACGTCAGGACCCATGGGGAGGGGATGGATGACCCCCCGCTTCCGAAGCGTTCGGACGGAACACGTTTCCGGGTGGCGAACATCCCGACGGGAAGGGAGGGGCTCTCCTGGAGAATCCTGTCGAAGAAGAGCGAGCAGAACCGGTTCTCCGCCAGGTCGAGAACGTCGACCCTCTTCTGGGCGTACTCCATCACCTCGTCGAGGTTCGCCTCGGGGCGTCGGAGCGGCGCGTTCAGGGCGACCACCCGCGTGTAGTCGTCGTCGCTCCGGTTGACCGCCCTCGTGCCCAGCCCGAAGACCAGCCGGATGACGCCGGACTCGGGTTCGATGTACTCGCTCCACGCATACGGGTTGTACGAAAGCCCGACCCCCGCGATGTGGGGGAAGTACAGGTGGCCGTAAAAGGCCCCGGACACCCGCTGCACGAGGATCCCCATCTGCTCGTCCCTGTCGAGAAGCCCCCGGTGGGCCCGGTAGAGGAGCGCCTCCCGGCTCATGCTGCTTGCGTAGACGGTCTTGACCGCCGACAGGAACGCGGCCAGCCGCTCCTCCGGCGACCCCTGGTTCGGGCAGAAGACGCTTTCGTACTTTCCCGTGAACGCGTTGCCGAACCCGTCCTCCAGCAGACTGCTCGACCGGACGATGATCGGGGACTGCCCGAAATATTCGAGCATGGATACGAACTGCTCCCGGAAGAACGAGGGAAAGGTCCCCGACAGGATCTTCTCCTGCACCTCCTCGGACCCGTCGAGAAAGGTCGCGGGGGTCCGCTGGCTCCGGCGGATCCCCCAGCATCCGTTCCGGACGAGGTAGGTGTAGAAGACGTCCGACCCGATGTAGAAGGAGTCGTGCCGCTCCAGCTTCTCCTGCCACTTCCCCTCCGTCCGGCGCAGGATGGCGCGGGCCAGGAGCATCCCGACCGATTTCCCCCCGAGCAGCCCCGTTCCGATCATGCGCTTCCGGATGGCGAGAAGGTCCGACAGGTCGAGGTACTTCGAGGCGAGGGAGGTGACCCGCTCGTCGCGCGTCACCATCATGCGAAGAAGCCACCGGTAGAGATTGTCCGCCTCCTCGGGCGGCATCTCCCCGCTCTCGACGCGGTCCAGGGCTTCCTTCGCCTGGACGAACTTCCTCTCCCAGATGTCGAGTGTCCGGGAGACGGAGTCGACCGGAAGCGACGTGATCCCGTCCAGGACTTCCGCCAGGACGGAGCTCTCGGCCACCGGCAGGAACTCGTCCTTCTCCCAGACGTGGGGAAGGTACATCGTGGGGGAGGTCCGCTGGTCGACCTTCAGGGGATGCACGTAGAGCCTGTCCCCGTGGCGGAAGATGTCGAGCAACAGCTGCGTCGTCTCCCGGATGGCGGAGACGGCGACGGAGGAGTGGAAGCCCCGCAGCAGAGCGAAGTACGTCACGGTGTCCAGCTCGAAGAGGTACGGGCACGTCACCATGAAGAAGTTCCCGAGCATCAGGTCGCTGTACCAGTCGGCGGCCAGATCCGACAGGCAGTCGAAGACGTAGTACGCTCCCTTGCCGGACCGCTCGATCACCTTGTGGATCTGGGCGGTGAACGTCTCGAACCCGACTTCGGGGGAGAGAACGTGGATCTCCGCGCCGCACTTCTCGGGAAGGAGCGCCGGGTGGCGGGCGAACCGGAAGTAGACGAGCTTCCTGCCGTTCCGGAGCGCGTTTTCGCTGAACGACTTCACCAGGACGGAGTAGTCGTCGATCAGGTCGATCCGCCAGACGATGTTGTCGCCCGGCATCACCCTCTGGATGACCCGGTCCAGGCTGGGAAGCCCGGTCCCGGGAGTCTCCGGCCCCTTGCCCATGCTCCCTCCTTGGTCCACGATGCCGTCCCGCGAAGCAAGGTCAATCATATCCGACCGGATCCCTCCCCGCCAACCGGAAGAGCGGATTCTCCCCGCTTCCGCCTCGGAAGGCGGGGGAGAGGACGGTATAATGGGCCCATGAGCCGAACCGGCCGCGGACGGGAGGAGATGGAGAAGAAGTACGGCGAGGTGGGGTCCGGTGCGACGACGATCGCCGTGCGGGGCGCACCGCACCGACTGCGCGAGATCCTCGCCCGGTGGATGATGGACGTCCCGGAGATCATGACCCTCGACGGAGGGACCCTCGGGGAGGACCGCTACTGGATCCGCTTCATCGACAAGGACGACCGGTGCTACGTCGCCTTCGAGTTCAACGGGGAGTTCGACATCCTCTCGGAGATGCGGGTGGACAGCCTGGCGTGGGAAGGGGAGGACTTCTTCGCCTCCCGCTGGAGATGACCCCGGGAGGGCCGCCCGTCTCCCGGGGGGAAGGGAAGAACCCCGACAGACCCGTCCTCATCTTCGACGGGGAGTGCTCCGTCTGCCGGAGCGCGGTCGAATGGATCCGGAGACGCTGCGGCCCGGAAACCTTCGAATACCTCTCCTGCCACGCGGAGGAACTCCCCCGCCGCTTCCCCCACGTCGGGAAAGACGAATGCCTCGAGGCGATGCACCTCGTCCTGCCGGACGGGACGGTGCTCGCGGGGGAGCAGGCAGCCGCGGAAATCTTCCCGAGGATTCGAGGATACCGGTGGATCGGAAGCCTTCTTCGGTTGCCCGGCTCGGAGATCATCACTGGCGTTCTCTATCGCCGGTTCGCAAAGAGAAGGCACGCGATCTCATCTTTTTTCGGATCCGGCATGACGAACCGAACGTCTCGGAAGGGAGGGAAGAACCCATGACCGACGTCAGGTGGAAGTTCGACACGGCCGTCATCCACGGCGCGCAGGCTCCGGGGGAGTGGAAAAGTGCGACCCTTGCCCCGATCTACCAGACCGCCTCTCACCGGTTCGACACCGCCGAGGAACTCTCGGACGTGTTCGCGGGGAAGAAGGCCGGTTTCATCTACCAGCGGCTGCGCAACCCGACGAACCAGGTGCTGGAAAAACGCCTCTCCCAGCTCACGGGCGGCCTCGACGCAGTGGTTACCGGGTCGGGGATGGCCGCGATCAACAACGCGGTGCTCACGATCTGCCAGGCCGGGGACGAGATCGTTTCCGGAAACTCCCTGTTCATGTCCACGTTTCTTCTGTTCCAAAACGTCCACCGGAAGCTGGGGATCACGGTCAAGCTGGTCGAGAGCGCCGACCTCGCCGCGTGGAAGGCGGCGGTGACGCCGAAGACAAAGCTCCTGTTCGTGGAGACAATCGGGAACCCGAAGATGGACGTGCCCGACATCCGGGGCCTTGCCGATCTGGCCCACGCCAACCGGGCGCCCCTCATCGTGGACAACACGCTCGCCACCCCCTACCTGTTCCTGCCGCTTGCCCACGGGGCCGACATCCTCGTCTACTCCACCACCAAGTACCTCAACGGGCACGGTGCCGCGACGGGGGGCGCGGTGATCGACGCAGGGCGGTTCGACTGGCCGGAAGACAAGTATCCCGACTTCGCCCTGTTCAAGGAGCGCAAGGGGAACCTGGCCTACATCGACAAGGTCTGGCGGGAGATCCATATCAATTTCGGAACCACCCAGTCGCCGTTCCAGACATACCTGACCCTGATCGGGATGGACACCCTCGCGCTGCGTATGGAGCGTCACATGCGCAACGCGATCCACGTGGCCGAGTTCCTGGACCGACACCCGAAGGTGAAATGGGTGAATTTCCCGGGGCTTGCGAAGAGCCCCTCGCATGCTACGGCAAAGGCCCAGTTCGGAGGAAAAGGATATGGGGCGCTTTTGACGTTCGGTCTGGAAACGGAGAAGGCGTGCTTCGACTTCATCCGGAACGTGAAGCTCATCTATCACCTAGCCAACCTGGGCGACTGCAAGTCGCTTGTCATCCACCCCTGGTCGTCCCAGTACATCAGCTTCACCGAGGAATCGCGGCGGGAGAACGGCATCACCCCGGACCTCTTGCGCATCTCGGTGGGGATCGAGGCGATCGAGGACATCCTCGAGGACTTCGACCAGGCGCTGCGCAAGGTTTGATCGTGGCGGCAGGGAAGCGCGGAAACAGGAACTCCCCCGGAGGGCCCCCCGCAGGCCGTTTCGGTTTCCCGGGAACAGTCAGCGGAGGGGCTCGATCAGCTGCGGCGAGTCCGTCTTCGGGTTGTTCACCGCCGTCCCGACGGGGAAGGCGGTCACCTCTTCGGGGGGGCAGGGGCGGAAGAGGCGCGCCAGCTCCTCGGGGTCCCGGACCTCGGGGGAGAGCCAGAGGTCGTAATCCGCCGGGGAGACGATCACGGGCATCCGGTCGTGGATCGGAAGGAGGAGTTCGTTCGCCGACGTGGTGAGAATCGTGCACGACTCGACCGCCGCCTGGCCCGGTCCCTCCCACGATTCCCAGAGCCCGGCGAACGCGAACGGCTTCCCGTCCGGACGGCGGATGTAGTACGGCTGCTTCCTGCCGTTGGTGCGCTTCCACTCGTAGAACCCGCTGGCCGGAACAAGACACCGCCTGCGCCGGATCGCGGAACGGAAGGCGGGCTTCCCGGCGGCCGTCTCCGCCCGGGCGTTGATCATCCGGTCGCCGAGAGACGGATCCTTCGCCCAGGAGGGGATGAGCCCCCAGCGCAGCAGGACGACCTCCCGCGCGCCTCCGGAGGGCGGGATCCGCACCGCGGCCACCGCCTGGGAAGGGGCGATGTTGTATCGAGGCGAAAGGGACGGCACCTCCGCCACCTCGAACGCCTCCGCGAGGGAGGCGGCGGTGTCGAACAGGGTGAACCGCCCGCACAAGACCGGTTTCTCTTTCCCCGCCCCGTCGGTGTCCCGGGGCTACTTCGTCTTCTCCGTCGGATACCCGGCGGAGATCCATTCGTTCCATCCTCCCTTCAGGGCGGACGCGTCCCTGAAGCCGAGAGCCCTGAGACGGAGCGCCGCACGGGCGCTCGTAGCCTCGTTGATTCAGGAGCAGTACAGGACGATCTTCTTCCCTTTCGGATAGTTCGCGGACCAGCGATCGACGTTCCCGGGGTCCTCGAAGACCGCCCCCGCGATCTTCTTCGGGGCGCTTTTCCCCTCGATCCGGACGTCGATGACGATCAGGTCCGGGCTCCCGAGGAGGGCCTTGAGCTGCTCCTTCGCCATCCGGGGGGCCTCCTCCCCGGCCGCCGCGAACGGAGTCATCCCCAGGGGAAAAAGCGCAGCCAGGAGCGCGACGATCAGCAATCCGCGTTTGCGTCCCATGCACCAACCTCCCGTGTTCGTCCTACCTCTTCCGGATAAGATACACCCCGTCCCGCACCGGGAGCATGACTTTCTCCACCCGCCCGTCCTGTCTCACGATCCGGTTGAAGGAGACGATCGCCCGGGAATCCTCGTCCTGCGGAGAAAGGACGCGGCCGTACCAGAGGACGTTGTCGGCGGCGATCAGCCCTCCGCTCCGGAGGATCCGGACGCTCTCCTCGTAATAGAGAGGATAGAGCTCCTTGTCGGCGTCGATGAAGACGAAGTCGACGCTCTCCCCGGCGATCCCGCGCAGCGTCTCGAGCGCGGGAGCCAGGACGAGCCGGATCTTTTTCCCGTGGGGACTCCTGTCGAAGTACCCCTGCGCGATGGACGCGTACTCCTCCAGGATTTCGCACGTGACGAGTTCCCCGTCCTCGGGAAGCCCCTCCGCCATCATGAGGGCGGAATAGCCGGTGAAGCAGCCGATCTCCACCACCCTTCTCGCACCCGTGATCCGGACCAGCATCCGCAGGAGCGCCCCTTCGACCCTGCCGGTCAGCATCCCCGGCCGCCCCGTCTCCTCCTTCGTCCACCTCTCGAGTTCCTCGAGGAGGGGGGAGACGGGGCCGACGTGTTCCTCGATGTAGCGCTCCAGATCCTCGGGAAGATCCAGGGGCACGGGAACCTCCTCCACCGGTCCGCGGGTCTTCCGTTCGCGCGGGCGACCGGGTGCGCATTGTCCACGACACGATACAATATTACCGGAGTTCCCTCGATCCCGGCGAAGATCCTACTCTTCCCGGGGACGATCGGCCGCGGAGGAAACGGGGAGCATGACCGGGCAAAGGAAGCCTTCCGGGCCCCCCGAAAGGGGAGAGACGGTGCGCAGGAAGATCCTCGCCCTTCTCTCGCGCACCCCCCTCTCCGCGAAACAGATTTCGGCCCGTGCCGGGATCCCCGAGAAGGAGGTGGTCGCGCACCTCCCCCACCTGAAAAGAACCGTCGGCCAGCGGGGGGAGCGCCTCGCGGTCATCCCCGCGGAGTGCCGGCGGTGCGGCTTCCTGTTCCGGAAGCGGGAGAGGCCGAAGAGACCGAGCAGGTGCCCCGTCTGCCGGGGCGAGTCGATCTCGGAGCCCCTGTTCCGGCTGGAGTAAGGAACCATCAGGGCCCCAGGATCCTCCCCAGGTGCCTTTCCATCTCTTCCCGGTGGGTCGCTTTCCAGTAGATCCTCCCGCAACGGGCGCAGGCGTGGAAGGACTCCTGGGTCCCGAAGACGTACGGGGGAACCTTGCCGGCCGCGTCCTGCCTGCCGATCTTCTCCAGCGGCTCGTTGCAGCGCACGCACCGGGTGAAGAGGCCGGCCGCCGGGTCGATCGCGAAACGGGTCACCACCTGCCGCAACTGGTCCCGGTAGCTGTCCCCCCTGACGAAAAAATGGTTCTCCCGCACGCTTCTCCTGCGGATCAGAAGGGTGTCCCGCGTGAGGATGATGCGCCCCTCCCGGAGCGCCCGGTCCGCGATCTCGTCGTCGGGGATGGTGGGGGCGAAGGCCGTGTCGCATCCGAGGATCCGCAGCCACTTGGCGAGCTTCCCGAGCATGGAATCGGCGAAGAACCGCACCCCCGGCTCCATCGGGTCACCCGCGGCCGGCCCCCGGGACCGCGGCGACGGTATCGTCCGGGCCGATCCGGACCGTTCCCGGCTCCCCCACCTCCCCCTCCACGGAGTACCGGAACTTCCGGAACAACCCGATCGTCCAGAGATTGGTCACGAGGTGCTCCGTCACCCGGGAGGTGGTGAAGACGGAACCCTCTCCGGACAGGGCCAGATACGGGGCCAGCTGGTCCGGGAGATACGGGTCGAGGGCCGCGCCCGTCCCGCAGTGCGCCGCGAGCGCCGCCGCGGCCTCCTCCCCGACCGCCTCCGCCCTCTTCCCCCGTTCCCCGAGGGAGCCAAAGCCCGCGACGCAATGCTCCGTCTCGACCGCGAGGAACAGGAACGTCCCCTGCCCCGGCGTCGGGACGGAGAGAATCTCGATCTCGACGGGGATCGTCACGTCCCGCAGCCTTAACCGAAGCGCCTCGAGCGCGGCGTCGCGCTGGCGCCGGGCGATCGCCGGCGGCAGGTTCCCCGAAGCGGACCAGCCCTTCACCGCAAGGATTCTCCCTCTCTCCGGAAGGCGCAGCGGCCAGACCCCTTCCGCCGGAGAAATCCTGGCGTGGATCTCTCCCCCCCCCCTGGGGTAGAACCCGTAGGACTTGATCGCAAGGGAAAGCTCCACCCCGATCCTGCCAAGCGTCGGGACGAGCACGGAGGCCGCGTAATGGAAGGAAGGGCTGAACGGCACGTGCGTCCCCCCCCGGACCGTGACGGCGCTCTTTCTCCCGGCAAACAGGAGGGCCGGCACGATCGACTGCAGCACGAGAAGGGTCGAACCCGCCGTTCCCACGTCCAGGGAAGCGTCCCCCCCGGTCACCTCTCCCGGGGTAAAGACGAGTTCGGCGGACCCTTCCCGGTCGCCCGCCACCTCCGCCCCGGAGATCTCCCGCGCCGCACGCAAGGAGGCGAGGTGCTGGGGCGCAAGCCCCGGCTTTTTGCGCCCCTTGCGGATGTTGACCATCCGGAACGGCTTGCCGGTAAGGCAGGAAAGGGAAAGGGCCGTCCGCAGGATCTGCCCCCCCCCTTCCCCGTGGCTGCCGTCGATCTCGATCATCCCGCCTCCCAGTGTATCGCGTTCCCTCTCCGCCCTCCAACACCGGGGAGGAACGCGGGGGGAGCCGTCTCCCGGGGCGCCGCACCCGGGAACTAAGGATTTCTGCCATTGAATCCAATCTGCTATATACTACTTCTTATCCGTACAGCTGAAAGACCGGCTCTGGAATCCGACCTCCGGGGGACGAGCATGATCCGGTTCGAAGGGGTCCACAAGTTTTTCGGGAAGCTCCACGTCCTGAACAACGTCAACCTGCACGTAAAGAAGGGCGAGGTCGTGGTCGTCTGCGGCCCGTCCGGCTCGGGGAAGTCGACCCTCATCCGGACGATCAACCAGCTCGAGCCGATCAACGAGGGAAAGCTCATCGTCGACGGGATGGACCTTTCCGACCCGAAGGTGAACATCAACAAGCTCCGGGCCGAGGTCGGCTTCGTCTTCCAGCAGTTCAACCTGTACCCCCACCTGACCGCCCTGAAGAACATCACCCTCGCCCCCATCAAGATCCGCGGGGCCACGAAGAGGGAAGCGGAGGAGCAGGCGGTAGCGCTGCTCACGCGGGTCGGTCTCGCGGAAAAGAAGGACGCCCACCCCTCCCAGCTCTCGGGGGGCCAGCAGCAGCGGGTGGCGATCGCCAGGGCGCTCGCCATGAAGCCGAAGATCATGCTCTTCGACGAGCCGACCTCCGCGCTCGACCCCGAGATGATCGGGGAGGTTCTGGACGTCATGAAGGACCTGGCCCAGTCCGGCATGACGATGATGGTGGTGACCCACGAGATGGGATTCGCGCGCGAGGTCTCCCACCGGGTCTGCTTCATCGACTTCGGCACCATCCTCGAGGAGGCCGAGCCCGCGGAATTCTTCAAGAACCCGAAACACGAACGGCTGAAGCAGTTCCTGAAGCAGGTGCTGTCCCCGATGCACTAAATCCCACAAGGAGAGGAGACGGAAGATGCGAAAAACGGTCACGATCGTGCTGTCGTTTCTCTTGATTGCAACCTTCCTCGCCGGGGCGTCCCTGGCCGGCGACACGCTGGCCGACGTCAAGGCGAAGGGGGTCCTGGTGGCGGGCGTCAAGGATTCGCTTCCGCCGTTCGGGTACGTGGACGCCAAAACGCGCACGATCGTCGGCTACGACATCGACTTCGTCAAGGCGATCGCGAACAAGCTCGGCGTGAAGGTCGAGCTCAAGCCGGTGACCTCGGCGACCCGGATGCCCCAGCTGCAGGAGGGGAACATCGACATCATCGCGGCGACGATGACGAAGAACCCCGAGCGGGCCAAGGTGATCGACTTCAGCCACACCTACTTCCTCACCGGCCAGAAGTTCCTCACCAAGACCGGGACGGTCAAGAGCCTGAAGGACCTGGAAGGGAAGAAGATCGGCACGACGAAGGGGTCCACCTCCGAGCAGAACGCGAAGAAGGCGATTCCGAGCGCGACGATCCTTTCGTTCGACGACTACCCCCAGGGGGTTCTCGCATTGACGCAGGGAAAGGTCGTGGCGGTGACGACCGACGAGTCGATCCTGGCCGGCCTGCTCGCCAAGCTTCCGAAGGGAGCGTACGAGATCCCGGACATCCGGATCTCCGACGAGCCTTACGGACTCGGGATCCGCAAGGGGGACACGAACTTCCTGAACTTCGTCAACCAGACGATCCTCGAGATGGAGAAGAGCGGGGAGGCAGCGAAGATCTTCGACCGGTGGTTCGGGCCGGACTCGGATACGCCCCTGAAGAGGAACTTCACCATCACGGCCGACAAGTAGCCGTAAAGGTCGGGCCCGCGTGCTGAAGTACAAATTCGACTGGGCGGTCGTCCTGTCGGGGAAGTATTTCGACTGGCTGGTATCGGGCGTCAAGGTCACGATCCAGCTCTCGGCGGTGTCGATCGCCCTCGCTTTCCTCCTGGGGCTGATCATCGCGGTCATGCGGATGAGCAGGGTCCGCCCCGTCCGGTGGTTCGCCCACGGCTACCTCGAATTCTTCCGCAACACCCCGCTGCTCGTCCAGATCTTCTTCTGGTACTTCGGGTCGTACAAGGTCCTCCCGGAGGCGGCCAACGACTGGCTGGTCTCGACCAACTTCGAGTTCGCCTCCGCCGTCATCGCCCTGACGATCTACACCTCGGCGTTCATCGCCGAGGACATCCGCTCCGGGGTCCTCTCCATCCCGAAGGAGCAGATGGAGGCCGCAAGGAGCTCCGGATTTTCGTACATCCGGTCGATGCGGTACATCATCCTGCCGCAGGCGGTCCGGATCACCGTCCCGCCGCTGATCAGCCAGTTCCTGAACCTGGTCAAGAACTCGTCCCTGGCGATGACGATCGGGGTGGCGGAGCTCACCTACCAGGCCCGGCAGGTGGAGAGCTACACGTTCAAGGGGTTCGAGGCGTTTACGGCGGCCACCGCCGTATACCTCGCCATGTCGATCCTCATCACCATCGTGGTCACCTGGTACAGCAAGACGATCCTATCCCCGATGAAGGCGAGATGAGATGGGGCTTGATTTTCACGTCATCTGGGACAACCTGACGTACTTCTTCATCGGCCGCTACCCCCACGGGCCGCTGGGGGGGGTGGCGCTCACCTTCTACCTCGCGGTCGTCTCCTGCATCCTCTCCTTCTTCGGGGGGATGTTCCTGGGGCTTCTGGCGATCTCCCGCAACCGGGTGATCCGGTACGCCTCCGAGGCGGTGATCCAGATTGTGCGGGGGATGCCTCTCCTCATGGTCATCTTCTGGATGTACTTCCTCTACCCGGCCCTCATGGGCCGTGCAATGCCGGAGAGCCAGACGGTGATCCTGGCGCTCACGTTCTTCACCTCCGCCTACATGTCGCAGATCGTCAAGGCGGGCATCGAGGGGATCCCGAAGGGACAGACGGAGGCGGCGATCTCCACGGGCCTCACCCACCGGCACACCATGATCTACGTCATCCTGCCGCAGGCCCTGCGGAACATGATCCCGTCCTTCGTCAACCAGTTCGTGTCGCTCATCAAGGACACCTCGCTCGCCTTCATCGTCGGCGTCTCGGAGCTGACCCACGTGGCGACGCAGATCAACAACCGCAGCCTCATCTACCCCACCGAGATCTTCCTGTTCATCGCCGTCGTCTACTTCATCTTCTGCTACGCGTTCACCACCCTCTCCCGGTGGCTCGAGAAGCGCCTGGCCTGGGCCAAGGCGATCTGACCGCTCCTGTTGCCGATCCGCCTACTTCCCCAAGAGGGGACGAAGGGCCGTTTCCAGCTCCGGGAAGGCGAACCGGTACCCCGAGGCGAGGAGCTTCGCGGGCGCAGCGCGCGTGCTGGCCAGGAGCAGTTCGTCCGCCATCTCCCCGAAGAGCAGGCGTGCGGCGAAGGCGGGCAGGAGGGCGACGGTCGGGCGCCCGAGGATGCGCCCGAGGGTCTTCGTGAACTCCCGGTTCGTCACCGGATGGGGGGCCACCGCGTTCACGGGCCCCTGCAGGGACGCAGATGACAGCGCGTGACGGATGACCCCGACGAGGTCGGGAAGGGCGATCCAGCTCATGTACTGCTCACCGCTCCCGATCCGCCCCCCGGCGCCCGCCCGGAACGCAGGGAGCATCTTCGCCAGCGCCCCGCCTTCGGCGCTCAGGACCATCCCGATGCGCAGGTTGACCACCCGTAAACCCTTCCGGGCAGCCCCTTCGGTGGCCGCCTCCCATTCGCGGCAGACGTCCGCGAGAAATCCCTTCCCCGGCGGGCTCTCCTCGCGAAGAACCTCGGGGCCCCGGTCTCCGTAGTACCCCGTTGCGGACGCGCACACCATCACCGCCGGGGGGCGGTCGAGACGCTGGAGGGCGTCGCAGAGCTGCCGGGTCCCGCCGACGCGGCTGTCCCGTATCCTAGCCTTTCTCCCCGGGGTCCAACGCGCGCCCGCGATGTTCTCTCCGGCAAGGTGGACGACGGCATCGTGCCCCTCCATCCCCTCCAGGTCCACTGCCCCGGCCTCCGGGTCCCACCGGACCCCGTCCCGTCCGGCCTCCGAGGAGGATCGCACGAGGCGGGTGACGCCGTGCCCGCCGCCGGCAAGATCACGGACGAGCGCCGACCCGACCAGCCCGGTCGATCCGGAAACGAGCACCCTCATTCGATCGGCCTCCTCCACGGGGGGATCAGCGATCCCGTGACCCCGCCGAACATTCCCGTCTTACCGGACCGGGACGAGAACGATGTCGACATCGGCCTCCGTCTCCCCTCCCCGCAGATAGAGTTGCGTGGTGAGGGGCAGGTGCCCGGGGGCGAATGCCTTGACATGGATGTGGGGGGGACGTCCGGGATAGACGCCCGGGAAATCGGTGGAGAACCGGTAGGCCCCGTTCGCGCCCACGTTCTGACTCCCCCGGTGGGCGTCATCGTACCGACCCTGCCGGTCTGCCTGCCACCACTCGATCCTTCCTCCGGGAAGGGGTTTGCAGCCGGGCGCGCCGAGGAGGCGTCCCCGGATCACGAGTCCGCTGCCCGTGGAATCCCGAAGCGGAGCTTCCGGGATATAGAAAGGGCCTTCCACGTCCGGGGGAGTGGGCTTGCAGGCTTGCGCCGCAAAGGAATTGGCCGTTCCCGCGGCGACGATCATGACCAGCAATGCCGCTGCGGCAAGCGCCGATTCCGGACGCAGCGATCCCGGCAACCAGGCCGTTCCCGGGAACTTTCGTCTCGTCCCATTCATCCCCCATTAGGTGCGGAAAGAATCCCGGGAGATTCGGGGGCGCGGGCAGGCCGCCGGGAGGAAACGGGGAAACGATCGGAAGAAGCAGGTATTCTAACGGGTACCATGCCGACTCGCGGGAAAAACGGCCTCGCCTCCCTCATTCTTTGTTCCGCCTCCTTTCTGGCGTTCCTCCTTCCGGGTCCGGCGGCGCGCGCTTCCGGACAGCCCTCCGTCGTGCACCACGACCTTTCGGTGCGCCTCCATCCGGAACGCCACTCCCTGGCAGGGATGGACACCCTGACCGTGCGCACCGGCGGGGAGCAAACCCTTTCGTTCACGCTGTCCGCGACCGCCGAGGTGGAGAAGGTCACCGCGGGGGGAAAGGAGATTCCCTTCACGTTTGCGGGAGGGTCCCTTCGCGTTGTCCTGGCTCCGGAAACCGCCGGGAGAGGCAAACTGTCCCTCGCCGTGAAGTACCGGGCCTCGTTCCGGGACCGCGTTCCCGAGGGCCCGGTGGACACCGGGGACCCGGGCTACGGAGTACGGGGAACCATCCGGGAGAGGGGAACGTTCCTGGGCGGCGATGCCGGGTGGTATCCCGATCTCCCCGGGAGCCGGGCGACCTTCCGCGTGCTCGTCGAGGCCCCCCCGGGATACGAGTCGGTCACCGCGGGAAGGCGAATCCGGCGGGGGACGTCGGGCGGAGTCACCCGGTCGGAATGGGAGACCCGGGAATCCCCCGGGGGGCTCTCCCTCTCCGCGGGCCCGTATCGGGTCCGCGAGAAACGCTCCGGGGGGATCGTTCTTTCCACCTACTTCTACCCGGAAACCTACGCCCTGTCGGAGCCCTATCTCCGTGCGGTCGAACGGTTTCTCGACCTCTACCGGGGTCTCCTCGGTCCCTACCCGTTCGAAAAGTTCGCCGTGGTGGAGAATTTCTTCCCGACGGGATACGGGTTTCCCTCCTACACGCTGCTCGGAAGCACGGTCGTGCGGCTCCCCTTCATCGTGGAGACCAGCCTGGGGCACGAAGTGGCCCACTCCTGGTTCGGGAACGGGGTGCGCGCAGACTACGACCGGGGGAACTGGTCCGAGGGGCTCACCACCTACGTGGCCGACTACCTGTACAAGGAACGCTCCTCGGCGGAGGAAGGACGCGAATACCGCCTCAAGATCCTGCGGGATTACAGCACCCTCGTCCCCCGCGGCGGCGGCTTCCCCCTGGCATCCTTCTCGGGGCGGGACAGCCCCGCCTCGCAGGCGATCGGGTACGGGAAGGGCGCGATGGTCTTCCACATGGCAAGGCGGCTGGCCGGGGACGACGCGTTCTGGAACGGGTTGCGGGACGTGGTGCGGGAGAAGATGTTCCGGGAGGCGACGTGGGGCGACTTCGCCCAGGCAATCGGGAGGGAATCGGGGATCGATCTCTCCCCCTTCTTCCGGCAGTGGGTGGAACGCGGCGGCGCGCCGGTCATCGCTCTTTCGGGGGTCACCGCGGAACGGGACGGGAAGGGATGGCGCGTCTCGGGAAGAGTCGTACAGGAAAAGCCGTACTTCGATCTCCGCGTGCCGATGCGCCTGGTCACCGAGGGAGGGAAAATCGACACCGTGCTCGATCTCTCCGGCGGGGAGGCCCCGTTTTCCTTTTCTGCGGAGGCGAATCCCCGAACCCTGCTCCTCGACCCCGAAACCGACCTGTTCCGCCGCCTCGACCCTTCCGAGATCCCCCCCACCGTCAACGCCATCCGGGGGTCGACGGATCTCCTGGTCGTGGCCGCACGGGGGGTTCCCGACGACATCCGGGACTCGTCGAACCTGCTCCTCGCCGGCCTGGGGAAGGAGCAGACCGCGATTCTCCGGGAAGAAGAGACTCCCCCTTCGCGGCTGGCCGGCCACGACGTGCTCTTCCTCGGAATCCCGAAAGGAAACGGCTATCTTCCTCCCCTTCCGGAGGAGCTGTCCCTCTCTCCGACACGATTCGCCCTCGGGGGGGAACGGTTCGATTCCCCCGGGGACTCCCTGTTCGTCGTCCTCCCCCACCCCGCGGGCGGGGGGCGGGTCACGGCCCTGTTCCTTCCCTTCTCGGCCGAAGCCGCATCCCTCGCGGCACGAAAGATCCCCCACTACGGCAAGTACAGCTACCTCGCCTTCTCGGAAGGGAAAAACCGGGCGAAGGGGACGTGGCCACCCCTCTCCTCCCCCGCCACCCACGAATTCCCCGGGGGAACCGCTTCCCCATAAGGGGTTCCGGGGGACGGAAAGGAATTGCCGCGCGTCAGGAAGCGGGGCGGTGGAAGATCTTCCGCACGGGGGCGTGCCGGAAGCAGTCGACCAGGTGGTCGTTCACCATCCCGACCGCCTGCATGAAGGCGTAGCAGATCGTGGGGCCCACGAAGCGGAACCCCCGCGCGCGCAGATCCCCGCTCATCGCGACCGATTCCCGGGATTGGGAAGGCAGTTCGGACATCTTCCGGAACCGGTTCACGATCGGCCTGCCTCCCGTGAACCTCCAGAGATAGGCATCGAAGGAGCCCATCTCCTCCCGAACTTCCAGAAAGAGGCGCGCGTTCGCAACCGCGGATTCGACCTTGGCCCGGTTCCGGATGATCCCGGGGTCGGCGAGGAGGCGCTCCACCTCTTTTCCGCCGAAGCGCGCCACCCGTTCCGGGTCGAATCCCCGAAAGGCCCTGCGGTACTGTTCCCGTTTCCGGAGCACCGTTCGCCAGCTCAGGCCCGCCTGGGCCCCCTCCAGGACGAGAAACTCGAACAGCTTCCGGTCGTCATGCACCGGCACACCCCATTCCCCGTCGTGGTACGAAATCATCAGCGGGTCATTGCCCGCCCAGTCGCAGCGCGTCATGCCTATCCCCGGGGTGGAAATTTCCTCCGATAACGCCTAATATTAATTGGTTGTGCCCGTTTCGGGACCGGCCGAAAGCGTGCCATAATATCAGAACTGATTATCGACAATGAGGCAACGGATCATGCCCCATCATACAGGGTTTCCCCGAACCAACGCAGCCGGAACCGCCCTCCCGGCCGGCCTGTACCATCCGGACCAGGAGCATGACAGCTGCGGCGTCGGTTTCGTCGCCCGTCTCTCCGCAGTACCGGAGCATTCGATCGTGGAGCACGCCGTGCAGATCCTCGTGAACCTCGAGCACCGCGGCGCGATCGGCGGCGACAAGTCGACGGGGGACGGGGCAGGGATTCTCCTGCAGATCCCGGACGCCTTTTTCCGCCACGGATGCCGGGACCTTCCCTTTCCCCTTCCGCCCCGGGGCGAGTACGCGGCGGGACTGGTCTTCCTGCCGACGGACGAAACGCTTGCCGACCGCTGCACGGCAACCCTCGAGCGCACGGCGAACGAGGAAGGGTGCCCCGTTCTGGGGTGGAGGCAGGTCCCCGCAAACGCGGATCCTCTCGGGGAGCTCGCCCGGATGTCGCAGCCCGCGATCCGACAGGTCTTCCTCTCGAACGGGTCCTGCCACGGGGACGACTTCGAGCGGAAGCTCTACGTCATCCGGCGCCTGGCGGAGAAGGAGGTCCGAAGCTGGACCGACGGCGACGCCAGCCAGTTCTACATCCCGAGCCTTTCGTCGCGTACCCTCGTCTACAAGGGGCTGCTCACGGGCTCCCAGCTCACCACGTTCTTCCCGGACCTGCGCGATCCGCTCTTCGCGAGCTCCTTCGCCGTCGTCCACCAGCGATACAGCACGAACACCCTCCCCACGTGGCATCTCGCGCACCCGTACCGGTTTCTCGCGCACAACGGGGAGATCAATACCCTTCGGGGGAACATCAACCGGATGCGCGCGCGGGAGGCGATCATCGAATCGAAGAGGTTCGGCGACGACCTCGAGAAGATCAAGCCCGTGATCATCGAGGAGGGAAGCGACTCCGCGATCTTCGACAACGCCCTGGAGCTGCTGGTGATGGCCGGCCGATCCCTCCCCCACGCCATGATGATGATGGTGCCCGAGGCGTTCGGACCGCAGTTCCACATGAGCGAGGACAAGCGGGCGTTCTACGAGTACCACTCCGCCATCATGGAGCCGTGGGACGGCCCGGCCGCACTCGTGTTCAGCGACGGGCGATACATCGGGGCCACCCTGGACCGGAACGGCCTGCGGCCCGCCCGGTACACGGTCACGCGCGACGGCATGATCGTCATGGCCTCGGAAACCGGCGTGATGGACTTTCCCGCCGACCGGATCCTGCAGAAGGGACGGCTGCAGCCGGGAAAGATGTTTCTCGTGGACCTGGAGCAGAAACGGATCGTCCCCGACAACGAGATCAAGTCCCGCATTTCGCGCCAGCACCCGTACCGGCACTGGGTCAAGGACAACCGGATCGAGCTTCGGGGCCTGTTCAACCCGCCCGACATCCCTCCGGAGGACCCGGAGATCCTGGTCCGGAAGCAGATCGCCCTGGGGTACACCGAGGAAGACCTGAAGATGGTGATCGCCCCGATGGCCTCGCAGGGGCAGGAGGCCGTGGGCTCCATGGGGGACGACTCCGCCCTGGCGGTTTTGTCCAACCGCCCGCAGCTGCTCTTCTCCTATTTCAAGCAGCTGTTCGCGCAGGTCACCAACCCCCCGATCGACCCGCTCCGGGAGGAGCTGGTGATGTCGCTCCGGTGCTTCGTCGGGCGGGAGAAGAACCTTCTGGACGAGACGCCGGAGCATTGCCGGATGCTCAAGCTCCCCCACCCCATCCTCACGCCGGAGGACATGGCGCGGCTGCGCAACGCCTCCCACCCGGAGATCGTCGCGCGCGACATCGACATCCTGTTTTCCGCGGGCGGCGACGGGAAAACCCTTGCCTCGGCCCTGACCTCCGTCTTCGTGCTGGCCGAAAAATATATCCGGGAGGGAGCGACCTTCCTGATCCTGACCGACCGGAACATGGGCCCGGATCGCGCCCCGATCCCTTCCCTGCTCGCCGTCTCGGGCCTTCATCACCACCTGATCCGAAGGGGTCTTCGCACGCAGGCCGCGATCGTCATCGAAACGGGGGAGGCCCGGGAGGTCATGCACTACGCGCTCCTCCTCGGCTACGGCGCCAACGGGATCTGCCCCCACATCGCATTTTCCACGGTGCGCCAGCTGGCCGAAAAGGAGCTGCTGGAAAAACCGCTCCTCCCGGCCGATGCCGTCGACGCCTACATCACGGCCATCAAGAAGGGGCTGCTCAAGACGATGAGCAAGATGGGGATCTCGACGCTGCGAAGCTACGTCGGGGCGCAGATCTTCGAGGCCGTCGGCCTCGGGCGAAAGCTCGTGGACAAGTATTTCTGCGGCACGGCCTCCCGGCTCGGGGGGATCGGGCTCGGCGAGATCGCCGCCGAGACCCTGGCAAGGCATCGCCAGGCGTACGGGGAGGACACGGACGAACACCGGCTGCTGGACCCCGGCGGGCTCTACCAGGTGCGGGTCGGCGGGGAGAAGCACCTGTGGAATCCGGAGGCGATCTACAAGCTCCAGCAGGCGGTCCGCGCGGACGACTACCGGGTGTTCCGGGAGTACACGCGGCTGATCGACGACCAGTCGCAGGAACGCGCGACGCTGCGCAGTCTCTTCCGGTTCCGAACAGGGGATCCGGTCCCGATCGACGAGGTCGAACCGGTGGAGAAGATCACCCGGCGGTTCACCACGGCGGCGATGTCCTACGGGTCGATCAGCCAGGAGGTGCACGAGACGATCGCGCTGGCGATGAACCGTCTCCGCGGCCGCAGCAACTGCGGAGAGGGAGGGGAGGATCCCGCCCGCTACCTCCCGCTCCCCAACGGCGACAGCCTGCGCTCCCGGATCAAGCAGGTCGCCTCGGGAAGGTTCGGGGTCACCACGGAATACCTGATCCACGCCGACGAGCTCCAGATCAAGATGGCCCAGGGGGCCAAGCCCGGCGAGGGGGGCCAGCTTCCGGGGCACAAGGTAAGCGCGGAGATCGCCAGGGTGCGGCACACCACGCCGGGGGTCACCCTGATCTCCCCCCCGCCGCACCACGACATCTACTCGATCGAGGACCTCGCCCAGCTGATCTACGACCTGAAATGCGTGAACCCGCAGGCCAACGTCTCCGTCAAGCTCGTTTCCGAGGTCGGGGTGGGGACGGTGGCGGCGGGAGTCGCCAAGGCGAAGGCGGACCTGGTGCTGATCTCGGGGCACGACGGAGGGACGGGGGCGTCCCCGCTCACGTCCATCAAGCACGCCGGGCTTCCCTGGGAGCTTGGCCTCGCCGAGACGCAGCAGGCCCTCATCTTCAACCGGCTGCGCGACCGGATCCGCGTGCAGACCGACGGGCAGCTCAAAACCGGACGCGACCTGGCCGTCGCCGCCCTGATGGGGGGGGAGGAGTTCGGGTTCGGGACCACGGTGCTCGTTACGCTCGGCTGCGTGCTGATGCGGAAGTGCCATCTCAACACCTGTCCGGTGGGGGTCGCCACGCAGGACCCGGTCCTGCGCGCCCGCTTCACGGGGAAGCCCGAGCACGTGGAGCGGTTCTTCCGCTTCCTCGCGCAGGAGCTTCGCGAGTACATGGCCGAACTGGGTTTTCGCACGGTGGACGAGATGGTCGGGCGGGTGGACCGGCTGGAGGTCCTGCCGGCGGTCGAACACTGGAAAGCGAGGGGGCTCGACTTCAGCGCGATCCTGCTCCCTGCGGGAATGGGGGAGGACACCCCCCGGCGCTGCGTCCGGAGCCAGGAGCACGAGCTCGACAAGTCCCTGGACAACGAGCTGATCCGGGAAGCGATGCCGGCTCTGGAGAAAGGGCAGCCCGTCGACATCGAGATGCCGATCCGGAATGTGCACAGGACGACAGGCGCCATGCTGAGCGGAGAGGTCGTCCGCCGGTTCGGTTCCCGGGGACTGCCCGACGACACGATTCGCATCTCCTTCCGCGGATCCGCGGGGCAGAGCCTCGGAGCGTTCCTCGCCCCGGGGATCACCCTCCGGGTCGTCGGCGACGCCAACGACTACCTCGCAAAAGGGATGTCCGGGGGCAGGATCGTCGTCGTCCCGCCGCCGGAGGCGGGGTTCCTGCCCCACCGGAACGTGATCGCCGGCAACGTCGTACTTTACGGGGCTACCGGCGGCGAGCTCTACCTGTACGGCACCGCCGGCGAGCGGTTCGCCGTGCGCAACAGCGGGGCGAAGACGGTGGTGGAGGGCGTCGGCGACCACGGCTGCGAATACATGACGGGGGGCGTCGTCGTGGTCCTGGGGGCCACCGGGAACAACTTCGCGGCGGGGATGAGCGGCGGGGTCGCCTACGTCTACGACGAGTCCGAGCTGTTCGACACGCGCTGCAACCTCGACATGGTGGACGTGGAAACCGTCTGGAACGCGGAGGACGAGAAGCAGCTGCGCGGCATGATCGAAAACCACTTCCGGTTCACCGGAAGCACGCGGGCCCAGATGATCCTCGAGAACTGGGAATCGCGCCTGCCCCTGTTCGTGAAGATCATGCCGGTGGAGTACCGGAAAGTGCTCGAGCGGATGCACCTCGAGGAATTCCGCGACGACGAGACGGTCTCGGCGACGGAGGAGGTGTACCGTGGTTAAGCCGACCGGGTTCCTGCTGTACCCGCAGGAACCTCCTCCGTACCGTCCGGTGGAGGAACGGGTTCACGACTATCAGGAAGTCGAGCAGTTCCTGCCGACGGAGCGCCTGGAGATCCAGGCGGCACGGTGCATGGACTGCGGCATCCCCTACTGCCACGCTTTCGGCTGCCCGGTCGTGAACCGGATCCCCGACTGGAACGACATGGTGTACCGGAAGCAGTGGCGCAAGGCGCTGACCCTCCTCCACGCCACGTGCAACCTGCCGGAAATCACCGGGAGGATCTGCCCCGCCCCGTGCGAGGCGGCCTGCACGCTGGCGATCAACCAGCCCCCCGTCACGATCCGGCACATCGAGCTGCAGATCGTGGAGATGGGATGGCGGGAAGGGTGGATCCGACCGGAGCCCCCCCCCCGGAAGACGGGCAAGAAAGTGGGAATCATCGGCTCGGGACCCGCGGGGCTTGCCGCCGCGCAGCAGCTGGCGCGCAAGGGGCACGAGGTGGTGGTCTTCGAAAAGGCGGGCCTGATCGGGGGGCTCCTCCGTTACGGCATCCCGGACTTCAAGCTCGAGAAATGGGTGATCGACCGGCGCCTCGAGCAGATGCGCGCGGAGGGTGTCGTCTTCGAGACCAGCGTGAACGCCGGCACCGACATCTCCGTCCGGTACCTGAGGCGGACGTTCGACGCCCTCGTCATCGCGGCCGGCGCCACGGTCCCGCGGGATCTCCCGGTCCCGGGGCGCGAACTGCCCGGGATCCACTACGCGATGGACTTCCTCACGCAGCAGAACATGATGATCGGCGGCGAGGAGGTGCCGGAGCAGGAGCGGATCACGGCCGCGGGGAAGCGCGTCGTGGTGATCGGGGGCGGCGACACCGGGTCCGACTGCGTGGGAACCAGCCGGCGGCAGGGAGCACGGGAGATCCACCAGTTCGAGCTGCTGCCCGAACCCCCCGAGGAGCGCTCCCTCCACAACCCCTGGCCGACCTGGCCGGTCATCATGCGCACCTCCTCCTCCCACCAGGAGGGGTGCACACGCCTCTGGAGCGTGTCGACGAAGGAGTTCCTCGGGGGCCCGGACGGCGTCGAGAGACTGCGATGCGTCCTGCTCGACTGGTCGGAGCCGGACAGGAACGGCCGGAGCACCTTCCGGGAGATCCCGGGATCGGAATTCACGATGCAGGCGGACCTGGTGCTGCTCGCCATGGGGTTCGTCCACGTGGAGCACGGCCCTCTGGTCCGGGACCTGGACCTTGCCCTGGATCCCCGCGGGAACCTGGCGGTCGATTCCGACCTGATGACCACCGCTCCGGGCGTCTTCGCGGCGGGGGACAGCATGGTGGGGGCGTCCCTCGTCGTGCGCGCCATCGACTTCGGGAGGAAGGCGGCCGCGGGCGTGAACCGGTACCTGGCCGGCAGATAATCCCTTTCTTCGGAAGACGCGGGACGCACACCGTTCCTGACGTCACACTCCCGGACAGGCGATCCGGTCATCCAGCGGAATGCAGACCGCCGTGTCGCCTGCGGCAAACAGGTCGCGGAACGCCTCGACCACCTCCGGATCGAACTGAACGCCTGCGTTCTCTTCGATGTAGGAGAGAGCCCGCTCCGGAAGCCAGCCGGACCGATATGGCCGGTCCGACGTCAGGGCGTCGTAGACATCGGCAACGGCCACGATCCGGGCACCCCGGGAGATGCCGTCCCCGGACAGGCCCCGGGGGTAGCCCCGCCCGTTCACCCATTCGTGGTGCTGCGCCACGATGGGGATGATGTCCCGAAATGCCGGGATCGGTTCCAGAATGCGGATACCCTTTTCCGGATGCTCCATGATGGCTGCGAATTCTTCTTCCGTCAGTTTGTCCGACTTGTCCAGGATGGTTCCAGGGACCCCGATCTTGCCGAGGTCGTGAAGCAACCCGCCGCGCTGCAGACCATTGAGTTCCCACAACGCCATCCCCATTGCCCGGCCGATCCTCATCGATAACGCCGTCACCCTCTCGGAATGGCCTGCCGTCCAGTGGGATTTGGCGTCGACCGCCCGGGCCAGGGCGGTCATTGCCCCAAGGTTGAGGACGGCAAGCTCTTCGATCAGCCCGGTGTTGTCCAGGGCAACGGCAACCTGGTCCGCGATCTGGCGGGCCCGGAGAATGTCCTCCCTGGCCCGGGCCGTTCCCTTTCCGTACCCCATGGCGAGAACCCCGGCCATCTTCTCCTTGCACAGGATCGGAAGGAGAACGAATGTCCTGAATCCATGCCCCGACAAGGGGGACAGGAGTCCCTGGAACCCGTTCCCCGACTCGACGACCAGGCTCCCGTCCGTCATCCTCAGCCTCTGCGATTCTTCCGGGGCAAGAACCGCGGCGGTATGCTGCAGATCGGCCGATTCCCCCGTTCCCGAACCCTCCACATAGGTCCGTGCCGCACCGTTTCCACCGGGCTCCATCAGAGAGATACCGACCGTTTCACAGGGGATGACGGTCCGCAGATTCCCAAGCACGGTTTTGACGATGGTTTCCCTTTCCAGCCCGGTGAGGACAGACCGGACAATCCGGCCTGTCTCGTTCAGGGCATGGAACTCCTTCCCCAGCCGCTCTGTCATCCGATTGAACGAATGGGCAAGATCTTCGAACTCGTCGCCGCTATGGACCTCGATCCTGCTCTCGAAATCCCCTCCCCGGATCTTTCGGGTCCCCTCCTTGAGCTTCGCCAGGGGAACAAGGTTTCTGCGGATCTGGACGATGCTGAACAGCGTAACCACCAAAACGGTGAGCCCCGTGACCAGGAGAAACGTCGTGGTCATGCGTGTCAACGGCGCAAAGGCATCCGCTTTCGACTGGCTGGCGATCACGATCCAATCCTCCTCAAAATAAACCACTTTGAGAAAGATCGTCCGGTAGTTGACAAAAAGAGGATCCCCCTCTCCGACCCATTCGAACTGGCCGGGGGAGATCTGCGCCGCAACCCGACCGACACGCCGGACAACCGGTTTTGGCAGCGGCCGCGAGCTGTACACCACCTCGCCGCCCGAATCCAGCAAGGTGACATCGCCCTGTGCCGGCAGGGATTGTTCGACAATATCCCTTAGATACTTCGGGTGGACTTCCCCCACCCAAACCGCCCGTCCCCCCAACATCCCCCCGGGCGCAAGAGCCATGTGCACACGGGAAGGGGCCCCGAACGCACGTTGGACGAAAATCGCGGCCTGGCCGGACTCCAGATGGTTTCGTAACGCTTCGGTTCGGGGAGGGGGCGGGCACGGCGTCCCGAAAACGGTTTCCGCACCGGATCCCTCCGGGAAAAAGGTGAGGCCGGAAAAACGGGGTTTCCAGGGGTTGGGCATTTCCTTTCCGGCATCTCCGGCGGGTTTCCCCCGGTGGCTGCCGTAGGACAACGCCAGCACCTCCATTTCGGCCCGGAGAATGGAAAGACCATCAATGAGCGAAAAGGCGATCTGTTTATTCGTTTGGTGCCGTTGCTGATAGGACTTTTCCTCGAGATTCCCGGCCATCTCCCGGAGAGAGAAGAACGCGAGGCAGCCGATCGGAAGCAAGGCGCAAACAATGAAAATCCCGAAGATGCGCTTCGCAACGCCGGTCCGCATGAAGGGAAGGATCGCCCTCACCCCTGTTCCCCGTCAGTACTTGGCGCCCAAACCGACGTAGGCGCCGCTGTTTGCACGGACAATATCGTCGCCCCCTGCACCACTCCCGACGGGTTTTGCGGTTTCTCCGTCGGCGCCCATGCTGTAGAGGTCAAAGTCCAGGCTCAGCGGCTTGTTGCCTTTGTCTCTCCGGGCGTTGGGGTAAGCAGGCGGACTGTCGTTGCGAATGTTCAGGTACCGGTAGGGATTCCCCCACGGGTCGGGGAAAGGGGGAGGCCGGGTGACGGTCTTTCCCCCGACATCCAGCAGGGCAACGGGGCCCAGCTCGTTCAGGTTGTTCGGCAGGCGCAGGTTCTCGAGCTCGAACGTCTTGATCGCCCCTTCCAGGATCCGGATATTGCGGATCGTCATCTTTTCGAGATTTTGATCGATATATTTCGTGTAGGCGGTAACGGCCAGGGTCGCCAGGATGGCGATGATGCCGAGGACAATGGCGATTTCGATGATGGTGAATCCCCGGTTGGCGGGCGATCCTTTTCCCTCCCGGATGGCACGAAATGCGCTCACTTCGCCTCCCCTGGTATTCCCGGTTACTCTTTCGGTGAATCCTTACGGAAAGTTTACGGTTTTTCGAAACGTTCTTCCCGGTGTCCGCCGCCGGAAACGGACGCCGGCGGCCGCTCGAGGAGGATCGTCACCGGCCCGTCGTTCACCAGCTCCACCTCCATCTGCGCCCCGAATGCCCCGGAGGCCACAGGCAGGGAAGTCCGTTCCGCAAGAGATGCGACCAGCTCCCGGAAGAGCGGTTCCGACCGTTCGGGCCGGGCCGCCGCGTCGAAGCCCGGGCGGTTCCCCTTCTGCGCGTCGCCGTACAGGGTGAATTGCGGCACGACGAGGACCCCGCCGCCGACGTCGGCGACCGACCGGTTCATCTTCCCCGCCTCGTCCTCGAAGATCCGCAGCTTTACGATCTTCTGTGCCATCCAGGCGACGGCCGCGCTGTCGTCACCGTGGCCGAAGCCGACGAGAACCAGCAGTCCCTGCCCGATCGCGCCCAAGGGCTTCCCTTCCGACGACACCTTCGCCCTGCTCACCCGCTGGATCACCGCCCGCATGGGTACCCTCCCGGGAACGTTCGACCGGATCCAATGTACCTTCCCCGGACTTTACCCGCAATCCGCCCCGGTGGCATCATGGAGAAACGCTGTCCTGCCAGGGAGGGCCGTCACGGATGCGGATGACCTATGACGAGCGGTTCCGGAACGTCCTCGATCTCGCGGTTTCGATCGGAAAGCGCCGGGACGAGATCATCCGGCAGGCGGTCCGGGACATCCGGTTCACCGCCCGGGACACCGCAAAGGAAGTGGACATCACGGTCGACCGGCTGAAGATGTACGAGGAGGCCCGGCCCCTCCTCGAGGAGAGACGGCCCCTGGGAGGCAAAGGGTCGAGCGTCTCGCTCATGCTCTCCTACAACGGCAGTGCCTGGCTCAACACGGCCATCACCTCGATCTACATGGTGGGGAACCGGGTGAACGTGAAGTTCTCCTCCAGGGGGACAGGGATCTGCGACCTCACGGAATCGCTTTACCGCCCGATCTTCGGGGACGACATCCGCTTCTCCCGCAGGAGCGGAAAGAACTTCGTGGAGAGTTCGCTCAAGGATCCCTCCACGTCCGCCGTCATCATCTTCGGCTTCGACGAAAACGTCCTTCCGTACGAGGAGGCGTTCCGGCGGAGCGGAAAGAAGCTCGTCTTCGAGGGGCCGGGGCAGGATCCGTTCATCGTCTTCGCCGACGCCGACCTCGACCTCGCCCTGTCGGACCTCGTGACGGCGAAGTTCATGTACTCGGGGCAGACGTGCACCGCCCCGAAGCGGATCTTCGTCCATCGGTCCCTCTACGGGGAGTTTCTCGACCGGTTCGAGGAGAAGGCCGCGAGACTGATCGTCGGGGGGCCGGAGGACGAGCGGACCGACATCTCCCCCGTCGCGAGCTCCCTTGCCGTCGACCGGATCCGGGCGCAGCTCGCGGATGCCCTGTCGAGGGGGGCGAAGATCGTCCTCGGAGGGAGGATCGAGGGGAATACGATCCACCCCACGATCGTGCGGGACGCCACCGACGACATGCTCGGGATGCGGGAGGAGGTCTTCGGCCCCGTGGCGTTCACCTCGCCGTTCGACACGAAGGAGGAGGTGCTCCGGCGCGCGAAGGACCACAAGTACGGGCTTCGGGCCGCCGTGTTCGGGGGAAGAGAGGCGGTGGAAACGGCAGGGGAGCTCGCGGGCGGATCGTACTGCCACCCGGTTCCCGGCTACACGTTCGGGAAGTTCGGGACGGTCGCCCTCAATCAGACCCGGGCGGAATCGTGGAGGGGGGCCTTCGTCGTGAAGGCCGTGGGAGGGTACGGCTATTCCGGCTGGATCTGGGAGACGGTAAACGGCTCTTTCCGGATCAAGCAGGGGCCGAAGCTCCTGAGCCTCGAGACGGCCGCGGACGGGGAGGATTGACGGCCGGCCATCTCCCCCCGGGAGAGCCGCCTCAGCGGGCCGGCGCGATCCCCCCCTTTTCGTCCCGCCAGTGCGGGAACCACGCAAGCGAGACGAGGGAGACCGAGATGTCGGCCTTTTTCGGCCGGACCTCGCACGGTTCCAGCTCTTCGGCCATGGGATCGGCACTCGCCTTGACCTCTGCGGTCTCCTGGTCCAGGAGCGCCTGAAGCTCCCCGAGCTGCCTCGCAAGCGCCTCCACGCTCTCCGCGGCCCGGGCAACGTCCTGCGCCTCCTTCATCGTCCTGCTCGCCCCCCGGGCCGTGGTCGCGGCTCTCCCGAGCGTGGACTGGCTGACGGCTTTTCTTCCGGTCAGCGCCGAAAGAAGCGTGGCCCCGAAGGAGATGGCGGTGGAGAGTTTCTGCTGCGTCGCCTGCGCCTTCTCCCGCTCCACGGCCTGCTCTGCGCGGCGGATCCTGTCCTGCAGGGCGGCGATCCTGGGCGCGTACTTCTTGCGCAGCCTCTCGATCTGCAGGTCCCGTTTCTCCCGGGCGCCCTGCGTGAGCCGGATGCGGAAGTCGCGCTCCGGTTCCCCGGGTTCGGAGACGATTCCGAGCGAGGGGCTTTTGAGCAGTTCCAGTTTCCGGTTCCGGTAGATCCAGTCCCGGAAGGCGTTCCCCCACGCCGCGTAACTCTTGGGGCTGGATCCCTCCGGCGGCAGTTCCCCGTAGGAGGAGTCCGGATCGTGGGGGACCTTCTCGAGATCGCCTTCCCGGATCTGCGCCTCTTGCGCCTCGTCCCAGTCGACCCGGGAGGCGGCGCCGGAGAACTCCGTGATGAGGCAGACCTCCTTCTGCGCGGCGACCCCGACCTTCGCGCTGGCATAGTAGACCTTGCCGATTCCCAGCAGCATCGGCTCGTAGTGGAGGGATCCTCCCTCCGGCTGCGCGGCGCGGGGCGGGAGGAAGAACTGGGGGACCTCCGGCGGGAGGACCGGGCGGGCGGAGGCAGGGGCGGTCGCACGCTCTTTCCCCGTCGGCGCCGCGGGTGCCCCGGCGGGCGGGGTCGCCGCCGGCGCTGCGGGCTGTGACGGCCTGACCGGGTCCATCAGCTGCTTGATCTGCGTCCGGGTGAGAGGGCCCCTAAGGTACGACATCGCCCACCGGGTCTGGAAGACGACCGGGGCATCCTCGTGGACGTTGTTCATCAGGAACACCCGCTGCCCCAGGCCGGCGAGAATCTGCTCCATCCGTTTCCTGTCGAACCTGCCCGCCCCGCCGGCCGCCGCCCCCTCCAGGCCGTCCAGGACCCTCTCCTTGTCCCGCTCGGTCTGCAGCCTGCCGAGGAACCAGGTCCCCGCGTTGGAGAGCCCCTTGTAGTCGAGGTCCACGGGGTTCTGGGTGGCGAGAACGATCCCCAGGCCGAACGCCCGCGCCTGTTTCAGAAGCGTCAGGAGGGGGCCCTTCGACGGGGGGTTGGCCACGGGGGGGAAGTACCCGAAGATCTCGTCCATGTAGAAAAGCGTCCTCAGGCTGGTCGTTCCCGACTGGGAGCGCATCCACCCCAGAAGCTGGGTGAGGAGGAGGGAGACGAAGAACATCCGCTCCGCATCGCTCAGGTGGGCGATGGAGAAGATGGAGACCCGGGGCTTGCCCTTGGCCGTGTAGAAGATCCGGTCGATGTCCAGGGGGTCGCCCTCGAGCCAGGCGGAGAACCCCGGCGCCGCCAGGAGGTTGTTGAGCTTCATGGCGAGACCGAACCGTTCCTTGGAGGGGAAGAACGACTCGAGGTCGAAGACGCCGATGCGTGCCACGGGGGGGGACTGGATCGCCTGGATGAACCCGGCGAGGTCGAGGTCCTTCCCCTGGTTCCAGGAGGCGTCAAGGATGGTGGAGAGGAGGATGTGCTCCCTGCTCTGGATCGGGTCGGCCTCCACCCCCAAAAGACTGAGCAGGCTCGTCACCGTGGTGCCGATCCGCTCCCCGAGCAGTTCGCTGTCGTCCGTCACCGCCTTTCCCGGGGAGGAGAACGATTTGAGGATGGAGACGGGCAGACCCGCGGTGCTGCCGGGGGTGTAGATGGCGAATTCCGCGGCATCGCGAAGCTTGCGGATCCGCGCCCCGTCCTGCCCCCACTCGGCCAGCCCTTTCTTCCAGAGGGCGGCCTGCCGGGCCGCGAACTCCTGCGGGGAGACCCCCTTCCTGCGCGCCTCCTCCTCGTTGATCCAGGGAAGAAAATCGGCGTCCGCAAGGTCGGGGAAGGTCAGGAGGAGGTTGGCCAGGTCGCCCTTGGGGTCCACCACGATGGCGGGGATGTTGTCGATCACCGCCTCCTCCAGGAGCCCGATGCAAAGACCGGTCTTCCCGCTTCCCGTCATCCCCACGCAGACCGCATGGGTGACGAGATCCCGGGAATCGTAGAGGACCAGGTCGTCCTTGCACGCGTTCTTCTCCAGGTCGAATTCGCGTCCGAGGTAGAACATCCCGAGTTTCTCGAAATCCTCCACGGCCCCCCCCTTGCGAGAGATTCACGAACGACTATACACCAACGGACCCCCGGCCCGACTGCGCCGATTCCGGAAACCGGGAAGACCGGGCGACTCCCCGATCCGGGAAGAGGGGGGGTGTTCCCGCCGCGGTCGCGCCGGCGGGGCAGGGGTCCGTGCCCGGGCGGGGGCGGGAGCGGCCTGTCAGTAGTCGGAGAGGGAGAACCGGATGCCGTTGTCCGCGAGAAACGCCACGATCAGCTCGGGGTGGATCCCGATCCCGAGGTTGACGCACTGCTCCTGCTCGACTTCCCTGCCGTCCCGTTCCACCCGCGTGACGAATCCGTAGGTGTAGTTGTCGGTTCTGCTCTGCACGCCCCAGACCGTGCCGTTCGCATCCAGGATGGGTCCGCCGCTTTGGCCCTTCAGGCCCGGCGACGACGTCTCGAGGAACTTGATGGCGTACCGCCCGTCGCCGGATTCCCCCGCGACCAGCGTCCTCGTATAGAGCCCCTCCATCGGAAAGCAGGCCAGCGTGCGCACCGACGGACTGAGCTCGAAGGAGTTGTTCGCCTCGCGAAAGGTGGCGTGGACCTTCTGGAACGGGTATCCCAGCTTGCAGAGGGCCGTCCCGACGCCCAGGTCGACAGGGGACTTGAAGACCGGATAGACGGGCCACGCGCCCCGGTCGAACGGGGACAGCCGCCCCAGGACGAGGTCCCCCTCCGGGAGAGGCCGGATGTCGGTGAGCTGGACGCCGTCCATGCCCCACCAGTAAGAGAGGTTGGTGATCCACTTCGGGTTGTCCTGCAGGGATCGGATCCTCTCGAATTTCTCCCCCGTCGGGACCCCGCCCTCCTGCTCGATCGTGTGGATCGTATGGTAATACTCGATGATTGCCTCCGTATCCTGCTGGATCCTGTCGTATGCGGACAACAGGTGGGCCGCCGTCACGATCCAGCCTTCGTCGTTGATCACGACGAAGGCGCCGCACCCGCAATCGGTGCTCCTGTCGAAATACCGACGGGAGATCACCACCGGCCGGGTGAAACCGGTTGCCTGCCTGCAGGCGTGCGCGAACATGGGAACTCTCCTCCCACCGGGTTTCCTGCCTCCGTCCCTGCCGCCTGGAGCACGGGGGAGGAAACCCGATCAACGAGGGGAGAAAACGGCCGCCGGGCCGCCTCCCGCGCAGGTTCACCGCTTACATCTTTTTTGGATTACGCCGCAACGGCTTGATGGTTGACCGGAGCCGACCCGATGTTCCCATCCTATCGGGAAACGGAAAGGGAGACAAGGGCTATCCTGCGGGTGTGGCCCGGAGAGACCGCCCGGCAGGAACGCCGTCCCGGAGCGGGAACCGGCGATACCCCCCGGATTCGTTTCTTGCCGTCCTTGCTGTCGGATTGCTGCCGATAATCATTCTGCAATTTCTGGATTTCCGGGGTACATTGGGGGTCTGGCCGTCGAGCAACCGGAGGAAAAGGGGGTCTTGTCCCGCCGCAGTTCCTGTGGTCTGGAATGGAGAAGGACCATCTCTGTTCCCGCCGCCGCATACCGAAAGGCAACGGTACTGCTCTGTTGCGCCGTGCTCCTCCCGTTCCTGTTTCCCCCCCCGCATCGCCGTTGCCCCGGTCTTCAGCGCTTCGGCCTCTTACTACACCGAAACCCCGCGGGACTGGTGACGCTCGCTGCCGGCTACCGGTTCGCCGACCATTGGATCGCCCGCTTTCACTGGAACCGGGTGGCGGCCCGCGACGACCGGGACGCCGACATGTTCGTCCTCGGGGTCGGATACCGGTGGAACCGGTGATCCCGAACCGCGGCGGCGAACAGGATCAGGGGGCCTGACGATCCGCCAGGCCCCCCTTGCCTTGCCCAGAAGCCCTCGAAGACGGTTATGGGTCGATCAAGCGAGGTCGAACCGGTCAAGGTTCATGACTTTGTTCCACACCGCGACAAAGTCGTGCAGGAACTTCTCCTCGGAGTCCTCGCATCCGTAGACTTCCGCCAAGGCCCTAAGCTAGGAGTTCGAACCGAAGATGAGGTCTACGCGGGTGGCGGTCCACCTGCGCGCGCCCGTCGCGCGATCACGCCCCTCGAATATGTCCCCGTCTTCCGCGGTTGCCTTCCACTCCGTGCCCATGTCGAGAAGGTTCACGAAGAAGTCGTTCGTGAGCATCCCTGGGCGCTTGGTGAAGACGCCGTGCTTGGACTGGCCGACGTTCGCGTCCAGGACGCGCATGCCGCCGACGAGAACCGTCATCTCCGGAGCGGTCAGCGTCAGCAGTTGCGCCTTGTCAAGCAGCAACTCCTCGGCCGATACGGCATAGCGGGTCTTCTGGTAGTTGCGGAAGCCGTCCGCGACCGGATCGAGCACGGCGAACGACTTCACGTCGGTTTGTTCCTGCGACGCATCCGTACGTCCCTGCGCGAAGGGAACCTTCACCTTGTGACCGGCACTCTTCGCTGCCTGCTCGACACCTGCGCATCCGCCCAAAACAAT
>CP070783.1:1891856-1935448 GCA_020346465.1 Deltaproteobacteria bacterium
AGAGGAGAGGGTGCGCCTGAAGGCGATCCTCGACGGGGCCGTGGACGCCATCATCACGGTAAACTCGGATGGAATGATCGAGTCGGCCAATCCCTCCGTGGAGAAGATCTTCGGGTACACCCCGGAGGAACTCCTCGGCCGGAACGTGAACCTCCTGATGCCCGAGCCGCACCGGCACCTTCATGACGGCTATATTCGCCGATATCTCGAGACGGGACAGGCGGCGGTGATCGGGATCGGGAGGGAGGCCGAGGGGATCCGCAAGGACGGATCGCTCGTCCCGATCGAACTGACGATCGCGGAGGTCGCGCTTCCCGACCGGACGCTTTTCACCGGAATCCTCCGGGACATCTCCAAGCGCCGGGCCGCCGAACGGGCCCTTAAGGAGAGCGAAGAGCGCCTGGTTCTGGCCCTCCGAGGGGCGGATCTCGGCACCTGGGACTGGGACGTCCCAACGGGACGGCTCATCTCCAGCTTGCGGATGACGGCGATGCTCGGGTACGAACCCGACGAGATCGACCCGACGATCGGCGGCTGGGAGGCGCTGGTTCATCCCGACGATCTCCCCGGGGTTCGGGACAAGATCCAGAAGCACTTCCGGGGGAACCTCCCGCTCTGCGAGGCGGAGATTCGCCTTCGAGACAAGTCCGGGAAATGGAGATGGGTCCACCTCCTCGGACAAGTTTTCTCCCGGAGGACGGACGGGAAACCGATTCGGGCCGTCGGGGTCCAGCGCGACATCAACCTGCGGAAGGAGGCGGAGGCAAAACTCCTGGACGCTCTGGAAAGGATCCGAAAGGGCCATGAAGACCTTCTGGCCCTCCTCAATTTGCTCCGGATCGGAACGGTCGCTTTGCAAGAAAACGGAGCCGTTTCCTTCATGAGCGAGTTCTGCGAGCGGATCGAGGGATTGGATCGGGCCGGCGCCATCGGAAAGACCTGGGAGGAGGTCCTTCCCTTCGATCCGCTTTCCCAGGAGAAGATCCGCGAGTCGATGAAGCAGAAAGAGTCGGATCGACACCGCCTCAGTCTCCACCTTGAGACTCCTTCCGGGCAAAGCTACGCACTCGAGTGCGACGTCCGGGATGATCCGCGGCACCCGGATCGCCGCATCCTGTTCCTGTACGACGTGACCGAGACCGAAACCTTGAGGGCCCGCCTCGAGCAGGCGCAGGCCTACCGCCTGGTGGGGAGCAGCCCCCCCATGCTTCGCCTCTACGAGATGATCGAGAGGGTCTCCGGGGGAGACTGGACGGTCATGATCGAGGGGGAAACCGGAGCGGGCAAGGAGCTGGTCGCCCGCGCCATCCATGCGTCGAGTCCGCGGCGCAGGGGGCCATTCCTCGCCGTCAACTGCGCCGGACTGACCGAGTCGATCCTTGCCAGCCAGCTCTTCGGACACCGGCGGGGAGCCTTCACCGGGGCGTCATCCGACCAGGAGGGGTATTTCGAGGCGGCCGCCGGAGGGACGATCTTTCTCGACGAGATCGGGGATATCCCCCCGGGGGTGCAGACCAGCCTCCTGCGGGTCCTCCAGGAACGGGAGATCACCCGTCTCGGGGAGGCGAGGCCCCGCAAGGTTAACGTCCGGGTCATCGCCGCCACCCATCGCGACCTGGTCCGGGAGGTTGCCAGCGGGCGATTCCGGGAGGATCTTCTCTACCGGATCCGTGTCACCCGCCTGGAGATCCCCCCGCTTCGCGAAAGGAAGGAGGACATCCCCCTCCTGGTCTCCGCATTCCTGGGGGAGGCGCGGATCTCCTCGGGGAAACCCACACTTCAGCTCAGCACGGAGGCGATGCGGAACCTGACCTTGTATTCCTGGCCGGGGAACGTGCGGGAACTGCGGAACGCGATCGATCACGCGGCGATCCATGCCCGAGCGGGGGTGATCCAGCCTTCCGATCTGCCTCATGAGATCCTGGGAATGACACGGACAAAGGCGCGATCCGGCCCCGAGGAAATCGGGGAAGTTGACGAGAGGGACCGTCTGCTGGCCGCCCTGAAGAAGGCGAAAGGGAACCGAAGCCTCGCCGCGAAGCAGCTCGGGATCAGCCGGGCAACCCTCTATCGCCGGTTCCGGGAGCTGGGAATCGGATAAAGGGCTCCCGATAGGAAATTTCTTTTTTCGCTACCTATCCAGGAGGGCACATCCACCCGGCTTGCCGTCTTGATCCTGTGGCCGGGCCGGTCTGTCCGACAGGAAATACCCCGTCGCGCCGCCCGCCGCCGCATCCGGCAGCCTTTCGCCGTCCGTATACGCGAAATGGGATGGTGTTCAACCCGAACCCTCCGCGCACCTCGAACGTCGAGGCGGAAGGGGAGGAGGGGAGAGGTTCGGTCCCCGGTCGCCTTACTGTGGTCCGTAGTCCGGAAACGGGCCGGGGAAGAAGTCGTCGAAAAGCGGCGGCGACCGTCCGGGGAGTTTCAGGGGGTCGAAGCGCCGCCCGATGTGGGCTTTCGATCTTGCGAATGACCGGGGCCTGGGCGATGAAGCCCGCGACGCGCATTCTCTGGCCGCAAGGGCACAGCAGCGGGTCGACCTCGTACACGCGGCGAATCAGCCGCGCCCACGATTTCCGGCGGGCTCGCTTGACGGAACAGGAAGGGCAAAATCCTCGTTGCTTGAAGGAAAAGGCGACGAGATATTCATTTTCGCAGGCATCGCACCGGACGCGCGCGAATCCGACCTCGGGAAGGCCGCAATCCAAGAATCGCTCGACGGTCTTCGGAATGATCCCGCGCAGAGGACCGAAGGTCCGCTCGAACCGGTGTTCGTATTCCCGGGTGAAGCTGTCGAAATAATGGTGAAGGACAGCGTAGAAGGGGGACCGCTCGGGCCGCCTGGGGCGGTAGAGTTTCGGTTCATCGGTTCGTAAAAAGGTCGCCGCCGATTCCATTCATGGCGGCAAGGCAAGGAGCAGGCCAAATTACTGCCGCTTTGCTGGGCCGGGGAACATATGTGCCGAACCATATGCCATGGCGGGAGATCCGCTAACTGCCCATGTGAAGGGTTCTCCCCCAGCGAGTTGCCTTTTTCGCCATCCACAAGTTGACCCCAAGGCGGTCGGCAATGGCGTCATATGGCATGCCCAACCTGCTGAGATGTAATACCTTTTCTGATATTTTCCTTTAGAATGGGACGGCGTCTTCGTCTGTGAGGTTGCCCTCTATAGGAATCTCGGATGCGGTTCGAATTCTTTCAGATGGGGCGCGCCATCCTTCCTACGCTCCCGGCCGTTTCGGCCCCGATCCGGCGCCCGTGCGATCGATCGCCTTCGCGATCTCGTCCAGGTCCTCCTTGGTCAGCGTAATGTTCACCGCGCCGATCCAGCCGTCGACCTGCTGCGGGGAGCGGGCACCCACGATCGCGCCCGTGACCCCCGGCCAGGCGAGGGTCCACGCCACCGCGATCGTCTCGACCGTCGCACCGTGCCTTTTGGCGACCGGCCGGAGCGCGTCCCGCAGCGCGAGGTTCTTCACCACGTCCGGGCGCCGGAACGCCGGCATCCGGCGTCTCCAGTCGTCCGGGGCCAAAGAATCCGCTCGTTCGGCGGTCCACTTCTCCGTCAGCAGCCCCGACGCCATCGGGCTGTACACGATCACGCCGGTGCCCTGTGCGCTGCACCAGGGGATCTCCGCAGCCGCCGCGCCGCGCTGGATCAGCGAGAAGGGCGGCTGGTGCGAGTCCACGTGACGGATCCCGGCGCACCGGGACAGGAGGTCGACGTCGAAGTTCGAGACGCCCGCCCACCGGACCTTGCCTTCCTCCACGAGTCTTTCCATCTCGGCCCAGGAGTCCTCCACGGGTGTCCCCGTCTGGTCCGGCCAATGGAACTGGAAGAGGTCGATCCGTTCGACCCCCAGCCGGCGAAGCGATTCCTCGCACCCGCGGCGGACCTCCGCGGGACCCAGGTCCCGCCGGATCTCCCCCATCGGGTCCTTCGCGTCCCATTTCAGGCCGCATTTCGTGAAGACGAGCGGCTGCTCCCCCGGCGGCATCGCCCGGAGCAGTTTTCCGACGAGTTCCTCGGAGTGCCCGTGCCCGTAGACCGCGGCCGTGTCGATCCAGTTGATTCCCCGTTCCACGGCATGCCGCATCGCCGCGAGCGACGCCTTGTCGTCCTGCGGGCCCCAGCCGAAGGACCAGCCTCCGCCCCCGATCGCCCACGCGCCGAACCCGACCCGGGTGATCTCCGGGCCGTCCTTGCCGAGTTTCCGAACAGGAAGGGATGCCACGCTCGAAGACCTCCTTTGTGCCCGATGGGGATCCACGGGTAAGACGATCGCAGATGAAAGGAGTTTCGTCCATTGCGTGAACCTCTTCGCGGGTTCGGGAGATCTTACATAGGGAACCGGTTTCGATGACTCTGCTCGGAGGATCGATGCGGTTGTGGTGTGGCGCACTCCTGGTCCTTTTCGCCGCCCAGACGGCGTGCGCGGGCAACCCGCGCCCTGACCCCGGGAAGCCCCACCACAGCCGGAACAGTTTCCGGAACGTGCACCCGACCGGGCCCCGGGGAAGCTTCTGGAAGTGGCAGTGGGAGCGGTGGCGGAAAGGGCTTCCGAAGACCCCGCCCGGCGGCTACCGGTTCGAGGTTCTCGAGCCGGATGTGCCGTTCCTTAGAGAGAATGGCCGGGAGACGACCGTCACGTGGATCGGTCACGCGACCCTTTTGATCCAGGCGGGGGGCGTCAACGTCCTCACCGATCCCCACCTGGACGAGCGGGCCTCGCCGGTTTCCTTCGCGGGCCCGAAGCGGGTCGTCCCCCCCGCTTTGTCCTTTGACGAACTCCCCCGGATCGACCTCGTGCTCATCTCCCACAACCATTACGACCATCTGGACGAAGGGACGGTCAAGCGGCTCGCCACTTCCCGAAACGGATCCCCGTTGTTCCTCGTCCCGCTGGGACTCAAGGACTGGTTCCACGCAAAGGGAATTCGCAACGTCCGGGAGATGGACTGGTGGGAAACGGATGAGGTTCTCGGGCTTTCGCTCCATTTCGTGCCGACGCAGCACTGGAGCGCCCGTTCCCCCTTCGACCGGAACGAGACCCTGTGGGGGGCATGGGTGGTGGAGAGCCCGGATTTTCGGTTCTTCTTCTGCGGCGATGCGGGGTACTCGGACCACTTCCGGGAGATCTCCGGGAAGTTCGGCTCCTTCGACCTCGCCGCCCTGCCGATCGGGGCCTACGAACCCCGGTGGTTCATGAAGGCCGCCCACATCAATCCGGCCGAGGCGGTCCGGGTCCACCGGGAACTCAACTCCCGCTTTTCCATCGCGATCCAGTGGGGGACGTTCGTGTTAAGCGACGAGCCGCTCGACGAGCCGCCGGTCCGGCTGGCCGAGGCGCTGGCCGAGGCCGGGGTGGATCCGGGCCGTTTCGTGGCATTGCGCCACGGAGAAACGATTCGACGGGACGAAGGGAGCGGCTGGATCCGCCGTTGAGCCTGTCCCGCGGCATGATTTGCGCAGCCCATCCGCCCGTTCACGGGACCAGAGGGTCGAATCCTCCGGGGCGCGCCGCTTTTTCCCGGTTGCCATATTCGTTGTTTCGTGGCATTAGAAGGACTCGATCATCTTGTTCCTTGGTTTCCGATCCAGGGAAGAACATTGCGGAGGAGGAAGAAATGAAGCCCGTTATCCTGGTTACCCGAAGGCTGCCGGATGCCGTCGAGGAGCGTCTTCGGCGGGACTACGACGCCCGCCTGAACCCCGAAGACGTCCTCTATTCCCCTGACGAACTGATCGAACGGGCGAAGGACGTCGACGCGATTCTTCCCTGCCACACGGAAAAATTCAGCGCGGAAGTGATCGCCCGTCTGCCCGCGCGCGTGCGCGCCATTGCGAATTTTTCCGTCGGGTACGACCACGTGGACATCCAGGCCGCAAAGGCCAGGGGGCTCATCGTCACGAACACCCCCGAGGTGCTGTCCGACGCCACGGCGGAGCTGACCATCATGCTCATGCTGGGCGCGGCGAGGCGGGCAAGCGAGGGCGAACGGCTGGTCCGCACCCGTGCGTGGAAGGACTGGAACCCCCGTTTCATGCTGGGCACCCAGGTGACGGGAAAGCGGCTCGGGATTCTCGGATTCGGGCGGATCGGACAGGTCGTCGCCAGGCGGGCCCGTGGATTCGACATGGAAATTCACTATCACGATGTGCGGAAAATGGCGCCGGAACAGGAAGGGGGCGCGATCTTCCATCCGACTCCCGAGGAGCTGATGCCGCATTGCGATTTTCTGACGCTCCACTGCGTGTCCAGCCCGGAAACCCTCCGGCTGCTCAACGCCGAGCGCATCGCCCTGCTGCCGGACGGGGCGATCGTCATCAACGCGAGCCGCGGGGCGGTGGTCGACGATGAAGCGCTGATCGCGGCGCTGAAGTCCGGGAAGCTGACAGCAGCCGGTCTGGACGTCTACACGAACGAACCGGACATCCATCCGGAGTACCGGGAGTTGCCCAACGTGTTCCTGATGCCGCACATCGCCAGTGCCACGAAGGAAACGAGGGACGCGATGGGGTTCCGGGCGCTCGACAATCTGGATGCCATCTTCGCCGGGCGGGAACCCCGCGACCGCGTGGCCTGAGAGCGTCCTCTATCGGAAAAATCCCATGGGTCGCGGGACGACCCCCGACGGGATGGTTGTGCGAAAGGTCCGGGGTGCGATCCCCCCGCTCGGGGGGGTCAATTGCCGGGCGGTAATTTTTTGCTTTCCCTTACCTCTTCGACAAAGTCGTACACCATCATGATGACGCCTGCCACGATGATGATCCAGAGCGTAATGGATTTTATGCGGATGGCGTAATACAGAAAGAAGACGAGCCCCATCGCCATCGCGATCACTCCCGTGATGATGTTAGACATGGTGCCGCTGCCTCCTTTCCTGCCCTCGATCATTTCTGTTTTTCAATGCCTGTCCCTCTTCGGCTTCCGCGTCTTCTTCCGCGCGGGACGCGGATCGCCGGCGAAGTTCGCGAGCCAGCGGGCCGTTCGCAAAAGCCGTGCGTCGTCGCCTTTGGCCCCTACCAGCTGAACCCCCATCGGCATGCCGTGGGAACCCTGCAACAGGGGAAGGGTGATCGCGGGCATCCCGCAAAGGGTCCACAGGGTGCAGAATACCGGGCTTCCCGTTGATTCGAGCCCGACGGGGGCCTCGCCGGTGGTGGCGGGAGTGATGATGGCGTCGTGCCACTCGAAGGCCTTGTCGAGCTCGCGGAGGAAGGCCGGGACCTGGCCCAGCGCGCGGCTGTACTCCACGGCCAGCACCTTCTGCCCCCGCTCGATCATCTCCCGCAGGACCGGGCTCAAGCGTTCCTTGCCTCGCGCATATTCCTGCTCGAAGCTTCTGGCGAGATCCGCCTCCATGATCGTGCGGTGCAAAGAGACCGTCTCCCGGAACATGTCCGGAAGTTCGAACCCGCCGGCGTTATCCCCCAGGTGCGCGACCAGTTCCGCAAACGCCTCTTTCGTGTCTTCGTCGGCCTGGTCCCATACGGCCGTCTTGACGAAGGCAAGACGTGGAGCGACCGGAGGGTCTTCGTCGGCCGTCTTGCGCAGAGCGGGGCGCGCCCGCGGCCGCGTGTCGGGATCGTGGTCGTCGAAGGCCATCATCTGCTCCGCGACCAGCGCGGCATCCTCGATGGTCCGCGCAAACACCCCGACCTGGTCCAGGGGCCGCGACTGCTGGAGCACGAGGTGCCGGGAAATCAGGCCGTGGCTCGGTTTGTACCCGTAGACCCCGCAGTAGGAAGCCGGGCGGATGGTCGATCCGTTGGACTGGGTGCCGATGGCAAGGGGTGCCATGAGCGCCGCCACGGCCGCGGCGGAGCCGCTCGAGGACCCGCCGGGGGTGCGCTCGGGGTCGTGGGGATTGCGGGTCTTGCCCGGCGAGTAGACCGCAAGCTCGGTGGTGACGGTCTTTCCCAGGATGATCGCGCCCGCCTCGCGGAGCCGGGCGACCGCGGTGGCATCTTCCTCCGGCCGGCGTCCGGCGTGCAGGACCGTCCCGTCCTCGGTCGGCATGTCCTTCGTGTCGAAGATATCCTTGACCCCCACCGGAACGCCGTGGAGCGGACCGAGCGCCCTGCCTTCCCGCCGGGCCAGGTCCGCCTCGCGCGCCTGGGTAAGGGCCAGGTCGGGGTCGAGGTGCGCCCATGCGCCGACCCGTTCCTCGACCGCCGCGATGCGATCGAGGCAGGCGCTCACCAGCTCTTCGGAGGTGATCCGGCCGGCGCGAATCGCCTCCGCCGCCTCGACGGCGCCCAGGAGAGTCGGATCCATCTCGGTTTTCGGGCGGGACACGGGAGTTGCCCGTCCCTACTTGACGACGCCGTACACGATGTCCGGCAGGTACGTTACGATGATCGGGAAAACGTAGATGCAGACCATGCAGAGCAGGACCATCGCCAGGAACGGCAACGCCCCCTTGAAGATCGTCGTCAGCTGGACGTGCGGCGGCGCGATCCCCTTGAGGTAATAGCACGACATCGCCATCGGCGGCGTCAGGAACGAGGTCTGCAGGTTGAGCGCCACGAGGATCCCGAAGAAGAGCGGGTCGACCCCGAAGTGGTCCAGCAGCGGCAGAAAGATCGGCACGAAGATGATGATGATCTCGCTCCATTCCAGCGGCCAGCCCAGGAGGAAGATGATGAACTGCGTCAGGATCAGGAACTGGATGGGCGAAATCTGCAGGGTCTGCACGAACTCCCGGATCATCTCGTGGCCGCCGAGGTAGGAAAAGACCGAGGAGAAGGTCCAGGAGCCGACGAACAGCCAGCACACCATGGCCGAGGTGCGCGCCGTCAGGAAGACCGATTGCTTCAGGCGTTCCCACGTGAGTTCGCGATAGGCCGCGGCAAGGCCGATGCTGCCGACCGCTCCCACCGCCGCAGCTTCCGACGGTGTCGCCAGCCCGAAGACGATGGACCCGAGCACCGCCAGGATCAGGACGGTCAGCGGAAAGACGCCGGTCACCAGCCGGAAGTACAGCTCCCTTCGCGGGATATCCCACTCCTCCCTCGGCGGCTTCGGGGCCAGTTTGGGGTTGATGACCGCGCGCACGATCACGTAGACGATATAGAAGCTGGCCAGCAGGAATCCGGGGAGGAATGCCGCGGAGTACAGCCGTACCACGGAAACGCCGGAGATCGCCCCGTACACGATCAGCAGGATGCTCGGCGGGATCATGATGCCGAGGCAGCCGCCGGCACAGATGACGCCGGCGGACAGCGTCTCGTCGTAGCCGGCTTTCAGCAGGGCCGGGAAAGCCAGGAGTCCCATCAGCGTCACCACGGCGCCGACGATGCCGACGGCGGTGGCGAAGATCGCGCAGGTGATCAGCGCCGCCACGGCCATGGCGCCGGGCACCCTGCGGGCTGCGAGATTTAAGGTGAAGAACAGCCGCTCCACGACGTTCGAGCGCTCGATGATATAGCCCATGAACAGAAACAGCGGCACCGCGGTCAGCACGTCGTTCGTCATGACGGAATACGTCTGGTTCACCAGGAGGTCGAAGATATTGTTCTGGAGGAGGTGGCTCATCTGGTCGGGTGTGGCGTAGGCGTAATAGCCGAAACCCACGCCCATCGCGACCAGCGTGAAGCAGATGGGAAAGCCCAGGAGGATCGTAATGATGAACCCCCCCATCATCAGCATGGCGACTTGAGGATCGGTCATTTCGGGCCCTCATTTCCCTCGTCGCCTTGCCGGGCGGCTTTTTGCGCTTCCAACTCTTCTTCTTTCCGCATCTGGGCTTCCATTTCCTCCTTGTGCTTCCGGATGAGCTCTACTTCCAGTTCCTCCACATCCTTCAGGCGCTGCGGCCACTGCCCGGTCCGCAGGCACTGGACGCAGCGGATGGATTCCGCGATCCCCTGCAGCACAAGCAAAAACGCGGACAGGGGAAGAATGGTTTTCAGGGGAGAGACCGGCACCCCCGCGGGACTGTTGATGCTTACCTCCCCCGGCGGTCCGGTGAAGCCGTAAGGCATGTAGCCCCAGGACTCTTTCGCATAGACGATTCCGGCGTAGACCAGGGCCAGCATCCCGGGGAAGAAAAAGAGAACGTACAGCACCAGCTCGATCGCCGCCTGTACGCGCGGGGGCCAGAGCCGATAGACGAAGTCCCCGCGCACATGGGCCTGTTGGGAGAGGGCATAGGCCCCCGCCATCATGAACATGGTTCCGTACATGATATAGCTCAGGTCGAAGGCCCACGCGGTGGGATTGCGCAGCGCGTAGCGGACGAACACCTCGTAACTGGTGGCAAAGGCCAGAATCAGGATGCACCAGGAGAAGGCCTTTCCCGTCCACAGGCTCAGGCGGTCGATGAAGAGAAGCACTCGTTCCATGGGTTCATCCTTCGATCACGATTTCGGTTGCTGACAGACAAGGGCGGCGCAGCGCCGGATGGCGCCGCGCCGACCCTTTGTCCAGCTATTTCGACCAGTTACGAACGGACGCGTTAGAACCCTGCTTTCTTCATCTCGCCGGGGAAGTAATGGTCGAAGGCCATCTTGTAGTCGCACGCGTTGAGGAGTTCGTAGTACGCAACGCGGTGCGCGAATTCCTTCTGCGAGGCAACGACCTTCTTGAAGAACGGGTCCTTCTCCAGGTCGGGGAGGATCTTGTCCCAGGCTTTGAGCTGCGCCGCCATGACGGAGTTCGGCGTCCGGTAGATTTTGACACCCGCCTTGTCCCTTAGCCACAGAAGATCCGCGGAGTATCGATCCTGCCCCCTCCAGAAGCTGAACGAGGACGACGCCTCGGCCGCGTATTTCAGGATCGCCTTGTGTTCCTCCGGCAGGGAGTCGAACTTGGTCTTGTTGAAGATGATCTCGAAGTACTCCGCCGCCTGGTGGTAGCTGCCCAGCATGTACACCTTGCTCACGTCCTGGGCGCCAAACGATCTGTCGGAGGTCGGGTTGTTGAACTCGAACGCCTCGATCACGCCGCGCTCCAGGGCCGGGACGATCTCGCCGCCGGGAAGCTGGGTAACCTTTACGCCCATCGCCTGGAACAGGTCGGCCGCCAGCCCTACGGTGCGGTACTTGAGGCCAACAAGCTGCTTGGCGTCCTTAATCGGGTTTTTGAACCACCCGAGAGGCTGCGTAGGCATCGGGAAGGAGAAAAACCCGACGATGTTCAGGTTCAACGCCTTCATAAGTTCGTCGTAGAGCTGCTGGCCGCCGCCGAAATAGATCCAGGCAAGGCCCTGGTGGGCGTTCTGGCCGAAGACGGGCCCCGTGCCGAACAGGGAGGCCACCTTGCTTTTGCCGTACCAGTAGACGGACACCTGGTGCCCGGCGTCGAGCACCCCCTTGTTGACGGCGTCCTGCAGCTGGAACGCCTTGACCACCGCTCCCGAGACCAGATAGTCGATCTTCAGTCGTCCGCCGGCCATTTCATTGACGCGCTTGACGTAGTCCTCCGCGTACTCATTGAAGATGTCCTTCGCACCCCAGGCGCCCTGCATCTTCAGGGTTACCGTCTGGGCCCTGGAGACCATCGGGAAGCCCAACGCTGCCGCGCCGGCGGCTCCTGCCGCAGCCGTCTTCAGGAACGTACGACGGCCGGTCTTTACTTCCCCCTTGTTGCCCACTTTTTTGGCTTTTTCCTTCTGCATGCACATACCTCCCCTCTTAAGAATTCGTTGGTGGTGCACCTGACGGTTGCCCTAGGCAATGGCAGACAACCCCTTATTCGACGTCCGATCCCTTTCTGCAAGGTGCAGTTGATCTGGACAGGGAAACGCTGTTCCAAAAAGGGGACTGTTTTTCGCTTAAAGGAATGAATAGTGGGTATGACACATCGTGTCAAGTCCTTTTTTCCCGGGATTGCCGCTGTTTCCGCGCTTTCCGCAAGATGGTGCCCTGCACGCAAGCCCCCTAGAACCTTGGGTAAAATCGTGTCTGCCGCAGAAAAGGATCCGCTGGAATTCCGCCGGGAGGATATCTTCCCGGCGATCGAAAAATATCCGTGCGACTTGGGGGGCCGGGGGTACGGGTGAAATCGGGATCGATTGTTGATTTCAAGGGATATAGCGGGTACAGTATCTTCGTGTTTTTCCCGATTTCACGGCAAGGAGGGTCTCCGTTGGAAACCAAAGTCACGAAAACCATCGGTCATTTCGTCAATGGGAGGATTCTTTCGGGCTCCGGACAGCGGTACGGAAACGTCTACAACCCGGCCAGCGGAGAAGTAAGCGGTCGCGTCTCGTTTGCCGGGAAAACCGAGGTGGAGGAAGCCGTTTCCGCCGCCGCCGCCGCGTTTCCTGCCTGGGCGGCCACCCCCCCGCTGAGACGGGCAAAGGTTCTGTTCCGGTTCAAGGAACTGCTGGACCGGCACGCGGAGGAACTGTCGGCCCTGATCACGGCCGAGCACGGCAAGGTGCTGAGCGACGCACGCGGTTCCCTGACCCGGGGGATCGAGGTGGTGGAATTCGTCTGCGGGATTCCCCACCTGCTGAAGGGGAGCTTTTCGGAAAACGTGGGTACCGCCGTCGACAGCTATTCCATCCGGCAACCGCTCGGCGTGTGCGTGGGGGTCTCCCCGTTCAACTTCCCCGCGATGGTGCCGATGTGGATGTTTCCCGTCGCCATCGCTTGCGGCAACACCTTCGTCATGAAGCCCTCCGAGAAGGACCCCTCCTGCCCGATGCGGCTCGCCGAGCTGTTTTCCGAGGCGGGGCTGCCGCCGGGAGTCCTGAACGTGGTGAACGGGGACAAGGAGGCGGTCGACCTGTTGATTTCGCACCCCAAGGTTTCCGCGGTCAGCTTCGTGGGGTCCAGTGCCGTCGGCGAATATGTGCACCGGACGGCAACGTCGCATGGCAAGCGGGTGCAGGCCCTGGGCAGCGCAAAAAACCATGCCGTCGTGATGCCCGACGCGGATCTCGATCAGGCGGTGGATGCCTTGATGGGAGCCGCGTACGGATCCGCGGGGGAGCGGTGCATGGCCATTTCCGTGGTCGTCGCGGTGGGGGACCGGGTCGCCGACGACCTGGTGAAACGGTTTGTGGAACGGATCCGGACGCTCAAGGTCCGCCCCGGCCAGGACCCGGAGGCCGAGATGGGCCCCCTCGTAACGGGCGAACACCGGGAGCGGGTGAAGGGATACGTCGACCTGGGCGTTCGCGAAGGGGCGAAACTGGTGGCGGACGGGCGGGGGTTCCAGGTGGCGGGCCACGAAAACGGCTTTTACCTCGGCGCATGCCTGTTCGACCGGGTGACTCCCGACATGAGGATCTACCGGGAGGAGATCTTCGGCCCCGTGCTCTCCCTGGTGCGGGTCCCGGACTTCCAGGCTGCTCTTGCGCTGGTGAACAGCCACGAATATGCCAACGGGACCGCCGTCTTCACGCGGGACGGCGATACTGCGCGCGAATTTGCGGCCAGGGTGGAGGTGGGGATGATCGGAATCAACGTTCCGATTCCCGTGCCGGTTGCGTTTTACAGCTTCGGGGGCTGGAAGCGTTCCATTTTGGGGGACTATTTCGTCCACGGGACCGAGGGCGTAAACTTCTATACCCAGATGAAAACGATCACGTCCCGCTGGCCGACCGGGATTCGCGCAGGCGCCGATTTCGTCATGCCGACCATGAAGTAGGATCGCATCCCTTTCCGGGAGGGAACGGCTACCCGGGATCGGATGTTCGTTGTCTCCTCGCCTGCATCTCCTGGGGGAGGAGACTCGAATAGATCATGCCGTTGACCGGTGTTGCGACAGCCGCTTCTTTGCCGAGCCGGACGACAGCGCCGTTTTGGGCGTCAAGCTCCGAAGGGCGCCCCCCAAGGATGTCCCGCTGCATGGATGCCGTCGCCTCCTCGGGCAGCGCATCGAGGAACGCCATCGCCCGGTTGATCGATTCCCGCTCCGTGGAAACCTTTCGCGCCCGTGCGAGCAGATAGATCTCTTCCATGGCTTGTTCGAGCAGGGTTCGCGTCTCCGGCAGGCTGCGGATCACCCCGATGGGTGCCCGGGTCAATGCGCCGAAACCGCCCCAGGGAGCGATCAGCAGGAACTTGTCCCACATCGCGACGTGGATGTCTCCCGGGATCGTTACCTGCACACCTTCCGCACGCGAGAACGCATTTCGCAGGCGTTCCACCCGCTCGCTGCGGCGATGATTCCGCTCTCCGAACGTAATCATGGGGTGCGCGCCGACATGGGAAATGTGCCCGGGGCCCGCGACCATGCTGATCATGCTGCATAAACCACCGAGGACGCGTTCTGCTCCGAACACCCCGGATAGTTGGTCGGGCGCTTCGACGCCGTTGAGCAACGGCACGATCGTCGTCTTTTCCCCCACCATGGGGCGCATCGTCTCGATGGCGTCCGGCAGCTGCCACGACTTGACGACAACCAGGATGTAGTCGACCTCGCCCACCGTGGAGGGATCATCCGTCGCCGAGACCGGATCGACGCGAAAATCACCGTTGATGCTGTCGACCCGGAGCCCATTTCTTTGCATCGCCCGCAGATGCTCCCCGCGTGCGATGAAGACAACGTCCTCCCCCGCCTGCGCGAGCCGTCCGCCGAAATAGCCGCCCACTCCGCCCGCTCCGACAATCGCCACGTTCATGGTTGCCTCCGCTCCTTCATGGAATCCTCCTCGACCGGCATGGTCATGCTTCGTCGAACTCCCGGATGCGGCAGTAGGTTTCCCGGGTGAAGTACACCGCCGCCACCGACAGGCAGGAACTCACGAACAACCACAGAAATGCGGCCGAATAGGCGCTCGCATTGTAAATCCTTACTCCGTTGACCAGCAGTCCGCCCCAGTGACGGTCGAGAACGGCCCCAAGCAACGGTTGCAGGATCGCCGCAAACCCCAGGGGGCCCATGTTGACCACTCCGGCCACGGCGCCGGCGGCCCCCGGGTGGTTGGCCTCCCGGGAATGGGCAAAACCGATGATCAGGGCCCCGGAGGCAAACCCGATGGCGGCGAACAGAGGATACAACAGGATCCGGGGGATGCCTCCCCAGAAAAGAAAGACCGCCCAGAGGGTTGCAACCACCACATTCGCCGCCAGATAGGGGACCTTGCGTCGCCCGAGGCGGTCGGACATCCCTCCCAGGGTCGGACCTCCGATGGCCCAGGCGATCAACATGGTCGAAGTCAGCGCGGCCGCATGGCTGCGGCCGATTCCGTACACCTGGGTGAGGAAGGGAACGCCCCATAATCCGGCGAACACCAGAACCGGAGCGGCGGACAGACCGCCGGCCGCAAGCAGCAGCCAGGTCTCCCGCTGGGCCGCGACAAGGCGCAAAGCGCGCAAGGGGGGCAGGCTGCCATGCTCGACAACCGATGCATGGACGAAGCTTTCGAATCCGCGCTCTCTCGGGTCATCCCGCACAACGACCCCGATCACCGCGGCCATGGCGAACGTGAACGCTGCACTCGCAACCATGGATGCCCGCCAACCGAAGGCGCTGATCGCCTCCGAGAGCGGCACGCCGGCGAGCACGCCGCCGAAATTGCCAAGCAACAGGGCCACTCCCGTCACCGTGGCGAAGCGGTTGGGCGGGAACCAGTGCCCGGCGAGCTTCATGCAGGTGACAAAAGCGACACCGACGGAGGCTCCGACCAGAAGACGGCCTGCGTAGGCCATCCACAGGTTCCCCGCAAGGCCGAACATCAGCGTGCCGGCCGCGGCCAGGAAGGCCGCCGTCGCGCTCAGGCGCCTCGGACCGATCCCGTCCGCCAGGAGGCCGCTGGGGATCTGCATCACGGTGTAAGAGTAGAAATAGGTGGCGGACAGGTTCCCGAGAATGGCGCCGCCGATGTGGAATTCCCGCATCAACTCGTCGACCATCACGGCGGGGGCGACACGCTGAAAGAACCCGAACAGGTAGAAACCGGCCACCAACCCCCACATCAGCCAGGACATCCAGGCAGGCGCGTTACGGGACATGGGGTGCATACTCTATCCGATCCTCAAGGGTCACGGCAAGGGGTTCCTTTTCCCGGTTCCTTTTTCCGTTTACGTTTCCCGGCATAGGTATACAATAACCGAATCGTGTTTCGGGGAGGACCGCCGCAATGACCTTACGATCGAGGAAAGAGGACCTCCTTGCGCTCCCGGAAGCGTACAAGGCGTTCCATGAAGGGATCTCCCCCCCCATCCCCGCATCCCGAATTTTCTGCGATCCGTTCCGGCGGCTCGCCTTCGGCACGGACGCCAGTTTCTACCGTCTCGTCCCGAAGATCGTCGTAAAGGTGCAGACCCCCGAGGAAGTCGCGCACCTCCTGCGGACCGCGGCCCCCTTGCAGATCCCCGTCACGTTTCGCGCTGCCGGCACGAGCCTGTCCGGCCAGGCGTTGACGGATTCCGTCCTGGTGGTGCTGGCCGGAGGATGGCGGAAATGCGTTATCCATGGCAACGGGGAGAAAATCTCGCTGGGGCCGGGGGTCATCGGAGCCGAGGCCAATGCCCGCCTGGCGCCGCACCGGCGGAAGATCGGCCCGGACCCCGCGTCGATCAATCACTGCATGATCGGGGGGATCGCCGCCAACAACGCGAGCGGCATGTGCTGCGGAACGGCGCAGAACAGCTACCGGACCGTCGAGAGCATGAAGGTCATTCTCCACGATGGAACCGCGCTGGACACCGGCGACCCGGACTCGCGCCGCTCCTTCCTGGCGTCCCACGCGGGGATGATCCGGGCGATCGAGGAAATCCGGGACGAGATCGCCGAAGACCCCGTTCTCCGCGAGCGGATCCGGGACAAGTTCCGCATCAAGAACACCACGGGATACAGCATCAACGCCTTCGTGGATTTCTCCGACCCCGTCGACATCCTTCTTCACTTGATGGTCGGGTCCGAGGGAACCCTGGGGTTCATTGCGGAAGTCACGTACCGGACCGTGGAGGAGCACGCGCACAATGCCTCGGCCCTGATCCTGTTCCCGGACATCGGGGACGCGTGCCGGGCGACGATCAAGCTCAAGACCGGCCCGGTATCCGCTGTCGAACTGATGGACCGCGCCTCCCTCCGGTCCGTCGAGGAGAAGGAAGGGATGCCGGCCTACCTGAAAACCCTCGGGGATTCCGCGACGGGGCTTCTCGTGGAGACCCGGGCCGGCGACGCGGATTCCCTCGCGCGGCAGGTGGAGGAGGTCCTTGGGCTCCTTTCCGATATCCCTACCGTATTCCCTGCCGCCTTCACGGACCAGAAGGCGGAGTGCGAGAAGCTCTGGAACGTCCGGAAAGGGCTGTTCCCCGCCGTCGGGGCGGCGCGGCAGATCGGAACCACGGTGGTCATCGAGGATGTGGTGTTCCCCATCGAGACGCTCGCGGACGCGACCCTGGAGCTCGAGGGTCTGATGAAGAGGCACGGATACGACGAGGGGATCATTTTCGGCCACGCCCTGGAGGGGAACCTTCATTTCGTCTTCACGCAGGATTTCAGCGGCCCCGCGGAGGTGGCGCGCTACCAGCGGCTGATGGAAGACGTGTGCGACATGGTGGTCAGAAAGTATGACGGGTCGCTCAAGGGGGAACACGGCACGGGCCGGAACATGGCCCCCTTCGTGGAGATGGAGTGGGGGGAAAAGGCGTATGCGTTGATGAAGCGGATCCGGCGTATCTTCGACCCGAAACACCTCCTCAACCCCGGCGTGATCCTCAACGACAACCCCCAGGTATACCTGGAAGACCTGAAGCCCCTGCCCAAGGTGCACGAGATCATCGACAGGTGCACCGAGTGCGGGTTCTGCGAAGTCATGTGTCCCTCCAAGGACCTCACGACGACCCCGCGGCAGCGCATCGTCATCCAGCGGGAGATCTCCCGGTTGCGGGCCGGAGGCGGCGACGGGCAGGCTCGTGCCCGGTTCGAGGACGATTACGGGTACCTGGGCGAGCAGACGTGCGCGACGGACGGGTTGTGCGCCACGACCTGCCCCGTGTCGATCAACACGGGGGAACACACGAAGGAGCTTCGTTCCCTGCAGAAAGGCCGCATCGGCCGGGACGCGGCCCGGTGGGCCGCAGGCAACTATGCAACGGTCACCGCCGGGGTCCGGGGCGGCCTTGCCGCGTTGGGAGCGGCCCGTGCGGTGCTCGGAGAGCGCGCCCTGGGTTCCGCGGCCCGGGGGCTCAGGGCCCTTTCGGGCGACCGGCTACCCCTTTGGAATTCCCGCATGCCGGGCGCGGCCCCGGCACGAACGTTCCGGAACACGTCCAACGGCTCCGACCGCAAGGTGGTCTATTTCCCCAGCTGCATCGTGCGGGCCATGGGGCCTTCCCCGGGGGACCCGGACCAACGCGCCCTCTTCGAGGCGATTCGCTCGCTCCTCGAAAAGGGTGGGTACGAAATCCTGTACCCCCCCGGCATGGCCGGCCTGTGCTGCGGCATGCCCTTCGGAAGCAAGGGGTTCTTCGAGGAGGCCGGGCGGAAGCGCAGGGAACTCCAAGCGGCTCTTCTGGCATGCAGCCGGGATGGAGAGTACCCGGTGCTCTTCGACACGAGCCCGTGCCTCCACACGGTGAAGCAGGACCCGGACCCGCGCCTCCGGATCTACGAGCCGGTGGAGTTCATCCACTCGTTCCTCCTGGATGCCCTCGAGTTTACGAAAATCCCGGAGACGATCGCCGTGCACGTCCCGTGCAGCTCGATCAAGCTGGGGCTCCGGGAGAAGTTCCTCGCGGTGGCGGGCGCGTGTGCGGAAACGGTGGTGGTCCCCGATCATGTGGGATGCTGCGGGGTCGCCGGCGATCGCGTCTTCTTCTTCCCGGAACTCAACGAATCGGCGCTTTCCGCGCTCCGGGACGGCCTGCCGGCCGGATGCCGATCCGGATATTCCAGCAGCCGCACCTGCGAGATCGGGCTTTCCCTGCAGAGCGGTCTGCCGTACCAGTCGATCGCCTACCTGGTCGACCGGTGCACGGCGAGGAAAAGCCGGGCTCCCGGATGAGGATTTCCGATATCCCGCAATCCCATGGGAGGGGCGCCGTCTTCCTCTGCCCGTGGACCCGTTGGTTTTCGAACTTGACATCCCCGGGAAGGACAAATAGTAAATTATACGTACGATAGGAATTCCATAAGCCACCATTGATGTATTTCCCGGATATCCGGACGGACGGAAACAGAAGGAGCCAACATGTATAAAAACATCCTTTTGCCAACGGACGGGTTGGGGAAATGCAAGTCCGGCACCTGTCACGGGATCCTGCTGGCCAGAGACCTCGGTGCCAAAATAACGGCGATTTACGTAACGAGGCACCTTACCGCCGCGGAGATCCTGAAGGTGTATCGCGAGGAAACGCCATGGGGGGCCTCGGACAGCAAGAAGGTCCAGGAGGCCATTGCGGAAGCGGAGAGATCGCACAAGGAAGAGGCGGAAAAAGCCCTGGAAGTGGCGGAAAAGATGTGCATCGAAATCGGAGTCCCGTGCGAGACGGTATACCTTGAGGAGGAATCCCCTGTTGATGGCATCCTCTGCGCGGCACGCGATAAGGGTTGTGACCTCATCTTCCTGTCGACACACGGCAACCCGGGGATCATGGGCATGCTGTTCGGGACCCTGGCGACAAAGATCATGTCGTATTCGAAGTACCCTATCCTCATCCACTACTGCGAGGGGCCAGGCTGACAGGTCCGTGGAGATCGCGCCCGGTTGACGCTTGCGATCGGGATCCACGGCCAGGAGAAACGGGACATTATCGTATTCTGAGCAGGCCCCCCGGACACAAGGGGGGAACTGCCCTTGGGATTGTCCCCAGCGTATAACGGGAAACTATCAGCCCTGCGTGACATCTAAGACGAAATTCTAATATCCGTGGCGGAGCCGTTTCCCCGAGGGCCCGGCCAAGGAGGTATCCATGAAAGAAGTGACATTCATCCGCCCGAGCCTGGCCCAGGAATTCACGAAAGACATCCTCACACCCGATGCGCTGAGCCGGTTTGCCGCGCTCGTCCGCACGAAGGTCGCAGACGGCCGGACCCTGGAAGAGGTCCGCCGGGACCGCGTGGAGGCCCGGCCGGCGAAGCAGGCCCGGCTGGATGCCGGCGAACCGCTCGACTTCCTTCCGGAGAACGAGGCGTTCACCTTCCTCGACGGGACCACGATGACGGTCAAGGAGATCCGCGAGGCCGACTGGAAAGTCGACGGGCAGCCGCGGCAGTTCGACGGGCGGCGCGTCCAGCTCACCGGCCCGTGCTCGGAACCCGCCATGGCGATCGGCGCGATGAACACCGGGCAGCAGTGGATGGCGGACAGCGAGGACGCCGCCGCGCAGTCCACCGACGCCCCGTTGCGGACGCAGCGCTCCCTCAAGCTTCTCTGCACCTGGACGCCCGAGGGCAAGCGCGCCCTCGATGGAGCAGGCGGAAAGCGCCTGAAGCCCGAAAACGAGGTGGCGATCATGATCTACCGGCCCCGGGGGCTGCACCTCGACGACCGGCACCTCCTGGTGGATGGACAGGCCGTTTCCGGCGGCTTCGTGGACGCCTGGCTGTTCCTCCGGCATAACGCGAAGGCGCTTTTGGACCGCGGCCTGCCGGTCGCCTTTTATCTTCCCAAGCTGGAGTGCGTGGAGGACGCCGACCTCTGGCACACCTTCCTGTACGAGGCGGAGAAGGCGCTGGATCTTCCCCCGGGGACGGTCAAGGTCTACGTCCTGGTGGAGATCATCAACGCCACGTATCAGCTCGAGGAGATGATGTACGCCTTCACCCGGCCGATCCGTGACGGTCGGACCGGGAAGGCCGTCCCCGCCTCCCGCTTCATCGGACCGAATGTCGGCCGCTGGGATTACATGGCAAGCATGTACCGGGCCACCCGGGCCGACCTCGCGGGCATTCCGCCCGACACGAACCTCGTGACGATGGACGGGGCCAGGTTCCTTGCGGTCTACGAACAGTACGTCTCGGACATGGCACGCAGGCGCGGCGCCGTCCCCTGGGGGGGCATGTCGGCCAACATCCTGCTCCGGGCCACCCTGCGGCCGGGGGACTTCGAAAAAATCGCGGGAAAGGAAGGTGCGCCGGCCCTGCTCGGCGCCCTTCAGGCCGCGGGGTATGTCGATCCCAAGGGGAGCGTGACCGGGAAGTTTACGCCGGGGACGGACACCCTGCCCGGCCTGCCGGCCCCCTACGAGCCGCAACGAAAGCAGATCATCGGGATCCTGGAGGCCTACGTCGCGAGGGCCTACAACAACAAGGTCGCCCTCGAGAAGGCGAGCGACGACAAAACCCGGGAATCGGGGTTGCGGCTGGCAAAAGACGGCGGGCGCCGTTGCTACTACGGCGCCTGGGTGGCGACGCCGGACATGGTCGCCGTCATCCAGCCGGTCTTTGAGAAGGCCGCCAGGGAGGGCCTCCTGGCCGCGCTGGACACCGCTCCGACGCGGACCGACTGGTACAGCAAGGAGCTGGCCGCAGGGCTCCGGGCGTTCCCGGAAGGGCTGGTGACCGAGGACGGCATGCGGGAGGACATCACGATCACACTCCAGTACATGGCCTCCTACCTCCGGGGAAGCGCCGCCGCGGCCGTGACCAGTCCACAGCTCAAGCTGCAGCTGATGGAGGATCTGGCCACGGCGGAGATCCGCCGGGCCGCCCTGTGGAAGCGTCTGCACGCCGGGGCCGTCCTCCAGGGAGAGGGACCGTTGGCCGGAAAGCGACTGACCGAGGAGGTGTTCCTGCGGCTCCTGGACGAGGAGGCGGGAAAGCTCAAGGGCAAGTCGGTCGATACGGCCCAGGAGATCTTGCGGTGGACGACCACCGCCAAGAAGCTCATCCCCTGGATCTCCGATCCGCTGAACGTCGTGCTGGATGAGGAAAGTCCGGAGGTGATTACCGCCGCTCTCAAGGCGTACTTCGACACGTTTGTCACGACCGGCAAGCGGCTTACCCGGGTGGCGGGAGCGGACATTCGTTAGGTCCCATACATCCCGGCAGGTCCGTTCGACACGGAAAGGGAAGTCTGCGGGAGAACGGGAAGCACGGGGGCGACCTGCTTCCGTCGATGTGCTGCGCTTCCTTACCGAACGATGACGATTCCCGCGAGAACCCCGCACGGTACGTCATCGGGTTTGGCATCGCTGCCGATGGGATAGATGTCCCACCCGGCCGAGGCGACCATCCGGTAGACGTCTATCCCGACGGCTTCCATCGATGGCCGGGAGCGGAGGGAAAACCGGCACTTCGTCCCCTTCAGGACCGCGCAATCTTCCTGCTGGCCGCAAAAGGTGTGCCGGCAGGAGCCCGCGCCGAATCCGAACGCCAGGTAGTGCCCGTCGTAGAAGGCTGCCGATTCGATCCCGTTCACGATCTTGTAGACGTCCTGATACGCGGCGACTCTCTCCTTGATCGTGGCCTTGTCCCGGACGACGACGGCGGAAGGAATCTCCTGGACAAAGAAAACGGCCCATTGGTACTTCTCGAGGAGGGCTCTCAGCTCCGCGGGTTTTACCGTATGGGGTGGGCAGTTTGCGCCGACCCCGTACCCGAAACAGATCGGGATCTGGCACTTCATCGTCACCCGATCGTCCACGGGGATTTCGTCGGTTCGGACGATTTTGGCCCGGGTTGCCCCCATTTCGATGGCCTTTTCCTGATACTTTTGCAGATCGGTTGCCAGACGGTCTTCCCCCACGTCGAGACCGATCTTTTGTATTTTCTGTCCCATGACCACCTCCGCGCTGTCCTGCCGGACTTGTGAACCACACGAAAAAACGGTTCTCTTGGAATGATACAGGGAAATCCCTGGACCCGAAGAAAAAATTCCGTTTTCCCCCGGGCGGGATCACCCCCGCCCGACAAAGGGCATCTTGGTGGCCATGACGGTCAGGAATTGCACGTTCGCATCCAGGGGAAGGCCGGCCATGTACACCACCGCTTCCGCCACGTGCTCGACCTTCATGGTCGGCTCCGCGGCGATCGTCCCGTCGGCTTGCGGCACGCCGTCTTTCATTCGTTTCGTCAAGTCGGTCTCCGCGTTGCCGATGTCGATCTGCCCACAGGCGATATCGTACTTGCGGCCATCGAGCGAGGTGGATTTCGTGAGGCCGGTTATGGCGTGCTTGGTTGCCGTATAGGGGGCGGAGTTCGGCCGGGGAGCGTGGGCCGAGATGGAACCGTTGTTGATGATCCGGCCGCCCCTCGGGTTCTGGCTCTTCATGATCCGGAATGCTTCCTGCGTGCACAAAAACGCGCCGGTGAGATTGGCATCCACCACGGTTTTCCACTGTTCGTACGACAGATCTTCCAGGAGGATCGGCGGCGAGCCCGTCCCCGCATTGTTGAACAGCAGGTCGAGCCGGCCGAATGCTACCCTTGTTTTGGCGAACAAAGCGCGGACGGAGGCGGGATCCGCCACGTCGGTGGGCACTGCCAGTGCCCTTGCGCCGGCTGGCCCTGCCCGGTCTACCGTCTCCTGCAATTTCTCCACCCGCCGCCCGGCCAGAGAAACGGCGTAGCCTTCGCGCAGAAGGGCAAGCGAAACCTGCCTCCCGATTCCCGATCCTGCGCCGGTGACAATGGCCACCTTTCCCATGTCGTTCACGAGGCAACTCCTTTTTTTTGAGGATAGTATAGTGCCATTCCGACCGGATGTTCCTGTTTTCCGGGGATGGCCGGGATGTCCCGGAAACCCTTCCGGCCGTGGTGGTTCGCCGAACCGAATTCCCCCTGGCCGGCATCGAATAGCCACGGGTTTCCGATCCATGCGGATCAGGCCGAATGGCGGTCCTTGTCCGAAGGAATCCGGACCCGATATCCAGGAGGAAGCCATGCGGGAATTCGAGAGGCGGAAACAGGAGCAAATCTCTTCACTGCTGGCATCGTGGAAGGAAGATCCGCGGTGGAAGAACGTCCGGCGACCCTACCTTGCCGAAGAAGTGGTCCGGCTCCGTGGCTCCCTCCGGGTTCATCACACGCTTGCCGAAATAGGCGCCCGGCGCTTCTGGGATCTGCTGCATTCGGAGCCCTACGTTCCCGCTCTCGGCGCCCTGACGGGCAATCAGGCGGTCCAGCAGGTGCAGGCCGGCCTCAAGGCGATCTACGTGAGCGGGTGGCAGGTGGCGGGCGACGCAAACTCGGCGGGGCACATGTACCCGGACCAGAGCCTCTATCCCGTGGACAGCGCCCCCAAGCTGATTGCCCGCATCAACAATGCGCTGACCCGCGCCGATCAGATCCAGCACATGAATGGCGGCGACCGGACCCACTGGTTCGCCCCGATTGTCGCCGATGCGGAAGCCGGATTCGGCGGCCCCTTGAATACGTTCGAGCTGATCAAGGCGATGATCGAAGCAGGAGCCGCCGCCGTCCACCTCGAGGACCAGCTTTCTTCGCTGAAGAAATGCGGCCATATGGGCGGCAAGGTCCTCGTGCCTTACCGCGGCTTCATCGAGAAACTCGTGTCGGCGAGGCTTGCCGCCGATGTGCTCGATGTGCCGACGGTGATCATTGCCCGGACCGACGCCCAGGGAGCCAATCTGATCCGGAGCGACTACGATGAGATCGACAAGCCGTTTCTCACCGGCGAGAGAACCGTCGAAGGGTATTTCCGCGTGCGGGGAGGACTCGGGTTCGCCATTGCCCGGGCGTTGGCGTATGCTCCGTATGCGGACATGATCTGGTGCGAGACCTCCACGCCCGACCTGGGAGAAGCGAGGACGTTTGCCCAGGCGATTCACGAAAAGCACCCGGGCAAGCTGCTCGCGTACAATTGCTCCCCGTCGTTCAACTGGAAGCGGAATCTCGACGACGCCACGATCGCCGAGTTCCAGAGCAAGCTGGGCGAGATGGGCTACAAGTTCCAGTTCGTGACGCTGGCGGGGTTCCACTCGCTGAACGCGGGCATGTTCGAGCTCGCTCGAGGCTACAAGGAAGAGGGGATGGCCGCCTACTGCCGGCTCCAGGAACGCGAGTTCAAGCTCGAGAGAGAGCACGAGTACGCGGCGATCAAGCACCAGAGCTTTGTCGGCGCGGGATACTTCGACGCCCTGCAAATGACGATCACCGGTGGGCAGGCGTCCACCGTCGCGCTCAGGGGTTCGACGGAAGAGGAGCAGTTCGGCGGAACGGCGGGAGTCCGGAGCGTCGAACGGTAAGACGGCTTCGGTGCCCCGAACTCAGGGGCAACGAGGGATGACGTAGGGTCCTTCGGGCACCACGGCGACGTCCGGGTCCCCGTGGGCCTTGACGCTGGCCATGACCGCCTCTTCGATCGAAGGGACGGGATCCACGAACACGTCCTTCAGTTCCTCGTTGCCGAGTCCCGTGGTATGAAGCCGGATCGTTCCGACCCGCAAGGCCTTGATGAGCATCTCGGTCTGCCATTCGTCGATGTGCGCCTTGTCGCGGCCCGTGAGGATGGACATGAACCGGTCCGGACCCACCTCGCACAGCAGGCGCTGGGCCGCAACGAATTCCCGGCTGCCCATACCTTCCGAACACTCGCTGGCGATGATGATGGTGCCTCCGGGTTCCAGGATGTCGATCACGCCCACCATGCCCTTGACGGTCTGATAGTACGTCCGGTCCAGGGGATAGCCGGCGCCCGTGGTGACGATCGTCTTGAAACGACGGGGCAGAGTCACCTCCCCATGCTTTCTCATGAATGCCACCGCTTCCCGGTGACTTGCCTCGACTTCGCCGAAGTTGACGAATCCGATGCGCCGTTTCTCGTCGATGACCACATTCAAGCCCACGATGCCGCCGATCTTCCTTACGATTTCGATCTGCTCTTCGTGAAGGGGGTTGCCCTCGATGATGCAATTGGCGGACTTTTCATGTTCCAGGATATGCGCGGTGTGGAAATTCAGGATGGTGTCCTGGTAGGCCACGCCCGGTGCGACCAGCTTGCGGCCTCCGGAATAGCCGGCCATGAAGTGGGGCTCCACCAGGCCGGTGACGATCTTCAGGTCCGCCTCCACAAACCGCCGGTCGATCAGGATCGGGATGCCCCGGGAGGTTTTCCCGAGGTCCACATGGGCTTCCCGGTCCCGGGCGAAATGGTTCTCGGCGCGGATGGTGCGGAACAGGTCGTCGGAGCCGACGATCTCGCGCAGCTCCTCCCCCTCGTTGGGGCGATGCAACCCTGTGGCGACCAGGATCAGGATGTCCTCCCGGGAAATCCCCGCGGCCGTGATCGTCTCGATGAGGGGGGGGAGCAGCGTGCCGTTGGGTACGGGCCGCGTGATATCGCAGATCAGGATGCAGGCGGTTTTCCTGCCTCGGGCCATTTCCGCGAGGGGAGGAGATCCCACCGGTTTTTCCAAGGCACGGTTCACCGCCTGGACCGGGTTCCGGATGGGGATCATCGGGTGTTTTCGAACCACCGTGACCCGGATATCCTCCGGCAGGCGCAGGGGAATGCTGTTCCGTCCGTACAGGAGGTCGACGCTCATGTTCCGATAGTCCCCAATCCCCCTCCGGATGCTAATCCTCCAACCGGGTCAGTACGCTTCCCAATCGGGAGACGTAGATGTGGGAGAACTCCGAGTCCGGGGTCGCGCCGTGCCAATGCTTCTCTCCCGGAGGAATGAGGATGATATCCCCTTTGGTTACCACCTTCTCCTCCTTCTCGGTGGCCACGATTCCCTCTCCGGCGGTGACGATCAGGATCTGTTCGCTGTCGTGGGCATGAAACTTGTTCCGCACGCCCTTCCCGAAGTTTATCATGTTCACGCTGAACTCTTTGCTGTCGGGCACCAGGAGCTGTCTCGTCACATCCGGTCCCGTGAAGATCGGATTGGGAAAAGGCTCCCTGGATACGTCGTTCATGGAAACGATTTTCATCTCTTCCTCCCGTGGTCGGCCATCGTGAAACGATTCGTCCACTCCCTCCCGATGCAGGAACCACGGTTCTCTACAATATGGGAGGGCTGTGGTGCACGAAGATCCTCAAGGACACGTCGCCGGTATTTCTGATGCCGTGTTCCTCCCCCTGCGGCACGAAAATATAATCGCCGGCCTCGACGGGTTCCCATCTTCCGTTGACATAGGTTTCCCCCTTCCCCGAGACCACGAGAATGGAGTCCACTTGCACGTCATGGCGATGGATGGGGGGGGCTTCATTCGGGGCGATATCGATCATGCAGACACTGACGGTCTCCGTGTCCTTTCCCGTAATGCAAATGGCCATTTGCACATTGGCCAACCGGGGATGCGGAGCAAATGTCATCTCCTTGCCGCGGAACAATCTGGATTTCACGAGAAACCCCTCCTGCCCATGAGGCGATGTTTTTTCACCGCGCCCGGGGGACGTGACGCTGCCACGGAAGATTCCCGAACCGGCTACATGTTCTTGATTGTACCGAACTCGCCGGTCCAGGCGGCCTCCAGGATGGGCCTCATGTACTCTTCCACCAGATCCGCGTTGAGCGGAACCGGCATGTTCCGAAGCTTCATGTCCAGCTGCGGATTCTTGGCGGCGGTGAGACAACGGTCGATATGTTCCCTTCCGACTCCCTTCACGTCGCTCAGGCGGGTGGGGAAATCCAGGAATTTGCTGAAATTGACCATCGCCTTGGCGACGGCCAGCCCCAGTTCCCTTCCGGACAGCGAGTCCACATCCTCCTTCGTATAGCCGTACTTCCTGTAGATGCGGCCGACCACCCGCAGTTGCTCCGGAACGGCCGGCGCAAAGAAAACGGTGTAGTAAGGATTCATCAGGGCGCAGGCCCGACCGTGGCTCAGGACGTCCACCAGGGAAAAACTGGACAGATGGGCTCCCGACGTGCCGCCGATCATGATGGCGTAGCCGCCGAGATCGGTGCCCAGCCCCAGCAGGGTCCTGGCCTCCCTGCTTTTCGCGTCCTTCTTCACTTCGATCAGGCCCTTGATGATGAGCTCGATGCCGAGCTCGGCGACCCGCTGGGCTTTTTCCCGGGCAGCCGACGGAGCCCCGAAGTAGACCTCCAGACAGTGGGCGATGCCGTCGAGCCCTCCATCCAGGGTCAGGCTCATCGGCTGGGTGGTGGTGACGTCGTAGTCGAAGACCGCGCGGGGGGGGACGATGGCCTCGTCCACGATGAGCTTCTTCTGCCCCATGACGGGATCGGTGATATTGGAATATTTGGTCAGGTGCGCGCCGGAGCTGGAAGCCATCATGACGGCCACCACCGGCATGACGGCGCGCCCCGATTTCCCGCACGCATCGGTTACCTGTCCCACCCCGAAGAACGGGTCGATTTCGGAATGGATATCCCCCAGCGTGGCCAGGACGGCGGCTGCTTTTACGGCGTCGATCCCGGAGCCGCCATCCGCCACGACCAGAACGTCGGGTTTCTTGTGCATGATGTGACTGTGGATGCGATAGACGTCCACGAACGGGGCGTTCGGACCGGCGGACCGTACCTCCTCCACCGCATCCACCCCGGCCCTTTTCAGGGATGCAAGAATCCGTTCCCGGACGGGGCGAAACCACTCGAATTCGAGAGGCCCGACGAACAGGGCCTTCCTGCCGAATTCGGCGGCGAATTGCCCCGGCGGCAGATCCAGTACACCGCTGCCGAACGCGTACGTTTCCCCCTTGAATTCCTTCAGAATGGCGGAAGCCCGATCCTTCAATTCCGACATGGCATTGGTTCCCCGTGTGTTTGTTATTTCTTATTCGAATTCCTTGATCGCGTCGATGGAGAGTCCCATGGAGGCGTCCGTCTCCCGCTCGATGATGATGTCGATGACGTACGGCACGCCCGAGTCCACGGCCCTGCGGAGGGCTGCCCTGATCTCCTTCGGGTCGGTGACCCGCTCGCCGGTGGCCCCGCAGGCCTCGGCGAACTTCACGAAGTCGAAACCGCGCCCCTGGTTCTCCGGCTCGATGCGGCCCCTGGCCGAATCCACCATGCCCACACCGGTCGTACGGTCGGCCACCGCCAATCGGGGAAATTCCACGCTTTCCCCCTCGACCATGCTGTCGTACCAGAGCTGGACTTCGTAATCCATCTGGAAATTATATTTCGATGCCTGACGGATAAGCCCGAGATACCCGTTGTTCAGGACGACGCACACGAAAGGCACCTTGTACATGACGGCGACGGGCAGCTCTTCCATGCAGAACTGAAACCCGTAATCCCCCACCACCTGGACCACGGTCTTGTCGGGGCGGGCGATCTTGGCCCCGATCGCCGCCGGAAGGTCCCACCCCAACGGGCCCGCTCCCCCGCAATCCAGGTAATGCCTGGGTTTGGAAATCTTCTGCAGCTGGCCGGACCAGATCTGGTTCAACCCGATGCAGGTCACGAACACGGTCTCTTCGTCGAAAAACTCGTTGATCTCCTTGAACACCCGCTGGGGCTTGATCGGAATATCGTCGTAGTCGGTCTTGCGTTCCATCCTGGCGCGGAGCTCTGCAATTTCCCGGTTCGCGGGTGCCGCCTTGACGCTGCGCCGTTTGATCTCCTCCAAAAGGGCGGACAAGGTCAGTTTGGCATCCGCACAGATCCCCAGGTCCGGCATGATGTTTTTCCCCAGTTGGCCGGGGTCCACATCCACGTGGATGAACTTCCGGTCTCCCTTGTAGACGCCGATGGCGCCCGTGTGGCGGTCGTTGAACCGGGCGCCCACCGCCAGCACCAGGGAGGACTTAAGAAACGTCCGGTTCCCCGACTGGGTATTGCACTGGATCCCCACCTGGCCGGCCATGAGAGGGTGGTCCCACGGGATTCCGCCTTTTCCCATGAACGAAGAGACAACCGGGATCTGCAGGATCTCGGCGATTTTGACGAATTCCTCGCAGGCGTCGGCCATAATCACGCCTCCCCCCAGCAGCATGAGAGGCCTTTCCGCCGCAAGCAGCATATCCACCGCCTTGGAAACCTGCTTCGGGTCGGGAGGGGTGCGGAAGATGGGCAGCCGCGGATCCGTCTCGGGATCGTATTCGATTTCCCCCCGCTGGACGTCCAGGGGCAAGTCGACAAGAACCGGGCCGGGTCGTCCCTCCTTCATGATCCGGAACGCCTCCCGGAATACCCACGGCACCATGGCCGGCTCCTGCACGCAGTACGACTTCTTGGTGACCGGCTTCACGATGGCGGCGATGTCCACCGCCTGGAAGGCTTCCCGGCCCAGCTGCGCTTTTACGTTCTGGCCGGTAATCGCCAGAACCGGGATCGAATCCACCTGGGCGGTATAGAGCCCCGTCACGAAGTTGCTCGCCCCGGGGCCCGAGGTGGCCACGCATACCCCCACCGTGCCGATGGCGCGCGCGTACCCGTCGGCCATGTGGATCGCACCCTCCTCGTGGCGGCAAAGATAGTGACGGATCGTCCCCAGGTCCTTCAGGGAACGGTAAAACGGGAGGATCCCGGCTCCCGGGATGCCGAAAATGTGTTTGACCCCTTCGCTTTCCAGGATCTTGACGGCGGCGTTCATGGCGGTCATCTTGGGCATGGGCCTGCTCCTTCCTCCGGAATTTCGCCGAGGCACAATAAAGATCGTTCATCCTTGTTGAATCGATTCCATCCTAAGGCATTCGAGGGGTCGCGCCAAACAGAGAATTGGCCCGTCCCGGTTCCCGTGGGATGGGACGAAGTGCTGCGTTCCGTAAATACGGTCCCGTACCGGGGCAATGTCCGGGGGCGTTTTCCCTTCCGATGCCAGGGCTCGCGGGGGGCTTCCTATTCGCTGCGCCCCTTGCACCGGGAGGCACGCACAAAGATGTTGCCGTATTTTGGAAATGGACCGCTAAGTACGAACGACGATTCCGATGGCGATGTCGGTGACGTTGGTGCCGGTCGGCCCGGTGACAATATGATCCGACAGCGCCTGGAAGAAGGGGTAGGCGTCGTTCCGGTCCAGGTGATTCGCGGGGGAGAGTGCATGCGCGGCGGCGCGGGAGCAGGTCGTGCCGTCGGCGAAAGCGCCCGCGCAGTCCGTGGGACCGTCGATGCCGTCCGTCCCGCACGACAGGACCGCCATCCCCGGCAGCCCGTCCATCTCGACGGCCGCGGAGAGGACGAATTCCTGGTTCCTGCCTCCTTTCCCCTTCCCGCGCACCGTGACCGTCGTCTCCCCCCCGGCGATCAGGGCGACGGTTTTGCCCGGCGAAGCGGACTCTTGCGCCGTGCGCAGCACCTTGATGAACGCACACGCGCATTCGCGGGCCTCCCCCCGGAGAAATCCCGGAAGGATGCGGACGGTGTCCACTCCCCCCTTCCTCGCGGCGTCGGCCGCCGCGTCGATCGCGACCCGGTTCGATCCGATGACGGCGAGGGAAACACGCTCGAGGACGGGATCCCCCGGCTTCGGGGTTTCCGGGATCCTCCCCGAGGCCCCGGCCTCGATGTGCGCCCTTACGGCATCCGGGATCGCATCGTACAGGGTTCGTTCGACGAGGACCTTCCTCGCGTCGCCGTAGGTCGCCGGATCGGGGGAGAACGGGCCGGAGGCGATGACGGAGGGGTCGTCGCCGGGAACGTCGGACAGCATGAGCGCCCACACCCTGGCGGGATGCGCGGCCTGCGCCAACCGGCCTCCCTTGACGCGGGAGAGGTGTTTTCGGACCGTGTTGAACTCGGTGATGTCCGCTCCCGACCGCAGCAACAGCCGGAACACCTCCTCCTTGTCCGAGGAAGAGACTCCCTCGGGAGGAGCGGAAATCATCGCGGAGCCGCCGCCGGAGATCAGGGCGATCACCAGGTCCTTCTCTCCTGCCCGGGAAACCAGGTCCAGCATTGCCCGCGCGGCCTCCCGGCTTCCCTCGTCGGGGAGAGGGTGCCCCGATTCGATGAGCCGAACGGCGTCCAGGGACCCTCCCTCCCCCTTCGGGACCGCGATCGCCCCCGCGGCGACCTTCCCCGCGAGCGCCGCGGCCGCGGCCTGCGCCATGGGGCGGCCGGCTTTCCCGCCGCCCACGAGAAAAATCCGCTCGACGGAGGACCACGGGAGGATCGAGCTCGCGCCGCCGCCGGATAGGGCGATCCCTTCCAAGTCCCGCCGGAGGGCCACCCGGACCAGGCGCGCGGGGTCCACGGAGGCAACCGCCTCCAGAAAGAGGTTCGTAAGGAGCGATCTGGCCGGAACCATCATGCCGCACTCCCTTCCGATCGGGGCTCCCTGCGGGCCACCGGCGTTCTCGATGCCGCCGCTAGCGGCCGACGTTCCCTTTCCGGGCGCATTGCAGATACTCGAGGGCTTCCGCCACGCCTCCTTTCGAACAGGGGACGCCGGCGAGGGCGAGACCCATTTCCACGCCGGAAAGGGTTCCGGCGAGCATGAGATCGTTGAAATCGCCAAGGTGGCCGATGCGGAACACCTTCCCTTTGACCTTTCCCAATCCGGTGCCCAGGGACAGGTTGAAGTTCTCCAGGATCACCCCACGCAGATCGTCTGCATCATGTCCCTCCGGCATCAGGACCGCAGTAAGGGAGCTGCTGTATTCTTCGGGGTCGGCACAAAGGATTTCGAGTCCCCATGCCCGCACGGCCCGCCGCGTCGCCTCGGCGTGGCGATCGTGGCGGGCGAAGACGTTGTCGAGCCCTTCCTCCTCCAACAGATGAATGGCTTCGCGTAAACCGTAGAGCAGATTGGTGGGGGGCGTGTAGGGAAAAAAGCCGGATTTGCCGGCCGAGAGGATCGGCTCCCAGGCCCAATACGATTTCTTCATCCTTGCCGACTTCGATGCCCGGCGCGCCTTTTCGCTGACGGCGTTCAGGCCGAGGCCGGGCGGCATCATCAGCCCTTTCTGGGAGCACCCTACGGTCACGTCGATTCCCCACTCGTCATGACGATAGTCGGTGGATGCGAGGGAGGAAATCGTGTCGACCAGGAGCAAAGACGGATGCCCTGCGCGATCGATGGCTTTCCGGATTTCGGATACCCGGGTGGTGACCCCGGTGGAGGTTTCGTTGTGGACGACCGCAACGGCCTTGATCGCGTGCGCCCGGTCTTCCCCGAGCGTTTTCTCGACGGTCTTCGCATCGACGCCGTGCCGCCAATCCCCGGGGAGGAAATCGACCACCAGGCCGAGTTCCGCCGCCAGATTTCGCCAGAGTGTCGCAAAATGCCCGGTTTCGACCATCAGGATCCTGTCCCCGGGCGAGAGGGTGTTGACGAGTGCCGCCTCCCAGGCGCCGGTGCCGGAAGAGGGGAAGATGAGGACGGGGCCGGAAGTGTGAACGATCCTCTGGAGACCTTCCAGGATCTCCAACGAGAGCCGGGCGAATTCGGGACCGCGATGATCGATGGTCGGCCGGCTCAGGGCGCGCAGAACCCGGTCCGGAATATTCGTGGGACCGGGAATTTGAAGGAAATGACGTCCGCCTTGAAAAGCCATGGCAACCCTCCCGGGCAGGATTCGTGCGTCGTGATCACGAATGGCAATCTTCGGGGTCTGGGTGAAGGTACGGTTTTGCCCCGTCCGGCCCCTGCGGCCTGGTGTCGACCTCCCTGCGCCGGAGCATCCCGAGGGTTAGGATATCTTCCCCGGAAAACCGTGACAACAGGTTCCGACCGGGGCATATTGAAACTATCCCCGTGCGGTGCCCCTCTCATTCTAGGGAGTCGATCCATGGAGATCCTGCGAACCGTCCGTACCCTTCCCCGGGGGCAGAAAGTGCTCCTCTGGGCCGGGCTTGCCTTCCTTTTCTATACCCTGTTCGGGTTCCTCGCGGCGCCGCCCATCCTGAAATATTTCCTGAAGAAAAACCTTTCGCAAGCGCTCCACCGGGAAGTCGGGATCGAAAAGGTCCGGGTGAATCCCTACGTTCTTTCGGTGCGCGTGAGCGGCTTCACGATCGGGGAACGGGATCGGCCGGAACCGTTCGTGTCGTTCGACTCGTTGTACGGGAACCTCGAGGTCGTTTCCCTCTTCCGGTTGGGGGTGGTCCTTAAGGAGATCCGGCTGGAAGCCCCGTATGTGCATGTCGCCCGGAACCGGGACGGGAGATATAACGTTTCCGACCTGATCGAGGAGTTCGCGGCAAAGAAGGCCCCTCCCCCCGGAACGGTGCAGCCGCCCGAGAAGAAGCCGCTTCGTTTCTCCCTGAACAACATCCAGATCCGCAACGGGAGCGTCGATTTCGACGATGCCCCGAAAGAGACCCGGCACACGGTCCGGGAGCTCCGGATCGACATCCCGCTGCTTTCCAACTTTCCCTATCACTTGGATACGTTCGTCCAGCCGGTTCTCGAGGCGATCGTCAACGGCACCGCCGTCTCCCTCGGAGGGAAGACGAGGCCTTACAAGGAATCCCTCGAAACCTACTTCGATATCGACATCCGGAAGTTCGACATCCCGTATTATCTCGCATACGTTCCGTTCCCGCTGAGCGTCGATGTCCGGTCCGCAACCCTGGATACGAAAGGGACCGTTTTCTTTGTGCAATACAAAGACCGCGGCCCCACCCTGGGGTTCGCCGGAAGGATCGCGTTCGATAATGTCGACGTTCAGGGCCCCGCGGGGAAGCCGCTCCTTCGCCTCCCGTTGCTGGAGCTTTCGATCGCCTCTTCCGAGCTGATCTCCCGGAAGGTCCGTTTCTCCTCGATCCTGGTCCGGTCGCCCGAGCTCCATCTGGAGCGGGACAGGAACGGGACGATCAACCTCGCCTCCCTCCTGCCGCAGCAGGAAGCGGGGAAGACCGGGGGGAAGCAGAAGGAGGCGCAGGGGGAGGAGAAGGAGACCAGGGTCTCGATCGAAGCGGACACGATCCGGGTGGCCGGCGGGACCGTCGAGTTCGCGGACGCTTCGGGAGCGAGCCCGTTCCGGACGACCGTTTCGCCGGTCGATCTCGAGGTCGAACATTTCAGCAATGCGGAACAGGAGAAGTCCGCCTTCAAGGGTTCGATCGGGACGGAATCGAAAGAGACCTTGAAGATCCAAGGGGAGTTCACCGTGACCCCGCCGTCCTCCGAAGGGGAACTGGAACTGGGGAAGGTCCGCCCCGCGAAATACTCTCCGTACTTCGCCGAGCGGGTCCTGTTCGACATCAAGGACGGTGTGTTCGATCTCTCGACGCGATACAGCGTCTCCGGGACCGGCCCGGACCAGGCCGTCCGGCTTTCGGGGCTGACGCTGGCGCTGCGGTCGCTCCGGCTGAAAAAGAGGGGGGAGCAGTCGGATTTTCTGGCGGTTCCCGCCCTCGATGTGCGGGCCACGTCCCTGGATCTTTCCGGGAAGCGCCTCGTCATCGGCGAGGCGTCGTCCCGGAAGGGCGTCCTCCAGGTGAAGCGGCCGAAGGGGGAGCCGTGGAACCTGTCCACGCTGGTTCCCCCCGGTCCGGCAGACGGGGAAGAGGCCCGACCGAAAGAGGAGACCGGAACCGGAAACGGAAAACCGTGGGTCGTTGCTCTGGAGAAAATCCGGCTGAACGACTACACGGTCAACGTGGAGGATGCGAGCACTCCCGAGACGGTCCGCCTGACCGCGGACCGGATCGCGTTCCGGGGGAGCAACCTCTCCACGGAGCAGGGGAAGAAGGGGCGGGTGTCGCTCTCCTTGTCGGTGAACGAAAAAGGGTCGTTTACTGCGGAGGGCGACGTGGGGCTCAATCCGGTCTTCGCACGTCTGCACACCGTGGGGAAAGGGCTCGATATCGTCCCGCTGCAGCCGTATTTCACCGAGAGCGTGAACATCATCGTGCGAAGCGGAGCCGTTTTCGCGGAGGGTGCGCTTTCCATCGCGATCCCGAAGGACGGCGGGCCGGAAGCGGCCTACACGGGAGAGGCGTCCCTCCGGAATTTCGCGTCCGCCGACAAGGAGAAGGCGGAGGATTTCCTGAATATCTCCTCCCTGGACCTGGCCGGTCTGGACGTCGGGGTTGCCCCGTCGGGTACCCGTGTGGACATCGCCCGCGTCGGGCTGACCGATTTCTACTCGCGCATCATCATCTACAACGATGCCGGCATAAACGTCCGAAGGATCCTCAAGCGGCAGGGCGGCGAAGGGGTTCAGGGCGGTGCGGGGGAGGAGCCGGAGAAGCCTCCGGCGGCGCCCCCCGAGGTGAAGGTCGAACAGGTCATCCTCCAGGGGGGGACGATCAACTTTTCGGACTTTTTCGTCCAGCCGAATTTCTCCGCGAACATGCTCGGCGTCGGCGGGGAGATCTCCGGGCTCTCCTCGGGGGAGGGGAAGCAGGCGGAGGTGAACCTGAAGGGGAGCCTGGAGAACAAGGCGCCCCTGGTCATCTCCGGCAAGCTCAATCCGTTTCCGGGAAAGGTGCTCGTCGATCTCACGGCGGCGTTCAAGGACGTAGACCTCGTTGCCTTCAATCCCTATTCCGGGACGTACGCCGGGTACAAGATCCAGAAGGGGAAGCTTTCCGCGGAACTCCAATACCTCGTCGTGAAGCAGAAGCTGGATGCCAAGCACCACGTCGTCATCGACCAGCTGACCCTGGGGGACAATGTGGACAGCCCCAAGGCGACGACGCTTCCGGTCAAACTGGCGATCTCCCTCCTGAAGGACCGCAAGGGGGTAATCGAGCTCAACCTGCCGGTGTCCGGGGACCTGAGCGACCCGAAGTTCCGGATCGGCGCCGTGATCCTCCAGATCCTGAAAAACCTTCTCGTGAAGGCCGCGACCTCCCCGTTCGCCCTCCTGGGAGCCATCGCCGGGGGCGGGGAGGAGCTGAGCTACCTGGAATTCGAATACGGCAGCGCCGCGATCCCGCCGCCCGGGGAGGAGAAGCTTTCCGGCCTCGCGAAGGTGCTCTTCGAACGGCCGGCCCTGAAGATGGAGATCGAGGGACACGTGGACCCCGAAAAGGACAGGGAGGAACTGCGAAAGATCCTTTTCCAGCGAAAGGTGAAGGCACAGAAACTGAAGGATACGGTGGGAAGGGGGAAGGCCGAGATTGCGGTGGACAAGGTCGTCGTCACCCCCGAGGAGTACCCGAAGTACCTCAAGAAGGCCTACAAGGCGGAAAAGTTCCCCAAGCCCAGGAACTTCCTCGGGATCGCCAGGGACATTCCCGTTCCCGAAATGGAAAAGCTGATGCACGACAACATCGAGGTGACGAAGGACGACCTGCGTCTCCTGGCGCTGGAACGCGCGGAAAACGTGGGCAACCACCTGCAAAAGGAAGGGAAGGTGGAGGCAGGCCGCCTCTTCCTCGTCGAGCCCTCAACGCTTGCCCCGGAAAAGATGGAAAAGATCAAGGACAGCCGCGTGAATTTCCGGATCAAATAATGCTGTCTCCGAAACGGGTGGAACCATGCCCCTCCGTCGGTGTCTCGTCGTCTTTTTGCTCCTGATCGTTGGCATGCCGGTTGCCGAGGCTGCCCGGGAGACTTCGGGCGAAAGAGCTTCGTTCCGTCCGGAGGAGGGATGGTCCCTCTCCCTGCGGGGCGCGGTCGCGCACCAGTTCGGAACGGGGCTGGATGACGGGGGAGAGTTCCGCGTGAACAGGCTGTTTCTCCAGGGAGGGGCAAGGTATGCGCCGGACCACCGGCGCAGCGTCTCCCTGTCCCTGGGGTACGGGTTCGACGGGTACGATTTTTCGGGAGACCGCGGGCTTGCCGCCCTGTCCCCGTGGAAGACTGTGCACACCGTTGGCGTCAGCGCGCCGGTGCGGTGGCGAGTCGGCCGGGAATGGACGGTATTCGTGATCCCCACGGTCCGGAGCGCGGCGGAAAGCGGTGCCTCCCTGGGCGATTCGGTCTCCGGTGGAGGCTTCGCCGGGTTTTCCTACCGCTTCGGGGACCGGCTGACCATCGGACCGGGCGTCGGGGTGATGACCGAGATCGAGGAATCCCCCGACATCTTCCCCGTCCTCCTCATCGACTGGAAAATCACCGATCGTCTCCGCCTGGAGACCGGACGCGGCCTGGGCGCCTCCCGGGGGCCGGGTCTGTTCCTTCGCTTTGAGGCCTCCGAAAGATGGGAGGTTTCGTTCGGGGGCCGTTACGAAAAACTCCGGTTCCGCTTGGACCGGGAGGGAGTCACTCCCGACGGGGTGGGAAGCGACCGGTCCTTTCCCCTGTTTTGCGGGGCGACCTACCGGTTTACTCCCCGGGCCGAGGCCAGTCTCGTCGGAGGGGTGGCGCTGGGCGGAAAGCTGCGCCTGGAGGATGAAAACGGCAACCGGATCGCCGAAGAGGACTACGGCGAGGCGGCCTTCCTGGGGGTTGCGTTCGGCCTCCGGTTCTGAGAAAACAATCGCGAGGAAGCCATGAAAAGCCCTTGGCGCCAGAAGCCGAAATTCTCCCGGGAGTACCTCCTGTTCGTCCTGGTGCCTGCGATCCTCGTGCTCGCCGCCACCCTGCTGTTCTTCTATTTCCTGATCCGTCCCGGGCCTCCACGCACCCTTGTCATGACCGCCGGCAGCGAGGGCGGCGCGTACCTTGCCTACGCGCAACGGTACCGGGAAATGCTGGCACGGGAGGGGATTACCTTAAAAATCCTTCTCTCCGAAGGGTCCCTGGAGAACCTGGAAAGGCTTGCGGATCCGGGTTTTCGGGTGGATATCGGGTTCGTCCAGGGCGGCTCGGCAAAGGGGTCCGACCTCTCCGGCCTGGTATCCCTGGGGGCCCTGTACTACGAGCCCCTCTGGATCTTTCATCGCGGCGAGGTCCCGGGCGACAGGCGGAAGCTGCTCCGAGGCAGACGGCTCGCCGTCGGCGCCCCGGGAAGCGGGACGCGGAAAGTCGTCCTCGAGCTTCTGGCCGCCAACGGCGTGGACGGTTCCACGGCGTCACTGCTCGACCTGGGAGGGATGTCGGCGGCTGCGGCCATCAAGGAAGGGAGGGCAGACGTTGCGTTCTTCTTCGCTTCCCCGAACGCCCCCGTCATCCGGGATCTGTTGCGGACGAAAGGAATCGATCTCATCCCCATGGTACGGGCCGAAGCGTACCCGATCCACTTTCCGCTGCTGTCGGTGGTCAGGCTGCCCGCGGGCGGCATCGACCTGGGGGAAAACATCCCCCCGCGTGACGTGAACCTTCTTGCGGACGTGGCGCAGCTGGTGGCGCGCGAAAGCCTGCACCCGGCCGTCATCGGTCCCCTGCTGGAGGTCGCCAGGAAAGTCCATGGCGGTCACGGAGTCTTCGAGCGCGCCGGGGAATTCCCGGCCCCGCGTGCAGGCGACATCCCGATGAGCGAGGATGCGGTCCGGTACTACAAGTCGGGTCCTCCGTTCCTCTACCGCCATCTTCCCTTCTGGGCGGCAAGCATCGCCACCCGCGCGGCCCTGCTGCTGATTCCCATTGTCGGCATGCTCTTTCCCCTGACGAAGATCGTCCCGCCGGTCTACCGGTGGCGGATGCGCTCCCGCATCTACCGCTGGTACGGGGACCTCATGGCCCTCGAATCCGACCTGCGCAGCGATCCCGACCCGGCCCGCCGGTCCGAATATCTGGACCGCCTCTCCTGGATCGACGGGCAGATCGACAACACCCGGCCTCCCCTTTCCTTCGCGCAGGAGCGCTACCACCTGCGCATGCACATCGACGCCGTGCGGGCCAGGATCCGGGAAATTCCGGAAAAGGGAAGCGCAGAGGCAGATCAGAACCGGAAGACGACCCCGAGGTAGGGCCCGCTTAAGGCAGCATCCAGTACCATGCCGGATTTTTCGTATTTCACCTCGAGGTGACGCCAGCCGCCGGCGACCGACCACCAGGAGAACCGGTAGGAGAGAGACCCGATCCCCTGCCACGTGTAGTCGGACCCGCCCGTCCCGACGTCCCCCTGAAGCCCGAGGATCCAATTGCCTCCGAGGGCCGACTCCCAGCGGGCTCCCACGATCCCGTCCGCCCATCGATCGTCCGCGGGCAGCGACCTGGCCGAGAGCAGACCGGCCTGAAGATCGAGCACGATGCTCAGGTCGTAGTAGCGCACGCCACCGAACAGATCCGCGCGCGACGTTCCTCCGCTGTAGATCCGGTACCCGACGGCTCCCTGGACGATATGACCCTTTAGTTCCCCCTCCACGCCGGAAAACAGGATCGGGACGGGAGAGGGGGCCTGCGAGGTGACACGCGCATAGGTCCAGTCCCCGAAGGCCGACCATCGGTCCCCCCGCCACTCCGCGTAGATCATCCCGCCGCCCGCGATTTCCAGGTTGCCGACGAGGTCCCCGAAGGTCGATTCGATGATGTCCCCCGGCAGGCCGGGACCTCCTCCGGGAGTGCCCAAAGTACCGGAAAATCCGGCGCTCCAGAGGTACGGCTCGATGCGGATTCCGGAGTCCGCCGCGGATGTGCCGCAGGGAAATGAGATCGCCGCCGCAATGGCAAGAAGGGCAGTAAGAATCGATCGTTTCATCCAGTTCGCAGCCCGGAATTTGTCGTAAATGTTTTTTATATATTCATGATACGGTATCACCAAAAAACGAGAAATCGCCCTTTCCGTTCCCTTCATGGGTAGAAAAGGCCGGCATGTTCGTAAGGGATCGGGTCTTGTGTGCCGCAACCAATTACGGCTTAAGAGGGATTTCATATTCCGGATAAGGAGGGAACAACAGTGAAGAAAGCGGTTCCGGTTCTGTTGCTGTTCCTTTTCCTCGCGGCGTTTCCCCGGCATGGTTTCTCAGCGGATCCCGCGGACCCGAACTGGCCCTGGGAGCGGTACAGCCTTAACTTCGGAGGATTCGTCGCGGACATCACCAGCGATGTCCGTCTCGGCAGCGCCAATTTGGGAGCCGGGATAGACGTCAACCTCGAGGATGCCCTGGGTCTCGATACCACCTCCAAAGTGTTCCGGGTCGGGGCCGCGGTCCGTTTCGGGAAGAGCCGCCGCCACCAGGCGGAGTTTACCTGGTTCCAGCTGAACCGGGACGCGTCCAAGACGCTGGGGCGGGACGTCGTCGTCGACAACGTGGTCTACCCCATCGGGAGCAAGGTGGAGAGCTTCCTGGACGTCCGGATCTGGAAGGCGGCGTACAACTACTCTTTTTTCCTGGACGACCGGATCAACCTGGCCGCGGGGATCGGGTTGTTCGTGATGCCGATCAAGTACGGGGTGTCCGCTTCCGGGATCGGGGAGACGGGGGAGGACATCACCGCCCCGCTTCCGGTGGTCGGTTTCCGGGCCGATTTCGCGCTGACGCGGAAGTGGTTCCTCAAGCAGACCATCGACCTGTTCTACCTGAAGCTCGGGGATTTCAAGGGGGTGGTCGTGGACTCCATCACCGCGGTGGAGTACAAGCCCTGGAAGAACCTCGGGTTCGGGCTCGCCGCCAACAACTTCCGAGTGGAGATCGAGGCGGATGGGAAAGACTACCCGAACATCGATTTCGTGGGGAACATCAAGTTCGAATACGTGGGCCTGCTGCTGTACGGGAAGCTGTATTATTAGTCGGAATATTCGAAGGAACCGGGAAAGGGGGACCGGAAGCACCCCCTTTCCTCAAGGCGGCTCATGCCGCTTCGGAAGTCTTTCCGTTCCACGAATCCTTCAGGCGGGCGTGTCGTCCGAGGGTCCCGTCGCCGGGGAAGCGTACCACTGCTCCCGGGGGACGATCTTCGCCTGCTCCGGGTCCCCCTCGTAGGCGGGCGTCATGATCTGGATGCCGTATTCGTTGAAGACGTCCAGGATGTTCAGGTGCAGCGCCGAATAGAGGCGGGGCATGGCGGCCGGATCGTCGCAGTGGACGTTGAGTTCGTAGCTCACCGCAAAATCTCCGAGGGACTTTGCGAGGACGAACGGTGGCGGTTCCCGCAGCAGGCCCGGGGTCCGCTCGGCCGACATGAGCAGCATCGCCTCGACCTGCCGCCACGGCGTCTCGTATCCGATCCCCACGGTGGTGTGCAGGATCAGCCCCTGCTTCTTCGCGAGGGCGCTGTAGTTGACCACGTGACTGTTCAGGATGACGGAGTTCGGAAGAACGACTTCTTCGTTCTTGGGCGTGCGGAGATGGGTGACCAGGTTCCGGATCTCCACCACGTCGCCCGTATAGTCGTCGACTTTGATGCGGTCCCCGAGCCGGAACGCACGCCGGTAGGTCATGGTGTACCCGGCGATGATGTTGGCGATGAACGAGGAAGAGCCGAGCGACAGGATGACCCCGAGAAAGAGCGACACTCCCTTGAACGCCCCGGAACTCGAGCCGGGAATGTAGGGATAGGCCATCACCACCGCGAACGCGAGGATGGTCAGCCGGACGATCTTGTAGGTCGGCAGGGCCCACTCCGGTTCGAACCCCGACAGTTTGACCGTTCCCTGCGCGACGGTCACGAAGAACAGCCGGATCGACCGGAGGAGGAACCGGGTCACGACGGCCAGGACCGCGAGGAAGGCGAGGTCCGGCACGGATGCAAGAATCCCCTTTCCGATGGCGGAGAGGGGATCCAGGAGAAGGGAAAGCATCCCTTCCGCAAACGGTCTCGTCCAGGGATAGAGGCTGAGGACGAAATTCAGGTACAGGTAGGCGCCGACCAGGATCAGGGCAATACGCGAGGTGCGAAGGCTATGACGGAGCACCTCCCAAAGCTGCTTGGCCTGTAAAAAGCGATGGGACAAGGCCTCCAGGTCCTGCAGTTTCGCCTTGATGCGCCGTTCGATCATGGCGTCGAACCGCCGGAAGATCCACCGCAGGACAAACAGGAAGACCGCGAACAGAGCGGTGGCCACAAGGGCGTACAGGGTGTTATTCAGGAGAACGCCTGGGTCGCGGTCCCTCCGGTACGCCTTCACCGCATCGGCGACTCTTTCCAGATAGAGTTTGGCCAGTAACGGACGTTCGACCCTTTCGACGCGGGCGTCCGCGTCGACGAGGGCAAAGACGAACCGGTCTCCGGCATATATATCGGACCGGTCGGCGGACTCGACCACGCGCAACGCCTGTGGGGAGAAACGTTCGTCCCGGGCGAGCGCCCGGATGCGCCGGCTGATCTCCTTCGCCCGGGTTTCGGCGGGGTACGCCGTCACGCCGCGAACGCTGAAGAGTACCTTGCCGTCGAGTTTGACCGGGGCGGTTTCAAGGACTGGCCCTGCCCCGGTCCCCGGGATTCTTTCCTCCAGGGACTGCGCCCCGGAGAGGACCGGGAACAACAGGACCGCAGCGACCAACAGGAAGACCGGCACCGGCGTCCGCCGCAACATGGACATCCTTTCCGTTCCCCGGTTGTGCGGGAATTCACCGAACCCTTTGCGACCGGCCACAATGACCCCCTTCGGCTGGAGCGATTTTACCATGGGGCGGAGGAAAGGGGATGCGCTCCCGCCGTCCGGATCTTCTTTTCAAGGAAGGAACTCCCGGGCGTCGAACGCGAGGGGGTTGTCCGCGGGTTTCTTCCCCTTGAAGGCCTGGAACAGGGCCGTCCCGTTGTAGCGCTGGCTGACCCGCAACGATCCCTCCTGCCCTCCCGGGGCGGAACTTTCCGGGGCGTAGGTAGCCAGGGGCGCCGGCTGGGGATCGTTCTCGCCGTACACTTCCCCCCCCGTCACGATGAAGTAGTCGTACCCGGCCCGGGACGTCACCTCGGCGCAGCGACGGAGCAGCGTCGAAAGGACCTTCTGCCGGCTGTTCGTGACGTACCCGGACAGGTCGATCCGCCAGGCGGCCTCTCCCATCCGCGTGACGGTTTCGCTCGACGGGGTCCCCTTTTCCTTCTGGTATGCGGTGGTGAGGGAGCACCCTGCCGCCGCAAGAGCGCCCGCAGTCAGCAGGATCACCCATCCGCAGGCCGTTCTCCACCAAAGGGTCGTTCGCATGCGATCCTCCTTCCGGTCGGCTCGTTCCCTTAGAATGTCC
>CP070783.1:1935548-1969283 GCA_020346465.1 Deltaproteobacteria bacterium
CGGCGCAGCATATCCCCGACGAGATCCATGTTCTCCCGGACAAACTTCAGGTCGAGCATCGATGCTCCTCCCGTCTTCTCGGGCGAAACCCCGCGTCCCGGATCGTGGCGACGATCTCCTCCTCGGACATCCGGAACGCCACCCCCGCGGACGCCACCACGTTCTCCTCCATCATCGTGCTTCCGTAGTCGTTCCCGCCGAAGAAGAGCCCCAGCTGGGCGATCTTCGCCCCCATCGTCACCCACGACACCTGGATCGTACGGACGTTCCGGAGAACGAGCCGGGCGACGGCCAGAACGCGAAGGTAGCCCACCGCGTGGCCGAGGCCCGAGCCCCGGCCCTCCCCGAACCGCGGGTCGCGGGAAAGGAGGGTGTTCCCGGACTGGAAGGTCCAGGGGATGAACGAGAGGAAGCCCCCCGTCTCCTCCTGGAGGTCCCGGATGCGGAGCAGATGGGAGGCGACGTGCTCCGGCGCCTCGATGGATCCGAACATCATCGTCGCGGACGTGGGCAGCCCCTGCCGGTGCGCCTCGCGCATCACCGCGGCCCACTGCTCCCAGCCGATCTTGTTCGGACTGATGACCCCCCGCACGGAGTCGTCGAGAATCTCCGCCCCTCCTCCGGGGATGGAGTCCAGCCCGGCATCCTTCAGCCGGGAGATCGCCTCGGCGATCGAAACGCCGGACCGGCCCGCGAAATGGGCAATTTCCGGCGGGGAGAAGCCGTGGAGGCGAATGGGGTGCCTCTTCACCTCCGTGACCAGCCGGACCGCCTCCGCGAGCCCCCAGTCGGGGTGCAGCCCCCCCTGGAGGAGGACCTGCGTTCCGCCCGCGTCGAGCGTCTCCTCGATCTTCCGGGAGAGCTCGGCGTCGGAGAGGACGTATGCGCCGGGGTCGTCCTTCCCCCGGAAGAAGGCGCAGAACGAGCACCGGCAGGAGCAGACGTTCGTGTAATTGATGTTCCGGTCGACGATATAGGTGACCACGTCGTCCGGGTGCAGACGCCTCCGGACGTCGTCCGCGGCCCGCCCCACGTCGAACAGGGGAGCTTCCCGGAGGAGGAGCGCCGCGTCCCTGACGGTCGCTTGGCCCCCCGCAGCCCTCTCGAGCGCGTCCCGCCAGGACGGGGGGGCCGTCACGTCGGTTCGCCCTCCGGCCACTCGCGGACCACGTTGTAGAGCGTGTCCCGCTCGACGGGGATCCTCCCCGCCTGGCGGATCATGGAGACCAGTTCGGACACCGTCATCTCCTGTCCCGTCTGGGCGCCGGCGGCGTGGGTGATCTTCTCCTCCACCACCGTCCCGTCGATGTCGTTCACGCCGAAATGAAGGGAGACCTGGGCGACCTTGGGGCCGACCATGATCCAGAAGGACTTGACGTGGCGGAAGTTGTCGAGGTAGATCCTCCCCACCGCGAGGGAGAGCAGGTCCTCCAGCCCCGTCGTGTACCCCTTCGCGATCTCCGTGTTCTTCGGATGGAACGCCAGGGGGATGAACGACTGGAAGCCGCCGGTCCGGTCCTGCAGCTCCCGGAGCCGCCGCATGTGGTCGACGCGGGAGGCGAGCGTCTCCACGTGGCCGTACAGCATCGTCGCGTTGCTCCGCAGCCCGGCGCCGTGCACCTCTTCCATCACCTCGAGCCACCGGTCCCCGGAGATCTTCTCCGGGCAGATCCGGTTCCGGACCTCCGGCGCGAAGATCTCCGCCCCCCCTCCCGGCAGGCTCCCGAGGCCGGCATCCTTCAGCAGGCGGATGACCTCCCTCAGGGGAAGCCCCGTGATCCCGGCGAAGTAGTCGATCTCCACGGCCGTGAAGGCCTGGAGGTGCATCTCCGGGAAACGCTCCCGCAGGGTTCGGAGCATCCGAAGGTAGAAATCGAACGGCAGGTCCGGGTGAAGACCGCCGACGATGTGGAGCTCCGTGGCGTTCTGGGAGCACGCCTCCTCCGCCCGGGCGAGGATCTCGTCCATCGCCATGGTGTAGGCGAGGGGGTCCTCCTTGCCCTTGCTGAACGCGCAGAACTTGCACCGGTTGACGCAGATGTTGGTGTGGTTGATATGCCGGTTGACGATGAAGTACACGCGGTTCCCGTTGACGCGCCGGTTGGCGAGGTCCGCCATCTCCCCGACTTCATGGATATCCCTGCTGCGGTACAGGGCGAGGGCGTCCTCCTCGGACACGCGCGCGCCGGCCGACACCTTATCCCGAATGCTCTTAAGCGAAGGATGCATCCCTGCCGCCTTTCCGCATCTGCTCGAGGATCCGGATCCCCGCCCCCTTCTCCTTCGGCACCCGGGGCAGGAAGATCGAGAACGTCACCCCCTCGCCTTCCCGGTTGTCCAGCTGGATCGTCCCGCCGTGGTTCTGCACGATGGCGTGGACGATGGGAAGCCCGAGCCCCGTCCCCTTCGGCTTCGTGGTGAAGAAGGGGTTGAAGATGTTGTGCACCACGTCGTGCGGGATCCCCCCCCCGGTATCGCCGACGCGGAAGACCACGCCGTCCCCCTCGTCCTCCGAGGCCGGCCGGGTGACCAGCGTGAGCTTGCCCCCCTCCCCCATCGCCTGGATCGCGTTGGAGAGGAGATTCCAGAGCACCTGCCGGATCTGGTCCGGGGCGACGACGATCTCGGGGATCCCCTCCGAAAGATCCACCTCCTTTTCGATGCCCCTCTCCTCGAGTTCGTCCCGGAACATTCCCAGGACGTCCCGGATTTCCGCGTTGATGTCCACCGGCCGGAATTCGGGCATCGCCTCCCGCGAGAAGTAGAGCGTCTGCTGGACGGTCCGCTCCAGCCGCTTCACCTCCCCGAGGATGATCTCGGCATACCGCGCGGTAGGCGTGTTGTGCCGGCCGCCTCCCTTCTCCTTGCGGGCGAGTCGCGCCGCGAATCCCCCGATCACGGTGAGGGGGTTCTTGATCTCGTGGGCGATCCGGGCGGCCATCTCCCCCAGCGCCGCCAGCTTCTCGCTCTGGACGAGAAGATCCTGGGCCTGCCGGACCTTGCCGAGCGCGTCCTCCAGGCTCTCGTACAGCGTGGCGTTCTCCATGGCGAGACCCGCCTCGGAGGCGAACATCGTCAGGATCTGGATGTCCTCCTCCGTGATCTCCCGCTCCCGGAACTTGTTGTCCACGTAGATGGCCCCTCGCGCCTCGCCCCGGATGACCAGGGGGACCGTCGCGAAGGAGGGCGGGTGGCTTCCGCAGATCCCCGCCGTGCTGTCCGCCGAGGCCGCCCCGCAGCCGGATTCCGTCCGGACGGCCTGCTTCTCCCGGACCGCCTTCGCCACGAGGCACCCGGGCTTTTCCAGGGAAAGCGAGAAATCCTCCATGCCGGGCCAGAGCATCTTCCCGATCTGTCCCGCGTCCGCATCCGCCCACTCCTCTTCCGGCGGAACGCGGGAGGCCCGCGCGGCCCGGCGGGCCTCCTTGAGGGTCCTCGGCCCCATCCCCATCCGGGCCAGGAGCCTGGAACCGTCGTCGGAGAGAAGGAAGAGGATCGCCCTGCTGAAGTGGAACCCCGTGGGAGAGGTGAGCGCGTGCATCATGATCGGGAGCAGCCGCTCCGTCTTCACGGTGGAGATGAGCGCCCGCGTCACATGGTACAGGATCGCGAACCGCCGGGCCCGGACCTGGTTCTCCTGGGCCACGTGCTGCGCCTCCCGGAACATCGCGGAATTCTCGATCATGTTCGCAAGCTGGCTGCAGATGGTCTGCATCAGGTGCATCACTTCCATGTCGAAGACGACCTGCGGCGTGCAGGAGTAGTAGCTGATGACGCCAAGCGTCTTTCCCTTGGAGATGATCGGAAGACCGAGGAAGGAGGCGACCCCGCTCTGTGCAAGAGCGCGGTACATCGGGGAATCCTCCGGGCCGTTGATGAGAAGGGGTCTCTTCTCCCGGAAAATCTGGTGCGCGAGGAGCTTCCCGTGGGTCCGCATCTCCCGCTTCATTCCCGGCCGTTCGTAGCCTTCGTCCAGGATCACCTTGAGGGCCTCCCGGCCGCCCTCCTCCAGGCGGACGGTGCACCCGTCGGACTGCAGGAGCCGGGAGGTGGTCTTCGCCACGTACCCGAGAATCTCCCGGACATGGAAGGTGGAGGTGATCGCCCGGCCGATCTCGTTGAGCGTGATGAGCTCGGACACCCGCTTCCGGGCGTCGTGATAGAGCTTGCTGTTCCGGATCGCCCCCGCCACCTCCGTGGCCACGGCGGAAAAGAGCCGGACGTCCTCCTCGGAATACGTCCTCGGGGAGCGGTCGGAGAAGTTCATCGCCCCGTAGAGGTAGACGTCGTCCATGATGGGGACGGAGAGGATCGACCGGAACTCCCGGATCTCCCGCGCCACCGACAGGGGCGGGGGAGAGGCCTGCACGTCGGGGTAGAAGACCGGGGCCCGTTTCTGGATCGCCTTGCCGGCCACCCCTTCCCCCGACCGGATCCGGAAATCGAACAGGGTGCACTCCTCGATCGCCACGCAGGACGACACCCACGGGAGGATGTACTCCCCCCTCGGTTCGCGCCGGTAGACGCAGACGCATTCCGCCCCGGAATCCCGCGCGAGGACGTCGCAGATGTACTTGAGGCGGTTCTCGATCTGGATGTTCGAATTGGAGATCTCGACCACCCGGGAGAGGAGGGCGAATTTCGAGTCGGAGAGGTTGTCCATGGGGCCGGTCAGGGCAGCGCGCCCTTTTTCCGGAGCGCCTTCTCGTAGACGGACACATACTCCCTGGCGGACGCCTCCCAGGAGAAATCCTTCGTCATCCCCCGTTTCACGATCGCCTCCCACCGGGGCTTGTCCGCATAGGCGGCAAGGGCCCTCGAGAGCACGTCCTGCAGTTCCGCCGAATCGTAGCCGTGGAACTTGAATCCCGTCCCCTGGGCGGGAACCTCGTCGGCGTCGATCACCGTGTCCGCGAGCCCCCCCGTGTTCCGGACGACGGGCACGGTGCCGTACCGGAGGCTGTAGATCTGGTTCAGGCCGCACGGCTCGTACCGCGACGGCATGAGGTAGATGTCCGAACCGGCCTCGATCTTGTGCGCCAGACGGTTGTCGAAGGCGAACCGGAGGGAGATCCTGTCCGGATGGAGGCGTCCGAACCCGGCCATCGCGTCCTCGTATTTCCTCTCCCCCGTCCCGAGGATGACGACCCGTACCGGCTGCGCCGCCAGCCAGCCCCCGATCTGCTCGATCAGGTCGAACCCCTTCTGGGCGGTCAGGCGCCCGACAACCCCGATGACGGGCTCGTCCACAGGTCCCTCCCACCCGAACTCGGCAAGGAGGTCGTCGCGGCAGGCCTTCTTCCCCGACAGGTCCCGATGGGAGTACCGGGCGGCGATCAGGGGGTCCGTCTCCGGGTTCCAGTCCTCGTAGTCGACACCGTTCAGGATCCCGTAGAGGTCCGCCCTCCGCTCGTACAGCACTCCCTCGAGACCGTGGCCGTACTCGGGCGTCTGGATCTCCCGGCTGTAGGTGTCGCTCACGGTGGTGAGGATGTCGGAGAAGACGAGGCCGGACTTCAGCACGCTGAGCTTTCCGTAGAACTCGACTCCCTGGGGGGTGAACAGTTCCCAGCCGAGCCCCGTGAGCGGGAGGTCATGGTTCCAGAAGATTCCCTGGTACCCGAGGTTGTGGACGGTGAACACGGTTCCGGTGGACCGGAACGCCGCCTCCTTGGAATAGAGGGTCTTCACGTAGGCGGGAAGGAGCGCCGTCTGCCAATCGTTGCAGTGGAGGATGTCGTAGGGGCGCTCCGATTGTCCGATCCACTCCATGATCGCCCGGCAGAAGAAGGCGAACCGCTCGCAGTTGTCGACGTAGTCGCCGTCCTTCGTCCCGTAGTAGAACTCCCGGTCGAAATACCGGTCGTTTCGCACCAGATACGCCCTGATGCCGCTGCCGGCGTCCGTCTCCATGATCACGCCGGGCTCCTCCCGGTGGCCGACGGGGACCCGCAAGGAGGGCCCGGACTGCGTGAGGGGAAACCGCTCCCGGTCCACCTGGCGGTAAAGGGGCAGAACGATGTCGGCCTCCACGCCGATCCCCCGGAGCGCCTTCGGCAGGGAGCCGGTGACGTCGGCCAATCCTCCCGTCTTGGCGAACGGGACGATCTCGGAGGAAACGATGAGGACCCTCATGCGGCGGCGGCCTCTCCCTTACCCGGGCAGCTCCCGAAGGAACTTGGCCGACTCCTCGGGGGGCGTCGGGTTGATGTAGAACCCGGACCCCCATTCGAAGCCGGCGACTTTCGTGAGCTTGGGCATGATCTCGATGTGCCAGTGGTAGAAGTCGGCGCCCCCGGACCGGAAGGGGGCGCTGTGGACGATGTAGTTGAAGGGGGGGTTCTCCAGAGCCAGGTTGAGCTTGCGGAGCGTGCGCCGGAACATGCCCCCGAGCGACCGGATCTGGTCCTCCTCGATCATCTCGTATGCGCACTGGTGGCGCTTGGGGAGGATCCACGTCTCGAAGGGGAACCGGGGAGCGTACGGGGAATAGGCCAGGAATTCCCCGCTCTCCTCGACGATTCGATCCTTCACGTCCGTCTCCTGGACGATGATGTCGCAGAACAGGCACCGGTCGCGGAACCGCATGTAGTCCCGGCATCCGGTCATCTCCTCCATCACCCGCTTCGGGATGATGGGGAGCGCGATCAGCTGGGAGTGGCTGTGCGCGAGGGAGGCGCCGGCGGCCGACCCGTGGTTCTTGAAGATGAGGACGGATTTGAACCGCTCGTCGTTCCTCAGGTCGATCGTCCGCTCCCGGTACGCCCGGAAGACGTCGGAAATGCTCTCCTCCGGCAGGTCGAACAGATCGAGGTCGTGCTTCTCCGTCTCGATGACGACCTCGTGCGCCCCGATCCCGTTCATCTTGTCGTAGATCCCCTCCCCCGCCTTCCCGAGGTCTCCCTCGATCCGGAGCGCCGGGAACTTGTTGGGGACCACGCGCAGGGTCCATGTCCCGCCGCCGGGCGGATTTCCCTTCGGGTAGACGAGGATCTCGGGGGGGGTCAACCGCTCGCTCCCCGGGCACAGGGGACAGAACCCCTCCTGCCGGACCTCCCTTTCATGGGGAAATTCCTGGGGACGGCGTCCCCGCTCCCGGGAGATGATGACCCATCGCCCCACGATGGGGTCTTTGCGAAGTTCCGTCATGTGTCCTCCGGTGATGGCGTGGAAGGAACGTGAAGAGCGGGACGAACGCGCCGCCGCGGACCGGCGGGCAACGGCCCCTTATCTGCCTTCCTCTTCCTCTGCGACCGTCTTGCAATCGATGCACAAGGCGGTTACCGGCCTCGCGACCAGCCGCTTCTCGCCGATCTCCCCGCCGCACCCCTCGCAGACGCCGAACGTGCCGTCGTCGATCCGTTTCATGGCCTCCTTGATCTTGGAAAGGAGCTTCCGTTCCCTGTCGCGGAGGCGGAGGGTGAAGTTGCGGTTCGATTCCAGGAGAGCCCTGTCGGTGGGGTCCGGGAAGTTCTCCTCCGTGACCGTGGTCATGTCGGAGACCGTTCTCCCCGCTCCCGCCAGCAGATCGTCCATCTGTCGCTGGAGCTCATCCCTGCATTTTTCCAGGATGGTGCGGTCCATTCCTCGCCCTCCCAGAGAGGCCACCAAATCAGTATAGATTATATTGTGTCCCCCGGAGGAGTAAAGAAGAGCGCCGGGGGGCGCTACCGCAGCCGGAACAGGACCGGTACCTCCACCCAGCCGGGGTCGGACGGAAGCGGGGCGGCGCGGACCACTCCCCTGCGCGCGGCCTCGTCGAGCAGCCTCGCTCCGCTGCTCCGGGCGATGCGGATCTCCCTCGGGAGCCCGCCCGCCCCGATGCGGATGCGCAGAAGCACCTCCCCCTGCTGCCCCCGCCGCACGGCCTCCTCGGGATAGACGATCCGGGACTGGATCCTCTCGCGAAGGAGGGCGCTCCCCGCCCCGGCCGGGGATCCTCCCTCCGGCATGCCCGGATCGAGGGCAGCCGTCACCGGCCCGGAAGAATCCCGGAGGGACCCCTCCGGGGGCTGTCCGGGGGAAGACAAGAGGGGGCCTGCCGGTCCGGGTCTCTCCCCGGCGGGGTCCTTGTTTCCGGGAGCGACGGGGGCATCCGGAACCAGCGCTCCCGGGTCTGGGGCGCCTGGCACCGGGGGCGGAGACTGCCAGGCGTTCTTCTCCGCTGCCCGGCCGGGAACCGTCCGGCCACGCGAGTTCCGCATCGACGGAGGGGGGACCGGACTCTTTGCCGCAGCCCGCCCCTCGCCGGCTGCCCTTACCAGAACGACCTCGACGACCCCCCGGAGGGAGCCGGCTGTTCCGCCCTCCCCCAGCGCGAGCAGGGAGAGGATCGCCAGGAGATGGGCGGTCGCCGACCAGAAGACCGGCCAGCGGATCCGCGGCGCCTCCTTCCCTGCCGTATTCGTCCTCGTGGCGGACACGCCGTCCTTTCCTCCCCTTCTCCGCTCTCCTTCAGATCTTGACCTCGGCCCCCAGGAGGAAGTGGAACCCCGGGGACGGAAATCCTTTCCGTTCCTCGTACGTCCTGTCGAACAGGTTCTGCACCTTCCCCACCAGGCTCACCTCACGGAAATCGCCCCCCGCGACCTCCCAGCGATAGCGTGTGAACAGGTCCACCCGCGCGTACCCCGGGCGCCGGAGGTCGCCCCCGTTCGGGGGAGCGTCGAGCTGGTCGCTCTCCGCCCGCCAGTCGATCCGACCCTCCCAGCGCGGCGAGGGGTGCAACAGGAGCGAGAGCGTGCCGCGATGTTCCGGGATCCCGAGGATCCGGCGCTGGTTGGCGGCGTCCCACGTGTCCGTGTAGGTATAGGTGAGAAGAAGCGACACCTCCGGAAGGAGTTCGGCGTCCGCCTCCGCCTCCACGCCCCGCGAGAACGCCTTCCCGACGTTGCGCAGCTCCCCGAAGCCGGCGGACCCGGGCACCGTGCCGTCGAACTGGATCAGGTCGCGGAAGTCCTGGTAGAACCAGGTGGCGGAGATCCTCCCCTTCCCGTGAAAGGTCACCACATCCGCCCCCGCCTCCCAGGAGACCGCCACCTCGGGGGAAAGGGAGGGGTTGCCGATGAACGGATCGGACTTCTCCGAGAGGGTGGGGACGCGGAATCCCCGGCCCGCGGCGGCACGCACTCTGGCTCCCGTTCCCGGAATCTCCTGGAAGACGGCGACCTTGGGATTGAACTCGGTCCCGGCTTCGGAGTTTCCGTCCAGCCGGGCGCCGAGACTCACCCCCGTGCCCGCCCCGATCCGAAGCTCCTCCTGGAGGTAGACCGAGCGGTTGTAGGTCGAGGAAGCCAGAACCGTGTCGCCGTAGTTGGAGAGCAGGGTGTCCGTTCCCCGGTCCTTCTGGTACTCGAAGCCCAGGAACGTGGTGGACCGGCGCCCGGCGGCAAACCGCGCCTGGAGACCCAGGATCGTCTTCCGGGTCTTGGTCGTGTCGTCGTATTCGAAGGGGAAGACCTCGCCGGGGTCGGCCGGATCCCTGTCGTGGAAGAATTCGTCGAAGACGCTCCCGGAGGCCGTCACGGCGATCGCCTCGGACGCGAACATCTCCCAGCGCGCGCCGGCCAGAAATCCCCGCCGCGTCAGTTCGTGGTTCAGGTCGCGCGGTGTCCCGAAATCGACGGGGATCCCTTTCTCCTGGTCCGTGGTAAGCACGATCGCGTGGAGCCTGCCCCACCCGCCGGTTTCGACCTCCCCCGACCCCAGGAAGGAGGCGAGGGACGTGTCGTCGTTCTCGACGATCCCGTCGCTCTCGAAGCCGTTCGCACCCAGGTGGAGGTTTCCTCTCTCCCCCGCCCCCTGGCCGAATCCTTTCCAGGTCAAGGTGTTGTGGCTGCCTCCCGAGGCCCCCGCCCCGTACTGCCTCCCCATCTCCCCCTTCCGGGGGAGGAAGTTCACCACCCCCGTCATCGCGTTGGATCCGTACAGGGCGCTCTGGGTCCCCCGGACGACCTCGATGCGATCGAACCCGTCCACGGGGAGAGAGGAGACGTCGAACTCCCCCAGGGTGGGGCTGTTGACCGGGAACCCGTCGATGAGGACGAGCGTCTGCGTCCCGAGGCCGCCCCGGATCTTGATGTTCTCCCGGTTCCCCGCGCTGCCGCTTCGCTGCACGTCCACCCCGGGGATCCCCTGGAGCACGTCCCCCGCCACGACGGGGCTTTTTCCCTCGATCTCCTCCCGCGTGACGACGCTCACCGCGGACGCCTGCTCGGAGACCTTCTGCTCGATCCTCGTCGCGGTGACGACGATCGGATCCAGCCGGGTCGCCTCTTCCGCCAGGGACGGTGCCGGAAACGACGCCGCAAGGACGGCGACCAGGACCGTCCATGCCCCCCTCCAGCCTTCACGCCTCATCGATCTTCCCTTTCCCCCGGTCGGATCGTGTTTCCCGCTTCCCTCCGCACGGGCGTGACGCGGACAGTCCCGGTGGCCGGGTTCCGGTCGCAGACGACGCGCACGCCGAACGCGGCCAGGATATGTTCCTCCGTGATCACCTCTTCCGGCCGCCCGGCGGCCTGCACCTTCCCCCCCGCGACCAGGACGATCCGCTCGCCGTATTCCGCGCACAGCGACAGGTCGTGCGAGGCGATCAGCGCCGTGACGCCGAACGTCCCCGCGAGGCGCGTGACGATCTCGAAAAACGCGACCCGGTGGTAGATGTCGAGAAACGCCGTAGGCTCGTCCAGGAGCATCACCCTCGCCCCCTGGGCGATCGCCCTGGCGACGGCTGCCCGCTGCCGCTCCCCCGCGGACAGTTCGCCAAGACCCCTCGCCCGGAGCTCGTGGAGGGATGTCATCGAAAGCGCCCGGTCGACCTCCTGCCGGTCCCCGGCCGTCGCCTGTCCGAAGAAGCCGTGGTGGGGAAAGCGGCCGAGCATGACGTACTCCTCCACCGACATCGGGAAATCGAGGGGCGGGTCCTGTCCCACCACCGAGAGGATCCTGGCCATCTCCCTCCTCCCGTACGCGGAGGGGGCAAGGCCCAGGACGTTCGCCTCTCCGGCATGGGGATGGAGAAGACCCGAGAAGATTTTCAGGAGCGTGCTCTTGCCGGCGCCGTTCGGCCCCAGGAGGACGGCGACCTCCCCTTCCCCGACGCGAAGGTCGACCCCGGCCAGCACGTCCCGGTCCCCGTACCGGAAGGTCAGGTTGTTTGCGGTCAGCGGGTCGACGCTCAAGGCTTCCCCCCGTTGCGGCGCAGAAGGTAGAGGAAAAAGGGCGCCCCGGAGAGTGCGGTGACCGCTCCCACCGGCAGCTCCCCGGAGGGGCCAGCGATGCGGGCAAGCACGTCCGCCCCGATGAGGAAGGTCGCACCGAGGAGGAACGCGGCCGGAAGCAGGCGCCGGTGGCCGGAGCCGACGATCGACCGTGCTCCGTGCGGCACGATCAGTCCCACGAACCCGATGAGCCCCGAGACCGCGACCACCGATCCGGCGAGAAGAGAGGCGGTAAGATACACTGCCGTCTTCACCCTCTCCACCGGCAGCCCGCTCTGGAAGGCCGCCTCGTCGCCCAGGAGCAGCAGGTCCATCCCCCGGGAGAGGAGAACCAGAAGCGCCGCGCCCACCGCCACGTAGGGCGCGAGGAGGCCGACCCTCCCGGGCGTGCCGAGGCTCAAGTCCCCCATGAGCCAGTAGACGGCACCCGGAATCCTCCCGGGGGGAGCGAGCGCGACCATCATCATGATCAGGGCGTTGAGGAACGCGCCGACGATCACGCCCATCAGGATCAGCCGTTCCCGGGAGATCCCGCTCCGGCGACGGGCCAGAAGGAAGACGGCGGAAGCCGCGAGCGCAGCCCCCAGAAAAGCGCACAGCGGAAGCGGAAGAAAGGGGTCGCCCGGCAGCAGGAGACTTGCGGTCATCGCCCCCACCGCGGCCCCCCCCGAAACGCCGAGGATGTAGGGGTCGGCCAGCGGATTGCGCAGGAGCGCCTGGAACGCCACGCCGGAGGAGGAGAGGGCGCCGCCCACCAGGCCCCCGAGAAGCGCCCTGGGGAGCCGGAGCGTGAGGACGACCTTCGCGGCCGTCTCCCCCCCCGGGACTCCATCGGCGCCCCCTCCCGCGAGGGCCCGAAACAGCTGTGCGAACGAGACCGGAACGGGTCCCACGGACAGGGAGAGGGCCACGGCGCCCGCAAAGGCGGCAGCCAGGAGGGGGAACACGAGCACCCTGCCTCTCATCGCGTCACCCCTTCTGTCTCCCGGGGGGCTGGGTTCCGCTCCTTCCATGCGGAGAGCGCTTCGGCCACCTTTTCCAGGGCGGCCACCATCCGGGGGCCCGGGCGGGTGACCAGGTCCCCGTCCAGGGTGACGACGTCTCCGGTGCGGAAGGCGGGGATCTCCGTCCACCGGGAGACCGAAGGGGGAAACCCCTCCACCCCCGTCATCGCGGCCACGAATATGACGTCCGGGCTTGCCGCGAGGAGATCCTCCACGGAGAGGCGGGGATACCGCCCCGCGAAGGCGTCGGCCGCGTTCCTCCCCCCCGAGGCGCGCACGAGCTCGTCCAGGAACGTCCCGTTCCCCGCCGCGATCACCGGGGAGGTGGAGACGACGAAGAGCACGCGCGGGGGGGGATCGAGCTTCGCGCGGGAGGCGCGCTCCGCCCGGACCCGGAGGGCGGCGGCTTCCCTGCCCCCTCTCCCCGGTGCGCCGAGGAGCGCGCCGATCCTCTCGATGGTCCGGAAGACCGCGGCCATGTCCTGCGGCCCCACCGCGAAACAGGGGATCCCCATCTCCTCGAGGATCCGGATCCTCTCCTTCGGGTTGCCGTCCGTCGTGCACAGGACGAGGTCCGGTCCCGCCGCGACGATCTTCTCGACATCGGGATCCACGATCCCGCCCACCCGGGGAAGCGCGGCCGCCCGGGGCGGATAGTTGCAGTACCGGGTCACGCCGGCCAGTTTGTTTTCCTGCCCCAGGAGGAAGACGATCTCGGTGAGGTTCGGCGCGAGGGAGACGACCCGGCGGGGAGCGGCATCCATCCGCACGGAAACGCCGCGGTCGTCTTTCATCCTGAGGGGGAAGCCGGCCTGCGCGCGCGCCGGACCGCAAGAGAGGGAAAGAAGAAGGGCGAAGAGGAGGAGCCGGCACGCCCCGCCCGGGCCCGCCGCATCTCCCGCGCTGTCCGGCAGACTCGCCAAGCATTCCCCCCGATCCTTCGAAGGGGAAAGGAGGGGGGGACGGATCGTGCAGGCCCGCATTCCCGACCCTTCACCCGCGAAAGGTGGTCCGGGAAAACTCCCTGTCGGGCCGGTCTCCTGGCTTCCGGTTACGAACCTACTCTCCGCGCCTTCCCGGGATACATCCCCCAGTGGCCTTGGTGCGGATTTCGTCGCCGGTTACAGTTGCGGGGCAGCGATGGACTTGCACCATCTTCCCGGTACCCGGTATCGGGCGCCCGACGGGAACTTTCATTCCGATGGAACAATCCTTCCGGTATCTTGTCCCGCCGGCGCAGGGAAGTCAAGCCGCCGGGCAGGAACGCGGAGACCGGGGCGGACCGGGCGGTTCCGGACGGAAACGGGTCGGGACGGGAGATCCGGCTCTCCCGCGGCGGGAATCAGCGGGTGCGGGAAACGATGTAATCCGACAGGAATTCGAGGCCGTCCCGCGCGGGGGATTCGGGCAGGGAGGCAAGGAACCTCTTCCCCCGGGCGACATACGACAGCGCCCTGCGCTTCGTGTACTCCAGACCGCCGTTTCTTGCGACCATGGCGGAGAGAAAGGAGATCTCCCGTTCGGAGCATTTCCTGCGGCCCAGGATCTCCCCGGCCCTCTCCCGGTCGGAGACCCTCGCCTCCCGCAGGGCGTGGATGAGCGGCAGGGTGATCTTCCCCTCGCGCAGGTCCTGGAGGGGACGCTTCCCCAGTTCCTTCTCGGAGCCGACGTAGTCGAGGATGTCGTCCACGAGCTGAAAGGCGATCCCGACCGACCTGCCGTATTCGAACATCTTCCTGCGCACGGAGGCGCCGGCTCCGGCCAGGACGGCCCCCGTCTCGCTCGCGGCGGCGATGAGCGACGCCGTCTTGTGGAAGACGACCCGCAGGTAGTCCCCCTCCGACATGTTCCGGTCGGCGGACTTCATGAGCTGGAGAACCTCTCCCTCGGAGAGGGAGACCAGCGTTCGGGCGTAGATCCCCAGCACGTCGAGGTCGCCGTCCTCGGTCATGAGCTGCGACGCGCGGGCGAAGAGGAAATCCCCCACGAGAATGCTCACCGAGTTTCCGAAGACGACGTTCGCCGCGGGCTTCCCGCGGCGCACCACCCCGCCGTCCACCACGTCGTCGTGCAGAAGCGTCGCATTGTGCATGTACTCCGTCACGACGGACATGACGATCCTGCGCGGCCCGGTGTAGCCGCACGCCTCCGCGACGAGAAGGAGAACCGCGGGGCGGAACCTCTTCCCCCCGGACAGGGTGATGTGCCTGCCGACGACGGGGATCAGGGGAACGGGGGACTTGAGGTGGGTGACGAGCGCCTTCTCGACCTTGCGCAAATCGTTTTTCAGGTACCGGAAGACGCCGTCGATGTCCGTCCTTCGACCTTTCATGGGCAAACTGACTCTATCGTAAGGGGTTTCCCACTGTCAACGGCGGCACCGATCGGATAGCATGAGGGGGTGTACAAGAGGAAGGACACCTTCTACACGAAGGCGAAACAGGAAGGGTACCGCTCGCGCGCGGCATACAAGCTCCTGGAGCTCGGCGGTGCGGAAAAGGTCGTCGCGCGGGGGGACTTCGTGGTCGACGCCGGGGCCGCGCCGGGGGGGTGGAGCCAGGTCCTCCTGCGGCTCGTGGGGAAGAAGGGCAAGGTCGCGGCCGTGGACATCCTCCCGATGGACCCGCTCCCCGGGGAGAACTTCCGCTTCTTCCTCCGGGACGTGACGGACCCGGCGCTCCCCGCCGAAATCGTCGCGTTTCTCGGGCGGAGGGCGGACGCGGTCGTCTCGGACGCGGCGCCGAACACGACGGGGATCCCGTTCACCGACCAGGCCCGTTCGGCCGACCTGGTCCGGGCGGTCCTTTCCCTGGCCGGGCAAACGCTTCGCCAGGGGGGGACGTTCCTCGCCAAGATCTTCGAGGGGGCCGAGGCCGAGGACGTGGTGAGGGAACTGCGCGCCTCCTTCGGGGAGGTCCGCAGGATCCGGCCCGCCGCGACGCGGAAGGAATCGTTCGAACTCTACCTGCTGGCGCGGAAGTACCGCGGGAACTGACCGGCCGCGGGTCGCTCGACCCGGCCAGATCCTGTCATCCACCCTTCCCCATCAGGGCCAGCGCCTCCCGGACATGGTGGACCGGCACGAGCGCAAGCGGGAACTTCGAAGCAAGCCGCTCTGCATTGGACGCGGGGAGGATCACCCGCGTGAACCCCAGCTTCGCCGCCTCGTTCAGCCGGCTCTCCGCCATCGGGACCGTCCGGACCTCGCCCCCGAGCCCCACCTCGCCGAAGGCGGCCGTCCCCGACGGGATGACCTGGTCCTTGTAGCTTCCCGCCACCGCGCACAGAAGCGGAAGGTCCGCCGCCGTCTCGTCGATCCGGATCCCGCCCGCCACGTTCACGAAGACGTCCTGGTTGTACAGGGAGAGCCCCGCCTTCTTCTCGAGGATCGCGCACAGCAGGACGACGCGGTTGGTATCCGCCCCGAGCGTCGTCCTGCGCGGCATCGCGAGGAACGACTGGCTGGCGAGCGCCTGGACCTCCACGAGAAGCGGGCGCGTCCCCTCCACCGCGGGGAAGACGATCGTCCCCGACGTCTCCCCGGACCGATCCGACAGGAAGAGCCCGGAAGGGTCCGCCACCTCGGCAAGCCCCGTCGCCCGCATCTCGAACACCCCGATCTCGTTCGTGGACCCGAACCGGTTCTTCACGGCCTTCAGGATCCTGAACGGGTGCCCCTTTTCTCCCTCGAAGTAGAGAACGGTGTCCACCAGGTGCTCGAGCACCCGCGGGCCCGCGATCGTCCCCTCCTTGGTTACGTGCCCCACGAGGAAGACCGACACCCCCGCCTTCTTCCCGTAGAAGACGAGCCTTCCCGCGCACTCCCGCACCTGCCCGACGGCTCCCGGCGCGCCGGGCAGGTCGGAGGTGAACATCGTCTGGATGGAGTCGACGATCAGGGCGAAGGGGGACAGCCCGGACGCCGCCGCGATCACCCGTTCGACCGACGTCTCGGACATCAGGTAGATCCCCGGCCCCGACACGCCGAGCCGGGAGGCGCGCAGCTTCACCTGGGCCTCGGACTCCTCCCCGGAGACGTAGAGCACCTTCCTTTCCTCGCGGGCGAGGCCTTCCGCCACCTGCAGGAGAACGGTCGATTTGCCGATCCCCGGGTCCCCGCCGATCAGGGTGGCCGAGGAGGGGACAACGCCTCCCCCCATGACGCGGTCGAACTCGGCGATCCCGCACAGGGCCCGCTCCGAGGCGCTCTCGGACGCATCGGCCAGGGGAATCGGCTTCGACGCGGGGAACCCTTCCGAGGCAACGCGGTACTTCGTCTCCGCCGCGGCGACCTCCTCGACGAGGGAGCCCCACTGGCCGCAGTCGGGACACTTCCCCAGCCATTTCGGGGAGGTGAAGCCGCAGGCGGTGCAGGCGTATTCGATCTTTACCTTCGCCACTTCTTTTCCACCTCCCGGGCCACCTCCTCGAACGAGGCTTTTCCGGCCCGGACGATCCTGCGCACGTCGTCGTACTCGGGGACGGGGCGCTTTGAGCCATCCGGCAGCTCCGCCTCTTTCACGCGCACCTTGCCGAACCGCGTCTCCACCGTCCCCGATCTCCTCGCGAGCTTCAGCCGGTCGCAGGCATGGTACCTGAGACCGATGGCAGTCGACAGGGAAAAGACGGCCGCCGATACGATCTCGAGCCGCTCCTCCGGGCAGAGGATCCGAAGCACCCACCCGGGCCGGTTCTTCTTCATCGTCGCGGGGAGGACGGCGACGTCGAGCGCGCCGGCGGCAAAGGCCCTCTCCATCAGCACCTCGAACCGCTGCGGGCTCATGTCGTCGATGTTCGCCTCCACCTCGAGCACCCGGTCCCGGCCCCGCACTCCGGCTATCGTCTCCCCCTCCACCACCCGGAGGATGTTGGCCCGCCCGGGGATCTCCCTGTGTCCCACGCCGGTCCCGACTCTCCGGACGATCATCTCGGGGGGCCGCTCGAACGAGGCCTCGAAGGCCCTCAGGAGAGCCGCCCCCGTGGGGGTCACCAGTTCCCCCTCCCCTTCGCCGAGCCGCCAGGGGGCACCGGTGAGCAGCGCGAGGGTCGCCGGACCGGGGACCGGGATCTTCCCGTGGGACGACCACGCTTCGCCGGACCCTCCGGGAAGGGCCGAGCAGAAGACGGTCGGGGCCCCGAGATACTCGAAGAGGAAGCATGCCGATACGATGTCGACGATCGCGTCCGTCGCCCCCACCTCGTGGAAATGCACCTTCTCCTTCGCGGTCCCGTGGACCTTCGCCTCGGCCTCCGCCAGTGTTTCGAAGCACAGGACGGCGCGGTCCCTGGTGCCTGCCGGGAGCGTGGACCGCCGCAGGAGGGATCCGATTTCGGGCAGGTGTCTCGGGGACGGTTCCCGGGCGGAGGGCTTGACGCTCACCCGCGTCCCCGCCATTCCCGAGGAGGATGCGCGTTCGACGGAGAGGGAGTACCCGCGGACGGCAAGACCGCGCAGCGCACGGCGAAGCTCCTTCTCCGCGCCCGTCAAGGAGAGGAGTGCGGCGCACGCCATGTCCCCCGCGATGCCCGAGAAGCAGTCGAAGAAGAGGACCCTGCCCATGACCCCCGGCCCGATGCGGTGATTTCCCGCTCCCACGAACCATACCACTTCCCGAATAAATTGTCCCCGCGGGAACGACGGTTGCTCACAATCCCTTGCAGACCGTTCCTCCATGTACGGCCCCCGTACCATATCCCAACCCGCAAACCGAATATCCAAGGGTATATCAATCTTTTCCCCTCTTTATTATGCTGATTCACAAGAGCTCAGCCGGAACGTTAGGCGGACGAGATGATGAAAAATATCCTGGGAATCATTGGCAGCCCCCGGAAGAACGGGAATACACACGTCATCGTGTCGCGAATCCTGGATGGTGCTCGCGATGCAGGGGCCACGTCCGAATCGATCTTCCTGGGAGACCTGAACATATTGGAATGCGATGGATGCCATGCATGTTGGAAGGGAAAACACCTCTGCAGCAAGAACGATGATATGAAACACCTGGTTCCGAAGATCGTAGCAAGTGATGTCATTATTTTTGGAACTCCCGTGTATTGGTTTGGGCCCACGGCGATCATGAAATGTTTCATCGATCGGTTTGTCTTTTTCAACTGTCCCACCAACAGAAAGAAGATAAGGAATAAAGCCGGAATCATTGCCGTTCCGTTTGAGGACAGAACACCGGATACGGCGGACCTGGTTGTGGGGTTTTTCGAAAAGAGCCTTGACTACCTTGAAATGCGATTGACCGACAAAATATTGGTTCCTGGAGTTACGAAACGGGGAGAGGTCCGCAACCGGAAGCAGGTCATGGACAAGTGTTACAGACTGGGGAAGAGGTTGGCTGTTTAGAGGATTTTCATTGTTGCCGCAGAACCACATTGCCGCAGAACCACAGGCGGAAGCGGACCGCGGCCCAAGAGATCGCCTGAGGCACCGAAGCTGATGCGAGAACGCACGCAGTCCCGCGGGGAGGAAATCGCAAACAGCGTCAGCCATGGTGTCGCCTTGCTGGCGGCGGCAGCTGCCGCCCCGGTTCTTGTTCTTTCCGCGGTCCGGCAAGGCGGCGCAGGGCGGATTGCAGGCGCGAGCGTCTTCGCGGCGACCATGGTGCTGCTGTACCTCGCATCCACGCTCTACCACGCGTTGCCAAGGAACCGTGCCAAGCAGGTATTCCAGGTTCTTGACCGCGCGGCGATCTTCCTCCTGATCGCCGGCACGTACACGCCGTTTACCCTCGGTGTGCTCCGCGGAGCGTGGGGCTGGACGCTGTTCGGGCTCGTGTGGGGTTTGGCCCTTGCCGGTGTCGTGCTCACCGCGGCAGGGGGGGTGCGGTATCCGAAATTCTCGACGGGCCTGTATCTGGCCATGGGCTGGCTCGTCATTGTCGCGGTCAAGCCGTTGTGGCTCCGTGTGCCGTCGTGGGGTCTGTTCTGGCTGTTGGCAGGCGGTATCGCATATACGGGAGGTGTGGCGTTCTATGTGGCCAAGCGGGTCCGTTACAGCCACTTCGTCTGGCACCTGTTCGTCATAACGGGCACCGCGTGTCACTTCATCGCGGTGCTTCGGTTCGCGGCCTGACAGCCGGGGAAGCTGGCGGCGCGCGAAAGGGAGGAGCTGCATCCATGAGAACGGCGCGTCTTCGGAGCGGCCGGCATTTTCCCATCGGCAAGATTCTTTGCATCGGCCGCAACTATGCGGACCACATCAAGGAACTGGGGAACCCGGCCCCCGAAGCGCCGGTGATCTTCATCAAGCCGGCCTCTTCGGTGATCGGCGAAGGCGAGGCAATTGTTATTCCGCCCTATTCGCACGACTGCCACCACGAAGCGGAACTGGCGCTCCTGATCGGGAGGACGGGGAAGGATATTCCGGCGGCCCGGGCGATGGACCATATTGCCGGGTACGGGGTGGGCATCGATCTCACCCTGCGCGATGTCCAGGGGGAGCTGAAGAAGAAGGGTCTGCCGTGGGAGATCGCGAAGGGATTCGACACGGCATGTCCGCTCTCCGACTTCGAGGAGGCGTCCAACGTAGCGGACCCGCAGAACCTGCAGATCCGCCTGACGGTGAACGGCGAGGTGCGGCAGGATGGAAACACCTCGATGATGATCCACCGCATCCCCGCCATCATCAGCCACATGTCCGGCAGTTTCACCCTCGAACCCGGCGACGTCATCCTCACCGGGACCCCCGCCGGCGTCGGCCGCATCGTCTCGGGGGACGAGCTGGCCGCGGACATTCCGGGAGTGGCTGCCCTCCGTGTGTCCGTGGCCTGATCCGGGAGCCTGGGGAATGGTCCCTTGACGCATCGGTCGGGCATCGAACGACCGGTTGGAGCCGAGGCGCGGACGGCAGTCCGCATCTTCCCCATCGATCTGGGATTCGACCGGTGCTACGTCCTCAAGGCAGAGGGCGTCATCGCAGTGGACGCAGGCGCCCCCGGCAAAGGGAGGACCTTCGCGCACGGGCTGGAACGGGCCTCCATCCCTCCCGGGGATGTGCGACTGGTCGTCATTACCCACGGGCACTGGGACCACATCGGGTCCGCCGGAGAGATCCGGCGCATCACCGGCGGGAAACTGGCGATGCACCGGCGGGAGGCGGAGTGGCTCGAACGATCCATGACACCCCTTTCTCCGGGGGTCACCCCGTGGGGACGGGTGTTCGCCGGCCTGCACAGGCTCTTCCTGCCGCTGATCACCGTTCCGCCCGCCGGAGTCGACGTCATGCTGGGAGACGAGGGGATGCCCCTGTACGGCTACGGCATCCCGGGCAAGGTTCTTCACACGCCGGGCCACACGGGAGGATCCGTCAGCGTCCTGCTGGATACCGGCGAGGCGTTCGTCGGAGACCTCGCCATGAACCGGTTTCCCCTTCGCCTCACTCCCGGCTTGCCGATTTTTGCCGAGGATTCGGCCGCGGTCTCGGAGAGCTGGAAACTGCTGCTGAAAAACGGCGCCACAATGATATATCCTGCCCACGGGGAGCCGTTTCCGGCCGAAGTCATCCAACGGGCCCTGTCGTGAAGGAGGCATCCCGCTCGTGCCGCTTCGCCTGATCGAGCTGGCGATTCCGGGCCAGGAGCTCGATACGTTGCCGGCGTTGCTCCAGGAGATCCGGGTCGTCCAGATCTGGACACCGGAACCTGCGGGCCCCGGCGGCATGGTCCGGATTCTCCTGGATGCCGAGAACACCGAGGCATTGTCGGACGTCCTGGTCCGTCACTTCGGTTCGCGGGACAACTTCCGGCTGGTTTCCCTGCCCGTGGAAGCGACCGTACCCCCCGTCGAGCCGCCGGCCGAAAGCAAGGCCCCGGACGGGGAGGCATCGGCCCCGGCCAAAGGGGTACCCCAGAGAATCAGCCGCGAGGAGCTTTACGAGGACGTGGCCCAGGCAAGCAGGCTGACGCCCATCTATGTTGTCACGATCGTCCTGTCCACCGTCGTCGCTGCGGTCGGGCTGATCCGGGGCGATGTCGCCATCGTCATCGGCGCAATGGTCATCGCACCCCTCCTGGGTCCGAACGTGGCGCTGTCGCTGGCATCGACCCTCGGGGATCCGGATCTGGCCAGGCGGTCCCTCCGGACCATCGGCGTCGGGGTGGCGACGGCCGCTGCATTGTCCGTGCTGCTCGGGGCCGTGCTCACGATCGATCCCCACGCTCCCGAACTGGCGGCCAGGACCCGGGCGGACGTCGGCGACGTCATTCTCGCGCTGGCCGCAGGAGCCGCCGGGGCCCTGGCGTTCACGTCCGGCGTTCCCGCCGTGGTCGTCGGCGTCATGGTCTCCGTGGCGCTTCTCCCCCCCCTGGTGGTTGCCGGCCTGCTCGCCGGGGCGGGATACGGGATGCAGGCCGCGGGCGCCTTCATTCTCATCCTGACGAACGTGACCTGCATCAACCTGGCTGCCGTGGCGACATTCCTCTTCCAGAAGGTGCGGCCCAGAACCTGGTGGGAGGAAGAGCGGGCACGGAAAGCGACCCGACTCGCCGTTGCGACATGGCTCATCATGCTCGCGATCCTCCTGGGCCTGATGCTGTCGGGGTTCGTGGGGGCGGCCTGACCGCGGCCTGCCGAATCGTCAAGGAAGGAACGGATGGACGCCATCGGAACATGGTTCGCTGACCACAGGGAAATCCTAAAACCTGCACTGGCAGCCTACTTTATGCTTGCGGGGATGTATGGCATCCGTTCGTTATTTACCGGAGCGAAAAAACAGTATGAGGAGTTCGCAGGGCAAAGCACCCCGTTCAAGGTCGGGGTGTATTTCCGGGAAACCCTCTTCTGCGTACTGGATTTCACCGTAGGCTTGCTGATCCTGTTTCGCGTGTCGTGGATCAAGGTTCTCGCGATCGCCCTTTTGGTGGCAAGCACCCCGTACAGCGCAAGAGGCTTCGCCTGGGGATTTTCCAAAGGGAAACCGTCCTGGGGATTGTTCCTGATGTCGCTTGCGGGGTTCTGCGCATGGAACGGGTTCCTGGTCTACGTGGCGTACAAGGTCTTGTGAGTTCGATGACCGCGTCTTCCGGATCTCATCGCAGGCGGTATGCGCCGGTGGCTGTGGCTTTCCTGATCCTCGCGTTCCTCGTCGCATCGACGTTGGACATCGTTCGCATCTTCCAAGGCTTCCTCCCATGATGCGGTTCGCCGCCCTCCTCCCGGAACGTTTCTGGACGTTTGTTTGTCTCGCCCTCGCCGGATATTGCGCATTTCTCGTCCTCGTCTACCTGACGCAGGACAGGATCCTGTATTTCCCCGATACCTACCCGCGGGAGACCGCCGCGGCCCGGGCGAAAGGATTTCATTTCTCCCTCTGGCCGGAGAAGACGCCCGATTACCACGGGTTCGTCGAGGCGGATGGCCCCCGGGCGCCGAAGGGAGTGATCCTGCTCTTCCACGGAAACGCCGGGGCGGCTCCGGACCGCTTCTTCTACGGGAGGGAACTGGCCCCGCTGGGGTACCGGTTGATCCTCTTCGAATACCCCGGCTACGGCGCGCGCGCAGGCCAGACGCGGGAAGCATCCTTCGTTGCCGCCGCGGTGGATGCGGCCCGCGCCGCGCTCGAAGAGTTCGGGGGGCCGCTCTATCTGCTCGGCGAATCGCTGGGGTGCGGCGTCGCGTCGGCGGTGGCGGGTGCGGGGCAGGTTCCGGTTGCCGGGGTCGTCCTGATTACGCCCTGGGATACCCTGCCCGATACGGCCCAGTCCGTGTTCTGGTATCTCCCGGCAAAATGGCTGACCAAAGACCGGTACGACAACGTCCGGAACCTGAACCGGTACGACGGTCCCGTGGCGGTCGTGGTGGCGGAACAGGACGAAGTCATCCCGCCCGAGCGCGGCCGCCGGCTGTATGCGCTCCTCTCCGGCAGGAAAAGGCTGTGGCTGCTGCCCGGCGCAGGGCACAACACATGGCTCCAGGGAGTCGACCCTTCGTGGTGGAAGGATGTCGTCGGGTTCGTGGCGGGGGAGGAGGCCGCGGGGGAATGAGGCGCGCGGTTGTCGCCGGAGGACGCGGCCGTCTATAGCCGGTTGATCACCGAGGAGACGACGCCGGCGCCGAATCCGTTGTCGATGTTGACCACGGACACCGTGGGCGCGCAGGAGTTGAGCATCCCCAGCAGGGCGGCCACCCCTCCGAAGCTCGCCCCGTAGCCGACGGAGGTCGGGACGGCGATGACGGGCTTGTCGGTGAGTCCTCCGACCACGGAGGCGAGGGCCCCCTCCATCCCGGCCACCACGACGATCACTCTCGCGGAGAGCAGCGCCTTCTTCTGCATCAGCAGGCGATGGATCCCCGCCACGCCCACGTCGTAGAGTCTTTCCACCCGGTTGCCGAGGAACTCCGCCGTCACGGCCGCCTCCTCGGCCACCGGGATGTCCGACGTGCCGGCGGTGACGATGAGGATGTTCCCCTTCCCGGTCGTCTTCGCCGCGGAGGACCGGATGACCGCGCAGCGGGCCTCGGGGTAGACGTCGGCCCGGCGGAACTGCTTCCGGATCGCCTGCTGCTTCTCCCTGTCGATGCGCGTAACCAGCACGTCCGCGCCGGCCTTGCGCATGGATCGGGCGATCCGGATGATCTGCGCGGCGGTCTTCCCCTCCCCGAGGATCACCTCCGGCACCCCCTGCCGGATCGACCGGTGGTGGTCGACGCTTGCCATCCCGAGGCTCTCGAAGGGCAGGGACCGGATCTTCCGGAAGGCGGCGTCGGCGGACGCCTTCCCCTCGGCAACCTGCCGCAGCAGAAGTTTCAGCATCTTCGCGGTCAATCCGACTCCTCCCAGAGATCGCTCCCCGGCCCTTCCCCGTCCTCTTCCGGATACGGCTCCCCCGCCGGCCGATCGGCGAGGCGGACCCGGACCTCCTTCACCGCGCGCTCGGATGCGGCCGCCACGGTGAACTCGGCTCCCGGAACGGAGAAGGTTTCCCCCTCGGCGGGGATTCTCCCCGCAAGAGAGATGAGCATCCCCCCAATCGTCGAATAGTCGCCGTCCGGGAGGGAGACCCTCATCTCCTCCTCGAACCGGCCCACCTCCATCCTGCCGGGGACGAGAAATTCTCCGGGGGAGATTTTCTTATAATATTCCATCCCCCGGTCGTATTCATCCTCGATCTCCCCGACGACCTCCTCCACGACGTCCTCGGCGGTGACGATCCCGGTCACGCCTCCGTACTCGTCGACGACGACGGCGAAGGCCGTCCCCGCCTCCTGGAACTTCCGCATCAGCTCGTCGATCGGCATCAGCTCGGGCACATAGAGGGCCTTGCGCATCAGCGGCCGGATCGGGGCATCCGCCGGCTGGCCCACGGTGTCGATCACGTGGAGAAACCCGACGACGTGGTCGATCCGGTCGCGGTACACCGGGTAGCGGGAATAGCCGCTCGAGGAGGCGAGGGCGGCGGAATCCCGGCAGGTGCCCTCTTCCGGGAGGGCCACGACGTGGACGAGGGGGCGAAAGATGTCCCCCACCTTCTTCTCGCCGAAATGGAACACCCGCCGCACCATCGTGCGCTCGTGCGCTTCCAGGTCCGTCCCGGACCGGCTCGTCTGCAGGATGAGGCGCAGTTCCTCCCGGGTGACGACCTCGTAGAGAGGGGGGACTCCGCCGAACGGCCGGGACAGGATGCGGGCGACGAATGCCGTGACCGAGACGAGCGGGTAGAGCACCCTCTCGGAGAACCGGATGACCCGGGCGGCGGGAACGGCCAGCCGGTCCGCCCGCGGCTGGGCGAAGCTCTTGGGAACGATCCCTCCGAGGAGAATCACCAGGGGGGTGATCACCCCTACGGCGATCCATGCCGCCTTCCCCCCGTAGGACGGGAGAAGGTGGGACGTGGTCAGGACGGTCCCCAGGACGACGAAGATGTTCTGCCCCGCCAGCGTGGTGGAAAGCGCGCGGTCCGGGTGCTCGAGAAGCTCGAGGGCGATCGCGGCTCCCCGCTCCCCGCTGCGCGAGCGGTCCGCGAGCTTGTGCCGGTCGGCGGAGACGAGGATGATTTCCGCGGCGTTGAACAGCGCCTGCATCAGGAGACAGAACGAGATGGCGAGGAGAAGCTCCACGTCCGTTCAGCCCGTCCCTTCCGCGATGCGGTGCACGCCGACCTCGACGATCCGGATCCCGCTCACCCGTTCCACCGTGAGGCGGAAGGGGCCGAGAAGAATCGAGTCCCCCCGATCGGGGAGCCTCCCGAACTCGTGGAGAAGCAACCCCGCCACCGTGTCCCATTCCTGGTCGGGGAGGTGCGCCGAGAAGGCGTCGTTGAACCGGTGGATGGGCATCTTCCCGAGGACGCGCCAGGAGCCGTCCGGCCGCGCCACCAGTTCCCTCTCCTCGCGGTCGTGCTCCTCCCAGATCTCCCCGAAGAGCTCCTCGAGCACGTCCTCCAGGGTCACGATCCCGACGATCTCCCCGAACTCGTTGACGACCAGCGCGAGGTGGACCTTGAGCCGCTGGAACTCGCGCAACAGCAGGGGGAGCTTCTTCGAGGTGGGAACGATGAAGGGGGGCCTGAGCAGGCCGGCGAGCGGCGCATCCCCCTCTCCCTCCGGCCCGGGGCGCAGCAGGTCCTTCAGGTACAGGATGCCGACCACCTCCCGGCGGTCCCCCTGGTAGACGGGGATCCGCGAGCGGCGGTACCTTCGGGACATCGCCAGGAGGTCCGGGCGGGGAATGTCGACCGGCACCATGAACACGTCGGCGAGCGGGGTCATGATCTCGCCCGCCCGCTGGTCGGTCAGCTCGAAGATGTTGTGGATGAGCTCCCTCTCCCCCGGGTCGAGCGTCCCGTTCTCCCCTCCCACGTCCACGAGAAACCGGAACTCCCGTTCGGTGAGCCCCCGCCGCCCCGCGACCCTCCCCCCCCCCAGCAGGCGCAGGATCCCCTCGGCCATCTTCTCCATCAGAAAACGGAGCGGCGCGACGAGGCGGGAAAAGAGAAGGAACGGCCGGGCGGCGAACAGGGAAAAGGATCGGGCCCTCGGCCACACGATGCACTTCGGGGTGATGTCCCCCAGGATCAGGATCCCGAGGGTGCCTGCGGCGAGCGCGATGATCTCCCCGTGCGCCGGGACCAGCGGGATCAGCACGGCGGCGAGAACGGAGGAGATGGAGACGTTGGCGAATTCGTTTCCGATGAACAGCGTCGCGATCACCCGACTGGGCGTCTCGAGCATCGTCCCGATGATGCCCGCCGTCCGGTGCCCCTCCTCCTTCCATTTCAGGAAATCGACGCGCCGCAGCGCGAAGAACGCCGTCTCCGATGCCGAGAAAAAAGCCGACACGAGGAAAAGGAAAAAGAGAAAGATCCATTCCATGGGACGTGTCACGTCCCCCTGCGCAGCGCTTCGCGGGGAGCCGCGGAAGCGTCGGCCGGGTCGTTATCGCTCACGTTTCTTTCGCACCCCCGGTGCCGCGACGCCCCGCCTTCGCGGAGCCGCGGCGCGAAACGGATCCTTCTTCAGCGCCCTGGCGAGGACCTCGTCCATGTTCCCGGCAAGGATAAAGGTGAACCGCTTGGCCTCGCCCCGCGGGATCTCCTCCAGGTCCTTCCGGTTCTGCTCCGGCACGATGACCTCGTTGATCCCGGCCCGGAGCGCCGCAAGGGCCTTCTCTTTCAGCCCCCCGATCGGCAGCACCCGCCCCCGGAGGGTGATCTCCCCCGTCATCGCCACGTCGCGCCGGACGGGGATCCCCGTCAGCGACGAGATGAGGGCGGTCGCGATCGTGATCCCCGCGGACGGCCCGTCCTTCGGGATCGCGCCCGCGGGAACGTGGATGTGGATGTCGTACTGCGAGTGGAAGTTCTTCGGCAGGCCGAGAAGGGCAGCGCGGGACCGCGTGTACGTGATGGCGGCCTGGGCGCTTTCCTTCATCACGTCTCCGAGGGACCCGGTGATGGTGACGCTTCCCTTCCCCTTCACGAGGGAGACCTCGACGAACAGGATGTCTCCTCCCGTGGGGGTCCATGCCAGGCCCGTGGCCACGCCGATCTCGTCCTTCTCCCCTTCCGTCTCGGGCAGGTGCTTCGGAACGCCGAGGTACTTCGAGAGGTTCCGGTGGGTCACCAGGAACGGCCCCTTCTCCCCCTCCGCGATCCTGCGCGCCACTTTCCGGCAGACGGTGGAGATCTCCCGTTCGAGGTTCCGAAGGCCGGCCTCCCGCGTGTACTGGTGGATGATCGCCAGGATCGCCTTGTCCGTCGCCTTCACCTGCTTCTCGGTGACCCCGTTCTCCTCCCTCTGCCGGGGGAAGAGGTACTGCTTGGCGATCGAAAGCTTGTCGACGTCGGTGTACCCCGAGATCCGGATCACCTCCATCCGGTCCTTGAGGGCAGGGGGGATGGGGTCGATGATGTTCGCCGTCGTGATGAACATCACCTTCGACAGGTCGAACGGGACGTTCAGGTAGTTGTCGCTGAACGAGAAGTTCTGCTCGGGGTCGAGCACCTCCAGGAGGGCCGCCGACGGATCCCCCCGGAAGTCGGCCCCCACCTTGTCGATCTCATCGAGCATGAAGATCGGGTTCCGCGTGCCTGCCTGCTTCATCCCCTGGATGATGCGCCCCGGGAGCGCCCCGACGTACGTCCGCCGGTGCCCGCGGATCTCGGCTTCGTCCCGGATCCCGCCGAGGGAGATCCGGAGGAACTTGCGGCCCATCGCCCGGGCGATCGATTTCCCCAGCGAGGTCTTCCCCACGCCGGGAGGTCCGACGAAGCACAGGATCGGCCCTTTCGTCTTGTCCTTGAGCTTCCGCACGGCGAGATACTCGAGGATCCGCTCCTTGACCTTTTCGAGGTCGTGGTGGTCCTCGTCGAGGATCTTCTTCGCCTTGGCGATCTGGATCGTGTCCTTCGTCTCCTTCTTCCACGGCAGTTCGACCATCCAGTCGAGGTAGGTCCGGACCACCGAAGACTCGGCGGAGTCCGGGTGCATCCCCTCCAGGCGGCGAAGCTGCTTCTCCGCCTCCTTTGCCACCTCCTCCGGCATCCCGGCCTTCCGGATCTTCTGGCGGAGATCCTCCATCTCCTCCGACTTCCCGTCGATATCCCCGAGCTCCTGCTTGATGGCCTTCATCTGCTCCCGGAGGAAATACTCCCGCTGGCTCTTGGACATCTCCTCCTTGGCCTGGTTCTGGATCTTCGCCTGCATCTCGGCGAGCTGAAGCTCGCGGGACAGGAGGTTGTTGACCATCTTCAGGCGGGCGAAGGGCTCGTTCTCCTCGAGCACTCCCTGGGCCTCCTCGAGCTTCAGCCGCAGGTTGCTCGCCACGAGGTCGGCCAGGATGCCCGGGTTGTTGATGTTCTCGGTCACCATCAGGATCTCGGCCGGCATGTTCTTGAGGGTGAGGATCTTCTCGATCTTCTCCCGCGAGGCGCGCATGAGCGCCTCCACTTCGAGGGAGCCCTCCCGGGTGGTCTCCTCGACCAGCCGCTCGATCCGGACCCGGACCGAGGGCTTCGCCTCGATGAACTCGAGGATCCGGCCCTTGACCACCCCCTGGATCAGGATCTTGAGGCGCCCGTCGGGGAGCTTGAGCATCCGCATGATCATGGCCACGGTGCCCGTCCGGTACAGCTCCTCCGGCTTCGGCTCCTCCAGCGACGGGTCCTTCTGCGTCGCCAGGAAGATGTACCGGTCGCGGCCGAGCGCCTCGTCCACCGCCGCGACCGACGCCTCCCGCCCGACAAAGAGGGGCAGCGTCATGTACGGGAAGATGACGATGTCCCGCACCGGGAGCAGGGGGAGAACGCTCGGGATCTCCGGCGCGCTCTCCTTGGCCCCGGCCTCCTCTCCCTCTTCCTTCGGAGCGGGGACCTCGACCTCCGGCGCCTCGGTTTCCTCGTCCTGGTCCTGCGGAACGTCTTTCCGGATCGGTTCGTCTGCCATGACCGTTCTTCCCTCGCTTCCTGGAGATGCCGTTTCTACTCCGCCTCGACCCTGATGCGACGCCTCCTGCCGCGCCGATCCTCGCACTTGGGGATGCTCAACACCAGCACGCCGTTCGCCAGCGACGCCTTCACCATCCCCATGTTCAGGCAACCGGTCACCTCGAAACACCTCCGGAACTTCCCGAAGGTCCGCTCGATGCAGAGGAAGGAGACGCTCGACCCGCACAGGTCCCGCTTCTTCTCCCCGACCACCTCGATCGTCTCGCCCTGCACGAAGATCGCGACCTCGTCCACCTGCACGCCGGGAAGCTCCAGCCGGATGACCAGCCCCCCGGCGTTCTCGTTGACGTCCGCGGGAGGAAGGAATGCCGGGTCTCCGAACGGGTCGAGGAACGTCACTCTCCCCACCTTCTCGTGCAGATCCGGAGTCTCCCTCTCCTCCCTCTCCTTCCGGTCGGGCCTCTTGCTCATCTCTTCCTCTCCCTCTCGAGAAAGTCACGAAGGCCCGGGCTCAGCTCCGGGTCCTTCAGCGCGAATATGATGTTGGCCATCAGGAACCCGAGTTTGTTCCCGGCGTCGTACCGTTCTCCCTCGAACTCGTACCCGATGACCCGTTCCCGGGCGACCAGCGCACGGATCGCGTCGGTCAGCTGGATCTCTCCCCCCGCACCGGGCCGGGTCGCCTGAAGGGCCGGAAAGATGGCGGGGGACAGGATGTACCGGCCGATGATCGCCAGGTCCGACGGCGCCTTGGCGGGCTTCGGCTTCTCGACCATGTCGAGCACCTCGTACACCCCCTCCGCGACCTTCTTCCCCTGGATGATCCCGTACCGGGACACGTGCTCCCGGGGAACCCGCTGGATCGCGAGCACCGAGTCGGCGCTGTACCTCTCGTAGACATCGATCATCTGGCGCAGCACGGGGACCTTGGAGTCGATCACGTCGTCGGAGAGGATGACCGCAAACGGCTCCTCCCCGACGAGGTCCATGGTGCGAAGGACGGCGTGTCCGAGGCCGAGGGGCATGTTCTGCCGCACATAGAAGAAGTCGCCCATGTCGGTGATCGCCTGCACCGCCGCGAGCAGTTCCCCGTCCCCCTTCTTCTGGAGGAGGGCCTCCAGCTCGTACGCCACGTCGAAGTGGTCCTCGATCGCGTACTTCCCCCGCCCGGTCACGATGATCATGTCCCGCACGCCGGCCGCGCGGGCCTCCTCCACGCCGTGCTGGATGAGCGGCTTGTCCACGAGAGGAAGCATCTCCTTGGGAGACGCTTTCGTCGCCGGGAGAAATCTCGTCCCGAACCCCGCCGCCGGAAATACCGCCTTTCGAATCATTCCGCTCTCTCCTTCCCGTCCTCTTTCCGGGCCTTCCGGAAGCGGCGGAAGAACTCCGCCACCCCGGACCGTTCCCGGATCCACGGCATCGGGGGCAGGTTCTCCCGGAAGATCCCCCCGTATCCTCTCGTGAACACCCTGCGGTCCAGCAGGGCGATCACCCCGAAATCGTCGCCCCTCCGCAACAGACGCCCGATCCCCTGCCGCAGCGCCAGGACCGCCTCGGGAACCTGGTAGTCGGCGAAGGGATCGCCGCCCCTGTCCCGGATCGCCCGGATCCGGGATGTCACCACCGGGTCGGTCGGCGGGGCGAAGGGAAGCTTGTCGATCACCACGCACCGAAGCGCTTCCCCGGGGACGTCGATCCCTTCCCAGAACGTCCCGGTACCGATCAGGACGGCGTCGGCATCCTCCCGAAACGCCCGGAGCAGGTGCGACCGCGGGGCCTCTCCCTGGACGAGCAGCGGGTGCGGAAGAGCCTGTCTCAACACCTCCACGATCGCGCCAAGCGTCCGGTAACTCGTGCAGAGAATGAGCCCGCCGCCGCCGGACAACCCCAGGATCTCCGCGATTTCCCCGGCCGCGGAGGCGGCAAACGCATCATCGCCCGGGTCGGGAAGGCCGGCAGGTACGTACACCAGCGCGTTTCCGGCAAAGTCAAATTCATTATCCACGATCAGTTCCCCGGCATCAACCTCGGCAAGACCGACACGTTCCCGGAAATAGGAAAGCGTCCCGGAAACCGAGAGGGTCGCAGACGTCAGGAGGGCGGGAAACCCGCCGCTCCACAGTCCGTCGGCGAGGAGCGTCGAGATCTCGACGGGAGTCTTCTGGAACGCCACGGCCTTCCCCCTGCGCTCCCCCCACACCACGGCAGTCGCCGGGTCCGCCCCGTGAATCGATGCGAAGTCCTCCGTGAAGGAGTCGACCCTGCGCAGGAGAGATTCCGCCTCCCCCGCCGCTTCCCCGCCCGGGGACAGGGCCGCCGGCGTTGCGGAGACGGCACGGGACAACTCCTCCCCGGTCCGCTGGAGGTCCGCGGCGAGCCGGTCGAAGGTCCGGTCCGTGCCGGGCCGGGGGAGAAAGAACCTTCCCTCGCCGCTCCCCACCGATCGGTACAGCGCATCGGCGGCCCGCCGGAACTCCTCGGCGGCGGAGGGGACGGGATGCCAGGCCTTTTCGTCCCGGGCAGCGGCGCGCAAAAGATCCCGGAACAGTTCCTGCGCCCGCGCGTGCGAGACGGACACCCCGAAAAAGGTGGAGGCGGTCTCCTCGATGCCGTGGGCCTCGTCGAAGATGACGGCATCGGCGGCGGGGAGAACGTCCCCTCCCCGGTCCCCTCCCCCTCTTCCGCCCCTGTCGGGGAACCCCTCCCTCTTCCAGCGGATCGCCAGGTCGGCGAAGTAGAGGTGGTGGTTCACCACCACCAGATCCGCCGACTGCGCCCGGCGCCGGATTTCCGCGAGAAAGCACCGCTCGGTCTCCTGGCAGGACGAGGCGTCGCACGTCTCGCTCCGGGCGTTGACCTCCGACCATGCGTGGAAATCGTCGGGGACGCCCGGGCATTCGGAGATGTCTCCGGTCGGTGTCGTCTCGGCGAACCGGCACATCGTCTCGAAAAACCCCGCCTCCCGGGGGTACTCGAAAAGCGGCTCGGCGACGAAGCGCTTCCACCGGCGAAGGCAGAGATAGTTCCCCCGGCCTTTCACCACGACGCAGGAAAAAGGGGCCTGCAGAGCTTCCCGGACGAGGGGGATGTCATTTTCGAGGATCTGCTGCTGCAGCGTCTTCGTCCCCGTCGAAACGATCGTCTTCCGCCCCGACAGGACGGACGGGATCAGATAGGCGAGGGTTTTCCCGCTGCCCGTCCCCGCCTCCGCCACCAGGATCTCCCCGCGGGCCAGCGCCGCGGCCCACGCGGCGGCCAGCCGCAGCTGGCCGGGCCTTGGCTCGAACCCGGCAAGCGAGCGCGCCAGCGGTCCCCCCGCCGCGAACGCCTCCCTTACCTCCTCTTCGAACCGGAACGGCATCGGGGAAGAGCGCTACGGACCCGGGACCGGCACAAAGGTCCCGAGCTCCACGCGAAGGAGGGAGACCTTCCTCCGCATCCCCCCCTCGGGCCCGAACTGGAACATGCCGGTCACACCCCGGAACGTCCCGAGCAGGGGGATTCTCTCGCGGGCCAGCTCCCCCGCCGTGCGGGAATCCTTCTCCCCGAGGCGATACGACTCCGCCAGGAGAAGGGCAGCATCGTACCCCGTCGCCTCGAAGCGCGAAGGGGTGCCCTCCAGGGCATCCCGGTACTCCTTTCGGAAATTCTCCCCCGGGAATCCCGGGACCGATGCGGAGTAGTCCACGGAAAAGACGGACCCGTTCACCGCGTCCCCGGCCTTTCGCACGAGTTCCTCGTCGTTCCACCCGGAAAATCCGGCCAGGGGGAGGTACACGTTGTAGAACCGGAGCTGGGAGGCAAGCAGAAACGCCTTCTCCCACCGGTCCGCGATGACGATCGCTTCCTGGCGCAGCTTCATCGCCTCTCCCCCTTTGCTGGAAGAAGGGCCGGAGAGGGCGGCCCCTCCGACCGCCTTCCGGATCGCGTCCGAAAAATCGCTCGTGTCCTGGCCGTAGGAAACCCTGCTGCTCACCCGCACGCCCGCCTCTGCGGCGGTCGCGTCCACCGCGTCCGCGAACCCTCGGCCGTAGCCGTTCTCCGGGAAGAACAGAATCAGGTCGTCCTTTCCGGACCGGGCCAGGTGGGACAGGACCGAAAGGGCCTCCTCCCGGGGGGAAAGACCGAACCGGTAGAGAAACGGCAACTGCGGAATGCGCTTCTGCCCCAGGTACAGGACGGGGGGAGATTCCGGGGCGAATGCGGCGCTCACGGAGTGCCCCTCCTCCCCCGTCAGCGGACCGATGAACCCGACCACGGAGGGATCGAGGGACGCCTCCTGGAACGCCGCGCGGGCCCTCTCGGGGACTCCCCCGGTATCCGTCCAGATCAGCACCGGCGGGGAGCCTTCCGCCCCCTGGCCGCGCATCTGGCGGAGGGCCACCTCCGCGCCGGAGAGCACGGCGAACCCGATATCCGCGTACCTCCCGCTCAAGGGGAGAAGCCCCACGATCTTGGGGCGGTAGAAGAGGATCCTCTCCAGCCAGGCCCTCTCCCTGGCCGCCAGCTCCCCCGACTCCCCTCCGCCAAGGGACGCCCTCTCCAGGGCGAATGCCCCCATGCCGGGAAATCCCTTCCGGACGGCCACCTGTGCGAGATGAAGATAGAGGATGTTCC
>CP070783.1:1969383-2035735 GCA_020346465.1 Deltaproteobacteria bacterium
TGGCGCGGCTGGGCTACGACCCCGCCTACGGCGCGAGGCCGCTGCGCCGGGCCATCCAGAAACACCTCCAGGACCCGCTGGCGACCCGCCTCCTCCGGGGGGAATTCCGGGGGGGGGACACGATCCGGGTGGAGCCGGAGGGGGAGACCGGGTTCCGGTTCGTGCGGGAGGAGCAGACCGTCGCGTCGTAACGGGGTCCCGGGGGGCGTCCGCCCCCGGGAAAGCGGCCCGCCCCGCCCGGCGGCCTTGACATCCCGGGGGCCGGACCCTACAGTAATCGAAACGCCGTTTGATCGGGATTCCGCCGTGAACGCATCGGGCTTTGCGACGTTCCTCGCCCCCGCCAAGATCAACCTTTCGCTGCGGGTCTTCGGAAGGCGCCCGGACGGATACCACGAGATCCGCTCGGTGATGGTCCCCCTGTCCCTTCACGACACGGTGTCGGTGGAGGCGACGCAGGGGGGGATCGAGGTCGAGACCGGCGACCCGGAGCTGCCGGGGGACCGGTCGAACACCTGCTTCCGCGCGGCGGAGGCGTTCCGGCAAAGGACCGGCAGGCCCGACGGGGTCCGGATCGTCCTGACGAAGCGGATCCCCCGGGAGGCGGGGCTGGGCGGCGGCTCTTCCGACGCGGCGGCGGTCCTCAAGGGGCTCTCGGCCCTCACCGGCATCGATCTCGCCGGGGAGGGGTGGACGGAGACGGCGGCCTCGGTCGGGGCGGACGTCCCGTTCGTCCTCGGGGGCCGCCCCGCCCTGGCGGAGGGGATCGGGGAGCGGCTCACCCCGGTGGAGTGGCGGCTGCCGTGTTTTGCCGTGATCGTGAAGCCCCCCTTCGGGAGTTCCACCCGGGAGGGGTACGAACGGCTCCGGCGGGAACCCGGGGGGCCGCCCGCCCCCGTGGATCCCCCCGCCTTCCGCACGTGGGAGGACGTCGCGGCCTGGGCGGGAAACGACTTCGAGGCGGCCTGGGAGGAGGGTCGCGAGGCGTTCGGGCGGATCCGGGAGGAGATCCGGGCGACGGGGGCAAGGGCCTGCGGGATGACGGGGAGCGGGTCGGCCTGGTTCGGCCTGTACGACGACGAGGGGCAGGCGCAGCGGGCGCGGGGGGCGCTGTCCGGCCGGGGGGACGGCCGGGCGGTCTTTTTCGCCCGCCACATCGCGTGAGGAAGGGGGACGGGGGGATGCAGGTGACGGAGGTGAAGGTGTACCCGGTGCAGGACGACGAGAAGCTGAAGGCCTACGCCACCATCGTGTTCGACGGATGCTTCGTCGTCCGGGACCTGAAGATCATCCAGGGGTCGGAGGGGCTGTTCGTCGCCATGCCCAGCAAGAAGAAGAAGGACGGGACCTACCGGGACGTGGCGCACCCCCTGAACAACGAGACCCGGCGGCGGATCGAGGAGGCGGTCATCGGGGAGTACGAGCGGGAGCGGATTGACGGGGTGGCGGCCGCCCGGTAGGATGGTCCCGGGAGGCCTCGCCGGGGGGCGAGGGTCGCCCCCCGGCCCGTCCGCGGCCCCTCTCCGGGGAGGCCTAGGACCCCCGCTGGGAGGTCGTCTAATGGCAGGACAGGGGCCTTTGGAGCCTCTAGTGAAGGTTCGACCCCTTCCCTCCCAGCCATTTCCGTTTTCTCCTTGCCAACGGGACGCCAATCGGTATAATAACTCTTTCTTCACTCATCGGATCGTTTTCCGAGCAGAGGAGTGGTGTGACCAGGCTCAAGCTCTTTTCGGGCAACGCAAATATCGATCTGGCCCGGGAGATCTGCGCGTTCCTCTCCGTTCCCCTGGGGGCCGCGGTGGTCAAGCGGTTCAGCGACGGGGAGATCAACGTCGACATCGGGGAGAATGTTCGGGGGGCGGACGTCTTCATCGTGCAGCCGACCTGTCCCCCGGTGAACGACCACCTGATCGAGCTTCTCATCCTCATGGATGCCCTGAAGCGTTCCTCCGCCAAGAGGGTCACGGCGGTCATCCCCTACTACGGGTACGCGCGGCAGGACCGGAAAGTGCTTCCCCGCGCACCGATCACCGCCAAGCTCGTGGCGGACCTGTTGACGGCGGCCGGCGTCTCCCGGGTGCTCACGATGGATCTGCACGCCGGGCAGATCCAGGGATTCTTCAACATTCCCGTCGACCACCTGTACGCAGCGCCCGTGATGCTCGACTACATCAAGGAGAACTGGGGCAACGACATCGTGTTCGTCTCCCCCGACGCGGGGGGCGTGGAACGGGCGCGGGCTTTCGCCAAGCGGCTGAACGCCACGCTGGCGATCATCGACAAGCGCCGGGCGGGGGCCAACGAATCCAAGGTGATGAACATCATCGGCGACGTCGAGGGGAAAACCGCGGTTGTCCTCGACGACATGATCGACACGGGAGGGACGATGGTCCAGGGGGCCGACGCGCTGGTGCAGAGCGGGGCGAAGCGCGTCTTCGCCTGCGCCACCCACCCCGTCCTCTCGGGCCCCGCGATCGAGCGCCTGGAGAACTCCGTGATCGAGCAGCTCGTGGTCACCAACACGATCCCCCTGGGGTCCAAGGCGGGGTGTAAAAAGATCCGGGTCCTCTCGGTGGCGGGTCTTCTCGGAGAAGCCATCAAGCGGATCCATTTCAACGATTCCGTCAGTTCGCTCTTTGTGTAGCGGGAGGAAAACGATATGGCCATGATGGAGTTGTCGGCGGTCCGCCGCCGCGGGTCCGGGAAGGAGCTCACCCGGAAACTGCTTTCCCGGGGGAAGGTCCCGGGGGTGATGTACGGGAAGGGCCTGGAAAGCCGTCCGGTCGAATTCGAACGACGGGATCTGGAAAAGTTCCTGGGCGTCGCCCGCCGGGGGACCGTCATCGTCCGGCTGAGCGTGCAGGACGGGGACGACCAGAAGGAGTCGTTCGCGGTTCTGAAGGAGACGCAGACGAACCCCAAAACCGACCGGGTGATCCACGTCGATTTCTACGAGGTCGCCTTCGGGAAGAAGTTCCGCATCGAGGTGCCCATCCGCGTCAAGGGAAAAGCGGCCGGGATCGAGCAGGGGGGCATCGTCGAGCAGGTGACCCGCAGCCTCGAGGTCGAATGCCTGCCGAAAAATGTGCCGGAGTTCCTGGAGGTGGACGTCACGCCGCTCGAGATCGGGCACTCGCTCCACCTGAAGGACATCACCTTCCCCGAGGGGGTTGTGCCCCTGGAGAAGGAGATGTCGGCCACCATCGTTTCCGTCCACGCCCCGAGAGTCGAGGAGGTCGTGACCGTGGTGCCCGAGGAGGAGGCGGCGGCGGCGGAGACGGCGGAAGGCGCCAGTGTGGCGGAACCCGGGGAAAAGGAGAAGTAGCTCCGTCCCTTCCCGTCTCGTGTTCGGTCTCGGGAACCCCGGCCGGCGGTACGCGGGAACGTTTCACAACGCGGGGTTCCTGGCGCTGGATCTTCTGGCGGTCACCTGCGGCATCCGGCTCCGGTCCTCCGGGGAGGCCGAGGTCGGCGTGGGGACGGTGGAGGGAGTGACGGTTCTCCTCGGCAAGCCGAGGACGTACATGAACCGGAGCGGACGGGCCGTGGCGCCCGTCTACGGGAGATTCGCGGGGTCTCCCGAAGACCTCGTGGTTCTTCACGACGATCTCGATCTGGGCCTGGGCGTCGTGAGGCTGAAGCGCGGCGGCGGGATGGGGGGCCACAACGGCCTCCGCTCGCTGGAGGAGGAGCTCGGCACCCGGGACTTCCTCCGGGTCCGCATCGGGATCGGCCGTCCCCCGGGAGGGGTCGACCCGGCCGATTTCGTTCTCCGACCGGTCCCGGAGGAGGTGCGGGAGCGGTTTCAGGGGGGGATCTCCTCCGCCGCGGAGGCTGTCGCGGAGATCCTCCGGGAAGGGTTCGACAGGACGATGACGCGGTGGAACGGGCGCCGCGCAGCACCCCCTCCCTGACGTTGCGGGGGAAGGGGACATACTCCTTGCTCCCGGCGGCCAAGACCGGGGGCTCGATGAGCCGAAAGGAGGCTTGGGCACCATGACGAAGTACGAGACCGCCATCCTGTTCCACCCGGAACTCCCCGAGGACCGGCGCAAGGAATTTCTCGCAAAGATCGAGGGGATCGTCGCCTCGTTCGGGGGGGAGATCCTCAAGCAGGACGACTGGGGGATCCGGAAGCTTGCCTACCCGATCCGGAAGACCCCCAACGCGTTTTACACCTTTCTGATCTACTCCGGCAGGCGCGGCGTGGTCGAGGAGGTGGAGCGGAACATCAAGATTTTCGACGACGTGATGCGCCACATGACGTCCCGCGTCGAATTCGAGATCAAGCCGGCCGCGGCGGAGCCGGCTCCTGAGGAGGGTTCCCCCCCGGCGGAGAGCGGCGGGGAGACCCCCGGGACCCCGCTGCCCGCGGACGACGCGCCCCGCGCGTAGGGGAAGGAGGACCGATGGTCGCCTTTAACCGTGTGATCCTCGCGGGAAACCTGGTCCGCGACCCGGAGATCCGCTACCTCCCCTCCGGCCTGTCGGTGACCAGCTTCGCCATCGCGGTCAACTCCCGGTACCGGCAGAACAACGAGCTCAAGGAAGAGGTATCCTACTTCGACATCGTCGTCTTCGGGAAGCTGGGGGAAACCTGCGCGGAGTATCTTTCCAAGGGACGGGCGGTGCTCGTGGAGGGGCGCCTGCGCCAGCGACGCTGGGAATCCGAGGGGACGAAGAGAAGCAAGATCGAGGTGGTTGCCGGGGGGGTCCAGTTCCTGGGCGGGGGGCCGAGGAGCGGGGCGGCGGCCGAAGGCGACCAGGGCGGCCAGCCGGCGGACGCCCAGGAAGACGACATTCCGTTCTAACGAGACCATCCTTCAGGAGGCGACAGGAAAACGATGAGCACCCCAATGAAACCGAGGTCCGGCCCGGGAAGACCCGGGGGGCCCGGAGGCGGCCCGAGAAGACGCTACGTCCGGAAAAAATTCTGCCGGTTCTGCGCGGAGAAGGACCTCCGGATCGACTACAAGAACGTGTACCTGCTCAAGCACTTCATCTCCGAGCGGGGCAAGATCGTTCCCCGCAGGATTTCGGGAACGTGTGCGACCCATCAGCGCAAGCTGACGGTCGAGATCAAGAAAGCCCGCATCGTGGCGCTGGTGCCGTTCACGGCGACGCAGGTCAGGTAGGGGGAGACCGATGAAAGTGATTCTGCAGGAGGATGTCGACACCCTCGGGAAGGCCGGCGACATCGTGAAGGTCGCCGACGGGTACGGCCGCAACTATCTCATCCCGAAACGTCTGGCCGTCCCGGCCGACGTGCGGAACCTCAGGGCGCTCGAGCACGACCGCCGGGTCATCGAGGCGCGCTCGAAGAAGGTCCGCAGGAGCGCGGAGGAGATGGGAGGGAGGTTGTCCTCCCTCTCCCTGACCATTCCGGCGAAGGCGGGCGAGGAGGGAAAACTCTTCGGGGCGGTCACCTCGCGCGACATCGCTGAGGCGCTCGAACGGGCAGGGGTGGCCGTTGACCGCAGGATGGTGCTCCTGGAGGAGCCGATCAAGCAGGTCGGCGACTACAAGGTGAAGATCAAGGCGGGGACGGACATCGTTCCCGAGGTCTCCGTCCGCGTGGTGGCGGAATAGGGTCCATCCTCCGGGGAAGGGGGGCGACATGAACGGTCCGCGGTTGACGACGCACGGAGCGGCGGAAACGTCTCTCCTGAAGATCCCTCCCCACAGTCTCGAGGCGGAGCAGGCCGTGCTCGCCTCGATTCTCCTCAACAACGACCTGATGAACGACGTCGTGGAGGTCCTCCGCCCGGACGACTTCTACCAGGGCGCCCACCGGACGCTCTTCTCCACGATGGTGGATCTGTACGAGCGCGGCCGTGCGATCGACCAGCTGACGCTCGCCGAGGCCCTCAACACCCGGGGCGTGGCAAACGAGGTGGGGGGCCTGTCCTACCTCTCCGATCTCATCCACGACATTCCCACCACCGCGAACGTCGCCGACTACGCCCGGCTGGTCAAGGAGAAGGCGATCCTCCGGAGGATGATCACCGTGGCCCAGCAGATCACGAATTCCGCGTTCCAGGGCGTGGGCGAGGTCGACGACTTTCTCGACAGGACCGAGCAGGCGATCTTCTCGATCGCCGAGGAGAAGATCAAGCCGTCCTTCTACTCGATGGCGGAGATGGGAAAGGAGGCGATGCGGGAGATCGAGAAGCTCTACGAGAAGAAGGAGCTGATCACCGGCGTCCCTTCCGGATTCCGCGACCTCGACCGTCTGACGGCGGGGTTCCAGAAGTCCGACATGATCGTCGTGGCGGCCCGTCCCGGGATGGGGAAGACGGCCTTTTCCCTCAACGTCGCCCTCCACGCCGCCCTTCGCAGCGGGCTGCCGGTCGCGATCTTCTCGCTGGAGATGAGCCGCCAGCAACTGGCGCTTCGCATGATCTGTTCGGAGGCGCGGGTCAACTTCCAGCGGCTGCGGACCGGGTACCTGACCCAGGAGGAGATCAACAGGATCGTCGCCGCCGTGGGCAGGCTCTCCGAGGCGCAGATCTACTGCGACGACTCCGGCGCGCTGACCGCCCTCGAACTGCGGGCGAAGGCCCGCCGGCTGAAGAAGGACAAGGGGATCGGGATGGTCATCGTCGACTACCTCCAGCTCATGCGGGGGCCATCGGGGCGCGGCGGCCAGGACAACCGCGTCCAGGAGATCTCCGAGATCTCCCGCTCTCTCAAGGCCCTGGCGAAGGAGATCGACGTCCCGGTCGTCGCCATATCCCAGCTCAACCGGGGAGTGGAGAGCAGGACCGACAAGCGGCCCCAGATGGCGGACCTGAGAGAGTCGGGCGCAATTGAACAGGACAGCGACCTGATCCTGTTCATCTACCGCGAGGAGATGTACAGCAAGGGCGAGGTCCCCGAGGACAAAAAGGGGGTCGCCGAGATCATCATCGGGAAGCAGCGCAACGGCCCGATGGGCATGGTCGAGCTCACCTTCCTGAACCAGTACACCCGTTTCGAGGACATGGCGCGGGACTACGAGTAGCCCCTTCCCCCGCGGTGCGGCCGCGAAGGGGCCGGTCCGTCTCTTTCCTGCCGGGACGTTCCCTTTCCGGGGAGGAGGGAGAGGGACGACAGCTTTTTCCGCAGGGTGTTCCGGTTGATCCCCAGGATCGCCGCGGCCTTCACCTGGTTTCCTCCGGTCACCTCCAGGACGATCTTGATGAGCGGCTTCTCCATCTGCCGGAGGAAGTAGCCGTGGAGGTCGTCCTCGCTCTCGATCGCCTTCCCCAGGCGCCCCACGAACTCCCGGATCCGCTCCTCGATGACCTGCTCCAGGGGGGCCGTGGACAGGTCGGGCGCACCGCCCGCCTTGGCCAGCTCCCGCGCCACCTCTTCCCGCCGCAGGAGCTTTCCCGTGGAGAGGACGGCCAGCCTCTGTACGAAGTTCTCGAGCTCCCGGATGTTCCCTTTCCAGTGATGGGACGCCATCACCTCCAGCGCCTCTTTCGAGAACGACCGGGGGGGCCGGGAGAGGATCGCGCAATACTTCTGGAGGAAGAAATCCGCGAGAAGGGGAATGTCCTCCCGCCTCTCCGACAGGGGGGGGACGCGGATCGGGAAGACGTTCAGCCGGTCGAAGAGGTCCTCCCGGAACTTGCCGTCCGCGACCATCCGTCGCAGGTCCCGGTTGGTCGCCGCGATGATGCGCCCCCGGAACTTCCGGTTCTGGTTCGACCCCAGCCTCGAGAATTCCTTTTCCTGCAGCACGCGGAGAAGCTTCGCCTGGAGGTCGGTCGGGATGTCCCCCACCTCGTCGAGGAAAAGAGTCCCCCCCGAGGCGGCCTCCAGTTTCCCCTCCCGGGCCGTGTCCGCCCCGGTGAACGCTCCCTTCTCGAAGCCGAACAGCTCCGCCTCCTGCAGGTCCCTCGGAAGGGCGGAGGCATTGACCGCCACGAAAGGGCCTGCGGGGGTCCCGAGCTCGTGGATGCCGCGGGCGACGAGCTCCTTTCCCACGCCGCGTTCCCCCAGAAGCAGCACGGTGGCGTCGGAGTCCGCCACTTTTCCGACGCCCAGGAAGACGTCCAGGATGGCGCGGCTGCGCCCCACGATCCGGCCCGACTTCCAGTCTTCGGCCTCTTCCGTCCGGAACGGCCGCTCCCGGGAGGCCGACTCCTTCGTGACGTCCCGGAGCAGGCTCTCGATGTGGGCGATGTCGAACGGCTTGGTGATGAACTCCGCGGCCCCCGCGCGGGTGGAGCGGGCGGCGGCATCCGGCCGGCGGACGGCCGTCATGATGAAGAAGCGGGTCGGGGATTTCCTCGCCTGGATCCTTTCGAGCACCTCGATCCCTTCCATGGCGGGCATGCGGATGTCGATGAACGCCGCGGCGTAGGTGTTCCGGGTCAGCAGGGCGAGCGCCTTTTCCCCGTCCTCCGCCAGGTCGGGGGCGAACCCCATCCCGGAAACCGTCTTCTTGAGGACCCAGCGGATGCTCTCGTCGTCGTCGGCGATGAGGACTTTCTTCACGTGCCTTTTTTCTTTCCGGAGGTGACTGGAAGGGATATTGTAACCGTCGTCCCCGTTCCCCGCACGGATTTTATTTCCATCTTCCCGCCGTACCGGGAGATCGACTGCCTTGCCATGACGAGGCCCAGACCCGTGCCCTTTGCCTTCGTCGTGTAGAAGGGCAGGAACGCTTTTCGCACCTCCTCCTCCGACATCCCGATTCCGTCGTCCGCGATGAAGATGTCCACGAAGGACCGCGTTCTGCCTCTTGCCCGGCCCCACCGGTAATCGACGTTCATCCGGGTGCGGATGCGCACGGTCCCCCTCCCCGGGATGGACTCCACAGCGTTCTTGAGGATGTTCACGATCGCCCGGAACACGGTGTCGGGGTGTCCGGAGACGTCGGGAAGGCTCGGGTCGGCGACGATCTCGAACCGGATCTCCTTCCCCCGGGCGCGCACGTCCGCGAGCATCAGGTCCTGGGCCTCCCGGAGGATCGGGAAGACCGGGAACGCGCGGGCCGGAGGAGGGTTCCTCCCCATCTCGAGCATCTTCTCCACGAGCCCGTTGATCCTCTCCGCCTCCCGCAGGATCAGCTGCGTTCCTTCCCGCCGCTCCTCCCCGGAGGCTTCCCCCCGAAGCATCCACTGGGCCGCTCCGCGGATTCCCCCGAGGGGGTTCTTGATCTCGTGCGCGATCCCGTACGCGAGCGTCTGCATCTCCTCCGCGCTCACGGCGGCTCTCTCCTCCTGCCCGACCAGACTGAGGATCTCGGCGGGCTTGATCGACAGGACGGCGCCGTTCGGCTCCCCGGCGGGGCCGGGCATCGGGGACGCCCCGATGATGACGGGGAGCGGGGGGGGGGCCTGGCTGTCCTCCGCAGGTGGGCGCCGGGGCATCCTGAGCTCCACGTCGTACCCGGTGACGGCCGTGTTGTCCTCCAGGGCTTTCCGCAGGATGCGCGCGGGGCCGGGGGAGCCGCGGAACACCGTCCGGTAATGTTTCCCGACGAACGCCCGGGACGACCCGTGGAGGATCTCCTCGGCGGCGGGGTTGATGTAGACGAGCCTCCCCGTCCCGTCGAACGCGAGGATCCCGATGTTCACGGACTCGAGCGTCTGCTGGAAGAGGTCGCTCAAAAGAACCTCTCGACGGCCAGGCGGAATTCGTCGAGGGTCGTCACCCGCACGAGATCGCCCCGGAACGCGGAAGCGCCCGGAATCCCCCGGCTGTACCAGGCGAGGTGCTTCCGCATCTCCCGGATCCCGGCCTCTCCGCAGCGGCGGTGCATCTCCTCCCCGTGCCTCAGGATCAGCGCCCTGCGCGCGATCCGCGCGGGCCCGTTCCCCGCCGTCGCCGGGGCGCCCCCCCCCGCGGCAACCCCCTGGCGGATCGCGGAGAATATCCAGGGGTTTCCCAGGGCGGCACGCCCGACCATCACCGCGTCGCACCCGGTCTCCGAAAGCATGCGGCGCGCGTCCTCCGGACCCGTGACGTCCCCGTTGCCGATCACGACGCGGCCGGGGAACTCCCTTTTCAGCCGGGCGATCTGTCCCCAGTCGGCCCTGCCGGAGAACATCTGCCCCCGGGTACGGGGGTGGAGGGTGACGGCGGCGGCCCCCGCGCCGAAGACCTCGCGTGCGACCGCGAGGTACGAGTCGGGCTCCGTGCCGAAGCCGGACCGGATCTTCGCGGTGACGGGGATTCCTGCGGAGGAGACGGCCGCCTGCGCGATTCTTCCCGCGAGGCGCGGGTTCGAGAGCAGGGCCGCCCCGGCTCCGCCAGCCGTCACCTTGCGGACCGGACACCCCATGTTGATGTCGACGAAGTCGAACCCGAGCCGCCCGATCGCCGCCGCCGCCTCGGCCATCTCCTCCGGGACCGCCCCGAACAGCTGCGCCCCGATGGGGCGCTCCCCTTCCCCGAACCGGAGGTACCGGTGCGTCCGTCCGGGCTGCATGAGCAACCCCTTTGCGGACACCATCTCGGTGATCGTCACGTCGGCCCCGTGTTCCCGGCAAAGAAGCCGGAAGGTGGTGTCCGTGATCCCGGCGAGGGGGGCGAGAATCAGCGTTCCCGTGAACTCCATGATCCCTTTACTATATCACCCGCAACGGCGGCGGAAACACCGGGAAACCCCGGGGAAAAGGGGCAGCGCGGCCCTGCGGGCGCCTCGATATGATACAATGCCCGCATCGTGGCAGAAAGGCGATGGGGTTCGCCGTTAACCGCCCGCCCGGGCTGATGACCCCTGACCGTGGAGATGCGATTCCCGGCCGGGTGCGGCCTTGAGGAAGAGAGAGACAGCGCCCGCCGGATTCTCCCGGCGGGCGCTGTCGTGTCCGGGGCCTTTGCGCGGCGGGAAGGAGTGTCCTGGCATCATGGCGGGTCACGGAAGGAATCGGGAGGAGGATCAAGGCCGGCTTCTGGAGAGGCTCGTCGAGATCCGGGAACGCTACCGGATGGAAAGCCTCGACCCGCAGATCGAGGCGTGCCGGCGGGGGCTCCGGGATGACGGCGTCATCGACGTCGCCGTCCTGGGCCGGTTCAAGGCGGGGAAAAGTTCCTTTCTGAACTGCGTCGCGGGGCAGGACGTTCTTCCCGTCGGGGCGGTTCCCGTGACCTCCGTCATCACGGTGCTTTGCTTCGGGGAACGGGAGCAGGCGCGCGTGCGGTTCCTGGACGGCGGGGAAGTCGTCGTCCCCGTCGGGAAGCTGCCGGACTTCGTGACGGAAGAGGAGAATCCGGAGAACCGGAAGGGCGTCGACCTGGTGAGCGTGGATCTGCCATCCCTCCGGCGCTACCCGAACACCCGGTTCCTCGACACCCCGGGCCTGGGAAGCGCCTTTCGCCACAACACCCGGGTGACGATGGAGTGGCTCCCCCGGGCCGCCGCGACCCTGGTCGCCATCAGCGTCGACCAGCCCGTTTCGGAGCAGGACATCGCCCTCCTGGCGGATCTTGCCCGCCACACCCCCCGGATCGGGATTCTCCTGACGAAGGTGGACCTGCTGGGCGAGTCGGACCTTGCGGCGGTCACCCGGCACGTCCGGGCCACCCTCGACCGGGAACTGGGGGCCGGGTTCCCCCTGTTCCATTTCTCCTGCCGCGCCGGGTCGGACCGTTGGCGCGGGCAGATCGCGGAGCGCCTCCTGGATCCGCTTTCGGTCCGGCAGGGGGAAGAGGCCAGGGCCATTCTGTCCCACAAGATGGGCACCCTGATCCGGGAGCAGCGCCAGTATCTTCAGGTCGCCTGGGAAGCGGCGAGCGCCCACGATTCCGACCGGGAGATCCTTCGCGGGCGGATCCTGAACGAACGCGTGCGGCTCGCGAACGTCCTCGAGGAGATCTCGCTGGTTGCCGGCAAGTGCCGGGAGGATGTCCGGGTGAGGATCGAGGAGAGGATCCTGCGCCACCAGGGGACGCTCCTCCACGGGACCCGGGAGAAGCTCGCGGGGGAGATCTCCTCGTGGCGGGGGAATCTCTGGCGGCTGACCCGCCGGTACGAGGGGTGGGCGCAGGGACACTTCGCCCGGGAGATGTCCGCACTTTCCGAGGCCGAGAAAGAGGGGTTCTGGGCGCTGCTCCGGGATGTGCGGGACCGGATGGAGCGCCTGGTCGAGGGTTTTCAGGGGCGCCTGGCGGAGAACGTGCGGACGGCCCTGGGGATCGAGTTCGACCGTTCCCGCGTCTCCCTGGACGTCGGCGTCCCCCCCCTGCCCGACACGTCGTGCGGGAGGGTGTTCGACTCGCACCTCGACATCGTGTGGTTCCTGGTTCCCCCCTCGGTGTTCGGCCCTCTGATCCGGCGCCACTTCCTGCACCACGTCGGCTTCGAGGCCGAGAAGAACCTGTTCCGCCTGTCGGCCGTCTGGAGGGAGAGCACCGGTGCGGAGATCGCCAGGCTCGCAAGGCAGGCGGAGAAGGCGATCCGGAGCGAACTGTCGACCCTGGAGGCCCTTCTTGGCCGGCAGGCCGCGGAATCCCCCGGAATTCGCGAGGCGATCGTCGAACTGACCCGCCACATGGAAGCCGTTCCGTAACGGCGGTTTTCCCCCCCCTCGAAGCAGGCAGGGCGCGGTTGCGCGTCCCCGGCCTCCCCCGGTCCGGTTTCCCCTTGACCTGCCCGGGAGTCCATGCTATGTACAATTCGTTTTGCTCATTGCGCGCGGGTTTGGACCGATCCTTGACGTGAAAGGTGCGGCATGCGATCTGGGTCCCGGCGGTATTCTCGTCACATTTCATATATCCAGCACAGGGAGGGGTCATGATCAGTACCGTGTCAACGATCGTTCTGTTCGGCCTCGCTCTTGCCTGGTTCCGGACGTCGAAGGGACCGGGCAGGGACGCTGCCATGCCGCGGCGCCGCGTCGGGCCGGCGCTTCTGTCCGCCGCGCTCCTGCTGTCCACCGTGCTTCTCGCATCCGCAGCTTCCGCCAGCGAGGCGGAACTGAGGATCCCCGATCTGAGCACCGTGTCGTTCTTCGGGATGACGGGGCACAGCCTCCTGGTATGGGGCCTTCTGATCTGCATCCTGGGGATGGTCTTCGGATTCGTGCAGTACACGCAGATCCGGAACCTTCCCGTGCACCGGGCGATGCGCGAGATCTCGGAGCTGATCTGGGAGACCTGCAAGACGTACCTCATCACCCAGGGGAAGTTCCTCGCCATCCTGTGGGCGTTCATCGCGGCGATCATGATCGTCTACTTCGGGTTCCTGCTCCACTTCGCGACCATCCAGGTCGTCATCATCGTCGTCTTCAGCATCATCGGAATTCTCGGCAGTTACGGCGTGGCGTGGTTCGGCATCCGGATCAACACGTACGCCAACTCCCGGACCGCCTTCGCCGGCCTCAAGGGGAAGCCGTTCCCGACCATGGCGATCCCCCTGAAATCCGGGATGAGCGTCGGCATGATGCTGATCAGCGTCGAGCTGGTCCTGATGCTCTTCATCCTGCTCTATGTCCCCGGCGACTACTCGGGCCCCTGCTTCGTCGGGTTCGCGATCGGCGAGTCCCTGGGGGCGGCGGCGCTCCGGATCGCCGGCGGGATCTTCACGAAGATCGCCGACATCGGCTCCGACCTCATGAAGATCGTCTTCAAGATCAAGGAGGACGACGTGCGCAACCCGGGCGTCATCGCCGACTGCACGGGGGACAACGCGGGGGACTCGGTCGGGCCGACCGCCGACGGCTTCGAGACGTACGGCGTCACCGGGGTCGCGCTCATCACCTTCATCGTCCTGGCGGTGCCCGACATGATCGTCCAGGTCCAGCTTCTCGTCTGGATCTTCGTGATGCGCATCGGGATGATCGTCACGAGCGCTCTTTCGTACTATGTCAACGGGGCAATCGCCAAGGCGAAGTACGGTGAGGCCTCCAAGTTCAACTTCGAGCACCCGCTGACCTCGCTGGTCTGGCTGACCTCGCTGATCTCCATCGGGATGACCTTCGTGCTGTCGTACCTCCTGGTGCCGGAGCTCTCGGGGGACACTTCCCTGTGGTGGAAGCTCTCCGCGATCATCACCTGCGGAACCATCGCGGGCGCCCTGATCCCGGAACTGGTCAAGATCTTCACCTCGACCAACTCGGGCCACGTGCGCGAAGTCCTCACCGCCTCGCGGGAAGGCGGTGCGTCGCTGAACATCCTGTCCGGCTTCGTCGCGGGGAACTTCAGCGCCTACTGGCTGGGGCTGGCCATCATCGTCCTGATGGCGATCGGGTACGCCGTGAGCACGGCGGGCCTGGCGAGCATCATGGCGGCCCCGGCGATCTTCGCCTTCGGCCTGATCGCCTTCGGGTTTCTCGGGATGGGGCCGGTCACCATCGCGGTGGACTCGTACGGGCCGGTGACGGACAACGCCCAGTCGGTCTACGAGCTCTCCACCATCGAGACCCTCCCGGACATCTCCGAGGATATCCGGAAAGAGTTCGGCTTCACCCCCGACTTCGAGAACGCGAAGATGTACCTGGAGGAGAACGACGGGGCGGGCAACACCTTCAAGGCGACCGCGAAGCCGGTGCTCATCGGGACGGCGGTCGTCGGCGCCACGACGCTGATCTTCTCCATCATCCAGGTGCTCACGAAGATGTTCGGCGGACCGGCGGTGTCGGCCGGACTGTCGATCCTCAACCCGGTCTTCCTGCTGGGGCTCGTCACCGGCGGGACGACGATCTACTGGTTCACCGGCGCGTCCATGCAGGCCGTCTCCACGGGAGCCTACCGGGCCGTGGAGTTCATCAAGGCGAACATCAACCTGGACGAAGGGGCGGAGAAGGCCTCCGTGGCCGACAGCAAGCGGGTGGTCGAGATCTGCACCCAGTACGCCCAGAAGGGGATGTGGAACATCTTCCTGGCCGTCTTCTTCTCCACGCTGGCGTTTGCCTGCGTCAACCACTACTTCTTCATCGGCTACCTGATCTCCATCGCCGTCTTCGGCCTGTTCCAGGCCATCTTCATGGCCAACGCCGGCGGCGCCTGGGACAACGCGAAGAAGCTCGTCGAGACCGAGCTCGACATGAAGGGGACGGAGCTCCATGCGGCGACCGTCATCGGGGACACGGTGGGAGACCCCTTCAAGGACACGTCGTCGGTGGCGATGAACCCGATCATCAAGTTCACGACCCTGTTCGGCCTGCTGGCGGTCGAGCTGGCGATCGAGCTGCCCGTGGCCACCAGCCGGATCGCGGCCGCGGCGTTCTTCGCCGTCGCGATCGTCTTCGTCTGGCGGTCCTTCTACGCGATGCGGATCAAGGTCGAGGAGAAGGCGTAGGAGACGTCGCGGGAGAAGGCAGGCATCCGCTAGGGGCCCCCGCGGGGGCCCCTTTTTCGTCCCTTTTTCCGGGGCGTTCGTCTACTTGAGGGCTTCGGGGTTGATCTCCACCTTGACCTGCTTCATGCGCTCGGCGAGGAACGCCGCGACGGCGCCTGTCCGCTTCCGCTCCGCGTATTCCCGCATGAAGGCATCCTTCCCGGCCTCCCACTCCTTCGGGTCCACGGGCTGCTCCGCGTCGAACGCGACCGCAAGGAATTTCGTCCCGGCGGGGAATACGACGGGAGATACGGGGGACTGCGGGGAGAGTTCGATCAGGTCCCTCCGGATCTCCCCGGCTTCCGCGAGAGCCCCGGGGAGGGGGTCGGTGAGCGGGGGGAAGAAGGGGGTGGTCGTCACGGCCAGGCCGGCCTTCGCCGCGTTCCGTTTCAGGTCGGACGCCGTCTTGGCATCGGCGAGGACGGCTTCGAGCGCCGCCCGCGCCGCGTCGTTCCGTTTCTCCTTCTCGAGGTCGGCGGCGACCCGGTTGCGCACATCGGACAGGGGCGGGATGCGGGAGTTCTCCTTGGCGGTGACGCGGAAGAGAAAATGGGTGTCGCCGACCGTTTTGACGGGCCCGATATCGCCCGCCTGGAGCAGCAGCGCCTCCTGGACGACCACGGGGGGGAGGTCAACGCCTTCCCCGTCGCTCGTCCAGCCCGTCTCCGCAAGGGGGACGCCGAACGGCGCGCACGCCCCCGCGAGATCCCGGGATTCCAGCGCCTTCCCGTGGGCCTCGTACGCCCGCAGGACCGCCTCGTCCTTTCCCCTCTCGAGCTTGAGAAGGTCCACCACGCGGTCCCGGACCTTCTCCAGCGGGAGGTCTTCGGGAAACCGGATCTGGTTGATGCGAACGACGGTGAATCCGTTGCCGGCGTCGATGGGGCCGACGACCCCGTCGACCGGGGCGGAGAAGACGGCGTCGGCAAGCTCGGGCCGCAGCGTGCGCCGCGTGACCCAGATCGCCCCTCCCTTGTCTTGGGACAGCTTCTTCGCGGCCTTCTCGAAGCGGTCTTTTCCCTCCCTCCCCTCTGCGATCAGCTCCTCCGCCCTCGTGCGGGCAGCCTCCCTGGTGCCGGTGGCGTACGGTATGACGACGGGGTAGGCCAGGCGGGACTCCTCGGTGCGGAACGCAGCGGGGTTTCCCTGGTAGAAGGAGAGGATCTCCTGCTCGGAGGGCTCTACCTTGCGGGCGAACGACTCCGGGGAAAACCGCGCAACGGAGAGCTTCACCCGGGCAGGGATCCGGTAGCTCTCCTTGGTCTGCTCGTACTTTGCCGCCATCTCGCCCTCGGTCGGGGGAGGGATGCCTCGCACCCCGGAGGGATCGGATGTGACCACGAGAAGCCGGATCTTCCGGAGCGTCAGGTTGAAGAGGTCCTGCGCTTCGGTCGCGGGGACCCGCGCGGAGGAGAGCAGGAGGTCCTCGATCTTCCGGAGCGTGATCTCCTCCCGCTGGGAGGTCTCGTACTCCTGCGGGGAAACCCGGTTGTAGGCGAGAATGCTCCGGTACCGGTCCTCGCGGAACGTCCCGTCCACCTGGAACGCGGGCGTCGCCGCGATCTCCCTCCGGACCTCCTCGCTGGTCGTGGTCAGCCCCATTTTGCCCGCTTCGGCGAGCAGCAGCTTCCGGCGGATGAGGGCCTCGAGGGCCTGCCGGCGGAGGTCGAGCGCCTTCTCCATTTCCGGCGTGAACGCCTTTCCGTACACGTCGCGGTATGTCTTCTCCAGCCTGGCGTGCGCCTCGGCAAGCTCCGCCATGGAGACCTTCCCGTCGCCGACGGTCGCGGCGACGTCCTGCTTGCTCTGGGAGTACGAGCCGACTCCCCACCAGATGAAGGTGAGGGCGATGAACGTGAGGATGCCTTTGATGGCCCAGGAACCGGCGTTCCGGCGAAGGACGTCGAGCATGACGTTGATTTCTCCCGTCGGGAATGAATGCGTCAGATGAAAACAGTATACGATACTCCTCTTCCCCCGGGAAATGCAACGGGTTACCCTCTCGGCTTCCATCCGTTTGCATTGGCCGGGTTGCCCTGCTAAGATACGGCGTTGCACATATGTCCCAAATAGGGAACGGGATTTCCGGAGGGACCGATGCTCATCAACCGATTTCTCGGTCTGTTCTCGAACGACCTCGCGATCGACCTCGGCACGGCGACGACGCTGGTGTACGTCAAGGGGGAAGGAATCATCTGCTCGGAGCCGTCGGCCGTTGCCGTTCACCGGGACAGCCGTGGCGCCAAAAAGGTCCTCGCCGTCGGGATCGAGGCGAAGCGGATGATCGGGCGGACTCCCGGGAACATCATCGCCATCCGCCCCATCAAGGACGGGGTCATCGCCGACTTCGAGGTGACCGAGGCGATGCTGCGCTACTTCATCCGCAAGGCCCACAAGCACCGGACCCTCGTCCGCCCCCGGATCATCATCTGCGTTCCCTACGGGTGCACCGAGGTGGAGCGGCGGGCCGTCCGGGAATCCGCGCAGAGCGCCGGGGCGAGAGAGGTCTACCTGATCGAGGAGCCCCTGGCGGCGGCGATCGGCGCCGGTCTCCCGATCACCGAGCCCTCCGGGAACATGATCGTCGACATCGGGGGCGGGACCACCGAGGTCGCCGTGATCTCCCTGGGCGGGATCGTCCAGAGCCATTCGGTCCGCGTCGCGGGGGACAAGATGGACGAGGCGATCCTCCAGTACGTGAAACGGAAGTACAACCTGCTGATCGGCGAACCGACCGCCGAATACATCAAGGTGCAGATCGGAAACGCCTTTCCCGGGTTCGAGGACACCGTCGAGGTGAAGGGGCTGGACATGGTGTCCGGCGTCCCGAAGGCGCTGACCATGACATCCGACGAGGTTCGGGAGGCCCTTTCCGAAACCGTGCGGGTGATCGTGGACGCGGTGAAGGGGGTGTTCGAGGAGACCCCCCCGGAACTTGCGGGCGACATCTACGAGCGGGGGATCGTGCTTGCAGGGGGCGGCGCGCTCCTCCGGAACCTCGACGTCCTGCTGCGGGAAGAGACGGGCCTCCCGGTGACGGTCGCCGAAGACCCCCTGTCCTGCGTCGTGCTCGGATCCGGGCAAGCCCTCGATGAGCTGGACCTGCTGCGCCAGGTTGCCCTCCGATAGTACCGGCTTGGGCGTAACCCACGCTGCAAAGATCGGCTGGCCGTGGTGAAGTTCCTCAGAACGTGGTGGCGTCTCCTGCTCCTGGTTGCCCTTCTGGCGACGGCGATTCAGCTCTTCGTCCGCCCCCCGGGATTTTCCCCCAATCGTTTTCTCGGGGAGATCGGGGCGTCCCTCTTCCGGCCCGTCTACGAGTCGATCGATTTCCTCCGGCGGGGGATCTCCTCCGTGTGGTCGGGGTACTTCCACCTGGTTCACGTCGAGAGGGAAAACGCGGAGCTCCGGAAGGAGGTGGCCGCGCTGCAGGAGAAGCTCAAGGAGAGCCGTGACGCGGTTCTGGAGAACCGGCGGCTCGAGGAATTGCTGCGGTTCTCGACGGCGGGGGAAACGAGGACGGTCGGCGCCCGCGTCGTGGGGCACGACGTCTCCCCCTGGTTCCAGGGCATATTCATCCGCGGGGGGGCTGCGGCGGGGATCGAGATGGGGATGGCGGTGGTCACTCCCGCCGGCGCAGTCGGACGCGTCCACCGGACCTACCCGGACCTTTCGGAAGTCATCCTCCTGACGGACAGCCGCTTTGCCGGAGACGTGATCGTCGAGCGCACCCGCGCCAGGGCGATCGCCGAGGGGATGGGGGGAAACCTCTGCCGGCTGAAGTACGTCTCCCCGACCGAGGACGTGGTGAGGGGAGACCGGATCCTCTTTTCCGGGTTCGACGGGAGCATGCCGAAGGGGACCCTTTTGGGCACCGTCGTGAGCGTGGACCGTCCCCGCGAAGGGCTCTTCCTGAACATCCGGGTGGTGAGCGCCGTGGACGCGCTTTCCGTCGAAGAGGTCCTGGTGGTCCTGTCCCGTCCCACGATCCCGTTCCGACGGGGGATGCCGTGAGACCCGTTCTCGTGCTGCTCCTGCTGTCGTTCGCCGGAACCGCGGCGAACGTGTGGCTGCTTTCCGGGCTCCTCCCGTGGTTCCTCCTGCCGGATTTCTCGTTCCTGGCGATCGTATACGCCGGACTGTTTCTTCCCGGACCGCTCGGTTTCCTCGCCGTCCTCCCCCCCGCGCTCTTCCGCGAGGTGACGATCACCGGCCCTCCCGGGACGTTCTTCCTCGCCTCGGTGGCGGTCTATTTCACCGCGAGCGAGATCGGCCGCCGGATCTTCCTCCGCGCGGAGATCTTCCTGTTCCTGATCGTCGCGGGACTTCTCGCGGCCGAGTCCGCTTCCGTCCTCCTTCTGCTCATCATGACGGGAGGCAACCCGTTCTCCTTGCTCCGGGGAGCGGAGGAGGTGGTCCGGATCGCCTGGACGTCTTTTCTTGCCGTTTTTCTCTTCCTGGACCTCTCCGGCCGGTGGCAGCGGATCCAGGAATGAAGGAGCGCATCCGGAAGCGGGAGCAGGACCCCTGGATCGCGTCGAGGATCCGCATCCTCCAGGGAATCGGGCTGGCTCTGTTTTTCCTCCTCCTGGGGCGCCTGTACTGGCTGCAGGTTGTGAAGTACGAGGAACTCCGGACGCTTTCCGAAAACAACAGGATACGGATCCGGGTCGTCCGGGCCCCCCGCGGCGTCATTCTCGACAGGAGAGGGCGGCCGGTCGCCGAGACCCAGGCATCCTTCGATCTCATCGTCACGCCGGTGGACGTGAAGGCCATCGAGGAGGAGCTGCAGCTGCTCTCCGAGGTGCTGGAGCTCGATGCCGGGGAGATCCGGGAGAAGATCATCCGGGGGCAGGATGCGAATCCCTACCGGAGCATCACGATCGCGCGGGACCTGCGGTTCGAGCAGTTGTCGGTGATCGAGTTCAACCGGGAGGCCCTCCCCGGCTTCTCCGTCCAGGTCGAGGCGAAGCGGAGCTATCCTCTCGGGCCGGAATTCGCCCATGTTCTCGGGTACGTCGGGGAAGCGAGCGAGCAGGAGCTCGCTGCGGGGCAGGGAAGACGCCTCTTGCTGGGGGACATCGTGGGCAAGTACGGGCTCGAGAAGGCGAGGGACGACGTGCTTCGCGGGGTGAACGGGGGGCGGCAGGTCGAGGTGGACGCCGCTGGCCGCGACAAGCGTCTGGTGACCGAGGTGCCCCCCCGGACCGGCGCAACCGTCCAGACCACGATCGACGCCGACATCCAGAAGGTGGCATACGAAGCGATGGAGAAGAAGGCGGGAACCGTGATCGCGATGGATCCGAAGACCGGAGACATTCTCGCCTTCGTCTCGATGCCGGCGTTCAATCCGAACTCCTTCTCCCAGGGGATCCGGAAAAACGAATGGGCGGCCCTGGTCGCGAACCCGCGGACTCCCTTGCAGAACAAGGGCCTGCAGGGAACCTACGCGCCCGGATCCACGGTGAAGCCCTTTCTGGCCCTGACGGCGCTGGAGATGGGGGTCCAGAATCCGAATGCCCGGGTCCTTTGCGAGGGATCGTTCACGCTGGGGAACCGGACGTTCCGGTGCTGGAAGGAAAAGGGGCACGGGATGGTGGACATGTACAAGGCCATCGTGCAGTCCTGCGACGTCTATTTCTACACCCTCGGCCTGAAGCTCGACCCGGACCGGCTTGCCTCGTTGGAGCGCGGGGCCGGCCTCGGCGTCCTGACCGGCGTCGAATTGCCCGGAGAGAAATCCGGTCTCATTCCCGATACCTACTGGAAGCAGGAAGTGATGAAGGGGCGGTGGTACAGTTACGAGAGCGTTCTGCTCGGCATCGGGCAGGGGGCGATCCACGTCACGCCGCTGGGGATGCTGTCGTCCTACGCGGCGATTGCGACGGGGGGACAGGTGATGCGCCCCCGCCTGGTGAGCCGGGTGGTCCATGGGGACGGGACGGCGCAGGATCTCCCCCCGGTCGTGGAGAGGGATCTGTCCTGGAACCCCGCAAATGTGGCTTTCATCCGCCGGACCCTTGCGGGAGTGGTCAACGATTACGGGACCGGGGGGGCGGCCCGGCTCCCCGGGGTCGAGGTCGGAGGGAAGACCGGGACGGCGCAGATCGTCACGGTGAAGGGGAAGATGATCAAATCCGAGGATCTTCCCTACGATATCCGGGACCACGCGTGGTTCGTCGGCTTTGCCCCCGTTCCGGATCCCGAGATCTGCGTCGTGGTGATGGTGGAGCACGGGGGGCACGGGGGGTCGGCGGCCGCCCCCGTGGTCAAGGCGGTGATGCAGGAGTATTTCCGACGGAAGCAGGTTGACGGGAAAGGAGGGGGGGCGTGAGCGCACGAAAGAGGTTCGCCCGGGTGGACTGGCCCGTTTTCCTCCTGGTTCTCGGCTTGTGCGGGGTGGGACTGCTGAACGTATACAGCGGGACGAGGGTGCTCCCGTCTCCCGGAATCCCCCTGTTTTTCAAGCAGATCGTCTGGATCCTCCTCGGCGTGGGCGTCTTCCTCCTCCTCTGCTTCATGGGGGGCGGCCTGATCGAGGAGTGGGCCCCGCACCTTTTTCTCGCCGCCGTCGCGATCCTCCTGTTCGTCCTTCTCGCCGGCAAGATCCGGGGCGGCGCCCAGCGGTGGCTTTCCCTCGGATTCTTCAATGTCCAGCCTTCGGAGTTCGCCAAGATCGCCCTCGTGCTTGCGCTGGCGCGGTACTTCTCCGGGCGGTACACCTACGAAGGGATCGGGTTCCGCGACCTGCTGCCGGCCCTGGGGATCACCCTGGTTCCGTTCCTGCTCGTGGCGCTGCAGCCCGATCTGGGGACCGCGGGAGTCTTTCTGATCATCCTGGCCGCGATGATGATGATCGCCTGCCTCCGGTTGAGGGTGTTCCTCCTCGTCGGCGCGGCGGGGGCGGCGCTGGTTCCCGGTCTCTGGTTCGTGATGAAGGATTACCAGAAGCAGCGCGTGCTGACGTTTCTCGATCCGGGACGGGACCCCCTGGGCGCGGGATACCACGTCATCCAGTCCAAGATCGCCGTGGGGTCGGGGGGGGTCTTCGGGAAGGGGTATCTCCGGGGGACGCAGGGTTCGCTCCGGTTTCTCCCGGAGCAGCACACGGATTTCGCCTTTGCCATCTTCTCGGAGGAGTGGGGCTTCGCCGGTTCGGTGGTCCTGCTCCTCCTGTTTCTCGCGCTGGTCTACCGGATGTTCTATCTCGCCTCCCAGTCCCAGGACCGGTTCGCCTCCTTCGCGTGCGGGGGGATCGCCTCCTATTTCCTCGCGCACATCGTGATCAACATCGCGATGGTGTGCGGTCTGTTCCCGGTGGTCGGGATACCGCTTCCCTTCGTCAGCTACGGCGGGTCCTCGATGCTCACGAACATGATCTCCCTGGGGATTCTCGCCAACCTTTCCCGGACGCGGTTCACGTTCCAGCCGGGAGAGTAGATCCCGTCCTCCGTCCGACCTCCTCCGCCAGCGAATCGCGCAGGGAGGGCGAATGGCCGGTCCAGCGCTTTTCTACCGTGCCGCCTTTGTCCAGGAGCAGGATGACGGGAACCTGGTCGATCCGGAACTGTTTCCGGAACGGTCCGGGCAGCGCCGTGAGGGTCGTCACCCGAACGCGGGTCGCATCGGAGGAGGCGGAGAGTGTGCCCGGTGTGGCCTCCGGATGGAGGGGGGGGACATCCCGGACACCCCCCTCCCCGTGGATCCTTTCCCGGTCGAACAGGATCCGGACCACGTGAACGGAGTCCGGCGGAAACGTCGACGATGCGGATCCGAGAGCGTTCCAGGCATCGCTGCACGGGGGGCACCAGGGGGAGTCGATGAACACCAGGCGGATCGGTTCGGGCGAGGGGGGGAGGCCCGCCGTCTCTTTCCCCCCTTCGGCCAGGAACACCGGTTTCTCCGCGGGAAAGGGGATGGAGCCGACGGCGAAGCTCTTCCCTCCGCACCCTGCGAACAGGGAAAGGGCCGCCGCAAGGGCGAGGGCGTTCGCCGCATTCCTGCGTCCCGCCAGCGGGCAGCCTGTTCCGGTCACATCAAAGGTTTTTCTGGATCAGCTGGACGATGCTGTTCTTGGGATTGACCCCGACCATCTGCCCCTTGATCTGTCCTTCCTTGAACAGGATCAGGGTGGGGATTCCGCGAACCCCGAACTGCGACGCGATGTCCGGGCTGTCGTCCACGTTCAGCTTGCCCACCCGCACCTTCCCCTCGAATTCCTTCGCCACCTCTTCGAGAATGGGCGCGATCACCCGGCACGGGCCGCACCAGGGGGCCCAGAAATCGACCAGCACCGGGGTGGGGCCGGTTTCGATCGTCGTCTTGAAATTTCCGCTGTTGAGTTCCACTATGCTTCCGGCCATCGTTTCCTCCATGCGCCCCCTTTCCGCGCCGAAGAGCCGGGACGCTCGGTTCGATTATCTTCCCCGCCTTGCGAGCTCCTTCTTCACGCAGCGGTCCATCACCACCGGAATTCCCGCCGCGGCGAGCTCCTTCCGGGCCCGCTCGCTCACGATGCCCTCCTGCATCCAGAAGGACTTTGCCCCGATCCGGATTGCCTCCGAAGCGATCCCGGGCACGAACTCGGGCTTCCGGAACACGTCGACCAGGTCGACCGCGCCCGGAATCTCCGCCAGGGATCCGTACGATGGTTCTCCCAGCACCTCGCGGACATTCGGGTTGACCGGGATGATCCTGTACCCCCTCTTCTGGAGGTAGCGCGCCACGTCGTGGCTCGGCCGGTCGGGCCTGTCCGAAAGCCCAACAACGGCTACGGTTTTCGTCTCGGCCAGAATCCGGCCGATTACGTCTTCCAAGCGGGAGTCCATTCCTGCCGACTTCAGATGCGTTTCATGCTACATCGGTTCCTTCCGAAAAGAAAGGTGGGCGGTTCGAGGTTTCTTGACACTCCGGGGAAAAAGCGGTTCAATTCTCTCTACCATTCCCGGGGGGATTCCACGTGAAGGAAGCGATCGCGAAGATGCTGAAGGAGGGGGCGGACCTGCGCCTCCGGATGATCGAAACGATGACCGGCGACATCCTGGACGCGGCGAAGACGATCGCCGAGGCCTTCAAGGCGGGGCGGAAGATTCTTCTCTTCGGCAACGGCGGGAGCGCCGCCGACGCCCAGCACATCGCGGCCGAGTTCATGAACCGCTTCCTGATCGAGCGGCCGCCCCTGCCCGCCATCGCCCTGACCACGGACACCTCCATTCTCACCAGCATCTCGAACGACTACTCCTTCGACGAGGTGTTCAGCAAGCAGATCAAGGCCCTCGGGAAGAAGGGGGACATCGCGTTCGGGATCAGCACGAGCGGGAACTCCCAGAACGTGCTCAAGGCGTTCCGGGTGGCAAAAAAGCAGGGGATGGTCACGATCGCGCTCTTGGGGGATGGGGGGAAGGCGGCTTCCCTCGCGGAAATCGCGCTCTGCGTTCCCTCCAAGATCACCCCGAGGATCCAGGAGGCGCACGTGGTGGTGGGACACATCCTGTGCGACCTCACGGACACCCTGCTGTTCCGCGAGGTCGGGAAGCGATGAGGGAGCTCGATCTCTCCCGCCTCCGGCGCACCTCCCTCCACGCCAGGAAGAGCAAGGTATCGTTCCGGGGATTCGCGGCCCCCGTCCGGAAAGGGATGTCCCTCGGCGCGTTTCTCGCCGGGCTCCCCGATTACCTGGCGGCCAGGGATTTCCGCGCGGTGGTGGACGCGGTGGCGCGGGCCAAGCGTCGGGGTGCGCCCGTTCTCCTCGGGATCGGGGCCCACTTCATCAAGGTGGGGCTTCCCCCGCTCCTTCTCCAGGGCCTGTCGGAACGTCTGTTTGACGGCGTCGCGATGAACGGCGCGGGGGTGATCCACGACGTGGAGCTTGCCCTGGCGGGAAGGACGTCGGAAGACGTGGCGGAGAGTCTGGAGGACGGCTCCTTCGGGATGGCCCGCGAGACGGCCCGCTTCATTCACTCGGCACTGGCGTCCGGCGTCGAAGAGGGACTCGGGTTCGGGTCCGCTGTCGGGAAGGCCCTTGCCGCGTCCCGCGCTCCCCACCGGGGCCGGTCCCTTCTGGCGGGGGCGTGGGAGCGGGGAGTTCCGGTGACGGTCCACGTGTGCATCGGGACGGACATCACCCACATGCACCCCGAGGCGGACGGCGCGGCGATGGGAGAGGCGTCGCTTCGGGATTTCCGCGCCTTCTGCGGACTGGTCTCCCGCCTGCAGGGGGGGGTCTATCTCAACGTCGGCTCGGCCGTGGTCCTCCCGGAGGTGTTTCTCAAGGCCGTGTCGGTCGCCCGGAACCTCGGGAAGCCCCTGTCGAGGATCACCACCGTGAACATGGATTTCCAGAAACTGTACCGCCCGGATGTCAACGTCGTGTCGCGGCCCACGCGCAAAGGCGGGAAAGGGGTCCACCTGATCGGGCCGCACGAGATCCTCTTCCCTCTCCTGATGGCCGCCGTGGCGGAAAGGATCGGGTGATCCCGCCCCCCGTGCCGCGGGGTCAGAGGGAAGTCTCCTCCCCGGGGCCGAGGACGACCACCCGCGTCCCCGGCACGTTCTTCTTCATCTCCGCGACGAAGCGGTCCGCGTTCGGTTCCAGGATCGGGAACGTTCCGAAGTGCATCGGGATGACCGTCTTCGCCTTCAGCAGGTCGGCCGCCTTCGCCGCCTGGCGGTAATCCATCGTGAACACCGAGCCGATCGGCAGCAGGGCCACGTCGATCGGGTACAGTTCGCCGATGAGCGCCATGCCGGCGAAAATGCCCGTGTCCCCCGCGTGGTAGACGGTCTTGCCGGAGGGGGTCTGGATGACGTAGCCCACCGGCGAGCCGAGCGTGCAGGAGTGCCTCGCCTCCGTCATCGTGAAGGAGAAGCCGTCAAGGACCACGGTGCCGCCCACGTTCATTCCGATCCCTCCGTGCAGGAGCCGGGACTCGGGAACGCCTTTCGCCTTCAGGTCGCCGACCAGCTCGAAGATCCCGACCACGAGGGCGCCCGTCTGTCCGGCGAGCGCGGCGGCGTCGGCCGCGTGGTCGAAGTGGTCGTGCGTGAGGAGCAGGAACTCCGCGGTTCCCACCTCCTCCGGGCCGCAGGGCGCGGTCGGGTTTCCCTCGAACCACGGGTCGATCAGCACGGTCTTGCCGGAGGGGTCCTGAAGGGAAAAGCCGGAGTGGCCGAACCAGCGGATCTTGACGGGCGGCATCGGAACCTCCTGTCCGAAGGTGTGCGGTGCGGGCGTCCTGTCCTACAACTTTATACAGGCCCCGCCGCACCGCCGTAAAGGAAGAAATGACGTCTTCCTCTTCCTTGCACGCCGTGTAAGATAAAGCAAAGAACGACGCATTGCGCGGGAAGGGATCCGATGGCCGAACCCAGATCTCCGGGAGGGGAGCCGCTGGTCCATGTGGTGGTTCCCAACCGGGTCGACCTTGCGGGCGGGACTCTCGACATCTTTCCCCTCTATCTTCTCGTTCCGGGCGCGATGACCGTCAACGCGGCGATCCGCATGGAGAGCATCGTCTCGGTCCGCCCCGTTGGCGGCCCTTCCCGCCTCGTTTCCGATTCCTTCTCCCGCCGTTCGGAGGCCCCGGACACGCACGGCTTCCCGACGAGAGGGGAGTTCGGCCTGGTCGCTGCGGCCCTTCGGCGCTTCCCGCCCCGGGCCGGGATCGAACTCCGGTTCCGCAACGAGGCGCCCGTCGGATCCGGGATCGGGGCGTCGTCCTCCCTTCTGGTCGCGGTGATGCTGGCGATGAACTGCCTGTCGGGGGGGCGGAAGACATGGAGGGAAGCGGCGCGGGAGGCGATGGAGATCGAGGGCGCCTATCTCCGGAATCTCACCGGCACCCAGGATCATATCGCCGCGCTGCGCGGCGGGATCCAGGGGATCCGGTACCACCCGGGCCGGACGGAGGCGGAGAGGATCGGGCCGGGAAGCCCCGCCGGGCGAACGCTCGAGGCGCACGGGTTTCTGGCGGGCACGGGGAAGTCCCACTTCTCCGCGGGGCTGAACTGGCGGATGATCCGGGGGGCGATCGACGGGAATCCCGAGGTGCTCAGGAGATTCCGCGGGATCGCGGCGGCCGCGCGGGATGCGTGGGAGGCCGTCTCCGGGGGAGAGATCCTCCGGGTCGGGAAGGCCGTCGATCGGGAGTGGGCGATCCGCAGGACGCTCGCCCGGGGCATCTCCACGAGGTCGGTGGATGGACTGTTCTCCTCCCCCGAATTCCGGGGGCGGGTGTCGGGGGCGAAGCTTTGCGGCGCCGGGGGGGGAGGGATGGTGTTCGGCCTGCTCCGCGACCCGGGGGACCGGGAGGAGGTGGATCGGATGCTCGCCCGCCGCGGATTCCCCCCCGTTCCGTTCCGGATCTCCGCGGGCCCGCGGGTCACGGTCGCGGGAGGAACCGGTGTCCGCTGAGCGGTCGGCCGTCTGGGACGCCGTCATCGTCGGGGCGGGGCCCGCCGGCCTGTTCGCGGCAAGGGCGCTTGCCGGGAAGCTGCGCGTTCTTGTCCTGGAGGAGAAGGGCCGCACCGGCGGCGCGGGGGCCATGACCGACGGCAAGCTGAACCTCTCCCCGCACATCGGTCTCGACCTCTCCGAGCTGGGCATGACGGAGGCCGAGGCCGAGGAGCGGATCGCGAGGGTCGACGAGGTGTTTCTGGAGCACGGGGCCGACCGCACCCTGTACGGGGTGGACGCCGAGCGGATCGGCTGGTGGCTGGACCGGGTCTCCTGGGTGCGGCACCGGACCGCCAAGGGGTTCTGGGACATCACGCTTCTTCCCGCGCGGCAGAGGCACATGGGGACCGACCTCGCCCACCGCGTCGTCGCCCGGATGACCGAGGCGTTCCGGGGGAAGGGGGTCGCGTTCTCGCTCCGCACGCGGGTCACGGACATCCGGCGATGCGACGACGGGCGGTTCCTCGTGCGAAGCGCGAAGGGGGAGTTCCTCTCCCGGTACGTGCTGGCGGCCCCGGGCAGGGAGGGCGCCTACTGGTTCCGGGAGGTCGCCCGCGCGATCGGGGCCAGGACGCGGTACGGAGCCATCGACATCGGGTGCCGTGTCGAAGTGGCGCAGGCGGTGTACGACGAGATCACGCAGGTCCTGTACGACCCCAAGTTCCTCTTCGTCACGCCCACCCACGGCGACCGGACCCGTACCTTCTGCACCAATCCCGGCGGGAGGGTCCGGGTGGAAATGAGGAACGGGTACCGGCTGGTGAACGGGGACGCGCTGAAACGGAGAAAGACGCCGAACAGCAATTTCGCGATCCTCAACACCGTCTCGATGACCGAGCCGATCCAGGACACGACGGAGATGGGCCGCAAGGTGATGGAGTTCGCGAACTTCTGGGGCGGCGGGGACAGCCTGGTCGTCCAGCGCTGGGGGGACCTCACGGCGGGAAGGCGCTCCCGGCCCGAGACGTTCCACTCGGCCGCCCTCGGGTACGACAAGATGGTTCCGACCCTTTCCCCCGGACCGGGGGTGACGCCGGGGGACATCTCCTACGCCTACCCGGGGCGGATCGTCGACAACCTGAGGGACAGCCTGCTTCTTCTCTCGCGCGTCATCCCGGGCGTGGCGCACCCCTCCACGACGGTGTACGTCCCCGAGATCAAGTTCTACGACACGAAGTACGAAACCGACCGGTACCTCGAGACCAACGTCCCGAACCTCTTCGTGTCCGGGGACGGCGTGGGGAAGTCCCGGGGAATCGTGGGCGCCGCGCTCAACGGCATGCTCGCCGCGGAGGGGATTCTGCGGAAGGAGGGGAAAGGGTAGATCGGCCGGACGGGGGAGATCATCTCCCCACGGTCAGCACGCCCGTTCCCTGGAGCTTGTCGGCTTTCAGCAGCTGGAGCGCCCGGTTGGCCTCTTCGAGCGGGAACAGGGCGATCTCCGGGCGGAGGGGGATCTCCGCCGCCTCCCGGAGCAGCTCCTCCCCGTCCTGCCGCGTGTTGGCCGTGACGCTCCGGACGTTCTTCTCGTAGAAGAGGCACTCCTCGTACCGCATCGACGGGATGTCGCTCATGTGGATGCCGGCGAGCGACAGGGTTCCCCCCTTTTTCAGCTTCCTCAGCGCCTTGGGGACCAGTTCCCCCGCCGGGGCGAAGAGGATCGCCGAGTCGGCGGGCGCCGGCATCTCCTCGGGATTCTCGCCCGCCCAGGAAGCACCCATCCGTTTTGCGAGTTCCCGGTGCTTCTCGCTGCGGGTGCAGACGAGGACCTCGCACCCCCGGTGCAGGGCGATCTGGATCACGATGTGGGCGGACGACCCGAAGCCGTAGATCGCCAGCGTTCCCCCCCGGGGGAGGTCGGCCCTGCGCAGCGCGCGGAACCCGATGATCCCCGCGCACAGAAGCGGGGCGGCCTCGGCGTCCCGAAAGGCGGAGGGAAGAGGATAGGCGAACGCCTCCGGAACGACCGCGTACTCGGCGAAGCCGCCGTCGCGGTGATACCCCGTGAACACCGGCCGGTCGCACAGGTTTTCCCTGCCCGCCGCGCAGAACGCGCATTCCCCGCAGGTCCGCGCAAGCCACGCGATGCCCACCCGGGCCCCGCGCGGGAACCGGGACGCCCCGGCCCCGGCGGCATCCACCGTTCCCACCGCCTGGTGCCCCGGAATCAGCGGCATACGGCGGACCGGCAGGTCCCCTTCGATGACGTGAAGATCCGTCCGGCAGATCGCGCAGGCGGAAACCTTCACCCGGATCTCTCCGGGGCCGGGAGCCGGGTCCGGGAGGTCCGTCAGGAGGAGGGGGGAGGTTTCGACCGGCCCCCTCTCCGGAAGCAGCATCGCTCTCATTCCCGGAAGTCCGCGGGATTGAGGATCCGGTACCCCGCCTTCTGGATGGCCTTCCGGATCGGTTCCACGTGGAGGGTCGCGATCCGGAAGAAGACGGCCCGGGTGCCCGGCTCGGTGTGGCCGGTCGTCAGGACGCTCGTGACGTTCACGTGGAAGGATTTGATGATGGTCATGACCTCGGCCAGGGAGCCCGGGACGTCGGGGACCACGACTTCCAGACGGCTGCTGATCTCGCCGATCCCCAGCGCCTCGATGAACGCCTTGAGGACGTCCGTCCTCGTGATGATCCCGGCCACGGTTCCCTCGTCGTCTACAACCGGGAGGGCGTTGACCCGGAAATCGTGCAGGAGGACGATCGCATCCTCGAGGGAGTCGTTGACCGTTGCGGTGACCACCTTCCGGGTCATGACCTTCTCCACGGTGGTGCTTGCCAGCATCTCCTCCATCTCCTTCTCCGAGGAGCCGGGAAGGAGCCCCACGGGAAGGGTCGCCTCCCGGATGTCCCTGTCCGACAGGATGCCGACGAGCTTGTTCCCCTCGCCGGTGACCGGGAGCTGGCGCACGTTTTGCCCGCGCATCAGGCGGCGCGCCTCCTGGAGGGAGGCGGAGGGGGAAATCGTTGCGACGGCCCGCTGCATTCTTCGGGTGATGAACATGAGAGCGTCCTCCGGTTTGCCGGGTTCAGTCCTTCTGGAGTTCCCGGATGTGGATTTCCGTGCAATGCGTGAGAGACTCCGTTTCGTACCCTCCCTCGAGCAGGGAGACGATCTTTCCGCCGCAGTACCGGTTCGCGAGCTCGACGGCGAACCTCGACAGGAACCGGAACCCCTCTCCCGTGAGCTGGATGTCGGCCATCGGGTCGTCGCGGTGCGCGTCGAACCCGGAGGAGATCACGAGGAACTCCGGGCGGAAGCTCTCCGCCGCGGGGGCGAGCATCTGCTCGAACGTCTGCCGGTACTCCTCATCCCCTGCGCCCGGCGCCATCGGGGCGTTGAGGGTCGTCCCCTCCCCCTCCCCCTTCCCCGTCTCCCACCGCCGCCCCGTGCCGGGGTAGAGGAAGGCGGGGTTCTCGTGGATGCTGAAGAAGAACACCGACGGGTCCTCCCAGAAGATGGCCTGGGTCCCGTTCCCGTGGTGGACATCCCAGTCGATGATCATCACCTTGGAGACGCCATGGTTCGCCTGGAGGAAGCGGGCGGTGATCGCCGCGTTGTTGAGGAGGCAGAACCCCATCCCCTCGGATCGTCCGGCGTGATGCCCGGGGGGACGCACGGCGCAGAACGCCCGGTCGGCGTTCCCGGTTGCGACGGCCTCGGCCCCCGCGATGGCTCCCGCCGCCGAAAGGAGGGCGATCAGGTAGGAGTGCTTGTTCAGGTAGGTGTCCTCGGTGTCGAGAAAGATGTCCCCCCGGCGGCACGACATTTCCAGCCTCCGCAGATACTCGGGGTCGTGAACGCGAAGAATGACGCCGTCTCCCGGGTATTCCGGGGCGATCGGCGAAAGCGTCTCGAGGAGCCCGACGCGCTGGAGATGGTCGTTGATCGCGATCAGGCGGCCGGGGGATTCCGGGTGTTCGAAGGGCGGGGCGTGCAGCAGATAATCCGGATGGTAGACATACGCGACGTTTTTCATCGGAACCCCGGCGCATAATTTTATCACATCGGATATATTGATAGGCATGTGGATCCCTCTGGCCTGGGCGCTCGCGGCGCTCCTGCTCGCCGCGGGCGGCGCCGCGGTGACGGCGCTGCGATCCTCCCTTCTCATCGTGGGGGAGGAGGGGCTGGCGGAGGATGCGTCCGCCGGGGAGGAGATCGCCGGCCTGCTGCTCGCCGCCATCCGGGCGCCCGAGGTGCGGCACCCCTTCGCCCTCTATGCGGCCGGGCTGGCGTGCAAGTCGGCCGCGGCACTCTGCGCCGGCGCGGCGGCCTTCTCCCTCTTCGACCGCCTGCGGGGGTGGGCGGGGGCGGCGTCGACGGCCGGCTGGGTTCTTCTCTTCCTACTCCTCCTCTTTGCCCTCGAGAACCTCGCGACGCGGGGCGCGATGAGCCACCCCCGACGGATCCTTCGGCGGGGAGGAAGGGTCGGCCTGCGCGCGCTCAGGGGGGCCGCCGGTCCCGCGAGGCTGCTGGATCGCCTGGGGCGGTTCCTGTTCGGGGAGCGGTATGTTCCCGAAGCCCTCATGGACATCCGCTTCGGGTCGGAGGAGGGGATCCTCGATGTGATCGAGGAGGGGGCGGAGCACGGCACGATCGATCACGCGGAAGGGATGATGATCGAGGGGATCCTCCGGTTCGGGGAGACCGTGGTGAGCGAGGTGATGACCCCGTGGTCCGACGTCGTGTGCCTGCGGAAAGGGATGGCGCACGCGGACGCGGCGGCCATCGTCGGGGAGACCGGCTTCTCGCGGTTCCCCGTGCTGGGCCGCGGCGGACAGGACATCGACGGGATCGTCGCCTCCCGGAGCTTCTTCCGGCCGGGGGCGGCCGAACAGTGGGAGCCGTTCATCGAGAAGCCGGTCTATGTCCCCGAATCGATGAAGGTGTCGGACCTGCTCCGGCAGTTCCAGCGGACGAGGGTCCACATGGCCGTCGTCATCGACGAGCACGGCAAGCTTTGCGGCGTCATCACGATCCACGACCTTCTCGAGGAGATCGTGGGGAGGCTGGCGGAGGGTGCGGAACCCCCCGAGCTCCCGGAGTGGGAGAAAGACGGGGCGCTCTCGGTCCCCGCCGCGACCCCGGTCCGGCTCCTCCGCGACGAGTACGGCATCGACATCCCCCTGGGGGACACCTACGAGACCGCGGGAGGGTTCGCGCTGGACTGCCTCCAGGGCGTTCCGGAAGGGGTGGTCACGTTCCTCGCCTACGGGTACCGGGTCACCGTCGCCGAAACCGAGCGGTTCCGGATCAAGCGTCTCCGGTTCGAGAAAACGGGCCCTACCGGAAATCCGTGATCTCCTCCGGCGGCCTCCGGGGCGGCTTCGGAGGGGGCGAGTCCGGGACCCCCAGGGCGATCACCGCGAGGAGTTCCTCGGGGGGACGGATGGAGAGGGCGGACTCGAGCTCCGGTTTGGCCACGAGCGGGCCGGTCATCCAGCACGTGCCGTAGCCCAGCGAGTACGCCGCCAGGAGAAACTGGGTGATGGCCGAGGCGACGCTCTGGAGGCCGGCGTTCACCTGGTAGCGGCGCATCCGGTGCCTCTCCGGGTCTTTCTCCCGCAGGTTGCGGTCCGTCGCCGATTCGTACGGTTTCCCGACCACGCAGACCGCGGCGGGCGCTGCGGCGAAGAGGTTGTGGTAGTTGATCTTGTCGGGGGGGACCTCTTTCCCCGTGATCCGGGAAAGAAGGTTGTCCACGATCCCCTTCATCCGGGCGAGAAGGGCGGGATCCTCCACGACGAGGAATCTTGCGTTCTGGGCGTTCCCCGCGGACGGCGCCCAGGTGGCCGCCTCGACCATCCGCAGGATCTTGTCGTGCGGCACCGGATCCTTCCGGAACCTCCGGATGCTTTGCCGCCCCTTCATGCTGTCGAAGACGTCCATCCTGTCCGTCCCTCCTCGTGGAAATAGGTGCAATCCGCCCGCGCGGCCCCCGGCAGCCGGAGGCCCGTCCCGTTCAGGGGATGACGAGCAGCAGCTCGGTCTCCCGGTCCGTGCTTCCGGCGCTGGCCGACACCCGATCCCGGCTCACCGAGTGCTCCTTCGTCAGCAGGGCCAGGATCTCGTCGGTCTTCGACTTCCCCTTTGCCGTGACGAGGATCGCCGCCGCGGGAAATTCCGACGCCGCTTTCCCCATCTCCCCGATCACTTTCTTTCCGGCATCCGTCAGGGTCGATTTCCCTTTCGAGAAGAGAACCGTGTCGGGCACGCGGACGCGCATGGCGGGGCCGACCGGCGACGCCGCGATCTCGGGGGAGATTCCGGAGAACGTTTCCGCGAGCTCCGCGAACCGGAGGTCCCTGCGTCTTCCCTCCAGGAGGCGATCCTCGCGGATGCGCTCGACGCGGCCGAGCAGGATGTCCCGCTCCCGCCGGAGGGATTCCATGTCGGGGGTTTCCGCAACCCGCTCTTCCAGCCCGGAGATGGCCGCCTCCTGGTCGGCGACGCTCTTCCTGAGAATTTCCCTTTCCCGATCGCATGCCTGCGCCAGTTCGCTCAGCTCCTGGATCCTTTTGCCGGTCGCCTTCTCCTTTTCCAGGAGTTCCGAGATCAGCTCTTCCCGGGTGATCCGGGTACCCTCGAATTTTCTGCCGATCGAGGCGAGATCCTCCTTGGCCTTCCGGAGCTCCTTTTCCTGCTCCCCGGCCCGTGCGGAAAGGGCCGCGTTCGCCTCCGTCTCGTCGGCAAGCTGTTTCTGGGTCGCCGTATATTTCGCCTCGAGGATGGCGTGCTCCTTGTTGGTCACCGCCAGGGCATCCCGGAGCGAGTCGGCTTCTTTCGTCTTTGCGTCGTATTGGGAAGCGGTGACGAGGCATCCTCCCGTTCCCAGGGTGATCGCCAGAACGGGGACGACCAGCCAAAATCCCTTTGTCCGCAACCGTTTCCTCCGGATCTTTCCGTCTGTCCCAGGTATGAAACATTTTACTTTCCCACCCCTTTTTAATAAAGTTCTAAATAAACCGGTCTCCCCGAACATCCCGGGCGGTTGCGGAAAGGCGGGCGTCGTGCGTGGTTCCCAGACCGAACTCCTCGACACGTTCCTGAAGCTCGGGTTCCTCTCTCCCGAGGCGCTGAAGGCCCTGAAGGCGCGAGGGGCCGGGAAGGGAATCCCGGTGATGGAGGCGGCGATCGTCTCCGGCATCCTCCACGCCGACGCGAAAGGATGGGTCCTGGCGAATACGTTGGGGATTCCGTTCCTCGAGGTGGATCCGGACGCCGTGCCGCTTTCCTTCTCCGAGATCCTCCCCGAGACGGTGGCGCGCGAGAACCTGGCGGTCCCCGTCTCCCGGGAGGAGGGGCGTCTTACCCTCGCGGTCGTCGACCCGTTCCGGAACGACGCGTTCTCCCGGATCGAGGAAATGACCGGCCTGGGCGTCACGCTCGTCGTCTGTCCCGTCCGCACGATCACGCGCATCCTCGAACGCTTCTACCCCGATCCCCTTTCGCTTTCCCCCGGGGAGGCGATGGCCGGCGCGATCGGCCCTGACGAGGCACGGGAGTGGATTGCCCGCGGCCGTGGCCGGAGGCTGGCGGAAAACGTTCTTCTCCACGCGGCGAAGGCCGGAATCGGCACCGTCCGGATCTACCCCTCCGGCCGGAGCGTGGCGGTCTCCGGGGACTCGGGGAGAGGGAAATCGCTCCTGCTCTCCTTCCCCCTCCGTTTCCGGGGGGCCCTCGTGGACGCCTTCGCGGAGCTGGCGGGACTTCCCGCGGGCCGCGCACCGGTGGAGGAGTCCATCGTCCAGCTGGAGACGGCGACCGGCATCCGCGCCTTCCGGATCAGCATTCTCCGCGGCCTCTCCGGAGAGGAGGCGGTCGTGAAGGTTCTCCCGGACCTGAAGTCGGTCATCGCCCTGGACTCGATCGGGTTCCACCCGGACCAGACGGAAGTCACCCGGCGTCTCCTTTCGTCGGCGGACGGCCTCTGCCTCGTCTCCTCCCCGGGGGAGGGGGGCGTGGCGACGACGATCTTCGCGATGCTCCGGGAGGCGCACTTGCCGGGCAGGCGCGTCGTCACCGTCGAGGAGACCCACCGGTTCCGCAACGACGGGTACATCCAGCTGGAGCGCCGGGAGGTCGAGAATCGGTTCGGGGGGACATGGGGGCGGCTTGCCGAGACGCTCGAGCCGGATGCGCTGGCGATCGAGCGCGTGGCTGGCCGGGAAGAGCTTCTCGATCTGGTCCACATCGCAAGGAGAGGGATCCCCGTGTTCTGCGGGATGCAGGGAATCGACCTCCGCCGGACGCTTTTGACCCTGTTCTCCCTGGAGGTCGACCCGTTCCTTCTCGCGCGGGTCGTCCGGCTTGTCATGCACCAGCGGCTCGTCGATCTTCTCTGTTCCGATTGCCGGAGGGCGGTTCCGGCCGTGCCGCCCCTGCGGCTTGCGGGGGAGCGCCACCGGGAACGTCTGGAAACGCTGGTTCGGGAGGTCTCCTTCCACGTCCCCGGCGGGTGCCCCCGGTGCCAGGGCGCGGGGTATTCGGGGAAAATGGCCCTGTTCGATCTGCTCCCCTTCACCCCCGGCGTCCAGAACACCTTGCTGTCCGGCGCCTCCCTCGAGGAGAGGATGGAGCGGATCCTCGGGGAGAATCTCCTGTCCGCCTTCCCCTCGGCGGAAGACCTTCTGCGGAGGGGGATGGTGACGTTCGACGATGTTCTGCCGTTTTTCCAATAGGGAGAGGGGTTCCCGGAGGGATCCCCGGAGGTGGCAATGAAAGAACGAACGCTGAACCGGATGTTCCTGAACCGGATCGAGGAGGGGGGCGACTCCGTCCGGTACCTCGTCCCGCGCGACGGGAAGTGGGATCCGATGACGTACCGGGAGGTCGGAAGCGCTGTCCGGGAGATGGCGAACGGGATGATGGCGCTCGGCCTCTCCCGGGGGGACAAGGTGGCGATCCTCTCCTCCACGCGCGTGGAGTGGTGCCTGGCCGACATCGCCATCATCCTCGGAGGATTCATCCCGGTTCCGATCTACCCCTCCAACCTCCCCGATCAGGTCGAATACATCCTGGCCCACTCGCAGGCCCGCGTCGTCTTCGTCGAGGACGAGATCCAGTGGAACAAGGTCGCCGGGGTCTGGAAGAACCTCCCCGACCTGACCGCTGCGGTCCTGTTCTCCGGCCCGCCGGAAGGCAAGGAGAGGACGGTCGATCTTCCCGCTCTTCGCTCGCGGGGGATCGCACACGAGGCAGCCGACCCGGAGGCGCTTTCCCGCAGGACGGAGGAGATTCGGCCCGAGGACGACCTGACACTCATCTACACCTCCGGGACCACCGGGCCCCCGAAGGGGGTGGTGACCCGGCACGGCAACTACGTCTTCATCGTCACCTCCGCTCTCCAGGCCTGCACGGTTATGCGGGGCGAAACCTTTCTCCAGTTCCTTCCCCTGGCGCATTCGCTGGGCAGGCTCGAGCATTTCCTCACGTTCGACGCCATGGCGGTCTCCGCCTTCGCCCGGGACATCCAGACGGTAGGCGAAGACCTGGCGCTGGTGCGTCCCGAGATCATGGTGAGCGTCCCCCGGCTCTACGAGAAGTTCTATGCCCGGGTGCTCGCCAAGGTGGAGGAGGACGGGGGATCGAAGAAGGCGATCTTCGACTGGGCGATCGGCGTCGGACGCGAGGTCTCCCGCCGCCTTCAGCGGAAGGAGAAGGCCGGCGGCCTCCTCGCCCTCAAGGCCGCGATCGCGGAGCGGCTCGTATTCCGGAAAATCCGGGAACGGATGGGGGGAAGGTTCCGGTTTGCCATCTCCGGGGGCGCGCCCCTCTCCTCGGAGATCGCGGAGTTCCTCCATGCACTGGGCGTCCTGATCCTCGAGGGGTACGGGCTGACGGAAGACTCCACCGTGACCGCGGTCAACCGCTACGACGACTACAAGTTCGGGACGGTCGGAAAGGCCCTGCCGGGGACCGAGATCCGGATCGCCCCGGACGGGGAGATTCTCGTCCGCGGGCCCCACGTGTTCAAGGAGTACTTCCGGGAGCCGGAGGCGACGCGGGAGGCGGTCGACGCGGAAGGGTGGCTGCACACCGGCGATATCGGGGAAATGGACTCTGCCGGGTTCCTCCGCATCACGGACCGGAAGAAAGACATCATCGTGACGTCGGGGGGGAAGAACATCGCTCCCCAGAACGTGGAGAACCTGCTGAAGAACGACCGGTTCGTGAGCCAGGCGTTCGTCTACGGCGACCGGCGGAAGTACCTCACCGCTCTCCTGACCCTGGCGCCCGAGGAGATCGTGAAGTGGGCGGAGCAGAACGGCATCCCGGACAGGGATCCGGCCCTTCTCGCCGTCAACCCCGCGGTGGAGTCGATGATGCGCGCCCGCGTCGAGGAGATCAACCGCCAGCTGGCCTCCTTCGAGCAGGTGAAGAAGTTCGTCCTGCTCGGCACCGACTTCTCCCAGGAGACGGGGGAGCTCACCCCCACCCTCAAGGTGAAGCGCAAGGTGGTCATCAAGAAATACGGGCACCTGCTCGACTCCCTCTATGGGAAAGAATGACGGTTCCGTTGCCCACCTCGGTTTACGAAATCAACAGCATGCCGGAACGGGAGAGGGAATCGCTCCTCTCCGTTCTCATCCCGCGGCGCTTCCTGGAGATGTTTGCGATCGACCCGGAGACGTTCCGGAACGACGAAGGAGTCCGGTGCGTCCGGTTCGTCTGCCCCGAGAAGATGCCTTTTTTCCAGGTCGAGCTGCGCCGCGATCCGGGCGACCGGGACGCGGCGTATTTCCTCGACGTCTCCTCCACGGCGTTCGGACAGATGGAGATCTCCTTCGTCATCGTGAACGACCCCGACGGCGACCGGTTCGACATCGACGTGGATGAGCACGGGCAGGACACCTATTTCGGGATGGCGCGCCGGAACATCGCCGAGGAGATCCGGGCGATGAAGGCGGGGCTGGCGCCCGGGCAGGTCCGGCGCGGCATGAAGGCGATGAAGGAGATCGTCGCGGGCTGGGAGGCGTTCTTCGGGCGCCTCGGGCACCGCTTCTTCTTCCTGGAGCCGCTGACGTACAACAGCGCGGTCCTGTACGAGCGATCCGGGTTCCAGTACCTGCACGGAGGCGAGGAGATGCGGGAGATCGACCGGGGGTTCCGCCCGGGCGGGGCCCTCCTTCCCAGGCTCGACGGAAGCACGCCGTTCCGGATGCCCGGGCAGGAGAAGACGGTGAGGGGGAGGAGCTGGGCGATCCACGACGGGATCCTGGACAGGCCGTGGGAGAGCCCGAAGATGGTCAAGACGATCGGGGTCCACGCGGGGGTGTATACTTTCACGGGGGAGGGGTATTGATGGTCCGGTTCGCGGCAGTCGTCCTGGCGCTTCTCCTGGCGGCCTCCGGCTCCCGGGGGGACGAGGGGGAGCGCCCCAGGATCTTCCTCGAGAAGAAGATCTTCTCGGAGACCTCGACGGGGCGGAAGAGCTTCTACGAGGTGCACACGGTGTCGAAGGGGGAGAGCCTCTGGAAGATCCTGAGCAGGAAGTCCGCGCTCTTCCCGGAGGATTATCCCTCCCTGCTCCGGGAGTTCCGCCGGGCCAACCCGGACGTGAAGGATCCGGGAAAACTCTTTCCCGGCAGGAAGATCCTGGTCCCGACCGGCATCGGCATGAAAACAACCCGGCTGGTGGAGACGGGCAAGGCGGTCGCCTACCGGATCCGGAAGGGGGAGACCCTGTCGGGGATCCTGACCTCCCGGGGAGTCGGGCGCGAGGATCTTGCCCGCTACATGGACGCCGCAAAGGAGCTGAACGACTCCGTTCGCGACGTGCACAGGATCTACGCCGGGAAGACCATCCTCGTTCCCACCGGGACGTACTTCGAAAAGGCCGGGGAGATGCCGGTGCCGGAGCCTTCCGCGGTTGCGCTGACGCGGGATGTACCGCCGCAGCCCGAAGGGGAAGCTCTCCCGGCGGCGAAACCGGAGTCCCAGGTGGCGGTTTCCGCCGCGCCGCCGCCGGAATCGGCCGCCGTGTTGACGGGACAGAAGACGGAAGAGCCGGCGCTTCCTCCGCTTCCCCGGCCGAAGTCCGCCTACCGCGGCCTGCTGTCGGACCTGGTCGGCGGACTGGGGGAGAAGTGGGTGGACCGCGGGACGCTCTACCTTCCGATCCCCTCGGGCGGAGAGGTCGTCCTCAATCTCGAGGAGTACCCCGTCGTGCGGTTCTCCGGGGGGATCCATGCGCTGATCGACTTCCAGGGCGCCCTGCCGGAAGAAGTGCGCCGGGTGATCACGGAGACATGGAAGAATTACCGCGTGGTCCCGATGGACGGAGCGCAAGGCGCGCTGGACATGATCGGCCGGCTTCTCGGCGCCTCCGGGTACTATTCCGTCAAGGAAGGGTTTGCCCACCCGCCGGTCATCGGCGAGGAACTGTCGGTGACCCTCCCCGCCCGGTGGGTCGTCCTCCGGACGAGCCAGAGTCTGCTCAACGGGGAGATCATCCTCGTCAAGGAGGTTCCGGAGAAGCCCGGGCGGGACCTCTCCGCGGTCCTGCGATTCGCCGAACGGGTCGGGATGCGGGTGCTGCCGTTTGCCCATGACCCCGCCGCCTACGAAGGGTTTCTCGTTGGGCTCGACCCCGTGGAGGGCGGGGGGGAGGAGGGGACCGGAACCGTCCTGCCGCAGGGAGGCCTCGAGGCGCTGGATTTCTCCCTCGCGCTGCTGGGCATTCCGACGCTGGACGAGAAGGGGATCCAGATCGGCGGCGGCGGGGGATCCTTTCTCCTGACGGTCCAGCCGGAGAGGATGTTCGAGGCGGGGGGGAAGCGGTTCGTGGTGGACACCGGGGGGATGTCCCCCGCAGTCCGGGACATCATCCGGACCTCGGGGTACCGCGTGTTCCGCCTGGACAAGGGCGAGTCCGGACGGTCGATTTTCGAGAGAGTCCTGGCCGATTCCGGCATCCCCTTCGAGGCGAGGAAGGGGTACCTCCTCGCCGGGGGGAAGGAGGAGGGCTTCGAGGTGCGCGCGACAGGGACGTTTCTCACCTCCCGCGACTGGCTCGAGGCCAGGAAGGTCCGGGAGGCGGTTCTCGTCCGGGAGAAGGTGCACACCGCCACGAGGGCCCTGATGAGAGAAATCGGTGTGGAAATCGTGGGGCGGTAGCCGTACGATGGAAATGGGGTGAACGTTCTTCGGGTGCCGGGGGCCGCGGGAATGGTCGGATCGAATGAGGAGAACCCGGGGAGGCGGACCCCCGAGAAAACGTCCCTCCTGGGCCTGGTCAGTTTCCAGCCGCGCCTGGCAATCGTCCTGTTCTTCCTGACGGTTACGGTCGTCGTCGTGGGAGTCCGGATATCGCGGGATTCGGGGATCCGGCGGGTGGACACCCTGGTGCGGGATGCCCAGCGGGCGTTCGCGGTCCCCCGGAAGGGGGACGCGCGGCCCCTGGATCCGGCGGACGTGGAGGCGCGCATCCGGGAGTGGACGGGCGCCAAAGTCATCCTCCCCCGCGATGAGGAGTCCTTCGCGTACACCGGGGTTTCCCGGGAGAAGATCGGACGGCAGGTGGCGGCGGTGGTCCGCCTCTCCTTCTCGGGGGATCCGTACCTCCTCCTCGTCGTGCGGAAAGAGATGATCGGGAGGAGGGGGTCCCAGGGGGCCCTGTTTTCCCGGTCGGGATTCCTCTCCGGGGAAGTGGAGGGAAAGGCGTACGTGTTCTGGGAGCGCGAGGGGGTCTCGTACCTGGTCGTGACGAATGCGGAGCTGGAGCGGGCATTTGATCTTGTCCGGCGGTACTTCACCTGACAGGGATCGTGACGGGAGGGCCAGCGATGATTGTCGCCAAGAGGATGATGCGGAACCCGGTGGTCGTGGACGAGAACGACTCGATGAAGAAAGCGATGGACATCCTGAAGGAGCGGGAGATCCGCCACCTTCCGGTGCTGCGGGGAGGGGACAAGCTCGTGGGGATCGTGACCGAGGAGGACATCAAGCAGGCATCCCCCTCTCCCGCCACTGCCCTCGAGATCCGCGAGATCTTCTATCTGCTCGACAAGATCCGGGTGAAGCAGATCATGACGCGAAGGGTGTACACGGTCTCCCCGACAGCCCCCATCGAGGAGGCCGCCGCGGTCATGCGGGAAAAGAAGATCGGGTGCCTCCCCGTCGTGGAGAAGGGGAGGCTCGTCGGCATCCTGACCGAGACCGACATCCTCGATGCGTTTCTCGAATCGATGGGGGTCCACGGGCCCGGGTACCGGGTCGAACTGGGCGTGCCGGACAGTCCCGAGGTGCTCCTCGAGGTGGTCCGGTTCTTCCATGGTCTCGACGCGAGCATCGTCTCCCTGGCCACCGTTTCCCACGAAGACCCGAAGAGGAAGGTCCTCGTCCTGCGGGTCGAGACGAACAGCTACAAGGTCCTCAAGGCAGCCATCAAGAAGAGCGGCTACGAACTTCTTACGGCCGATTGACCGGCGTCAAGGAACGATCGGGAAGGACGAGGCATCTTATAGATAATGGGCTTTTTCGCGGGAGGAGGTGTGGACATGAGAACGGATGTAGAGAGGGTCCTGGAGAAGATTCGCCCGGCCCTGCAGGCGGACGGGGGCGACGTGGAACTCGTCGACGTCGAAGGGGGCGTGGTGAAGGTGCGACTGACCGGCGCGTGCGGGGGCTGTCCCATGGCGACCGTCACGCTGAAGCACGGGATCGAGGCGACGCTGAAAGAGGAGATTCCCTCGGTAGACCGGGTGGAATCCGTTTAGCCGGACCACCGGACGGAGGCGACAGGGCGTACAGGATCAACGACGAGTGCATCGCGGAGGGGGAGCCGACCTGCTCCGTCGATGCGGGCAGGTGGACGGATTGCGCTGCCTGCGCGGCGGTTTGCCCGACCGCGTCGTGCGTGCCGGCCTGGCCGGGCGCTCGCGGGTTGTCCGGTCGACCCGCTGCGCCGGGTCGAGCCCGGCAGCAATGCGGAAAACGGGACGGGGAAGCGGAACGGTGTTCCTCCGCTTCCCCGTCGTTCCTTCCCGGTCCCCGGCGGACCCCGCCGGCCCGTCCTAGAGAAGCTTCTTCACCTCGCTGTCGAAGGCGTCCCGGTCCAGATACCCCACGTGGACGTTTCGGATCGTGCCGTCCTTCCCGATGAAGACGGTGGTCGGCAGGGAGGAGACGCCCCCGTAGGCCCTCGTGGTGGCGAGGTCCCCCAGGAGGATCCGGTACTCGATCCCGTAATTCATGACGAAGGCCGGGAGTTCCTGCCGGGTGTCGGTGTCGAGGGATATCCCCACGAGCTCGAACCCCCTGTCCCGGTACTTGTTGTAGACGTCCACGAATCCCGGGATCTCCTCCACGCAGGCGGGGCACCACGTGGCGAAGAAGTTGATCACGGTGGGTTTTCCCAGGAAACGGGAGGAGTGGACGACGTTGCCGCTCACGTCCTTCAGGGAGAAGGTCGGTGCGGTCGCGCCCGCGGAAAGCGCGGCTCCGACCGTCGCCCCCCCCCCGTCGCCCGGATCCCTGTACGGCGAGTTCGAGGAGAGCAGAACGGCCCCCGTGAACGACAGGACCAGGACCGCCACCAGCAGGAAGTGGGCGGGTTTCATCCGGAACCTCCCGCGGGTTCCGATCCCTCCCGATTCGTCTGGCTCTTTCCCCCGGAGTTGTGCATCCTGTTATTGTAAAGAGATAAAGATGAAACGAAAAGCCCGCTCTCCTAATCGTACAGGGTAGGAACATCCATGCCGCGGGAGGCGGGCCGCACGAGGCGGGAAGATCGGCAGGCCCTGACCGGGAGGACGCGCGATGGCAGAGTGGACGATGGAAGAGGTGCTGCGCCTGGCGCTCCGGCACGAGACGGAGAATTTCGCGGAATACAAGAAGGCCTCGGAAGAAGCGCAGAACCCGGCGATCCGGGCGATGTTCCAGTTTCTGGCGGATGAGGAGCGGGGTCACATCAAGCTGATCCGGGACAAGATGGCCGAGTTCCAGGTGAAGGAGTAGGCGGGGGGTTGCCGTTGGCGCACATCTTCTTCGACCATATCTCCACAACGCCTCTCGACCCGCGGGTGCTCGCGGCGATGATGCCGTATTTCACCGAGCGATACGGAAACCCGTCGTCGCACATTCACGACCAGGGACAGGCGGCGGTGAAGGCGGTGGACGCCGCCCGGGCGGATGTCGCCGCGCTCGTCCGCGCGAAGCCCCAGGAAATCGTCTTCACCTCCGGCGCGACCGAGGCGAACAACCTGGCGATCAAGGGCGCGGCGGAAGGCAGCGGGAAGAAGGGGAAGCACCTGGTGGTCTCCGAGGTGGAGCACTTCTCCGTGCTGAACGCGCTCCGGCCTCTTCGCAACCGGGGATACGAGGTCACGACCGTGCGGGCCGACTCCGACGGAAAGGTCGATCCGTCCGACGTGCGAAGGGCCATTCGTCCCGACACCGTTCTCGTCTCGGTGATGCACGCCAACGCCGAGATCGGGACCGTCGAGCCCATCGAGGAGATCGGGCGCATCGCAAGGGAGCGGGAGGTCCTGTTCCACACGGACGCGACCGCGTCGGCGGGGCACATCCCGCTCGATGTCCGGGCGGCGGGGGCGGACCTGGTCACGCTGTCGGCGCACCATTTCTACGGTCCCAAGGGAACCGGGGCCCTCGTGGTGCGGGAGGGGGTGTCGCTCGAATCCCAGATCGACGGCGGGTTCCAGGAGATGGGCTTCCGTGCCGGGACGGAAAACGTGCCCGGGATCGCAGGGATGGGCCAGGCGGCGCGCATCGCCTCCGAGGAGATGGGACAGTGGGCGGCGCACCTGGGCCGGCTCGGAAACCGTCTGCGCGACGGCATCGCCTCCTCGATCGGGCACCTCCACTTCACCGGCCATCCCACGGACCGGCTCCCGGGTCACGTGAGCTTCTGGGTCGAGTTCGCGGAGGGCGAGTCGCTCCTGCTGTTCCTCAACGTCCGCGGCGTGATGGCGGCGTCGGGATCGGCGTGCAGCTCGAACCTGAAAGGCCGGGACGAGGAGGACCTGGTCGCCTCCCACGTGCTCCGGGCGATCGGGGTCCCGAGCGACATCTGCACGGGATCGATCACCTTCAGCATGGGCAAGGGGAACACCGAGCAGGAGGTGGACCACGTCCTGTCGGTCCTGCCGGATATCGTCCGGCGGCTGTGGGAGATGTCGCCCACCTATCTCGACTACCAGAAGAAGATCCCGCAGGGAGGGTAAGCGGCGATGGCGAGCGGACCATACAGCGAGAAGGTGATGGATCACTTCATGAACCCGAGAAACGTCGGCGAGATCGAGGACGCCAGCGGGGTCGGCGAGGTCGGGAATCCGGCCTGCGGGGACATGATGCGCCTCTATCTCAAGGTCGAGGGCGGGAAGGTCGTGGACGCGAAGTTCCGCACCTTCGGCTGCGGGGCCGCCATCGCCTCCAGCTCCATGCTGACGGAGATGATCAGGGGGAAGACGATCGAGGAGGCGCAGGCCATCACGAACCAGCACGTCGCCGACGCACTCGACGGCCTGCCGGCCGTGAAGATCCACTGCTCGGTCATGGCCGAGGAGGCGGTGAAGGCGGCTCTGGACGACTACCGGAAGAAGAATCCCGCCTGACCCGGGAGGGTTGCCCGGCGATGCTGGACCTGAACGAGATCGAGATCCTGCAGGTTGCCCTGGCGCACGAGCGGCAGGCGCGGATCTTTTACGAGCGGCTGGCCCGGCGGCAGGGAGACACCCCGGCGGGAGACCTGTTCCACTTCCTCGCGGCAGAGGAGGAGGGACACATCCGCAAGCTGTCCGCGATGCACGGGATCCCCGCGTACGAGGCCGGATGGGAGGAGAAGTACCTGCCGTACATGATCGACCTGGACCGCCTCGCCTGGGAGGAAGGGGTCGAGGCGGGGGGCGCCGAAGGGCCCGACGCGCAGCGGAAGGGGCTCTCCGTGGCGCGGAAGGCGGAATCGCATGCCGTCGCCTTCTACCATCAGGCCTCGAAGAGCGTCGAGGATGACCGCATGCGGAACCTGCTCGCCGGGCTGGAGGACGAGGAAAGGATCCATCTCGCGAAGATCGACGCGTTTCTGAAGGACCTGTAGGAGCCCCGCGGGGCAATCATCCCTTCCGGAGGCAGGCATGAAGACTTCGAATCCCGTGGACGTGATGCGGATGGCGCTGGAGCGCGAGAAGGCGGCGGTCCGGGACTACTCGGAATTCGCGAAGACGGCCAAGGAGCCGTCGATCCGGGAGATGTTCCTCTACCTGGTGCAGGAGGAGGAAAAGCACGTGAAACTCCTGCAGGACGAGATTGACCGGGAGGTCAATCAGGAGATGTAGGGGGGGCGATGCTTTCCCTCTACGACACCGTTTCCCGGAAGAAGGTCCCGCTCGTTCCCCTCCGGCCGGACCGGGTCGGGATATACACCTGCGGCCCCACCGTGTACCGCTACGTCCACATCGGAAACCTGCGGACCTATCTGCTGACGGACCTTCTCCTGCGGGCCGTCCGGTTCGACGGACTCGCCCCGTTCTCCGTCCAGAACATCACCGACATGGGACACATGCACCAGGAGCAGCTCGCGCAGACGGAGGACAAGGTCATCGCCGCCGCCCGGGCCGCGGGGAAGACGGCGAAGGAGATCGCGGAGTTCTTCACCGGGGCGTTCTTCCGGGATTGCCGGAGGATGAATTTCCTCCCTTCCGACGTCTACCCGCGCGCGTCGACCCACGTCCCCGAGATGATCGCGATGGCGAAGGAGCTGGAGGGGAAGGGAGTGACGTACGGCGAGGGCGGCTACCTCTATTTCGACGTGACGAAGGCGAAGGGGTACGGGGAGCTGTCCGGCGCGGTCCTGGGGGAAGGGGAGACGGCCGGCCGGACGGACGAATCGATCCATCGCCGGAAGAATCGCCCGGAGGATTTCTCGCTCTGGCTCGCGGCCGATCCCGGGAGGGAGTTTCTCTGGGAGAGCCCGTGGGGGCTCGGCTGGCCCGGCTGGCACATCGAGTGCGCGGCGATGGCGGAAAAGTACCTCGGCAGGGAGTTCGACATCCACGTCGGGGGGGTGGACCTGCGGTTCCCCCACCATGAGAACTCCCGGGCGATGGCGATGACGGCCACCGGCGGGCGGTTCGCCCTTCTCTGGGTGCACGCGGCGCACCTGCTCGTCGACGGGCGCAAGATGTCCAAGTCGCTTTCGAACGAGTACACGCTCGACGACCTCGAGTCCCGGGGCGTGAGCCCGATGGACTTCCGGTACCACTGCCTCACGCTCCATTACCGGACGCCGATGAACTTCACCTGGGCGGCGCAGGGGGCGTCCGCGAAGGCGCTCGCGAGACTGCGCGAGGCGTTTTCCGGGAAGGGGGAGACGGGCGCAGGGGGCGGCCGGGCGGACGGGGCGGAAGGGTTCCGGCGCCGTTTCCGGGAGGCGATCGGGGACGACCTGAACGCTCCCAGGGCGCTTGCCGTCGTGCACGAGGCGGCCCGGTCGGACCTTCCGGGAGATGTCGTGAGGGAGCTGGCCCGGGAGTGGGACGCGGTGCTGGGCGTGGGACTTCTGGGGGAGGTCTCCGGGGAAGGGGCCGGGGAAAGTGCGCCGGGGGGGGAGGCCGCCCCGGCGGAGGTGGTCGGCCTCGCGCGTAGCCGCGACAGGTGCCGGCGGGAGCGCAGGTTCGCCGAGGCGGACGCCCTGCGCGAGAGGATCCGGGAAGCCGGGTACGATGTCGTCGACGGGAAGGACGGAGCCGGGAGGGTGCGGAAGAGATGAAATCCCTGAAGAAGGAGCCTGTCGTGCGCGTGAAGACGATCGACGACATCATGGGGATGGCCCACGGGTACCAGCGTTCCATGGCACTGTTCGCGGCCCTCGACCTCGGGGTCTTCTCCGCTCTTGCAAAGGGTCCCGCGGACGCTGCCCGGCTCGCCCGGGACCTTTCCGCCGATCCCCGACGGCTCTCCATCCTGCTGAACGCTCTCGTGGGGGTGGGGCTTCTCGGGAAACAAGGGAATACCTACCGGAACGGGGAGCTTGCCGGCCGTTTCCTCGCGGACGGGCCGCACTCGAAGGCGTCCATCCTCCTGCACCACCTCGACTGCTGGCCGGAGTGGACGTCCCTTGCGGGCAGGATCCGGACCGGCCGGAGAGCCCCCGGAAAGGGGAAGGGGTACCAGGAGAACTTCATCCGGGGGATGGAGGACAACTCCCGGGAGCGCGCCGTCTCCGTGGCGACGCAGAATCCCCTGCGGGACGGGGAGCGGGTTCTCGACCTGGGGGGAGGCCCCGGGACCTACGCGGTCGAATGGGCGAAGCGGTACCCCGGCGCGCATGTGACGGTCTTCGACCTGCCGGAAACGCTTGCGGTCACGAGAAAAATCCTCAAGGAGAAAGGCGCGTCCCGGCTGGTCGCCCTGCGGGAGGGCGATTTCCTGCGCGACCGGCTGGGGGGGCCGTACGACTTCGTCTGGATCTCCCAGATCCTCCACGCCTTCTCGGAAAAGGAGTGCCTCTTCCTGCTGCGCAAGGTGCGCAGGGCGATCGCCCCGGGGGGGCGCGCCGCCGTCCAGGAGTTCCTTCTGGAGCGCGGCGGAACCTTCCCCCCCGGCCCGGCGTTCTTCTCCGTTCACATGGTCGCGGTGACCGAGGGGGGGAAGGCGTACACTTCGGGGGAGATCGCCGCGATCTTCCGGTCCGCGGGGTTCCGGCGCGTCAAGAGGGGCAGGCCGGACATCCGGGGGGTGGGGGTGGTCTGGGCGTTCGTCTGACGGGACGGGATGCCCGAAAGGAGAAACGGGAGGCCGTCCCGGCCTCCCGGCTCCTGTCGATGGTGGGCGCTACAGGATTTGAACCTGTGACTTCCACCGTGTGAAGGTGGCACTCTACCGCTGAGTTAAGCGCCCGCGGGACCTCCTATTCTACCTTTCCCCGCGGGCGCATCAAGAGAATTTTCTCCCGTCCTTCCCTCCCCCCGGCGGGCAGGAGAGGGAGACGCCGCTGGCCGTGCCTCCTTTTCCCCCGGTTGCTGGTATAATGTCCGCGCGATTCCGACACGGAGGACCGAGGGAGCGGAAATGACGACGGAACGGAAGCGGGAGATCCGGCGCCGAAGGAAGAGAAAGGAAAAATCCAGGAAGCGCCAGCGGAAAGAGGCGGAAAAGAAGTAGACGCCGCCCGCCCCGCGGACGCCCGGGGGATATCGACGCCCCGGCCCCCGCGATGGCGGCGGACACCTTTCGGACGGAAGCGGATGGGGCGCTGGTGGCCCCCCCGGACTTCAAATCCGGTCGGGAGGCAGCAATGTCTCCGGTGGGTTCGATTCCCTCACGCTTCCGCCACGTTTGATCGAATATCGGCACCCGCAGTAGTTCTGCCGGTAGATGCCGAGCCGCTTCGCGGTCTCCACGCTCTTGCGGAACCCGTCCCGTTTCTTCAGGTCCGCCTCGAGGAAGAAGACGCCGGCCTTCTCCCCCTCCTCGCGGCCGATGCGGTTCACCATCGCGGCATCCTTTTTCGGGCTCACCGTCAGGACCGTGGAAAACGCCGGAATCCCGAGGGACTTTGCCTCGCTCGCGGTCCGCGCGAGACGCATCCGGATGCACGCCTCGCAGCGCTTTCCCCGCTCCGGCTCGGCCTCGAGCCCCCGGACCGCCTCCTCCCATTCCTCTTCCCCTCCCCGGGCGACCTCGAGGGGGAACGGAACGGGGCCCGCAAGCTCCCGGGTCGCGGCAAGCCGCCGGTCGTACTCCTCCCCCGGCTGGATGTTCGGGTTGAAGAAGAACCCGGTGACCCGGGAACGCTCCTGCATCGCCGGGACGCCGTGCGAGGCGTCGGGCGCGCAGCAGATGTGGAGCAGGACGTGGTCCCCCCCGGGGGGCGGCTCTTTCGGCCTCATCGACGAAACCCCACCTTCCGTTTCCGGTATCTTATAATTGAACCGGGAGAAAAGAGGAGGGAAACCTGTGATCGTCAACGCGGTTCTGTTTGCCCTGACGTTTGTCACGACGCTCTTCGCGGGGTCGTTTCTCGCCGGCGGGAACCCCCTTGCGTCCCCCCGGGACCTGCTGCTCGGGTTCATGTTCTCCGTTCCCCTCCTGTCCATCCTCGGGGTCCACGAACTGGGCCATTACGCGGCGGCCAGGCGGCACGACGTCTCGGTGACCCCTCCGTACTTCATCCCCGCGCCGTCGTTCATCGGGACGTTCGGCGCCTTCATCAAGATCCGGTCGCCCGTCCCGAACCGGAACGCCCTGATGGACATCGGGGCGGCCGGGCCGATCGCCGGCGCGATCGTCTCCGTCCCCGTCCTCCTCGTCGGCCTCGCCTTATCCTCCGTGCGCGATTCCGCCGGGATCGCGGCGGGGATCCCCCTCGGGGAGTCGCTCCTCTTCCGGGCGGCGGCATACGCCGTGCTCGGCCCCGTCCCCGACGGGTACGACGTGGTCCTGCACCCCGTGGCGTTCGCCGGGTGGATCGGTCTGCTCGTGACGGCCCTGAACCTGCTCCCTTCGGGGCAGCTCGACGGCGGCCACATCGCCTACGCGCTGTTCGGCGGCGGCTACACCCGGGTTGCGCGCGCCGTCCCGTTCCTCCTTCTCCCTCTCGGGCTCCTCTGGGGGGGGTGGATCATCTGGTCCTTCCTGCTGCTGATTCTGGGGACGAAGCACCCGCGGTCCCTCTACGACGAGGTCCCCCTGACCCCCGGCAGGAAACGGATCGGCATCGCGGCGGCCGTCCTGTTCCTGCTCTGCTTCACCCCCAATCCGGTACCGATCTAGGGGGGGGCGGTCATCCGCGATCTTCTCTCCCTGCGCCCCTACCTCGGCCGCCACCGGTCGGCGTATTTTTGGTGCGCCGCCGTTCTGCTCGTATCCAGCCTCTTCGGCCTTCTCGTCCCGTGGATGATCCGGGAGGCGATCGACGGGATCTCCGCGCCGGACGGGAGGGGGCGGGTCGTCCGGGCCGTCTCCTGGATGGTCCTGTTCGCCTTCCTTCACGGGGGGTTCCGGTATTTCGGCCGGAGGGGGATGCTCGTCACGGCCCGCCGGGTGGAGATGCGCCTCCGCCGGGATCTCTTCGCCCACGTGATCCGCCTTCCCCTCTCCTTCTTCGGCAGGACGCCCACCGGGGACGTCATGTCCCGGATGACGAACGACATCTCGGCGGTCTGGCTGCTGCTCGGCCCCGGCGTGCTCACCCTCGTCGGAACGGCGATCACCTACATCCTCGGCCTCCTCTTCATGGCCCGGATCAGCGTCGCGCTGACGCTCGTCGCTCTCGCGGTGGCGCCCGTGATCGTGGTCGCGTCGCGGGAGTACGGGAAGGCGTTCCACCGCACCCACCGGAAGGCCCAGGAGTCCCTCGCCGCGATGAACGCCGCGATCCAGGAGAACGTCGCCGGCATCCGGCTGGTCAAGGCCTACGGGCTCGAGGCGCAGGAGGAGGGAAGGTTCCGCGCCGCCAGCCGGGACTACTACCGGCAGAACGTCTCCGTCGCGAGGACCTCCGCGGCCTTCCACGGGGCGATCGGCCTCCTGGCGGGGCTGGGAGTGACGCTCGTCCTCCTGTTGGGGGGGTGGCTCGTGATCCGGGGGAGGCTGACGCTGGGAGGCTTCGTCGCCTTCAACGCCTATCTCGCGATGCTCTCCTTCCCGACGATGGCGCTCGGCTGGGTGATCAACCTCGTCCAGCGGGGCGGCAGCGCGATGGGGCGGATCAACGAGTTCCTGGAGACCCCCGCCGAGCCGCGGGAGCCGCTCCTGGTGCCGCCGCGGAAGGTCCCGGACGCCCCGTTCCTCGAGGTCCGGGATCTCTCGTTCGGCTACGGAGGGGGGGACCGGGGCGAGGCGCTCCGGGGGGTCTCCTTCTCCCTCCGGAAGGGGGAGATCGCGGGCCTCGTGGGGCAGACGGGGAGCGGGAAGAGCACCCTCTTCTCCCTGCTGCTGCGGCTGTATCCGGTCCCGCCGGGGACGGTCTTCCTCGAGGGGAGGGATGCCGGCGGACTCCCGCTGGAGGAGGTCCGGCGCACGGTGAGCCTCGTGGGCCAGGACCCGTTCCTCTTCTCCGACACGATCCTGGCGAACGTCTGTTTCGGGCGGGACCTCCCGGACGAGCAGGAAGCCCGCCGCGCCGTCTCCATGGCCCGGTTCCTGGCGGAGGTCGAGGAGATGCCGGACGGCATGCGCACGGTGATCGGGGAGAGGGGGGTCTCGCTGTCCGGCGGGCAGAAGCAGAGGGCGACGATCGCCCGGGCTCTCTGCGCGGGAGGGGAGCTTCTCCTTCTCGACGACGCCCTCTCCGCGGTCGACTCGGAGACGGAGCAGGAGATCTTCCGGCAGATCCTCTCCGCCCGCGGCGGCAGGACGGTCCTGTTCAGCACGCACCGGATGGCGTCCCTGTCCCGGTGCGACAGGATCCTGGTCCTGGTGGAAGGAAGGATCGTGGAGGAGGGGACGCACGACGAGCTGCTCTCCCGCAGGGGGGCGTATTTCGACCTCTATTCCCGGCAGATGATCGCCCGGGAGCTGGAGGCGACGTGAGCAACGGGGCGGAGTTCTACTTCACCGAGGACCGGGTGGAGACCCGGGGGATGGACGTGAGGCTCCTGCGCCGCCTCCTTTCGTACCTGTCCCCCCACAGGGGGCTCCTCGCGGCGGCCCTCGGGGCCCTGGTGCTCGGCACGGCCTGCCAGCTGGCCGGGCCCTACATCATCAAGCTGGTCATCGACCGGAACATCACCCCCCGCGTTCTCGACGGGCTCGCCGGGCGGGTCGCCCTCTTCCTCGCGGCGCTCGCCGGCGGGATGGGGTTCCTCTACCTCCAGATGTTCGCGGTGTCCATCATCGGGCAGAGGGTCATCCTCCAGATCCGCGCCGAGATGTTCGGCAGGCTCCAGCGCCTCCCGGTCTCCTTCTTCGACCGCACCCCCACGGGCCGGGTGATGACACGCCTCACGTCGGACGTGGAGGCGCTCCAGGAGCTGATCTCCTCGGGGCTGGTCTCCACCGTCGGTTCCGTGACGATCCTGGTCGGGATCGCCGCGGTCCTGTTCTGGATGGACGCCCGGCTGACCATCGTCACCTTCGCCGTCCTCCCGTTCCTCGTCCTGTTCGTCGAGCTGCTGAAGAAGTTCATCCGGGAGGCGAACCGGGAGATGAGACGGAAGCTCGCCCGGCTCAACGCGTTTCTCCAGGAGCACGTGACCGGCGTGGACGTCGTGAAGGCCTTCGTCCAGGAGGAGAAATCGGGCCGGGAATTCGACGTCCACAACGACGCATACTCCGCGGAGAGCATCCGCCTGACGAACTTCTACTCCGTGTACTTCCCCGGCGTGGAGCTGTTCGCGTCCGTCGCGGTGGGCCTCCTTCTCTGGCAGGGGGGGGTCCGGGTGATCGCCGGGGCCGTCACCTTCGGGACCCTGGTGGCCTTCCTCGAGTACGCCCAGAAGTTCTTCGCCCCCATCAAGGACGTCAGCGACAAGTACAACATCCTCCAGTCGGCCCTCGCCTCGAGCGAACGGATCTTCCAGATCCTCGACACGGAGGTCTCCCCGGAATACCGGCCGCTTCCCTCCGGCGGGAAGAGCCCTCCCCGCCCGGCGGAGGAGCGGGGCAGGGAACGCGCGGCGCGGCTTCCCCCGCCTGCGATCGAGTTCCGGGACGTCTGGTTCTCCTACCCGAAGGGGGACGGGGGACAGGGGGAGACGGTCCTCCGGGGCGTCTCCTTCACGCTCCACGAGGGCGAGACGGGGGCGATCGTGGGCGCCACCGGCGCGGGGAAGACGACGGTCCTCAACCTGCTCTGCCGCTTCTACGAGATCTCCCGGGGCGAGATCCGGCTCTTCGGAAGGGACGTGCGGGAGATCCCCCGGGAGGAGCTGCGCGGGATGATCTCGCTCGTCCTCCAGGACCCGTTTCTCTTCTCCGGCACGATCCGGGAGAACGTGGAGGCGGGCGGGGCGGAGCCCGGCCGGGCCCTGGAGGTGTCAGGCGTGTCGCGGTTCGCCGGGGCCTGGGAGAGCGGCCTTGCCACGCAGGTGGGGGAGCGGGGCGGGAGGCTTTCCGTCGGCCAGCGGCAGCTCGTGTCGTTCGCGCGGGCGCTGGCCCGGGACCCGGAGGTCCTCGTCCTGGACGAGGCGACCTCCAGCGTGGACCCGGTCACCGAGCACGAGGTCCAGGCGGCCCTCGGGAAGATCCTGACCGGAAGAACGTCCCTGGTGGTCGCCCACCGCCTCTCCACCATCCTCTCGGCCGACCGGATCCTCGTGATGCACCGGGGGAAGGTCCGGGAGACCGGGACCCACCGGGAGCTCCTGGCGGCCCGCGGGATCTACCACAGGCTCTACACCCTCCAGTTCGAAACGCCGTAACTTTCAAAAACGGGGACGTTCTTAAACTTTTTCATCCCGAACAACCTCTCCGGAATATGTGTACCTCCGACCGTCTCTGTATTACGATATTCTCTTTACCATTCCCCGGAGGCGGCGTGCATGGCTCAGCAGGCGGTTGTCGAGACGAATCTTCCCGGCCTGTCCCTGATCGGACGGGGCAAGGTGAGGGACATCTACGAGGTGAACGGCAAGCTGCTGCTGGTGGCGTCCGACCGGCTCTCCGCGTTCGACGTGGTGATGCCGGACGGGATCCCCGACAAGGGGAAGGTGCTCACCCAGATCTCCGCGTTCTGGTTCCAGAAGCTCGCGGACATCGTTCCCAACCACATGATCTCGGTCGACGTGATGGACTATCCGATCGCGACGAGAGAGCACGAGGAGACGATCGCGGGGCGCTCGATGCTCTGCCGGAAGGCCCGGCCGCTTCCCGTCGAGTGCGTCGTCCGCGGGTACCTGGCCGGCTCCGGATGGGCGGAATACCGCGAGCGGGGAGAGGTCTGCGGGATCCCGGTCCCCGGCGGGCTGACCGAATCGGCCAGGCTCCCGGAGCCGATCTTCACCCCCGCCACCAAGGAGGAGAAGGGGAAGCACGACGTGAACATCCCGTTCGCGAAGATGGTCGAGATCGTCGGGAAGGAGACGGCCGAGAGGATGCGGGCTTTCTCGCTGGAGATCTACCGGCGGGCGGCCGATTACGCCCGCGGGAGGGGGATCATCATCGCCGACACCAAGTTCGAGTTCGGGGTGGAGGAGGGGAAGCTTCTCCTCATCGACGAGGTGCTCACGCCCGACTCCTCGCGGTTCTGGCCCTCGGAGGGCTATTCCCCCGGGGGGGCGCAGAAGAGCTTCGACAAGCAGTTCGTCCGCGACTACCTCCTGACGCTTCCGTGGAACAAGACCGCGCCCGGCCCGAAGCTTCCCCCCGACGTGATCGGGAAGACGGCGGAGAAGTACCGGGAGGCGCTGAAGATCCTGACCGGCAGGGATATCGCGTAAGGTGAGCCCGCCCGTCTTCCGCAAGATCTTCATCGCCAACCGGGGGGAGATCGCCTGCCGCGCGGTCCGCCCCTGCCGGGAGCTCGGCATCCGGTCCGTCGTGGGGTACTCGGACTGCGACGAGCTCTCCCTCCACGTGAAGCTGGCCGACGAGGCGGTCCGCCTCGGGCCCTCCCCGGCCAGCATGAGCTACCTCGACATCGACGCGGTCCTTCGCGCCGCCCGGGACTCCGGGTGCGACGCCGTCTTCCCCGGCTACGGGTTCCTCGCGGAAAACCCGGATTTCGCCGAGGCGGTCGAGCGGGAGGGGATGGTCTTCATCGGGCCCCCCGCGCGGGTGATGCGGATCCTGGGGGACAAGATCGCCGCGCGAAGGGCCCTCTCCGCCTCCGGGGTCCCCGTGACGCCGGGCCTCGAGGACGTGGAGAACGCGGAGCAGATCGTCGCGTTCGGGAAGCGCGTCGGCTGGCCGCTGATCATCAAGGCGACCGCCGGCGGCGGGGGGAAGGGAATGCGGAAGGTCTCCTCCCCGCACGAGGTGGAGGAGGGCCTCCAGGCGGCGCGCTCCGTGGCGGAGAAGGCCTTCGGGAAGGCGTCGGTGTACGTGGAGAAGTTCATCGAGGGGGCGCGGCACATCGAGTTCCAGTTCCTGGCCGACCGGCACGGGAACGTCATCCACCTGGGCGAGCGGGAGTGCTCCATCCAGCGGCAGCACCAGAAGCTCGTGGAGGAGGCGCCGAGCTCGCTCCTGACGCCGGAGGTCCGCAAGCGGATGGGGGCGGTCGTGGTCCGGGCCATGAAGGAGGTGGGATACGAGACCGCGGGAACGCTCGAGTTCCTCGTCGACCGGAAGGGGAAGTTTTTCGCGCTGGAGGTCAACACCCGGATCCAGGTCGAGCACACCGTGACGGAAATGATCAGCGGGTTCGACATCATCCGCAAGATGTTCAAGATCGCCGGAGGGGAAAGGCTGTCGCTCACCCAGGGGGACGTCCTCCTCCGGGGGCACGCCATCCAGTGCCGGATCAACGCGGAGGATCCGAAGCACGGCTTCGCCCCCTCCTTCGGGCGCATCACCTTCCTGCGGCAGATCAGCGGCCCCTTCGTGCGGACGGAGTCGGGCATCTACCAGGGGTGGCAGGTCCCGCCGTATTACGACTCCCTCCTCTCCAAGATCTGCGCCGTGGGCAAGGACCGGGACACCGCCATCGAGCGGATGCGGCGGGCCCTCCGGGAGTTCGAGATCTGGGGGGTCAAGACCACGGTCCGGCTCCTGAAGGAGATCTTAAGCCACCCGGACTTCGTCTCGGGGGACATCCACACGGGGTTCATCGAGGAGAACATCGCGCATCTGACCGAGTACGAGGACCTGGAGGAGGAGATCTTCAAGGTGGCCAAATTCGTCGCCGAGGTCTCCGCCCTCGGGGGCAACGTGCACGGCGCGTAGGGGTGACGGATGCGGGGGGGACTGCGCGGGAAGTCCGCGAAACGAATCGTCAAGGCGATCCGCGACAGCGGGGAGATCTGGCTCACGAACACGGGGCCCCGGGACACCTCCCAGAGCGACTACAAGAACCGGTTCACCCTCCACGACATGTCCCGGCTGATCCCCGTCTACAACGAGAGCGGATACTTCTCCGTGGAGGTACACGGCGGCGCCCGCCTGCACCAGAACATGCTCAACAACAAGATCGACCCGTTCCGCGAGGTGCAACTGTGGGCGTCGGGGTCGTCCCGCGTTTTGATCCAGACCCTCATCCGGGCGACGAACGTGTGGGGGTACCGGATGTACCCGCGCAACGTCGTGAAGCTCGCCGTGCGGTCCTTCCTCGAGACGGTCGACGTGTGGCGCTGCTTCGACTTCCTCAACTACGTGCCGAACATGGCGCCGGTCGCGGAGGAGGTGCTCAAAGGGGGGAGGATCTTCCAGCCCGCCATCTCCTTCAACGAGTCGCCCGACTGCTCCGACGCGTACTTCCTCCGGGTGGTCAAGGAGATCGTTGCCCTGTGCGGGGGGACCGACGGCATCATCCTGTGCGTCAAGGACATGGCGGGGCTGGGCAGCCCCGACCGGATCCGGCGGCTGATCGACGCGATCCTGCAGAAGCACCCGGACCTCCTCATCCTCTACCACCGGCACGCGACCGACGGGCTCGTGATCCCCGCCATGGCCGCCGCCGCGCAGGCGGGGGCGCGGCTGTTCGACGTGACCGATGACGCCTTCTCCCGCTTCTACGGGCATCCGCCGGTCCGCCCCCTGGTGCGGTACCTGCGCGAGCTCGGCTTCTCCGTCCGCCTCGACATGGAGAAGGCGGGCGAGGCGACCGACATCATCCGGGGGTTCATCCGGGGCTACGAGATGTACGAGTCCCCGTACAAGGGGTTCTCCCACGACGTCGTGACGCACCGGATGCCGGGAGGCGCCTTTCCCTCCTCCTTCGAGCAGGCCGAAAAGGGCGGCTTCCTGGACCTCATGCCCGACATCCTTAAGGGGATGGCCTACGGCAACCGGATCATCAAGTACTTCGACGTGACCCCCGGGTCCCAGATCACGTGGACGACCTGGGCCGGCATCGTCCAGCGCGTGCAGAAGGAAGGCGGGGAATCCGGCGTGCGGAAGCTCTTCCAGGCCCTCGAGAAATACTTCCAGGCGGGGGAGCGGATGGAGGCGCTTTCGCCGGCGGAGGAGAGCATCCTCCTGGGCCTGTATGCGAGAGCGACCGACGACCTGAAGAATCTCCTGCTGGGCAAGCTGGGCCCCCTGCCGTTCGGCTGGCCGAAGGACTGGGTGTACCGGAGTGCCTTCGGGGAGGAATGGCGGGAGCGGGTCGCGGCCGATCGTCTCGAATCCTCCCCGCTTTCCCATCTGCCGGAGGAGGATCTCGGCAGGGCCCGGGAAACGATGGAGGCGGAGCTGGGCCGACCGCCGACGGACGAGGAGTTTGTCCTGTACCTCATGCACCCCAAGGCGGCGACCGATTTCCTGAAGTTCCGGCAGATGTACGGGGATACGACCGTTCTTCCGACCGCGGTCTGGTTTTACGGCCTGAAAAGCCCCGGAGACTCCGTGCTGGTCACCCTTTCCGGGAAGCCCCACGTCATCTCGCTCGTCTCGATCGGCGAGGGGGTCGGCGGGATCAAGCAGGTCGTCCTGTCCGTCGACAACATCATGCATGTATTCCCCGTGGAGCTTCCCGGGGCGGCGCACGCGCGCAAGACCGTCCGGAAGGCGAACCCCGCCGTGAAGGGGGAAGTCGGCTCCTCGATGCGGGGAACGGTCTGGCGGATCGGGACGAAGGACCGCGTCCTGAAGGAGGGGGATCGTCTCCGGAAAGGGGAGGAGATCATGAACATCGAGGTGATGAAGACGGAGAACGCCGTCAAGTCCCCCGTCGAGGGGGTGATCCGGGAGCTGTGCGTCGCAGTGAACGAGACCGTCGAGGTGGGGCAGTTGCTTGCGGTAATCGGGCCGGAACCTGATTTACAATAGCCCCGGGGAGAGAGAATGGACAGCGGAGACATTCGGGGCAGGACGGTGGCGATCATCGGCGGCGGGCCATCGGGCTGTGCGGCCGCCATCCGTCTTGCCCGGCTCTCGCGCGAGCAAAGCCTCGGCGTGCGGATCGTTCTCTACGAGGGGAAGGACTTCGAGTTCCATTACAACCAGTGCGCCGGCGTCCTCTCCCCCCCCATCGACGAGCTCCTCCAGTGCCGCCTGGACGTTGAGCTCCCCTACGACATCTTCAAGCGCCAGATCTTCGGCTACCGCCTCCACGCCGGGAAGAAGGAGATCCTCCTGGTCGGCGAGCCCAAGACGGGCGCCACCTACGCCGTGCGCAGGGTCGTGTTCGACCGGTTCCTGCTCGGCTGCGCGAAAAAGGAGGGGGTGGAGGTTTCCCGGAGCCGCGTGACGGCGATCGATTTTCCCAAGAAGGGGCGGAACAGCGTCTTCCTGTACTCGGAGGAGGGGATGCTCAAGGCGGACGTCGTCGTGGGGGCCTTCGGGCTGGACGACGGGATGATGAGCGTCTTCGAGACGGGCACGAGGGGGAAGTACCAACGGCCGGGCAACTACATGCACACCTTCGTGGTGAAGATCCCCTCGGACCGCACCTTCATCGAGAAGAACCTCGGCAGCATCATCTACGCCTACCTCTTCCCCCCGGGGATCCCCAATCTGGATTTCGGCGCGGTCACCCCCAAGGCGGACCACATCATCGCCAACGTGGCGGGGCGGCGCGCCACGGTGGAGGACATGTTCGATTTCCTGTCGCTTCCCATCGTGCGGAAACATCTCCCCCCGATCGACCGGGACCGCCTGGAGGTGTTCCGGGGGAAGTTCCCCGGCAAGCCCGCGCGCGGGGCGACGGGCGACCGGTATCTGGTGGTGGGCGACGCCACCGGGTGGATGCGCCCCTTCAAGGGGAAAGGGATCAACATGGCGATCCACACCGGCATCCAGGCGGCCGAGACGATGGTGGAGAACGGGATCGGCGCCGCATCGTTCCGGCACTACGAGGAGCGGACCCGGAAACTCCGCGAGGATTACCTCTACGGGTCGTGGATGCGCCACCTGTGCAAGGTGGGAGAGGTCACGGGGATGCTCGGAACGGTCGTTTCGATGGCGAAGGTGAACCAGGACGTGCACGACGCCCTGTTCAGCGCGGTGTCCGGTCACGGGTCCTTCCGGGAGATGTTCAACCGGTACGCCCGTCCCCGGGTTCTTGCGGAAGTGGTCCGGAACTACGTGACGGACCGCAGGAGGAGGAGAGGATGAACATCACGGTGCGGAGGATGCGGACCCAGGACGCGGATGCGGTCCTTCGAATCGACGAGAAGATCACCGGGACGCCGCACGAGGCCCAGTGGGAGTCCCGGATCATCGACCAGTTGACGCGGAATCCCCTGGGATGCCTGGTGGCGGAGATGAAAGGAAAGGTGGTCGGCTTCATCTTCGGGGAAATCCGGGGGTGGGAGTTCGCCATCCCCAAGACCGGCTGGATCGAGATCGTCGGCGTCGATCCGGAGTACCAGGGGAAGGGCGTCGCCCGTGCCCTCATCGAGAAACTCCACGTCTATTTCCGGAATCACAACATCGACAGGGTGATGACGATGGTGAACTGGAACGACGCGGGTCTCGTCTCCTTTTTCTGCGCCCTGGGGTTCGAGCGGTCCGAGTTCATCATCCTGGACAAAGAGGTCGAATCCGGCGGATGAGGTACCGGGATGGGGATGGAACCGGCTGATCTGTTGTTCGAACACCTGAGGAGCGTTCTCTTTCCCCACGGCCCTCCCCCGGAGACCCCGAATGGCTTGAGGCCGGCGGGGGTCATGGTCCCCCTGTGCCTGCGGGACGGAAAGGTGACGGTCATTCTCGCGCGGCGGACCGAGCGCGTCCCCCACCACAAGGGGCAGGTCTGCTTCCCGGGGGGCAGCCAGGACCCCGGGGACGCGGACCTGTTCGCGACCGCGCTGCGGGAGGCGGGGGAGGAGCTCGGGATCCCGGAAGGAAGCGTCGATCTCCTGGGTGCGATGGAGCCGGTCCCGACGGTGACGGGATTCTTCATCCAGCCCTACGTCGTGCGGATCCCGGGGGAGACGCGCTTCTCCCTGGACGACTTCGAAATGGCGGAGGTCTTCGAGGTTCCCCTGTCGGTCTTTGCGGAGTACGGCCGGTACCGGTGCGCCGAAACCACCTTCCTGGGCGAGGGCTACAAGGTCTACTTCTTCGATTACGGGCCGCACACGATCTGGGGCGCCACGGCCAGGATCCTCCACCGGCTGGCGGAGCTGGCGGAGGGGCATCTGCCTTCCATTGACACGGTCTATTCCGCCGGAATAAGATAAAAAATTACAATTTCTTCGTGGAAGGGATGCCGGAAGGCAAGGGGGGGAAACACGGTGCCCCACAGGAAGGATCCAGGCTCCGTCGGCCTGGTCCAGAAACAGTTCTACACCTTTTGCGAGCCGCCCCACGAGATGGAGCTCACCTCCGGGGCGAAGCTGGGGCCGATCACGCTCGCCTACGAGACCTACGGGCGCCTGAACAGCGACCGGTCGAACGCCATCCTGATCCTCCACGCGCTCTCGGGCGACTCGCACGCCGCGGGGAGGTACGCGGAGGACGACAAGCACCCGGGCTGGTGGGACAACACGATCGGGCCGGGAAAGGCGTTCGACACCGAGAAATATTTCGTCATCTGCTCGAACGTCGTCGGCGGGTGCCAGGGGAGCACCGGGCCGGCCTCGATCAATCCCGCGACGGGAAAGGAGTACGGCCTCTCCTTCCCGATGATCACGGTCCACGACATGGTGCGCGCCCAGGTGCGCCTGGTCGACCACCTCGGGATCGACAGGCTCCTGGCCGTCACGGGCGGGTCGATGGGGGGGATGCAGGCGCTGCGGTGGGCGGTCTCCTACCCGGACCGCGTGATCGCGTCGATCCCCATCGCCACGACGTCGAAGCTCTCCCCCCAGGGGATCGCCTTCAACGAGGTGGGCCGGGTGGCGATCATGGCGGACCCCAACTTCCACGGCGGGGACTATTACGGCAGGCCGGCCCCCCGGGAGGGTCTCGCCCTCGCCCGGATGATCGGCCACATCACCTACCTCTCCGACGACTCGATGCACGAGAAGTTCGGGCGGAAGCTCAGGGGAAAGAAGGCGTTCGGGTACAACTTCAACGTCGACTTCGAGGTGGAGAGCTACCTGCGGTACAAGGGGGACACCTTCGTCCACCGCTTCGACGCCAACTCGTACCTCTACATCACCAAGGCGATCGACTACTTCGACCTGTCGCTTCCGGACGGCTCGCTGGTCAAGACGGTCGAGCATGTGAAGGCGAAGTTCCTCATCATCTCCTTCAAGTCCGACTGGCTCTATCCCCCCTACCAGGCCCGGGAGATCGTCAAGGCGCTGATGGTCAACGGGGTCGACGTGACCTACTGCGAGATCGACTCGCGGTACGGACACGACGCGTTTCTGCTCGACGAGGGGGAGATGTCCAAGATCATCACGAACTTCCTCGCCAACGTCGCGGAGCGGAACGGCATCCGGGAGGCTGCGTCCTCGTGATGGCCGAGGGTGCCCGGATCGACCACAGCGTCATCCTCGATTTCATTCCGGCAGGGACCAAGGTTCTCGATCTGGGCTGCGGCGACGGGTCGCTCCTGGTCAAGCTCGTCCGCCAGAAGGGGGTGACCGGCCGCGGCATCGAGATCTCCGAGGAGGGGGTCCGCGCCTGCATCGCCAAGGGGCTCACCGTCATGCAGGGCGACATCGACAAGGGGCTGCGCGACTACCCGGACAACTCGTTCGACTACGTCGTCCTCAACCAGACGCTCCAGGCGGTGAAGAAACCCGACGTCGTCCTCTCGGAGATCCTGCGCGTGGGGAAGAAGGGGATCGTGGGGTTTCCCAACTTCGCCTACTGGAAGATGCGGTTCTACCTGTTCACCTACGGCCGGATGCCCAAGACCGAGTTTCTCCCCTACGAGTGGTACGACACGCCGAACATCCACTTCTGCTCGATCCTGGACTTCCGGGAGTATTGCGCGAAGAACGGGGTGACGATCGAGAAGACCGTCTACCTGACCGCCGACCGGGGAGGCCGGGTCCTGCGGGGGGTCCGGCCGAACATGTTCGCGGAGAACGCGGTCTACCTTCTCTCGGCCGGGGAGAAACCCCGGTAATGGAATCTTGACGATCCGCCCCGGGCTTGGAAGAATGGGTGCGTTCCGGAAGCCCGATGTCCGCCCCGGTCGGGGAGGACGGACAAACCGTGAAGACGCACGACGCCTTGACGGACCGGCCCGCGGCCGGGTTCGAGGCGCGGACCGCGGAAATCCCCTGCGCGCCTGAAAGAGGGACACCATGAGCCGAACGATCAATTTCAACGCCGGACCCGCCGCCCTTCCCCTCCCGGCCCTCGAGCGGGCCCGGGACGAGCTCCTCGATTTCGCCGGCAGCGGCATGTCGGTGATGGAGCACAGCCACCGCGGAAAGGAGTACGAGGGAGTCCACGACGAGGCGATCGCCCTCGTCCGCGAGCTCCTCGCCGTGCCGGCGAGCCACGAGGTCCTGTTCCTCCAGGGGGGCGCCACGTCGCTCTTCGCCGAGATCCCCATGAACCTCCTGGAGAAGGGGAAGACCGCCCAGTACCTCGTCACCGGGGCCTGGGGAGAGAAGGCGCTCGGCGAGGCGAAGGTCGTCTCGGCCCTGTTCGGGGCCAGCGTGGCGGTCCAGAGCACGGGCGTCGGCGAAGGCAAGGAGAAGAGCTACACCCGCGTTCCTGCCGGCGCCCAGGTTGCCGTCGACCCCGGGGCGGCCTATCTGCACATCACCTCCAACGAGACGATCCACGGGGTGCAGTTCAACGTCGACGCCTCCCGTCCCTTTCCCGACACCGGCTCCGTGCCGCTTATCGCCGACATGTCGAGCGATTTCCTCTGGCGTCCCTTCGACGTGACGAAGTTCGGCCTGGCCTACGCCGGTGCCCAGAAGAACGTCGGCCCCTCGGGGGTGGTGGTGGCGGTGGTGTCGAAGGAGGTGCTCGACCGGGGGCGCAAGGACATCCCCAAGATCTTCCAGTTCCGCACCCACGCCGAGAACAAGTCGCTCTACAACACCCCGCCCACCTTCGGGGTCTACATGGTCCGGAACGTCCTCGCGTGGCTCAAGGGCCAGGGGGGGCTGGCGAAGGTCGAGGAGGCGAACCGCAAGAAGGCGGGGCGCCTCTACGGCGTCATCGACAAGAATCCGCAGTTCTTCCGGTCGCCGGTGGAGAAGGAGAGCCGGTCGGTGATGAACGTGGTCTTCCGGCTCCCGAGCGAGGAGCTCGAGGCGCAGTTCATCGCCGACGCGAAGAAAAAGGGGATGGTCGGCCTGAAAGGCCACCGCTCCGTGGGCGGGATCCGCGCCTCCATCTACAACGCGGCGTCGTACGAATGGGTGGACGCGCTCGCCGGCTTCATGGAGGAGTTCGCCAAAGGGAAGTGAGGGGGGGGCGCATGCGGAAAGGGGGGATTGATTTTTTCCCCTCCATCCCCTATCGTGGTCCTTCATATGTCGCGGGGCTGTAGCTCAGTTGGGAGAGCGCCTGAATGGCATTCAGGAGGTCGTCGGTTCGATCCCGATCAGCTCCACCAGACCTTTCGAGGGGTCAGGCGTTCCGGCCTGACCCCTTCTTCTTTTTCCGGGTTCCAGCGCTCTCTTCGGATCCGGCGGTCACTTCCGTGGATCGAGCAGAAGGGAGATCTCCTTCCGGCAGTCCTTGAGGTGGAGAAGGGTCATCGGGTCGTTCGTCCGGGCGAGGGCTCCGTCGAGCGATGACGAAAGGGCGGCAAGGGAGGCGCGCCCAGCGGCCCGGAAATCGGTGCGCCGAAGCTGCGCGAGGTCCGGGCTGTCCCCGGAGCCGGAGATGTCCGGTTTGTCCGTCCCCAGGACGGGGCTTTCGACCGCCCGCAGCATCCGTCCCATCCGCTCCAGGTAGGACCTCTGCAGGGTCCGGCGCCAGGGGTCGATCAAAGGACGCTTTGCCCGCAGTTCCTCCCACAGTCCCGCCTGCAGGTCGGAGAGGAATTTCCTGGCGGAGAAGGATGCGCCGGGCGCGAGGGCTTCCCCGTCCAGGAGAAGGCGGAACCGCTCGGGACTGACCAGCTCCAGAAGGAGGGAGCGCTGGAGGTCCGTCACCGGGTCGACCGCCCCGAGATACCGGATCCGGTTCAGGATTTCGGGGTCGGCCAGCGATCCGGGCGACCGGAACGCCCGGTCGAGAAGGAACGCCACGGCCTTCTCCTGGGATTTCGCCGGGACCCGTGAGAAGGGAGCCTCTCCCCGCCCCCCCAGATACCGGGTCTCGACGACCCCCCCACCAGCTTTGCCACGGACCGGAACCAGTCGAGCCGGACCTTGAGGAGTTGCCCGTACATCTCCTCCAGGACCGTGGTGTCCTCCCCCAGCTTCTCCGTCGCCGCGACCAGGCGGGAGAGGACGCGTTCCTGGTTCGCCAGACCCAGGGCGGTGGATTCGACCGGGTCGCTTCCGATCGCCTCCACCCTCACGGTGGGGTCCACCCCCGCCGGCCCGTCCTCCCCGCCGTACCGAAGCCACGGTTCCTCGATCTGCCGCGCAGCCATCCGGTCGAGCAGCGGGATCTCCTCCCGGGGCGAGTTCGCCTCCGGAAAGGGGAGGTATCCCCACGTGATCCCGAACCGGTCGTAGGGGGCCACCACCGGAAGGAGCCGGGTCACGCCGTCCCCCGGCTGCGCCACGTAGTTGAACCGCCCGTAGGACATGATCGACGCCACGGTGCCGTGCTCCGCCGTGAAAACCGGGTCCCGGAGCTGGGAGACGGTGTACGCGGAGCTCGCCTTGTGGTTGTGCCGAAGCCCCAGGGCGTGCCCCACCTCGTGGGCCGCCACGTAGCGGAGAAGCTCGCCCATCACCTCGTCGGGAAGGGGGATCCTCTCCGCCCGCGGGTCGAGGGGGGAGCTCAGGACGAAGTACCATCCCTCCACCAGCTTGAGGATGTCGTGCCAGAAGACGATGTGGGAGGAGAGGATCTCCCCGCTGCGGGGATCGTGGACGTGAGGACCCGCGGCGTTGGGGATCGGCTCGGTGGACCACCGGATCACCGAGTATCGCACGTCCTCGGGATCCCAGGAGGGATCCTCCTCCGCGGCCGGGGCGTTTCGGCAGACGACCGCCCCGAGGAACCCCGCCTCCTCGAAGGCGGCATTCCAGTCCTCCACCCCCCGGCAAAGGGAGGATCGCCACTTCTCCGGGACCTCCCGGGAGAGGTGGAAGACGATCGCGCGCACCGGCTCCGACCGGGTCGCCTCCGGATCCTTCTTCTCGAGACGGAAGCGGTTGATGAAGCGTCGCCGCACCATCCGGTTCTCTTCGGTCCGGTACTCCTCGAAGGAGCGCGCGAAGTAGCCCACGCGGGGGTCGAAGTACCGTCCCCGCATCGGCTTTTCCGGCAGGAGGGTGAGGCTGTAGTGGACCATCACGGAGAGGCTGCGCAGGTCCCCCGGGACCTTCGGGGCCGGACCCTTCTCCTTGCCCGTGCCGGGAAGGGGGGGAGGCCCGAGGGAGTAGGTGATCACGGAGCGGACCTCGAGGTTCCCGGGGAATGCCTTGACCTCGTCCACGTAGCATCGGGAGGCATCCACGGAAGGGGGCGCGGGAAGCTTGAGACGGCTTAAGACCTCCCGGGCCGAGAAGTCGGGGAGGTCCGAGGTCAGCAGTTTCGTGGCGTCGATCACGGCGGCGTT
>CP070783.1:2035835-2052059 GCA_020346465.1 Deltaproteobacteria bacterium
CCGTTTCCGGCAGAATGACGGCCAGTTCCTCACCCCCGCACCGGTATGCCCACGCGCTCTTTGCCTTCCTTGAACATCTCCAGTTCTTCGTTGGTGGGGTATCCCCGGAGATGTAGACCATTTCCCCTCATGAAATCCCTGGACATCCCGTTCCCTCTGCCATCTTTGCAGCCCTCTCCCCCGCGCCCCTGACAGAGGACAGAGCCGTGTCGACGTTGTGCCGGAAGTCCGACAGCGTGCACGGCTTCTTCAGGATGAAATCCACCCCGGACTCCCTGAGCCGGGCGTCATCCTGCTGGATCGCCCATCCGGTGATCAGGATCACGGGGATCCCGGGGGTCCGTTTCTTCACCTTTTCCGCAAGCTGGTATCCGGTGAGCCCGGGCATGCTCAAATCCGTGATGACCAGGTCGATTGCCCCTTTTTCCACGATCGGGAGCGCATCGTTTCCGTTGGAGGCAACGACGGCATTGTGCCCCATGGCCACGATATACCCCCGGAACAGCTCACGGTTGAGATCATTATCCTCCACGAGGAGGATCCTGGCCGGCCTCCCCTTTTTCTTCCGCTCCTCCGTGTCGAATGGCCGCACCTCCGCCGGGACATCGACGAGAGGCAGAGTCAATAGAACCGTGGTGCCCCCCCCTTCCTCGCTGCTGACCTGGATTTCCCCCCCGTGCCGGGCCACGATCCCGTAGACGATGCTCGTCCCCAACCCGTTCCCGTTCCCCTTGGTGGAGAAGAACGGCTGGAACAGCTTCTCCTTCACCTCCCTGCTCATCCCGATTCCCGTATCGGACACCTCCAGCCCGATGGTCTTTTCCCCGAGGAACGTCCTCAGGGTCAGTTCTCCCCCTTCGGGCATGGCGTCCACAGCGTTGAAGATGAGGTTGGTGACCACCTGGGTGAGATCGTGGTTGTTTCCCCGGGTCGCGGGGATCTGCCCCAGCGAAAGACGCACGGTCACGGAAACGCCCCTGTTCCTACACTCGTCGCTCCACTTCCCCCGCGTCAACTCCACCGCGGTCTTCACCACGGAATTGACGTCGACGGGATCCGTGGGCGAATCCTTCCGGATCCGCGAAAACTCCTGGATGCGGCGGACCGTCGCCGCTCCCTGGAGCGCGATCTTCTCGATCAGCTCCAGCTGGGAACGGATCAAGGGAAGGTCCGTCCCGACGGCATCGATCTTCATCTGGAGAAGCTGCACCCTCCCCAGGATCCCGGCCAGCAGGTTGTTGAAATCGTGGGCCACCCCGGCCGCCATCTGGCCGAGGGCGTTCAACCGCTCGGACTCCACCAGGTTCTTCTGCGCGACCTTCAGCGATTCGTAGGCTACCTGCAACTCATCGTATTTCCGGGTTCTCTCGATCGCGACTGCCGCCTGGCCCGCCAGGCTGTACAGGAAGGCCAGATCCTCCTCGTCGAACGACTGCCCGGAGCGCCGGTTCGTCACGTTGATCACCCCCAGCACCTTCTCCTGGAGCTGTATCGGTATGCTCAGGACGATCGGGGCGGAGATGAAGGACGTCGCATGGGTGGAATGGAGGAATTCCTTGATCCTCGGGTCCGAAAGAACGTCTTTGACCAGAACCGGCTTCCCTTCCCGGGCCACCCACCCCGCAATCCCGTCGCCCACTTTCCTCCGCACCCCGTTTTTCACACTCTCCTCCAGCCCGCGCGAAGCCACGATCCACATCTCCTGGGTCTCTTCGTCGAGCAGCATCAGGGAAACCCTGTCGACCTCCAGCTCGTCGGCCGCCACGCCGACGAAGAAATCGAGAAGTTCGTGGAGGTCGCAGATCCCCCCCATCGCTCTCCCTGCGTCGACGAGGGATTTCTGGCGCTTCACGGCCGCCGAAAGCTCCCGGTTGCCGTTTTGCAGGTCGAGAAGCAGTTCCCGGTTTTTCAGGGAAAGGGACCTCTTCTCGCAGGCCCTCTGCACGGTGGCCCAGACCTCATCGAAGTTGTCGAAGGGCTTCGGGAGATAATCGTAGGCCTCTTTCCGGATCGCCTCGAGAGCAGTGTCCATGGAGGCGTGACCGGTCATGATGATGACCTCGGTGTCCGGGGATACCTTCTTCAGTTCCTCCAGAAGCCGAAGTCCGTTCATCCCGGGCAATTTGATGTCCACCAGGGCCACGCCCGGCTTCATGCGGTTGAGGGTCGACAGCGCCTCCCCGGGGGAGGAAACAGCCTCCGTCCGGCATCCCATTCGGGCGAACAGGGTGGAGAGGACATGGCAAGTCGACTGGTCGTCATCGACCACCAGGATCAGGTTGGAGTCCGTTGTCATTTCCGATTCCCCCGAATCTCTTTGTAGACGATCCGTGCATCCGGCGCGGACATACCGTTTTCTGCTCCTTTATCGGCCAGATCACCATTTTTGTTTAAGAACAAATTCCCCTCCCGAAGGGGGAGCCGGATCGGGCTTTCTTCTCCTCCCTTCCCCGCGGGGCCGCCGCAAATGTTGACTGTCCCATGCGATACGGAGGAGAATAAGAGGGTTTATTTGTCAAGACGGGGGGGGAATGCAAAAAACGGCTTTTTACGCCATCGTGGGGGCGTCCTTGCTCGTAACCGCCGTCTCCCTCGGGTATTCCGCAAGCCGGTACCTCTCCGCAAGGTATTACGCCCCTCCCCCCCCGCCTCCCCCCGGGAAAGAAGTTTCCCCCGGCGGACAGGTCTCCCTTCCTCCGCCGGGAAAGTGGACGAACATCTTCGCCCCCTCCAGCGGGATGGATATCCCGTCCCGGGTGGCGGAAAAAGGGCTCGGGCCGGCGGCAAACGCGCCCACCACTCCCTACGTCCTGCTCGGGACGATCTCCTCCGAGTCCCCCGCCGCCCGCCGTGCGATCCTCTGGGCAGAGGGGATGAAGGAGCCGTCCGTGGTGCGGGAGAACGCGGAGGTGGAGCCGGGGGTCCGGGTGGTGGGGATCGAGCGCGACCACGTCTTCATCGCGCGCGGGCGCGGGAAGGAACGGCTGGAACTCCTCCCCGTAGGCTCCCGGACGAGGAGTGCGGCGGCGCCCGCGGCTGCGCCGGCGGCGGCACGCGCAGCAGCGAGACCTTCCCGGACTCCCGCTCCGGCGAATTCCACCCTGAACGTCACCAAGATCGGCGAGGACACCTTCTCCCTCGACGAGGAGACGGTTACCGAACTGACCGGCAACATCAACCAGTTCATGACGCAGGTGCGAATCATCCCGTATTTCGAGGAGAACAAATCGGCGGGGTACCGTATGGCCGCACTGCGGCCCGGGTCCGCCTTCGCGCAGCTCGGCTTCCAGGGAGGGGACATCATCCAACGGATCAACGACGTCGAACTGACGAGCCCGGAGAAGATGTACACGATCTTCCAGAACCTGAAGGACGAAAAACATGTGACCGTCGACATACTCCGGCAGGGAAAGAAAAGCACGCTGACGTACGAAATCCGATGAGCAGGGAGAACCCCATGAGGAAGATGGCCTTGGCCGTCGTTGTCTGTTCGCTGGTTATTCCGGGTGTCTGCATGGCTGCCGATCCCCCCTCTCCGCTCCCTCCGACGGCTGTGGCGGACAACCAGGCGGCCGGGGCGGCCGTGACCGAGGAACCCGTCCCGGCGACCGACAACCAGGCGGCCGGGGCGGCCGTGACCGAGGAACAGGCCCCGGCGACCGACAACCAGGCAACCGGGGCGGCCCCCTCGGCAAGACCGAAACCGGCCGACCTCCCCCCGCAGCCAAAAGCAAAACCTCCCGTCTACCTGTCGATGGACTTCACCGACGTGGACCTCCCCGTGCTCATCAAGTTCATCAGCGAGCAGACGAAGAAGAACTTCATCTTCGACGAGCGGGTCCAGGGGAAGATCACGATCATCTCCCCGCGCCGGATCAGCCTCGACGAGGCCTACAACGTCTTCCTGTCGGTCCTCCACGTGAAGGGCTTCGCCACCGTGGAGCAGGAGAACACGATCAAGATCGTCCCCCTGCGGGAGATCAAGCAGGAGGACCTCCCCACCGGTCCGGAAGGGGAACCAGGGGCGCGGATTATCACGAGGCTGATCCCCCTGCAGTACATCGACACCGCAGACGTCGTCACCCTGCTGACCCCGCTGGTCTCCAAGGACGGGCTGCTCACGGCATTTGGCCCTTCCAACACCCTCATCCTCATCGACTCGCGGTCGAACATCGACAAGATCGTCCGGATCCTCGGGGAGATCGACACCGAGGGGACGGGGAACGTGATGCAGATCTTCCAGCTCAAGATCGCCTCCGTCGCCGAGATCGCCAAGACCCTCGATCTCCTCTACAAGGAAACGGCGGCGCCCCAGGTCACGCGCCGCCGCGGCCGCACCGTCCGTCCGGCATCGACCAAAGGGGCCTCCCCGAAGTTCATCCCCGACGCGCGCACGAACATCCTCATCGTCCTCGCGGGGCAGGACGTGATGGAGGACATCGGGGACCTGATTGAGAAACTGGACATCCCGACGCCGGTAGGCACGGGAAAGATCAACGTCTACTACCTGGAGAACGCGGACGCGGAGGAGGTCTCCAAGGTCCTTGCCTCGCTGACCGAAAAACGCCCCGGCGCCCCGCAGGCCGCGGGCCAGCCCACGATCAAGGGCGTCATCGCCGCGGAGCTCGAGGGCGGGGTGAAGATCACGGCGGACAAGGCCACCAACTCCCTCATCATCATCGCCTCGCTCAACGACTACCAGACGATCATCGACGTCATCAAGAAACTGGACATCCGGCGCCGGCAGGTCTACGTGGAAGCCCTCGTGATGGAGATCAACCTGGACAACGCGCGCGACCTCGGATTCGAGTTCCGCGCGGCGGGCGAGCTCAAAAACGACGGTGCCATCATCGGCGGGACGAATTTCGGCTTTCAGGGAAACCTGAACGAGCTTCTCCTGGGCCTGGCGACCGGAAACCCCCTCCTGTTTTCGGGAACCGGCCTGCTCACGGCGGGGATCGCGGGAACCGTCACCCTTCCGGACGGAACGGAAATCCCCGCCATCACGGCGGTCCTCAGGGCGGCCCAGACCAACGAAAACCTCAACATCCTTTCCACGCCGCACCTGCTGACCCTGGACAACAAGGAGGCGGAGATCATCGTCGCCGAAAACATCCCCTTCATCACCAGCCAGTCGCGGGACACGACGAACCTCGCCAACGTGATCAACACGGTCGAACGGAAAGACGTCGGGATCATCCTCCGTTTCACGCCGCGCATCAACGAGAGCGATTTCGTGAGCCTCGACATCTACCAGGAGTCGTCCGCCGTCCAGGCGACTTCCCTTCTGACGATCTCCGAGGTAGGCCCCATCACGACGAAACGGTCCGCCAAGACCAGCGTGCTGGTGAAAAGCGGGGATACGGTGATCCTGGGGGGGATGATGCAGGACACCGTCACCACCAATGAATCGAAGGTTCCGATCCTGGGGGACATCCCGCTCCTCGGATACCTCTTCCGGTTCTCTTCGGCCAAGCACGAAAAGACGAACCTGCTGATCTTCCTGACGCCGCACATCATCAAGACCCCCGAGGAGATGTTCGAGGTGACCACCGAAAACCAGCAGAAGATGGACCGGTTCATCGAACAGAACAAGGACGCGGTGAAGAAGCTATTCCCGGGTGGGAAAAAGATGGAGTGGAAATGAGTCCGGACGCGAGAAAGGAAATGCCGTCGGACTTCGCGGCGCTTTCGCCCGAGGTCGACCTGCTCGGGAAGATCCCGATCGGGTACGCCAGGAAGCACCTGCTCCTTCCCTGCCGGGATGCCGACGGGACCCTCGTCATCCTCTCCGGAAGGCCCGACTCCTCGTGCGAACTCGACGAGATCCGCTTTCTCGCCGGTCCCGCCCGCATCCTGGCCGCTCCCGGGGAGGTCATCCTGGGAAAGATCGACGCGGCGTACGAGCGGCACCACGCCCCGGAGCGGGAGATCGCGGAGGGCCTTTCCGGGGAGTGGGACCTGGACGTCGAGGCCGCCATCGAGGAGACCCGCGATCTCCTCGAGTCGCCGGACGAGGGCCCGGTGATCAAGTTCGTCCACTCCCTGATCTTCCGGGCGATCCGGGAGCGCTCCAGCGACATCCACGTCGAGCCGTTCGAAAAGGAGCTCGTCGTGCGGAACCGCATCGACGGGATCCTCTACCCCATGGTCACCGCGCCGAGGAAGTGGCACGCCCCCGTCGTGTCCCGCATCAAGGTCATGGCGAACCTGGACATCGGCGAGCGGAGGCTGCCGCAGGACGGCAGGATCCGGATCCGCCTCGGGGGAAAGGAGATCGACATCCGCGTGTCCGTGGTGCCCACGGGGTTCGGGGAGAGGGCGGTCCTGAGGATTCTCGACCGGTCGAACCTCCAGCTGGGGCTGGAGGACATCGGTCTCGCCCCCAAGGACCTGGCTTCCGTGCAGCGCCTCCTGGGACGACCCAACGGGATTCTGCTCGTCACCGGCCCGACCGGCTCCGGCAAGACCACGACCCTCTACGGGGCGCTGCGCCGGCTCGACTCGGGGACCAAGAACATCATCACGATCGAGGACCCCGTGGAGTACCAGATCCAGGGGATCGGGCAGATCCAGGTCAATCCGAAGATCCACCTCACGTTCGCGGGGGGACTGCGTTCGATCCTTCGCCAGGACCCCGACATCATCATGGTCGGGGAGATCCGGGACGCCGAGACGGCGGAAATCGCGATCCAGGCGTCTTTGACGGGCCACCTCGTGCTGTCCACCCTCCACACGAACGATTCCGCCAGCGCGGTGACGCGCCTGGTGGACATGGGGATCGAGCCTTTCCTGGTCGCCTCCTCCCTCTCGGGGGTCATCGCCCAGCGCCTCGTCCGGAAGCTCTGCCCGGCCTGCCGCGTGCCGTACGTTCCTTCGCCTGCGCAGTGGAGGGAGATCGGGCTCCCGGGGGAACCCGCCGGGCAGTTCTTCTCCGCGAAAGGGTGCCCCTCCTGCATGAACACCGGCTACCGCGGCCGCGTGGGCATCTTCGAGATCCTGATCGTGGAGGAACGCATCCGATCCATGATCCTCGAGCGGGCCGACTCGGAAGGGATCAAGACCCTCGCCGCCTCCCAGGGAATGCGAACGATCCTCGCCGCGGGCGCGGAAAAGGTCCGCGCCGGCATCTCCTCCGTGGAGGAAGTGCTGCGCGTGACCCAGGAAGAGTGAGGGGTCCGCGTGCCCACGTTCCGGTATACGGGGGTCTCCCGGGAGGGCGCCGCAAAAAAAGGGGTGGTCGACGCCGAGAGCGTTGCCGCGGCCCGGGTGAAGCTGCGGACGGACGGGACGTACCCGATCGACGTCACGGAGGAGAGGGGCGGGGGCCGGCTCTTTCCCTCCCTCTCCCTGCTCGGCCGAAAGGAGTTTCTCCCGCTCCTGACCCGCCAGCTCGCCACCCTCGTCGGGGCGGGCGTCCCCCTGGTGTCGGCGCTCCAGTCGCTCTCGGCGCAGGTGGACGACCCCGAAAGCCGGCGGGTGCTCGTCGATCTCCAGGAGAACATCCGCAGCGGCATGTCCCTCGCCCGCGCCGTCGAGGCCCAGCCCGAAATGTTCCGGGAACTCTACGCGAGCATGGTGAGGGCCGGAGAGGAAAGCGGTACGCTGCCCCTGTCGCTCTCCCGGCTGGCCGATCACCTCGAGGACCAGGCCCGGACGGTCAACCGCGTCCGTTCGGCGCTCACCTACCCCCTTCTCATGGCATCCGTCGCGGGTCTCGTGGTCGTCTTCCTCCTGTCGTTCGTCGTTCCGAAGATCGTCGGCGTCTTCGCGAACCTCGGCCAGGCCCTACCCCTCCCCACCCGGGTGCTGATCGCGGTCTCCAACGTGTTCGCGGCCGGGTGGTGGGTGCTCCTTCTGCTCCTCGGGGTCCTGGCGGTGGCGGGAAGGCGGTATCTGGCCACCGATCGGGGGAAATGGGCCCGCGACGCCCTCCTGCTCCGCCTCCCGATCCTGGGGAGAATCGTCCACATGGCGGCGCTCTCGCGCTTCGCGCGCACCCTGTCCACCATGGTGGCGGGCGGGATTCCCATCGACAGGGCTCTGCGGATCGTCGCCCCCGTCGTGGGGAACGCCGTGATCGCGAAGCGGATCGAGGCGGCGGCGACCCGCGTCGTGGAGGGAACCTCCCTGTCCGAGGCGCTGCGCCAGCACGCCGAGATCCCGCCCGCGCTTATCCAGATGGTCGCCGTCGGGGAGGAGAGCGGCAAGCTCGACTACCTGCTGGAGAAGATGGGGGAGGCAATCGACGGGGAGGTGGAGGCGCGGCTGTCCCGCGCGCTGTCCCTGATGGAACCGGTTATCATATTGCTCATGGGCACCATCGTCGCCTACATCGTCATCTCGATCCTGCTGCCGCTGCTCGAGATCTCCACGATCGTTCGCTGAGGAGGAAAGACATGGAAAGGATGCCGTACCGGAGGGGCCGGATGCGCAACCGGGAGGGATTCACCCTCCTGGAGATCATGGTCGTCATCGTCATTCTGGGGCTTCTGGCCGCCCTCGTGGTCCCGAAGCTGATCGGACGGACGGAGGAGGCGAAGCGGACCCAGACCCGTCTCCAGATCAAGAACCTCGAGCAGGCGCTGCAGCTCTTCAAGCTCGACAACGGGTTCTACCCCGAGACCGAACAGGGGATCGAGGCCCTCGTCCAGGCCCCGGAAACCGGCAGGATCCCGAAGAACTACAGGAAGGAAGGGTACCTCGACCGGGTCCCGACGGACCCCTGGAAAAACCCCTACGTTTACGTATCCCCCGGAACGCACGGAGCCTACGACATCACCTCCTACGGTGCGGACGGGGTGCCGGGCGGTGAAGATGAAGATGCAGACATCAACTCCTGGGAAGCGGAGTAGCACGGGCTTCACGCTCATCGAATTCTCGGTCGTACTCTTTCTGCTGGGGCTCCTGCTCTGGCTCGTCGTCCCGCGTCTTTCCGCGGTCGTGGGCCCCGACCGCAACACCGTGTTCCGCGAGATCGCGGCCGGCTCCGAGGAGGCCTTCGACACGGCCCTGTTCGAGAAGCAGGAGGTCCGTTTCGTCGTCGACCCCTCCGAAGGAACGTACCGGTTCCAGATCCAGGGAGAGGGCGCCCCGACGGCGCCGCCGCGCAATCTGTCGGAAGGACTGGCGATCACCGGGGTGCGGATCGAGAACGAGGACCGGCCTTCGGACATCGTCACCGAGATCCGGTATCTCCCCGGAGGGAAGGTCCCATCGTTCCGGATCTTTTTCCGCGAATCCGTGGGAGGCGGGAATCCTCCCGAATGGACTCTCCGGGTCAACCCCTATGACGGGTCGGTGGACGTCCTCGAAGGGAACGTCACGGACGATGCATAGACGGGAGAGGAACCGGAAAGGCTTCACGCTTCTCGAAGTCCTGGTGTCCCTGGCGATCCTTTCCGCCACACTCATAATGGCCTACCAGGTGACCTCGGGGGCCATTGCCGCCGGGGAGAGGGGGGAGGCGTGGACGACGGCCTCCCTTCTCGGCGAGGCGAAACTGCGGGAGGTCACCGAGACGTTCCAGGAGGTCCAGGAAACGGAGGGAACCTTCCCCGACCCCGACGACGGGTACAGCTGGCGGCTGACCGTCAAGCAGGCCCTCCACGCCGACGCCCGGGAGGTGTACCTCTCGGTGTCCTGGGAGACGAACGGCGTCGAGGAAACGATCACCCTGTCGGGGCTGTCGGTCCGATGAGCGGGGCAGCCGGCAAGCGCGGCTTCACCCTCCTGGAAGTTCTCCTGACGCTGGCGATCTTCTCCGTGATCGTCGTGCTGCTCCTTTCCTCCTTCATGGGGACGGAGCGCGCCCGCGAGATCCTTTCGGACCGATCCCGGGAATTCCGGCAGCTGCAGATGAGCATCGACCGGATCGGGACGGACCTCCAGGGGGCATTCTCCTCCAACAGGATCGAGGCGACGGCGCTTGCCTGTCACGAAGACACCTTCTCCGGGAAACCCGCCGCCACCCTCGTCTTCACCGCCTACGAGCTCCCCGAGTCCGGCGGTCCGCGCCCCGGGGTCGGCATCGTGAAGCTCAAATATTTCGTCAAGCTGAGCAGGGACGGCACGTTCCTCGAGCTGTTCCGCGAGGAGTCCTCCCTCCCCCTGATCGAGAACCGGATCCCCACGAGGGAGCTCCGGATGGCGGAACGGCTCCTCGGCTTCCGTGTGGAGTTCCCCGAAGGCGACCAGTGGACGAGCGAATGGCCCAAAGGCGGCGGGAGGAAGAGTGCCCTGCCCCCCAAGGTGGCGTTCATTCTGACCTCTTCGTCCGGGAAGGAGTACCGCCGCGTCGTCTCCCTCCCGCTTGCAGGCGAGGAGGCGTCGGTCCCTTATTCGGGAAAACGGCGGGGAGGAACCGGGGAATGACGGCGCGGCAGGTAGGCAAAAAGGGGGTAGCCCTGCTCGTCACGCTCATGATCCTCGTGCTGATCGTGACCCTGGTGTGGGAGCTCTTCCGGGTCGGCGCGAGAGCCGCGCAGACGGGTGCCAACGGCCGCGACTCCATCCGTGCCGGGCTCGTGGCGGAGGCGGGAATCGCCGCGGCCCGGCTCGTGCTGCGGGAGGACGCCGGGGACAACCAGTACGACACCCTCGACGAGATCTGGTCGAGACCGGTCCCCCCGATCGACCTGGGGGAAGGGACGATCCGCATCGTCGTGGAGGACGAGGAGCGGAAGATCAATCTCAATGGCCTCGTTCTGGCCAACGGGAACGCTCCCGACGACCAGAGACTCGCCGTCTTCCGGAGACTCCTCGAGATCCTCGAGATCGACCCCTCCCTGGCCGACGCCGTCGTCGACTGGCTCGACAACGACGACACGCCCCGCGTCGGCGGGGCGGAGAGCGCCTTCTACCTGTCCCAGCCGTTTCCCTACAAGGCGAAGAACGACTTCCTCGATACCGTGGACGAGCTCCGCCTCGTCCGGGGCATAACCCCGGAGGTGTTCGAGAAGCTGCAGCCGTTCGTCACCGTCCACTCCTCGGGGAAGGTCAACCTCAACACCGCCCCGAAACAGATCCTCCAGGCCCTGTCCGCGGGACAGGATGCCGCGGAGGAGGGGGAGATCACCGGGACGACCGCCGACGAGATCATCGAGTACCGGACGGAGAAGCCTTTCCGGCAGGCCGCGGAGATCCGGAACGTGAGCCCCTTTCTCTTCGATCTGTACCAGAAGACCCGGTTCCGGGACCTCGTCGACGTGCGGGGAAGCGCGTTCCACATCCGGTCCACCGGGGAATTCGCCGGGACGACACGGACGATCGACGCCGTCGGGATCCGGGAGGGAAAGGCTATACATTGGCGGACCTGGAGGGTAGAATGATCCACCAAATTCGACGAGTTGCGGGGGGATCATGAGACGTTTCCTGGCGGTGGCCTGTGCGATGGGGATCGCGGCAATGGCGGGCCCGGCGGCCGCGGAGAAGACCGTCGCGGTGAACGATCCCGCCATCCCCGGCGTTTTCGACCAGCCCTCCGTCGCGATAAACGGAGCCACCGCCCACGTGGCCTACATCGGTGCGTCCACCACGGCAGGGCCTTTCCGGGTCTACTACGCGGCGATCAACGGTGGAGCCAATTTCTCCGACCTGGACCTCTCGCGGTCCACGCCCGGCTTCCTGGTCACCCCGCCCACCACGGTGGACAACACGGCCGCCGGAAACAGTTCCTACGCCGATGCGCGCCATCCGCAGATCGCCGTCCGCTCCGCCGGCGAGGTGGTCATCTTCTTCCAGGCCAAGACGGTTGCGTCCCCCGACCCCACGTACGCCCTGTACATGGCCCGGCTCACGCTGGAGAACAACGTGGTGGTGAAGAAGTCCGTGCGGCTGGTGACGGGAATCACGGGCTACAACGAGGATGTCTCGTTCGGGCTGGGCACCTCGGGCGACACCGCCTGGGTGGCGTACGCCGGCAGGACGGGGATTACGGGGAGTTTCAACGTGTATTGCGCGAGGATCTCCCTGGACACCGCCTCCGTGACGGGTACCCCGGGGACGCCGCGGCTGCTCTCCTCCGCGGCGGGGAGCACCGGCACCCGGCCGCTCCCCAGCCTCAAGGTCGACGCCGCCAACCGCGCCCACGTCGCCTGGGCCGCGAACGACAACACCTCCTCCCCGAGCGGCGTCTACTACGCACTGGTCAAGGAGGTGGACGGTTCGGACACCGTCGCGATCGCCGCGACGGAGATCCTCGGCAGGTCCAGGAAGTGGGGATCGCCGAATCTCCTCGCCCTCGCGACAAATTCCGTCGTGATTCTCGCGGCCGACGAGTCCCTGCCGGGGGTGGCCGGGAATACCGGCCTGGTGAGAATCAACCCCGATGCCGACGACCAGGACGGAAGCCCTGTCCAGGTGACGGTCGACACCAACTTCCTCCTCACCCCGCCGGGGGAGGCCATTCTTCCCGAGAACTACAGTCTCTTCCGGCCCCAGGCGATTTCCGACCTCCTCGGGCAGATTCACGTGACCGGATACGGCAGCAGCGGGACAAGATCCACGTATTATGCCTTTTCGTTCTCCAGCGATTGGCCTTACGTGGGATTCGTGAAGATCCCTGCCACCGTGGGCCTCGACTCGGCGGAGTTCCCCGTCTCCCTCGACGGGGACTACACCCGGGCCGCCATCGGGTATTTCAACGATGGGAAAGCGGTGATCTTCTGGTCCGGCGCGAGGACGGGGACGGGAAACCGGAATCTCGACGTGACGGGCCTGCCCACGGCCAGGGCAATCCAGGACGAAGAATCGGGATGCCTGGTCGTGCCCGCCCCCTCCTCGGGCAGCACGGGGACGAACGCGGATGCCCTCCTCCTGTTCCTCCCCTTGGCCGTCCTGTGGATGCGCCGCATGAAGAGGCGAGCTTTTGGTGACTAGACGCCTTGTCCTGGTCCGGTGGCTTCTGCCGGTCCTGGGCGCCCTCCTGTTCCTTCTCGTTTTCCTCTCGGTGCTCACGTACACGCTCCCGGGCAACGCGGTCCTTTCCTCCGTCCGCCCCGTCCTTGCCCGGGGAGGATTCGAGATCTCCGCGGCGTCCGCCCGCACGGAATTTCCCATCGCCTTCCGGATGGAGGACGCGGCCATCGGCCGCAAGGGGAAACGACCGCTTCGTCTCAACACGGTCCGGGCCAGCTGGGAGTGGACCGGCCTCCTCCGGTGGCTCCCGTTCCACGTCACCGCCTCGATGGGGAAAGCGAAGGCCGAGGTCCGCACCTCCCCCCGGTTCTGGAACCCGGGGCAGGGACGACTTATCATCGAATCCCTTGCCGGCGAGGACCTTTCCCCCCTGGTCCCGTTCCCCGTCTCCGGAGCAGGATTCTTCCTGGATTCCGGAGAGGTACGGTGGAGGAAGTCCCGTTCGGAAGGGTTAGACGGAACGGGGGAAGGGCGGTTCGCCTGGATCCGTGTGCCGATCCCCGAACCGACCTCTCCCATCCGGGAGGCCCTGATCGAGGACGTCACGATCCTTTTCGCACTACGGGGCGAATCCCTGGTCGTGTCCTCCATCACCGGGACCTACGAGGGGGCGCGCGTCGAGGGAACCGGGGAGATCGAAAAGATCCTGTTTCCCAGCCGGGCGACGATCACGCTTCATCTGAAGATCGAGAACCCCCTCGAGGGAAAGATCGCCACCATATTTGACCTCCTGTCGAAAAACGCTAAGAATGCTACTCTGAGAATCACGGGCGCTCTCCTGTCCCCGACAGGCGAGTTCCGGTTTTTCTGAGGGCAGGCCATTATGAAGAGCCTCGGCATTTCCATCGCGCGCGACAGCCTCTCCGCGGTCCTGTGGGAGCAGACCCTTTTCTCCTCCAGGATGGAGGGAGCGTGCGCCGTCGCGTGCGCGGAGCCGTACGGAAGTCCCGACGACGTTGCGCGTCTCGCGGAGGAGGTCCGGAAGATCGCCGGCGGCGGGGCCCTTCCTCCCGCGGTGCTTTCCCTTCCCCCTGCGTGGACGTTCCTCCGCCGGGTATCGTTGCCCGTCGCCGATCTTTCCCGCGCAAAGAAGATGCACATCGCGGACCTCGAGGGGAACCTGCCCATCGAGGACGATGAGATCCTCTCCGACGTCCTTCCCTCCCCCCCCGGGGAGAAAGGGACCTTCCTGGCCATCGCGGCCCGGCGCCCCGGCGTGGAAAAGGTGGTGGAGACCTTCACCGCAGCGGGCTTCCGCCTGGACCGTGCGATCACGGACCACGTGTCGCTCCTGTGCGCCGTCCACTCCCGGAAAAGCGGATTCACCGGGCTGGTCTGGTCCGACCGGAACGACCTCGTCGCCCTGCGGCTATCGGGGGGCGCCCTCGCGGCGGCCCGCCAGTTTCCCGTGTCGATCACGGAGACTCCGGAGGAACTGGAGAACGGGATCCGGGATCTCCTGCGCGAAGACGCGCAGGGGAATACCCCGCAGACGTCGATCGTGTTCGGCGATCTCGCTTCTTCCCTGGCGACGATCGTCCCCCATCCCGACCCCTTCGAACTCCCCGGCGCGGAAAGGGACGCCTCCCCCCTCGCCTACGGCGCGGCGCTTTCCCCCTTCTGCGGCAAGGAGACCGGCGGGTTCTCCCTTCGGACATCGGCGGAAGCCGAAACGGAGCGGGCGAGGAGGCAGTCCCGGGTCCGCATCGCGGCCGTCGCGGCGGCGGTCGCCATCCTGGCCGCCTCGGGCTCTCTCGGCATCGCGCGGTGGGCCGGGGCGAAAAAAGTCTCCCGGGTCCGGGCCGAAATCCGGAAGGAATTCTCGGAGGCCGTTCCCGGGGTGAAGGTGGTGCAGGAGACCGCGCAGATCCAGGGGAAGATCCGGTCGCTCTCCCGGCAGGGAAAGGAGCTGGGCGTGGACGTCCCGGAGACGACCTCCCTGCTGGGGCTTGTGTCCGGGGCCCTCCCGAAGGACGGAACCGTTACCGTCCGGGAACTCTCCATCGACTCCGGACGCCTGAAGATCGCGGGCGACGCCGGTTCCGCAACGGTCGTCGAGACGTTCCGCACCGCACTCGTCAACGCCTTCGGACCGGAGAGAAACGTGGTTGTCCAGGAGTCCGAGGGGAGCGCCCAGGGAGGCAAGGTACGGTACACGATCCTCATCGAGACGGGGGCCAACGGCCGTGCTTCTTAGCCGCGAGAAGGTCGTCCTCGTCCTCGGTGCGGCGGCAGCCGCCGTGATCCTGCTCCTCTCCTTCGTGGTGATCCCCGGGGTCTCCCGGGTCCGTGCGCTGTCGCGGCAGTCGGTGCTGGCCGAGAAGGACCTGGCGGAACTGCGCCGGATGCGCCCGGAGCTCGCGAACCTGGACCGGAAGGTGCGCCGGAAGATGGCGGCGGTCACCTCCTCCGCGAATGCGACCGAATCTCCCCTGGCCCGCCTGACAGCGGCGGTCCAGGAGGCCGGTTTGCCCCAGTCGGCGTTCAGCCTCAAGTCCGCAGGCCCCCGGACCGGGGAATACGTCAACGAGGAGGCGTTCGACCTGAAGATGGAGAACCTCACCTACCTGGAGGTGGTCCAGCTTCTCACCCGGATGGAGGACGGCCCGCTCCCCGTCGTCGTGCGGTCCGTGAACCTGAAGAGCCGGTACGACGACAGCAAATACCTCGACGCAACCCTTCGCATCGGGTTCCTCCTCCCGGCGAAACGATGATTCGCCGGGTCCTTCTCCTCGCGGTGCTCGTCGCGCTGCTTCTGCCCGCCTGCCGCGAGGACCGGAAGCGCCCCGAGCTCACCGCCGAGGAGGAGGCGATCCTCAAGGAGAAAACCGACGGGAAGATCGGCCTGATCATCCGGGAGAACCTGCCCGCGCTCTTCGTCGGGATCGTCGTGTTCCGGTCCGACGTGTTCCTCACCCAGTCGGCGATGCTGGACCGTCGCGAGCTGTCGGTGCTGGACTCTTTCGGCAACACCGCTCTCGTCCTGCTCAACTCCCCGGACATCCCCCCGCTCCTGAAGGAGGAGTCCGTGAAAAAGGTCTACTACTTCTGCCGCCAGGGGCCCCTCGCGCGGATCCATCCCGCGTTCCTGATGGGGATCCTGAAACAGTTCGGCGCGGGGAAGGAGAACGAGGTGTCCCACTTCCTCGTCCGGTTCCGGGAGCCGCCCCATGAGAAGGAAGAGACGTTCGTGGAGGGGGCCGGGTTTACCGTCGACGCCCGGGCCGGCTACGTCTGGTCCCTGTCCGGCCCGCTCACCTCGCTCCCCCTCCTCCTGGAAGACGACCGCATCCTGTTTTACGAAGG
>CP070783.1:2052159-2057664 GCA_020346465.1 Deltaproteobacteria bacterium
CCGTTATGTTGACCGTCCCGGCAGACGTGTTCGTCGTCACGGCCCCCTGGGTGGTGAGAACGTTGTCTATCGAAGATCTGTACGGTGCGGTAATCGTAGGAAGCACCTTTGTCCATGTCGTCGACCCCGCCCCCTTGTCTCCCCGCTCCAGCGAAACGCTATCCCCTGTCGCATCGATGATCACCCGGTGCTGCCTTTGGGACGAGACTGCCCGGTTCCTTGCCTCCTCCATCGTTTGGGCGATCGTTCGTTGAAATCCAACGGAATGGTTGTGGGTGATCCAGTCGATGATGTTCGAACCGGCGATGAATGCGCCGATCGCGATGATCGCCACCACGATCATGATTTCCACCAGGGTGAATCCCTTCTCGGATCGCATGGGCATCCTCCTGCGCTCCAGATACGCAATGCCCGTGCCACTGGTGCCGGAGGGCCAACCTATTGATTTTCAACGGGATGGTTTTCTTGCGGAGCAGGATCGGGAGAAAATAATTTAATGGAGGTTAAAAAGTTTAATGCAAACGGTTCTTCAGGATGGCGGCAAGACCCTCCGGATTGTCTCCAGAATCCGGGTTACGGCGAGGCTGGCGACCTTCCGGATGTGAAGGTCCGTCACCATCCTCGTCAGGGGAGTCTCCTCCGGGTTGATCTCGATGATGAAAGCCCCCCGTCTCTTGGAGAGTCGGGGGATCTCGCAGGCGGGAGTCACCTGCGCGGAGGTGCCGATCACCAGGAGGACCGCGCAGCTATCCGCTTCGGATTCCGCCTCATCCTGCGCGGTCCAAGGGATCGGTTCCCCGAACAGGACGAGGTCCGGCTTGAGGATCCTTCCGCAACTGCACCTCGGGGGGATTCCCTCCAGGATCTTCGCCCGCGAGGGATACCGGGTCCAGCAGGACAGGCAGACCAGTTCCTCCGCGTTCCCGTGGAACTCGATCACCTTGCGGGAGCCTGCCGCCTGGTGAAGGCCGTCCACATTCTGGGTGATGACCGACCGGAGAATCCCCATCCTCTCCAGGTCCGCAAGTCCGACATGGGCGGGATTCGGGGAGGCGCGAGCGAGGAGGTCGACCATCTCGGACAGCATCGACCAGACCTTCTCCGGGTCCCGGAAGAACGCGTCGATCGTCGCGTACTCCATCGGGTCGTACTTTTCCCACATCCCCTGGGTTCCGCGAAACGCGGGGATCCCGCTTTCCACCGAGATCCCCGCCCCGGTGAGGGCCACCGCGTTGCGGCGGGACAAGAGGGCGTCGGCCGCCTCTTCGAAGATCTGTTCCCCGGGGCCGGGCACCGTTGTTTGTCGTCAGACCTTCAGAAACGACCCGAGCTTGAGCGCCAGTCCCATGTCCCCCGCCACTTTCAGCTTTCCGGTCATGAAGGCCATCTGGCCGTTCAGCTTTCCGGAGACCAGCTCGAGGAAATCGCTTTCGGCCATCGTGACGGTGCAGTTCGGGTCGTTAGCCGCGCCGGATGCCACGGAGGCCCTCCCTTCCTTGATCGAGACGCAGTAGCTTCCTTCCCCCACCCGGAACTGGTAGACGGCGTTCATGCCGGCCAGTTTCGCCGGGTCGGAGTTCAAGTTGGCTTCGAGCGAATCGAAGAACCCCTTCACGGTCGTCTCGGGCATGCCGTATCCCTCCTTCCTCCCGAAGAAAATGAATAGCGATTCATTTGGTTCGACGCTACCACCCCTTCCGCGTCTTGTCAACGGCGGCGTCTTCGCGTCGAATCGCTTCCCAAACCGGTTCCCGGTGATATGATTCGTTTCATGCGCGTTTTCGGACTGACGGGAGGAATCGGCTCCGGGAAGACCACCGTGGCCCGCCTCTTCCAGGAGGAGAAGATCCCCGTTGTGGACGCGGACGGGATCTCCCGGGAGGTCACCTCTCCGGGAAATCCCGCCCACGAAGCCATCGTCCGGCGTTTCGGGCCGGAAGTGTTGCTGCCCGACGGCCGGATCGACCGGAAAAAGCTGGGTTCGATCGTCTTCGCGGATCCCGGAAAGCGCGCAGCACTCGAAGCCATCACACACCCGGTCATCACCGAGGGGATCCGGAAGGCGGTTTCCGCCCTCGCCTCCGAGGGACATCCGATCGCCATCGTCGAGGCGGCTCTCATCCATGAGAAGGGACGCCGGGGGACGTTCGAGGCCGTGATCGATGTGCATTGCGGGAGGAGACTTCAGGTCGAGCGCATCATGCGGCGCGACGGCATCCCCCGGGAGGAGGCGCTCCGGATTGTCTCGACGCAGATGGACCCCGAGGAGAAGGCAAGGGCCTCCGACCACGTGATCGACAACTCCGGCGACCTCGCCCAAACCCGCGCTCAGGTCCGCGCCCTCGCGGAAAAACTCCGGCGGCCGGCACCCGGGAACCGATAAAGCGGGAAGTGCCGGTCCTACGAAGGGGTCGCCTGCGCCAATGGGATCGTCAAAGGGGGGAGTTTCATCTCCCTTTTTCCGCGAGCACCACCCGGGCGTCTGCCACGATCAGGCCTTTCTCGTGCACGATCACCGGGTTCAGGTCCATCTCCTCGATCTCCGGATGGCTCGCTGCAAGCTGCGAAACCCGCAGGAGAAGATCGCGGATCGCCTCCACATCGGCAGGTTTTCTTCCCCGGAGTCCCGCCAGGACGCTCGCCCCCCGGATCTCGGCGACCATCTCGCCCGCATCTTTTTCGCTCAGCGGGACGACCCGGAGCGACACGTCCTTCATGGCCTCGACCATGATGCCTCCGAGCCCGAACATGACCGCGTGCCCGAACTGAAGGTCCTTCGTCACGCCGACGATGATCTCCTGCCCGGGGGGCGCCATCGCGGCCACGAGCGCGCCGCCATCTCTCGCCCCGGCCTTCCCGGCGGCCACCCCGATGCTGCGGTACGCCTTCCTGACCCCTTCCTCGTCTCCTATGTTCAGCAGAACCCCGCCCACGTCGGATTTGTGCGTCACGTCGGGGGAATTCATCTTCACCGCAACGGGAAACCCGATACGCCTGGCAGCTTCCACCGCCTCCTGTTCGCTCCCCGCCGGCAGCGCCGGGGTTACGGGAAATCCGTTCCCCTCCACAAACGCCATCGATTCGGCCGGGGTCAATGCCCGGAGACCCTCCTCCCGATCCATCGGCGACGGGGCCCCCGCCTGGTCCCGCGGGAATGTTTTCCGGTCGAACCGCGCATAGCAGGACAAGGCCTTGACCGCTCTCTCCGGCGTCGGAAAGACGGCGATCTTCTTTTCGTGCAGCTTCCCCCGCTCCTCCCTTTCCACGTCGGCCCCGCCGAGGTAGGAGACGAGATCGCATTTCCCGGGACGGATGACCTCGGCGGCCCCCGGGATCGGATCGCCGAAGATCGTCATGACAACGTCGTACTGGCCGTCCGAGGCTTCCAGGACCTTCCGGTACCGGTCTGCGTCGGTGTCCCCCGTGAGATCCAGCGGGTTCCCGACGATGCAGTGGGGGGGGAGAATCCCGCGCAGCCGGACCGCCAGTTCCCGGGGAAGGGGAGCCACGCGAAACCCCTCCTCCTCGGCCACGTCGGTCGCGATGATGGCGGACCCCCCCGAACTCGTGACGATCAGCATCCTCGGCCCCGGCGGTGGTGGCAGGTACGCGAGGGCCTTGGAAAAGTCGTACAGCTCCTCGAGGGTGGACGCGCGGTGCACGCCGTGCTGACGGAAGACGGCATCGTAGATCTCGTCCTTTCCCGCGAGGGACCGGGTGTGGGATTCCGCCGCCTTCCTCCCCTGCTCCGTCCGCCCCGCCTTGAAAATGACGATGGGCTTGCGGCACTTCCGGACGGCCGAGAGGAACTTCCCCGCGTCTTTCACCCCCTCGATATACAGGGCGACGACCTTCGCATTCGGGTCGTCCGCAAAAAAGGCGATCAGGTCCGCCTCGTCCACGTCGGCCCGGTTGCCCATGCTCACGAACGCCGAGAAGCCGAGCCTGTCCTCGGACGCCCAGTCGATCAACGCCGCCCCCACGGTCCCGCTCTGGGACACGATCGCGATCTCCCCCCTGCGCGTGATGAGCGGCCAGGAGGCGCAGACGCCGTGGTACGGGTAGTTGAGCCCCTGGCAGTTCGGCCCGATGAGACGGATACCGCATTGTTTGGCGTTCCGGACCAGTTCCTCCTGGAGCGCGGCGCCCTCATCTCCCGACTCGGCGAATCCCCCCGTGATGACGATGGCGGCGCGCACCTTCCTCCCCCCCAGCTGAAGGATGGTCGAGGGAACAAGCTTCGCCGGTATGATGACGACGGCAAGATCGGTCCCTTCGGGGACTTCGCCGGCCGACCGGACCGATGGGAGGCCCAGGATGATTTCCCCCTTCGGGTTTACGGGAATGACCTCCCCCGCAAAGCCGGCATCCAGAATGTTCCGGAAGATCTGGAATCCCATTTTTTCGGGATTGGCCGAGGCGCCGATGACGGCGACCCGGTCGGGTCGGAAAAGAGGCGTGAGGGAGGAGGGCATGGGGGGCACCTCTGCGCGATGGCCCTTTCCCCTTCCGCAAGATTCGATGGCCCGGGCGGAACCGTGATCGGCCGGGCGGGAAGCGGAGCGGCCGGATTGTAGGGGACAATCTAGCAAAGGGAACCCGTCGTGTCACTCCCTTTCGGGTCCGTCGGGACGAACGAAGGAAAAACGGCCAGGTGTTCCCGATAAAAAAAGCGCCTCCGGGATCTTGCTCCCGTGGCGCTTTCTCCTGATACCCGGTTCTCGGCCGGTCAGATTTTGCGGACGTTGGACGCTTTTTTCCCCTTGGGTCCGTGGGTCACCTCGAATTCCACCTTCATCCCCTCGGCCAGGGAGCGGAACCCATCTCCCACGATCTCGCTGAAATGGACGAAGATGTCCTCCCCTTCGTCAGGAGTGATAAACCCGTACCCTTTGGAATCGTTGAACCACTTCACCGTCCCTGTTGACATCCCTTTCGCTCTCCTTTGCACTTTTTTCGCCGGTCAAGCGGCGGCTTGCCCCCTGTCGCGATGCGGGGGAATCATGATGGAGGGTATTATCCTGCGGTGAGGGTCTCCCCCAGATTCCTCGATACTTCGGCGCGTTCGAGGGCGGATTCGGACCCCAGATAGATGATGTCGCCCGGCCCCGATGCGAAAAGCTTCTGGGCGAGCTTCGCCAGGGCGATACGGTTCATGCTTCTTCTGCTTTTGCGGAACTCGAGCATCGTCCCGACGCGGAGGATCGTGTCGGTCGAGGTGTCCATCCTGTATACGGGGTAGCCTCGCATATCCTCCCTGGGATTTTGCAATTACCGAGCCTTAGCGAATAAAAAAAAACCCAAGTGGTTTTGGGAGCTTGCAAAATCAGTACTGTTTCCTGTTCTTCGTTTAGGGTGTTCCCTTTCCCATTTTAGGTTGTAATTTTCCTGCCGTAGCCGGAACGGGACAAACTTTTCCACTCCTACCTGCGAAGGATCGAGGATTTATCACTGATTCCTTTCCAGTGATCCCTTTCCTTTTTGCCGTTCCAGATCGACCGGAAA
>CP070783.1:2057764-2089474 GCA_020346465.1 Deltaproteobacteria bacterium
AGGGTCTAGTGTGGGCAACCACGTGGGGGTTCAAATCCCCCCTTCGGCACCACAACCTGTCTTACCCCCCCGCACCCATCAACCGGCCGGGACGCGCAAGGTGACGAGACAACCGCCCGCCGGAGGGTTCTCCGTCGTGATGTCCCCTCCCATCCCGGACACGATGTGGCGTGCGACGGGCAACCCCATCCCCGAATGCAGGGGTTCCGGTTTGGTGGTAAACCCCTCCTCGAATATCCGCGGGAGGACCGCGGGAGGGATCCCGGGGCCCTCGTCGGAGACCGTGACCTGCCAGGATCCTTCCCGGCGGGCGTTGCCCACGGTCAGCTTGCCCCCTCTTCCCGCCATCGCCTCCACCCCGTTGAGGAGGACCGCCAGAAGCGCCAGCGCGAAATCCCTGCTGTCGCCCCGCATCCGGACCGCCGCTTCCTGACCGGGCATGACGAGGGTGACATTGCCGCGACCCAGATCGTAGCGCGAGAACAGAACGATCTCCGAAAGAACGGCGGAGAGGGTAAACGGCTCGGCAACCGGCGTGTGGGGCCGCACATAGTGGGAAAACTGCTTGATGATGGCTGCGATCTTCTCCCCGGACGACAGGATTTTCCCGGCGCTTTCGAGCGCCTTCTTTTCTCCGGGTCCCAGGACCTGCAGGAGTTCCGCAAACCCGAGCACGACGCTCAGGTGGTTGTCCACCTCGTGAGACACCCCCATCACCATCCGGCCGAACAACGCCAGGCGGTACTGCTCAACGACTTTCCGGTCCATGCGTCTCTCCCCCCACCCGGCACTCTCCCGCGATGCTCTTCCGGCCGGCGAACTCCCTCATCGTCCTCCCTGGCGCCGTGCCCCGATCAGAGCTGCTCCCCCAGGATCCCTCCCCGTCCCCGTCGCTTGGACTCGTACATCAACCGGTCGGCGACGCCAAGGATGGTGTCCCGCTCCGTTGATGCCGGAAGGCACGCCGCGTATCCGATGCTGGCGGTGCAGGAGATCGTCCCGCCATCCCTGGTGTCGAGCCGGACCTGGGAAATCCCTGCCGCGATGCGGCCCGCGATGGCGGAGGTCGCTGCGAGGTCCGTCTCGGGAAGGATCACGGCGAATTCATCCCCCCCGTACCGGGCGGCCACGTCGCTCTTTCTCAGATGGGCGCAGAGAACGCCCGCCGTCAGCATGAGGATTCGGTCCCCGACGATATGCCCGTGCGTGTCGTTGATTTCCTTGAAGCCGTCGAGGTCCAGCATGATCACCGAGAGGGAGCGGCCATACCGGGCCGCCCTCTCGAGCTCGACCTTGAGCCGCGTGTGGAACGCCCCGTGGTTGTGCAGGAGGGTAAGCGAATCCTTGTCCGCCAGCGCCTTCACGAAATGAAAGAGTTCGGCATTCTCGACGGCGATCGCGATATAGGTGGCCAGCACGCGCATCGTCGCCAGCGACTCCCCGTCGAAGGCGTGCGGCTCCGGGTGGTTCACGTTCAGGATGCCGACCGCCTTGCCCTTCGACAGGAGGGGGACGGACATAAAGGACCGCACCTCCGGTCTCTCCCCGTTGTAGTAGCGGAAGTCGGGCGTGGCCCGAACGTCCGGTATGTAGACCGCCTCGCCCGACTCGAACACCCGCCAGGACGTCCCCTCCCCTCGGCCGATCGTGAAGTCGGGCGGAACGGAGGACGGCATCCCCGCCGAGGCGCGGCACACGAGATTCCCGGTGTCCGCCTGGTAGAGAAGGATGCAGAAGTCGTTCAGACGCAGCGCCTTCATGACCCGCTCGGGAATGATTCGGAAGAGTTCCTCGGTGTCCAGCGTGCCGGCAATCGCCGTGGACACCTCGTAGATGGAATGGAGGTCCTGGATCTTGGCCTCCAGGTGGGATTGCGTCTCCTCCAGGTCGCGGCGAAGGCGCTCGAACTTCCGCAGCTTTTCCTCGTGCTTCCGGATCTCGTCCCGGAGGGCTTCGATTTCCCGTCCGTGCCTCTCTGCCACCGCCACCGCAACCGGCGCAAGAAGGCCCGCCTCTGCGGGGACCGCATCGCCGGCCCCGGAGGAAACCCGACTCCACCACCGTTCGGCGGGCCGGATGAGGCTGCCCTTCAGATAGAGGAAAAACGCCGCGCCGAGAACGAGTTCCCCGCAGACGGCAATCCAGGCAAGCGGACCTGCCTGACGAAGGCCGCCGGGCAGCAGCGCGATGGACAGAACCGTCGCCGCGACGACCCCGAGCCAGATGGCGCAGTAGGGGAAGGTCCAACGAATACCGGAACGCAGGGCAAGGTCCTTTCCCGGCGAATTGTCCTGCTAAAAGGAGAACGTACCACGATTTCCGCGGGACGAGAACAATGGAAAACGGACGCGATCCTGCTCCCGGCCCGTGCGCCGGGCTGGCAGGCCCGTCAGAAGACGCCGCCGATCGTGAAGTGCCACTCCCCGGGGGTTTCCCCCTCCCGCCGGTCAAGCTTCCACCCGTATTCCAGGGCGATCGGGCCGATCGGCGTTATGTACCGGATCCCAAGCCCCGCGCTCTCCCGGAGATCGAACCCGGATCCGGGGGGCCCGCCCTGGAACCACACGCTGCCCGCGTCCAGGAAGAGGGCGAGGATGAACCCGTACCGGAGGGGGACCCGCAGTTCGGCATTGCCGTTGACCATGTAATCCCCTCCTGTGGGGGCCCCGTCATCCCCCACCGGGCCCACCTCATCCTCCCTGAACCCGCGGACGGTCGTCCTGCCGCCGAGGAAGAAACGCTTCTGGATGGGGACTTCCAGCGTATCCGCGAACGGATCGGCCCACCCCGCGCGGCCTGACACCGCGAACGTATTCCTCCGGAACACGGGAACGTAGTAGCTTGCCTGGCCCGCCAGCTTGAAATAGTTCACTTCCGACCCGATGAGGGAGGAGGCGACTTCCGCCGATCCCGAGTACAGGGATCCCCGCTTCGGGTTGAAGGGGTCGTCCCGGAGATCGAAAACGAACAGGCCCCGGACGGCGGATATGGTCGCGGTCCCCTGGTCCTCCCTCGACAGGATCGCCCCCTCCTGGACATTGAAGACGTCTTCCCGGGACAGTTCGTACTGCAGGGACACGGAAGACCGGGTCAGGATGGTCTTGTTGATGCTCGTTCCCAAGCTCCATTTCCGGATGTCGTAGCTCCTGCGTTCCTCAAAGTGGTACAACGCGGTCACCCCTCCCTCGAACTTCCACCGGTTCCCGAACACCCAAGGCTCCCGCAGGTCCATGAGGTAGTACTGCTCCTTCTGGCTGCCGTAGACCCGCGCCGAAAGCTTCCTCCCCCTCCGGTTGATGTTTCGGTTCCTCGCCTCCACGAAGCCCCGGAGCCCCGTGTCTGTCCCGTACCCTGCTCCGAACTCGTACTCGAAGAAGAAGGCCTCCTCCACCTCGACGATGAGGTCCAGGGTCCCTTCGTCCGGCCGCTTGACCTGGTTCAGGCGAACCGTTCTGTACAGCCCGGTGCCGAAGACGGCCCGCTGGAAGGTCAGCAGGTCTTTCTCCCCGGCGGCCGCCCCCTCGGGAATGGTAAGCTCGCGGTAGACCACGACGGAGTCGGTGAGCAGGTTCCCCCGGACGATCACTTTCCCCAGGTGGTACCGGGGCCCCTCTTCGATCACGAACCGGATGACGGCCGTCCCTTCCCCCTCGTCGATCTCGAGGCGGGCCTGCACCGAAGCGTCGAGATACCCCATGTTCCGGTAGTACGTCGCGATCGTTCCCCCATCCTCGTCCATCCCGGCGTAATCGACATCCTCTCCCTCGCGGTTCCCGATCAGCCGGAGAAGCTCCTCCTTCAGAAAATGGTCGTTTCCCTCGAACCGGATCTCCCGGAGCCGGTAGCGCCTCCCCTCCTCGATGCGGATGGTCGCAGTGATCCCGCCCCTGTCGTCCCAGTCGGTATCCACGGAGGAGATGCGGGCCCGGGCGAACCCCCGCTTCTGGTACAGACCGATCAGCGCGGCGAGGTCGGCGTTCCATTCCTCTTCGTCGAAATTCCCGGACCCGGTGAGGTGGTGAAACGTCCCCCGTTCCGTCAATATCATCTGGCTCCGCAGAATCTTTTCCGGGATGGTTTCGTTTCCCGTGAACCGGATCTCCGCCAGGTACCCCGCTTTTCCCTCCCGGATGCCGATGTTCAGGAACCGGTCTTCTTTCGGCTTTCCGCCGGCCTCGACATCGACCGATGCCTTCAGGTAACCCTTGCCCCGGTAGAAGGAAAGCAGTCGTTCCTGCGTGTCGTACACCAGTCCGCCCTCGGAAACCTCGGTGTCCTCCGCGTAGATCCCCGACGCTTTCTCCAGCTTCCCGACGGAAAAGCGTTCGGCTCCCTCCCACGTGATCTCGTACCGGGGCCCTTCCTCCACGCGTGCGGATAGACAGAGTTCCTTTCCGTCCTCGCAGGAAACCTCAGGCTCCGAGACGCGCACGGTCAGGAACCCCTCCCGTTTGTATGCTCCCCGAAGCCGCTTCACCCCTTTCTCCCACCTCCGGAAGTCGAACGGAAAACCGGGGGAAGCGCCGAGGAGATCCTCCAGCCTGTCCCGGGGGAAAAATTCGCCCCCGGGGACCCGAACCTCCCGTACCAGCGCAGCGCCTCCTTCCCGGACCTCGATCCGGACCTTCCCCGTCCCGTTGTTCAGGTTGCAGACCGCCGAGACGGACACCGACGCTTCGAGGAACCCTTTCCCCCGCAGGAGCGCAAGGACCGATTCCTGCGCTCGGGACAGATCGTCCGCCTCCGCTGGCTCCCCCCGCCGGAGCCGGGATGCCCCCAGAATCTGGGAGACGGGGACCCGCCTCCGGCCTTTCACCTCGATCTCGGCGACGACGGGCAGGGGACGGAGGTAGAACAGGATGTGCGCCTTTCCCCCCTCCTCCCGGACGTATGCGGCAAGCTCCCGGAACAGGCTCTTCCGGTTCAACCGGCGGATCGATTCCCGGATGGCGTCTCTCGTGAGCCGGGTTCCCGGCTCCACGGGGACGATCCCGGCCAGTTCCTCGTACGAAATCATGTACGGGGACGCCACCTGGAAAGAGATCGAGCCGATCACCGGTGCCGCCTCGTCCGGTCCCTGGTCGCCCGCAGACAGGGCCACCGGGGCGAGGAGGCAAAGCACCGCCAGGACCCGGAGGACCCGGAGAGGATTTCCCCTCCCCTCAGTCGGTATCACGAAAGATGTCCCGGAATTGGCGGTATCGGAACCGGAACTTCACGTCTCCCCCGACATCGTCGTCTCTTTCCGGGGTGGCGCCTCTCCAGGCCCCCTGGAGGTAAACGTTCTCGAAGACCTGGTACTCCGCGATGGCGCTCCCCTCCGGATTTGCGGCCGCCGTCGTCGAAACGGACACCGAGAAGCGTTCCCCGATCGTCTTTCCGGCGGTGAACCGCGGCCCCAGGGACTGTTCCGTCGAAGAGTATGCGGGCTCGATCTGGAACCTGTCCAGGCCGACGATACCCCGGATCTCCTCCTCCACCCTTCCCTTGTACGGACCGAGGGCGAACGCCGCCGCCTCGGCGGCGGACACCGAGCCGCCCGCACCCGCGAGATTCTCGGTCGTGACTCCCAGGGAAAGCAGGCTGACGATGTCGTTTTTGCTGTAGGGGGGGTCGGAGGCGAGGTCCACCTCGACCTTTTCCAGCGTCCCCGACACGTTGACGAAGATGGCGATGTTCCCCACCTTCGTATCCGCCCGGAAGTCCAGGACGGGATTGATCCGTCTGGGGTCCTGGAATTCGAGACTCCCGCGCGTCAACTCGTACCTGTTCTTCCCATAGGTGACAACCCCGTTCAGGACGTCGAAGGAACCGAGAAGGATGACCTGGTCCGTGCTCCCCACGACCCGGAACTCCCCCTTGATGTCCGCTTCCGCGAGGTTGTTCCGGATATGGATCGTCCCGTCGGCGACCGCCCCGATGTCCAGCCGGATGCGGAAATCGGTTTCCTCCCTGCGGGCCCTCACGTCCGCAAGCCTCCTCCGGAAGGTGATCAGGGCCTGTTCGGGCCTTACGGTCCTCGTGTACAGAGCCGACTGGACTTCCACATCCCCCGTGACGAGAATGTCGTCCACCGGGCCGAGCATCTCGATATGCCCCTGGACCACGGGATGCAGGTCCCCCGGATAGGGATACCGCATGTCGAAGAAGTCCACCGAGAAGAACAAGTTCTGCCCCTCGGAGAACCGGAGGGGGAGTTCCCCCCGCCCGTCGATGTACCCTCCCCCGCTCCTGCCTTCGAAGTGCTCGAAGATGATCCTCTCCCGGCTGATGACGGCGTCGGCGCTCATCTCCTCGAAGAGTTGCGCATACTTGCGGAAGGAGAACGTGCCGTTTTCCAGTCGGCCGGTACCGAGAACGAACGGATCGTCCCATTTTCCGGTGACCCGGAGTCTCATCCGGATCGTCCCGTCCAGCCGATCGAATACGTCGGTCGCCAGCCGGATGGCCCGGGCGGGGACGCTCCCGTCCAGAAGGACGTCCAGGTTCCCCTCCCAGGTCGCCTTCCCGGTGACCTGCAGGGGTTTCCCGGCGGTCAGCAAGGTGCCGCCCTCCCAGCGGATCCCGTCGGAGGAAAGCACAACGCGGATCGCCTCCCCCGTCAGGTCGAAGCCCCCGTCGCGCAACACCAGCGAATCGATGTCGAGAGATCCCCGGGAGTGGCTCAACGCACCGAGCGAACCTTCGATCTTCACCTTTCCTGCGACGTTGAACCGCGTTTTCCCTTCTCCGTTCGCGCCGCCCGGATCCCGCGGGGCGACCGGGGGTCCGCCGTCCGCGGGGCTTCCGGGTGGCCCTACCGCGAACGGTCCGTCCACCCGGAAGCCGAAAGGTTCCCGGAGGGACAACGAAAGGGTGAGAAGCGAATCCGGCAGGCGGGTTCCGATCTGCCCGGTGAGGGCGTCCCCTTCCTTTTTCCCTTCGGCCTGCAGCGAATCGAAGGAAACGCCGTAGAGAGAGGGAGAGGCGGCCGACAGGGTAAACCGCAAGTCGGGTACCGCATCCGGGTCCATCGCCTTTCCTTCGAGCACGTCCGCGCCCATCACGGTCCCTTCCGCCGAGGCATCCCATGTTCCCCCGGCAGTGGGCTCCTCCCGGCCGAACGCTTCGAGCAGCATCCCCGTCGGAATCTCTTCGGCTCTCACCGAAAAGGAGACCGGCCACCCATCACCGCGGCGAACGGAAGCCGAGGCTCTCACCCGGGGGGAGGCGGAAACGAGGGAGAGCGAGCCGGAGGATGTCCCGAGAGATCCCTCCGCCGACACCTCCCGGATCGTCAGCTCCCCGGCGGTCAGCATGGGAACGGAAGCGGTTACGTGGTCGATTTCCCACCCCATCGGACCTGTCCGCGCCTTCCCGCGCAGGTTGGCGCGACCGCCTATGCCGGCGCCGTTTTCACGGATCGCATGGGACACCGCCCCCAGGTCGATGTCCTCCAGCGTCCCCGCAATCTCGCCCCCGCTTCCCTCTTCTTTCCCTTCCAGCGCAAATGTCCCGTCCCCGAATTTCCCGGCTGCGCGGAATCGCCATCGGGGCCCGGAAGGCGACTCTCCCCAACTCCCCGATGCGGAAACATCCCGTGCGCTGACGTTCGGCAACCGGAGTTCGGGAGAGGATAACGTCCCGGAAAGCGAATAGGCGTCCCTGGATACCGACAGGAGAAGGTCTGCAGTTCCCGTCCCCGACGTCCCGGCGGCATATCGTTTTACGCCCGCAGGGTCCATCCCCAGGGAAGAGAACACGGCGCCGCCCCATTTCCCCGCAAGGGAGAAATCGATCTCGCGCGCGCTTATGGTCGACTCCAGGAGGAAGGGCCTGGGCGAGAGGGGCCCCGTGATCGTGCCTGCGGCAGTGACTTTCGCCACCTCCGCAGGAACGTCCGCGACGAAGGAGACCACGTCGCGCACATCCCCCTCCAGTTTCCCCGAGAGGGGGAGGGGGGGAAGTGCTCTCGCAGCGAGTTTGTCGGCCCGGATCCCCGCGGTCACGTGCGGGCTGTCAACGGTCCCCGAAACCTCCCACTCGCCGGCAAGACCGCTCCAGGAGACGGGATAGACCCATCCGTACTCCGCGGCCTTCCCCCGGGGAACGAGGATGGTCCCGGTGAACGACAGTCCGCCTCCCTCCAGGACGTACGCTCCCCGGCCCGCGGCCTCGGCATTCCCCAGCGTCACGCGGAGATCGCGAACCAGCAGTTCCCTCCCGGGGATGATGTCGCCGGCCGCAGCAGCCGCAAGGGGCAGCCCAACGGTCGCCGCCGGCACTCCCGCACCTGCCGGCCGCTCGAACCCGCCCGGATTCTTCAGGGAAACGGTCCCTTGCACCTTCTCCCTCCCCCCCGCCAACGAAAAGGCCAGATTCCCCCGCCCTGCGGGACGCCAGGGAATCCCCCACGAATCCCAGGGCGCCTGCCCGAACGCTGCTCCCTCCAGAGAAAGCCTGACATCCCCTTTGCCTGTGCCGAGATCGACCATCCCGTCCCCGGTGACGTTTCCGTCCCACACCTTCCCCCGAAGCGATTCCATCCGGATCTGCTTTCCCGAGACCGCCAGGGTGACCTTCGCATCGACCGGCGTCCTCCCGGGGAGGAGAAGATTGCGCGCCTGGATGATCCCCGATCCTTCGGGATTGTCCAGGGTCCCCTCCAGCCGCGCGGAGAACGTCAGCGCCCCCTCCGTCGCAACCCGGCGAAGCAGGTCCCCCCCCGGCGCGCCGGATGCCGTCCAGCGCGCGATATCGGCCTCCCCCGACCCCTGCAGGTCGGCTGCCTGCCGCTCCCCGTCCCACTTCCCGGACAAGGTGACCCTCGCGGATGGCCCCGAGGCGCGAAGCTTGCGGACCCGCACGGCACTCCCCTTCAGGAAAATGTCGGCCTCCGCCGCGTCGAACGGAACATTGCCCTCCCCCGCCTCCGGGAGGATCAACCGTCCCACGGATCGCCGGACCTCGACCGTTACCTGCGTCCCCAGGAACCGGACGGGCCGGATCCGACATTTCGGGATCCTCGCCTCCCACCGGGCCAGCGGACCCAGGGGCCCGACGCGAACCTTCCCGTCGACGAGGAGAATCTCGGGGATCGCACCCCCTTTTTCCCCCTCCCCGGAGGCACGGAGTTTCTCCAGCAGGGGACGGTTCGCCTCCCCGGCCTGAACGGAAAACGTTCGCACGAGGATGCGGGACACCGGCAACTTGCCCGCCAGAATCCGCCGAGGCGAAATCGACACGTCGACATGGTCCGCATGGGCAAGGGGAACATCGGCGACAGCATCGCGGACGTCCAGGTCCTGCAGGGAAACGCGAAGATGCAGGGGGTGGAACCTCAGGTCCCGGAAGGTAACCCGGAAACCGAGTGCCTCGGCCTCTTCCCGGATCGCATCCTCCGCCTTTGCCAGAAGGCCGGGGACCTCCCGGAGAAGCCGCCAGGTTCCGAAGGCAAGGAGTACGACGAGGACGAACCCCAGACCCATCCACCACGCCCTTCTCCTCGCCATAAGGACAAATTATAGAGGAATTGGCGGAAAAGCGAAGGGTCCCTCGCGGATCAGGGACCCCTCGCCGTCAAGAAGAACGCGGATGGCAAGATGGAGCGGGCGACCGGATTCGAACCGGCGACGTCAAGCTTGGGAAGCTTGCATTCTACCCCTGAATTACGCCCGCGTACTTGCTGTTTCTTACCACAGAACGATCCCCCGATGCAACGGGACGCTCACCTCTGGAACTTCCGGACACGGTCCTGGAGATCCCGGTAGTCCGGGGAGGACTCGTACAGGGAGAGGAAGATCTCCTTCGCCTCCTCCTCCTTCCCGATCCGGGACAGGAGAACCGCCATCTGGTACCGGACATCGATGGATTCCTCGGGGCTGATGCCGTCCGAGGCAAGCACCTCGTTGAGGGTCTGGAGCGCCGTGTCGATGTCCCCTTTCTCGGCGAACGTCTCGGCAAGGAGGCACGACGCCCCCAGGAACAGCGCCGGCCTCGACCGGGAGAGGCGGAATTCCTCCACCGCCTCGTCCAGGAGGCCCATCTCCTTGTATGCGATTCCGAGGTTGTACCGGGCCTCCGGATCGGACTCCCCGATCTCCTCCTTCACTTTCGCCCGAAGCTTCTCCACGGCGCTCTGGAGGATGCTTGCATCCTCGCCCTCCTCCTCGGGCCGGGCTTTTCCCTCCTCTTTCGCAGGCGGGGGAGCGGGGGGCTCGGGTTCCGTGAGCCTGCGCACGGCTTCGCCGAAGGATATCGCTCCCGCGATCGCCGCCGCCTTTTCCTCTTCCAGCAGTGCGGAGATGATCTGATCCGCCTCCGCTCCGCGGTCCGTTTCGCCCGCGCTGCGCGCATGGTCCGCCGCCTGCTTCAGGCACGTCAGGCCCTCCTCGCGCCTCCCCGCGGCGACCCACAGGAAGCCGCAGGACTCGAAAAGCTCCGGGTGTTCGGCCGTCAGAGCCAAAAGGGCGTTCATCCTCCCGGCGAACTCTTTCTCCATCGCGGCGGAGACAACGAGAGGGACGGCCTTCGCCATCTCGCTGACGGCCTCGAACGTCTTCCTCTGGTGCAGGTAGACGTCGGCGATGAGGAGGAAGGGAAGAGGGCTGTCCGGCAGGTTTTGCGAGACTTCCCGGTAGAAATCGAGCCTCTGCTCGTCGGAGGCGAACCGGATCCCTCCGGTGGCGATCTTCTGCAGTGCGCCCAGCGCGTCCGCGGTAAGCCCGTGCAGGCCGAGAAGACGGATGAGCCAGCGATGAAAATCGATGTTGCCGGGGTCGTTCTTGATCATCTGCCGGAGGACGGCGATGGCCTTGGTAATGAACCCGCCTTTTTCGTACAGGATGGCCGCCCTCGCGAGCTGATCGTTCCCCTCGACGATCTCCCCATGCCGCAGCATGTAGAGTCCCAGGTTCTGCCGTGCCTGCCCATCCTGCGGGGACTCCTGGACCTTTCTGGACAGGGAGGATCGGGTCTCTCCCTCCGACGAGGAAAACTTCTTCTTGATAGAATCGAACAGGCCCAACCGATCAGCCCTCCCTGCGGCGCCCCCGGGTATCCCCGGCGGGCCCTTCGTTTATTATGCCCTCTTTTCGACGAACTTGGTCCACAAACGACCTTCCGTGAAATCCGAATCCGTCATCAGCTTCTTGTGGAAGTCGATCGTCGTTTTCACCCCTTCGATCCTCATCTCCTCGAGAGCCCGCCGCATCCGCATGATCGCCTCGTTCCGATCCTCCCCGTGCACCACCAGCTTGCCGAGGAGGGAGTCGTACGTGGAGGGAATCGTGTAGCCGGGGTAGATCCCCGTGTCGACGCGGACCCCGAATCCCCCGGGGAACACGCACGACGTGACCTTCCCCGGCGACGGCGTGAAGGTCTCGGAGTCCTCCGCGTTGATGCGGCACTCGATGCTGTGCCCCCGGAACTGGACCCCCCTCTGGTCGACCCGGAGTTTTTTCCCGTCGGCGATCCGGATCTGCTCCCGCACGATGTCCATGCCCGTGATCATCTCCGTGACGGGATGCTCGACCTGGATACGCGTGTTCATCTCGAGGAAATAGAACTCCCCCTCGGAAATGTAGAGAAATTCGACCGTACCCACATTGTTGTACCGCACCGCGGCCGCCGCGTCGACCGCCGCCTTGTGGATCCTTTTCCGGACCCGGGCGGGGATGAACGGCGCGGGGGCCTCCTCGATCAGCTTCTGGTGGCGCCGCTGGACGGAACAGTCCCGGTCCCCGAGGTGGACGACATTGCCGAACTTGTCGCCCATCACCTGGACCTCGACATGCCGGGCGTGCTCGAAGTACTTCTCGATGTAGACGTCCGGGACACCGAATGCGGCGAGGCACTCCGACTGTGCGGTGAGGAACGCGTTGATGAAGGATGCGGGGGAATGGACGATCTTCATTCCCCTGCCGCCCCCTCCGGCTGCCGCCTTGATGATGACGGGGAACCCGATTCCCTTCGAGATCCGGAGTCCCTCCTCTTCTTCCGTGATCGCGCCGTCGCTTCCGGGGACGGTGGGAACCTTGACCTTGCGCACCGCGCGGCGCGCCTCGATCTTGTCTCCCATCAGGCGGATGGACTCCGACGACGGACCGATGAACTTCACGCCGTAATTCTCGCAGATCTCGGCGAACGCCGGGTTCTCCGCGAGGAACCCGTACCCGGGGTGGACCGAATCGGAGTCGGTAATCTCGATCGCGCTCAGGATGGACGGGACGTTGAGATAGCTCTCCGCGCTCGGCGGCGGTCCCACGCAGACGGACTGGTCCGCCATTCTCACGTGCATCGAGTCCTTGTCCATGGTGGAGTAGATGGCGACGGTCCGCAGCCCCATCTCGCGGCACGTGCGGATGATGCGGACCGCGATCTCTCCCCGGTTGGCGATGAGTACCTTGTGAATCATGCCGGTTCCTAATCGGAAGCGATGTGGAAAAGCGGTTGCCCGTAGGCCACCGGTTGCGCGTTCTCGACGAGAATGGCCACAACGACCCCTCCCGTGTCGGACTCGATCTGGTTCATGATCTTCATCGCTTCGACGATGCACAGAACCTGCCCCTTGGTGACGCGGCTTCCCACCTCGACAAACGGGGCTGCGTCGGGGGCAGGCGCCCGGTAGAACGTGCCCACGATCGGGGAGAACACCTCCTTGAACGCCGGTTCCGGAGGTTCCTTCGGCGGGGCAGGCGGAGGCGCCTCCGCAACGGGGGGAGGCGGGGGAGCCTTCCCGACGACGAGCGGGCCTGCCTCGCCCGCCGCTCCCCGCCGGATCTTCAAGACATCCTCCCCGCGGACCACCTCCAGCTCGGTCACGTCGGTTCCCTTGAGAAGTTCGAGGATTTCCCGTATCTCTTTGAGGTTCATGTCACTCCCCTTACGAGCGCTCGATATACGTGCCCGTGCGTGTGTCCACCTTGATCCTGTCCCCGACATTCAGGAAAAGGGGAACCTGCACCACCGCCCCGGACGACAGCTTCGCCGCCTTCGTCGCCCCGCTGACGGTGTCGCCCCGGACTCCCGGTTCCGTCTCGACGATTTCCAAATGGATGAAGATGGGCAGATCGATCCCGATCGGCTCCCCCCGGAAGAACAGGATCTTGACCGGGAGGTTCTCGATCATGTAGTTGGCGGCGTCCCCCATGTGGTCCTCGTCCAGGTAGATCTGCTCGAACGTCGTGGTGTCCATGAAGTGATAGGCGTTCTCCATCGTGTACATGAACTGCATCTCCCGCTCGTCAAGGTCCGGCTTGTCGACCTTGTCCCCGCTGCGGAACGTATTCTCCAGCACGGCGCCGGTCTTCAGGTTCTTGAGCTTCGTCCGGACGAAGGCTCCGCCCTTGCCGGGCTTGACGTGCTGGAAGTACACGATCACGTACGGCTCCCCGCCGAACTCGATTTTCAGCCCGTTTCGAAAGTCCGAGGTGGAATACATCCGCCTGATCCTTTCAGAGAATCAACGGCGCCTGCTTGGGGAGGTAGGTCACGCGGTCTCCCCCCCTCGCCGTCACGCGGATCATGTCCTCGATCCGGATCCCGCCGACCCCGGGGAGGTACACCCCGGGCTCCACCGTAACCACCATCCCCTCGGCAAGCCGGTCCCTCGACCGCTGGGACAGGGAGGGACGCTCATGGATGTCCATCCCCACGCCATGTCCGGTGGAATGAACAAAATACTTCAAATATCCCGACCGGTCCAGCGATTCCCGCACACGGGCATCCACGTCCCTGCACGGAACCCCCGGCCGGATGGCCCGGATCCCCCTCTCCTGAGCGCGCCTGACGGCGTCGAACATCCTGCGCAGCGGGGAGGAAGGCCGTGCGGGGAGGACGGAGACCGTCTCGTCGGAGCAATACCCCCTGCGGCGGGCCCCGAAATCGAAGACGACCGGCTCATTCCGCCCGATCGCGGACCCCGTGGGTTCGGCGTGGGGGAGAGCGGACCGCGGCCCCGACGCGACGATCGCCCGGAAAGACGGCTCCTCCGCCCCCAGCATCTTCATCCCCCGCTCCAGGTCCGCCGCCACCTCCTTCTCGGTCCGTCCCCTCACCCCCGCCGAGAGCACCTCGAGGAGGGCGCCGGAGGCGGCGATTGCCGCCCCCTCCATGGCGCGGATTTCGGATTCCTCTTTCCGCATCCGGAGCGTCTCGACCGGGTCCCGGAGCGCAACCCACCCGTCGCCGGCCCTCCTCGTCAGGAAACGGTGGATCTCCACGGAGAGATGGCGGGATTCGAATCCGATCCGCGCGGCGCGTCCCGGGGCGGAGCGCCTTGTCACCGCCCGGATTCTGCGTGCCACCTCCGGCCACTTTCCGTCGGAAATGACGATCTCCGCCCCTCTCACTTCCCTGCGGGACTGCTCCGCATACCTCCCGTCGGTGACAAAGGTTACGCCGTCCGGGGATACGAGGAGAGCGGCGTCGCTTCCGCTGAATCCCGTGAGATACCGGATGTTGGTCATCCGGACGCAGAGGAACAGATGAATCCGCTGCCTCGCGAGGATCCCCAAAAGTCTCCGGAAACGCCGATCGGGACCCGGATCCTGGTCGCTACCGCGCGGCAATTCCGCCTTCCCTGCGGAGGTGGTCGAGGATGGCGTGCAGGGCGAGGACGTATCCGAAGCCGCCGAACCCCGCGATCCGTCCGACCACCACGTCCTCGATCAGGGACTGCTTCCGGAAGGGCTCCCGCCGGGCGGGGTTGCTCAGGTGGACTTCCACGCCCGGAAGGGCCGCGTAGACCAGGGCATCGCGGATCGCCACGCTGGAGTGGGTGTATCCCCCGGGATTGATCACGAGCCCGTCGGCGGTACCCCGGGCCTCCTGGAGGCGGGTCACGATCTCTCCCTCGTGGTTGGACTGGAAAAACTCCACGGCCGCCCCCTCCCCCCGGGCGGCCTCGGTCACGGAGCGCCGGATTTCGGCCAGGGTTTGCTTCCCGTACACGCCGGGCTCCCGCTTCCCCAGGACGTTGAGGTTCGGCCCGTCGAGGAACAGGATCCGGTACGCCGCCCGCAAGGCCGGCCGTTTTCCTTCCGTGGAAGGCGTGGCCGGACTCCCCGCCTGCCTTCTCCGGGGGGGGTGCATCACAGCATCTCCCTCGCCCGGGAGGCGCCCTGCCGGAGAAGGAACCGGCACTTCCCGGGAATCGCCCCGGGCAACGCGACGAGCAGGAGAAAATAGTCGGCGGTCACCCTCTGGAAAAACAGCTGTCCGTCACCCCCGACGAGGGAGACCTCGGAGGCCTCCCCGAGGCCCTGCTCCCTCGCCACCCGGGCGCTCTCCTTGAAAAACTGGACCATCTCCGCGCACAGGGCGGACAGGTCGAGGCCTCCCCCCGCGCTCCACTCCTCCACGGCCAGCCCGTCCGAGCCGGCAAGCGCCCCCCCCCGTACCGCCGGCTCTTTCCGGTGGATCCCCTCAATGATGTCGCGAAACGTCATACCCGAACTCCTTCATCATCTTTTTTAGAAAGGCGTTCAGGGAGAACACCTTCTTCTCCCCATCCTCCGGCCGCTTTCCCTGATGTGCCTCCCGCCAGGCCAGCGCACGGGGGTCCCGGGGATTGCCCTGCAGGATCTCGTCGATGATCCGGATCGCCTCTTCCCGTCTCCCCTGGTCCCAGTAAAGGGTCGCCATCGTGACCGTCCGGACCGGAGCCGCCGCCTCCGGTGAGATCTCCCCCCGGGGGGAATCGGGCATCCCGGCGGGCGGTGCAGGGGGCCGGGGACCGGCTGCGGCGCCTCTTCCCCTGCCGACATCGGGATGCCGGTCGGCAGGGCGAAGTTCGAACGCCCCCTCTTCCAGGATGACGACTTCCTCCAGGAGCGGGGAAGGGCTTTCCCCGACCCCGGGCAGGAACTCCATCATCTCCCGCTCGACTTCCCGCGCAATCCGTTGCGCACTGGCGGAGGAAGGGCTCTGCTCCAGGGCCTCCTTGATCGTCTCCCACGCACCGGCGAGATTTCCCGCGCGCCGGTACGCCTCCGAGAGGGCGATCATCGCACCCAGGTCCCGCGGATTCCCCACCACCCTTCGCTCCAGGGAGGCAATCGAAGGCCAGGCCTCTCCCGGGCCCGGCAAGGGCATGGGAACCTCTTCTTCCGTGCGGGGCCGCATCGTCTCGCGGCCGGCCGCCCCTGCACGATCCCGCACGATTCCCCGGAGCTCCTCCCGGATGGCGGGCAGATCCTCCCGGAGAAGGGATACGGGGATGCGCTGCAGCGCACAGGAACCGGCGCCGGTCAGGAGCGGCATGTCGATGTCCGACACCATCTTCTTCTTGTCCATCCCGATGGCTGCGGCGATGGCCGGATCCGGCACGGCGGGGTCGTCGAGTGGGAACCCGAGACCCAGGAGCAGGTCGATCACCCTCCTCTCCAGCCCCGCGGGCGCCGCCCCCCGCCTGCGGGAGAATATCGCCTCCCACGCAAGCCCCATGGCGACTGCCTCCCCGTGGAGGAGCCGCCCGTACCCGGAAGCCTGCTCCATCGCGTGGCCGATCGTGTGCCCCAGGTTCAGGATCCGGCGGGCGGAGGTTTCCTTCTCGTCCCGTTCCACCACCGAGACCTTGAACGACACGGCATCGCGGATGACCCGGATCCATGCATCGCCGGACATCTCCCTCCATTTCCCCGAGCGGGCCTCCATCGTTTCCAGCAGGGAGGGGACGCCGGCGAAGGCGCATTTCGCGATTTCCGCCATCCCGGCGCGCAGGTTCCTGTCGTCGAGCGTGAGGAGGAAGCCCGGGTCGATGAAAACCGCCCGCGGCTGGTGGAACGCCCCGACAAGGTTTTTCCCTTCGGCGAGGTTGAACCCCGTCTTCCCCCCGACGCTGCTGTCCACCTGCGAAAGCAGGGTGGTGGGAACCTGCACATAGGGAATGCCCCGAAGGAAGGTCGCGGCGGCGAATCCCGCAAGGTCTCCCACGACCCCCCCGCCGAAGGCAACGACGAGAGAGTCCCTTCCCGCGCCCTTCCGGGCGAGAAACGAATAGATCTCCTGCACCGTTTCCCAGTGCTTCTCCTCCTCGCCGGGAGGAAGGGGGAGGACATCGTGGGGAATCCCCGAAAGCCACTTCCGGATATCGTCCTCGTAGATGGAGAAAACGGTTCTGTCGGTCACGACGAACGCGGGGGTTCCCCGGAAGGACCGGGTCACCCACTCCTGGAAAAGCGGATACGCCCCCGTTCCGAGGAAGATGTCGTAGGACCGGTCTCCCAGCGACACCGTGATGATCGCGTCGTCCACCCCCCTCTCCTTTCCGGGCGGAAACCCTATTCCGCCGTGCCGCCTTTCGCCCCGCGGGTCAGAAGGAGGAAAACCTCCTCGGCCACCCCGTCCGCCGTCCGGTTCTCCGTGCTCACCTGGAAATCCGCCTCCCGGTAGGCCGGCCGCCGCCTTTCCATCAGTTCCTTCACCGCGTTCTCCCGGTCCCCCCCGGAAAGGAGGGGACGGGAGGTGTCCCCGGCAAGGCGCTCGAGGGCCGTGGCGGGGGACACATCGAGAAAGATCACCGGGGCATACGCCTTGAGTCGCTCCCGGTTATCCCCGTCCAGGAACGCGCCGCCGCCGGTCGCGATCACCCTGCCCGGAACCGCCACGGCATCCCGGATCGCCTCCCGCTCCCTCTCCCGGAACGCCTGCTCCCCTTCCAGGGAAAAGATCTCCGCGATGGGTCTCCCCGCGCCGGCCTCGATCCGGTCGTCCACGTCGACGAACTCCGCCCCGAGGCGCCGGGCAAGCTCTTTCCCCACCGAACTCTTCCCTGCCCCCATGAACCCCACGAGCACTGCTCGCCGCGGGGCCTCACGGCCCCTCATCGGCATCCGATCCGGCGCAGGTATCCCGCATAATTATAGTGAATCTCGGAGATCGAGTCCCCCCCGAATTTCTCCAGGAAGGCGGACGCCAGAACGATGGCCACCATGGCCTCGGCGACCACCGAGCATGCCGGAACCGCGCAGACGTCGCTCCGTTCGCGATGGGCCGCGGCGCGTTTCCAGGTCCCGATGGTCACGGTGCGAAGGGGGTTCGCCTGGGTGGGAATCGGCTTCATCGCCGCCCGCACGACCAGCGGCTCGCCGTTGGTGATCCCCCCCTCGACCCCGCCCGCGCGGTTCGTTCTCCTGTGAAAGGGAAGGAAAAGCCCCCCGAGGAGACGGACCCTTCTCCTCGTTCCGGGGAAGATTTCGTCGTGCACGGCATCCCCGGATAGCGACGCCAGGGGAAACCCGCCGCCGATCTCGACCCCCTTGACGGCATGGATGCTCATCAGGGCCTGCGCCAGGCGTCCGTCGAGCCTGCGGTCCCAGGAGACGAACGACCCGAGGCCGGGGGGAACCCCGCGGGCGATGACCTCCACCGTCCCGCCGACCGTGCTTCCCACCCTCTTCGCCCGATCGATCAGGGCGACCGCCTTCCGGGCGGCGCCGGGGTCGGCCATCCGCAGGTCGCTCTTCTCCGATCTAACGGCCCGCTCCCAGCTCCCCGCGGTTTCCCGGGAAACGCGCACCTTGCCGATCGAGACGACATGCCCCGTGATCTCCACGCCTACTTCCCGCAATAGCATCCGCGCCAGGGACGCCGCCGCGACACGCGCCGCCGTTTCCCTCGCGCTCGCCCTCTCCAGAACGTTCCTGACGTCCGGGTGGCCGTATTTGAGCACCCCCGGGAGATCCGCGTGTCCGGGGCGTGCCGTCGTGAGGGGGGGGATTCCCCTCCCTTCCCCCTCCTGGGCCATCTTCTCCCGCCAGTTCTCCCAGTCCCGGTTGCGCAGGAGCATGGCGACGGGCCCCCCGAGCGTCCTGCCGAACCGCACCCCGGAGAGAACCTCGACCTCGTCCCGTTCGATCTGCATCCGCTCCCCGCGGCCGTACCCCACCTGTCTCCGGGCGAGCTCCCGGTCGACGGCCGACCGGTCGAACGGCATCCCGGCGGGCATCCCTTCGACGACTGTGACCAGGGCAGGTCCGTGGGTCTCTCCCGCCGTCCGGAACGTGAACAACTCCCCAGCACCCCCTCAGGAAAAAAAACGGAGCACCGGCCTCTTACGACCAGGTGCTCCGCAATCGACGAACCGGTCGCGGAATCAGTTCGACCTGGCCTGCACGGCCTCCGGCTTGAGAATTTTCGGCGTTATGAAGATCAGCAATTCCCTGTTGCTCGACTGCGTCAGGGTATTCTTGAAGAAGAACCCGAGAACCGGGATCCGGGAGAGCCACGGAACCGCCTTCTCGTCCTCCTTCCGCGTCACCTGAAGAATCCCCCCGATCACCGCGGTCTCCCCGTCGCGCACCAGGACCTCCGTGGTCGCCTTTTTCTTGTTGATGGCGGGCTGCCCCGTCGCCCCCGTTTCCCCCGGGGAATCGTTCTTCGCCTCGAGCTTCATGATGATGCTTCCCTCGGGAGTGATGTGGGGCGTCACCTTGAGGCTCAGGGTCGCATCCACGAACTGGGTGTTCGTGCCGGAAGCGGACACGGTCGAGTACGGGATCTGCGTCCCCTGCTCGATCAGGGCCTCCTTGTTGTCGATCGTGACGACCTTGGGCGAGGAGACCACCTTCCCTTTCCCGGAAGCCTCCAGGGCCGACAGGGACAGGTCGAGACGGAGGTTATCCCTGAGGATGCCCAGGGCGATCCCGCCGCCGGATCCGAGCCCCACGCTCGCGGGGAGGTTCACCGCGTAGTTCACCGGTACCGTGCCGGCCGTGTAGGGCGTCTGGTTGGAAAGGGTCTGCCCCGCATTGCTGCTGCCGGTGGAGTCCTGGATGCCCGTGACCCCCACCGTCGTGGCCCCATCGCTCGTGTACGACCCGCCCCACTGCACGCCGAGCTCCCTCGTGAAGGAGGTGTCGACCTCGACGATCCGCGCCTCGATGAGGACCTGGGGGGTGGGGGTGTCCAGCGTCGCGACCAGCGCCTTGACGTCCTCCACGTTCTTGCGGAGGTCCCGCACGATGATCGTGTTGGTCCGGTCGTCGATCTGGATCTTCCCTCCCTCGGAGAGGAGATCCTTGACCTTCCCCTGCAGGTCGGACGCCTTGCTGTAGTTGACCGGGATCGTCTCGATCACGCCCTCCAAAGACGCCTGGAGCTTCTCCACCTCCTTCATGGCGTCGAGGCGGGCCTTGTCCTCGGCCCGAAGCGTGGAAAGGGGGGCGATGCGGAGGACGTTCCCCTCCTGGGTGGCGCCGAGGGCCTTCGCTTTCAGGACGATGTCCAGGGCCTGGTCCCAGGGAACGTTGATGAGCCTTACGGAGACCTTCCCCTTCACCTCGTCCGTCGTGATGATGTTCAGGTTGCTGACCTCGGCGATGATCCGGAAGACGTTGGCCAGGTCGGCGTCCTTGAAGTCCAGGGAGATCCTCTGCCCGACGTATTGCCTTTGGCTTCCCGACGCGTGGGTGACGAATCCCCACTTCGCGGGCTCGCCGGAAGGTTTCCGGTCGTTCCCCCCAAAGACGGTCGGCGAGGTCTCCGTTCCCGGTTTCAGCTCCGCCACCACGGTGGACGCCCCGCCTCCGGCCGTTTTCGGGAAGGCGACGATGACCGCGTTATCCCTCTCTTCGATGACATAGCGCGAGCCGGGGGCGAATACGACAGCCACTTCGATCCCCTTCCTGCCGGCAGCAGGCCTCACCGTCCGGACGGGAATATCGAACTTCCGTGCATCCATCTCCCGCAGCAACCCCTTGTCCGCGGATGCACCGGGGAAGAAGAGCTTCACGCTGTCCGTTCCCTCGACGACCTTGTGGGGGAGGCCGCCCGACGTCGTGACGACGACGTTCGACGTCTCCGGCAGATCCTCGAGATCGATCCCCACGACGGCTTTCCCTTTTGCGGATTCCTTCGCGGCGTCGGGACGGTCGAGGCTCGTGACCTTCTCCTCCTGGCCGCCGCCGACCGACAGAACAAGCCGGTTCCCCTCGGAGGTGACGAGGAACGGCAAGGGGACATCGTCGGGGGTCTCCACCATCATCCGCAGCTTGTCTCCCTGCTGCGAGAGCCTGACCGACTTCACCTGGGGCGTCCCCGCCGGGACTTCCGAACCCACCCCGTTCTGCGTGACCCCCCAGATGTCGACCACGATGCGGAACGGGTCGTTGAGCTTGAACGAGTTGTAGTTCTCGATCTTTCCCGAAACCGTCGCCTCGATGTTGGTGTAATGGGGCGTCTTCGAGACGACGACCTGCTCGATCCGTCCCCCGGAAGCGGCCGACGGAGCATCCGCCGCAGCCTGGACGAGGGCCGGAACGGCCACCATCGCGGAAAGAAGGGCGGCGGCTGCCAGCCAGACCTGGGTTCGCCAGGGATATCGGCCCGTTGGCCGTAACCGGTTCCTCATCATTTTCCTCCTCCGGTCTGTAGCTTCAGGGAACTGTCGCGCCTGACCTTCGACCCCGAGTAATCCCGGAACTCTTCCCTGATGAAGATCTCCTTGTTCGTGATCCGCGTGACGACGCCGTCGTTCCGGCCGATTTTCATCCCCACGGAAACCGTGTACCCCTTCCCCTCGGCATCCTCCACAAGGGCCCGTGTCACGGCCGGCCCCCAGATGACGCCGACGAAGCGAAGCTCTCCGAGCTCGTACCTCTGCAGCGGGGGCAGCGAGCCGAGGTCGGGGGCGGGTCCCTTCCTTTCCACCTTGAGGAAGGCGACGAATGGATCCCGTTTCCCCGCCGGGTTGTAGATCGATACCGGGGGAGGCGTCTTCACGGCGACAGCGACGGGATGCTCGGCCTCCGCCGCCTTGGCGGCCTCTTTCGGCATGGTCTTTTTCACCACGGGGGCGGGAGCCGGTTTTTCCTCCCCGCACCCGCCGACCGCGAGCGCGAGCAGGAGCGCCGCCGCCAGAACGATCCCCAGATGGCGGTGATCGGTGTGCGTCATCGGGCGCCCCCTTTCCCGCCTTGGACGGCTTTCCCGCCGCCCTCCTGCTCCAGGAACCGGAACGTCGTGGCCGTGCAACTCACGTTCACCTGCATCCGGTCGTCCCCCAGGGGCTTGGGGCTGGAAAAGACGATGTCGGACAGGTTCACGATGCGCGGGAGATGGCTGACCTTGTCGGCGAACAGGGCGAAGCCGTGGTATTCGCCGTTCACGGTTATGGCGACCGGGATCTCGGCGTAGAATCCTTTGCCGACTTCCCCGCGGGGGGCGAACTTCAGGAACTCGAGCCCGGATTCCCGGCCAAGGTCCGAGACGTTCTTCAGGAGGCTGGGGATCTCCGCGGAATTGGGAAGCTGGTCGAGAAGAAGACCCAACTGCTCCTCGAGCCGTCTGACCTCGGCCTGGAAGGAGGGGAGGTTCTTCGCGATCACCTCCTGCTCCTTGATCTTGCTCTCGAGCTCCGCGAGTCTGGTCTCCAGGACGGCGATCTGCTGGGAGGCCGCCTTGTAGTAGAGGTAGTAGTACCCCACGCACACCAGAAGGCAAACAAGGACCGTGAGGAAGATCTTCTGTTTCGGGGGAATTTTCGAAAGATCCCCTAGCTTGAGAGCCATCGCGGTTCCTTTCCCTGCGCCTTTTGCGCCCTCAATTCTGCACCGTGTTGAAGGTCAGGCTGAACTTCACCATTTTCACTTTCGCAACCGTCGTCTGTTCCGCCGATCCGAGCACCACGTTGCGGAAGCTCCCGCTCTGCCCGAGCGCCGTCATGAAATTCGCGATCGTGTAGTTGTTGATGGCGACGCCGCCGAGCTGGACCTGGTTCCCCTTGAGGGAGAGTTTGTCGATCCAGCATTTCTCGGGAATCGAGGCCGACAGCGCCTCGAAGACCTTCACCGGCCCCTTCCTTACCTGCTGAAGGCTCGAGATCACGTCCACCTTCTGCTGCAGCTCGGCCTTCCGGGCCTTGAAGTTCTCCACCTCGCCGATCTCCTTCTTCAGCCGGGCGACCTCGGCCTGGGCCCTGCTGATTCCGGCGTTGAGATCTCCGATTCTCCCGGTGACCGAGCGGTGGAACAGCAGGACGCCCACGATCACCAGAATCGGGAGCAGGATGTGGAGCACGTCCACGTTGAACTCTTTCCTCTTTTTCCGCTTCCCCCGGATCAGGTTTATCCGGATCATCGCCGGTCCTCCTGGTTCCGCAGCGCAAGCCCGATGGCGACCGTGGCGGCGGTGTTGAACCCGGAGGTCATGGCCGGGTCCACCGAACCTTCCTCCACCGCGATCCCCTCGAACGGGTCGAACAGCTCCACGTCCACCCCGATCTTCTCGGTGAGCAGCTCCTTGAGGAACGCCGATTTCGCCGCGCCGCCGGTGAGGTACAGCTTGGTCACCAGACGGTCGGGGTACGTCGCCGAGAAGAAGTTGTAGGACCGCTGGACTTCCGTGGAGAGGAGGTTCGACACCGTCCTCATGATCTCGGTGATCTTTTCCGCCCGGTCGCCCGCATCCTTCTTCCCGGTCTTGAGCTCCTCGGCCGTCTCGAAGCTCACCGCAAGCTGCTTCTGGATCTCCGACGTGTACATCCCCCCGCCCATCGGAACGTCACGCGTGAACAGGGGGATCCCCGTGTGGAGGATGTTGACGTTCATGAAGGAGGCTCCCACGTTGACCACCATCGGAACCTGCTCGTCGGACACCGGGTGGCAGATCTCGAAGGCATTTCCCGCCGCGATGGAGTCGATGTCGACGATCGTGGGGGTGAGGCCCGCGTCCCGGATCACGGAGACGTAGTCGTTGACGAGGTCGGACTTCACGGCGACGAGAAGGACGTCCATGTTGGACGGGTCCTCCTTCAGCGGCCCGATCACCTGGAAGTCGATCTTGACGTCCTTGATGTCGAAGGGGATGTACTGCTCCACCTCCCACTGGATCGACTCCTCCAGCTCCTCCGGGGTGGTCGTGGGGAGAACCACCTTCTTGATGATCACGGAGTGGCCGGAGAGCGAGGTGGCGACCTCCTTCTCCTTCACCTTGAGCTCGCGCAGCGCGGTCTTGATCCCCTCGATCACCGAAACGTGGTCCATGATGGCCCCGTCCACGATCGCGTCCGGCGGAAGGGGAAAGACCCCGAATTTCCTCACCCGGAACTCCACGCCCACCGGCCTGACGTGGGCAAGCTTGATGGCGCTCGACCCGATGTCCAGCCCGATCAACTCCTTCGATCCCAGTAGCCCCATGGCCCCACCCGTCCCGTCAGTCTTGTTTGCTGAAGACCTTGTCCCTGTCCGACAGCTGCAGCCCGAGGGACAGGATGATCTTCCTCTTGGTGTCCATCCGGCACGTCATCCCCTTCTCCACCCGGTCGATCGTCAGGACCGACAGACCGGCGCGCCGCGCCAGCTCCGCCTTGCTCATCAGGAGACCTTCCCTTATCTTTCGGACGTTGTTCGTCTCGACTTTATCCCGCAGTTTCTCCGCCTTCATGCTGAACCCCTTTTGCCGTGCGGCCCTACCGGATCATGGCGGGCCGAACCAAAATCTATGAAAATGGTACATTTCCTAAAATTAATGTCAAGGGATTTTTAACTGAACGTTAATTTAATATAATTATGCTAAATTACAATCAATTGATTCCATACTCTTTTGCCTTGTAAAGGAGGGCGGGATGGCTGATTCCCAGCAATTCCGCAGCCTTCGGACGGCTTCCCCCGGTCCGTTCCAGAGCCAGACGGATCAGCTGCCGCTCCATCTCCTTGACGGCGTTTTTCAGGTCCGGGTTCGCAAGCGGAACGGGGACGCGGATGACCACCCGCGGGGAACGGTCCGCCACCCTCTCCCCGGCCGCTCCCCCTTCCCAGATCGAAACCAGCTGTTCGCGCGAGATCTCCCCCTCCCCGCCGAGGAGGACGCACCGTTCGATCACGTTCTCGAGCTCCCGGACGTTGCCGCGCCAGTCGTGCCCCGCCAGCGTCTCCATGGCCTCCGGGGAAAACCGCATTTCCCCTTTCCGGAATTTCCTGCGGAAGCTCGCCAGGAAATGCTCCGCCAGGAGGGGGACGTCCTCCCTCCGCTCCCTCAGCGGGGGTACGTGGATCCGGATGACGTTCAGCCGGTAGTAGAGGTCTTCCCGGAAGCTCCCGGCCGATACCTCCTGCTCGAGGTCCCTCGCCGTCGCCGCGACGATGCGCACGTTCACCTTCCGGACCTCCGTGTCCCCGAGGCGGCGCAGCTCCCCCTCCTGGAGGAACCGGAGGAGCTTCGTCTGGAGCGTGAGCGGCAGCTCGCCGATCTCGTCGAGGAACAGCGTCCCTCCGTTCGCCTCCTCGATGAGCCCCGCCCGGTCCGACTTCGCCTCGGTGAAAGCCCCCTTCCGGTGCCCGAAGAGCTCGCTCTCCAGGAGGGTCTCGGGGATCGCCCCGCAGTTGATGGCGACGAAGGGCCTGTCTTTCCGCCTCCCGCCGTAGTGGAGCATCCGGGCCACCAGCTCTTTCCCGGTCCCGCTCTCCCCCGTCACCAGGGCCGTGGTATCGTAGTCCTTCACCTTCTCCACCATGCGGACGACGTCGTCCATCGAACGGCTTGCGTAGAGCAGCATCTCCGGCCGGAAGGCCTTCTGCACCTCCTCGCGGAGGGCCTCGTTCTCCCTCCGCAGGCTCTCCCGCTCCCTGGCCTTCCGGAGCGTCAGCAGGATTTCGTCGCTCATGAACGGTTTGGAGATGTAGTCGTACGCGCCGAGCTTCATCGCCTCCACGGCCGTTTCCACGCTCCCGAAGGCCGACATCATGATGACCGTCCCGGGGATCTCCCGGGACGTGATCTCCCGGAGAAGCTCGATCCCCCCCATCACGGGCATCCGGATGTCGCAGAGGAGGTAATCGAAGCGCTCCCTCGCAAGGAGCGCGAGCGCCTTTTTCCCGTTCTCCGCGTGCGATACGTGGTATCCCTCCGCGGAGAGCAATCGCTTCAGCACGTCCCGCAGGCTCTCTTCGTCATCCACCACGAGAATCCGTTCAGCCATCCGCTCCCCCGTCCGCGTCGCCCGCCGCCTCCTGCTGCGGGGCCTCGGGCAGAATCACGGTGAACGTCGAACCCGTTCCCTCGGCGCTTTCCACGACGATCTCCCCTCCGGCCGTCTCCACGATCGCAAGGGAGACCGAGAGGCCGAGCCCGGTCCCCTTTCCCTCCTCCTTCGTCGTGAAAAACGGGTCGAAGATCGAGGGCAGGGACTCCGGGCGGATGCCGCAGCCGGTGTCCGTCACGGAAACCGCAACCGCACCCTCGGGGAGGTCTCCGAGATCCCCCCGCAGGCGCAGCACGTCCGCGCCGGGCGGATCGGATGCCCGTCTTCGCGCCTTCCGCAGGGCAGGCGGTACCCATGGCCTCACGCGGAACGTCCGTACGCGAAGAACGCCACCGCCTTCCATGGCGTCGACGGCGTTGATCATCAGGTTGAGCAGCACCTGCCGGAACCGCTCCGCCGAGATCGCCGCCCGGCCCGCCCCTCCGTGCTCGGCGACGACTTCGATATCCCGGAAGATCTTCCGGTAGGAGAGCATCTCGACGGTCTCCCGCACGACATCGTCCACGGGCGCGGCCTCCCCGGCATCCCGTTCCGAGGAGGCTACCGACAGCAGCCCCCGCACGATATTCTCGATCCTCCCCGTCTCCGCGACGATCTTTTCGAGGCACTCCTCCCGCTCCGTCGGTGGCGGATCGTTCCGGCGAAGATATTCCGCATACCCCCGGATCCCCATCAGGGGATTCCCCACCTCGTGCGCAACGCCGGCGGCCAGCCGGCCCACGGTGGCGAGCTTTTCCCAGCGAAACGCCTCCCGCTGGGTCTCCTTCGCCTTTTCCTGCGCCGCGAGGATCGCGCCCACCATCCGGTTGAAGGAGGAGCCGAGCTGCCCGACCTCGTTCCCCGGGGTCTCCTCGGCGCGCAGTCCGAGATCGCCCGAGGCGATCTTCTCGGAGACCGCCGCGAGGCGGCGGAGGGGGCGGACCACGGAACGCTCCATGAGAAGGGTCCCGAAGAGGACGAAAGCGACGACGTCGATCCCCACGAGGACGGCGGCAATCCGGACGAGGTTCCGGGCCTCCTGCTCGAGCCCCGGGGAGAAGAAGCGCACCCGGATCGCCCGGGGGCTTTCCCCTCCTGCGCCGACCTCGTCGAGCGGGAGGGTGACGTCGACGGCCGGATGAACGGTGAAGAACGCTGAGACCTTCTCCCCCACGGGAGTCACCCTGGCCGCATCGGGCCCCTCGCCCCCGGGAAGAACGGCCGCCTCCAGGATATGCGGGGACAGCTTCCGAATCCCCTCCAGGACGGGAGCCGCGGCATCGGCTTCCGTCCCGCCCTCCCGGACGGCCGCGCGGACCACTTCGGCGACGGACACCGCCGCTTCCACGTGCCGTCGTTGCACGGTGATCTCGATGACCTTGAACGCGAAGACCGCGAGGAGGGAGAGGGAGGCGACCGCGATGAGGGACAGCTGGAGGACGACGGCTGCACGGACCGACATCTCCCTTTTCAACCGGCCCGCCCCCATGGCGACTTCATTGACATGTCCCTCCCAGGGCCTAGAATAGCAAAAACATCCCGTGGAGGCGAATGTGACCACCCCCAGGACCCGAAGAAGAATCCGGATGGTCGACCGCCGGTATCAGCTCGGCATGGCATGGCGCATGCTCCTTGCCTTTCTCCTGTTCTTCGCCATCGGGATCTTCCTGGTGTTCGCGCCCTCCATGTTCGGACTCCTCGTGGGCGCGAGTCTCGAGGAGCTCGAGCCCGCGGGACGGGAGTTCCTCATCCTCCACCGGAGAATCTGGCCGGCCGTCCTGTTCGTCCTCGCCGGCGTCTTCGCCTACACGGCCCTCTTCAGCCACCGGATCGCGGGCCCCATCTACCGGATCAACGCGGTCCTGCAGGCGATGCTCCGGGGAGAATACCCGAAGAGCGTCGCCCTGCGGAAGGCAGACCATTTCCACGAGACCGCGGAACTTCTCGAACGCCTCTCGCGACAACTTGCCGGGCAACGCGAAGGGGACCCGCAGGGCAGCCCGGCCGATTCCGGGGAAACGAGGTGAGCCCGATTCGCGGACGGCGGGGGTTCACGATCATCGAGCTGTCCCTCGTCCTCGTCATCGTCGCGATCCTCGCGACCCTGGCGCTGTACACCTATGGAAAGATCGTGAACAAGGCCCGGTTCACCCAGGCGAAATCCGTGCTCAAGCACTTGCAGAAGACGGAACTGATCTATTTCACGGACCACGACCGGTACACGGACAACGTCGCCCTGTTCGATTTCGACCCCGTCCGGTACGACTACTACAACGTCTCCGTCACCCTTCTCGACAACGGCCTTCGGTACATCGGGTATGCGCACGGGGTGGGGGCCATGGAGGGCGACCTGTGGTCCATCACACACGACGGAGAACCCGTGCAGGACAACGCCGCCCGGGCCAGGTTCTAAAGGAATCCCCAGACGAAATCCCCCAGGAACCGGGCGAAAAGCGCGGCCGCGCACAGGTAGGGACCGTAGGGGATGGCGGTCTTGAGGCCCTCGTCCCCCTTCCGCATGGCGACCATCCCTCCCGCAACCCCCAGCAGGGACCCGAAAAAGATCGTGAACAGGGCACCCCTCCACCCGAGAAACGCGCCGACCATCGCGAGGAGCTTGATGTCGCCGCCTCCCAGGCCTTCGATCCCCGTAACCCTGTGGTACACCGCCGCCGTGGCATACAGGATCCCGCCGCCGAGCGCCGCCCCCCCCAGAGCTCCCTTCCAGTCCCCTCCGGGGAGAAGGGAGAGAAGAATCCCCGCGGCGAGACCGCCCAGGGAGAGTTCGTCGGGGATGATCCGGTGGTCGATGTCGATGAACACGATGGGGACGAGAAGGGAGAAGAAGACGAGATCGCGGAGCAGGGCGAACCCGGGCCCGTCCGCCCAGGCGATCAGGAGGAACCCGACGCCGCTTAAGACCTCCACGGCGGGGTACCGCCAGGAGATCGAGCCCCCGCAGCCTGCGCACTTCCCGCGCAGCAGGAAAAAGGAGGCGATCGGCACGTTCTCCCACGCCCGGACGGGGCGGCCGCAAGACGGGCACCGCGACCCCGGACGCACGATCGACTCCTCGCGGGGGAGGCGGTAGATGAGGACGTTGAAAAAGGATCCCAGGCACGCGCCGAGGAGAAACGCGCCGGTCAGGAGGAAGGAGGACATGGGAACCCTTTCCGGGCAAGCAGCTCCTCGTAGAGGCGCTCCTGCGCCCGGACCATCTCCGCCTGGTCGAACTCCGACATAAGACGGTCCCGCTTGTACGAGGGATCGAGGCGCGTCGCCCCGGAGAGAAGCGCGGCGACACGGTCCGCCATCGCCTCAACGTCTCCCGGAGGGCAGAGGAACCCGTCCTTCCCGTCGTCGATGATCTCGCGCGTTCCGTCCACGGCCGTGGCGACGACCGGCACCCCCGAGAGAAGGGCCTGGGGGACGACCTTCGGCAACCCCTCCCAACGGGATGTGAGAAGAAAGACATCGAAGGCCCGCAGAAGATCGGGAATCTCCTCGCGCCACCCCGTCATCAGGAACCGGGCGTTGAGGGTTTCCCTCTCGAGGGCGCGCTCCACCTCGGGACGAAGCGCCCCGTCCCCCACCATCACGAATCGTGCGTCCGGGAGATTCGCGGCCACCCTGCGCGCCACCTCCATGAAATCGTGCGGGGCCTTCTGGGGCTTGAAGACCGCGACGGTTCCGACGACCGGCACCTCCTCCGGAAGACCGAGGAGGCGCCTCCCCTTTTCCCGCGACCCGGAGGCAAACCGGGCCGTGTCGAATCCGCTCCGGATCAGCCGGCACCGGTCCCGGGGGAAGATTTTCTCCCGCTCCCCGAGCCGGATGTTCTCCTCCGAAACCGCCACGAACATGTCCGTCCAGCGGGACGCCGCGCGCTCCAGCCCCACGTAGAACCTTCGGACCGCTGGCGGCTGGCCGTCGTGGAACCCGAACCCGTGCAGGGAGTGGATGACGACGTCCGCCCCCGCTGCCCGTGCCGCCGCCCTCCCCAGGATGCCGGCCTTGGAGCTGTGCGTGTGCACGATGAGCGGCGCATCATCGGTCCGCCTCTTCTCCTCCCGCAGGGCCGCCGTGAGGGAGGCGAACGTCCGGAGGTCGGACAAGGGGCGGACCTCGCGGACCAGAGAGTCCACCCGGCGGAAACGGCAGGCGGGAATGCGCTCCGCGGCCGCGTCGAGCATCCCCCCGCGGCCGGACAGCAGGACCTTCCCGTATTTCCCCGGGTCGAGCTCCCTGATGGTGTGCAGGGTGTTCTCCTGCGCCCCGCCCCATTCCAGAAGCGTGATGATGTGGACCACGGATGCCAAAGGCCTCCCTCCGATACCGGAACGCTCCACGACGTTACCCTTCCGCCGTCGCGGCTTCCCGGGCGGCGCGCAGGCCGTCCGCCATCGACCGCTCCATCCCGTAGTAATCCCACGCCCCGTACCTGCCCGCCAGGATCACCCCCCGGCGCCGGAACTCCTTCGTGAGAAGCGCCACGGCTTTCTCCCGGAACCGGTCGAAGACGACGTACCCGGGGTCGAGAATCACCGGCCGCCGCTCCTCCACGACGCTTCCCCTCCGCAGAATCCCCATCCTCTGCAGCCCGCGAACGGCGGCAGCGGTCTCGGCATTCCTCCGGACCGACACCCCCGGTCTAAATGTCTTCTCCGCGAAGATCGAGGCGGATCCCTCCGGGGCCGACGACCGGTCCACGTTCGACAGAATCCCCACCCGGAAAAACGGGTACGACCGCTCCGGAACGTAGATCCATTGGCCCGGCGTCCTCCCCGGCCCCGAAACTCCCAGGTTGACCGCGAGGACCTTCACCCACTTCAGGGCCCGGGATGCCTGCCTTGCGGCGGACGGCAGGCCTTCGCACCTTCCCGCCAGCTCGGGGAGGGGGATCGTGGAGATCGCGACGCGAAAGAAGATCTCCCTGCCGTCGGACGTCTGCACGGCCTTCCGGCGAAGGTCCACGCGGACCACATCCGCCGATGTCCGGACCCTGTTCCCGAGGGACCGAGACAGCCCACGCGGAAGCGCCCCGATCCCCCCGCGTCGGGGGTAGCGGAAGGTGGCGTTGTATCCCATCCCTTCCCGGGTCTGTCCCCGGGCTCCCGCGAGCAACTCCTCGAACTGCGGGACGGGGACCGACCAGCCGGTCCACCCGGTCCCCATCTGCTCGAGGGGCGTGCGCCACATCTTCCGGTTGTAGGGGAAGAAGAAGGAGCGGCACATCTCTTTCCCGAAGCGGGCCAGCAGCCATGCGGCGAAGTCCCCGTCCGGCCCGGCCCCACCTGTGGCCTCCCGGATCCGTTCCGCGGCGAAATCCGCGAGGCATCTCCGGACGAACGCGGGGTCGTGTCCCTTGAGGTTGGCCTGGAACGGGTACGGCGTAAGCCTCCCGCGCAGCCAGACCCGGGCGTCCCTCGACACCTCCCGCCACGCGATCCCGGGGATGCGGAGGACCCAGTCGAGGACCGCGGCATCGGAGGAGTGGAGGAAGTGTCCGCTCCGGTCGAACGTGTAGCGTCCTGCCGAAAGGGAGCGGCAGTGCCCTCCCGCTTCCGTCTCCCGCTCCAGGACGACGCATTCCGCCCCGGCTTCGACCAGAATCCCGGCCGCCGCCAAACCGGTGATGCCTCCTCCCAGCACGACGATCACGCCGCTCTCCCTACAGGCTCATGTCGATCGCCTTCAGCCAGACCGCGACCCCGAGAAATGCCGCGAGGACCGCCCCGTATCCCACCAGGGACGCGGCAGGCGTCAGGAAC
>CP070783.1:2089574-2109551 GCA_020346465.1 Deltaproteobacteria bacterium
AAGGCCGTGGCCCATGCGATCTCCCACCTGATCGGGGAAGACCTCTCCGTCCGGAGTCTCCAGGAATACCATGGGGAACGGGGCAGGCCGGCCGGGGACAACCCACGGGGAAGCGGAAGCGGGGGGTAAAGGTGTCGGGACCTCCCTCCATCCAGTACGTCAAGGGGGTCGGTCCCCGGCTCGCCGAGAAGCTTGCCGCCCGCGGCGTCCGGACCCCGCTCGACGCCCTCTACTTCTTCCCGAAAGGGTACGAGGACCGGAGGCGGATCGTTCCCCTGCGATCGGTCAAACCCGGGATGACCGTTCCCGTGAAGGGGCAGGTCCTGGGGGTGCGCGGCGGCGGAAGGGGGTGGGGAGGAAGGCGCCTGTTCGAGGTGGTCCTCTCCGATGGGACCGGGCGTCTTTCCGCCAAGTGGTTTCATTACCGGCCATCGCTTGCAGAACGGTTCCGGGTGGGGGAAACCGCGGTCCTGTGCGGGCCGGTCCGGCTCTTCCAGTTCCGGCTGGAGATGCACCATCCCGAGATTCTGGCGGCGGCGGACGAAAGCGATCCCGTGAACATGGGGCGGATCGTTCCGGTGTACCCCGTTGTCGAGGGGGTTCCCCCTCGCACGCTCCGGAAGATCCAGTGGGAGGTCGTGAGGAAGTACGCCTCGACGGAGAAGGAGGTCTTTCCCCGGTGGATCCTGGATGCGGCCGACGTTCCTCCCGTCCACGAGTCGCTCGAGACGCTCCATTTCCCCCCTCCGGAGGCGGACGCGGAAACGCTCCTCTCCTTTTCCTCGCCTCCCCAGCAGCGCCTCATCTTCGGGGAGCTGTTCTACATCCAGTGGGTCCTGGCGAGGCGACGGTCCGGCGTGATGAAGGAGGTCGCCGAGCCCTTGCCGTGGGACAGGGAAATCGTGGCGGAGATCAAGAAAAGGCTCCCTTTCCGGCTGACGGACGCGCAGCGACGCGTCCTGAACGAGATTCTGAAGGACATGTCCCTTCCCCACCCGATGCACCGTCTGCTGCAAGGGGATGTGGGGAGCGGGAAGACCATCGTCGCCTGGGTTGCGGCGATGGTGGCCTGGCGGAAAGGGGTGCAAACGGCACTCATGGCCCCCACCGAGATCCTCGCGGAACAGCATTACAACCGGTTTTCCGCACTGTGTGAAGGCCTTCCGGTCCGGATCGTCCTTCTCACCTCCTCCCTTTCCGCACCGAAGAGGGAAAAGGCGCGGGAGGAGATCCGGGAAGGGAAAGCGGACGTGGTGATCGGAACCCATGCCATCATCCAGGAGGGGGTCGAGTTCCGGGAGATGGCCCTGGGGATCATCGACGAGCAGCACCGGTTCGGTGTCCTGCAGCGGGCGGCCCTTCGGGGGAAAGGGAGGATGTCCCCCCACCTTCTCGTGATGACCGCGACGCCGATCCCCCGCACCCTGGCGATGACCCTGTACGGAGACCTCGACGTTTCCGTCATCGACGAGATGCCGCCGGGAAGGAAACCGGTGGAGACCGCGGTGGTCGCGGAGGGAAAGAGAAACAAGGCCTGGGAAAGAGTCCGGAAGGAGCTCCTGGCGGGAGGGCAGGCATACATCATCCTTCCTCTCGTGGAAGAGTCGGAAACGCTGACTCTGCGGGACGCCCGGAAAACGTACGAACGCGTCCGGGAGGCCTTTCCCGATACCGGGGTCGGACTCCTGCACGGCCGGATGAAGCCCGGCGAAAAGGAATCCGTGATGCGTCGCTTCCAGAAGGGGGAGATCCGGATCCTTGTCTCCACGACGGTCGTGGAGGTGGGTGTGGACGTTCCGGAAGCTACCGTCATGATGGTGGAGCACGCCGAACGGTTCGGTCTGTCCCAGCTTCACCAGCTCCGTGGCCGCGTGGGGAGGGGAAGCCGGCCTTCCGTCTGCCTCCTGATGGTCGGGGGAGAACAGGGGGAGGATGCGGCGGCGCGCCTCTCCGTGATGGAGAGGACGAACGACGGCTTCCGGATCGCCGAGGAGGACCTGAAGATCCGGGGCCCCGGGGATTTCGCCGGCGTGCGGCAATCCGGCATCCCCGATCTTGTTTTTTCCGACATCGTCCGGGACGCCCGGATCCTCGCGAGGTCCCGGGAGATCGCCATCACGCTTCTGGAGCGGGATCCGGATCTTTCCGATCCCGAGCATGCGGGGGTGAAAGGCTGGCTGGAACGAAAGGACGCGGCCGCCAGCGCCTGGGCGTAGGAGGGGACCCTCCCGAAGCCGGCATTCCCTCTGCCGAAATTGACTTACCCGTCCAGATTCATTAGCATATCTTGTTTATACTTCTTCAGGAGACCGACCATGGAGGAATTCCCACGGATCAAGCGGCTTCCCCCCTACGTCCTGGCCGTTGTGACCGACCTCAAGGCGAAGATGCGGAAGGCGGGAGAGGATATCATCGATCTCGGGATGGGAAACCCGGATCTCCCGACGCCGAAGCACATCGTCGACAAGCTGATCGAGGCCTCCCGGAACCCCCGGAACCACCGCTACTCCGCCTCGCGGGGGATCCCGAAGCTCCGGCTTGCCATCTGCAACTGGTACAAGAGGAAATTCCACGTGGACCTGGACCCGGACACGGAGGCGATCGCCACCATCGGGGCCAAGGAAGGGCTGTCCCACCTCGTTCTGGCTGTCATGGGGCCCGGCGACATCGCCCTGGTGCCGAACCCCACCTATCCGATCCACGCCTACTCCGTGATCATCGCGAATGCGGACGTGCGGTCGATCTCCCTCACCAGCGGGGAGGGGGACTTCCTGGACCGGACCCGGCGGGCGATGAAAACCATATGGCCCAGGCCGAAGCTCCTGATCATTTCCTTTCCGCACAACCCGACGACGGAGGTCGTGGACCTCGACTTCTTCCGGCGCATCGTGGAGTTCGCGAAGGAGCACGAGCTCCTCGTGATTCACGACCTGGCCTACGCCGATCTCGTCTTCGACGGATACAAGGCCCCTTCCATTCTGCAAGTCCCCGGGGCAAAGGACGTGGCCGTGGAGCTGTACTCCATGTCGAAGGGATACTCGATGCCCGGGTGGCGCGTCGGGTTCGTCGTTGGGAACCGGCACATGGTGGGAGCCCTGACCCGCATCAAGAGCTACCTCGACTACGGGATGTTCCAGGCGATCCAGGTTGCGTCCACGGTAGCCCTGAACGGCCCGTACCGCGTGGTGGAGGAAGCGGTGGAAGTGTACCGGAAGCGGAGAGATTGCCTGGTGGACGGATTCGCCCGGATCGGCTGGGATTTTCCGAAACCTCAAGGAACGATGTTCGTCTGGGCCCCTATCCCGGAGCCTTTCCGGGCGATGGGATCCGTCGAGTTCTCCAAGTTTCTGTTGACCAAGGGGAAAGTAGCCGTCTCCCCGGGGTTCGGCTTCGGGGAGCACGGGGAGGGGTTCGTACGGTTCGCCCTGGTGGAGAACGAGCACAGGATACGGCAGGCGATCCGCGGGACGAAGGCCATCTTCCAGGCGCCCGTGAAGGTGAGGGTCCGATGACCGGTACGGCCCGGGAGATCGGAGTGGGGATCATCGGCTTCGGGACCGTGGGCTCGGGGACCGCCAAGCTCCTCCTGGAAAACGCCGAGCTTCTTCGTCGGCGGGTGGGTGCCCCCATCCGTCTGGTGCGGGTCGCCGATCTGGACATCGAGCGCGACCGGGGGGTGCCGCTTCCCGACGGGTTGCTGACCACAGACGGCTTCCAGGTGATCCGGGACCCGGCCGTCCACATCGTGGTCGAGCTGGTCGGGGGGAAAACCGACGCCAGGGACTTTCTTTTCGAAGCGATCCGGCAGGGGAAATCCGTCGTCACGGCGAACAAGGCGCTCCTGGCGGAGCACGGCGAGGAAATCGGCAAAGCGGTGACCGCCGCCGGGGTGGACATCGGATTCGAGGCCAGCGTCGGGGGGGGGATCCCCATCATCCGGGCAATGCGGGAGGGACTTGCCGCCAACCGGATCAACGAAGTCTACGGGATCATCAACGGGACGTGCAACTACATCCTCAGCCGGATGACCGACGAGGGCAAGGAGTTTGCGGACGTCCTGGCGGAGGCGCAATCGATCGGACTTGCCGAGGCGGACCCGTCTTTCGACGTGGACGGGATCGACTCCGCCCACAAGCTTTCCATTCTCGTGTGGCTCGCTACGGGAGGGACCGTTCCCCCCGAGAAGATCTACGTCGAGGGGATCCGCGACATATCCGCCCAGGACATCGGATTCGCCCGCGAGTTCGGGTACACGATCAAGCTGCTCGCCATCGCGAAACAGACGGGGAACGGCATCGAGGTGCACGTGCACCCGACGATGATCCCTTCCGACCACCTGCTGGCCACCGTCGGCGGCTCCTTCAACGCGATCTATGTGAAGGGCGACTTCGTCGGATCGTCGCTGTATTACGGGCAGGGGGCCGGAAAGCTTCCGACCGCATCGGCGGTGGTGAGCGACGTGATCGAGATCGCGCGCAACATCCGGAAGGGGGTCTCCGGACGGATTCCGGCAAGCGGGTATCACGACCATCTCACCGGGAAAGGAACCACGGTTTCTTCCTTCGCGGACGTGGACTTCGAGCATTACCTCCGATTCCGGGTGATCGACAAGCCGGGTGTCCTGTCCAAGATCGCCGGGGTCCTCGGAAGCCACCAGATCAGCATCTCCTCGGTCATCCAGAAAGGGCGGCGGAAGGAGAGCGCCGTGGCGATCTTCATCGTGACCCACCACGCGAAGGAGAAGGACATGCGCGCCGCCCTCGAGGAGACGGACCGGCTCCCCGTCGTCCTCGACCGGACCCGCATGATCCGGATCGAAAACAACCTGTAACCCATGATCAGGAACCTTCTCATGCCCTGGAAAGGAATCGTACGCAGATATCGCGACCTCCTCCCGGCCGTGCCCGAGGAGTGCATCGTGACCCTTCTCGAGGGGAACACCCCGCTCGTGCCCGCGCCGGCCCTGGCCCGGTCCATCGCTCCCGGGACGGAACTCTACCTGAAATACGAGGGGTTGAATCCGACCGGGTCCTTCAAGGACCGCGGAATGACGATGGCGGTGTCGGCGGCGAAGGCGGAAGGAGCGGACTCCGTCATCTGCGCGTCCACGGGAAACACCTCCGCGTCCGCGGCGGCCTATGCGGCAAGGGCGGGGATGAAGGCGTATGTCCTCATCCCGGAGGGAAAGATCGCCCACGGAAAGCTGTCCCAGGCGATGATCCACGGCGCCCAGGTCATACAGATCCTCGGGAACTTCGACGACGCGCTGGGACTCGTGCGGGAGATCTCGGAGAAGTACCCGGTGACCCTGGTCAACTCGGTCAACCCGTACCGGATCGAAGGGCAGAAAAGCGCGGCATTCGAGATCTGTGACGCATTGGGGGACGCGCCGGACTACCACGTTCTCCCCGTGGGAAACGCTGGGAACATCACCGCGTACTGGAAGGGCTACAAGGCATACCAGGCGGCCGGCCGCTCGTCGCGCCTCCCCCGGATGCTGGGGTGGCAGGCCGAGGGTGCGGCTCCCATCGTCCGGGGACACCCGATCCGGAAGCCCGAGACGGTTGCCACCGCCATCCGGATCGGAAATCCCGCTTCCTGGAAGCAGGCCGAGGCCGCGCGGGACGAGTCCGGAGGTCTTATCCGAATGGTCAGCGACGCGGAGATCCTCGAGGCGTACAAGCTCGTGGCCGAATCCGAGGGGCTTTTCTGCGAACCGGCGTCGGCAGCGTCGATCGCCGGCGTGATAAAATTGGGAAGAGAGTCGTTTTTCCGCAAGGGGGAACGGATCGTCTGCACCCTGACCGGGCACGGTCTGAAGGACCCGGATAACGCAATCGCCCAGTCCGTGGAACCTGTCACCATACCATCGGACATGGCAGAGGTTCTGAACGTCCTCGGTTTCTGAAGGAGAGGCCGCGTGGCTCGAAAATTCATCATTCTCATCGGCGACGGGATGGCCGACTGGCCGATCCCTTCCCTTGGGAACATGACCCCGCTGGAGAGGGCAAACAAGCCTCACATGGATTTCATGGCCTCCCAGGGATCCCTGGGGCTGGTCCAGGTGGTCCCGGCAGATATGTACCCGGGAAGCGACGTGTCGAACCTGAGCATCATCGGGTACGATCCCCGGGAGGTGTACACGGGACGCTCCCCCCTCGAGGCCGCCTCCATGGGCGTGGAGCTCGGAAAAGACGACGTGGCGGTGCGGTGCAACGTGGTGGCTCTCAAGAACCACGGGGCGAAATCCGAAATGGAGGATTTTTCCGCGGGGCACATCAGCACCGGGGAGGCCGCCGAACTCCTGCACACGCTCCAAGAGGCGGTTGCGGACAGGAACGTGCGCTTTTACCCGGGAGTGAGCTACCGGCACCTCATGGTATGGCCCGGCGGCAACGACGCCGTTGTGACGACGCCCCCCCACGACCTTCATGGGAAAAACATCACCGAGTACCTGCCGAAGGGGGAAGGTGCGGAATTCCTCCTGGAGCTCATGGAGGTTTCGAGGGAGCTCTTCGCGGACCACCCCGTGAACCGGAAGAGGGTCGAGGCCGGCAAGCAGCCGGGGAACTCCATCTGGTTGTGGGGCCAGGGGAAGGCCCCCAGGATGAAGACCTTCGGACAGAAATACGGACTGACAGGCTCGGTCGTGGCTGCCGTCGATCTCCTCCGGGGGATCGGCGTGTATGCGGGGCTGGATCTGGTGAGCGTTCCCGGCGCCACGGGGTACATCGACACGAATTTCCGGGGAAAGGCGGAGTATGCCCTCCGGGAACTCGAGAGCAAGGACTTCGTTCTCATCCACGTGGAGGCGCCCGATGAGGCGGGACACAACGGGAGCGCCCCGGACAAGATCCGCGCCATCGAGCGGATCGACGAGGAGATGGTGGGCCCCATCCTCGCCCGCGCCAGGGAAGGAGGCGACCTGACCGTTCTGGTTCTCCCCGATCATCCGACCCCGGTTGCCATACGGACCCACTCCCAGGAGCCGGTGCCTTTCATCTTCTATCCCGCACCGACAGGCCTTTCGTCCTTCCCGGGAAAGCGGTTCACCGAGGCCGATGCCAGGGCGACGGGCCAGTTCCTGGACGCAGGGACGCGCCTTATCGATTATCTCCTCGCGGGAAAGGACGCGTAGGCAAGGATGGAGCAGGTCGCCACGGTCCGGGTGCTCTTCGCGGATACCGATGCCATGGGGATCGTCTATTACGCGAACTATCTGAAGTGGTTCGAAATGGGGCGTGTCGAGCTCATGAGGAGGCTGGGGCTGGCGTACCGGGATCTGACCGGAAGCGGGATTCACCTCCCGGTCACGGAGGCCACCGTGCGATACCTGTCGCCGGCGCGCTACGACGACCTCCTCTTCATCCAGGCGGAAATCCGGGGATGCAAACGGGCAAGCATCGCCTTCGGGTACCGGATCGAGAGAGAGCGCGGGATTCTTCTGGCGGACGGCGCCACCCTTCACGCGTTCACGGATGGCGAGGGGAAGATCGTCCGCATCCCCGACCTTTTTCTCGAGAAGACGGGAATCAGGAAACCGAGATCCTCGAAAGGGGGAACCTGTGGAACGAAACCTGGCACTTGAGGTGGTCCGTGTGACCGAGGCGGCCGCTCTCGCGGCGGCGAGACTCATGGGGCGCGGTGACAACGTCGCTGCGGACCAGGCAGCCGTCGAGGCGATGCGCGGCGCGTTCAACGCCGTCCAGTTCAAGGGGAGGGTCGTCATCGGCGAGGGGGAGCGGGACGAGGCCCCGATGCTCTACATCGGCGAGGAGGTCGGGGCGTCCGACACCCCCCGCGTCGATATCGCCGTCGACCCCCTGGAAGGAACGACCATCGTCGCGACCGGCGGCAACAACGCGCTCGCGGTCATCGCCATCGCGGAGGAGGGCGGATTCCTCCACGCACCGGACACCTACATGCAGAAACTCGCGGTCGGCCCCAAGGCAAAAGGGGCGATCGACATCACCGCCACGCCGACCAAAAACCTGCGCAGCATCGCAAAAGCCCTGAAAGTCTACATCGAGGACCTGTGCGTCGTCATCCTCGACCGGCCGAGGCACCAGGAGCTGATCCGGGAATGCCGGGAGGTCGGCGCGCGAATCAAGCTGATCGGAGACGGAGACGTCGCGGCTGCCATCGCGACGGCCAAGGAAGGGACCGGCGTCGATGTCCTGATGGGGACGGGGGGAGCACCGGAAGGGGTATTGGCGGCGGCGGCGCTCAAGTGCCTGGGGGGGGATTTCCAGGGAGTTCTCAAGTTCCGGAACAAGGAAGAGGCGGAACGCGCCAAGGCCATGGGAGTGGACGATTTCAACAAGGTGTACAGGCTCGAGGACCTCGCCCGGAGCGACGTCATGTTCGCGGCGACCGGTGTCACCTTCGGCGACTTCCTGAGGGGAGTCCGGTTCTTCAGCGGAGGGGCGTACACCTATTCGGTCGTCATGCGGTCGAAATCCCGGACGATCCGGTACATCGACACCACGCACTATTTCGAATTCAAGCCGAAATACGACTGAGGACGATTCGCAGGCCATGAAGGGCACCGCTCCAGCACCCACGGGCACGATCGAAATCGACTTCGAGAGGTGCAAGGCGTGCGAGCTGTGCGTCCCGGCATGCCCGAAACACTGTATCGAGATGGGGGACAGGATCAATCGGCAGGGATACGTCGCGGCACTCTTCGCGCGCCCCCTCGACTGCACGGGTTGCGCACTCTGTGCCGAGTCCTGCCCCGACGTCTGCATCCGGGTGTGGCGATGACGCTGGCCGCCTCCGGGATCCGCCGGGAGCTGATGAAGGGCAACGAAGCGATCTGCGTCGGTGCCATCGCGGCAGGGTGCCGTTTCTACTACGGATATCCGATCACCCCCCAGAACGATATCCCGGAGTACATGGCCGCCCATCTGCCACCCATCGGGGGGATGTTTCTCCAGGCGGAGAGCGAGGTCGCCACGATCAATTTCCTCCTCGGAACGTCGGCGGCGGGCAAGCGGGTCATGACCTCCTCGTCGGGGCCGGGGATCTCGCTGATGCAGGAAGGGCTTTCCTACATGGCCGGCATGGAGCTTCCGGCCGTCATCGTCAACATATCCCGCTCGGGACCCGGCCTGGGCGGAATCGCTCCGTCGCAGGGGGACTACTTCCAGGCCGTCAAAGGGGGGGGGCACGGAGGCTACAGGATGCCCGTGCTCGCCCCGCACTCCGTCCAGGAGATGTACTCGCTCACGATGCGCGCGTTCGACCTGTCGGACAAGTACCGGAACCCGGCCATGATCCTCGGCGACGCCGTCATCGGACAGATGAAGGAGCCGTTCGTCCCCACCCCGTACCTCCCGGCGGTTTCGGCGGAGAAGCCGTGGGCTCTCACGGGGTGCGCGGGGCGGGAGAGGCGGATCGTAAAGTCCCTCTACCTCAAGGACGACGAGATCGAGGTCCACAACTGGAAGCTTCATCGGAAATACGCGGCGATGCAGGAGGAGGAAGTCCTCTACGAGTCGTACTGCATGGACGGGGCGAGAGTCGTGATCGTCGCCTTCGGAACCGCTGCGCGGGTAAGCAAGACGGCGATCCAGGTCGCGAGGCGGGAAGGGATTCCGGTGGGAATGCTCCGTCCCGTCACTTTGTTCCCCTTTCCGTCGAGGGAGGTGAACGAGGCCGCAGGCGCGGCGGACGCCATCCTCGTGATCGAGATGAACACCGGGCAGATGCTCGAGGACGTCCGGATGAGCACCCGACACCACGACAGGATCCGCTTCCTCGGGAAGCCGTGCGCCATTCCGGCGCCCGAGGAGATCCTTCAGGAGATCCGGCGCCTGGCCGGAGAGATCGGCGCACGGCCGGTGAGGGTGCGATGAACCACAAAGGGAAGGAAACGTTCCCGCGGGAGGTCTTTTCGAGGCCCCGGAGCCTGATCGACGTCCGGTCCCACTACTGTCCCGGATGCCACCATGGGATCGCGCACCGGATCCTCGCGGAGACGATCGACCGCTTCGACGTCCGCGAGAAGACGGTCGGCGTCGCCCCCGTGGGATGCGCAGTGCTCATGTACGACTACATCGACGTCGACTTCACGGAGGCCCCGCACGGCCGTGCTCCGGCGGTGGCGACCGGGGTCAAGCGCGCCCACCCCGACCGGTTCGTCTTCACCTACCAGGGGGACGGCGACCTCGCCGCCATCGGGACCTCCGAGATCATCCACGCGGCGAACCGGGGGGAGAACATCACCGTCCTGTTCATCAACAACACGACGTACGGGATGACGGGAGGCCAGATGGCGCCGACCACGATGCTCGGGCAGAAGACAGCGACCTCTCCGTACGGGCGGGAGTTCCGGAACGACGGGTACCCCATCAAGGTGGCCGAACTTCTCGCAACGATCGAGGGGACGGCATACTCCGCGCGCGTCGCCACGAGCACCCCCGCACAGATCCGGAAGGCGAAGGAAGCGGTGAGGAAGGCGTTCGATATGCAGATCCGGGAAGTGGGCTTCTCCCTCGTCGAGTTCCTCTCCACGTGCCCGACGAACTGGGGGATGAAGCCCCTCGACGCGCAGAAGCGCGTTCTCGGCGAGATCTCCGGGTATTTTCCTCTCGGAGTGTACAAGGAACGGAAACAGGCGGACTTCGTTTGACCACCGACGTCATCATGGCGGGGTTCGGCGGGCAGGGAATCCTCATGATCGGAAACCTCCTTGCCCTGGCCGCGATGGAGGAAGGGAGGAACGTCACCTATTTCCCCGCGTACGGCGTGGAGATGCGGGGAGGGACGGCCAACTGCACCGTCGTCATCTCGGACGAGGAGATCGGCTCGCCGGCCATCGGGCACCCGAAGGCGTGCGTCGTCATGAACGGCCCATCTCTCGACAGGTATCTCCCCCTCATACGGAAGAGGGGGAACCTGATCATCAACGGATCGCTCGTCGATCCCGCGAAGGTGACCCGGAGGGATCTCGAGGTGCTGGCGATCCCCGCGAACGACATCGCCCGCAAATCCATCGGAAGCCAGCAGCTTGCCTCGATGGTTGCCCTGGGCGCATACGTCGCCGTGACGGGCGTGGTGGGGATGCAGACCCTGTTCGATTGTCTTCCGAAGGTCGTGTCGAAAAAGTTCGAGCGGTTCATCCCGCTCAACGTCAACGCCCTGAAGGAGGGGGAATCCTTTGCCAGAAATCACCCGTGACGAGTCCCTGGACGACCTGCTGTCCAAGATCGCCGAGGAGTCCGGCGACTTCGGCACCGCCGCGGGGGACCCCGAAGTGCAGGTAGGGGACCATATCCGGAAATTCCGGGAGGCTCTGGGAATCACGGTGCAGCAGCTCGCCGACAGGACGGGCTTTTCCGCCGCCCTGATCTCCCAGATCGAAAACCGGATGGTGTCGCCCTCGCTGGGGACTCTCGTGGAGATCGCCAACGCGTTCGACACCTCGGTCTCGGCATTCATCGGGGGAAAGGAGGAACGGGCGTTCTCGATCGTCAGGAAAGAGGACCGGACGACCGTCTCGCGCGTCGGCCTGAAAGAAGGGGGGAGGTCCTCCTATACGTACGAGGCGCTCGGCGCCGGAAAGGCGGGAAGGAAGATGGAGCCGTTCCTCGTGCGTCTCCAGCCGCTTCTCGACCGGAACGTGGTCCGGAATTCCCACGAGGGGGAGGAGTTCCTCTTTGTCCTCTCGGGCAAAGTGGAGGTTTTTCTCGACAAATACTCGGACGTGCTTTCCGAGGGAGACTGCATCTACTACAACTCGACCATCCCCCATCACGTCCACTCTGCCGAGGAGAGGGAGGCCCTGATCCTCGCCGTCATCTACCAGGGGAAGTAGGTGGAACAGCACCGTTCCGACGACGGGCCATCCCCGCAGGTGTAGGATGCCTTCCGGCGTGGAGTGGGCTTTCCGGTTCGCCTCGGAAACATGCCGTAGCCCGGTGGCGGCTGTTTCCCGGTGGAAGTGGCTGTCGGGACGGAAAGCGGCGGGCTGCATCCCGATCTACGTCCCCGAGGAGGTTCTGCACGCCGCGGGGATGTTGCCGGTCACCATCTGGGGAAACGAGTTTCCTCCTTCCCCCTATGGGGGCGTCCCCCCCTTCGTGTGTTCCGTCGCCGCAGGCGTCGTTTCCGCCATCCGGTCCGGCAACTGGGGGGAAATCGATGCCTGGATCTTTCCGTCTACCTGCGACACGTTCCAGAACGCCTTCGAGGCGCTTTTTCCCCCGGAAGACGGACGTTCCCGGTTCCCTTTCGTCTTCCCGGCGACCGCGGATACCCACGGCGCGGCGGAGTACATGCTCGACCGGGTGGAGGCGTTTCGCGAGTGGGCGGGGGAGGTCTCCGGAAGGGCGGTGTCGGAGGGGGCGCTGGAAAGGAGCATCCGGGTGTACAACGAAAACCGCAGGATCTTCGCGCTTCTCGAGGAACGGATGACGGAATCCCCCGGATCCTTCTCCGGAATGGAATTCCTGACCCTGTCCAGGGCGGGAATGATCCTCCCCAAGGAGGGGCACACGGAAATCCTTCGGGCGGCGCTTTCCCGGCAGGGCGATGCGTCCGGGAACGTGCGCGCGAAGATGTTTGTGACCGGAATCATGGCGACGCCATCGGTGATGGAGGCGATGGATGCGGCCGGCGCCGCGATTGTGGGCAACGATCTGGCGCTCGGACACCGGTACTATTCCGGATCGCCCGAGGAGGAGGGGGACATGCCGCTGTCCCTGGCCCGGAGGCACCTCCGGAGGGATCCGTGCTCCACCCTGCACGGATCCGTCCGTCCGCGCATCGAAGAGGTCCTCCGGAATGTCGCCCGTTCCGGCGCCGACAGGCTTCTGCTGCTCCGGATGCGCCAGTGCGAACCGGAAGCCGGGGACATCCCCGACATCGCCTCCGCATCCCGGGACCGCGGGATACCGTTTCTCTGTCTGGACGTCGACCTGCACGCGGAAGAGAGGGCTTCCGCAAAGGTACGGATCGAGGCCTTCGTCGAGATGGGGGAGTAGGGGATGGGGAAACCGAAACGCCTCGAGGCCGCGAAGGGGATGAAGGAACTGATGCTGCGGCACTTCCGGGCGGGATGGCTGGCGCGGGAGGAGGGACGGAAAGTCGCCTTCGTCACCAGCGGGGCACCGGTGGAGTTTCTCCACGCCATGGACGTTGTCCCCGTCTACCCCGAGAACCACGGTGCCGTCTGCGGGGTGGCGCGGGCGGGCGGACGCCTTTGCCAGGCCGCCGAGGAGAGAGGGTACTCCCGGGATCTCTGCTCCTACTGGAAAATCGACTGGGGAGCCAGGATACGCCCCGCGGAGAGCCCCGTCGGCGGGCTGCCGGCGCCCGATTTTCTCCTGTGCGCGAACAACATCTGCCGGACCGTCGTCAAGTGGTACGAGGGGCTGTCCCGTTTCTACCGCGTTCCCCTTCTGGTCCTGGATCTTCCGTTCCGGCATTCCGAGGAGGTGCCCGCCGCGCGGGAGTATGTCCGCGGTCAGTTCCGCAGGCTCCCCGGGGAACTTTCCCGCCTTACGGGAAGGACGTGGAGCGAAGAACGATTCAGGGAATCGGTTGCCCTGTCCCGGAACGCATCCGCCCTCTGGCAGGAATGCATCGATGCAAACGCGGCGCGCCCGGCGCCATTCACCGCCGTGGACCAGTTCCTCATGATGGGGCCGATCGTGACGATGCGGGGAACGCCGGAGGCGGTGGAATTCTACCGCGGGTTGCGGGACGAGATCCGGGATCGGGTCCGGAGAGGGGAGGGTGCCGTCCCGAGGGAAACGGTGCGCCTTCTATGGGACAACCTTCCCGTGTGGCACCAGCTGAGGTCGGTCTCCGATTTCCTCGCGGACCGGGGGACGGTCCTTGTCGGGGCGACCTACACCAACGCGTGGACGGAAAGGGCCCCGGAATCCCCCGCGATCACGGAGTCCGTGGCGGACGCGTATGCGCGCGTCTGGCTCAACATGGGCCTTCGCCATCGCGAGAACGTGATCCGACGGATGGCGGCATCCCTTTCGGCGGACGGGGTGATCTTCCACGCAAACCGCAGCTGCAAACCGTACTCGTTCGGGCAGGGAGAGGTTGCGGCGCGCTTACATTCCGGAGGGGTACCGTGTATGTTGTTGGACGGGGACATGGCGGACGAGCGGGACTTCGCCGAGGGCGCCTGGCGGACCCGCCTGGAGGCGTTCATCGAACGGCTGGGAAACAGAACCGATCCGGGGAGGGAGAAATGAGAAAAACGCTTACGGGGCTTGCGCTTTTGTGGATTCTCGTCGTGACCGTCGGATCTCCTTCGGTATCCCTGGGGATCGACCAGGGGGAAACGGCGGAAAGACTCTGGAGCGAGCGGGAGGCCCCCGAAAAAGCCGTCGAGGGAATCTCCGCGTACGAGAGTCTTCTGAAGGAGAGGCCGGAAGATTACGGAATCCTGCTGCGCCTGTCGCGCCTTCATTACTGGGTCGGGCAGAACCTCGAGGAGAGCAAGAAGGAGGAGGCCATCGCCCACTACGGAAAAGGAAGAGAATACGGGAAGAGGGCGTCCGAGATCGCCCCCGAAAAACCGGGAGGATATTTCTTCGAGGCGGCAAACCTTGCCCGGCAGAACAATCTCAAGGGGACCTTTTCCAACATCCTGGGAATCAGCACCGTGCGCAAGCTGAACGAGAAGACCGCCGGCATCGATCCCGACTATTTTTACCGCGGGACCGACCGGTTCTTCTGCGCCTTATACACCAAACTGCCCGGACTTCTGGGAGGGAGCGCCTCGAAGGCGATCGAGTTCGGAAAGCGTGCAGTGGAGGTTTACCCGAATTACGCCGGAAACCGGTATTTTCTCGCCGAGGCGTATGTGAAGGACGGCAAGAACGACCTCGCCAGGAAGGAACTCGAGGCTGCCGCCGTTCTTTCCGACGTCGAGTTCCCGGACGCCGTTCCGGAACAGCGGATGGAGAAGAAGCGGGCCGGGGCGCTGCTGAAACGGATCGGGAAATAGGGTCCAATTCCCGTTTCCAAAAGCGGTGGACGAACATCATAATAGGTGGAGAAGGTCTCCCGGGTCCGCAGGAGCAACCGGGCAGGAACTCCGAAACGGGCCGCGATCCTGGGCAAGCGGTTCAGAACGGCGGACGGATCGGTCATCGGACCGGACGAAAGCCGGAGATTCGGGAGCACCGGGGCCGTCTCCCCGTCAAGAGGGCGGCGCACGAGAAGGAAGCGCAAAGGTGACCCGGGGAAGGAGGAAGCGATGAAAGATGTCGTTATCACGGGTGCGGCGAGGACGGCCGCAGGGAGTTTTCTCGGCGCGCTCGCCGACATCCCGGCACCGAGGCTCGGCGCGGCCGCGATCGCGGAAGCGGTCTCACGCGGCGGAATACGGAAGGAGGAGGTGGAGCAGGTCATCATGGGAAACGTCCTGCCGGCCGGGGTGGGACAGGCACCCGCCCGGCAGGCGGGGATCTTCGCGGAGATCCCCGTTTCCGCGGGAGCGATGACCATCAACAAGATGTGCGGGTCAGGGCTCAAGGCCGTCATGCTCGCCGCCCAGGCGGTCGCCACGGGCGAGTTCGAGGTCGTGGTGGCCGGAGGGATGGAATCGATGAGCCAGGCCCCGTATCTGCTGAAGAAGGGGCGGACCGGCTACCGCCTCGGCAACGACACCATCTACGATCACATGATGATCGACGGGCTGATCGATGCGTACGACGGCATCCACATGGGAAACTGCGCCGAACGGCTTTCCCGGGAGCACCGCATCACCAGGGAGGACCAGGACGAATACGCGGCAAACTCCTACCGACGCGCGCTGACGGCGATCCGCGAGGGAACGTTCGAAAAGGAAATCGTGGTGGTGAACATCCCCCAAAAGAAGGGGGATCCCGTCGCATTCCGCACCGACGAAGAGCCGGGACGGGGAAACATCGAGAAGTTTTCCTCGCTGAAACCCGTGTTCGAAAAGGGGGGGACGGTGACTGCGGGCAACGCCTCGACCATCAACGACGGGGCTGCCGCCGTCGTCGTGATGTCCCAGGAGGCCGCCGGCAAGCGCGGCATCAAACCGATGGCGAGGATCGCGGGATTTACCACCGCATCCCTGGAGCCGGTCTGGTTCACGGTGGCGCCGATCGACGCGATCCGGAAGCTGCTTCATCGGACGGGAGTGGAGAAGGACCGGGTGGGGCTCTATGAGATCAACGAGGCCTTCTCGTCGGTCGCGATCGCGGCGATCCGGGCCCTCGAGCTCGACCCGGAACGGGTCAACATCCACGGAGGAGCCGTCGCCCTTGGACACCCGGTCGGCGCATCGGGAGCGAAGATCCTGACCACCCTTTTGTACGCCATGGAGGAGCGGCGGGAGCGGTTCGGCATCGCCTCCCTCTGCATCGGCGGCGGGGAGGCGGTCGCAATGCTGCTCGAGCGGATGTAGCCGGAAAAAGACGGCAGGGGGCTTATCCCGGGCGAAGGAGAGGGCGCAAATCTTTCACGGGGGGGACGAGATGGAAATCCGGACGATCGGCGTGGTCGGCGGGGGACAGATGGGTAGCGGAATCGCCCAGGTCTCCCTCATGAGCGGGTTCAACGTCGTGTTGAACGACGTATCCGACGAGATCCTCGGCAAATCGCGGGCGGTGATCGGGAAGGGCCTCGACATCCTCGTCCGGAAGGAGAAGATCACCGCCGGGGACAGGACAAGGATGGCGGAAAACCTCCGGACGACCAGGAACCTTTCCGACTTTTCCTCCTGCGATTTCGTCGTGGAGGCTGCCACGGAACGGGAGGACCTGAAGCTTTCCCTCTTCCGGGAGCTCGACGCATCCGTTCCCGCGGGGAACATCCTCGCCACGAACACCTCTTCCCTGTCCATCACCAGGATCGCATCCGTGACGGCGCGCCCCGACAAGGTCATCGGGATGCACTTCATGAACCCGGTACCCATGATGAAGCTGATCGAAGTCGTCCGCGGAGTACGGACCTCCACGGAGACCTTTGACAGGACCATGGAGCTCGCCCGCACTCTCGGCAAGGAGCCCGTGCCGGCCAACGACTTCCCCGGGTTCGTCGCCAACCGGATCCTCCTGCCGATGATCAACGAAGCCGTCTACGCCCTGATGGAGGGAGTGGGGAAAGCCGAGGACATCGACGCGATCATGCGGATGGGCGCGAACCACCCGATGGGACCGCTCGCCCTGGCCGACCTGATCGGACTGGACACCTGCCTGGAGATCCTGAAGGTGTTGCAGGAGGAACTGGGGGATCCGAAGTACCGTCCCTGTCCGCTCCTCCGGAAAACCGTCGAGGCCGGCCATCTCGGAAAGAAGACGGGCCGCGGCTTCTATGTCTACGACAGGGCGTAAGGGGGAGAGCGATGCAGTATGAGAACCTGATCCTCGACGTGTCCGAACGGATCGCCACCGTCACGATCAACCGTCCGAAGATGCTCAACGCCTTGAACTCCGCGACGATGCGGGAACTCGACGCCGTCCTCTCGGAGATCGCGGGACGGCAGGATGCCGGGGTCGTCCTCCTCACGGGGACCGGGGAGAAGGCGTTCGTCGCGGGGGCGGACATCTCCGAGATGCGGGGGTTCACCCCGCTTCAAGTGCTGGAGTTTTCCCGGTTCGGTCACGGGGTGCTCGAGAAGATCGAGCGGCTCCCCCAGCCGGTGATCGGTGTGATCAACGGGTTCGCGCTGGGAGGCGGCTGCGAACTGGCGATGGCATGCGACATCCTGGTGGCGTCCGACAATGCGAAATTCGCCCAGCCGGAGGTCAACCTCGGCATCATCCCGGGATGGGGCGGAACCCAGCGCCTTCCCCGTCTCGTGGGGCGGAATATCGCGAAGGAGCTCGTCCTGACCGGGGAGATGATTTCGGCGCAGAGGGCGTTCGAGATCGGCCTGGTGAACCGGGTCGTGCCCCAGGCCGGCCTGACGGACGCCGCGCGGGAGATCGCCCGGAAAATCCTCGAAAAGGGGCCGGTCGCCCTGAGGATCGCCAAGTCGGTCATGAACCGTGGGATCGACCTCGACCTGGATGCAGCCTGTGCGCTCGAGGCAAAGGCCTTTGCCGTCATGTTTGCCACCGAGGACGCCGCGGAGGGGATGACCGCCTTTCTCGAGAAGAGGAAGGCGGCGTTCCAGGGGAGATAGACACCGAGCAGGACATCGATCGCTCGCGGGGAGAGGGACAGATGGTCTTCGACCTGACCGAAGAACAGCGGATGATCCAGGACATGGCGCGAAGCTTCGCCCAGAAAGAGGTGCTGCCGAAGGCCGCGGAACTGGATGAAACCGGGCGGTTCCCGGAGGAGCTCGTCCGGAAGATGGCCGACCTGGGGCTGATGGGCGTCGCCGTCCCCGAGGAATACGGGGGAGCGGGGATGGACAACATATGCTATGTGATCGCGATGGAGGAGATCGCGCGTGCGTGCGCGTCCACCTCCGTGATCCTGTCGGTCAACAATTCCCTTGCCTGCGATCCGATTCTCAAGTTCGGGAGCGAGGAGCAGAAACGGGGAACCCTCGTCCCCCTCGCATCCGGGAGACACCTGGGATGCTTCGGGCTCACGGAACCGGGCGCCGGCTCCGATGCGGGCTCCCAGAAGACGACGGCCATCCGGGAAGGAAGCCGCTACATCGTCAACGGAACCAAGAACTTCATCACGAACGCACCCCACGCGGACACCTGCATCCTGTTCGCGATGACCGACAAGGGAAAGGGGCACAAGGGGATCACCGCCTTCATCCTTGACATGAAGGCCAAGGGGATAACCATTGGGAAAAATGAAAAAAAACTTGGCATATCTGCCTCGGCCACTGCGTCCATCATTCTCGAGGACGTCGAGATCCCGGAAGAGAACCGTCTCGCAAACGAAGGAGACGGATTCAAAGTCGCCATGCACACCCTGGACGGGGGCAGGATCGGAATCGCGGCCCAGGCGATCGGGATCGCGCGGGCTTCGCTCGAGGACGCCCTCGCATACGCAAAGGAACGAAAGCAGTTCGGGCAGCCCATCGCGAATTTCCAGGCGATCCAGTGGATGCTTGCCGACATGGCCACAGAGATCGACGCCTCGCGACTCCTCGCCTACCGCGCAGCCTGGCTGAAGGACCGGAATGCGAGGCATTCGAAGGAGTCGTCCATGGCGAAGCTCTACGCCTCCGAGACGGCAATGCGGGCGAGCGTCAAGGGAATCCAGATCCACGGAGGGTACGGGTACATCAAGGAGTACCCGGCGGAACGGCACTTCCGCGACGCAAAAATCACCGAGATCTACGAAGGAACGTCGGAAATCCAGCGCCTCGTGATCTCTGCGGCCCTGTTGAAGGACGGATGACGTGACGTTCCTGCTCACCGAGGAACAGTCCCAGATCCGGGACATGGTCCGGTCCCTTGCGCGGAAGGAGTTCGCGCCGAATGCGGGGGGGATCGATGAGCAGAGCCGCTACCCGGAAGAGAACATGAAGCTTCTGGCCGAACTCGGTCTTCTCGGCATGCTCATCCCGGCATCGTATGGGGGATCGGAAGCGGGTCCGGTCGCGTACAACCTCGCTCTCGCGGAGGTCGCGCGCGGATGCGCGTCCACCGGCGTGGGGATGGCGACAACCAACATGGTGGGGGAGACGATTGCCCGCTTCGGGAACGAGGAGCAGAAGCGCCGCTTCCTGCCCGCCCTTGCCTCCGGGACCGGGGGGGGCGCCTTTGCGCTCACCGAACCCGCCGCAGGATCCGACGCCTTCGGGATCTCCACCGTCGCCGTTCCGGACGGGGGTGACTACGTTCTGAACGGCGGCAAGGCATTCATCACCAACGGCACTTACGCATGCGTGACCATCGTCGTGGCCGTCACGCGGAAAGAGCCGAAAAAGAGGATCAGCGCCTTCCTCGTCGAGCCGCAGACGCGGGGATGGTTCGCCGGAAAGCCGGAGCGGAAGATGGGGCTCAAGGGGTCCAACACCGTTTCCCTCTCCTTCGACGACTGCCGGATCCCGAAGGG
>CP070783.1:2109651-2142221 GCA_020346465.1 Deltaproteobacteria bacterium
CCGCCAGGCGGGACGGTCATGCTTTCCGGGCTGGTCAAAAACGAGATGGCAAAAGACGTGGCAAAAGTTCCTCTCCTGGGCCAGATCCCGGTTCTGGGCGAATTGTTCAAGTCCCGAAGCTTCCGGGAAAACAAGACCGAACTCGCCATTTTCATCACGCCTGCGGAAGTCAAGGAACCCTTCACGAAGGAAATCGCGGCATGGGAGACAAAGGCTTCCGCGGAGCAGGAGGCAATGCGGTTTCGCCTCATCGAGTAAAGGAGAATGCGGATGCATGCGGAACGGCTGCGGGCACTCCACCAGAAAGTCGTTGCCCTTCTCGATTCCCGGAACACGGGGCGGATCTCGGAAGACGAGGAATCGATGAAGGATCGCGCAGCGCACTATCTTCACTCGGAACTGAAGCGGATGCTTCTCCCGGACACGGAAGAGGAATCCCTCCGCAAGGGAATCCTGGACGAATTGTTCGCATACGGTCCCATAACCCCGTTTCTATCAGACCCAATGGTCACGGAAATCATGGTCAACGGGAAAAATTCTGTTTACGTCGAAAAATCGGGGAAATTGATCCGGACGGACATTGCCTTTCTGAGCGACGAAACCCTCCGGGGAACCATCGACCGGATGGTCTCCCGGGTGAACCGGCGTCTCGACGAGTCCTCCCCGTACGTGGATGCGCGTCTCCCGGACGGTTCCAGAATCAACGCCATCATCCCTCCCGCGTGTCTCTCCGGCCCCTGCCTCACCATTCGCAAATTCCGCAAGGAACCGTTCTCCATGGAGGAACTGATCGGGCTTCGCACCCTTTCGGAAGAGGCCGCGGATTACCTGCGGGAGGCCGTGGTCAATCGAATGAACATCATCGTTTCCGGAGGAACGGGGTCCGGTAAAACCACTCTCCTCAACGCACTCTCCCGTTTCATCCCCGACGAGGAACGAATCGTCACCATTGAAGACGCCGCAGAAATCCATCTGCCGAAACCGCATGTCATCATCCTGGAAGCCCGTCCCCCAAATGTCGAGGGGACGGGGTCGATCACGATCCGCGATCTGGTGCGGAACTCCCTGCGGATGAGGCCCGACCGAATCATCGTGGGGGAATGCCGGGGCGGTGAGGCCCTGGACATGCTCCAGGCGATGAACACCGGCCATGACGGGTCGATTACAACCGGCCATGCAAACACCCCCCGCGACATGCTGCGCCGCCTGGAGACCATGGTCCTTTTTTCGGGGGTCGAAATCCCCGTGAAAGCGATCCGGGAGCAGATCGCCTCGGCGATCGACATTCTCGTCCATATGAGCAGGTTGAGGGACGGAAGACGCGCAGTGACGTCCATCGCCGAAGTCACCGGGATCAGCGAGAGCCAGATCCTGCTCCAGGATATTTTCCGGCGGAACCATGAGAGGGGAACAGGGACGAGAGGGGAACTGAGCGCAACCGACGTCCCCTCCAAATTCCTTCCCCTCGGAGAAACTGGATGGGCATGACCTTCGCGGAATATTCCCTGTTCGCCGGCGGAGCGATCTGCCTCGCTTTCTTTCTCTTCCGAACCCTCGCACCCTATTTTCGGTTCCGCCTGGACAATACCGCTGAGACGACCTCGAGAATTCTCCGGGAGGAGTTCCTGTCCCTTGCACCGGACCAGGTGCGGCGTATCGTTCTCGCGGCTGGCGCCATGACCGCGCTCGCAGCCATGGTCTCCACGAAGGATCTGCTCTTGGGGATCGCAGCCGGTCTCTCCCCCGCCTTTCTTTGCGGCGCCGTCGCCCGTTACATTCGCGCGAGAAGACGGAAGCAGATCGTTTCCCAGTTGCCGGCCTTTCTCGAAATCCTTTCCGGCCACGTGAAGGCGGGGCACAGCATTCCGGAATCCCTCCAGGAAACGGCTCCCTTGCTTCCCTCGGGTATCCGGGAGGAAGTTTCCTGGCTCTGTCAGACGGTTCGCCTTGGCACCCCTCTGCCGGATGCGCTTCTCGTCTGGGCACAACGGATGAAATGCGAGGAAATCTCCATGATCGTCTTCCCTCTCCGGATCGCAATACCGGCCGGGGGAAACCTCTACGACCTTCTCACACGTTGCCGTGACATTCTGAGGGCGAAGATACGGCAAGAGGAAAAGATGCGCAGCATGACCGCCCAGGCGAGGCTCCAGGCTCTCGTTCTGACCATGTTGCCCCCCGGGTTCATCGCCGTCCTGTCGAGAATCGAACCCGGATACATCGCCCGTTGCCGGGAAACCGCCGCCGGGAAAACCATTCTGGTGATCACCGGCGCCTTGCAGCTTCTCGGATGGTTTTTCATCCGGAGGATCATGGCGGCAAGCAAATGAAGAGCCTTGATCTCCTGTTGATCGGCGTTCCGATGGTGGCCGGCATCGTCGTGCTGCTCCGGTTTTTTCAACGGACATCGCTCCCCGGCGCGATGGTTCGCATCCCCGAAACGGTCGTGGAAGCGCACAGGAAGGCACACGCGAAACTGGTCGAATGCAGGGCGTTCTCCCTTTCCGGCGGGATGCTGGTCACCTCCCTCGGCAGTTGGCTTGCAGGGGAAGCAGTAGGGATAACCGTGACGACCCTGTCCCTGGTTCTCAACCCCTCTCGTTCGCATATCCTCTTTTCGATTCTTCTCGGCATTTGCCTTGGATGTGCAACGCTCTTCTTGTCTCTCAGGAGACAGGCGAACAGGCACGTGCGAAGCGTGCGCTCCTCCCTTCCCGTAGCCTCCTTCCTGCTTTCCCTCCTGCTCGAGGCGGGCATGGGTTCCCACTCCGCCTTGCAGGAAGTTGCGCGCGCGATTCCGAACGGACCGCTTGCAAGGGAGCTGGAAGAGATCACCCGGGCGCGAACGCTGGGAATCTCAAGGGAGGCCGCTCTCGAGAGATCGCGTCGACGTGTGCCGGTGGAGGATTATCATATCTTCCTGAATCTTGTCAGCCAGGGAGAGCGGTTGGGGGTAGGGCTTTCCCGGGGTCTGCGGGACCATTCCTCCAAAATGCTGGAAGGAGAACTCTACCGCGCGGAAGCGACGGCCCAGAAAGCTGCGGTGAAACTCCTCTTTCCGTTGGTGGCGTTCATATTTCCGGCGGTCGCGCTCATCATCTTTTCCCCCATCATCCTGAATATTTGGGAAGTGTGGGGGCAGTAATCGGTGGGGCGGGGCACGATGATGGGCAAAACGGGAATCATGGCTGCCCTGTTCCTGATTGTCGCCCTTTTCCCACAATCACACGCCTCGGGAGGAGCAACGGAACGGCCAGTCGGTACCGCCGCGAAGGCGGATATTCAGGGGAGACAGATCGCCCTTTCTCTCCGGATTGCGGAGGCGAAAGGGAAAACCCCCAGCCGGAAGCATTTCCGAAGCCTCCTGCGGCACAGTAAGAGGAAACCTCTCCGGGAGCCTCTCAAAGGGGGTGCCGGATTTCTTCGGGCACGTTGATTATAATGGGAACTTCAACACCATTTGGGGAAGCGAGCGGCGGATGGGCATCCCGTGAATTCGTCGAAAATGCACTACGGCTGGATCATCGTTCTCACCGGGGGGCTGACCGTCTTCTCCTGCCTGGGGCTGGCGCGGTTCGCCTACAGCATGCTTCTTCCCTCGATGGGAAAATCCCTGGCGCTGGGCTACGACCAGATGGGGTTCATCGGAACCGGGAATTTCGCCGGGTACCTTGCTGCCGTCGCCCTGGCGCCGTTTTTCATGCACTGGTGGGGCGGGCGCCGCACGATCACCGCCGGCCTTGCCCTCCTGGCCTTATGCATGGTCCTCATCGGGCAGGCCGCGGGGTTCGTTCCCGTCCTCGTCCTCTACTTCCTGACGGGGATCGGGAGCGGTCTCGCCAACGTGCCCATGATGGTGCTGGTTTCCCACTGGTTCACGCAGGCGAAACGGGGCCGGGCCGCCGGCCTCATGCTCGCCGGCAACGGGATTGCGATCATCTTCGCCGGCATGCTCGTGCCCTCTCTCAACAGCACCCTGGGAGCCGACGGCTGGAGAAGCGGATGGCAGATCCTGGGCGCGATCTCCGGCGCGATCGCCGTCACCGCGGGCCTGCTCCTGCGCGACTCACCCGCCGACCTCGGACTCGACCCGCTTGGTGAAAGGAACAACCCGGGGAAGGGTGCGGTCACTCCCCCGAAAGTGGGCGGGGCCAAAGGGATCGTGTTCCATCTCGGCGTCCTGTACCTCCTGTTCGGCCTCACCTACATGATCTACGGGACCTTCATCGTCACGACGATGGTCGCCGAGCGCGGCATGCCGGAAGTCACGGCGGGGCGGTTCTGGGCGTGGGTGGGATTCTTCAGCATCTTCTCCGGTCCCCTGTTCGGGGCCTTTTCCGACCGGATCGGGCGCAAGGGAGGGTTCATGGCGGTCTTCGCGGTGCAGACGGCGTCCTACGGCCTTGCCGGGATGGATCTCGGGGCGTGGCCCCTGTACCTGTCCATCGCGCTTTACGGAATCGCCGCCTGGAGCATTCCGACCATCATGGCCGCCGCCGTGGGCGATTACCTGGGCCCCGCAAGCGCGGCCGCGGGGTTTTCCATCATCACGTTCTTTTTCGGGGCGGGACAGACGCTCGGGCCGAGCCTTGCCGGCATCGTGGCGAAATCTACGGGGACGTTTTCCCTGAGCTACCTGATGGCCGCTGCCGCGACCGGGACCGCCGTACTGCTGGCTTCGTTCCTTCGCAAACCCCACGGGTCGAGCCCGGACTCCAAATTTTCCCAGGTGTAACCAGAATTTATCATATAATCTGTTACCTCATATTTTTCAATTAAACATATTGATTACATTTTGATATTTAAACATAATTTGAATCTTTCGAACCTCTCCGCGGATCGGTTTCGAAAGCGTATCTTGGCGGCGGATTCTACACTGCCCGACGGGCCTCCTCCACGATCGCCCGGATAACCCGCGGGTTGACGGAGGCGTCGATGGAGCAGCCGTTCGCCAGGAAGAACCGGTCCTTTCCGCCAAGCATCTTTCCTTCCCCCACGTGGTCCCGTAGGAAGGGAGCGGTTCTCCGGGTGACGATCTTGTGGTCGATGCCGCCCATGACGCACCCGGGGATCTTCCCTTTCACGGACTGCAGGGAAGGCCCCGCGGGACCGCGGTCCCACCAGTTGAACACCTGGGCCGGGAAATCGAGGCAGTCGTCGAAATAGAGGTCATCGCCGTGGATATGGGCGACGTTCATCCTGCCGCGCCCCGATACCGCCTCGAGCACCCGGTGCGCATGCGGCTTCACGAAGGTCAGGAAACGGTCCCGGCTCATGAACTCCCGGGAGGCCGGAACGGAAAGGAAGATCCCCGCCGAGCCGATGTCGAGGGATCTCCGGCAGTAGGCGATCAGATTCTCGGTGATGACCCCCAGTGCGTCCTGCACCGCGTCCGGCTCGCTCTCCATCAACGGTCCGATATGTTCCCCCGCGAGGGCTCTCTTCAACGTGTGCCAGGGGTCGAAGACCGTGTCGAGAAAATACGCCTTTCCGTTCAGCTCTTTCTGGATGACCTCCAGGGCCCGGAACTGCTCCTGCCAGGGAGACCTCTCCACGTCGAAGCGGGCGATCCGACGCAGATCCTCCCCGGTCCGGACGGCGTCGAGCCCCTCCGGCATGGGGTAGAAATAGTCGTTCATCACTTTGAGGAAGTCGAAATCGTAGGAACGGAAAGAATCGAGCGCCAGCCGCGCAAACCGCGGCCCATCCCCGTGCTGCACCCCGAAATGGTACCAGAGCGAAACCGGCGGCCGGTCCACCGGTTCGCCTCCCAGCACCCTGTCGACGAGTTCGATCTTGCTTTCGTTGGAACGCAACCCCATCCCTGTCACCCGTATCCGGACGGCCTACCGTTTCCGGACGCGCGTTCCCTCCTCGATCTGGTCGCTGGGGTGGGTGATCACCGTCTCTCCCTCGGCCAGGCCGGAGAGGATCTGGGCGACCAGCCCGTTCCTCTGCCCGGTCTCCACGGTGCGGCGTCTCGCCCTGCCGCCTTCCGGCACGAAAGCGGCCCACCCTTCGCCGTACCGGAAAAGCGCGCTGGCGGGAACCTGGAGAACACCGTCTCCTTCCCAGACGATAAAGCCCGCCTCCAGGCGGTAGCCGTCCCCGAGACGCTCCCAGAGGGGGGCGGGCGAGGTGATGTCGGCGATGACGAGCACCCGCTGCTCCTCCACGCCCAATGCGGAGATCTTGGTGAAACCGGCGGGTTCCACGGTCCGCACCTTCCCTTCCAGCGGAACCTCTCCACCCCATCGCTCGAAGAGGACCGGCGTTCCCGGGCGGATGCGCACCGCTTCGTTCGACAGCACGTCGACCTGGACTTCCAGGGCCCGGGGGTCCCCGATCTCGATCAGGGGCCTTCCCGCCTCCACCGCCCCCTCGTCTTTATGGGGGATCCCCAGCACCCTCCCTCCCACGGGAGCGCGCACGGGCACGTTCCCGATCGGGCTTCGCCCCCCTTCCCCGGAGGTAACCATGAGCTGGGTGCGGGCCGCGTCCAGGTCGAACCGGGCGACCTCGACGGCGAACTCGGAGGACCGGCGCGTCGACAGGGCCCGGCGGGCTTCGGAGTCCGCCCTCTCCAGGTCATCGTCGCTGGCAAAGCCCGACCCGTGCAGCTTCTTCGTGCGCTCGTGTTTCGCCCTGGCGTAATCGTCGTCCGCCGCCGCCACCCGGGCGTTCTCCCTCGCCGCGTCGAGCGCCGACTTCGCGGCTTCGACCCGCGCGGCGGCTTCCGCGCGGCTGCGGGAATCGAGCACCGAAGGACGCAGGGGGTCGAGCTGCGCCACGACCTGTCCGCGCGCCACGTTGTCCCCCACGTGAAGATCGATCCGCTGCACGAACCCCGCAACGGGCGCCGACAGGACGAACCGGTCCTTCACCCTGGTTTTCCCCTCCTCCTCGATCGTGACGCGGAGAGGGCCGCGGGTGACCTTTGCCATGTCCACGGGGACCGGCCTCGGCATCATGCCGAACACGACGGCCAGGAGAACCGCCGCTGCCAGGGCAAAGAGGAGGACCCATCGGCGCCAGCGCATTCCGTTTACTCCCTTGCTTTCAGGACCGACACGAGGTCCAGCCGGCCCAGTTTTCGCACAACCGCAATCCCCGAGATACAGGTGGAAGCCAGGACCACCGCGGCCGCAAAGGCGTAGGTGTCCGGCTCCAGGATCAGGGGCACCCGGTACAGGTCCGACTTGAGGCTCGCGGCGATGTAGCCGCAAAGGCCTCGCCCGACGAGAAAACCGATCGGGACGGCCGCCAGGGTGAGGGCGAAGAGCTCCCCAAGCATGATATAGGAGATCTCCCCCCTGGTGTACCCCAGGACGCGGAGGCTCGCCATTTCCCTGCTGCGCTCGGAAAGGGCGATCCGCGCGCTGTTGTAGACCACGCCGAAGGCGATCGTGCCGGCAAGCAGGGTGTTGATGAACGTGAAGATGAGAAGGGTCTCGCCCAGGGTTTCGTAAAAGCTCCGGATCGCATCCTCCCGGATCGTGGTCCCCGCCACGCGGGGCATCCCCTTCAGCGTTCCGTAGATCGCGGGCAGGAACCGTTCATCCGCTGCGAGGTAGGCACCCGAAATCGCGCTCCCCTCGCGCATGAGCCGGTTCAAGGCCCCCAGTTCCATGAAAGCGGAGACGCCGACGTACTGCTTCGCGAGGGCGGCCACCGGCACCTGCCGGACCGGCCGGCTTCCCTCGAGAACCTCGACGGTCAGTAGGTCGCCGGGGCGAACCCCGAGGATGCCGCCGAGATGGTCGGTCAGGACGACGCCCGCCGGCGGGATGGCCACGGGCCGCAACTTCATGTCGAGGATGCGGTGAAGGCTGCTCTCCGCCTCGATCCCCTGGATGGAGGTCCTATAGCTGCGGTGCTGGAACCTCAGGCGCGCGGGAACGGTCCGGAAGGGCTCTCCGCGCTCCACGCCCCGGAGGCTCCTCAACTCGTGCAGGGACCTGCGGGACGCGGGCTCCACGAAGGTCACGGTGAGGTCTTCCCTCTGGGCAAGGCGGAACTGGACGTCCACCATGAAGTCCAGGGCATCCTCCTGGAACCTGCCCACCATGAGGATCGCGCAAGCGAGAGCGATCCCCACGACCGAGAGGAGCGACTTGACCGGCCGGCGCCCGATATGCCGGGCGATCATGCGGCCCGGATGGGACAGGAAGCGCTTGAGGCCCAGGCGCTCGACCGCGGTCTCCCGGTATCGTTCCGGCGGCTCCGGACGCATGGCCTGGGCGGGGGGAAGCAGGGCGGCCCTTCGGACGGATTGCAGCGTGCCGAGCATCGCCGCGGCCGCGCTCACCAGGGCGGCCGTCGCCGCGACGGACGGGCGCAGCACGTACTTCATGTACGGGAAGCGGTAGAATTCCATGTAGATCCCGCTCAGGCCCCTCCCGAGCCATATGCCCGCAGCCAGCCCCCCGCATACCCCGGCCACGACGATCCACAGGACCAGTTTCGCGAAGTGCAGGCCGATGGCCGCGTTCCCGTATCCGAACGCCTTGAGGACGGCCACCTGCTCCCGCTGGATGCCGATGAGCCGCCCGAGGACGATATTCAGGAGGAACGCGGCCACGCCGAGGAAGATCACGGGAAAGAGGGTCGCAAGGGTCCCGAGCTGGCGGAACTCCTCGGAGAGGTACCGGTGGGACACCTGGTCGACCCTGCCGTACGCGCCCAGTCCGCCGTAGCGCGCAAGGAGTGCGTCGAGACGGGCGATGACATCCTCCGGGACGGCCCCGGGGATCAGGGTCAGGGCGACATCGTTGAAGGCCCCGTCCATGTCGTATGCGCTGGCCAGCGGTTTTCTGGCCATCCAGAACACGACGTACCGCTTGTAGTCCGGGAACAGGGCGCCCGGGCTGATCTGGTAGATATGCTCGGGGGACAGGGCGACCCCGACGATGGTCAGGTCCCTGCGCCGGCCGTTGATCACCGCCCCGAAGCGGTCCCCCGGGGCAAATTCGTGCGCCTCGGCGAACGGTGCGCTTACGATCACCTCGTCGTCCCGACCCGGGTCGACCGACCGCCCCACCCGGAGATAGAGCCCGTTCAGCAGGGGCCGCCCATCATCGGGGATCGATGCGAGCAGTCCCCTCACCGGGTCCACAAATCCGGGGATATCGAGGCTCGCCGAGGCGACGACCCGGGTTTCGACCCGGTCCACGCCCGGGATCTCCCGGATGCGCTCCGCGAGGCCTTCGGGGGCGCGCTTCAGGGAGGCGAAGACGTCGGCAAAGCGATAGTCCCGGTAATAGGAGGCCTGGGTCATGCGGAGCGAGTCCAGCGTGCTGATGGACATGATGAAGGTGGCGACACCGCTGACGATCACCAGGGCGATGGCGACGGCCTGGCTTTTCATCCCCCACAGGTCCCGCCAGAGTTTCCTGTCGATCGCCTTCATCGCGTCACCAGTGGAGATCCCGCGGAAGCTTCTTGTCCGGGTTCCGGTACGTCTCGGCGACCGCCCCCGAACTCAGGCGGATCACCCGGTCCGACATGCGGGCGATGTCGGCGTTGTGCGTGATGACCACCGTGGTCGTGCCCAGCTCCCGGTTGATCCTCTCCAATGCCTCGAGCACCAGGATGCCGGTGGAGGAGTCGAGGGCCCCCGTGGGCTCGTCGCAGAGCAGGACGGCGGGGTTCTTGGCGATCGCCCGGGCGATGGCCACCCGCTGCTGCTCCCCGCCCGAAAGCTGGGCCGGAAAATGGTGAAGGCGGTCCGCGAGACCGACGAGGGCGAGCGCGTCCTCCGGGTTCTTCGGGTCCTTCGCGATCTCGGTGACGGCCGCCACGTTCTCGAGCGCGGTCAGGCTCGGGATCAGATTGTAGAACTGGAAGACGAATCCCACGTGAAAGCGGCGATACTCGGTGAGTTCCTTCTCCGTGGCCCGCGTCAGGTCCCGCCCGCGGTAGGAGACTTCCCCCCCCGTGGAGGTGTCGAGCCCCCCGAGGATGTTGAGGAGGGTCGATTTCCCGCTCCCCGAGGGGCCCAGGAGCACGACCAGCTCCCCCGCGACCAGGTCCACGTCCACGCCGCGCAGGGCGTGCACCTGAACTTCCCCCATGTCGTAGATCTTGGTGAGGCCGCGGGCCCGGAACACGATCTCGCCCGGAGACGGAACAGCGACCCCGTTGTCGTTGCTCATGTGCGCCTCCCCGTGCCGCCGGTCGTTCCGCCCCCCTTTATCCGACCTTTACGCCGCCGAAGAAGAGATGTGCCAGACATCCCGCGACGGGAGGGAAGAAGAACGTCGTGGCAAGCCGGATGACGGTGAATTTCCACCCCAGGATTCCGACCTCCATCGGAAGACGGGCGACCGCCCACAGGGACCACCCCGTCAGGAAGGCGATCATGGTTCCCGTACCCGCGCCGGCCCGCAGGAGCCCGGCCACGATGGGGAGACTGACGTACGGTCCCCCCGGGGAAAGCCCCCCGGCCACCGTGCCGATGAGGATGCCCCGGAATCCCGATTCCGCCCCGACCCATTTCGCGATGAGGTCCCGGGGAAGGAGAACCTGGACCATCCCCGCGACGAGGAACGCGCACAGCAGCAGCGGAAGGATCTGGAGGATCATCCCGAGCCCCGATCGCAGGCCCTGAAGATGCTCCCCCTCCCCCCTCACATATCCAAGCGCAAGAAGAGCGAATGCCAGCCCGCCCATCACGATCGTCGGGATAACCATGCCTGTTTTCCTCCGTCTCTCTTCCATGACCCGCCCTATCCGCTTCTCCGCCGGGAGGACCGCATTGCCTACCGTTCTTCCCCGATCGTCTTCCCGATGGAGTAGGCGCGCCCCAGGTTCCTGCCGAGCCCGTGGTACGTTCGACACTCCGGCGCGTAGATGACCGGCTTCACTTTTTCGATATCGGGCAGCCCCCCTTCCCCGATCACCGATTCGTCCGCCTTGACGTCGAGAATCTCCCCGATGAACTGCGTGTGAAGCCCGATCTCCACGGTCCGAAGGAGCCGGCATTCCAGGACGAGGGGGAACTCCCCCACGTAGGGGGCGTCCACGATCCCGCTGCGCACGGGAGTCAGCCCCGTGACGGCGAACTTGTCGACATTCCTGCCGGAGGCGGTGCCGATGTAATCCGCCTCCCGGGAATGGGCCTCGGAGGGAACGTTCACCGTAAAGGCCTTGCGCACCATGATATTGCCGTGCGTGTAGGTTGCCTCCCGGAGGGATACGGCCACGCACGGGGGCTTCGAGCAGCAGACCCCGCCCCACGCCGCGGCCATCACGTTCGGTTTCCCCTCCTTGTCGTACGACCCCACCACCCACACCGGGGTGGGAAATACGAGAGTCTTCGGGCCGAAGGATGTTTTCATGGGTTCCATTCCCTCCTGTAGGTTCTTTCTCCGTAAGCCCCCCCGGCCGGCGCGGGCGGGCGGAGGATCATCCTTTCCGGAAGACGCCTTCGACGAGGGCCTTCGCCTCCTCCTGGATGCGGCGAAGGTGGTCCTTCCCCAGGAAACTCTCGGCGTAGATCTTGTAGACGTCCTCCGTGCCCGAGGGGCGGGCGGCGAACCACCCGTTTTCGGTCACGACTTTCAGGCCGCCGATGGGAGCGCCGTTGCCGGGGGCGTTGGACAACGTTTCCCGGATTCTCTCTCCCGCCAGTTCGGACGCCCCGACCTGGCTTGCCGAAAGCTTCGCGAGAACCACCTTCTGCGCCGGCGTGGCGGGAGCGTCGATCCGCTCGTAGGCCGGCTCGCCGAACCGGCGGGCCAGGGCGGCATACTGTTCCCCGGGGTCCTTGCCCGTCCGCGCCGTCATCTCCGCCGCGAGAAGGTCCATGATGATGCCGTCCTTGTCCGTCGTCCAGACCGTCCCGTCCCGCCGCAGGAAGGAGGCCCCGGCGCTTTCCTCCCCGCAAATGCCCAGCGCCCCCCCGAGGAGCCCCTCCACGAACCACTTGAACCCCACGGGCACTTCCACCAGGCGGCGGCCGAGCCCTCGGCCCACCCGGTCGATCATGCTGCTGCTCACCACGGTCTTCCCAACGGCCGCGCGCTCCGGCCATTCCGGACGATGGGAAAACAGGTACGACACCGACGCGGCGAGGTAATGGTTGGGGTTCATGAGGCCGACGCTGCGTGCGACGATGCCGTGCCTGTCGTTGTCGGTGTCGTTCGCAAAGGCTACGTCGAAGCGGTCCTTGAGGGCGATCAGCTTCGCCATCGCGTGCGGGGAGGAGCAGTCCATCCGGATCTTTCCGTCCCAGTCCAGGGTCATGAACCGGAATGTCGGGTCCACCTCGTCGTTCACGACCGTAACGTCCAGCCCGTACCGGTCCGCGATCGGGCCCCAGTAGGCGATTCCCGACCCGCCGAGGGGGTCGACGCCCAGATGAAGTCCGGCGGCGCGGATCGCCTCCATGTCGAGGACGGAGCCCAGATCGCCGACGTAGGAACCGATGTAGTCATGGCGGTGCGTCGTCGCCGCGGAGCGGGCCTTCCCGATCGGGATCCGCTTCACCATCCGCAGGCCGTCCGCCAGAAAGCCGTTCGCCACCTCCTCGATCCGCCGGGTCGCGTCCGTGTCCGCGGGGCCTCCGTGCGCAGGATTGTACTTGAAGCCTCCGTCCTCCGGCGGGTTGTGCGACGGGGTGATCACGACACCGTCGGCAAGTCCCTCCTTCCGCCCCCGGTTGTAGGAAAGGATCGCGTGGGAAACCACGGGGGTCGGGGTATATCCCCGCTCCCGGTCGATCATCACCTCGACCCCGTTCGCCGCCAGCACCTCGAGCGCGGTGACGAACGCCGGCTCGGAGAGCGCATGGGTGTCCATCCCCAGGAACAGGGGGCCCGTGATCCGCTGCTCCCTGCGGTAGAGGCAGATGGCCTGGCTCACGGCGAGGATATGGTCCTCGTTGAACCCGCACCGGAGGGAGGAGCCCCGATGTCCGGACGTGCCGAAGGAGACCCGCTGGTCCGGTACGGCAGGGTCGGGGCGTTCCGCGTAATAGGCGGACACCAGCCGTGCCACGTTCACCAGCATCGACGCGGGGGCCGGTTTGCCTGCCAGGGGACTCACGGTGACCAATGCACCCTCCCGTTCCATCGGCTCCGCAGGGCTAGCCGGGCCTTCCCCCCCGGAACATCTCCGAGATCTCCAAGGGAAGGCGGTCCCTGTTCGCCTGCGTCACAGGGACGATCGCGACGTCCGGGCGGTTCCGGATCCCCTGGAGAAAGAGGCCTCCGCCACGCAGGGGGATCGTGGCCAAAACGAGACGATCCGAGTCGAGGATTTCTCCCACACGGGTTCGGAACGCCTCCGAAAAGCACTCCATCTTTCCGATTTCGTCGATGATGAAGACCTTGTCGGCGGCCCCGGCGAGCGAGGGGATGGCGACCGCTTCGAAGGACCGGACGTCGACGACGTAGGCGCCTACCCGCGGCCCGGGACCGGACCGCCTGCTCGACAGCTCGCCTCTCCTGCCGTCGGTCGATTCCACAAGGAACCCGGTCCGGGTTCCCGCCGCGTCGCGGACCTCCTCGGTGAAAAACCCGACCGCTCCGGACCCGAGGATCCCGGCGATCTTTCTTGCCACGGTCGTTTTCCCGCATCCCGGGGGGCCGGTCAGCAGAACCTTGCCCGCGAATCGCCGCACCGCTTGTCCCGGTCCTTCCCCGTCCCGCACCGTGTCCTTTCCCCATCGGATTCCCGGACCATTGTACTGCCGATCCCTCTGCTTGAGAACCGATGCCCATGGATATCCTCCAGGGGGGGGACCAGGGTGTTCCCCCGGGGTTTGTGGCAATCCGACGCCGCGATATAATAGATCTGTGGAAAGGGTGGGCTGGGCGGCTTGCAGGAAGGGAGGAGAGGACCTCAGGAGGTGCACGATGGATGTCAGTCTGACCGGGACGGAGATTCATGCCCTCAGAGGACTCGTAGAGGAGGCCATCATCAAACTGGATAAAGAGGTCAAGGAGGGCATCGAGCCGAAAACGGCCAGTGCCCTCAAGGAAAGCAGGGACGTCTTCAAGGATCTTTTGGAAAAACTCCCCGTCGAGTTCGGCACTGTGTCCTAGGGGGTCGGACCCCGACGAAACCCGGCACCTTGTTCGCCCTTTCCGCTCGAGATCATCGGAAGGAGCCCCTCCCGATGATTTCCGCTCCCTTCGTCACACATCCAGAGGCCGGGTGATGTCCTGCCCCGGAAGAATCCGTTCCAGAAGAGCACGCAGCTGTTCCGCCGCCCCCGGAGAACAATCCGCGCCGGGATGGCGCACGCGGGCGGATTGGATCATCCCACGCATCCTGTAGATTTCCTTTCGGATTCCGACGCCGGGCTGCTGTTCGAAGACGATCAGCGGCAGAAACCGCCTGTAGAGATCCCAGGCGGCGTCCATCCGCCCCCGGCGCACCTCCCGGACCACCGCCACCAGCACCTCGGGGAATGCAAAACCGGTCATGAACCCGCCGCTCCCCCGCTCCAGGTCGAACATCCCGTAAAGCGCCCCCAACCCCGTCAGGACGGGAACGTTCCGGCCCGAGCCCGACATCGCCTGGACGAGCGCCGTGATCTTCTGGGGGGTGGGAGGGGCCTCCTCCTTGATGCACCCGACCGAGGGGATCTCGTTCACCAGCCGGGTCAGCAAGGGAACCGGCATGTGAACCTCCGTGGAGGCGGGGTGGTCCTGCACCACGATCGGAATCGAGATTCCGGCGGCGACCTGCCGGAAGAACTCGAGGATCTTCCCCTCGCCCGGTACGGGTTCCCGGGAGGGGGTCACCATCACCGCGGCTGCCCCGAGCGACTGGGCCGCCTGGCTCAGATGGCGCGTCGCAAGCGTTCCCTTGTGGCTCGTCCCGACGATCACCGGGATCCTCCCCGCCGCCGCGGAAACGGCGGTCCGGATGAGCTGCTCCCGCTCCCCGTCCCCGAGCCTGTTCGACTCCCCCAGCACGCCGAGAATGGTCACGCCGTCCACGCCGATGTCCGCCATGAACCGGACCACGCGGGCAAAGGATGCGAGATCGATCTCCTCCCGGCCGTCGAACGGAGTCACGAGGATCGGGAACACTCCCGTGAAGGACAATTCCCCGGCCAACCGACACCTCCCCGGCAGACAGGCGGAATGGGCGTGCCTGCCGCAATCCCATGCGGGATCCAGTATAATGCATCAGGAGGTGGAGGCGATGAAAGCGATTCGAGTCCATCGGTACGGCGGCCCCGAGGAGATGACCCTGGAGGAGGTCCCCCTTCCGAAGCCCGAGGAGGGACACGCCCTTGTCCGGCTGAAAGCCGTCGGCGTGAACTTCATCGACATCTACCAGAGGATGGGTCTGTACCCCATGCCGCTGCCTTTCACACCCGGCAACGAGGGGGCGGGCACCGTCGAGGAAATTGGACCGGGAGTCTCGGAGGTGGCCCCCGGGGACCACGTGGCGTATGCCGGCGCTCCCGGTTCCTACGCCGAATACGCGGTGGTTCCCTCCTGGCGGGTTGTCAAACTCCCGGACGGAGCCGATCCGAAAACGGCTGCCGCCCTGATGCTCCAGGGGATGACTGCCCATTACCTCTCCCACGACACCTATCCCTTGAAGCCGGGCGACGCCTGCCTGGTGCACGCCGCGGCCGGCGGCGTGGGTCTCCTCCTCGTCCAGATGGCCAAGCGGCGGGGGGCCCGGGTGATCGGCACCGTTTCCACGCAGGAAAAGGCCGGGCTGGCACGCGCGGCGGGCGCGGACGAGGTCATCCTGTACACCGAAAAGGATTTCGAGTCCGAGGTGAGGCGGCTCACGTCCGGGTCCGGGGTTCAGGTGGTCTACGATTCCGTCGGGCAGGCCACGTTCGAGAAGAGCCTCAATTGCCTGGCTTCCCGGGGGACCATGGTCCTTTACGGTCAGTCGAGCGGCCCCGTTCCGCCCTTCGACCCGCAGGTTCTCAGCGCCAAGGGGGGGCTCTTTCTGACGCGGCCATCCCTTGCGCACTACACGAGGAACCGGAAGGAACTCCTTTCGCGGGCCGAGGAGGTTCTCGGCTGGGCCGCCGGCGGTCTTCTCGACGTGCGCATCGGGGAAACGTTCCCCCTGTCGGAGGCAGGGGAAGCGCATCGGAGGCTGGCAGGCCGTCAGACCACGGGGAAGATCCTCCTGCTTCCTTGAGAAGCCGGGCCTTCGGCAGCAGTCGCGGGAATTCCTCGACCCTCCCGCTCCGCTCCGGACGACATAGGGCGAACGCTTTGCGCCCGGGATTTAAGGAGACGACGGCGCTGATGCCCCCCGTCGACACCGTGGCCTGGAAGACGGCCAAACTCCCGTTCCTGTCTTTCCTCGGCGCGCAACAGCCGAAGGGGGTCCACGGGCGTTCCTCTCACAGCGCGCCTCCCCTGTCCACCGGGGAATGTCCTCCCCTGTTGTCCGGTGCGTCAAAGAGCTCGAAGCATCCGGGATGGAGACAGCCGCCCCGTGGCGGGACCGGCCGTTGTCCGCGCGGGAACTTTTCTTGCCGAACGGGTGTCGAACCGGTACCCTCTTTCCCCTGGAGGCTCCCATGAAGAGCATGCTGTCCCTGGCGGCGCTCCTCACCGCCGCCCCGGTCCTGGCCCAGACGCAGCTGACCATCTACAACCAGAACTTCGCCACCGTGAAGGAAACCCGCGTCCTGGACCTTCACGGGGGCGAAAACGAAGTGCGCGTCACCGACATCACCGCGCATCTCGAACCGGATTCGGTCGTGCTGCGCGACCTCCAGGACCCCGGCGCCCTCCGGATTCTCGAGCAGAACTACGAGAGCGATCCCCTGAGCGAAGGGCTGCTGCTGCGAAAATACGAGGGGAAGGTGCTGGAGTTCGAGGTCACCATTCCGCATACGGGCGAGAAGAGGATCGTGAAAGGCAAGGTCCTGCGGAGCGGGTATGTTCCCCACGCGTCGGCGTTCGGGCGATACGGGCGGCAATACTCCGCGCGGCAGACGGCGTACGGCCAGCCGCAGGGAGGAGGGCAACCCATCGTGGAGGTGGACGGGAAGATCCAGTTCGGCCTTCCGGGGAAGCCGATCTTCGACGCCCTCGGTCCGAAGGCGTTCCTGAAGCCGACCCTGTTGTGGAAGCTCTGGGCCGCCGCGCCGGGCAAGCACGACGTGGAGTTCTCGTATCTGTCGGGCGGAATGCGATGGGAGGCCACGTACAACGCCATCGCTCCGGAGAAGGGGGACACGTTCGATCTGATCGGCTGGGTCACGCTGGAGAATATGAGCGGCAAGGATTTCGAAAACGCCGGCGTCAAGCTCATGGCCGGCGACGTGGCGAGGGCCAGACCGGAAGACGAACGGTCCCTGGAATACGGTGCGTTGGAGAGCCGGTCGGCCGTCGTCCCGCCAGGCGTCACGGAGCGCGCCTTCGAGGAGTACCACCTCTACACGCTGCCGCGGCCCACGACGGTGCTGGACCGGGAGATCAAGCAGGTGGAGTTCGTCCGCGCAGCCCGGATCCCCGCCCAGCGGATCTACGTCTATGACGGGTTTCAACCGGACCCGAGCACCCGCGGGTGGGATTCCCGAACCATCCGGACGCGGCCGGACTACGGCACGCAATCGAGCCCGAAGGTCTGGGTGATGCTCGAATTCCGGAACGCGGAGGGATCCAACCTCGGCCTGGCGCTGCCGAAAGGAACGGTGAAGCTCTACCGGCGCGACGCGGACAACCGGAACGAATTCATCGGGGAGGACCGGATCGACCATACACCGAAGGACGAAACCGTGCGGCTCTATACGGGGAACGCCTTCGACCTGGTCGGCGAACGGCGCCAGACGAATTTCCGGCTGGACACGAACAACCATTGGGCCGAGGAAACATTCGAGATCAGGGTGCGCAACCACAAGAAGGAAACGGTCGAAATCCGCGTGGTCGAGCACATGGTTCGGTGGATCCAGTGGGAGATGAAGGCGAAATCGATGCCCTTCCAAACATCCGACGCCCGAACGATCGAATTCCGCCCGAAGGTTTCCGCCGGCGGCGAGGCCGTGATCACCTACACGGTTCGCTATTCCTGGTGACGCGGTCTACCCCGACCCGAACGGGGAACCGGAATCCTCACGGCGTGTCATCGATCCCCACGCGGAACTGCAACACTCCCCATTCATAGACCTCGACATCTTCCCCCCACTTGGAGGTTCCCTCGGAAGCCAGGAATCCCGCTCCGATGGGTTCCCGCAGATCATCCACAGGCTGACCGGAAAAACTCTATTCCATCCCCCCGGAAGAAATGCGGACGATGCGGATTCGATGATAGAATCAAGCGAAAAACAGTCGAATGAGCGGAACCGTCACCCTTCCCATCTGGGCCGCCGCAATCCTGTTCCTTCTCGCAGCGTGGGCGGCCGTCGACCGCCTGCTGCTTCCGGGCGTCCGCTGGTTCATTCGCCGTCGCGTCAACCTGGTGCTCGAGGAGATCGGGAAACGCCTTCACCTGGAGGTCCGCCCCTTCTCCCTGACCAGGAGACAGGTGCTGATCGACCGGCTGATGTACGACCCGAAGATCCTGGAGGCTGCGGGGGCCCACTCGACGGAACAGAACATCCCGCGCAACGTCGTGATGGCGGAGGTCGAGCGCTATGCGAAGGAGATCGTCCCCTCCTTCAACGCATACGCCTACTTCCGGGTCGGCTACTGGGTCGCGAAAAAGACGGCGCGGATGCTGTACCGGGTGCGTGTGGGCTTCACGGACGAAGCGGGACTTGCCGCCGTAGACCCGAAATCGAGCGTGGTGTTCGTCATGAACCACCGCAGCAACATGGACTACATCCTCGTGGCCTACCTTGCGGCGACCCGCACGGCCTTGAGCTACGCCGTAGGGGAATGGGCGAGGATCTGGCCGCTTCAGACGCTCATACGCTCCCTCGGTGCATACTTCATCCGGCGAAACTCGGGAAACCCCCTGTATCGTCTCGTCCTGGAGCGCTACGTCGCGATGGCCACCGAGGGAGGGGTCGTGCAGGCGATCTTCCCGGAAGGGGGATTGACGCGGGACGGGTCGCTTAGACCTCCGAAGCTCGGCCTTCTCGACTATATGACCCGCTCCTTCGACCCCGGCGGGGAGAGGGACATCGTCTTCATCCCGGTCGGCATCAACTACGACCGGACCTTCGAGGACCGCAGCCAGCTGTTGTCGCTTGAAAAGGAACCCCCCGGGAAAAGCCGTCTGTTTGTCGTCGGCACCTCGTTGCGATTTCTTCTGCGCAACGTCGTCCTCATGATCCGCGGCCGGTGGTACCGGTTCGGCTATGCGTGCGTGAACTTCGGCTCACCGGTCTCCCTGAAGGGATACTGCCGCAGGCGCGGTGTCGACTTTCGGGCGATCGGCAGGGAGGAACGGTTCGGGAAGGTGGAAGAGCTGGCCGGGGAGCTCATGGCGGCCGTCGGGACCATGATCCCGGTGCTTCCGGTTTCCCTCGTGGCGACCGCGTTCCTGAACCAGGGGGGGAACCGCTGGAGCGAGCTCGACCTGAAAGCCGAAGTGCACCGTCTGCTCGCCTCGCTTGCCGCGGGGGGCGCCCACATCTACATTCCCCGCACGGACCACGATTACGCCGTCAACGTCGGCCTGCGAATGCTCACCCTTCGTCGCCTGGTGGAGGAAAAGGACGGGCTCTATGCCGCCGCCCCTCATCACATTCCTCTGCTTCGCTATTACGCCAACGCCATCCGGCACCTGTTTCCCGCAGGGGAATCCCCTACCGCTTGAGCTCTTCCATCAGAATCTCGCGGAGCGTCTCCGCGATCGGGGAAGGACCGATTGCCAGGGCACTTTCCGCACATTCCAGGGCTTCCCTTGCTTTCCCCTTCAATCGCAGCACGCTGGCCTTGCCCGTCCAGGCCTCGGTGCAGTCCGGGCAAACACCGATCGCCCTGTCGTAGATCTCCAGCGCCTCATCGGTTCGTTTTCCCGCTGCGAGGGCGTCGGCTTCCCTCACGTACGCATCGGCGAGTTCTTCCGGGTCCATCGGGCGTTCTCCTACGAACCGGGGCGGGAAGCATCGGAAGCCAGCGTTTCCAATGCCCCTTTCATCTTCCGGAGAACCTCGTCACATCCCTTGATCCCGTACCGATCTTTCAGGGACTCCGGATCGTTGTATCCGACCCGGACAACCCCCCCCTCGTCCTTCCACACCAGCATCTTCAGAGGAAGGTCGATCCCGGCGCTCTGCTTGCACTGCATCAACGGGGTTCCCCCCTTGGGATTTCCGAAGATCAGCACCTCGGTGGGGCGCAGTTCCATCCCGATCTTCCTGGCTCCTTCCGCATGATCGATCCGGTTGAAAAGGGTCATCCCCCTTTCCTTCACGAGACGTTCGACCCGGTCCGCGGTCTCCTTCGCGCCGTGGGAACTTTTCACGGAAACCAGGCCCTCCCCCGCAGACGCCGGCGGGACCGCACACAGCACGAGCAACAGCATGGCAAACGGGATCTTTCGCATGGCATCCTCCTTCGGGGTATTCCCGTATTAGAATCCCGATTCCGGTGGAAGTTTCCCTTCGACGGAGACCGGAGTGCCTATTCGTGGCCCAGGACGGGGTGCGGTTCGTAATGCTCCGCAAGGGCCTTTCGCTCCTCCTCGTCCAGCCTGATCTCGAGGGCTTTCACCGCTTCCTCGAGTTGTTCCATCCGTGTCGCGCCCACGATCGGGGCCGTCACGCAGGGCTGGTGCAGAAGCCAGGCGAGAGCGACCTGGGACATGGTCACGCCCCGCTTCCCGGCGACATCCGAGAGGCGTTTTACCACCGCACGATCGCTAGGGCGGTAATACCACTTGTGGGCATAGTCGTCCGTGCGGGCGCGCACCGTCTCGCCATACCCTTCAGCAGGGGAGATCCTCGTCAGGAATCCCCTCGCCAACGGGCTCCAGGGCAGGATGCCGATCCCCTCCCTGCGGCAAAGGGGGATCATCTCCCGCTCCTCCTCCCGGTATGCCAGGTTGTAATGGTTCTGCATCGTGACGAACCGGCTGCCGCCGTGTTTCTCCGCGGCGCAAAGCATCCGGGCGAACTGCCAGGCGTACATCGATGACGCGCCGATGTAGAGCGCCTTCCCCGAGCGCACGACCCCGTCAAGCGCCTCGAGGGTCTCCTCGATCGGCGTGGAGGGGTCGAACCGGTGGATCTGGTAGAGGTCGACGTAATCCGTCCTGAGCCTGCGGAGGCTGTCGTCGATCGAGTGCCGGATATGCTTCCGGGAGAGCCCGCGCTGGTTGGGGTCGTCCCCCATCGCGGAAAACACCTTGGTCGCGATGATCACCTTGTCCCTGCCCGGCCCGAAATCCCTCAGGGCCTTGCCGAGGATCTCCTCGCTCCGCCCGAGGGAGTAGACATCGGCGGTGTCGAAGAAATTGATCCCGAGCTCGAGTGCGCGCCGGATGAAGGGGCGCCCTTCCTCCTCCTCGAGGACCCATTCCCGCCAGCTCTTCGCGCCGTAGCTCATGCAACCCAGGCAGATGCGTGATACCGTCACCCCCGTCGCCCCGAGGTTCACGTATTCCATCTTTGCTTCCTCCCTGGTTTCCGGAAATCTTCGGGGAGCGGTCTCCTACCGGGCCCCGACCAGCGGAACGATGAGCTTGGGATTGGCTCCCGGCGCGACGGTCACCGTCACCACTTTTTCCACGCCGAGAGGTTCGTTCACGAAGCGCAGCCGGTGCTCCCCCTCGGGGAGCTCCAGCAGGGAAATCGGAGTCACCCCGAGATACTGCTTCCCCTCGAATACCTTCGCCCAGGGAATCGCCTGGACCACTTCCAGGGTACCCGTCCGCCGCTCCAGCGCAATCCGGAAACGGGAAAGCTGCGCAAGCGAATCGGCCGGTACGGTTCGCGAGACGTACCCCTCCTTGCGGAACACGATGGTCCCGCCCGCCAGGGGCGCAGTGTCCAGATCCAGGGGGGTGGAGCCGAAAGAGGTCCCATCCGCGGAGCCCACCAGAACCCCTGCCGGCTCGGTCTCGATCCACACCCGTCGCTCCTTTCCGGGAAAGAGACCGCCCCGCGAAATCCCCTCCGGACTGGCCCCCTTCGGCGAGGACTTCCCGGGATCGGCGACGGATTCAGCACCCGTTCCCGGATTCGACGATCGGTTCCCGGAAGGGATCGCCGGGGGGCCTGCGGGAGAGATCTCCCCCGTCACGACGGAAGAGTTTCCCCGCTGCGGCAGTCCGGTCCCCTTCCACAGCATCACGCCCCCCACGGAAACCGCCACGAGCGCCGATGTCAACCCGATTCGGACTCCCCGTCTGCCCATCATCCCGTAGGCTTCCCTGTTCTCGCGCACCATGGCCGGATCGCCCCCCGAAGGGACGGGGTCAGCGACAACCGTATCTTCCTCGCCCTTTCCCGCCCCGGGGAAGAGGAGATCCCAGAAAGCGACCAGGTCGGTTCGGGATACGACCCCGGGAACGGCACTGCCGATCGCAAACGCGAGGCTGCCTGCCGTCGGATACCGGTCTTCCCTTTCCTTCGCCAGGCACTTCCTCAGAATCCCCGAGACGGCGGATGGGAAGCGGTCTGCGGGAAGATCTGCCGCATCATGATCGCTCAGGCGGGTGAGAACCTCCTCTCGCCTCTCTCCGCCGAAAAGCCTCCCCGGCAGGAAAAACTCCGCGGCGATCACCCCGGCGGAGAAAAGATCCGACGAAACGGACGCCTCCTCCCCCCTGGCCTGTTCCGGGGACATGTAGGAAAATTTCCCCTCCCATGCTTCCGGCCTGCCCTCCCCGGGGGGCAACCCCCGTGCAATGCCGAAGTCCGTGATTTTCACCGCCCCTGCCCTCGACAACAGGATGTTCGAGGGGGTGATGTCCCGATGGATGATCTTCCGGGAATGCAGGTAGGAGATCCCGTCCAGCATCCCTTCTACCCAGTACCGCCAGAGGGGGAGAGGGACCGGCATCGATCGGACGCGCATTTGCGCGACCGCCTGCGCCAGGTTCCACCCGTCGACGAATTCCATGGCGAGATAGAAGGACGTTCCCCGTTTTCCGAAATCGAACACCTGGACGAGGTTCTGATGGGAGAGGGTCGCCGCGATGCGCGCCTCCCGGATGAACATGTCGCGAAAGCGGGCATTCTCCGTGAAGCGCGGGTGAACCACCTTGACGGCCACGTTCTTCTCGAATCCCTCCTCCCCGCGCAGCCGGCAAAGGTATACCTCGGCCATTCCCCCGGATGCGATTTTCCGGATGACGGTGTATCGTTCGGGCAGGCCCGGAAACAACCGGCTACCTCCTTCCCCCCTCCGGCGCGATCGCCAGCTGCTTCATCTTCCGGTGGATGCTGGTCCGGTCCAGGCCCAGTTTCTCCGCCGTGCGGCTTATGTTGAAATCGTTCTCCCTGAGCTTCCGGGTGAGGAACTCCTTCTCGAACGCGAGGACGGCATCCCGGAAATGCTCCCGCTCGAACCCGCCCGCCGGCGGCGTCTCTTCGCGTGGCGGCTCGACCGCCAGAACCCGCGCAACGGTTTCCTCCCCGATCGAAGGCCCCGTCGACAGGATGACGAGTCTCTCCACGACGTTTCGCAATTCGCGGACGTTCCCCGGCCAGGCGTGGGCGAGGAGCCGCTCCATCGCCTCCCGGGTGAACGTCTTCCGTTCTTTCCCGTGCTCGGCGCAGATCTCCCCGGCAAAATGGTCCGCGATCGGGGGGATATCCTCCTTCCGGTCGCGCAAAGCCGGCACGAGGATCGGGAAGACGTTCAGGCGGAAGTAGAGGTCGTCGCGGAATCTTCCCGCCTCGACCTCCCTCGGCAGGTTCCGGTTCGTCGCCGCGATGATCCTCACGTCCGCATGGATCTTCTCCCCCCCCCCGATCCTCTCGAACTGTTTCTCCTCGAGGACCCGAAGGATCTTCGCCTGTGTGCGCGGGCTCATGTCCCCCACCTCATCGAGGAACAGGGTGCCCCCCTCCGCCATTTCGAAGCGCCCTTTCCTGCGCCCGGTCGCGCCGGTGAACGCACCTTTCTCATGCCCGAAGAGTTCCGATTCGATCAATTCGTCGGGGATGGCGGCACAGTTCACCGCGACGAACGGGCGGTTCGCTCTCCTGCTGTGCCGGTGGATCTCGCGGGCGACGATCTCCTTCCCGGAGCCGTTCTCCCCGGCAACGAGGACCGAGGCGTTCGTGGGCCCGGCGGCCGCGATCTCGGCCCGGACTCTCCCCATGGATTCCGAATTCCCGACCAGGCGGTATTTCTTCTCGACCCGCTCCTTCAGCTCCACGTTCTCCAGGCGGAGCTCTCCCTGCTCGATCGCACGGGCGAGGGTAATGAGCAGCTTGGTGAGAGAGATCGGCTTCTCGATGAAGTCGAACGCGCCCATCTTGACCGCCTTCACCGCCGTGTCGATCGTCCCGTGGCCCGAGATCATGATGACCGGGATGATTGGGTACGCCTCCCGGATCCTCTTGAGCGTCTCGAGACCGTCCATTCCCGGCATCCACACGTCGAGCAGGACGGCATCCACGAACGACCGGGACAGGATCTCGAGGCCCTGGGCGCCGTCTCCCGCCTGCATGACGTGGTAGCCGTCGTCGGACAGAACGCCCTCGAGCGTCTTCCGGATGTTCGTCTCGTCGTCGACGACCAGAACCGAGTATCCCATTGCGAACCTACCCCCCTCCCTTTGGTCGGACGGGGAATTCGATCTCGAATACCGCGCCCCTCGGGACGTTCTCCCGAACTTTCACCGTACCCTGGTGGTCGCTTGCGACCGCGCTGACGATCGCCAGCCCGAGGCCCGTCCCCCCCTCCTTGCGGGAGAAATACGGCTCGAACAGGCGGTCCCGGTCCTCGGGAGGAATCCCCGGCCCGTCGTCGCCCACGGAAATCCGCACGCTTCCCAGGGTCGGTTCGTGGGCCACCCGAACCACGACCCGCCCTTTCTCCGCCAGCGCCGCCGCCGCGTTCTCCAGCAGGTTGGTCATCGCCCGTCGGATCTGGAACGGGTCGAACCAGACCGGCGGAGTCTGCTCCTCCTCGAACTCCCACGCGATTCCGGGGTGAGCCGACCGGAACGTCTCCACGACCGTTCGCAGTTCCTCCGGGAGGTTCCCCTCCTTGAAGGCGGGAGCGGGCATGCGGGCGAAGCGGGTGAACTCCTCGACGAGGTTCTTGAGCGATCCCACCTCGGAGAGGATCGTCTGGGTGCTCTCGGCGAAGGCGGGATCGTCCGCGTGCGACGGCGCGAACCTCCTCTCCAGCCGCTCCGTGGAGAGCTGGATCGGCGTCAGGGGGTTTCGGATCTCGTGGGCGATCCGCCGCGCAATTTCCCTCCACGCCATGATCCGCTGCAGACGCATCGCCTGCGAAAGGTCGTCGAAGGCCACCACCAGCCCCATGTACTCCCCGTCGTCCCCCTGGAGCGACGTCACGCTGACACGCAGGGAGATCCTCTTTCCCCCGACGGTGAGATCCACCTGCCTCTCCACCTGTCCGCCGGGGGTCTCCGCCAACTCGCGCGAAAGGGTCCGCACCGTCTCGTAGTGCTCTTCCCGGACCACCTCCTTGTACGGCTTGCCCATGACCTTGTCCATTTTGATCGCGAGCAGCCGTTCCGCCACCCGGTTGATCATCGCGATGCGGCCCGTACGATCGATGACGATGACTCCGGTGGAGATGTTCGTCAGGATCGTCTCGATGAACCGGCTCCTTCTTCGAAGCTCCTCGAACGTTGCCGAGAGGGATACGTTGGCGTCCTCGAGGCTCTGCTTCATCTCCTTGAGGTCCGCCGTCATCCGGTTGAAGGAGCCGACCAGGTTCCCGAATTCGTCGCTGGACTGGTAATCGAGCCGGACGTCCAGATCCCCGGAAGCCACCTTCTCGGTCCCTTCCGCCAGCATCTGGACGGGTACGGTTATCTGCCGCGCGAGGTAGATTCCCATCCAGGAGGCGGCGAATACCACAAGGAGGGTGATGAGGATGAGCGTGGCCACGTAGCTGGCACGGATCGGGTCGTCGAGAAGCCGCACCTGGTGGTACTCGTCGTACGCTTTCGTGATCTCCCGGATCCGCGATACCTCATGGGGCGGGATCGTCTTCAACGCAACGACGGCCCTCCCGTCGGGCAGAAGACGGACGGCGGACACATACGACTCGCTGACGAACGTCAATGCGCCTCTGCGCCGGAGGTTGCCCTCCAACCCTTTCAGGCGGGATCCGATCTGCGAGGTGATCTCCCCGGGAACGTCCCCGCCCCGCCCCAGGACACCGCCTTTTCCCACGACCAGGAGAGCAACGTCCGGGGATTTCCCCCTCCGGACGGCCTCCAGGGCGGCGTCGAGGGAGACCGCCTCCCCCTTCCGGAGGATTGCGGACGCCGCCTCCTCCGCCAGGCCGGCCAGGCTCCCGGCCTCCTTCTCGAGGTTCCCGCGGGCGATGTCGAGCGCGCTGGTCAGGGCGAGCCCGACCCTGCTGCCGATCCACGACTTGATGCTCGTCGTGGTGATGTTGGTGGCCGCGATGAAGAGGAGGATCGTGGGAATGAGGGAAAAGGAGATGAAGATGAGCACCAGGCGGGACCGGATCTTCGCCCCCAGGATGTTCCGCTTCCGGTCCATGATCAGCTTGAACACGTTCCGGGTGACGAGGAAGATCAGCAGGACGATCAGGATGACGTTGATGTTGATGAGCGCGAAGATGATGATGTTGCTCGTGAACGTCACCGTCCCGCCGATCGCCGCCAGGTTCGCCTCCAGGATGGTGAGCCCGACCACCAGGGCGGCCACGAACCCGATGGCGATCCTCTCCCGCCTTCTCTTTGCGACCCTGTTCTCCGGGGAAAGGTCCGGCTTCCTGCGCAGATTCTCTTTCATGGGGCGGAAATGTCTCCTCTTGCCCATTCGGTCTCCACATCCCAAAGGGAGGAAAAGAAGAGGATCGAGCGGAGCGGTTCCGACAGGCCCACCTTGTCAAGACGCGTCCGGACGTACGCACGGTACCTCTTCCCGCGGGTGACCTCGTAGTCCAGCGGCACGATGACCTCGTACCGGGTCATCCCTGCCAGCGCGGTGAAGATGTCCGGAAAAAGTTCCGCCCCCTTGCCCCGGTTCAGGTGGTACACGCGGGAGAGGGCATCGTACCGGACGGAGCGGGAGAAGGTGACCTCGCCGAGCCTGGCGTTGAACCAGTTCCGGTGAACCCTCTCGACGCGCACGACGGTCTTGAAGGAGATTTCGATGCCGCTTTTTAACGCCTCCACCATTTCGGGGGAAAACGCCTTCCGGAGGGTGAAAAAGACACGGGCCTCCTTTCCGTTGGCCCGTCCGTGGATGTCCGTGATGCGCGGCTTCGGGGAATCGCCGGCCGAGAGGACAGGCGTCGCGAGAACCGCTATAAAAATCAACGATATAGCAATGTAGCGCAACAGATCCCCCCCGGGACATTATACCCGACTGAGGCAAATCTGCAACAGATGGAAAATCGAGCGGTAAAAGGGGGGGGAGTGGCCCCGTCAAGGGCCACTCGAAGGGGGATTAGGCGCTTGCCTGTATATCCACGGGGACCTTCCCCGTGCTGACAGGCGGGTCGTGAAATGCGGAACGCACGGGCGACGCGAGGTATTCGGCGACGGCGTGGTTCACCGTATGCCCCGGGCGGACGGCGACGAAAGAGCCGCGCACGGGACGCCCCAGCAGGGCGATGTCGCCGAGGAAGTCAAGCAGCTTGTGCCGGGCGAATTCGTTGGGGAACCGGAGACCCTCCGTATTGTGCACCTTGGCGCCTTCAACGACGATGGCGTTGTCGAGGGTCCCGCCTTTTGCGAGACCGGCCGCGCGAAGGGCGTCGATCTGCTCCCGCAGGACGAAAGTCCGCGCAGGGGCGATTTCCTTGAGGAACCTCTCGGGGTTGAGGGTGAGCTTTGCCCATTGCCGCCCGATCGCGCTCGCCGGAAAGTCGACAGTCACAAGGATCTCCATCTCCACGCACGGGGAGACAACCACCATGGATCCGTTCCGGCGGATCCTGTCGTTCTCCCAGACCCTCAGGAACCGTCTGCGGACGTCTTGCCGGGCAGGGCCCGCAGATGCGATCGCCTGGGAGATCTGGAGAGCGCTTCCGTCGAGGATCGGCAGTTCCGGGCCGTCCACCTCGATCACCGCGTTGTCGATCTCCATCCCGTACAGCGCGGCGAGGAAATGCTCCACCGTGGAGATTTTCGCGCCACCGGCGGACAGAACCGTCGCATAGGCCGTTTCGGCCACGTTTTCGACGGTCGCGGAGATTTCGGTCCCCGTGTCCGTGCAGCGGAAGATCATTCCGGTATCGGGGTCCGCCGGCAGGATCCTCGCGGAGACATTTGCGCCGGTGTGCAGCCCGATGCCGGAAAAGGAAAGCGGCATCGAAATCGTGTGCTGGTAATCCCTCATGTCCTTCTCCCGTTGGAATGTCGGGATAAGAGTTTGCAATCGACATGCCAAACAGGACAACAAATAAGCTATTGTTTTTCAGTGAGTTATTTTGGCACTTGCCTGGCAACCCCAACAGGTGTCGCATCCATGCAACTCCGTCTGTTGCCGGGAGACCACAGGTCTACTTCCGGAACAGCCAGAACAGGAGGGTCAGGACGACGCTGATGAGGATGCACGTGGCCAGCGGAAAGTAGAAGGTGAAGTTCTCCCGCTTGATGATGATGTCCCCCGGCAATTTGCCGATCCACCCGATCTTGTCGGAGAGCACGAGAAGAAGTCCGATGCCGGCCAGGACCAGACCGGCGACCAGGAGGATTTTGCCGAACGGGGCCATGCGTTCCTCCTCCCCGTCCCCTCATCCGTCCCCGAACAGGCCTTCCTGCTGGGTAGCACGCTTGGGGGGTGCCAGACCGAGATGGCGGTATGCGGCGGGGGTAGCCACCCTTCCCCTCGGCGTTCGTTTCAGAAAGCCCTGCTGGATGAGGAACGGCTCGTACACATCCTCGATCGTGTCCCGCTCCTCGCTCACCGACGCCGAGATCGTCTCCACGCCTACCGGTCCGCCATGGAACTTCTCGAGGATGACCCGGAGGATCTTCCGGTCCATCACGTCGAGCCCCTCCCGGTCCACCTCCATCTTGAGGAGCGCGTGGTCGGCGATCTCCTGGTGGATCGTCCCGTCCCCGCTGACCTGGGCGAAGTCGCGCACGCGCTTGAGGAGCCGGATGGCGACGCGGGGCGTTCCCCGGGAGCGCCGGGCGATCTCCCGCGCCCCGTCGTCATCGACAGGGATCGAAAAGGATTTCGAGGATCTCCGGATCACCTCCTCGAGCTCCTCGGGGCGGTAATACTCCAGCCGGGCATGGACGCCGAAGCGGTCCCTCAAGGGCGACGTCAGGAGACCGGTGCGGGTCGTGGCCCCCACCATCGTAAACCGCGGGAGGGAGAGCCGGATCGACTTCGCGGACGGGCCCTGCCCCAGGATGATGTCGAGGGCAAAATCCTCCATGGCGGAGTAGAGCAGCTCCTCCACGACCCGGCTCAGGCGATGGATCTCGTCGATGAACAGGACGTCCCCGGGCTCGAGGGCCGTCAGGATCGCGGCGATGTCTCCCTTCCGCTCCACGGCGGGGCCGGAAGTGGTCCGGATCCCGACCCCCATCTCGTTGGCGATGATGTGGGCCAGGGTCGTCTTTCCCAGGCCGGGAGGGCCGGAGAGAAGGACGTGGTCGAGCGGCTCGCCCCGGTTTTTCGCCGCCTCGATGAAGGTCTCCAGGTTGGAGACGATGGACGCCTGCCCGATGAAGTCGGCGAGGCGTTTCGGCCGGAGGGAAAGATCGAACGCACCCTCCTCCCCGCCGACCTTCGGGTCCACGATCCGCGTTTCCCTCTGGTCTTTTTCGTCCGGCACCGGATTACCTCCGCGGCCCCGAGAGGCGCTTCAGCGCCCTCCGGATCAGATCTTCCGCGGGCGCGTCCGCCCCGGCCTCCTTCCGCAGGGCGGCCACCGTAACCTGTACCTCTCCGCGGGGGAATCCCAGAGCGACCAGCGCCTGGGCGGCTTCGACTTCCGGCTCCGAGGAGGGCGCTGTCCCCTCTTCCGCAGGAACGAAGGCCAGCTCGACCGCCACTTTCTTCAACCGGTCCGGAAGCTCCAGGGCGATCCGCTGCGCCAGTTTCTTCCCGATGCCGGGGACCCGCGTAAACGGCGCCGCATCCTCCCTCGCGCATGCGGACAGGACGCCGGAAATCCCCAGGACCGACAGAACGGCCGCGGCGGACTTCGGGCCCACCCCGCTCACGCCGATGGTCGCGAGGAAGATCTCCCGCTCCGTCTCGGAGGAAAACCCGAACAGGTCGGAACCCCCTTCCCGCATGTGGAGAAAGGTGCGCAGGAAGCACGGTTCCCCCTCGGGGGGAAGGTCGGCCCGCGTCACGGAGGAGACGCTCACGCGGAACCCCACCCCCGCGCATTCCACCACGACGAAATCCTTCCCTCCGCCCGCAAGGCGACCGCGCAGATGGTCGATCATCGCGGACCATCATACCATTTCTTCCCGCACCGGGGACGTGCCCTATTTTCTGGATTTTGCCGGGAGACCCTCTCTCTGTTTCCGCGGTGGTCGGCCGTCCGTCGCGGCCAGGACTCGTTTCAGTCCCCCGAAAGTGGTAAACCGATGCTTCATGCCGGATTCGATATCCTCGACGATTCCCCAGATCTTGTCGGAATCGGACCGGTCTCTCCGGTAGACCCGAATGATGTAATTTTTCAAGACCGTCATCCTTTCTGTTTCCGCTGGATCGGCACGATGGACGCCTTCCGTCCGCTTTCCGCGGGAAGCGAGCAGGAAAAGCGACAGAGAGCTCATGGATTGGGTCACCCCGTCAATACCCCCGCGAGTTTCCCGGGGCTCCCCCGGTCCCGGTACAGGATCCGGATCGTGTATCCCTCCATCGACGCCCCTCGAGAAAGGACACGGGGCCGGCCAAGGAGGAGGAAGGGGACCGGCCCTGTGCCGCGTAGCGCATGGTACGCGCCGCATTCCGCAACATCGTGCCATGGGAAAAGTGACAGATAGGGGACGTATTGGATACGGGGACGAAGCTCAGGCGGGACGGACTCCCCCCACGATGGCCTCGGTTTCCGGCGAGGGGGAGATCCCGAGTCCCGAGGAAAGCGCCTTGCGGCAGCGGCCGTAGACCGCCATTGCCTCGGCGGCCTGTCCGGCCCGGAGATGGCAGGCCATCAGTCGCTGGTAGAACACCTCTGCGAGCTCATCCACTTCCAGCCCTTTCCGGTAGCAAGCGATGGCCTCCGCCCACTGCCCTTCCTTTTCCAGGCATCCTCCGAGAAACTCCACGGCCCGAAGGAACTTGCTCCTCAGCCGTTCCCGCGTCCCCACCACCCAGGGGCGGGAAACTTCCCCGGGCAGGAAAGGCCCCCGGTACAAGGCGACGGCTTTCGACGCGACACTCATGGCGCGCGCTTTCTCCGGGCATCCCTCTCCGCCTGAAGATGCGACGTCGATCCGCGCGGTGAGGGATTCGAAGGCGAAGGCGTCCACCCAGCAATGGCGGGGATCCAGGGTCACCCGGCCCTCCCGCAGCGACACGGCCTTTTCCTCTCCCAGCATGGATCGCAGGCGGCGCAGCGTCGTGGCGAAGGACTGGTGCGCGAGGTCCCCTTCCGCCTCGGGCCAGAGGATGTCGGTCAGCCGCTCTTCGGGGACGTCCTTCCCTCCCAGCGCCACGAGCGCCTTGAGCATGAGGAGCGGTTTGTGCCGGGCCTTCCGGGAAAACGTCAGGGGCGTCTCTTCCTGCATCAGGTCGAACGTTCCGAGCGTGCGCAGTTTCAGCGGCCACGGCCAGTTCTCCGGATCCGGAAGAGCGCCATCGGGGAGGAGAGCGTTTCTTCGGATGAGATCGCGTACGTACCCCCTCTCGATCCCCTTTTCCAGGGCTTTCGCGGCGACCGTCTCCAGCAGGCCGGGACGCCAGAGGTAGACGTCGACGTACCCCTTCTCCCTTCCGATGCGCAACCCTGCCCGAAGGGAAGAAAGGCCGGACTCCTCCTTTCCCTTGAGAAGGGAAAAGTACGCATCGGCCAGCAGACAGACGAACCGGATGAAATGCATTCCTCTCTCTTTGCCCAACCGGTGGGCCCGCCTGAGATGGCGGGCCGCTGCATCCGCGTTTCCCCCTGCCTGAAGGACGAACGCTTTCAGCAGCAGAGCAAGCGCCTCGGTCCAGGGGTTCCCCACCTCCCTGCACGTGGCAAGACAGCGGTCCGCATGGAACAGGGCCTTTGCCTGGTCTGCCCGATGCAGGGCTTCCCATGAGGAAAGGTAATGGTAAAAGGCCGCCTCCCACGGCTTCGCTGCCGAAATCGCGGCGGCCATCTTGTGCAGGAATCCCTTCGCTGTCGCCATATCCCCCTTGTGCAGGGAGGACAGCGCCCCGTGACCTTGGAGCAGAAAATCCATGAGGGGGACGCCCGTGGCGCCAGCCAGTTCGAGACCCTCCGCCACTGCCTTCCGGCAGCGGTCATGCATGCCGTTCGCGTTGGAGTATGCCGCATCGAGCCAGCAGAGCGTGAGACGGGGAAGGGGGGAAACCTCCGGTCTCCGGCCCAGCCCGCGCAAGGAATCGAGGAGGAGCCCCG
>CP070783.1:2142321-2157016 GCA_020346465.1 Deltaproteobacteria bacterium
AAGATTCTCTCTCATAAGAGTATTGGCCATCCAAACAAGATTTCATTTCTTGAAATCAGCCAGTCCGTAATATCATAGTAAATTACGACATCGCCGACGCCGCTCTTTTCGCGAGATGTGTTCGGCGGAACGTCATTCCGTAAGCCGAATCCCGGTTCCGCCGGTGGGAGGCAATGAGCGCACCTGGTTCCGAAATGAAAGAGATGCAGAACAGCGCTCCCCAGACGACCCTGGAAAACGAGTCGCGCGTCGGGGTGATCGGCGGCGGGCCGGCGGGGTCCCTCTTCACCTACTTCCTGCTCACGATGGCCGAGCGGATCGGCATCTCCCTGGAGGTCGATATCTTCGAGCCCCGGGACTTCTCCCAGCCCGGGCCTCTGGGGTGCAACATGTGCGGCGGGATCGTCTCCGAGTCGATGGTGCAGCTCCTCTCCACGGAGGGGATCAACCTTCCCCCCGCCGTCGTCCAGCGGGGGATCGACTCGTACGTGCTCCACATGGACGTGGGCAGCGTCCGGATCGATACCCCCAGGCGCGAGAAGAGGATCGCCGCCGTGTACCGCGGAGGGGGCCCCCGGGGGATCACGAAGCGCAAATACGAGAGCTTCGACGACTTCCTCCTCAAGATCACGGCCGCCAAGGGGGCCACGGTGGTCCGGGACCGGGTGGAAGGGATCGAGCGGTTAAACGGCAGGCCCCTGATCCGGACGAAGGGGGGATTGTCCAGGGAGTACGACCTGGTCGTGGGAGCCGTCGGCGTCAACAGCTCGACGGTCAAGATTTTCGAGTCGCTGGGGGTCGGGTACCGCAAACCCAAAACCGCCAAGACGTTCATCAGCGAATTCTTTCTCGGGCAGGAGATCATCCGGGCCTATCTCGGGACCTCGATGCACGTCTTTCTCCTCAATCTCCCGCGCCTGGAGTTCGCCGCCCTGATCCCGAAGGGGGATTACGTGACGGTGGTCCTATTGGGGAGGGGGATCGACACAAAGCTCGTGGAGTCCTTCCTCAACGCTCCCGAGGTGAAGAAGTGCTTTCCCCCCGGCTGGAAGATGCCCAAGGAGTATTGCCGGTGCTATCCCGCGATCAACGTCCTCGGGGCGCACAAGCCGTATGCCGACGGGATGGTCTTCATCGGCGACAGCGGGGTGAGCCGGCTGTACAAGGACGGGATCGGCGGCTCCTACCGCACGGCCAAGGTGGCCGCCAAGACGGCCATCTTCCACGGCATCTCCGCGGACGATTTCCAGAAGTACTATCTTCCCGCGTGCCGGGCCCTTTCCCACGACAACGCGATCGGGAAAGTGGTGTTTATGGTCACGCGGGTGATCCAGAGCATGCGCTTCGCCCGGCGCGGCGTGTTGCGCATGACGAATTGGGAGCAGCAGGGAACGGGCGTCCGCAGGCGCATGAGCACCGTCCTGTGGGACACGTTCACCGGGAGCGCCCCCTACCGGGACGTCTTTCTGCGGACGCTTCACCCCGCGTTCCTGGGTCGTCTTCTGTACGAGACGGTTGTCGGGATATTCCCGTTCCATCGGCGATTATGGTTCAAGGAGGACAAAGTGGCGCTAGGAGGCTTGGGGAAGGTCTATCGGCCCGGCGAGATCATCGTCCGCCAGGGGGACGTGGGCGACAGCATGTTCGTCATCCAGTCGGGAAAGGTCGAGGTGGTCAGCATCCACGAGGGCAAAGAGATCCGCCTGGCGGAGTTGGGGGAGGGGGATTTCTTCGGGGAGATGGCCCTGTTCGAGAAGGACGTCCGCTCCGCGACGGTCCGTCCCCTGGGGGAGGTGCGGGTGCTCACCGTGGACAGGAAGATGTTCCTCCGGAAGATCCACGACGACCCCTCCCTCGCCTTCATGATCATGCAAAGGATGTCGAAGCGCCTGCGGGAATTGAACGCGGAAATCACCCGGCTGACCAGCGAGAGAATAGACGCGGCGGAATGATCGGTTCCGGAAACAGGGCGCGGGCCGGGGGACGGTCAGCGGACCCGCGGTCAGATCGAGAGCACTTCCCCCTCTTGTAAGTAGCGGATGCTGTTCCGGGCGAGGCCCCGGATCTCCTTTTCGATCTCCGGAAAATATTGCGGCTTGGCGTGCATCAGGTAGATGCAGCGCGGCGGGTTTTTCATCTTCGCGATCTCCTGTTGCAGGAGCGCGGGTGTCAGGTGTCCGGTCTTGAGAGCCAGTTCCTCCAGGCGGTTCGGGAAGGAGGACTCCGCGATCAGGTGGTTCACCCCGTACTCATCCACCTTCTTCCAGAACCGGTCGGTCGGCCCGGTGTCGCCCGTGTAGGCGATCCCTTCCCCTTTCGGCCCGATCAGGATGATGCCGTAGGCGGGCACGGTGTGGTTGACCTTGGCCATGATCACCCGGTACCCGTCGAACCTCTCCTCGCGGGAGGCGGAAACGGTCCGGTATTGCAGGGCCGGACGGTCCGGGGAGGGAATCTTCGTGAAATCGGGCCAGATCCTGTCGTTGAAGATGTTCGTTTTCAGGTCCCGGATCACCTCCCTGCCGCTGATGACGGTGACGGTGTTGCCCGTCCCGCGGCTGACGAGGTTGTCGAGCATGAACGGGATCCCCTTGATGTGGTCGAAGTGCGCGTGGGTGAGGAAGATCCGCCGGAGTTTGTGCTCCTCCCGGATCTTCAGGGACAGGCCGATCGTTCCCGCGTCCAGAAGGGATTCTTCATCGACGAGGAAGGCGGGGGCACGGTGCCCCGCGACTTCCGACCCCGATGACCCGAGAACCCTGATCTTCAACCCCTCGGACCTCCCTTCCCGGTTCCTTTCCGGTCTGCTGCGTGGAAACGGTGCTGTTAATGCCAAAGCGTTTTCGGAACACGACCGTTGTCTTCGGGCGGGCAACCGGTATTTCCTGGAAAGGTCAATATTATATCACCGCAAAAAAGCAATTTTAAAGACAGATCGGCAGGCTGGCAAGGATTCTTTAGCCGGGCCGGTCTCCTTGCCATTTCCGGGACAGGGGCCTATCATGAGAAAAACGAGAAGGAAAACGCAAAGTCCCGTGATCCCGACCGAGGATCGGTGGTTTGCAGAGATAACGGGGAAGGGGTTTGCCGCTTGCCGGCAGCCCCTTTTTCTTTTCGTGCGGCAGAGCCGGCGCAAAGGAGGAGAGGGACGATGAGGTTCTGGAGAAAGCGGAACGCGGGGGGGGAGAAGGTCGAGCAGGAGGAGGCCGGGAAACTGGTGAAGGTACAGCTCTCCAAAAAGTCCGGCGAACCCATCCTCGGCTTCACCTCCCCGAAAGGGGAGGACCAGGCGGGAAGGCTCAGGCTGCAGGCAAAGGAATTGCGGGCCATGGCCGTGAAGTTGGATCGCATGGCGGACGAAATGGAAAGAAAGGCCGCCGGAGGGAAGGCCCTCCGGCTCGTGGAGAAGGTGTTTCGAAGAGGGGGAGAGCCGAAAGCGAAATGACCGGAAGGGGGCCCCGATGGAGAAGGAAGCGGGCGACCGGGCGGAACGTCGCCTTCAGCAGCTGGAGAAGCAGGTTCGGGACGCGAGGGCGATCGCCCTGGCGGGCGTGGCCGGGGTGGCTGTCCTCTGCCTGTTTTCCCTCGTGTGGGTCCTGACGGGGGGGCTCTCGGGAGAGGTCCGCGCGAAGCGGTTCGCGGTGATGCACGAGAACGGGAAGCCGGGCGTCCTGCTGACGGTCCGGAACGACAACCCGAGGCTCTCCCTCTACGATGTCGACGGGGATCTCCGCGCCGCGTTCGAGCTGCAGGGGAAGGGGCGGCCGGTCCTGTCCTTCCTGGACAAGGAACGGCACTACCGATCGGTCGTCGGGCTGTCCGACGAGGGAAATCCGGGAATCGCCTTCTGGGACAACGACTCCAGGGCAAGGGCGAACTTCAAGCTCGCCGACAGCGGGGAGCCTGCGCTGGGCCTGTTCGGCATGGACGGCGAGGAGGGGCCGAGCGCCGTCCTCTATCTGTCGGACGAGAGCGGGCCGATCCTGAATTTCCGGGACGTGAAGGGGCAGGACTGGGAAGTGGGAGGGGGCCGGTGAAAGGGCACGGGACCCCCGGGTTCCGTGCGGGGGCGGCGGGTCTTTCGCTCGGGGTGCTTCTGTCGTTGTGCGGCTGTACCGGGAGCGGAAGAGTCCAAACCCTGCGGCCGTCCGAAGGCATGGGCCGGTATTCGTCGGCGATGGTGACCGAAGGTGGCTCCCCTGGATCCGTGCCGGACGTGGTCCGGGAGGATTTCCGATCGGCCCTCACCAGGGAGCTGTTCGACAGGGGCCCGTTCAGCCAGGGGCCGGAACTGCGGATCGTATACGCCATCACCGGCTATCATCCCGCGGAGGAGGGGACCGGTCCCGGGGGGAACAGGAAACCGGGGACGGGATCGATCACCGCGGAAGCCCGGTTCTTCAACTTCCTGGAGAAGGAGATCGGGTCGGTCCGGGTGTTCTGGGATACCGGGAACTGGGGCACCCTCGACGAGGCGGTGGAGGAGTGCGCGCGGCAGGTCGCATCCTATGCGAGACGGCAGTTCTGGGACGTCGGGGAAGGACCGGGTGGGGACGGGCCGACCAGAGAGAAAACGCAGAAGAGCCGGTGGAAACCCGCAGACGGGGGCCCGCAGTGAAGTCAGAAGGGGATCCTGGTGACCCGGTCCCCCTTTCGCAGCCGGTCCGCGGCCGTGATCATGTTGAATGGGGTTGGCCTGCCGATCGTCACCGACACCCTGTCGCCCACGTGAAGGCCCTCGAGGGAGATGCCGGCGTCTTGGTCTGCCTTGTAGTTCCACGCCACCCCCTTCCCGTCCTTCACGGTCAGGGTGCGCTCCGCCGCGTCCACTCTCACGATCGTCCCGACGACGGTCCGCTCCTCCGCATGCGCCGTGATGGCGGCCATCGCGAGGAGGAGGGCCCCCAGCGCCGGAAGAAGCAGCATCCGATTCCTCATCCCGTCTCCCCTCCGGACCAGTGTACCTCCTCGTCCACCGGGAGCGGGATTCTTTCCGCGTGACGGCCGGACCGGCGGGATGCCGCGTGTTCTCCCCTCTTGTTTTCGCATGCCTCCTGTTGTCTATTGATAGGTGTGTTGCCGGGTGGCCGGGAATCCCTTTCGGGACGGTCCGCCCCGCATTCCGATGCCACGGGAAAAGGATGGCCGCATGAAGATCAGGGAATTCCACGTCCGCCCGAACCTTCCCCCGGAGCTCAAGCCCCTCCAGGAGATCGCGATGAACCTGTGGTTCTCGTGGAACTGGGAGGCCGTCCAGCTGTTCATCCGGCTTTCCCCCGACCTCTGGGAGAAGTCGTACCAGAACCCCGTTCTCATGCTCGGCTCTCTCTCGCAGAAGGCGCTCGACGAGGCGGCCCGCGACGAGAGCTTCGTGGCCAACCTCCAGAGGGTCCACCAGAACCTGGTCCGGTACCTCAAGGAGCCCGGATGGTTCCGGGAGGCCCACGGGGAGGAGAAGGATTTCCGGGTCGCCTACTTCTCCTGCGAGTTCGGGATCGACGAGGGGCTCCCGATCTACTCGGGGGGGCTGGGGGTCCTTTCGGGGGACACCCTGAAGTCGGCCTCCGACCTCGGGCTGCCGCTGGTCGGCATCGGGCTCCTCTACCAGAAGGGGTATTTCCGGCAGATCCTTTCCCTCGACGGCTGGCAGCAGGAGCTCTACCCGGACAACGACTGGTACAACATGCCGGTCACGATCGAGCGGGACGGCGAGGGGAAGTCGCTCCGGATCGAGGTGGAGATGGCGGGGGAGAAGGTCCGGGCGAGGATCTGGCGGGTCCAGATCGGCCGCGTTCCCCTCTATCTCCTGGACACCAACGTCAAGGAGAACTCCCCCCGGGCGCGGGAGATCACGGGCACGCTGTACGGCGGGGACCGGGAGATGCGGATCCGGCAGGAGATCATCCTCGGCATCGGGGGGGTGCGGGCGCTGCGGGCCCTTGGAATCGCCCCGACCGTCTACCACATGAACGAGGGGCATTCGGCCTTCCTCGCCCTGGAGCGCATCCGGGCGCACAGGGCGGAGCACGGGGTCTCCTTCGCCGAGGCGAGGGAACAGGTGTTCGCCTCCAACGTCTTCACCACCCACACCCCCGTGCCCGCGGGGAACGAGCAGTTCGCCACGGAGCTGGTGCGGAAGTACCTCCAGCCGATGACCGAGGAGATCGGGCTGCCGTGGCAGGAGTTTCTCGGGCTGGGGCAGATGGTGTCGGGCAAGACCCCCGACTTCGGCCTGACGGTCTTCGCCCTCCATACCGCCGCGCACGCGAACGGGGTCTCCCGGCTCCACGCGGAAACGTCGCGGAAGATGTGGAAGGACCTGTGGCCCGGCCTCCCCGAATCCGAGGTCCCCATCCACAGCGTCACGAACGGCATCCACACCAGGAGCTGGCTGAGCCACGAGATGGCGGACCTGTTCTCGCGCTACCTGGGTCCCCGGTTCCAGGAGAAGCCCGCGGACCAATCCGTGTGGGACCGGGTGGAGACGATCCCGCCGGTGGAGCTGTGGCGGACGCACGAGGTCCGCAGGGAACGGCTCGTCTTCTTCGTGCGCAAGCAGCTCAAGGCCCAGCTGGTGCGGCAGGGGGCGGGCGCCTCCACCGTGAGGGCCGCGGAGGAGGTGCTCAACCCCGAGGCGCTCACCATCGGATTCTCCCGCCGGTTTGCCACCTACAAGCGGGCGGGGCTGCTCTTCCGGCAGCCCGAGAGGCTGGTCCGGCTGCTCAACCACCCGGAACGGCCCGTCCAGATCGTCTTCGCCGGGAAGGCGCACCCCCAGGATCTCCCCGCCAAGGAGATCATCAAGTCGGTCGTCCATTTCGCCTCCGACCCCCGCATCCGGCACCGCCTGGTCTTCCTGGAGAATTACGACATCAACGTCGCGAGGTACCTGGTGCAGGGGGTGGACGTGTGGCTCAACACCCCCCGGCGCCCCCTGGAGGCCTCCGGCACGAGCGGGATGAAGGCCGCGGCGAACGGGGGCCTGAACGTCTCCGTCCTGGACGGCTGGTGGTGCGAGGGGTACGCGCCGGACGTCGGCTGGGCGGTCGGCAGCGGCGAGGTGTACAAGGACCCCGAGGAGCAGGACCAGGTCGAGTGCGACGCGCTCTACAACCTGCTGGAGAACGAGATCGTCCCCCTGTTCTACGAGCGGGACAAGGGGGGGCTGCCGCGCGGGTGGATCGGGATGATGAAGGCCTCGATGCGGACGCTCGGCGCTGCCTTCAACACGGCCCGGATGGTCCGGGAGTACGCCGAGCGGTTCTACATCCCGGCGCACCGGGTCGGCACCCGGCTGGCCAAGGACGCGTTCGCCTCCGCGAAGGAGCTCTCGGCCTGGAGGTCCCGGGTCGCGGCGGAGTGGTCCCGCGTCTCGATGCGCGTGGACGGGGCGGCCCCGTCCGGCGATCTCCTCGTCGGGTCCCGTGTGGCGGTGACGGTCCGGGCCAGCCTGGGAGCGCTCTCCGCGGACGACGTCGCGGTGGAGATCTCTTACGGAATGCTGGATCCGGCCGGGGAGGTCCGGGACGGGGAGGTCATCGGGGCGCGGCACGAAGGCCGGGAGGGCAGCGAGGAGATCTTCCGCGCCGAGATCCCCTGCCGCGCGAGCGGCCGGTTCGGGTTCGCGGCGCGCGTCATCCCGCGCCACCCCGACCTCGTGAACCCGCTCACCCCCCTGCTGCTGACCTGGGAGTAGACGCCGGCGTCGCCTGCGGGGTCTCCCACGTCGCGGGCGGCGGCCGGACGGTCGCGATGACGGCCGCGGCGAGAAACGCGAGCACGGCGGCGATCAGGAAGGCGGTCGAGTAGCTCTTCGTCGCATCGAAGATCCTCCCCCCCGCCATCGGCCCGATGATTCCCGCGACTCCCCACGCGGTCAGCAGCAGTCCGTAGTTGTTCCCCAGGTTCCGGATCCCGAAGAAGTCCGCCGCCGCGGAGGGGAAGACCGCGAGCTGGGAGCCGTAGCAGTACCCGATGAGAAAGACCGACCCGAAGAGCAGGGGAACCGTTCCCACCCGGGGCTCGAGGAGCAGAAGCAGGCCGGTCACCCCCATCACGAGGAAGAGCGTCCGGGTCCGCCCGATGTGGTCGGACATCCATCCGGAGCCGATCCTCCCGAAGCCGTTCCCCACGGAGAGGACCCCCACGGAGAGCGCGGCGTCGCGCGGGGAGAACCCCGCCCCTTCCGCGAACGCCGCCAGGTGCCCGATGACCATGAGCCCCGCGGAGGTCCCCAGGGCGTACGCGAGCCACATCCGGTAGAACGTCCCCGTCCGGAGCATCCTCCCGGGCGGGTAGTCCCGCGGCGGGCGGAACGCCGTCACCTCCGGGGAGGGGGGAACCCACCCCTCCGGCCGCCACCCTTCCGGGGGGTTCCGAAGGAAGAACGACCCCGCCGTGGTGACCGCCAGGAACCCGAGGCCGAGGAGCGAGAAGGTGTCCCGCCACCCGTAGCGGTGCAGCAGGAGGCCGGCCAGCGGGGCGATCAGCGCGCTTCCCGCACCGTATCCCATGACCATGAGGCCCGTGACCAGTCCGCGCTTCTCGGGGAACCACTTCATCCCCACCGCGAGGGGGCAGACGTAGCCGACGCCGCTGGCGAAGCCGACGAGGACGCCGTAGCAGGCGTACAGCCACCAGAGGGCGTGGGTGTACCGCGAGAGGAAGATCCCCGCGGAGAAGAGGAGCGCCCCCGTCAGGGCCACCGGTGCCGGCCCCTGCCGGTCGTGCCACCGTCCCCCGACGAGCACGCCGGCCGCGATGCAGGCGATGGAGATCGTGAAGGCGAGCGAGACCTGGGCGCGGCTCCACCCGAACTCCCGCTGGAGCGGGGCGAGGAAGATGCTGAAGGTGTACGCGGAGCCGAAGCACAGGTTCATCGCCACTCCGCCCGCCACCCGGAACCACCGGTTCATCGTTTCGGCTTCCTCCCGTAGAGCTCCGCGCACCGCTCGGGGGACATCCCGACCCGATGCGCCAGGCGCAGCCCCCACATCAAAAGGATCGTGCGCACCGTGCCGTGGGTCTCCCAGCGCCTCGCGGAGGTGGTGATCCTCTCCGGCAGCAGGACCGTCCTCCCGAGCCGGGCGAGACGGCGGGAGAGCTCGACGTCCTCCATCAGGGGGATCTCGGGATAGGCCCCGAGCGTCTCGAAGACGTCCCTGCGGAGGAAGATCGCCTGGTCGCCGGTGTAGGCGCGAAAGAATCGCGCCCGGACGTTGATCATCCGGGCGGTGAGGCGCAGCGCGGCCTTCCGGAAGGAAGGAGCGCCGGCCGAGACCGCGAGCTTTACGGAAAAGGCTCCCCCGACAATCTCCTCCCGTTCCATCGCCTTCCGGACCGACGCGACCGCCCCCCCGGGCATCGTCGTGTCCGCGTGCAGGAAGAGGAGGATTGCCCCCTTGGATGCCCTCGCCCCGGCGTTCATCTGGCGCGCCCGTCCCGGGGGGGAGAGGATCACGGCGTCGGCGACCCGGCGGGCCTCGCCGGCCGTGCCGTCCCGGCTTTCCCCGTCCACCACGATTACCTCGTCGGCGCCCGCCTCGCGGGCGGACCGGACGGTCGCGGAGATCGCCGCCGCCTCGTTCCGCGCGGGGATGATGACGGAGACCGGCGGCCTGTCCGCGGCCCCCGTCATTCCGGCCCCGCGGCGGGGCCTTCTTCCGGCAACGGTTCCCCCCGGATCCGCCGGACGATGGCGGGGAGCAGGAAGGAGAAGAGCAGGAGCCCGACGGGGAACAGGACGTCGAACTGGAACAGGTCGCCCGGCCCCTCGTAGGAGGCGATGATCTCCTTCAGGGACCCGAAGAAGTAGGAGGCGATCACGATGGCGGGCATGGACCCGAAGAACGTCCCCCAGAAATAGTCGCCGAACCGGATCCGCGTCGCCCCCGCGCCGTAGTTGAGGAAGATGAAGGGGAACCAGACGATGCGCAGGTAGAAGACGACGGAGAAGCCGTGTTGTTCCGCCTTGCGGTCGAGTTCCCCGAGCCTTCCCGTGAGCATCCTCTTTGCGAAATCCCTCAGGAAATACCGTCCGAGAATGAAGGAGAGGGTGGCGCCCAGGGTGGCCCCCAGGATGTTGCAGATGGTCCCGGTGACCTTTCCGAAGATGAACGCCCCCGCCGCGTTGAAGGGGGTGGCCGGCAGCCAGAGGACCCCGAGCGTATAGATGAGGATGAAGAGCTCGGGGCCGAGAGGGCCCGCCGAGCGGACGAGGAGGTCGATCCTGCCCACCAGCTCCCTCCTCCCTTCCGGGGTGAGGAACCGGGTCCCCAGGGGGGTGAACAGGAGGAGGTACGCCACCGCGCCGGCGAAGGCAAGAAAGACGGCGAGCTTGAGGATGGTCGTTCTCTGCCCTCTCGAGGACTCCATGGGGGGGCATTGTACTATATCGAACCCCCCGGACAAATCTTGTGCTTTGAGGCAGGCCGGGCGGGGAATTACAATGAACGAGGTCCGATTCCGACCACAGGGAGGTGGAGATGGGAAGGAGCCGGTTCGGGAAAGTGGTGGCGCTCGCGCTCGTGGTGTCCGTCGGGATTGTCTTCTCGGCGGGATGCTTCGGGAAGTTCCAGCTGACCCGGAGCCTGTACGAGGTCAACAAGTCCGTCGAGGACAAGTACCTGCGGAGCGTCGTGACGTGGCTTTTCGTCATACCGTACGGGATCACCGGATTCCTGGACTTCGCCGTGTTCAACCTGATCGAATTCTGGAGCGGGCAGAATCCCGTCGTCGCGCCGCAGGCCCGGGTGCACGAGAACGGGGATGACCGGGCCGTGATGACGATCGGGCGCGAGGGGCGGGCGACCGTCGCGACCGTTGCGACGTATCGCGCGGGCGCTCTCGTTTCCACGCTCAGGATCCGCGACGACGGCTCCGGATCCGTCACCTCGACGCTTTCCGAGAACGGAACCGTGTCGGCCACGATGACGGCAACGCAGGCGCCGGACGGCTCGGTCCTCGTGGAGACGGTTTCCGCCTCCGGCGAGGAGTCGGCGCGTTTCTCCCCGACGGCGGTGGAGACGCACCGTGCCCGGGTGGCGCGCATTGCGGGCGAGGTGAAGGAAGCGCTTGCGGCGGCTTCCGGGGCGGCCCCTTACGCGGCTTTGGCCCGGGTCCCCGCCGTGGAAGGGTGACCGGGCAAGAAAGCGGCGGAAGGAAGGGGGAGCCCTCCGGCCCGGGTTCCGGGTTGGGATTCCCCGAAAAACGCATGACCGGCCCCCGGGGATCGTTTCCCGGGGGCCGTTTTCGCGAGGAGACGAGAATGAAGTTCCTCCAGTCGTGGATCCAGGATCGCGGACTCCGGTTCCAGCTGACGATGATCATGCTGATCCTCCTTGTCTGCTCGATGGGGATCGTCTTCCTGCCGTACTACTTTGGGCGGGAAGGCCTCAAAGCGGACCTCGAGAAAAGCTTTCTCGACCTGTCCAACGCCATCCGGGTGAGCGTCGACCAGTTCACCGCGCCGGAATCCTCCGAGGAGGACCGGCTCCGGGGCTACGTCGAGTCTCTCAAGAAGTCGGGCATCCGGGAGGTTTCGATCGTGGGAGAGGACATGGGGATCATCGACAGCACGAACCCCAAGGTGATCGGCAAGACGGCGACGATCCGGCTGCCCCGGGAGAAGCTCATCATCAACGCCACCTTCGGCGACGAGCCCGAGCCGGGGGAGGAGAAGATCGTGTCGAAGGACCTGGTGATCCCGGTGACGGTGGGCGGGGGCACGCTCGGGTTCATCCACGTCCGGATGCAGATCGACGACTTCACCGAGCCCATCCGGAGGAACCTCTACCTCCGGCTCGTCAGCACCCTTTTGATCTTCGGCCTCGGCCTGGCCCTGGCGGTGACCATCTCCTCGCACTACGCCCGGCCCCTGGAAAATCTTGCGCACGCGGCGGAGAAGGTGGCCGCCGGGGACCTGTCCCAGGAGCTTCCGGTTTCGGGGAGGGACGAGGTGGGGCGTCTGACGCGCTCGTTCAACGAGATGATCGTCCGTCTGCGGCAGAACCGGGAGCTGGAGGAGAAGGTCCGCGAGTCCCAGTACCTGAGCCAGCTGGGGCGCCTTTCCTCCGGCGTCGCCCACGAGATCCGCAATCCCCTGAACTTCATCGGCCTGGCGGTCGACCGGCTCGACGCACTGACCGAGGGGCGAACGCCCGGGGACGCCGGGGAGAAGGGCCGGATCATCGCCCGGATCAAGGAGGAGATCCAGAAGCTCAACGACCTGGTGACGAACTTCGTCATGTACGGCAGGCCCGCGGAGCCGCAGCGGACCCCGGTGCTCATCCCGGAGATCGTGGAAAGCGTGCTCCGGATGGCCTCGGACCGGTTGCGAAGCCAGCGGATTACCGTCCGGCGCGACTTCCGGGAGGCCCCCCCGCCGGCCGTCGATCCCGACATGATCCGGCGGGCCGTCCTCAATCTTGTGGGGAACGCCATCGACGCGATGCCGGACGGCGGGGAGCTTCTGGTCGCCGCCCACGCTTCGGACGACGGGAGATACGCCATCCTGGTCGGCGATACCGGCCCGGGGATCCCGGAAGGGGACCGGGAAAAGATCTTCGAGCCGTACTATACGACCAAGCCTTCCGGGCTGGGCCTCGGGCTGGACCTCGCGCGCAAGATCGTGAAGGCGCACGAAGGCGAGATCGTGGTAGATTCGGAGGCGGGGAAGGGGACACGCATCCGCATCCTTCTGCCGGGGGCGGCGCCTCGATGAAGGGGACCATCCTCGTCGTCGACGACGAGAGGAACCAGCGCGAGATCCTGGGATCGATCCTTGCGGGCGAGGGGTACAGGACCGTTCTCGCGGGGAGCGGGCAGGAGGCCCTGGAGGCCCTGGAGCGCGAGCAGGTCGACCTCGTCCTGACCGACCTCGTGATGCCGGGCATGACCGGGGAGGATCTGATCGACGCGATCCTGGCCCGCACCTCCGGGACCCCGATCATCCTGAACAGCGCGTACGGGACGATCCAGACCGCCGTCGAGGCGATCAAGAGGGGTGCGTTCTACTACTTCGAGAAGCCGGTCGACCGGGCGCGTCTCCTGATCATCATCGAGCGGGCGATCGAGAATCTCCGACTGCGGGAATCGCACCGGGTTCTCTCGGAGCGCCTCTTCCCCGGGGCCGTCCCCATCCTCGGGGAGCACCCCGCCATCCGGGAGATCCGGCGGATCCTCCCGCGGATCGCCCGCAGCGACGCCATCGTCCTCCTGACCGGCGAAAGCGGGACCGGCAAGGATGTGGTCGCCCGGAACATCCACTCGCTGAGCGGGCGCAGCTCCGCTCCGTTCCTCGCGGTCAACTGTGCCTCCCTCCCCGACGGCCTGTTCGAGAGCGAGCTGTTCGGCCACGAGCGGGGCGCCTTCACGGGGGCCCACCGCCGGGAGATCGGCCTCTTCGAGGCGGCGATGGGGGGGACTCTCCTCCTCGACGAGATCGCCGAGGTGCGGGCCGGGACCCAGGCGAAGCTTCTCCGGGCGCTGCAGGACGGGGAGATCCGTCGTGTCGGGGGCAAGGAGAACATCACCGTGGATGTCCGCATCATCGCCGCGACGAACCGGGACCTGGAGGAGGAGGTCAGGCACGGGCGGTTCCGCGCCGACCTGTTCTACCGGCTGAACATCCTCAAGCTCTCCCTCCCGCCCCTCCGGGAGCGGATCTCCGACATTCCCGCCCTGGCCCGGCATTTCCTGGCGAAGCACGGGGAGAAAGGGGTACCCCCCGTGCGGGAGATCACGAAGGAGGCGATGCGCCTGATGATGCAATACCCCTGGCCGGGGAACATCCGCGAGCTCTCCTCGGCGATCGAGCGGGCGGTCGTGCTTGCCGAAAAGGGGGAGATCGGTCCCGGCGGGCTTCCTTTCGGACAAAGGGAGGGGGGGGACGGCCGGTCCTTTATCCGGTCCGGCCAGCCGTCCGGTCCGTTCCGGATGCGGTCGGGCGGGGAGGAGGGCGCGGTTTCCTGGAGCGCGGATCTGCCTCCCGACGGGGTCGATTTCGAGAAGCTCGAGGAGCACCTTCTCCGGCAGTCCGTGGAACGCTCGGGCGGGGTCCATACCCGCGGGGCCGAGCTGCTGAAAATGAGCTACAAGACGTACATCTACCGATTGAAAAAGTTCGGAATCGTCCCGCCGTAACCTCCTTCCCCCGGGGATCCGGTCCCGGGGAATTTGTTCCCCATCCGGGGAGCAGATTCCTCAAAAGGGCAACCAGGGTGTGCCATCTACCAGGCCCTCCTTTCTATGTGGCTGATTTCCTTAAGCCCTTCCTTGCTAAGGGTTTGGCATCATCCTTGAATATTTTATAAAGCAGTCTGCTTTCCACCAAAACGAGGAGGTACGGGAAGATGAAGAAACTGTTGTCCGTAATCATGGCGGTTACGTTCGCACTGTCGCTTGCGACGGTGGCACTGGCGGCGGGTCCGAAGGACGCACCCGCAAAGCCCGCTGAGCCTGTCAAGAAGGAAGAGGGAACAAAACCGGCAGCGCAGGACAACACCGCGCCTGCGAAAGCCGCCCCGGCGGAGAAGAAGTAGCGATTCCGGAGCATGGACGTTCGGACGTTCACCCCGAAGAGGAGGTTAGGAACGATGAAGAAGCTGTTGACCGCGATCGTAGCAATGGCGTTCGCCCTGTCGCTCGGGACGGCGGCGCTGGCGCAGTCGAAGGCCGAGCCCGCAAAGCCGGCCGA
>CP070783.1:2157116-2163018 GCA_020346465.1 Deltaproteobacteria bacterium
CTGCCTCCGCCATGATCCACGGTGCTGATTTCGGCTATGATCTTTGTACGGATGCGATTCCCGTATTCCATCTCCGGGTGTATCTCGAGGATGATCCCGTAGGTCTTCCATTCCACGGTCCTCGTTTCGGGGGTGACGATCACGATCGGAATTTCCCCTCCCGCAAGAAAGTTGGCACTGCTGCCGCTCTCGCATACCAGTTTGGGATTCGCCAGAATTTTTGCCCGGCCATCCGCCATGAGAAGATTGAGTCCGGCCTCGAAGTCGGATACGACGGCAAGCGAGGTTTCCTCCGTGGTTCCCAAGGACCCTCTTCCCTTCACGGAAAGGGAATCCGGCCACCGGATTCCGAGATGAGCGGTGGCCCCCCTGCTGATTTCGATCATTTTCAGGTCGTACGAAAGGAGTGTCCTCTCGTCGTCGGGGAGTGAGATTTCCAGGAGAACCTTCCGATGGGTCTGCGCGAAGGACTCGAAAAGGGTCTTGGCCCTCTGTGACCGCACGGTCCCGCGGATCAGCACCGATGAGCCCGCCCGGGTGACTGTTACCTCGGGGAACGTGTCCGCAAGGCTCCTTGCCTCCTCCACCAGTGCCGCCGTGTCTCCCGCGACGCTTACCTTCCATTCCTGTTTCTCTGTTTTCCCCCAAATGACAAGATCCGTTTCTCCCTCCTTTTTCCCCACTACGAGGATTCCGTCGTTATGAGGAAGCGGGCGCGCTTCCATGATTTCCGGATTGCCGATCGATAGCCGTCTCGCTCCCCGGAATTCGAGGATGTGCTGAAACCCCGGGCGCAGTCGGATGGTCTCGCAATGAGCAGGGGCTGGGAGAAAGACCCCCATGGCAGCATGGACAAGAAGGAAAGATGCGAGGAGCGGACGTCGGGTCATTCGGGTTCCCCAATTCTCGAAGCCTGTGGCAGGTTTATTTCCCGGATACCTGCCTTCCATATCTCGACAGGCGGAGATTTGCGCGCCAGCATTCTCTGGCTCTTTACCGGGTTGCCGCGATCGGAAGGATTCCTGAGAAGCCAGGAAATGCGCCCTTCCTTTTCCGCTGCGGTAAGGCGAGCTGCCTCGTCCGAGGATACGGAAACGGTAATGGTGTCGACATCGGTTTCCTCTCCCGCCGGGGAAAGGGGGAGGAAGCTCCGGTCTACGGCAAGCACCGGGACATCGAACAGCAAGGGGATGCATCCGCGCCCGTCCGTTCCCTCCCGGAGCAGATCGACGTGATCTCCGGGCCGAAGGAGACCGGAAAAAGAGGCCCTCCTGTCTGCCTCGAGCGTGATGGCGCGCTGTCCCTTCTTGATCGTCTGGGAGAAGGAATCCGCATCGAAAGGCTCTTCGACATCTGTCCACAGGACGGGCTCGCCCTCCGAAATTTCCACTTTCGTTCTGGCGCCGAGAAGGAGTTCGAAGTCCGGGGCCGGAACATTCCTGCGGCTTGTCCCTGCGAACGGGACAGATTTCCTGGAAAGGTTTTCCATGGAGAATGCCGTTCCCGCGGGGATGGCCCTGGAAGCCACGACGATTTTCGTGGGAGCGGCTTTCCCCACGATGTCCCGCTCTATTGCCGTGATCCGTTGTCTGGCTGCGAGGATGGCCAGTCCCGTCAACAGGATTCCGACAAGGAGGGACAGGAATCCCCCCACCTTATTTTTCCAGGCGCCTGACGAAAAGGCAGCCCCCTTCTTTCTCTTCCAGAAAGACAATGGATGTCTCCCTTCCTCTGCGAATCGTACCCATGGAAAAGGGGCTGGCCTCTCCCTCCATTCCGACAATCGTCCACCCTTCGGCGACGAGTTGCTCCCTGGCGGATCCTTTTGCCGCTTCGTTTCTCCCGTAGGTGATATCGATCGATTCGTCTTCGGACTCCATTTGCAGGCTGTTTTCCACTTGGAACCAGGCAGGAAAGAACACCGGCCGAAATCGTTTCCTCGAGGGGATTTCGAACAGAGGGTCGGGGACGCCCTCACCCGGGTCCGGCGCATCCCCGGGAATTCGGGTGAGATCGAACCCCTGTCTCGATAATTCTCTCTGGATGAGGGATTTTCTCTTGAACGGTTTTCCCGCGGAATACCATTTGCCATGCAAGGCGAAGGAACGGGTAGGGGAGATGATTTTCCCTACATGGTAGGGAAGTGCAGATACGGTGAGTACCCCGGCGGCCAGCAATGCTGCGGCCAGGCAGAACACGTGTCTCAACGGATCGCTCCCAGCACGACAAGTCCCCGGACCCATCGCCGGATGCTCTTCCCGGAGGAAGATTCCTTTCCCCAGCAATCCACATGGAATTCCGTTCCCTGATGGATCTTCGCTGCAGGCAACCATCGTGGAGCACCGATTTCCATCCACTGCTTTCCGACCGTTACGGATGCAGCCGTCTTGCCGGCAAGGAGGGGAGAGGGAGCCGGGAGCAGGCGGGATTTTCTTTTCTGTCCGGCCTGGATGTCAACCGATCCTTCATCGGGCAAAACGGACCGGGAAAGTTCTCGCTCGATCCCGGAAAGATTGCGGCCGGCGCGAAGCGCTTCCGCAAAAACAGCGGATTCCGAACGGGATTTCAGGAAAGCCGTACGTGCTGACGCGTAACCGCCCAGGATGAGGATCAGGAGAATCGGCAGTACCAACGCGGTCTCCACGATGGCTTGTCCCATGTTCCGGCTGTTTGTCATCTTTCCCTCCTCCATTCCGTGAGTCTCGACCTCCACGACATTTCGGTTGCGCCCCCTCCGTACGGTTCCGCGGAGGCCTCGAAAACAAACGGGACCTTCGACGGGGACGGGAAAAACGGAATGGGGACGGGGGAAACAGCCCGGGATCCGGCAAACCGGACCTTCTGGCGATCGGGAAGATCGTCCTCGGGGACAAGCATCTTGATGGGGGCGAGGGTGGACCCGAGAGAGGATTGCAGGACCGAATCGATGATGCTTACGATTCTTCCGGCAACCCTTTTGGCCCATTTCCATTTTCTGATTGTCCGCTTTACCTTGTGGATCGGGGAAAGGGCATCGGCCAGGGTGATCGGAGGCCCCGGGACCAGATGCAGCTCGAGCGTTTGCTCATGATCGTGCGGTCCACCCGGATCGAAAGGGTAAAGGGCTCCCGTAACCTTGAGTTCCCGCGAAAGTTTGGCGGTTTCCGCAAGAATCAGGAAGGGGATCGCATCCCTTGCTTTTTCCGACCATTTTGCGAATTGAAGGGCGGTGTCCCAGGAGGACCGGATGATGCCGGCCGCCCGTTTCGAATAATTCAGAAATGCGGGCAAACCCAATCCGGTGCAGGCGGCTATTGCCATGGCGGCCCACAATACGCAGGTCCACCGGATCAGCCGGAGGCATTGCAGGATTCCATCGTTTAAGGCCGCAATGACGTTCAGTCCGCGTGCCTCCCAGGTTGCGGCCGAGAGAGCGATGGCATCGACCGCATTGGCGGATGCGACCTTTTCGGCACCGAGATGGCCAATATATGCAGCCAGAAACACCACGGAAAGGACGGCGACCAGAGTGGTGAGGAGAAGCACGACGGCCTGCCCGTAATTGCCGTCGCGGACGAACGACATCTGTCTGGGAAACATCGAGATCATCGTCACTCCACGGTTACCCAGCGGGAGGATTGGAGAAGAAGGAAATATTGTCCTTTGATCATGGCCTTCTTCCCCGGCGTAACGGAGAACAGGATTCTGTTGACCCAGGGGACATGAAGTTCCAGCCAATGGGTGAGGCGCAGGCAGTAGGCCTCGCCCGGGCGGGCGGAATGCGTCGGGTTCCCCTTGTCATGACGAGAAAACTCGATCGAAGTGAGCTGTGTCGCCCCCCATTTTCCCCCCGGCCGGTGGAGGCAAAGCGACGCTGCTTCAGCCAGGGCGGCTTCCTTGGCTTTTCGAAAATCGGTCCGGGCGTGGAGGGCGAATTTCCTGGCGGCGAAATGGGCTGCCGTTTCCACCGCACCCTGTCCCGCCCACAGCAGGGAGAGCTGGACGGATCCCATCACCAGGAGGAGGAGCGCTGAGCCCCCAACCAGGAATTCCATCGTTGCCGTCCCCCTTCGGTTACCTGTTTTCCGATGCATAGTCCTTCAGGGTTCTCTGGTTCGTCTGTTCCTTCGCTTTGGTGGCGAGGGATTTGACCTGGACGGAGCTTCCCGACATGGAAGCGACGATCGTGGAGAACTGATGTCTGAGCTGGTTGCCGAAAATGTTCACGACTCCGATTGCGGCAATTGCCACAAGAGCGACGATGATGATGTATTCGGTCAGCCCTTGTCCGATGCGGTTCGCAATCTTTTGCCTGGCCTGCTTCATCGTTTCCATCCTCCTTCACCGGATATTTTTCCGACCCGGAGCACGCAAGAGACATTCCCGTTTCTCCCCGGGGTCGGAGGGGAATTTCCGGAGGAATTCAGAAAGGTTTGGGGGAAGGGTTTTCCTTGAAAGGATAAATGGATTCAGGAAACGTCTGGAATCCAGACCGAAGGTTCGGCGATCGGCCCTACTCCGGCGTACGGATCCCGTACTTTTTCAGCTTCTCGAACAGGGTGGATTTGGCGATTCCGAGTTCCCTGGCAGTGCGCGTTTTGTTCCCCTTTTGCCTGGACAGCTCGGTCAGGATATTCGTTTTTTCCGACTGCTCCCATCGCGACAGGGGCTGGGACGAAACGTGGGCCGGGGAACCGGAATCGGCGGGCAGGAGGAAGGCGAAATCCCGGGGCCCCAGTGCAGGCCCCTCGCCCATCACCACGGCCCGCTGAATCGCGTTCCGCAGTTCGCGAACGTTGCCGGGCCAATCGTGGGAGGACAGAAGTTCCGACGCGGGACCGGAAAGTTCCGGGACCGGTCGGTTCGCCCGGGAGGCGACATCGATGAGAAAATGCATCGCGATCGGGAGAATGTCCTCGCGTCTCTCCCGCAAGGGGGGTACCAGAAGAGTGATGGTGCTGATCCGATAGTAGAGGTCGTCGCGGAAATTCTTTTCGGACACCTCCTTCTTGAGATTCCGGTTTGTCGCCGCAAGGACGCGGGCGTCCACGAGAATCGGTTCATTTCCTCCCACCCTTTTGATCTCCTTCTGCTCGAGAACGCGCAGGAGTTTTGGCTGCAGGCGGAGGGGCAGTTCGCCGATTTCGTCCAGGAAGATGGTTCCGTTATGGGCGATTTCGAAGGCTCCCCTTCTCTGGGCTGTTGCGCCCGTGAACGCTCCTTTCTCGTGGCCGAAAAGCTCGCTTTCAATCAGCTCCGGCGAGATTGCGCCGCAGTTTACGACCACAAACGGGCCGTCCCTCCTTGCGGAAGAATCGTGGATTCCTCGGGAAACGAGTTCCTTGCCGCTGCCCGTTTCTCCTTCGATCAGGACTGGAAAATCGGAAACAGCCACCCTACGGACGTTTTTGATTAGCTTATTAATTGCAACACTTTGTCCTATTATACCTAATGTAGTTAAAGAGGTTGACTGGGGGGCTCTCCGGTCGTCGCGAGGGGTATGATCTTGAGTAGCACCGGAAACGACCGTCGGAGGTTCGGACGTGGATTGCGATTTTCCTTCTCGGGAAAAGTGGATCTGGTAAGGCCCGATCCGGAATTCGACCCCCCCCTCGAGGTGCATTTGAGAGATGCGTTTATCCTCGACGAAGGTTCCGTTCTTGCTGCTGTCCGAAAGGAAATACTGGTTTCCCACGCGGAATATGCGCGCATGAAGCCTGCTTACGGAAGGATCGGGAAGCAAAAGATCCGCCTCCTTGCTCCTCCCGATCCGGATCTCCTTCAATCCGAGCCGGATTTCGACGCGCATTCCGTTGGAGATCGAAACGGACAGGATCGCCGGGTTTTCGGCAGGGATCATTGCGTTGTCCTTGAAGATTTTTTCCTTTTATTAGCAAGAGGGATGCCGACCCGTTCCCTTATT
>CP070783.1:2163118-2263877 GCA_020346465.1 Deltaproteobacteria bacterium
ACGTCAAAACGCTCGCGGCGGCGGGGAAGGAGGTGGGGGAGCACCTGAGCGACCGCGAGCGAAAGGCGATGGAGGCGGAGCGCGACGTGGAGCAGCGGGCGAAAGCCCTTTACATCTCCTCCCGGGCGGGAGAAACGTTTCCCGGGATGGTCACGTCTATCACGGGGTACGGGTTCTACGTGGAGCTGACGGATCTCCTCGTGGAAGGGTTCGTCCCGATCTCCACCCTGCGGGACGACGAGTACCGCTTCTCCGCGGAACGGAGGGAATGGCAGGGCGTCCTCCGGAAGCAAAGGGTCTCCCCGGGGGACCGCCTGCTCGTGAAACTTCGGCGGGCGGATGTGGACCGCGGAGAGATCGATTTCCTTTTCGTTGAAAAGCTCCCGGATTCTCTCTAAAATAAGGGACAATTTGGAGGGATTATGGACGCCAAGCTTCTGCTCGCCGAGGACAGCCATATCATCCAGAGGGTCTTCGAACTGGCGTTGAAGCAATCCGGGATCTCGCTCACCGTGGTGGACAACGGAATCGACGCGATACGGCTGGCGGAGGAGATCTCCCCCGACCTCGTGGTCGCCGATGTGTCTCTCCCCGGGAAGGACGGGTTCGAGGTGGCAAGAGAGCTGGGGACCCCGGAAACCGGCCGTTCGTTCCCCGTCCTCATTCTTGCCGGATCGCTCTCCCCCCTTGACGAGGAACGATACCGGAGTTGCGGCGCAGACGGGGTGCTCTACAAGCCGTTCGAATCGCAGGAATTGATCGACAAGGTGCAGGCTCTTCTGGGAGCCCGGGCGAAGCCGGAGCCCGCCCCGGAGCCCGTTGCAGAGGAGCGTCCCACCCCCCCCGCGGAGGAGCCGTGGGATTTCAGCGATGTCCTGAGCGAAATGGAGGAAGGGGTGCCGACCTCCGTGTCCCGGGAGGCGTTCGCGGACGATCTTCCCGGGGGGGAGACCGGTTCCGCGGCGGAACCGGCGAGATCCCTTTCGCTGGAGGATTTCGACGTCTCTCTCGAGGATCTCGAGGAAGGGGGGGCGGAAAAGGAGGAGCCCATGCCGGAAAGGGAGGAGCCCTTGCCCGGTGCGGAACCCCCGGTACAGGAGGAGGCTGCCGCCATCGATCTTCCCGAGGAAATGAAGGAAGAGCTGTTCCGGGCGGAGGAGCACATCGAGGAACCCTCGTTCGACGACTCGCCTTCCGCGGTTACCGATCTCACGCCGGCGTTCGAGGAACTGGAGGAGGTCGATTTCCTGGAGCCGGCCGGGGCGCACGAGGTCGGGGTACCCCAACCCCCTCCGGAAGAGGCGGGAATTCCCCCTCCCCCCGTCCATCCCGGGGACGCCGACGCGGATGCGGAGACGAAGGATGTCCCCGCGCCCCCTTCCGAAGGGCTGCTTCCCGGGGAGAAGGAATTCCGGGAGCTGTTCTCCGAAAGGGCGAAGGAGATCTTCGAGAGGGTCGCCGCCGAAACCGTGGAAAAGGTCATGTGGGAAATGATGGAGAACCTCTCGAAGGAGTTTCGCGAGAAGATCCGGGAGTCCGTGGAGGCCGTGGCGTGGGAGGTTGTTCCGGCCACCACGGAAGCGCTGATCCGGGAGGAGATCGCCCGGATCCGCGAGGAAGCCGGGAAGGAATCTCCCTGACGTCACCCCGCCGGCAGGCGAACCCCTAACGCACGGGAAGGACGCCCGGGGGAAGGCCGGTCAGATTCCGGCCGTTCCGCGAGACATTCGGGCATTGAGGCAGGCGCGCATGGGAGCCAGGGACCAGGAGAAATCGTACGATCCGTCGGTCACCGAGGCGAAGTGGTATGCCTACTGGGAGAGGCTCGCGCTCTTCCACGCCGATCCCGCGCTTCCGGGCGACCCCTATTGCATCGTCATCCCGCCCCCGAACGTCACCGGCTCCCTGCACATGGGGCACGCGCTCAACGTGACCCTTCAGGACGTTCTCATCCGCTACCACAGGATGCTGGGCAGAAACGTCCTCTGGCTGCCCGGGACCGATCATGCGGGGATCGCCACGCAGAACGTGGTCGAGCGCCTGCTCCTGAGCGAGGGGATCGACCGGCGGACGCTGGGACGGGAGAAATTCGAGGAGCGGGTCTGGAAGTGGAAGGAAGAGAGCGGGGGCTTCATCCTGAACCAGCTCAAGCGGCTGGGCGCGGCCTGCGACTGGGAGCGGGAGCGGTTCACGATGGACGAGGGGCTGACCCGTGCGGTGCGGGAGGCGTTCGTGCGGCTTTACCGGAAGGACCTCGTCTACCGCGGCCGCTACATCATCAACTGGTGCCCCCGGTGCCACACGGCCCTCTCCGACCTCGAAGTCGCCCACGAGGAGACGAAAGGGGGACTGTATTACATCCGGTATCCCGAGCTTTCGGGGCGCCGGAGCGTGGTGGTGGCCACGACCCGCCCCGAAACGATGCTCGGAGACACCGCGGTCGCCGTGAACCCGAACGACGAGCGATACGCGGGCAGGATCGGGGCGACGCTCCGTCTGCCCCTCATGAACCGTCCCATCCCCCTGCTTTCCGACGAGATGGTGGACCCCGCATTCGGGACCGGCGCGGTGAAGATCACCCCCGCCCACGATCCGAACGACTTCGAGGTGGCCCGGCGGCACAGCCTCCCCGCCGTCCGGGTGATCGACGATTCCGGGAAGATGACGGCGGAGGCCGGGGCGTTCGCCGGGATGGACCGGTTTGCATGCCGCGAAGCGGTTCTCGAAAGCCTCCGGAAGGAGGGCCTCGTCGAGAAGGAGGAGAAATACCTCCACAACGTCGGCCACTGCTACCGGTGCAGGACGGTGGTCGAGCCCACCGAGAGCATCCAGTGGTTCGTGAAGACGAAACCCCTGGCGGAACCCGCGATCCGCGCCGTGCGGACGGGAGAGACCCGGATCGTCCCCCCGTCCTGGGAGCGGACCTATTTCGACTGGATGGAGAACATCCGGGACTGGTGCATCTCCCGGCAGATCTGGTGGGGGCACAGGATTCCCGCCTGGCACTGCGACGGCTGCGGCCTGACGATGGTGGAGGTCGACGCACCGGACCGGTGCTCTTCCTGCGGTGCAGGGAATCTCCGCCAGGAGGAGGATGTGCTGGACACGTGGTTCTCCTCCGCGCTGTGGCCCTTCTCCACGCTGGGCTGGCCGGACCGGACGGAGGACTTTTCCCGCTACTACCCGACCTCCGCGCTGGTTACGGGCTTCGATATCCTCTTTTTCTGGGTGGCGCGGATGATGATGATGGGCATTGCGTTCACCGGGAAGGCCCCCTTCCGCGACGTGGTGATCCACGCGCTTGTCCGGGATGCGAAGGGGGAGAAGATGAGCAAGACCCGTGGCAACGTCATCGACCCGCTCGACCTGATGGAGCGCTACGGCACGGACGCCTTCCGGTTTACGCTCCTCGCCCTCGCCGCGCAGGGGAGGGACATCCGGATGTCCGACGAGCGCCTGGAAGGGTACCGGAACTTCATGAACAAGCTGTTCCAGGCGGGACGGTTCGTGCGGATGCACGCGGACGGGACCACCGCGAGGACCCTCCCCCCGGATCTGTCCGTCGTGGACCGGTGGATCCTTTCCCGCCTGCAGCGGGCGATCGACGAGGTCCGGAAGGGGATCGAGGAGTACCGCTTCAACGAGGCGAGTTCGGCGTTCTACCAGTTCACCTGGCACGAGTTCTGCGACTGGTATCTGGAGATGATCAAGCCCTCGCTGCTGCCGGAAGCGTCCGCGGAGACGCGGGAGAACCAGCGCGCCGTCCTCCTCCACGTCTTCGAGACGATCCTGCGGCTTTCCCATCCCTTCCTCCCGTTTCTCACGGAGGAGATCTGGCATCTGCTGCCCGGGGAGCGGGGAAGCATTCTCGCCGAGGCCTACCCGGCGGCGAACCCGGAGTGGGCCGACGTCGACGTCGAGGAGGACATGGGGCACCTCATGGAGGTCATACGCGCCGTCCGGAACATCCGGAGCGAGCTCAACGTGCCTCCCGCGAAACGGGTGACGATTCGTCTGAAAGGGCAGCCGGAAGATCTCGCGTTCCTGCGCGACCACGAGGAGATCATCCTCCGGCTGGCCCGGGCCGCCAAGGTGGAGCACCGCGGTCCCGAATACATCCCGGTCGAAGATGCCACGGCCGTGGTGAACGATATCGAGGTCTGCCTGCCGCTCGCGGGACTCATCGATTTCCGCAAGGAGGCGCTGCGTCTCCGCAAGGAGATCGAGAGGGCCAACGCGGAGTTTTCCGTCGTGAGCGCGAAGCTCGGAAACGAGAAGTTCGTGGAGAACGCTCCCGGGGATATCGTCGAGGCGCACAGGATCCGCCAGGGAGACCTCGAACAGAAGCTCGACAGCCTTTCCCGGAACCTCGAACTGGTGACCCGCTACCTGTCGTGATCTCCCGGCTCGAATACGAGGGGCTCGTCGCCGCCGCCCTCCGCGAGGATGCCCCGTTCGGCGATCCCTTCGGCTCCTCCTTCCAGGGAAAGGTTCGAGGCGCGTTCGTCGCGGGCGCCAAGGGCGTCTTCTGCGGGGGGATGGTGGCCGTCGAGGTGTTCCGGCAGGTCGATCCGCAGGTCGTCTCGACGTTCCTCCGGGAAGGGACCCGGGTGGCCCGGGGGATGAAGGTCGGGGATGCGGAAGGGGCGGCCGCGGCGCTTCTCCGCGGGGAGAGGGTTGCCCTGAATTTCCTCCAGCGCCTCTCCGGCATCGCGTCGACCACGGCCGCGTACGTCGAGCGGGTGGCACCGCACGGCACCCGGATCCTGGACACGCGGAAGACCACGCCGCTCCACCGGGCGCTGGAAAAGCACGCCGTGCGGGTCGGCGGCGGGACCAACCACCGGTTTTCCCTGTCCGACGGGGTGCTCATCAAGGAGAACGCCATCCGGGCGGCGGGCGGCGTCGCCTTTGCCGTGGCAGCGGCCCGCAGGGCGGTTCCCCACCTCTCCCGGGTTGAGGTGGAGGTGGAAAGTCTCGAGCAGGCGGAAGAGGCGCTCGGCGCCGGAGCGGACGCCCTGCTTCTCGACAACATGGCTCCGGAGGCGGTCCGGGAGGCGGTCGTCCGCTACGGGGACCGGATCCTTCTCGAGGCGTCCGGAGGAATCCACCTGGGGAACGTGGGGGAATACGCGCGGACCGGCGTGCCCGCGATTTCGGTCGGCGCCCTTACGCATTCCTCTCCGGCGCTCGACATCTCCTTCGAGGTTGAGAAGTGAAACGGTCCTGCGCCGGCGTGCTCGCCTGGTGCATTCTTTCCCTGATCCCCCTCCCGATCGGGAACGCCGAGGAGGGAGGAACGGGGGAATACCGGCTCTACGAGGCCACGGCGGCGACGGTGAACGGCGAAGTCCTCTTCCTGTCCGACGTCGTCCGGGAGAGATGCCTCATCGGGTGCGGGGCCTTCCCGGGGGACGAGCGGGCCGTGCTCTCCCCCCCCGAGGCGCGGAACAGGCTGATCGCGGACACCCTCGTCAGGCAGGAGGGGGAGAAGCTGGCGCTGGGGACGATCGACAATGCCGCCCTGCAGGAGGCAGAGGCCGGGGCGCTCGACATCATGAGGGCGTGTCCTTCCCCCTGCGCCCGGGAGGTCTCCGGCGGGCAGGTCCGGGAGTACGCGGCGAGGAGGCTGCTGGTCCGGGAGTTCCTCCGGAACCGCGTATCGGTGTTCGTCGACGTGAGCGAGGAAGTGGTCCAGAGGGAAATCGAGCACAGGGCATCGCGCACGGGAGTGCCGGCGGGAGACATTCCGGCGGACGTGGTCAGGAAAGAGCTCATCGACGAGGAGACGGCGAGGGAGACTCGAAACTGGTTCGACAGGGCGACATCCAAATCGAAGATCCTGCTGTCCCCTCTGGAGGAACGATGAGCGGGGAGAAGTACGCCGTCACGGTGCGGTCCTCGTTTTCCGCGGCCCACCGGCTCCTGGAATACCCGGGGAACTGCGAAAAGCTCCACGGGCACAACTGGCAGGTGGAAATCACCGTGGAGTCGGGGTCGCTCGATTCCCGGGGGATGGCCCTCGACTTTCGGGAGATGAAGACCGCCCTGGGAGAAATCCTCGCACGGATGGACCACAAGTACCTGAACGAGGTCCCGCCGTTCGACGGCCTGAACCCGTCATCCGAGAACATCGCCCGCCATATCTTCGACCGGATGGAGGGAAAAATCCCCTCTCCGGCCCGGCTGTCCCGGGTAGCCGTGTGGGAGTCCGAGGATGCGTGGGCCGAATATTCCCGCCCCGGCCGCTAACCCTGCTCCGTCCGAAGCGAATCGTTCAACCCCTGGAGCAGCAGCTCCAGGTTGATCTTGTGGACCTTTGCCCCGTGCTCGAGGTCCTCGTACTGGGAGAGCTGGCAGTCCGCGCAGTCGATCCCGAACCTCTGGAACACGGCGACTGTCTGGGGATATCTCCGGAGGACGTCTTCGATCTTCATCTCCTTGTGGATCATGGCTGCCCTCCCGGCGGGGATGTCCTGATCTTACCACAGTCGTCCCTTCAGGGGAGGTCGAGGAATCGGAGGGGGGGAGGTTCCGGAATCCGCCCGATTTTCCTGGCGAGCAGGAAGAACCGCTCGAGCCCCTCGATCTCTCCGGAGAGGTCGTAGGAGAGGTTCCGCCAATACTCCGACAGGAAATCCCGGGGGATCCATTCCGGGGCCGAGAGAAGGCCGTCTTCCCGATCGATCTCTTCGCGGGCGGCATCCTTCGCCGCGGCCAGCGTGCGGGCGAACCGCCGAAGGGCCGTCCCCCGCTTCCGGAGGGAGTCCCGGGAGACGATCCAGAGGGCGAAGACGAACGGCGTTCCCGTTTCCCGGTGCCACCACTCCCCGAGATCGGTGACCTGGTCCGCAACCCCGTCCAGGCTTGCCCGGATCGCCTCGTCGCCGATGGCGAGATACGCCGGGTAGCGTTGAAGCGCCTCGCCCGCGGAAAGCGGGGTGCGGACCAGCCGGTTCCGCTTGCGGAGGAACTCCCGCAGAAGGATCTCCAGGAGGATGATCGAGGTGTCGGAACCGCTCGTGACGGCGATCGGGTCCCCGGGGAGATCGTTCACGGGGCGGTGGGAGAACAGGAGGACGCTCATGACCTTCGACCGGGAGGAAATCGAGATGTTCGGGCACAGAAGATAGCGGTCCGGGAATTTTCCGTACTCGATCGAGGAGGACGGAGCGATGTCCAGTTTTCCCGAGCGCAGTTTCCGGTTGAGCTCGGACGGATGTCCCGAGACGAACCGGACGTACTCCACCGGAAAGCGCGTCTCGAGCGCACGGAAGATCGGGAAGAGGTTCAGGAAGGGGATCTTCCCCACGCGCAGCATCGGGTTCGGAGTCATTCGTGTCGTAGCGCCTCGATGGGGGGAAGCGCGGCGGACGCCGAACCGGCGGGAACGTCCCCCGTGCCGATGATCGTCCCCCGTCTCACCGGACGGAGATCCCCTCCTTGTCGAGGATCGTTCCGACGGCGCGCCACAGGCGGGTCTGGGACACGTGGGCGTCCGTCCTTGCCCTCGACTCCGCGAGTAGGGCCTGGGCGTAATCCTGCTGAACCTCGAGGACCTGCGTCGTCGTCGAGCTTCCGAGGGCGAGTTTCCGTTCCTCCGCCTGGAGCTTTCCCCTCGCCGCGGCGACGGAGGCGGCGGCCGCGTCGACACGCGCAAGCGCGGACGTCAGATCCCGGTGTGCCTTCCGGACCTCCGTCCGGATCCGGGCCCTGAGCTCCTCCTCCCGCAGGCGCTGCTGCTCGAGGACCCTGCGCGCGCGGGCCAGGTCGGCCCGCTCCCGCTGGAATTTCCAGGGGATCTCGGTCGACAGGCCGACGAACCAGTTGTAGTAATCCCCCGAGACGAGGTTTTCGAGGCTCTCCCCATAGCCCCCTTCGAGGTCGGTCGCCCCCCCTCCGTCGGGGAACAACGGGTTGGCGACCGGCGTCCCGGCGTACCCGGAAAGGCCCCCCGATGCGGTAAGCGAAAGGTCGGGCAGAGTCCCGTTCCGGGCGATGGCTTCCTGGACTTCCGCCTGGCGCGTTCGGGCGGCGACGGCCGAAACCTCGGGCCGCCGGTGCAGAGCCTCCTCGAAGGTGTCGTCGGCGTCCGGAGGCAACGGGACGTCCCTGGGTGCGACCGGGACCAGTCGCTCATCCCATTCCTGGTCGGCCCTGAGCCCGAGGACGATCTTCAGGTCGTCCTCCGCGTTTCTCGCCGATGCCTCCGCCCGGAGAAACTCCTCTTTCCGCGCAGCCACGGCGGCTTCCGCGTACAGGCGGTCCGACGGAGCGGCGAACCCGGCTTCGATCCTTGCCGCGGTCTGGTCGAGCAGCTGTTCGCCGAGGGAAAGGGCGGTCTTCCTCACCTCGACCTCGCGCGAGGCTGCGTGGAACAAAAGGAACGACGTCCTTGCCGACGCAACGGTGTCCATCACCTTCGCCAGCCAGTCCCCGGTCCCTGCCTCCGCCTCGGCGCGGGCGATTCGGAGAGGTGCCTCGGTGACCTCTTTCCCGGAATGCTTCAGGAGCGGGTGGCGTGCCGAGAGGGTCAGACCCGTCCAGTACTCGGGGTTGAACAGCGCGAGAGCGGAGCCCGCTTCCAGCATCTGGTTCTCGAACGTGAGGGAAAGCGTGGTTCCGGACCGCAGAAGCTCGGTGACTTCCGCGTCGAATCTCCAGATTCTCTGGTCGATGGTAAAGGTTCCGGCGATCGAGGAGCCGGTCGGCCCGATGGCGCGGCCGAAGGAGACGTCGCCGATCAGTCTCGGCAGGAAAGCCGCCTCCTCCCGGGAAATGCCCAGCCAGACCTCCTCCCGCACGGACCGGGAGACGGCGACGCCGATGTTGCTGCGCAGGGCCTCTTCCACGCACTCCCCCATCGTGATCTCCCGGGAGGAGGAAACGCTCCCCGGGCCGGCAAGCGCGGTCGCAGCGGACGCGAGAAGAAGGAGAGCGGGGAAAAACGGGTGAATGTTCATCGCGATCCTTTTCCGGATTTTCCCGCCGATAGTGTACCACGTCGATCCAGAGGAGTTGACGACAAGGGAGGACGGGCCAGGCGCGGGGACTTCTTGACGAAGGGTTGCGAAATTCCAATAATGAGAGAGCACATTTTCCGGAAGGGTGCCGGATGGACGGGAAGTCACCGAAGACGTTCGTGCCTCGGAACGCCGCCTGCCGCGAGGCCCTGTCTCTCCTGCGCGCCTTCCGCGCCGAGGGCACGGCACGAATCGTCGCCGACACCCTGACCGCGCGCCTGTAGCCCGGGGGTGCGCATCGTTTCGGGGAAATGGCGGGGCAGGCGGCTTCGCACCCCGAAGGGGCGGTCGGTGCGGCCGACGGCCGATCGCGTGAGGGAAGCGCTCTTCAGCATCCTGGGGGACAGAACGGAGGGGGCGCGCGTGCTGGACCTGTTCGCCGGGACCGGAGCGCTCGGCCTGGAGGCCCTTTCGCGCGGAGCCCTGTCGGCGGTCCTGGTGGAATCGGATCCCCGCGCTTTCGAGGTCATGCGTCGCAACGTCCTGGACCTGGGGGCGAGCGGGGCGGAGACCCTCCTGATGGACTCCCGGGCGGCGCTGCGCACCCTCCGGAGACGCGGAAGCCGGTTCGGGCTCGTGTTTCTCGATCCCCCCTACGGGAAGGGGATCGCCGGGAGCGCGGCGGCGGATCTGGACGGCGCAGGCATCCTCGAACCCGGCGGGACGGTGGTGGTGGAAGAGGCCGCAAGAGCCGAAGAATCGCTCTTTCCTGCCGGGTGGGAACGGGCAGGGGACCGGCGGTACGGAGACACGAGGGTGATGATCTTCAGCGTGGGAAAGGAGCCAGGATGAAAACCATCGCGGTGTACCCCGGGTCGTTCGACCCCCCGACCTTCGGCCATCTCGACATCATCGAGAGGTCGTCGCGGGTCTTCTCCCGGGTGATCGTTTCCGTGGCGAAGAACCTCACCAAGGACACGATGTTCACCCCGATGGAACGGGTGACCATGCTCCGGAAGCTCATCCGGCCGTTTCCCAACGTGGAGGTCGACTCCTTCCGGGGGCTCCTCGTCGAATACGTGCGCATCGTGGACGCCCACGTCGTGGTGCGGGGCCTTCGGGCCATCTCGGACTTCGAGTACGAGTTCCAGATGGCCCACATGAACAAGAAGCTCTCGCCGGATGTCGACACCGTCTTCATGATGACCGGAGAGCGCTATTCGTACATCAGCTCCCAGATCGCCAAGGAGATCGCGCGATTCGGGGGAAAGATCGACGACCTCGTCCCGCCCCTCGTCCGCGACAGCATGGTCCGGAAGCTCGGGGGGAAGAGATAATCCATCGAAACTCGCGCAGCGGGGAAAGGAGAGGAATCCGATGAAACTGGCACGCAGGGTGGGGAGCATTCAGCCATCTCCGACGCTTGCCATCACCAGCAAGGCGAAAGCGATGAAGGCGCAGGGGATCGACGTCGTGGGGTTCGGGGCCGGCGAGCCGGACTTCGACACGCCGGACCACATCAAGACGGTGGCCAAGAAGGCCCTGGACGACGGGTACACGAAATACACCCCCGTCCCCGGGACCCCGGAGCTCAAGGATGCGATCATCGCGAAGCTTTCGCGCGACAACGGCCTCGAGTACAAGAGGGAGAACATCATCGTCTCCGTGGGGGCGAAGCACTCCATCTACAACGTCGGGCAGGCGCTCTTCGAGGAGGGGGACGAGATCGTCATCCCCGCCCCCTACTGGGTCTCCTACCCCGACATCGCCCTGCTGGCCGGCGCCACGCCGGTGATCGTCGACACGAAGGAGGAGGCGGGGTTCAAGATGACCCCCGAGCAGCTCGACCGGGCGATCACCCCGCGGACGAAGTGCGTGATCCTGAACAGCCCCTCCAACCCCACCGGGGCGGCGTACACCGGCGAGGAGCTGAAGCGGATCGCCGGGGTGATCGTCCGGCGGGACGTGACGGTCCTCTCCGACGAGATCTACGAGAAGCTCGTCTATGACGGGTTTCGATTCGTCTCCATCGCCTCCTTCGGGGAGGAGATCAGGAAACGGACGATCGTCGTCAACGGCCTGTCCAAGGCCTACTCGATGACGGGGTGGAGGATCGGGTACGTCGCGGCGGACAAGGACCTCGTCGCGGCGATGACCAATATCCAGAGCCAGAGCACGAGCAACCCGGTTTCCTTCTGCGACAAGGCGGCCATCGAGGCGCTCAACGGCCCGCACGATTTCCTGAAGGAGTGGGTGGCCGAGTTCGACCGTCGTCGTCGCACCATCGTGGACAGGCTCAACAGGATCCCCGGGGTGTCCTGCCTTCTGCCGCAGGGTGCGTTCTACGTCTTCCCGAACTTCTCCCGGGTGTATGGGAAGAAGACCCCGTCGGGCAAGGTGATCGACGGCTCCTCGGCTCTCGCGGCCTATCTGCTGGAGGAGCACAAGGTCGCTTCCGTCCCGGGCGTGGCCTTCGGGGACGACGCCTGCCAGAGACTGTCGTACGCGACCTCGATGAAGACCATCGAAAAGGGGATCGACCGGATCGAGCAGGCCATCGGGATGCTGTCCTGAAGGCCTCCCGCTACAAGGGACGCTTTCCCGTCTTCCGGAAGCGGAAATAGTCGGCCAGGACCGCCGCGTGGTCGAACGCGAGGGGGGCGGGCAGGGTGTTTTCCCCGAACAGGCCCGCCTCCGAAGCGTCGTCCCCTCCCGACGGCGTCCCCTCCGCCGTGGCGACGTAGACGGTGGAGATCGTGTGGCGGCGGGTGTCCCGCGCCGGGTCGGAATAGACGCCGAGCAGGGCAGTGAGGGTCACGGAAAGCCCCGTTTCCTCGAGGGCTTCCCGGACCGCGGCCTCTTCCGCCCGTTCCCCCGGATCGATAAACCCCCCGGGGATGGCCCATCCCGGGGGGGGGTGCTTTCTCCGGATGAGAACGATTTCCTCCCCGATTTCGATGATGACGTCCACGGTGGGGACGGGCCCGCGGTTCACCGGTTCCTCCGGAGACGGGACGGGGTGCGGACCTCCTGCCGGGTGCGCGGAGGACCGCCCGGAAAGGGCGTTGGGCAATGAAAACGGGTCATGTTGTGTTATAAAGTGTATATGAATTTCGCCACGCCCGCCGCCATATTCGTCTCGTCCTTCCTCATCGCCCTTTCGGGAGCCCTGATGCCGGGACCGCTCCTGGCCGTGACCGTCCGGGACACGAGCCGGCAGGGGTTCCTGGCCGCACCGCTTCTCGTCCTGGGGCACGGGATCCTCGAGGCCGGACTGCTCGCGCTCATCCTTCTCGGACTGGCGGAGTGGGTCAAGGGGGAGGTGGCGACGACGGTCATCGCCCTGGCCGGTGGGGGAATGCTTCTCTGGATGGCGGGGGGGATGGCGCGCGAGGTCCGCACCCTGCGGCTCGATGTGCGGAGAAGGGAGACGGACCCCGAACCGGCGAAGAGGCGTGGCAGCGGGCTTGCGGAGCTGGTGCGTCCGGTCCTTTCCGGTGTCGTGGCGTCGATCTCGAATCCCTACTGGACGATCTGGTGGGCCACGATCGGCCTCGGGTACCTTGTCATCTCCCGAAAGCTCGGAGCGGCCGGGATCGCCCTGTTTTTCGCCGGGCACATCCTCGCCGACGCCGTCTGGTACCTGTTCATCGGGTTTGCGGTGTCCGCGGGGAGAAGCCGGTTCACCGACCGGGTCTACCGGTGGATCGTGGGGACCTGCGCCCTGTTCCTCTTCTTCTTCGCGCTGTCGTTCGGGTATTACGGCGTGACCAGGCTCTTCCGTTTGCTGTGATCCTCATTCCGCGGGGAGGAGGCGTATCGGGATGAAGGCGGTCGTGATGGCCGGCGGGTTCGGGACGAGGCTTCGCCCGATCACGGAAAAGCTTCCGAAGCCGATGGCGCATGTCGCCAACCGGCCGATGATGGAGCACGTGGTGCGGCTTCTCGAGCGCTCGGGGATCGTCGACCTGGAAGTGCTCCTGTACTTCTACCCCGAAAAGATCACCTCCTATTTCGGGGACGGGTCCCCCTGGGGGGTCCGGATGCATTACATCGGCGCGGAGGCCGATTACGGCACGGCGGGAGCCGTCAAGAACGCCGAGTCCCGGATCGACGGCACGTTCCTCGTCATCAGCGCCGACATCATCACCGATTTCGACCTCTCCCGGGCCATCGCGTTCCACCGGGAACGCAAGGCCGCCGCCACGATCGTACTCACCCGCGTCCCCAATCCGCTCCAGTACGGGATCGTCATCACGGAGGAGGACGGACGGATCGTCCGGTTCCTCGAGAAGCCTTCGTGGGGGGAGGTCTTCTCCGACACGGTGAACACGGGGATCTACATCCTGGAGCCGGAGGTGCTCTCCCTCATTCCGGCGGGCAAGAGCTTCGACTTCAGCAGGAACCTCTTCCCGGCGATGCTGGCGCGGGGAGACCGCCTCCTGGGGTACGTCGCGGACGGATACTGGAAGGACGTGGGAAACCTCGACGAGTACCTGAACGTCCACCTGGACATCCTCTCCGGAAAGGTGGGGATCGCCTTCGAGGGGAAGAAGGCCGGCGACGGAAATGTCTGGATCGGGGAGAATTCCCGCGTCGACTTCACCGCCGACCTGCGGAACGTCGTGATCGGGAAGGATTGCGTCGTGGGGGGCAACGTCTCCGCGGAGAACGTGGTGCTCGGGGACGGGTGCATCGTGGAGGACGGCGCGGTGCTCCAGTCTTCGGTTGTTTGGCCCCGGACGAAGATTCACAAGGGGGTCCGGCTCCTCGAGAACATCATCGGCTCGGACTGCGAGATCCGGGGGCGGGCCTACCTGGCCGAGCGGGCGGTGATCAGCGACCACTGCGTCATCGGGACCGAGGCGGAGGTCAAGGCGAACGTCAAGGTGTGGCCGCACAAGGAGGTGGAGGACGGCGCGGTGCTCTCCTCGTCCCTCGTGTGGGGGGGGAAGTGGGCGCGTTCGCTCTTCAGTGCCTACGGCATCTTCGGCCTGGCCAACCACGAGATCACCCCCGAGTTCGCCGCCAAGGTCGGGGCGGCCTTCGCGGCGACCTTCGGGAAAAAGGTCGTCCTTTCCACGAGCCGCGACACCCACAAGACCTCCCGGATGATCAACCGGGCCATCATGACCGGGATGCTGTCGGTCGGGGTGGACGTCCACGACTACGGCGTCACGCCGCTGCCCGTCGTCCGGTATCTCGCCCGGAGCCACCGGGAGGAGAAGGGAGGGGTCCACACGCGGAAGAGCCCCTTCGACGCGTCCTTCGTGGACATGAAATTCTTCGACGACAGCGGGTTGAACCTTCCCGTGGGCGTGGAGCGGAGCATCGAGCTTCTCTTCTTCCGGGAGGATTTCGTCCGCGCGGACACCGAGGAGACGGGGGAGATCTCCTTTCCCGTGGGAGGATTCGACACTTACGTCGACGGCTTTCTGAAGACCATCGACGTCAAGCGCGTCAAGGAGAGGGGATTCCACATCGTGCTCGACCACTCCTTCGGCTCCTCCGCCCTCATCTTTCCCCGGATCCTCGGGCGGCTGGGCGTCGAGACGGTCGCGCTGAACGCCAACCTCGACGCGGCGCGGATCACGAAAACGGAGGAGGAGTTCCAAAGGGGGCTTGCCCACCTGACGGCCATCTCCCGGTCCCTTTCCGCGGATTTCGGGGTGATGATCGACACCGGCGGGGAGAAGATCTTCCTCGTCGACGAGAAGGGGGAGACCATCCCGGACTGGGTCGCCCTCCAGATGGTCTGCCTCCTCACCTGCAGGCGGAGGAGGTCCGGGAAGGTCGGCGTGCCCGTCACCGCCTCGCGGAACGTGGAGAAGATCGCCGCGCGGTTCGGGATGGAGGTCGTCCGGACGAGGACCCTCCCGCGGTCGCTCATGGAGACGGCCGCCCGCGAGGGGGTTTCCTTCGTCGGGGACGACAGCGGGGGATACGTCTTCCCGGAATTCCAGCCCGCCTTCGACGGCATGTTCGCGATCGTCCGGATCCTCGAGATGCTGGCCGCGGAGGGGCGCACCCTCTCCGACATGCTGAGGGAGATCCCCCCGACCGTGATGATGAAAAAGAAGATCCCGTGCGCGTGGGAGCGCAAGGGGGCCCTCATGCGGATGCTCACGGACCATGCAAAAGGGCAGACGAGCCAGTTCATCGACGGGGTGAAGATCTTCCACGGGGAGGACTGGGCGCTCATCTACCCGAGCCAGGACGAGGCGTATTTCCACCTTTGCGTGGAAGCCGAGGACCGGAGAGAGGCGGAGGAGATCACCGCCCGCTACGCCGATCTGTTCTCTGCCTGGGCACAGAAGCTGTGACGGGAGGGGACCCGCTCCGGGTTTACATGATGGAGGTGGGGCCGCTCGCGGTGAACGCCTACCTCGTGGAGCACACGGCGACCCGTAAGGCGGTCGTGATCGACCCCGGCGACGACGGCGAGGCGATCCTCGACGAGGTCTCCGGCCTGGGTCTCACGGTGGAGAAGATCCTGCTGACCCACGGCCATTTCGACCATGTGGGCGCCGTGGGTCTCCTCCGGGAGAGAACAGGTGCCCCCGTGCACATCCATCCGGCGGATGTCGACCGGATGACGGGGGCAAGGCGCCAGGGGATGATCTTCGGCCTGTCCGTCTCCGATCCCCCCGCGCCGGACGTCCTCGTGGAGGAGGGGAGCACCGTCCTCTTCGAGGACCAGGAATTTCTCGTGGCCCACACCCCGGGGCACACCCCGGGGTGTGTATCCTATATCGTGGGGAAGATGGCCTTCGTCGGCGATCTCATTTTCGCGGGCTCCATCGGGAGGACGGACCTCCCCGGGGGAGACCACGGGAAACTGCTCGAGTCGGTCCGGACGAAGATCTTCCCCCTGCCCGACGAGACGGTCCTGTTCCCGGGGCACGGGCCTGCGACGACGGTCGGGGAGGAAAAACGGTCGAACCCGTTCTTTTAGCGGAGGGGAGACGCGTGGGCGTACTGTCGGGGAAAGAGATCGTTTTGGGGGTGACGGGGGGGATTGCAGCCTACAAGGCGTGCGAGATCGTCCGGGAGCTCAGGACCGAGGGGGCCAACGTCCACGTGATCCTCACCGCCTCGGGGGCCCAGTTCATCACCCCCCTTACCCTCCAGACGCTCTCCAAGAACCCCGTCGTCATGGATCTGTGGAACCTGATCTCCGAGTCGGAGATCGGGCACATCTCCCTCGCGCAGCGGGCGCACCTTCTCCTGATCGCCCCGGCCACGGGGAACATCATCGGAAAGATCCGGAGCGGGATCGCGGACGACATGCTGTCGACCGTCGTCATGGCGACGACGGCCCCCGTGGTGATCGCCCCTTCGATGAACACGCAGATGTACGAGTCGGCGGCGGTCCGGGAAAACATCGACGTCCTCCGGTCCCGCGGGTTCCGGTTCGTGGAGCCCGACGAGGGGGAGCTTGCCTGCGGGACGGTGGGGCCGGGGCGTCTCGCGCCGGTCGGCAAGATCGTCGAGATGGCGAGGATCGTCCTTGCGGAGAAGATTCTCCAGGGGAAGAAGGTCGTGGTGAGCGCGGGCCCCACCGTGGAGAGCATCGACCCTGTCCGTTTTCTCTCCAACCGCGCCTCCGGGAAGATGGGCTTCTCGCTGGCGCGCGTGGCTCTCCGGTTCGGGGCGGACGTCACGCTCGTGACCGGCCCGACCGCGCTCGAGAATCCCCATTTCATGAAAACCGTCCGCGTGCGCACCGCGGAGGAGATGCACAAGGCGGTGGAGCGGGAATCTCCGGACGCGGACGCTGTCGTGATGTGCGCCGCCGTGGCCGACTTCCGTGCCGCGAAGGTGGCACCGGCCAAGATCAAGAAGAACGAGGGCGGGTGGAAGCTCGATCTGTCTCCCACCGTCGATATTCTCGAGGAGCTCGGCAGGAACAAGGGCCGACGGGTCCTCGTGGGGTTCGCGGCGGAGACGGGGGACATCGCGCAGAACGCCGTCGCGAAGATGAGAAAGAAGAACCTGGACGCCATCGTGGCCAACGACGTGTCGCGGACCGACATCGGGTTCGAGTCGGACGACAACGAGGTGCGGATCTTCTTCTCCGACGGCGAGGTCCGGGAACTGCCTCTCGCCACGAAGGAAGGGATCGCGGTCGGGGTCTGGCTGGCTCTCCACGGAAAACTGTTCGCGAGATGACGAAGCGACTCACGCGGAACATGGTTGCTTCCTACCTGCGGGAGATCGGGATTGATTATCTGCCGGTCCCGCCCCGCGACGGGGGGAAAATCCGGGCCGCGGAGACGCCGGCCCGGGGAGGCGGGGAGACTCTCGAGGAGATCCGGGAGGAAGCCCTTTCCTGCCGCCGGTGTCCCCTCTGCAAGGGGCGGCGAACCGTCGTCTTCGGCGTCGGCAACCCCCGGGCGAGGCTTCTGTTCGTGGGGGAAGGGCCGGGGGAGGAGGAGGACCGGCAGGGAGAGCCGTTTGTCGGGGCTGCGGGAAGGCGTCTTACCCAATGGATCCAGCGCATCGGTCTGTCCCGCGGGGACGTCTACATCGCGAACATCGTCAAGTGCCGCCCCCCCGGCAACAGGGCGCCCCTCCCGGAAGAGGCGGCCGCCTGCCTGCCCTTCCTGCGGCGGCAGATCCGGGCCATCCGGCCCGCGGTCATCTGCACTCTCGGTGCGGTGGCGCTCAACTTCCTTCTCGGCAACAACGACCGGATCACGCGGGCGCGGGGGCAATGGCGCGACCTGGACGGCATCCCCGTCCTTCCCACGTACCACCCGGCCTACATCCTGCGCAACGCCACGCGGGAACACGAGGTGCTGGCCGATTTCGATCTCCTCGCGGAAAGTCTCCGATCGGGGTGAGATGGGGGATCCTCTTCCCGCGGTAAGGGTCAGCCGGAGAGGGGAGGAACGGCTCCGCTCCGGACACCTCTGGGTCTTCGGCGATGACCTTCGGGAGGTCCCGCCGGGCCTGCCGCCCGGACAGTGGGTCTCCGTGACCTCGCGCTCGGGGGAGTTCCTGGGCACGGCCACCTGCAACCTCTCGAGCAGGCTCGCGCTCCGGCTCGTTTCGCGCAGCGCGGCCGCCCCCTCGAAGGCGTTCCTCGCGGAGGGAATCCGACGGGCCCTCCTTCGGCGGGACGAGGCGGGACTGGGCGGCCTGGAGGCCCTGCGCCTCGTGTATTCCGAGGGAGACTTCCTCCCCGGCCTCGTCGTCGACCGCTTCGGGGCCGTCCTCTCCGTGCAGATCCAGACGGCCGGGATGGAGATCCTCCGGCAGGAGATCGTGTCGGCTCTCGACGAGGCGCTTTCCCCGCGCCTTCTCTATGAGCGGTCCGAGGGCGGCCCCCGAAGGCTCGAGGGACTGCCGGAGAGAAAAGGGGTGCTTGCGGGGTCCGGGCCTCCGCAGGAGACGGTCACGCTGGACGGATGCCGCTTCCTCGTGGATGTCGAGGGGGGCCCGAAGACCGGGTTCTTCCTGGACCAGAGGGAGAACCGGAAGATCGTCCGCGGACTCGCGGGGGGGAGGTCGGTGCTCGACGGATTCTGCTCGACCGGAGCGTTCGGGGTGTATGCGCTCGCGGGGGGCGCGTCGAGCGTTCTCGCGGTCGACATCTCCGGAGAGGCGGTGGCCGCGGCATCCGGCAACGCCGCCCGGAACGGCTTCGGGAGCCGGTGGGAGGGCAGGGAGGGAAATCTCTTCTCCGTGCTGCGGGAGCTTGCGGAGAGCGGACGGAGGTTCGACCTGGTCATCCTCGACCCCCCCTCCTTCGCCAAGTCGCGGGAGGGGAGAGAGGGGGCGCTCCGGGGATACCGGGACATCAACCGGCTCGGCTTCTCCCTCCTCACCCCCGGCGGGATCCTCGCCACCTCATCTTGCACGCAACTGATCGATGTGGCCAAATGGAATGAGGCGCTCCGGGACGCGGCAACCGATGCCCGGGTGGACGTGCACGTTCTGGCCAGAGGGGGGCAGTCCCCCGACCACCCGGTTCTTCTCGGGATGCCGGAAACCGAATATCTGAAGTTTGCCGTGTTGCGCGCGAGGGGAACGTGAGCCCGTTTGGTACCGCAACGAGATCCCCGGGCGGCTGCGCCGCCTCTTCCGGGAGGCGGCGATGCTTCCCGCGGTCGCTTTCTTTGCTCCTGATGCTTGCCGTGGCTTGGGGCGCAGGAGGATCGCTGGCCGACGACCCCGGGCCGGTGATCGTGGCGACGATCGCCTCGTCCATCAACCCCGTCACCGCCGATTTCCTGTCTTCCGTCATCGAGCGTGCCGAGAAGGAGAAAGCGACGCTGCTCGTCCTGGAGCTGGATACCCCGGGGGGTCTCGACACCGCCATGCGCCAGATGGTCCAGGAGATCATCCGGACTCCGGTCCCGGTTGCGGTGTACGTGTCTCCCCCCGGCGCCCGGGCGGCTTCCGCGGGGGTCCTGGTCACGCTGGCGGCGGACATCGCCGCCATGGCGCCCGGGACCAACATCGGGGCGGCGCACCCCGTCGGAATGGGGGGCGGGGGCATGGACAACACGATGGCGAAAAAGGTGGAGAACGACGCCGCCGCTTATGCCCGGTCCCTCGCGGAAAAGAAGGGACGGAACGGAGAGTGGGCCGAAATGGCGGTCCGCGAGAGCGCCTCTCTCACGGAAACGGATGCCAAAAAGAAGAATGTGATCGATCTCGTCGCTCCGTCGCTGTCCGCCCTGCTGACGGCCGTCGACGGACGGGTCGTCGAGAAGGCCGAGAAAACGATCACCCTTCGGACGAAGGGCGCTTCGGTCACCCGCATCCCGATGGGGCTGCGGCACCGCGTGCTTTCGGCGCTGGCGGATCCCAACATCGCCTATATCCTGATGATGATCGGACTCTACGGGATCTTCTTCGAACTGTCCAACCCGGGGGCGGTCTTCCCGGGCGTCGTGGGCGGCATCGCCCTGATCCTCGGATTCTACTCCCTGCAGACGCTCTCGGCCAGTTACGCGGGGTTCCTTCTCATCGCGCTCGCGCTGATCCTGTTCATTCTCGAGATCAAGATCGCCTCCCACGGGGCCCTGACCATCGGGGGAATCATCTCCCTCGTGCTCGGAAGTCTCATGCTGTTCCGGTCCTCCGTGGACCCGTACCTTCGCATCTCCTGGGGGGTCATTCTCGCGATGGTCGGCGTCTCGGCGGCCTTCTTCGGGACCGTCGTCACCCTCGCGGTGCGCAGCCAGCTGCGCAAGCCCGAGACGGGGCCGGAGGGGCTGATCGGGGAGACCGGGGAGGCCATGGGGGACTTCACGGGGAAGGGAAAGGTGTTCGTCGTCGGGGAGATGTGGGATGCGGAGTGTCCCCTTCCCCTCCGGAAGGGCGACAAGGTGACGGTCGTGCAGCGAAAGGAAATGACGCTGGTCGTGAAGCCGCAGGAAACGTCCCGCTGAACCCGGCGGCACCATCCTCAGAGGAGGTAGCGCAGAATGGTCCCCTACGTTGCGATTCTGGTCATCGCGGTCCTGTTCCTGTACAGCGCGATCAAGATCCTGAACGAGTACGAGCGGGGCGTGATCTTCCGGCTGGGACGGGTGATCGGTGCAAAGGGCCCCGGGCTGATCATCCTCATCCCCATGATCGACAAGATGGTCCGGGTGGATCTTCGGGTCGTGGCGATGGACGTCCCGCCCCAGGACGTGATCACGCGGGACAACGTCTCGGTCAAGGTGAACGCCGTCCTCTACTTCCGCGTGCTCGACCCCAACCGGGCGATCATCAGCGTCGAGAACTACCTGTACGCCACCTCGCAGCTCGCGCAGACGACGCTCCGGTCGGTGTGCGGGCAGGCCGAGCTTGACGACCTTCTCGCCGAGCGGGAGAAGATCAACACGCACATCCAGGAGATCCTCGACAAGGACACCGACCCCTGGGGGATCAAGGTCGCCAAGGTGGAGATCAAGCACATCGACCTTCCGCAGGAGATGCAGCGCGCCATGGCCAAACAGGCAGAGGCCGAGCGGGAGCGACGCGCCAAGATCATCGGGGCGGAAGCGGAGTTCCAGGCGGCGCAGAAATTGACCGATGCAGCCCGGATCATCGGCGAGCAGCCGATCGCGCTTCAGCTGCGGTACCTCCAGACGTTGCGGGAAGTGGCGACGGAGCACAACTCCACGACCCTCTTCCCGATCCCGATCGATCTGTTCAAGCCGTTCCTGAAGCTGGCGGATGCCGCCGACAGGGTGGCCGCACCCGACAGTGCCCAGAAGAAAGAGGAGGGCGGGGCATAAGGACCACTGCTGGCAGCAAACCGTTTGCCGGGAAACGGGGCGCGGGGTTCACCGCGCTCCTTCTCGTTTTCGCGGCCGGGGCCATCCTCCTGAACGCGTGCGCCGCTCCCGGTCCGCCCCGGCGGGGCGAACTTCCCCCCCCGCCTTCCCCACCGGCCGCGCCGCCTCCGGGGATCTCCCCTCCGGCTCCGCCTCCCGTCTCCCGCCCCGAGGCAGCGGGAACCCGCCCCGTGCGCGTCAGGATGGAAGGGATCCCTTCCGTGCTCCTGCTCCGGGGCGACGGGATCCGGGCCTGGAGCGCAGGGGGCAGCCTGCTCGCGGCCGAAAACGAAAACGTTTTGCTCTCGGCGGCCGGAGACAGGATCACGTGGGGGGGGGTGATGGTGCTCGACTCCCCGATCGACGTCTGGGCGCCCGGCGGCCTGCTGGTGGATGGAAGGCGCCTTCCCGGCAGGATCCGCATCTCCGCCCGGAACGGCGGGATCCGGGCTGTCGCGGTCGTCCCGCTGGAGGAGTACGTCGCCGCCGTCCTGTCGCGCGAGGCATCCCCCACCTTTCTCCCCGAGGCGCTTTCCGCCCTCGCGGTGGCAGTGCGGACCTACACCCTTTTGGCCATGGCCTCCCCCCGGGACCCGGATTACGACGTCGTGGCGGGAGTGGAGGACCAGGTGTTCGAGGGCGTCGAGGGGGTCGGTCCGGGCTTCCGCGCGGCTGCGGCAGCGACACGCGGGGAAGCTCTCTATTACGGGGGCGGGCTGGCACGCACGGTCTACCACTCGACCTGCGGGGGAAGGACGGAGGGCTCGGCCTTCGCCTGGGGGACGGATCTCCCCTACCTGAGGTCCGTGGTGTGCGAGGACTGCAGGAAGAGCCCGGTCTGGCGCTGGGAGTACCGGATGGGACGGGAAGAGGGACGCCGGGTCGCCCTCGCCCTGGGGGTGCGGGCGGGGACCGATCTCGGGTTCGGGATCGCGGGCCGAACGCCATCGGGGAGGGCACGCTACGTGCGCCTCACCTCCGGCGGCGTCACGCGGGAGTTGAAGGCGGCGCAGTTCCGGAAGGCGGTGGGATACCGTCGGATGAGGAGCCTTTGGGCGGAGATCGTCCCGGTCGGCGACGGCTGGCTGTTCACGGGAAACGGGTACGGCCACGGGGTCGGAATGTGCCAGTGGGGGGCAAACGGCATGGCGGAAAGCGGAGCATCATACCGGGAGATCCTCGCGCGCTACTATCCGCTCACCCGCGTTGCATCTCTCCCCGGCAGTCCCGTCCCGCTTGCAGGAAGTGCGGGGGGGGGATTCTGAAGACCGACCTCCTTTCGTACCCGCTCCCGGAGCACCGGATCGCCCAGTTCCCCGCCCCCCGGCGCAGGGACGCCCGCCTGATGGCCGTCTGCCGGGCAACGGGGAGGGCCACCCACCACCGGTTTGCGGACCTGTGCGGATTTCTCCGGCGGGGGGATCTCCTCGTCGTGAACGACACGAAGGTCATCCGGGGCCGCCTTCGCGCCCGAAAGGAAACCGGGGCGCCCGTGGAGATCTTCCTGCTGGCCCGGCGGGACGGAGGGGAAGGGCGGGGCGAAACGTGGGAGGCGCTGGCGCGCCCCTCCCGAAGGCTCCGCGGGGGGATGACGTTCTCCGCAGGGGGGGGGCTCTGCGTCACGCTCCTGGGCAGGGAGACGGGGCGGTGGGTCGTGCGGCTGAGCGCGGACGACCCCGTTTCGGAGGCCCTCGAACGGGTGGGGGAGGTCCCCCTTCCCCCCTATATCCGGCGGTCCCCGTGCGACCCGCCGGATTCGCGCGACGCGGAGCGGTACCAGACGGTGTATGCCGCGCACCCGGGGTCGGTGGCCGCCCCGACCGCCGGGCTTCATTTCGACGGGGAGATGCTCGACGAGATCCGGGGCCTCGGCGCCGAAGTCGCCACGATCACCCTTGCGGTCGGGTACGGGACATTTTCCCCGATCCGGACGAAGGAGGTAGAGTCCCACAGGATCCACGCCGAGGCTTACCGGCTCTCCCCCGGCACGGCGGCGGCGGTTGCCGCGACACGGGACCGGGGAGGCCGGGTCATCGCGGTGGGCACGACGAGCGTCAGGGTCCTGGAAACGTGCGCGCGCGAGGACGGTCGGGTGAATCCCTCGGAAGGGATGACCAGACATTTCATCTATCCGGGGTACCGGTTCCGCGCCGTGGATGCCCTGGTCACCAATTTTCACCTCCCCCGGTCCAGTCTGCTTGCGCTCGTCATGGCCTTCGCCGGCGTGGAGCGGATTCGCGAGGCATACCGGTGCGCGGTGGAGCACGGGTACCGGTTTTTCAGCTATGGCGACGCCATGTTCATCCGGTGAGAGGGGAGGATGCCGCTCCGGTTCCGGATAGAGGCGAAGGACCGTTCGACGGAAGCCCGGACCGGCGTGGTCTCGACGGAGTGCGGGGAGATCCGGACCCCTGCGTTCCTGCCCGTCGGGACGGCGGCAGCCGTCAAGGGAGTCTGGCCGTCCCAGCTGAAAGAGATGGGATACGAGTGCCTCCTCGCCAACACCTACCACCTCTATTTGAGGCCCGGCCACGAACGGATCCTCCGTCTCGGGGGGATCCACCGGTTCATGGGGTGGGACCGCCCGGTCCTGACCGACAGCGGAGGGTACCAGGTCTTTTCCCTGAGTTCCCTCCGTACGGTATCCGACGGCGAAGTCACGTTCCGGTCGCACATCGACGGGTCGAGGCACGTTCTCACGCCCGAGCTCTCCGTGGGGATCCAGGAGGCGCTCGGATCCGACATCCGGATGGTCCTGGACGAGTGCGTGGAGTACCCGGCCGGGCGGAGGGAGGTGGAGGAGTCCGTGCGCAGGACGTCCGCGTGGGCGCGCCGCAGCCTTGCCGTCTCGCGGAGGGAGGAGGGGGGTCTGTTCGGCATCGTGCAGGGGGGGATGGACCCCGGCCTCCGGAGACGAAGCGCCGAGGAGATATGCGCTCTCCCGTTTTCCGGGTACGCCATCGGCGGGGTGAGCGTGGGAGAAGGGAAGGATCTCCTGCGGGAGACCGTGGCGTTCACCGCGCCCCTTCTCCCCGCGGAGAAGCCGAGATACCTGATGGGGGTCGGAACGCCCGGGGACATCCTGTTCGCGGTGGCACGGGGGGTGGACCTGTTCGACTGCGTGCTGCCCACGAGGAACGCCCGGAACGGGATGCTCTTCACCTCGGCCGGACCGATGTCGATCAAGCAGGCACGCCACGCCGACGATTCCCTGCCCCCGGACGAGGCGTGTGAATGCCCCACCTGCCGCACCTTCTCCCGCGCCTACCTCCGGCATCTCTACCTCCAGAAGGAGATTCTCTCCTCCATGGCCCTGACGGTGCACAACCTGCACTATTACCGGATGTGGATGGAGCGGATCCGCGAGGCAATTTCTGTTGGAAATTTGGAACATTTTATGAAAGAATCACCCGATTCAGGTGGTGAATAGCAATTCGGGGAGGTCGATCGGCATGTTCTCTACAGGGCTGGCCTATGCTTTGGGTGCGAAAGGCGATGGGGCGGGAAGCGGGCTTACGGGCATCATCCCCCTTCTCCTCATGTTCGTGGTCTTCTATTTCATCCTGATTCGCCCCCAGCAGAAGCAGGCGAGAAAGCACCAGGACTTTGTCAAGAACCTCAAGACGGGGGACCGGGTGGTCACCTCCGGCGGCCTCCACGGGATGGTGACGGGCCTGACGGATACGACGGTGACCCTTGAGATCGCGGACAAGGTCCGGGTCAAGGTGACGCGAAGCGCTGTCGCGGGGTCGGGCCAGGAAGCGGCCACCCCCGAAGCGAAGACGGGATAGGAAGACGTCGAGAAGGCAACCAAAGGAGCACCGGTAAGGCCATGTGGAAGAGCATCGGGTGGAGGACCACCCTGATCGCCGTCCTGACGGCGGCGTCCCTCGTTCTCGTTCTGCCGAGCACGACCGACATCCTTCCCTCTGCCTGGATGGAGAAGAGCCCGAAGATTCACCTGGGGCTCGATCTCCAGGGTGGGGTCTTCCTGCGGCTCGCCGTGGAGATCGACAAGGCGATCGAAAACACCACCATAAGATACGCCGACGACGCCCGCGCGATTTTGCGGGAGAAGGGGATCCCCGTTCTGGCCATGGCGAAGGACGGGATCAGCGGCTTCTCGCTCACCCTTCCCCCGGGGGAATTCGCCGAGCGCGCCCTGAGGACGCTCAAGGAGGAGGCGGGAACGATCGACTACACGCTGGGGTCGGTGACCTCGTCCGGAGCCGCGGTCCGGGGCGGGATGACGGAAAACGAGGTCAAGGCGATCCGGGCGAACGCCGTGTCGCAGGCGGTCGAGACCATCCGCAACCGGATCGACCAGTTCGGCGTGCGCGAGCCGCAGATCGTCGCGGAAGGGGAGGACCGCATCGTTGTCCAGCTTCCCGGCGTGAAGGACCAGCAGCGCGCGATCGAGCTGATCGGAAAGACCGCCCTGCTGGAATTCAAGCTCGTGGACGAAGGGGCAAGCGTGGAGGAGGCGCTGAAGGGGAGCCTCCCCGACGACGACGAGCTGCTCTACGAGAAGAATGTCGATCCCCAGACCGGCCGCGTCAACAGGAGACCGATCGTGGTCAAGAAGCGCGCGGTTCTCACGGGGGATTCGATCAAGACCGCCCGGGTCAATTTCCAGTCCCAGCGGGGTGGGGCGTACGTGGGGATCTCCTTCGACAACCGGGGCGCCCAGATCTTCGACCGGGTGACCGCGGAGAACGTGAAGCGGCGGCTGGCGATCGTGCTCGATGACACCGTCTACTCGGCGCCCGTGATCCAGGAACGGATCTCCGGCGGGGAGGCGCAGATCACCGGTTCCTTCACCCCGGAGGAGGCCTCCGACCTCGCCATCGTCCTGCGGGCGGGATCGCTCCCCGCGCCGGTGAAGATCATCCAGAACGTGTCCGTCGGGCCCTCGCTCGGCCGCGACTCCATCCAGAAGGGGATCCGGGCAGCGATGATCGGGGCGGTCCTCGTCGTCGGGTTCATGCTGTTCTACTACCGGTTCGCCGGCATGATCGCGGACGTGGCGCTGGTCTTCAACATCCTGTATCTGCTTGCGGGGATGTCCATCCTGGAGGCGACGCTTACGCTTCCCGGAATCGCGGGAATCATCCTCGCCATCGGCATGGCGGTCGACTCCAACGTCCTTATCTTCGAGCGGATCCGGGAGGAGCTGCGGTCGAAAAAGACGGTGAGGGCCTCGATCGACGCCGGGTACGACAAGGCCTTCTGGACCGTCGTCGACTCCCACGTGACCACGCTGATCACCGCGATGATCCTGTTCCAGTTCGGAACCGGACCGATCAAGGGGTTCGCCGTCACGCTTTCGATGGGGGTGGCGATCAACCTCTTCACCGCTCTCGTCTGCACGAAGGTCGTGTTCGACTACCTCAATGCGAGGCGGCCGATGCAGGCGCTGAGCATCTGACAACCCTGTCGAAGGACGGAAGAAAAAGCGCACGGGGGACACCATACGACGATGTTTGAGATCATCAAGAACACCACCATCGATTTCATGGGGCTCAAGAAATACACGTTCTTCTTCTCCGGGGCGGTCGTCGCGTTCGGCCTGTTCGCCGTCTTCCAGATCTATTCGGGCCGCGCGAACCTGGGGATCGACCTCGCGGGAGGAACCTCCGTGCAGGTGCGATTCGAGCAGCAGGTCCAGATGGATCAGGTCCGGAAGGTCCTCACGGCGGGTGGGTTCCCCGAAGCGAGCCTCCAGTCGGTTCCCGAGGAGAACATCTATATCATCAAGGTGAGCGCGAAAGGGGAAGAGGAGAAGATGGTGGGGGAGAAGGTCGTGGGTCTCCTCCGGCAGGGGTTTCCCGCCAACCCGCAGACCGTGGAGAGCATTGCCGAGATCGGTCCGGCCATCGGGAAGAAGCTGCGGACGGACGCCCTCTTCGCCCTGGCCGTCTCCGCCGCGGCGATCATCCTCTACCTCGCCTGGCGCTTCGAATTCAAGTTCGGCGTGGCGGCGGCCCTGGCGACCTTCCACGACGTCATCATGCTCGTGGCGATCTTCTACCTGCTCGGGCGGGAAATGGACCTCCTCTTCATCACCGCCCTCCTCACCATCGGGGGGTATTCGCTCACCGACACCGTCGTCGTCTTCGACCGGATCCGGGAGAACATCCGCCTCCGGAAGAGAACCACTTTCTCGGAGACGATCAATCTCAGCGTGAACGAGGTTCTGAGCCGCACCGTGATCACCTCGCTCACCACGTTCATGGCGTGCGTGGCGCTCCTCCTGTTCGGCGGCATCGTCCTGAAGGATTTCTCCCTCGCCCTGGCCCTTGGCATCATCATCGGGACCTACTCCTCCGTCTTCGTCGCCAGTCCGATCGTGGCGATGTGGCGCGGCGAAAAGATGGTCCAGGTGAAAAGGTAACGCCGGGGGTTGGCGGGTCGGGCCGCAAGTCGCTGGTTGCTCCGCGCGCCGGAGGAATCGCTCGTCCGGGACATCCGGGAACGGACCGGGATGTCGGAGGTGGCTTCCCGGATTCTGGTCAACCGGGGGATCTCCGATCCCGGTGAGGCAGACCGGTTTCTCAACGGCACCCTGAACGACCTCTCCTCCCCCTTTCCGATGAAGGATCTCGAGAAGGCTTCGCGGCGGCTCGTGGACGCTGCGCGGGGGGGGGAACCGATCCTGCTGTACGCCGATTACGATGCGGACGGCGCGACGGGGGCAGCCTGCCTGTTCCTCTTCCTGAACGAGCTGTTTCCGGGGGCAGACGTCCGGATCCATCAGAACCACCGGACCGTGGACGGGTACGGTCTGAAGAGAGACCACCTGGAGGCGGCCTCCCGCGTCGGCGTGAAGCTCCTCGTGACCGTGGATGGCGGTGTGACCGACGAGGAAGCGATCCGGTGGGCCTCCGCGGCGGGGATCGACGTGATCGTGACGGACCATCACCTTCCCGGAGAGGTTCTTCCCCCCGCGTTTGCCGTCCTGAACCCGAAGCAGAAGGGTTGCCCGTACCCCGGGAAGGATCTTGCGGGGGTGGGCGTGGTCTTCCTGCTGATGTGCGGCGTCCGCCGGCTGATGCGGGAGGAAGGCGCGTTCCCCGGGGGGGACGGACCCTCCCTGCGGAAGTACCTCGACCTCGTGGCGCTCGGCACCGTGGCGGACATGGTTCCCTTGCGGGGAGACAACCGCCTGCTCGTGAAAGCCGGTCTCGAGGAGATGCGTCTTCGCGCGCGGCCCGGCATCCGGGCCCTTTTCTCGGTTTCCGGGATTGCGCAGGAAACGGTGAACGAGACCGATCTGGCCTTCCGCGTCGGCCCTCGCCTGAACGCCGCGGGCCGGGTGGGGGACGCCACGCGCGGTTCGGAACTGCTCGTGACGGACAGTTTCGGCAGGGCCCTCCGCATTGCCGAGGAGCTCCACACGGACAATGCCTGGAGGCAGCGCGAGGAGGAACGGATCATGCGCGAGGCGCAAGCCGCCCTGGAGTCGGGGCCTCCGCTGTCCTCCCTCTCCGCGATCGTCCTTGCCGATGCCGGCTGGCATATGGGCGTCCTCGGCATCGTCGCGTCGAAGATCGCCCAGCGGTATCACCGCCCCGCCGTTCTCCTCCAGATCAACGGGGAGGAGGCAAGGGGGTCCCTCCGAAGCGCGGACGGGTTCCCCCTGGTCGAGGCGCTTTCCGGGCTCTCGCCTCTCCTGACCCGGTACGGGGGGCACATGCAGGCGGCCGGCATCGCTCTGCCCGCCGGCAACCTCCCCGCCTTCCGGGAAGGGCTGGACCGTGCCGCGAGGACGTACGCCTCGGGCAGGGACGGCGCACCCCGCGTCGAGGTCGATGCGCAAGTGCCCCTCTCCGGGATCTCCGGCGGATTCATGGAGGAACTCGAGCGGATGCGCCCGTTCGGGATGGGAAACGAGGAGCCGGTCCTGCTCGCCTGCAACGTGCGCGTCGGGAGGCGATCCCTCTTCGGAGGGGAGGGCCGGCACCTGAAGGCCGAGCTGTCGGGGAACGGGTGCCGCTTCGAGGCGGTCGCCTTTCACCGGTCGGAGCTGCCGTCGGGTCCGGGCGGCTCTCTCGACATCCTCTTCACCCCCCAATGGACGTTTTTTCGCGGCGAACGCTCGCTCCGGCTCCGGCTGATCGACGCGCGGCCCTCCAGGCTCCCGGGGGAACGCGCGATGCAACGGTCCTGAGCTCCGTCGGGGAGGTTCCGTGATCCGCTGGGGGAAGATCCGGGAGAAACTCCGCGAGGCGATCGCCGCGGAATCCGACGAGAAGAGCCTCGCGGCGGGATTCGCCGTGGGAGTGTTCTTCAGCTTCACCCCGCTGGTGACCCTCCACATGGTGCTGGCGCTGATCGTGGCCGTCGTCCTCCGGTTGAACAAGGTGACCACCATGGCGGGGGTCTGGGTGAACAATCCCTACACGATGCCCTTCGTGTTCTACGGGTGTTTCCGCCTGGGGGAATGGGTACTGGGGATACGAATCGCCCCCCCGTCGTTCGAAAACTACACGCTCCAGACGGTCCTGAAGGCGGCCGTCCCCTATGCCGCCCCCCTCTTTCTGGGCACGACGATCGTGGGGATCGCCGCCGCGGGACTGGGGTATATGGTTGTCTACCGCATCGCGGTCAAGGTAAAATCGGCGCGACGGAAAGGGATGATATGAAGGAGGTACCTTCGTGAAGCCGTATTCGGTGAGCTTCGGCGGAATTCCCGACAAGTATTCCTCGTGGAAGAGTTCGGCATTCGTCGTCCTGCCGTTCCCGATCGACCTGACCGCAACGTACGTGTCGGGGACGCGGAACGGTCCCCGGGCGATGATCGAGGCATCCGGCCACATGGAGCTGTTCGACGAGGAGAACAAGATCGAGCCGTACCGGGCGGGGATCTTCGTCTCCACGGAGATTCCGGTGCTGACCACGGGCCCGCTCGCCATGCTGAAAGAGCTCGAGAAGCGGGTGAAGGCAGTCACCCGGGCGGGAAAGTTCCCCATCGTCGTGGGGGGGGAGCACTCGGGGACGTGCGGCGCGGTTTCCGCCCTGAAGAAGAAATACGAGGATCTCACCGTCCTGCAGTTCGATGCGCATGCGGACCTGCGAGACACCTATCTCGGAACTCCCTGGAACCACGCCTGCGTGGGTCGCCGCATCGTGGACTCCGGAGCGAAACTCGTGCAGGTCGGGGTGCGCAGCATCTCGGAGGAGGAGGACCGGTTTCTGCGCCGGGCGGAAACCGTCAAGTCCTTCTACGCGTCGGAGGTACGGGACAATCTTGCGGATGTCACGCGGGGGATCGTGAGCTCCCTCACCGGCAACGTATACATATCGATCGACCTCGACGTCTTCGACCCGGGGATCATGCCGGCCGTGGGAACGCCGGAGCCCGGCGGTCTGGACTGGTTCGAGGTGATCGACATCCTGCGGGACGTGATGCGGGCGGACTGCAACATCGTGGGATTCGACATCATGGAGCTTTCCCCCCTCCCCGGCATCGTCGCCCCGGATTTCCTCGCGGCGAAGCTGTGCTACCGGATGATGGGGTGGATCCTCGCCAAGCGGGAAGAGAAGAAGTAGGGGGAGACGCCCCGCCAAAGGAGATGTCGCCGATGTTCGTGCCTTCAAAGGTATTCTTCACCAAGGGAGTCGGGCGGCACCGGGAGCAGCTGACGTCGTTCGAGCTTGCCCTTCGCGATGCGGGGATCGAGAAGTACAACCTGGTCCAGGTGTCGAGCATCTTTCCGCCCAAGTGCCGTATCATCAACAAGGAAGCGGGGATGAAGGAGCTGACCCCCGGGGAGATCGTGTTCGTGGTCATGAGCAGGTGCCAGAGCGATGAGCCCCGCCGGCTCATTGCGGCCTCCATCGGCTGCGCCCTTCCCTCGGATCGTTCCGTGTACGGCTATCTGAGCGAGCATCACGCGTTCGGGCAGTCGGAAAAGGTGGCGGGGGACTACGCCGAGGATCTGGCCGCCGCCATGCTCGCCTCCACTCTCGGCATCGAGTTCGACGAGGAGAAGAGCTGGGACGAGAAGAAGGAGGTATGGAAGATCAGCGGGAAGATCTTCCGTTCGTTCAACATCACCCAGTCGGCGATCGTGAAGGACGAATACGCCACGGTCATCGCCGCCGCCGTGTTCGTGCTGTGAGGGAGGGCCGATGAGGGGAGCAACCATTCTCGGAACGGGACGGGCGCTGCCGCCCCGCGTCGTCACCAACGCCGAGCTGACCGCCCTGATGGACACATCGGAAGAGTGGATCGTGCAGCGCACGGGGATCCGGGAACGCCGGTTCGTCGATCCCGGTACGGGCGCCTCGGACCTGGGCGCGGAGGCGGCGCGCGTGGCGATCGAGCGCGCGGGACTCACGCCGAAGGAGATCCAGTTCCTCGTCTTCGCCACCCTCTCGCCCGACCTGTTCTTCCCGGGCTGCGGGGTGCTCGTGCAGGAAAAGCTGGGAATGGACACGATCGGGGCTCTCGACGTCCGCACCCAGTGCACCGGATTTCTCTACGCGCTGTCGGTGGCCGAGGCGTACGTCAAGGCCGGGTTCTACGACCACGTCCTCGTCATCGGGGCGGAGGTGCAGAGCACGGGCCTGGAGTTGAGCACGGCGGGGAGGGACGTGTCCGTCATCTTCGGGGATGGGGGCGGCGCGGTGGTCGTCGGCCCCTCGGAGCCCGGGAAAGGGATTCTGTCCTCGCACCTTCACTCGGAGGGAAAGCATGCGCGCGAGCTCATGGTGGAGGCGCCGGCTTCCATCGAGCATCCGCGGATCAGCAAGCAGATGATCGACGACCGGAGGCACCTGGGGTTCATGAACGGCCGATCCGTGTTCAACCACGCGGTGCGGCGATTCCCCGAGGTGATTCACGAGGCGCTTGCCGGGAACGGCTTGAGCGTGTCGGACCTGTCGGTCGTCATCCCGCACCAGGCGAATCTGCGGATCACCCAGGCGGTGGCGAAGTCCCTCGGGGTTCCCCCGGAGAAGGTGTTCTCCAACATCGAGAAGTACGGCAACACCACCGCCGCCTCCGTCCCGATCGCCCTCGACGAGTGCGTCGAGGAGGGGATCATCCGGGAGGGGGACCTCGTCTGTCTCGCCGCATTCGGGTCGGGGTTCACCTGGGCCTCGTCGCTGATCCGCTGGTGACCGGGGGATCCCTGCGCTTCCGGATCCGGGACCTGGCGCCCGGGGACCTCGATGGCGTCATGGCCATCGAGCAGGAATCCTTCCCGACCCCCTGGTCCCGCGCCCTCTTCGAGGAGGAAATCGGACGGAGGTTTTCCGATGCGATCGTGGTCGTCGGCGAGCCGGGGGGCGAGGTGGCCGGCTATGCGATCTGCTGGACGGTCGGGGAGGAGTCCCATCTGCTGAACATCGCGGTCCGGCCGGACGCCCGGAACCGGGGAGTCGGGCGGTCCCTTCTGCGGGAGTGCATCCGGCGATCCGCCCTGGCCGGGGGACGGAGAATCTACCTCGAGGTGCGTCCGAGCAACGAACCGGCGATCCGGATGTACCGTCGGGACGGATTTCGCTTCGTCGGCGTCAGGAAAGGGTACTACACGGACACGGGGGAGGACGCGATCGTTCTCTCGCGGGTGATCGGAGAAAAGAATGCCGAATGACCGCACGCGGTTCCTCACCGCCCGGATCGTGCGGAACGAGGGACGGGGGGAGATCTTCTACCGGATCGAGGCGATCATCCCCGAACCCGTCCGGTTCGTGCCCGGCCAGTTCGCCATGGTCTCGGGATGGCCGGGGAACGATCCGCTGTTGCCCCGCCCTCTCGCGGTCTTCCGGTCGGGCGGGTCGAAAGGGAAAGGGAAGATCGAATTCGTCTACAAGGTCGTGGGCAGGGGGACCGCGCTGCTGTCCGGCCTTCACCCGGGCGAAACCCTGTCCCTCACCCTTCCTCTGGGACGCGGGTTCGACCTCGAACAGGAAGGACGGTCGTACTGGCTGGTGGGGGGCGGCGTCGGGTTTTCCTCGGTCTTCCCCGCGGCGGCCGCCCTCGGACGGCGTCGTGCCCGCTTCGAGATGTTTCTCGGGGCACGGACCAGGGGGCACCTGCCGCCGAAGGAGTGGACCCCGGGGGGAAAGGAACCGGGCAGGATCCACCTCTGCACGGAGGACGGCACCGCCGGATACCATGGCCGGGTCACGGACGCGGTGCTGGAGCGGATGAAAGGGCTCTCGCAGGAATCGGTCGAACGGCTTGTGATCCTCGCCTGCGGACCAAGGGAGATGCTCCGGGAAATCGCCGCCGCGGCATCCGAGCGCAGCGTCCAGGCGCAGGTGGCGCTGGAAAACCACATGGCTTGCGGATTCGGGGTCTGCTGGGGGTGCGTCGTGACCGTGTGGGACGGCGACCAGACGGCCTACCGGCGGGTCTGCCGGGAGGGGCCGGTGTTCGACGCCCGGGAGGTCGTATGGTGATTCCCGACCTTTCCGTATCCCTGGGGGGGCTGCGGGTGAAGAACCCCGTCCTGAGCGCGTCGGGGACGTTCGGATACGGCCTCGAGTTTTTGCCGTTCTACGATATCTCCCGGCTCGGGGCGATCGTCGTGAAAGGGCTGTCCCTGGCGCCCACGTCGGGAAACCCGCCCGGGCGCATTGTCGAGACGGCGGCGGGGATGCTCAACGCGATCGGCCTGCAGAACATCGGGGTGGAGAGGTTCATCGGCGATGTGGTGCCGCGCCTGGAGGACGCCGGCGCGACGTTCGTCGCGAACATCTACGGGAAGACCGTGGAAGAGTACGAGGCTCTTGCGCGCCGGCTTTCGGAGGTTCCTTCCCTCGGGGCGATCGAGGTGAACGCCTCCTGCCCCAACGTCAAGGAGGGGGGGATGGCGTTCGGGGCCACCCCGGAGGGGGTCGCGGACCTCACCGGGCGGGTGCGCGGATGCACCGGGAAGCCCCTCTGGGTCAAGCTCAGCCCGAACGTGACGGACATCGCGGTCATCGCGAGGGCCGCCGAAGAGGGCGGCGCGGACGCCGTCTCCCTGATCAACACGATCGTCGGCATGGCGGTCGACCACAGATCGCGGCGCCCGGAACTGTCGAACGTGACGGGGGGGCTTTCCGGACCCGCGATCAAGCCGGTCGCCCTCCGCATGGCGTGGGAGGCGGCAAAGGCAGTCAGGGTCCCGGTGATCGGGATCGGCGGCATCCAGAGCGCTGCGGACGCGCTGGAGTTTCTCCTGGTGGGAGCTTCGGCGGTGCAGGTCGGCACCGCCAACTTCCGGAATCCCCGCGCGTGCGTCGATATCCTCGAGGGAATGGAGGCGTTCTTCCGGGAGGAGCGGATCGCGGCCCTTGCGGATTATCGGGGGGGGCTCACGCTGGAAAAAATCCCTTGAGGTTTTCCCGCGCGGGGGATACACTTGTTTTGTGGTGTGGTTTTCCGGAAAGTGGGCTCAGCCCACTTTTTTTTTCGATGAACCCAGGTGAAAATCGACACGGAAAAGATCGCCGCCCTTGCCGAGGGCGTGGCGCAGGACGAACTGGTCGAGCTCATCGACGTGGAGATCGCGACGGAAGGCTCCCGCTCGGTGATCCGGGTCTTCATCGACAGGGAAGGGGGAGTCCAGCTGCGCGACTGCGTGTCCTTCAGCCGGAAGCTCGGTGCGATCCTCGACGTGGAGGACCCCGTTTCGAGCCCGTACTCCCTTGAGGTTTCCTCCCCCGGGTTGAACCGGCGGCTCAGTCGACCGAAGCACTTCGCGGCGTTCCGCGGGAGGAGGGTGAGGGTCTCCCTGTCGGCCCCCCTCGAGGGAAGCCGGAACTTCCGGGGGATCCTTTTGGGCAGCGACGAGGAGGGAATCGAACTGGACAGGGACGGCAGGATTTTCCGCCTGCCGTACCGGCTGATGCGGAAGGCGAACCTGGAAGTGCCCCAGGAAGAACTTTTCGGAAGAGGAAAGAAAAGACGATGATCCTAGATATCGGACAGATTATCAACCAGCTGGGAAAGGAAAAGGGGATCGACCGGAGCGTCATCATCGGCGCGATCAAGGACGCCCTCGAAAGCGCGGCGAAGAAGAAGTACGGGATGAACAAGCGCCTCGAGGCCATATACGACGAAGAGACGGGAGATTTCGAGGTCCTCGAGTTCCGGACGGTCGTAAACGAGGTGAAGGACCAGGAAGTGGAGATCTCGCTCGCGGAAGCCACGGAACTGGACCCCGAGGCGCGCCTGGAAGACAGCATCGGGTTCCGGATGAGCACGAAGGATCTGGGGCGGATCGCCGCGCAGACCGCGCGCCAGATCATCATGCAGAAGGTCAAGGATGCCGAACGGGAAGTCATCTACAACGAGTTCATCACCCGCAAGGGGGAGATCCTCAACGGCATCGTTCAGCGGTACGAGCGGGACACCATCATCGTCGATCTGGGGAGAACGGAGGCCGTGATGCCCCCTTCGGAGCAGATTCCGAGGGAGCGGTACCGGCAGGGCGACAGGATCCGGGCCTACATCAAGGACGTTACCAAGACGACTCGCGGCCCGGAGATCCTCCTGTCCCGATCCGACCCGCGGGTGATCCTGAAGCTGTTCGAGCAGGAAGTCCCCGAAGTCTACGAAGGCGTCGTTTCCATCCTGAGCGTGGCGAGGGAGCCGGGGTTCCGCACCAAGATCGCCGTGAAATCGAAGGAAAGGGATGTGGACCCCGTGGGCGCATGCGTCGGGATGAAAGGGTCCCGGGTCCAGAGCGTGGTGCAGGAGCTGCGGGGGGAACGGATCGACATCATCGCCTGGGACGAGGATCCCGCGAAATTCGTGTGCAACGCCCTGCAGCCCGCGGAGATCATCCGGGTCCTGGTGAACGAGTCCGAGAAGACGATGGAGGTCATCGTCCCCGAGGAACAGCTCCTCCTGGCAATCGGGAAGAGGGGGCAGAACGTGAAACTGGCCTCCAAGCTCGTGGGCTGGAGGATCGAGGTCCGGGCGGAAGGGCAGGTCGAGGACGCGCTCAAGAGGGCCGAGGAGCTGTTTGCACCGAAGGAATCCGGGGCGGGTGCTCCCGAGGCGGGGGCGGCGCCGGAGCAGACCCCCGGGGAGGCGGCCGGGGAGGAGACGCCTCCCGTCCCGGACCAGGAAGAGGCGACGGCGGAGACCGACGCTCCCGGGACCACCGGGGACGAGTCGGGAGGGTCTTCGCCGGCGGAGGGGTCCGCGGACGTCCCGGACGCGGAGGAGATTCCCGAGGAGAAGCCGGGGGATGGCTCCGGGGCGTAGGGGTCACCGCCCGCAGCGGACATGCGTGCAGTGCAGGGCGAAGGGGGACAAGGACGGGTTCCTCCGGGTCGCGGGGCGACCCGGGAAGGGCTGGGAACCGGATCCCGGGGCCGAACGGTCCGGACGGGGGTTCTATCTTTGCCGGGACACGGGATGCGTCGAGGGATTCGCGAGGAGCATCCGCACGCCGAAAGGTTCCCGGCGGTTTCGCATGGGCGCGTCCGCCGCGTCCCTTGCGGAAGCCCTGGAGGAGTGGCGGGAAAGGTCGTGAGCGGCGGGCGCCGTCTCTCAAAGACGTCCGGTGCGGCGCCTTGTCTCCGCCGGCGATGTGACGCATGATGAAGGAGAAGCAAACCCGCAGGGGGAGTGGATGGAAAAGGTTCGCGTAAGGGATCTCGTCAAGGAACTCGGGATGAAAAGCAGCAAGGAGATCCTGCTGTTCCTCGAGCGCATCGGGGAGAAGGGGAAGTCGGCGTCGAGCAACATCGAGGGCGACCTGATCGAGAAGGTGAGGGCCCACTTCCGGAAGGGAGCGCCGCCTCCGCCGCCTCCCAGGGAAAAGCCGCTCGAGGTGACGCACGCGGACGGGACGATCGAGCGCAAGTCGCGCCGGGTGGTGCTGCGCCGGAGCGCGCCCGAACCGGAAATCCCGGCCGAACCGCCACCCCCTTCCCCGGAAGAGGTGACCGCGGCGGAGGAGACCGCGGTGCCTTCTGCCGCCGCCCCGGAAGAGGTCCCCGGAGTTCCTGCGGAACCGCAGGCCCCGGTGCCGGAGGAAGAGAGCGCGGCGGAGCCCGCGATCCGCGTGGTGGAAGCTCCGCCCCCCTCGAAGGCCGAGGAGGAGCGGAGGGAGAAGGAGAAGAAGTGGAAAAGGACAAAACCCCTTGAGAAGAAGGTCCAGAAGGGGGTGCTGAAGAAGCACATCATCCAGGAGATCGTCGAGGAACCCGAGGGTCCGGTCGCCGTCGACGAGAAACCGGCGCCCGAGGCGGCGGTGGTGCGCCACTTCCAGCCGGTGCGCGTCCAGAAGAGGAGAGGAAGGCCCGCCAGGGAGAAGAAAGCCCCCTCCAGCCTCCCGCCCAAGGCGAGCAAGCGCGTCTTCAAGATCGAGGAAGTCATCACCGTCGGGGATCTGGCCCACCGGATGGGAATCAAGGCGGGCGAGGTGATCAAGCGGCTGATCGAGATGGGGATGCCCACCACGGTGAACCAGCTTCTCGACGCCGACGCGGCGGGCATCCTTGCCCAGGAGTACGGGTTCGAGGTGGAAAACGTCTCCCCCGAGATGGAGACCCTCATCGACCAGGAGGCCGACAGCGAGGAGGATCTCGCTCCCCGGCCGCCCGTGGTCACGATCATGGGGCATGTCGATCACGGGAAGACGCTGCTCCTGGACTCGATCCGGGCGAGCAACGTGATCGACCAGGAGGCGGGAGGGATCACCCAGCACATCGGAGCGTACGAAGTCGAGCACAAAGGGCGGTCCCTCGTCATGCTGGACACGCCCGGGCATGAGGCGTTCACCTCCATGCGGGCGCGCGGAGCCCAGGTCACCGACATCGTCGTGCTGGTCGTGGCGGCCGACGACGGCGTCATGCCCCAGACGGTGGAGGCGATCGACCATGCCAAGGCGGCGAACGTCCCGATCGTCGTCGCGGTGAACAAGATCGACAAGTCCGGGGCGCAGCCGGACCGGATCCGGCAGCAGCTCTCCGAGCACGGGCTGATCCCCGAGGAATGGGGCGGCCAGACGCTCTACGCGAACGTCTCCGCGAAGATGAAGACCGGGATCGAGTCCCTTCTCGAGCTCATCCTTCTCCAGGCGGATATCCTCGAGCTCAGGTCGAATCCCCGGAAGCATGCCCGCGGATCGGTGATCGAGTCCCGGATCGAGAAGGGGCGAGGGGCCGTCGCCACGGTCCTCGTGCAGGACGGGACTCTGAGGGTCGGGGACCCGGTGGTCACCGGGACGCATTACGGGCGGGTGCGCGCCCTGATCAACCACAAGGGAAAGCGGCTTGCGGAGGCCCTCCCGGGGACGCCGGTAGAGATCCAGGGGCTCAACGGGATTCCCGAGGCCGGTCTCAAGTTCGCCGTCCTCGAGGACGAGCGGACCGCCCGCCAGATCGCGATGCACCGTCTGGAAAAGGAGCGGGAGAAAGTCATCGCCCGGCCCCGGTTCAGCCTCGAGGAGCTCCACCGGCGGATCGAGGAAGGCGAGCTGAAGGAGCTCAACATCATCCTGAAGACGGATGTGCAGGGGTCTCTGGAAGCGCTCCAGTATTCGCTGAACAAGCTCTCCGGGGAGAAGGTCAAGGTGAACATCATCCACGCGGGAGTCGGCGGGATCTCCGAGTCCGACGTGATGCTCGCCTCGGCCTCCACGGCCGTCATCATCGGGTTCAACGTGCGGCCGGAGGCGAAGGGAACGGACCTTGCCGAACGGGAGCGTGTCGATGTCCGGCTCTATACGGTCATCTACGACGTGCTGGAAGATATCCGCAAAGCGATGGAAGGGATGCTCGAACCCTCCTTCCGGGAGATGGCGGTGGGGCGCGCGGAGGTGCGGAACATCTTCCACATCTCCCGGCTGGGCACCGTGGCGGGGTGCTATGTCCTCTCCGGCAAGATCCTCCGGAATGCGACCGTCAGGCTGGTGCGCGACAGCGTGGTCGTCCATGAGGGAAAGCTCGCCTCGCTGAAACGGTTCAAGGACGACGTCCGCGAGGTGGCCGAGGGATACGAGTGCGGCCTCGGGCTGGAAAACTACAACGACATCAAGGTGGGCGACCAGATCGAGGCGTTCGTGATGGAGAAGGTTGCCGAGACCCTTTCGTAGACGACTGCCGTGGGGCGGGGCGGCGGAGGCATGCTGGTCGCGGTGCTGGTGGCCGACCTCGTTTTTCCCGAGTCCGAATCCCTCAAGGACAAGCGAAGGCGGCTGAGCGGGCTGACGGGACGGATCCGGGCGGGGTTCCCGGTCTCCGTGGCCGAGGTCGGACTCCAGGACCTGAGGCAGCGGGGAAGGATCGGGGTCGCCCTCGTGTCGACGGACTCCCGCCTGGCACGGTCGATCCTGGACCGGATCACCGACATGGTCGGAAGAGACGGCGAAATCGAGATGACCGGGCGCCGGATCGAGATCCTCCACATGGATGACGAGGAAGCATGAAAGGACGCGGAGACCGTCCGGCACGCGTGGCGGAGAGGATCCGGGAAGAGATCTCCCTGATCCTCCTGCGCAGGGTGAAGGACCCCGGCCTGGACGGGGTCACGGTCACCGACGTCACCATGACCGGCGACCTGAAGATCGCACGGGTCCACTACTCCGTTCGGGGGGGGGAAGAGGAGCGCATCGCGGCCCGGGACGCGCTCCGCCGTTCCCGGGGGTACATCCGGAAAGAGCTTGGCGGAGCCCTCCGGATGCGGTACTCCCCCGACGTGACCTTCCACTACGATACCTCCTTCGAGAAAGGGATCCGGATCGACGCCCTTCTGCGGAGGGCTGCGGAGGAGAGATCCGGTGAGGAATGACCTGGGGGCGATCTGCCGCCTCTTCCGGGAGAAGGACCGGTTCCTGATCGCGTGCCACGAGAACCCGGAGGGCGACGCCATCGGGTCGGAACTGGCGCTTGCCCTTGCCCTCCGGAAGATGGGAAAGACGGCGACGGTCGTGAACTCGGACCCCGTGCCGGGGAACCTGGCGTTCCTTCCGGCCGCCGACACGGTCGTGCCGGATGCGGAGGGATCGGCCCACGACGTGGCCGTCGTCGTCGACTGCGGGTCCCTCGAGCGGACCGGTCGGGTCCAGACCGAGCTGCGGAAGTGTCCGATCCTGGTGAACATCGATCATCATTCCACCAACGACGCGCAGGGGGAGTACTGCCTGATCGACCCCGAAGCCGCGGCGACCGGGGTCCTGGTTCACCGCATCCTCGTCGCTCTCGGGGTCGGGATCGACCGGGACATCGCGGCGAACATCTACGTGGCGATCCTGACGGACACCGGCTCCTTCCGCTACTCGAACGCATCCCCGGAAGCGTTTTCCATCGCCGGCGAAATGGTGGGGATCGGCGTCGACCCCTGGGAGGTGGCGGAAAAGGTCTACGAGACCCAGACCGCGGGGAAGCTCGGACTGCTCGGGCGGGTCCTCGGATCCCTGGAACTCGCGGCGGGGGGCAGGGTTGCCGTGGTCACGACGAGAAAGAAGGACCTCCGCGATTTTTCCGCGACGAAGGACCACCTCGAGGGGTTCATCAATTATCCCCGCTCCATCGCCGGCGTGGAAGTCGCCGTGGCGTTCCGGGAGGAGGGGGAAGGGGAGTTCCGCGTGAGCTTTCGCTCCAAGGGAAAGGTCGATGTGTCCGCCGTTGCCGCCTCGCTCGGCGGTGGAGGGCACCGGAACGCCGCGGGGTGTACCGTCCAGGGGTCGCTGGACGAGGTCAAGAACCGGGTCTTCGGCTTGCTGGAAGCCTCCCTTCCGTGAACCCGGCCGACGGCGTGATCGTCCTGGACAAGCCGGCCGGGATCACCTCCTTCCAGGCCGTGGAGCGCGTGGGGCGCCTGTTCCGGGGAAGAAAGTGCGGCCATGCGGGAACCCTCGACCCGCTCGCCACCGGCGTGCTTCCCGTCTGCGTGGGCAGGGCCACCAAGATCGCGGGATATCTCGCCGCCCAGGAGAAGGAGTACGACGTCTTCTTCCGGTTCGGGGTCGAAACGGACACCGGCGACTCCACGGGGAGGGAAATCGGCGGCACCCCGGGGAAGGTCGCGGAGGAGGACGCCGTGAAAACCGCGGTCGCCGGCATCGTGGGAGAGTGGGAGCAGATCCCCCCTGCCTATTCGGCGATCAAGGTGGCCGGGACCCGTGCGTACACGCTCGCGCGGCAGGGGAAGAAGGTCACGCTCGCGGGAAGGAAGGTGACCGTGCACGAGGCCAGGGTCCTCTCGTGGTCGCAGGAAGGATTCCGGGCGTTCCTCCGTTGCTCGAAAGGGTTCTACGTGCGGGCCCTGTGCAGGGACCTGGGGATCGTCCTCGGGGTTTCGATGACCGTCTCTGCTCTCCGCCGCCTGAAGAGCGGCCCCTTCCGGATCGAGGACTCGATCACGCTTGCGGACCTCGTGGCAGCCGGAAAGCGGGGGGAGGCGCGCGCCTCTCTGGTTCCGATCGGAAGCGCCCTTGCCGGGTTTCCCCGGCGGGAGATCCCGGCCGAGGCGGCGTCGGCCGTCCGCCAGGGAAGATCGCCCGCCCCCTGGCTCGAAGGGGAAGAAGAGGGGCAGGAGGAGGGTGTCGTGGTCCTCACGTCCGGGGAGGAAGGCCCTGTCGCGCTGGTGGAGCGTGTGGCCCCCGGAACCTGGAAAATCCTGCGGGGCATATGAATTTACTTCCCCCGGGGGATGTGGTATAAAATAGAAAAATCAATGCCAAATCAGGGTTCCGGGAACATGGAAAAAGAGAGGGAAGGGGAGAAATGAGCGTAGTGACGGAGAAGAAAAAGGACGTCATCGGTAAATTCCGCCTGCACGGGTCGGACACCGGCTCACCCGAAGTGCAGATTGCGCTCCTCACGGAGCGGATCAACATGATCACGGACCACCTGAAGACGCACTCCAAGGATTTCAATTCGCGTCGGGGATTGCTGAAGCTGGTCGGGCAGAGGAGGCGTCTGCTCGACTACCTGAAGTCGAAGGAGTCGATCCGGTACAAAGCTGTTGTGGAAGCGCTCGGCCTGCGCAAGTAGTCAGGGAATCCTATCCACAAGAATCCGCTCCGCGGGGAGCCCTCAGGAAGGACATAACGACAAGTGGGAAACGTGTACGAAACGGAACTTTCAGGTAGAACATTGTTGATTGAAACCGGCGAGTTAGCCAAGCAGGCGGGCGGGTCGGCCGTTGTTACGTACGGAGAGTCCGTGGTCCTGGTGACCGCATGCGCCTCCGAAACGCCGCGCCCCGGCATCGACTTCCTCCCGCTTGTCGTGGATTACGTGGAGAAGACGTTCGCCGTCGGGAAGATCCCCGGCGGCTTCTTCAAGAGAGAAGGGCGCCTGTCCGAGTTCGAGATCCTCACCTCCCGGATGATCGACCGTCCGATCCGGCCCCTGTTCCCGAAAGGGTTCTACAACGAGATCCAGGTCATCGCCACGGTCCTCTCGGCCGACAAGGAAAACGACACCGCGGTGCTTGCCATGATCGGGGCCTCCGCGGCCCTTTCCCTCTCCGAGATTCCCTTCGAGGGGCCCATTGCGGGTGCCCGGGTCGGGAGGATCGACGGGGAACTCGTCCTCAACCCGCGGATTCCCGACCTGGCGCGCAGCGACCTCAACATCTTCGTTGCCGGCAGCAGGGACGCGATCCTGATGGTGGAAGGGGAGGCCTCGGAGGTGTCCGAAGAGGAGGTTCTTGACGCGATCCTCTTCGCGCACCGATCTCTGGCGCCCGTCCTGGAGCTCCAGGAGACGATGGCCCGCGAGCGGGGAAAGCCGAAGCTGGCCTTCGAGAAGAAGGTTCTCGGCGAGGAGGATCTGCGCAGGATCGCGGAGGTGGCGGAGCGGGACCTCGCGGCGGCCTACGGGATCCTGGGCAAGCAGGAGCGGCGCAAGCGGATCGAGGAGATCGCCGAGGCGGCACGCAACGTGTTCTCCGAGGAGGAGCGCCTCGAGAAAGCGAACCTCATCGCGGGAGCCTTCCGGGACATCGAGAAGAAGATCGTCCGCGGGAAGATCCTCTCCGAGAGGCGCCGGATCGACGGGCGCGGCCTCGAGGATGTCCGGTCCATCACCAGCCAGGTCCGGGTGCTCCCGCGCACCCACGGGTCCGCCATCTTCACGCGCGGGGAGACGCAGGTTCTCGTCACCTCGACGCTGGGAACCTCCCAGGACGAGCAGCGGATCGACTCCATTCTCGGCGATTCCACGAAGGCCTTCATGCTCCACTACAACTTCCCCCCCTTCAGCGTGGGCGAGGTGAAGATGCTCCGCGCACCGGCGCGCCGCGAGGTCGGACATGGGGCGCTCGCCGAAAGGGCGGTGTCGAAGGTTCTCCCCGACGAGCTCGAATTTCCCTACACCATCCGCATCGTGTCCGAGGTGCTCGAGTCCAACGGCTCCTCGTCGATGGCGACCGTGTGCGGGGCGTCCCTTTCGCTGATGGACGCGGGGGTCCCCACGAAGGGGAGCGTCTCCGGGATCGCCATGGGACTGATCAAGGAGGGGGACCGGGTCGCCGTTCTCTCCGACATTCTCGGGGACGAGGACCACCTCGGGGACATGGACTTCAAGGTGGCCGGGACCGCAAAAGGGGTCACGGCGATCCAGATGGACATCAAGATCGGGGGCGTGAGCCGGGAAATCATGCTGTCGGCCCTTCGCCAGGCCCGGGAAGGGCGCCTCTTCATTCTCGACAGGATGAACGCCGTCCTCGACAAACCACGCCCCGAGCTTTCCCCGTACGCGCCGCGCATCTACGTGATGAACGTCAAGCCCGACAAGATCCGGGAGATCATCGGACCGGGAGGGAAGGTGATCCGCGGCATCCAGGAGCAGACCGGGGTCAAGATCGACATCGAGGACGACGGGACCGTGAAGATCGCCGCCGTGGACGCGGAGTCCGCGAAGGCGGCCATCACCATCATCGAGGGGATCGTGCAGGTGGCCGAGGTCGGGAAGGTCTACGAGGGAAAAGTGCGGCGCATCATGGAGTTCGGCGCCTTCGTGGAGCTCTTCCCCGGCACCGACGGGCTCCTTCACATCTCCCAGATCAGCAAGAACCGGGTCCGTGCCGTGTCCGACATCTACAAAGAGGGCGACGAGGTGACGGTGCGGGTCCTCGAGATCGACCGGGACGGGAAGATCCGCCTGACGCACAAGGAGTTCGAGAAGGAAGGGGAGAACCCCGTCACGGAGGCCGCCGATGACGCCGGCCCGGCCGGCCGGGAGAGCGGCGCGAGACGCCCGGAGAAGCGGACCGGCGGAGGGGAACGCGGGGATCGCGACCGGGAGCGTGGAGGCCGGAGGCAGGGGAGGCGGTAGGTGCCGGCGGGCGCGATGTCATGACGGTCGCGAAGACGGTCCTCGGAAACGGCGTTACCATCCTCAGCGAGAACGTCCCGCATCTCCGCTCCGCCACCGTGGGGGTCTGGATCTCCGTGGGCTCCCGGGCCGAATCCCCCCCCGACAACGGGATCGGCCATTTCATCGAGCACATGCTGTTCAAGGGGACTGCGCGTCGCAGGGCCCTCGACATCTCCCGGGAGATCGAATCCGTCGGCGGGACCATGAACGCCTATACCGATCGGGAGTACATCTTCTTCTTCGGGAAGGTCCTGACGAAGGATTTCCCCCTGGTCGCCGACCTCCTTTCCGACATCTATCTGAATTCCCTGTTCGACGGCCAGGAGCTTGACCGGGAGAAGGGCGTCGTCCTCCAGGAGATCTTCATGGTCGAGGACAGCCCCGAGGAGCTTCTGCACGACTTCTTCCACGAGTCCTACTGGGGGGGGCACCCGCTGGGACTGCCGATCCAGGGGACGTCCGGAAACATTGCCGCATTCACGAGGGAGCGCGTCACGGAATATTTCCGGGACCGGTTCTGGCGGCGCGGGGTGGTCATTTCCGTCGTGGGGAACGTGCCCCACGAGCGCGTCGTGGCCGAGTTCGAACGGGCGATCGGATTCCTGGATCTCGGGGAGCGCCATGTCCCCGAGCCTCCTCCGGTCCCGCAGCGCGGGGTGTTCCTCCGGAAGAGGCCGATCGAGCAGGTCCACCTGTGCCTGGGCGCCCCCGGGGTCTCCCGGGTGGACGGGCGGAAGTACGAAGCGCACGTTCTCAACGCCGTCCTGGGCGGCAGCATGAGCAGCCGGCTCTTCCAGGAGATCCGGGAGAAGCGGGGCCTTGCCTATTCCGTCTTCTCCTCCCTCTCCGCCTACGCCGACACGGGGATCCTGAAGATCTGCGCGGGCACGACCCCCGACAAGGCCGGGGACGTGCTGGCGGTGACCGGCGAGATCCTCTCGGATCTCGCGGCGGGCCGGTTCGGCGAGGAGGAGGTTGTCCTGGCCAAGGAGCTGATCAAGGGAAGCATCCTCCTGAGCATGGAGGACGCCGCGTTCCGGATGACCAGACTGGCGGTCGGCGAGATGTTCCTCGGCCGGTACGAGGGGGTCGAGGAGGAGATCGGGGGGGTGGACGGGGTGACCCCGGACAAAGTGAGGGAGCTCGCCGCCACCATGCTCCGACGGGAGCATTTTTCGCTTGCCGCGGTAGGCGACCTGGCGGACGCGTCCGCCCTTTCCTTCTGACGGATGGCGGCCTCCCTGTCAATCCCCGTCTGTTTCGTTCGAGAGAGCGGCAGGGACCTGCTGCCCGCCTATCAGACGGAGGGCGCCTCGGGGATGGATCTGCGGGCCGACATCGAGGGGGAGCTGGTCATCCCCTCCCTGGGCCGGGCGCTCGTCCCGACCGGGATTTCGGTGGCGCTTCCCCCCGGGGTGGAGGGGCAGGTGCGTCCCCGGAGCGGGCTGGCGGCCCGGCACGGCGTGACATGCCTGAACTCGCCCGGGACCATCGACTCCGATTACCGGGGCGAGATCCGCGTGATCCTGGTCAATCTGGGCGCCGAGCCGTTTTCCGTCGGACGCGGCGACCGGATCGCGCAGCTCGTCTTCACCCCCGTCGCCCGGGCGACATGGCGGGAGGTGGAGACCCTCGATCCGACTCCTCGGGGCGAGGGGGGATTCGGGCATACCGGATAGGGGAGGGGTGACGTGATCGAGAGGTACACAAGGCCCGGGATGGCCCGGGTCTGGGAACCCGGGAACCGCTACCGGATCTGGCTCGAGATCGAGATTCTCGCCATGGAGGCGATGGTCCGGAAAGGGTTCATTCCCGCCGACGTCCTCGCGAGGGTCCGGAAGAAGGCGGCGTTCGATATCGCGCGGATCGACGAGATCGAGAAGGTGGTGAAGCACGACGTCATCGCGTTCCTCACCTCGGTCGCCGAGCACGTCGGGGAGGACTCCCGGTACCTCCACGTCGGGATGACCAGCTCCGACGTCCTCGACACCTCCTTCGCCGTGCAGATGCGCCAGGCCCTCACGCTTCTCCTCCGGGAGGCGAAGAAGGTCTTCGAAGTCCTCAAGACGCGCGCGTTCGAGCACAAGGACACGGTGATGATCGGGCGCACCCACGGGATCCACGCCGAGCCGGTGACGTTCGGACTCAAGATGGCCCTGTGGGCCGACGAGATGCGCCGGAACATCGCCCGTCTCCGGCGCGCCCGGGAGGTGGTGTCGGTGGGGAAACTCTCGGGGGCCGTCGGCACGTTCGCCAGCATCGACCCTTCGGTGGAAGAGTACGTCTGCCGGAAGCTCTCCCTGCGGCCCGCCCCCGTATCGACCCAGGTCGTCCAGCGGGACCGTCACGCCGAGGTGTTCGCCACGATCGCCATCGTCGGGTCCTCCCTCGAAAAATTCGCGACCGAAATCCGGCACCTGCAGAGGACGGAAGTCCGGGAGGTCGAGGAGTTCTTTTCGGAAGGGCAGAAAGGGTCTTCGGCGATGCCCCACAAGCGGAACCCGATCCTGTCCGAGAACCTGTGCGGCCTCGCGCGGCTCCTCCGGGGATACGCCCTCACCGCCCTCGAAAACGTGCCGCTGTGGCACGAGCGCGATATCAGCCACTCCTCGGCCGAGAGGGTGATCGGGCCGGACGCCACCATCGTGCTCGATTTCGCCCTCGCCCGCTTCCGCGGCCTCATGGAGACCCTGGTCGTGTACCCGGACCGGATGGAGAAGAACATCGCCCGGACCCACGGCCTGCTCTTCTCCCAGCGGGTCATGCTGGCGCTCGCCGCGCGGGGCCTGTCGCGCGAACGCGCGTACGACATCGTGCAGAAGTCGGCCATGGAGGCGTGGCGGAAAGAGAAGGACCTCGCCGGCCTGTTGTGGAAGGACCGCGAAGTCCGGTCACGGCTGCGGCGGGAGGAGTTCCGGGAACTGTTCGACAGGAAGCAGTACCTGAGGGCCGTCGACGCCATCTTCGACCGCGTGTTCCGAGGAGAGCCGGCCGGACGGAAGGGGTCCTGACCCGTCCGCGGGCTGGCGGCCGAAGACGGGTTCCGTATTACAATGAAGGAATGCGACGGGGAAGCGTGAGGGACATGGTTCCGGAGATCCATGAAGAGTGCGGGATTTTCGGGGTGTACGGCCACCCGGAAGCCTCGAACCTCGTCTACCTCGGCCTGTACGCTCTCCAGCACCGGGGACAGGAGAGCGCGGGGATCGCCTCCTCGGACGGGGAGGTCATCATCTTCCACAAGGGGATGGGGCTGGTCGCCGACATCTTTTCCGAGGAGATCCTCGCGAAGCTTCCCGGCAATCTCGCCATCGGGCATGTCCGCTACTCCACGACCGGGACCTCCGAGCTGAAGAACGCGCAGCCCTTCGTCGTCGATTTCGAAAGCGGCTCCATCGCCATCTCCCACAACGGGAACCTGGTCAACGCCCAACGGCTGAAGAGGGGCCTCGAGGTGGAGGGGTCGATCTTCCAGTCGACGATGGACACGGAAGTCATCGTCCATCTGATCGCCCGGTCGCGGCTCGAGAGGATCGAGGACCGGATCGTGGACGCCCTGTCCCGCGTGCGGGGGGCGTATTCGCTCGTCTTCCTGACCCGGGACAAGCTCATCGGGGTGAGGGACCCGCACGGGATCCGGCCTCTCGTGTTCGGGAAGATCAAGGGGGGGTACGTCCTCTGCTCCGAGACGTGCGCCCTCGACCTCATCGAAGGCGAGAATCTCCGGGAGGTGGAACCGGGCGAGATGATCGTGATCGACGAGCGCGGCGCCCGGACGTCCCATCCCTTCTTCCCCGCCTCGCCCCGGTTCTGCATCTTCGAGCATGTCTATTTCGCGCGGCCCGATTCGGTGTTCGGCGGCGCCTCGGTCTACCAGGTCCGCAAGCGCCTCGGGCGTCAACTCGCGAAGGAGTGCCCGGCGGACGCGGACATCGTCATCCCCGTTCCCGACTCGGGCGTGCCCGCGGCCCTGGGGTATGCGGAGGCCTCGGGGATCCCCTTTGCGATGGGCCTGATCCGGAACCACTACGTGGGCCGGACCTTCATCGAGCCGCAGCAGTCGATCCGGCACTTCGGGGTGAAGATCAAGCTGAACGCGGTCCGGGACGTGGTGGGGGGCAAGCGCGTCGTCGTGGTCGACGACTCGATCGTGCGCGGGACCACGGGACGGAAGATCATGAAGATGATCCGGGACGCCGGGGCGAAGGAGGTCCACGTGAGGGTCAGCTCGCCGCCCACGACCTCCCCGTGCTTCTACGGCATCGACACGCCCCTGCGGCGCGACCTCATCGGGGCGACCCACACGCTGGACGAGATCAACCGGTACCTCACCTCCGACAGCCTGGGGTACCTGAGCGTCGAAGGCCTCCACTCCTGTGTCCCCAACGAGGGAAAGGGGTACTGCGACGCCTGCTTCACGGGCGATTACATGGTGCCTCTCGAAGTCCAGGACACGGAGGAGCAACTCCCGCTGTTCCGCGGATCCGTCAGGATCTGACGCATACGACGATTTTATCCTCGACCGGAGGGCAGAGCGAATGGCCGGCGAACGGGAGCGGTTCCTCGCGATGTTGCGGGAGAAGAGCTACGAAAAGAAGAAGGTGATCCTCTCCTCGGGGCGCGAGTCCGATTTCTACATCGACTGCAAGCAGACGACGCTCGACGCCGAAGGGGCGGTCCTGACGGGGAGGCTCCTCTGCGAGATGCTGGGCAAGGAAGGGATGCCCGACGCGGTGGGGGGGATCACGCTGGGGGCGGACCCGATCGTGACCGCGGTCTCCCTGACCAGCGCGCTGCGGGGAACCCCGATCCCCGCCTTCATCATCCGGAAGGAGCCCAAGAAGCACGGCACGGCCCAGTGGATCGAGGGGACCGGGAACCTGAGGCCGGGCATGAAGGTGGCCATCGTGGAGGACGTGGTCACCACCGGGGCGTCCACCCTCCGGGCGATCGAGAGAGCCGAGGAAGCGGGCCTGGTGGTCTCCCGGGTGATCTGCCTCGTCGACCGGAACGAGGGCGGGGCGGAGTTCCTGCAGGAGAAGGGATACCGCCTCGAGCCGTTGTTCCGCAAGGAGGACGTGGAAAATGCCTGAGGGCAGGGTTCGCCTGGGAGCCGGGCTTCTCGCGGCGGCGATCGTGTCCGGCGTGGTCCTGTGCGCCGGCTGCGGGACCCGCGCGATGACCCTCTACGAACAGGTCCAGCGCTCGAAGAAGTACGCGCGCACGACGGAGGCGTTCACACGCACCCGGGAGGTCCACGACGGGCTGGATACGAGGTTCATCCTCAGCTCCACGTGGCTCTCCCCCGAATGGATCCGGGCGTTCTCGGAGGAGTATGCGAACATCTACTACCTCGACGGGGAACGCAGGGAAGAGAGGGTCGGCGTGTGGGAGAGGGAGTCCGAACGGTACGAACGGTTCTTCGTCGCCCTCTTCACCCCCGACACCCGGACGAACGACCTCGACAAAAAGAAGACCCTGTGGACTCTCCATCTCGTGCGGGCGGACGAGGTCGATTTCGAGCCGGTCTACGTGAGAAAGACATCGTTGCGCCCCGAGGAGGTGTCCAAGTTCTTCCCCTACTCGGACACCTTTTACCGGGCCTACGAAGTCGCCTTTCCGAAGGAGGCGGGGGAGAAGGTGGAACCGTCGATCGCCGCGCCCCGCTTCAAGCTGGTCCTCTCCGGGGTCCAGGGGCGCGCCGTGCTGGTCTGGGACTAGAACCACGTCCGCCGGATGAGGGTGTCCTTCCTCCCGTGCTCCTCGTCGAGGTAGGGGTAGTCGATCGTGGAGTGCAGCCCCCGGCTCTCTTTCCGCTGGATGGCGCTGCGCACGATGAGCTCCGCGACGGTGCAGATGTTCCTAAGCTCCAGCAGGTCTCCCGTCACCTTGAAGTTCCAGTAGTATTCCGAGATCTCCTTCTTCAGGAGTTCGATCCGGTCGAGCGCCCGTTCGAGCCGCTTGTTGGAGCGGACGATGCCGACGTAGTTCCACATGAGCCGGCGGATCTCGTCCCAGTTGTGGGTGACGACGACCGCCTCGTCCGAGTCCTGCGCGTTCCCCGGATCCCATTCGGGGACGCGGACCCTGGGGCGCGGTTTCCCCACATACGCCTGTGCGGCACGCGCGACCGCCCGGTTGGAGAAGACCAGGGCCTCGAGGAGGGAGTTGGAGGCGAGCCGGTTGGCGCCGTGCAGCCCGGTGCAGGCGCTCTCCCCGATGGCGAACAGCCGCCGGATGTCGGTCTCCCCGTTCAGGTCGGTCCGGACCCCGCCGCACTGGTAGTGCGCCGCCGGAACGACCGGGATCGGCTCCTTCGTCATGTCGATCCCGAAGGACAGGCACGTTTTGTGGATGTGCGGGAACCGCTTCCGGATGAACGAGGCTCCCTTGTGGGTGATGTCGAGGTAGGCGCACTCCGCCCCCGTCCGCTTGAGCTCCGCATCGATGACCCGGGCGACGATGTCCCGGGGGGCGAGTTCCCCCATCGGGTGCGCCCCCTCCATGAATGGTTTGCCCGCCCGGTTGCGCAGGGTAGCCCCCTCCCCCCGGATCGCTTCCGAGATGAGAAAGGACTTGGCATGCGGGTGGAAGAGGCAGGTGGGATGGAACTGGACGAACTCCATGTTGGCGACCGTCGCCCCGGCCCGGTACGCGATCGCGATGCCGTCCCCGGTGGAAATGTCGGGGTTGCTCGTGTACAGGTAGACCTTCCCGGACCCCCCCGTGGAGAGGATGGTGGCGTCCGCCAGGAACGTGTGGATCGTTCCCTTCCTGGTGTCGAGGACGTACGCTCCGATCGCCTCGTCCTCCCTGGGTCGCTCGAACGATTCCACTTTCCGGCGGGTGATGAGGTTGACGGCGGCGTGGTTCTCGTAGATCCGGATCCGGCGATGGGCGCGGGCGCGGGAGAGGAGAACGCGTTCCACCTCCCGGCCGGTCAGGTCCTTGGCGTGGAAGATCCTCCTCTTCGAGTGCCCCCCCTCGCGTCCGAGGTCGAACTCCTGCCCCCCCTTCAGGCGGGAGAACCGGACTCCCCACTCGATCAGTTCCCGGATCTGCGCGGGGGCGTTGCGCACGACGAGGTCGACCACGTCGGGGTGGCAGAGCCCTGCCCCCGCCCGGTGCGTGTCCTCGATGTGGGATTCGAACGAATCCTCGCCGCTCCACACGGTGGCGATGCCGCCCTGCGCGTAGTTCGTGCTGGACTCGAAGGCCTCTTTTTTCGTAATGATGGCTACCGATCCCTTGCGGGCCGCGCGAAGGGCGAAACTGAGGCCTGCAATGCCGCTTCCGATGACCAGGAATTGGGAGCGCCGTTCCATCCTTTGCCTCCCGCTGGATCCCGTGCCGATTGACAAGGGAAACGCGATTCCGCTAAGATACGGAAATATGAAGTGTTTACGGATATTTTTAACCACATCCTTCCTCCTTTGTCCAACGGTTATTTTCGCGGATATCTACCGGACCGTGGACAAGGACGGAGTCCTCCACTTCACCAACACCCCGCGCGACTCGAAGGCGGAACTCTACCTCAGGGAGGCTCCGGAACCGCGCCCCCGGGGAAGATCCCCGGGCCCGGAGAACACCTGGGTGATGGAATACGTCGAACGGGTTTCCCGGGCGCACAACCTCCCCCCCGCGCTTGTGAAGGCGATCATCCGGGCCGAATCCAACTGGGATCGTTCCGCCGAGTCGCCCAAGGGAGCGAAGGGAATCATGCAACTGATGCCGGTCACGCAGAGGCAGATGAACGTCTCCCAACCCTTCGATCCGGTCGAGAACATCGCGGGGGGGGTCCGGTACATCAAGGAGCTGCTCGGGACCTTCGACGGGAAAACGGAACACGCCGTCGCCGCCTACAACGCCGGTCCTGCCGCAGTGAAGAAGTACGGCGGCATTCCGCCGTACACGGAAACCCGGGTCTTCGTCGAGAGGGTGATGGATTACTATTCGCAGTACCAAGCCGCCGAATGAACGAAAACAGCCGGCTCAACCTGCCCAATCTCCTCACGCTTTTCCGGATCCTCACCGTCCCGGTCGTCGTCCTGCTGCTGTACACGCCCGAGGGGCGCGACATTTCCTTCTCCCGGTCCCTGGCGGCGATGATCCTGTTTACGGTCTCGTCGTTCACCGACCTGTTCGACGGGTACATCGCGAGGCGGTACCAGATGGTCACCTCGCTGGGGAAACTCCTGGACCCTCTCGCGGACAAGCTTCTCGTCTGCGCGGCGATCGTGATGCTGATCCCCTCCGGCAGGGTGCCGGCCTGGATGGTGGTCATCATCGTCGGGCGGGAGATCGGCGTCACGGCGCTCCGGGGGGTCGCCTCCACCGAAGGGCTCGTCATCGCCGCCTCCTCCCTGGGGAAGGCGAAGACGGTCCTGCTGTCCATCGGGGTCGGGGCGCTCATCCTCAACTACCCGATCCTGGGGATCGACGTCCACCTCCTGGGGATGCTGTTCCTGGTCGCCGGGCTGATCCTCACGGCGTGGTCCGGAATGGACTATTTCTTCCGGTTCGTGAAGGAGATCTTCAAGTAGCGGCGCACCCGGACCGATTCCTTGACAATGCTTGGGCGATTCTCATAGAATCGAGGTCCTGACGCGGGCGTAACTCAGTGGTAGAGTGCAACCTTGCCAAGGTTGAAGTCGCGGGTTCAAATCCCGTCGCCCGCTCCAAATAAAACAGGGGGTTGCGACCTTCACCGCAACCCCTTTTTCTTTCCGGTTGGCTGGTTTATCCTGCCACTTATCCCGCCCCGTTTCCCGTCACAGGAAGGAACAACAGGGGCCTGGCCCCGACGCCATTTCCTGGATCAGGGAGAGCTTGTACCATTTTCCCCCGGTCATCCCGTGGTAGGGATCAATCCACCAACGGCAGGAGCCGGATCCAAGCAATTATCCGCGATACGTTTATGATGATGACGATCGCGGAAAACCCGATAACGGCTGTAATGAATATCGCTAATATTTCGTCCGGGATATATCGAACCCGCGAGTTCATTCTTCTTCCTCCTTATACCTTCCCTTGTCGTCTCGTTTCCTTTTCAACTAGTCAACGAACAGTGTCCCCCCGCCGCCTCCTTTCCGGCGGGGCAGTTTACCAGGTATACCTGGAAAACAATTTATACCCGGGGTTGTAGAAGTCAAATCTTTTTTGAGGGTATAATGGCGGCCATGGAAAAGAAGAAAGGACCACCGCGGCATTACCCGACGACGATCTGCACCCGCGTTTCGGAAAAGACGTTCAGCCGGCTGGCGAAGTTGGCCCTGGATGAGGATCGGCCGGTTTCGTGGATCGTCAGGAGAATCCTCGTCCAACACCTGGAGGCCCAGGACAAGAAGGGGCGAAAATAGCGCCCAGGATGTTTTTTTTCTCCCCGTCCTGAAGAGATCAACGACACCCTGCTCCCCTTGGAACTCCTCCCCCCTGTGGCAAATTGGCTCAGTTGTCGGCTTACGAACCCTCGGAGGGCTCCCCCGCTTCGGGTACAGTTCGGGGACGTTCTTAAACTTTTTAAGGCATGGGACCGGATTCCCTCCGTTGGAGGGGGAGATTACCCGATTTTCTGCGCCAAATCCCCGGCGAAGACGGGATAGGAGCGCCGAAGAAGCGGGATCTGGGCGCGCATCAGCGCGAGATCGGACGGGGAAGGGGAGGGCGTTTCCGGAACCTTTTCCGGCAGTAGGGGGAACCCCGTCTGCTTTCGCACCTCATCGCCCGATACGCCGGGATGGAGGGAGGCAAGATGCCACTCGGCGGCGTCGCCGTCGTACTCCATCGTGCAAAGGGGCGTGATGAGCTTCGTGGGGCCTCCCCGACGCCACGGGTAATGCGGGGTGCTCGCCGCGGACGTGATGAAGTCGCATTTCTCCACGAACACGCGGGGGGAGTGGGCAAGCGTCACCAGGACGACGCGCCGGGTCATGTAGTAGAGCATTGCCGAGCCCGCTCCTCCGGGAAGGCGGACGCGGGGGGCGGCGTACTCCCCGATGCAGGTCAGGTTGATGTTCCCCTTTCGGTCGATCTGGGCGCCCGACAGGAAGAAGAGGTCGAGTTTTCCCCGCTGTGCCAGGTCGAACAGCTCCCGGGAGCCGTCGGTTACGGGGGTGTCTTCCGACCCGAAGAAGAGGAACTTTCCGTGTCCGGCATGACGTGCCCTTGCGTGGAGCACCCCCAGAAGAGGAACGGGAGAGAGAGTGCCCACCGCCGTCCGCTCGAAATCGCGAACCTCGAGGGAAACCTGGAAGGCCAGGTATTCCTCCGGAAGGCATCCCTCGAGGGCGAGGGCCATGGCGCGTCAGACCGCCTTCCCGCAGGCAAGCCCGAGATACTCTTCCTCGGTCTTCCCGAGGACGAACCGGTCCAGGTACTCCGAAAACCCCTCCGGCGTCTTCGCCGCCGCGAGGTACTCCTCGACGTGGGCGCGGTCGATCCCGTAGACGTGGACGCATCCTGCCGGGTGGGCGCCCCGAGGCGCCACGACGACCAGGTCGATGTGGAGGGCGGAGAGGAAGATCTCCCCGGGACGGGCGACGAGTGTTTCCGGCGGGACGACTTCCTCCACGGTTACGATCGACTGCTTCGCCGCGAGGACGGCGAGCCGGTCCGATTCGAGAGCGGAACAGACGACGTTTCCCATTTCGTCGGCGCGGATCGCGTGGATGACCGCCCAGTCCGGGCGGATCGCCGGCACGACGAAGATCTCCTTTCCCGAATACGGGTCCGTGACTGTCCGGAAATCCTCCCGGACCTTTTCGTAGTCGGTCCCGGCGAACCCGAGCATGGGGTGGAACGGCAATCCGGAGGCTCCAGCCTGGAGACCGGCCAGGATGCCGGGTCAGGAGTGTTCGTGCGTGACGATCCGCCCGCTTTCGACCCCCCGCCGGAAGTTCGGCGCCATGCCGAACTCCCCCATCGATACCTGGGGGAACTCGATGGAGCGGGCACACCCGGCGCCGACGAGCAGGTCGACGTTGATCCCCCCCACGGGAACGACGACAAGGTCGAGGTCCCTCTTCTCCTGCCGGACCAACTCCCGGACGAACGCCATCGGGCTCATGATCATCGCCCCGCCGATCGCGATCTTCGCCCCCGAAGGTACGCTGCCGGCGGCCTCGGCAAGCGTCACGAACTGCGCCTGATTCATGGTTGGGTCTCCTATGCCCTGTGGCTCGCCGCCCGAAGCCCCGAAATCCCGGTCGAATTGCGGCGATGAAGAGCGAAGATTGGTGCCCGGGGGGGGGATCGAACCCCCACGGCTTGTTCAGCCACGGGATTTTAAGTCCCGTGCGTCTGCCAGTTCCGCCACCCGGGCGCTTCCCCGTACGATACCATGAAACCTCAGCGAACGATCCCGAGCAAACCGAGGCCATCCCGAAACAGCAGGACCGCAAACAGGAGAAGCAGCATGGCGAGGGCGCGCATGATGCCGGAGTAGGCCCGCGGCCCCAGCAGGTGCTTCGACCGGCCGGCCAGCACCGCCAGCAGGACCTTGGAGCCGACGAGGCAGACGTAAAACCCGCCGACGAACGCCGCGGCGGCGGATGGCCCCGTTTTCCATCCCTTGAGGAGCGTGGGAGCCCCGACGGTCAGCCAGAAGAGGTAGGGGTGGGGGCTCAGCGCGTTGACCATCGCTCCTTTCCGGAGCGATTGCGGTTCGGCCACTCCGGCGGCGGGGTCCTGCATTCTCGCCCGGAACGTTTCCCGGGCCATGTGCAGCAGGAAGAACCCGCCAAGGATCGAGATCGTTCCCAGCAGGGCTCCTGCGCCCGACAGCTTCGCCAGGAGGAATGTCGAGACCAGGATGATCGGCAGGTCCGTCAGAAGGGGGGCTGCCGCGATCTTGATCCCCTCCCGGGCCCCGTGCCGGATCGTCTGGGAAAGAACCATGGCAAGGAGCGGTCCGGGGGCGAATCCCGCCGACAGTCCCAGAACAACGCCCGCACCCAGAAAAAACGCCATGCCGCTTCGCTCCCCGATCGATTGTCCGGCAGGAAACGCAGAAACAGGGACCCGGCCGGAGTCGGCCGGGTCCCTGAAATCCATGGAGGCGGCACCCGGATTCGAACCGGGGGATGAAGGATTTGCAGTCCTCTGCCTTACCGCTTGGCTATGCCGCCGTAGTCGTATTCTCGGCCGAAGGCGTGCGCGCTGTCAAGCCTCGCACAGGGACGCGGAGCGCGCCGGCGGGCCGGTCGGGTTTCTTTTTCCCGCGATAATGATATGATCAGATCCGTACGTTCCGCGCCCGTTCCATCCCGGAGGTCCCGTTGGCCGCCACGATCCATATCACAGGAGTCGCCGGGTTCATCGGAACCCACGTGGCGGAGGCTCTCCTTCTCCGGGGCGACCGCGTTCTCGGTCTGGACAACTTCGACCCCTTCTACGACCGGTCTCTCAAGGAACGAAACCTGGCGGCCCTGTCGGCATACCCGGGGTTCCGCTTCACCGAAGGCGACATCCGGGACGAAGCCGGGCTTCGCGGGTGGGGGGACGGCTCCCCCCCGGACGCGCTCATCCACCTGGCCGCCAAGGCGGGCGTCCGCCCGTCGGTGGCCGATCCCGTCGCGTACGCCGACGTGAACGTGTCGGGAACGACGCGGGTCCTTGCCTGGGCGAGGGACCGCGCCATCCCCCGTGTCCTGTTCGCCTCCTCCTCGTCGGTGTACGGCGGGAACACCAAGATCCCGTTTTCCGAGAGCGATCCCGTCGATCACCCCGTGAGCCCCTACGCCGCCACGAAGAAGGCGGGGGAGCTCCTGTGCCACACGTTCTGTCACCTGTACGGAATGAACATCGCGTCGCTGCGCTTCTTCACCGTGTACGGCCCGCGGCAGCGGCCGGAAATGGCGATCCACAAGTTCACCCGTCTTCTCTTCGAAGGGAAGGAGATCGGGATCTACGGGGACGGGTCGAGCAGGCGCGACTATACCTACGTCGACGACGTCGTGGAGGGGGTTCTGGGGGCCCTCCGCGCCCCCCCCGGCTATCGGGTCTACAATCTGGGGGAGTCCGCCACGATCTCCCTGTCCGACCTCATCACCCTGCTGGAGGGGGCCACCGGGCTTCGGGCGAACCGCCGGTTCCTGCCCGTGCAGCCGGGGGACGTCCCCGTGACCTGTGCGGACATCACACGTGCCCGCGCGGAGATCGGGTACGACCCGAAGGTGCCCGTCGCGGAGGGTGTGGAACGCTTTGTTCGATGGTATCGGCAAGATCCCAACCCATCGACCGTAGGAGGAGGTGACCGATGAAGATCACTGTGTCTGTGATCAAGGCGGATATCGGCTCCATCGGAGGCCATATCCAGCCGAGCGCCCTGCTTGTCGAGACGGTGCGCAAGACCGTCGCCGACAAGGGAAAGAAGTTCCTGATCGACTCTTACGTAGGGTACACCGGCGACGACATCGCGATTCTCATGACGCACACGGGGGGGGTCCTGAACGAGGAGGTCCACAAGCTCGCCTGGGACACCTTCCTTGCAGGGACCGCGGTCGCAAAGGAGCAGGGGCTCTACGGCGCCGGCCAGGACCTCCTGAAGGATTCCTTTTCCGGGAACGTGCGGGGGATGGGTCCCGCCGTCGCGGAGATGGAGTTCGAGGAGAGGCCGAGTGAGCCGTTCCTCCTCTTTGCCGCCGACAAGACCGATCCCGGCGCGTACAACCTCCCGTGCTACCTCGCCTTCGCGGACCCCATGGTCAGCGCCGGGCTCATCCTTTCCCCCAAAGTGGGCGCGGGGTTCACCTTCCGCATCATGGACGTCGAGCACACCGAGGGGGACCGGGTGATCGACCTGAACGCGCCGGAGGACCTCTACGACATCGCCGCGCTGCTGCGCGACCAGGAGAGGTTCGTCGTCGAGTCGATCCGCTCCCGGGCCACGGGAGAGATCGCGGCGTCGGTGAGCACCACGAGACTCCACAACATCGCGGGGAAATATACGGGGAAGGACGATCCCGTGATGCTCGTCCGGGTCCAGGGGAACTTTCCCGCCACGGGGGAGGTTTTGTCGCCGTACACCATCGGCCACTTCGTGGCGGGCTTCATGCGCGGGAGCCATCACGGGGCCCTGATGCCGGTGCCGAAAAACACCGGCACCTCGTTCTTCGACGGGCCGCCGATCGTCTCCTGCCTGGCCTTCTCCGTCCGGAACGGCAGGCTCACCGAGCCTGCGGACCCCTTCGACCACCCGTACTGGGAGTACGTGCGGGACAGGGTGTCGGCCAAGTCCGAGGACCTTCGCCGGCAGGGGTTCTTCGGACCCGCCATGCTCCCGTACAGCGAGCTCGAATACGGAGGGATCGTGGAGCGGCTGAAGAAGATGGACCAGAGGTTCCACGTCCTCGTGCCGCGGGAGGAGATCAAGGCGTAAGGGAGGGACGGGCGGGCGGGGGCGGTCACGCCCGTCCGTCCCTTTCCGGCAAGGAGAACCCATGGCTGGCGGGATCGATTTCCTTTTCGACTTTTCGCTCGTGCTCGAGGGGAACCTCCGGAACGGGGAGGGGATCACCACGCACGTGATGAACCAGGGGCTCCGGCGCGCCGAACGGGCCGCGATGACGCTTGCCTCCCGGCAGGCGGCCGGGGAGATCGGCTTCCCCGGCCTCCCGTTTCTCGAGAAGGAGGCACGCGCGCTTTCCCGGTACGCCGCGGGGATGCGCAAACGGTTCACGCACCTTCTCGTCCTGGGGATCGGGGGGTCCGCGCTGGGGACGAAGGCCGTGTACGAGGGCGTGGGGGGGGAGGGGGCCCGGAAGGGGCTGCGTCTCACGGTGGCCGACAACGTGGACCCCGACGCCTTCTTTCCTCTTCTGCGCCGGCTTCCGATGAAGACCACCGCGGTCGTGGCGATCAGCAAGTCGGGCGGAACGGCGGAGACGAACGCCCAGCTCGGCCTTGCCGTCGAAGGGCTGAGGAGGGCCGCCGGAAAGAGATGGAAGGAGCACCTGGTGCTGATCACGGATCCGGCGAAGGGCGCCTTCCGACGGTTCGCCGACTCCCAGGGGATCGATTCCTTTCCCGTACCGCCCAACGTGGGGGGGAGGTACTCGGTCCTGTCCCCCGTGGGACTTCTCCCGCTGGCCGCCGCGGGAGTGTCCGTGGAAAGGCTGCTGGCGGGCGCCCGATGGATGGAGTCGACGTTTCTGGGGCGAAAAGGGGGGGAGAACCCGGTCCTCGCGGCCGCCGCCGTCTATTCCCACTACCTGATCGAGAACGTGAAGCCCGTGCACGTCTGGTTGACGTACGGCGAGGGCCTTGCGCGCGTGGCGGAGTGGTGGCAGCAGCTCTGGGCGGAAAGCCTGGGGAAACGAAGGCCCACGGGGACGCCCGTGGGGCAGACCCCCGCCCGTGCGGTCGGAGTGACCGACCAGCATTCGCAGGTGCAGCTCTACCAGGACGGGCCCGCCGACAAGGTCTTCACCTTCGTGAAGTGGATGGCCGGCAGGGAGAGGGGAAACGTGCCGGCCTCGGGCTTCGCACCCGGGGCGGAGATCCTCGGGGGCAGGCCCCTGCGCGACCTGTTCGACGCCGAGTTCGAGGGGACGATCGGCGCCCTCTGGAAGGCCGGCCGCCCGATCGTCCGGATCGAGGTGGGGAAGCGGGACGAGGCCCACCTGGGGGCATTCCTCCATTTCTGGGAGTGGGTGACCGCCATCGCAGGCGAATGCGCGGGAATCGACCCCTTCGACCAGCCCGGCGTGGAGGAGGGGAAGATCATCACGCGCGCCCTCATGGGGGAGAAGGGTTCCGGGAAGAGGCGGGAGGAGTTCCTCCGCGCGCGGAAGAACCGGATTCCCGCCGAGATCCGGCTCGCGGACCGGACGCCCGGCGGACCGCCCCGGCGCGGCGCCGTCCGCGGTCTCCGGCGGGGAAAGGGGTAGCCGATGGAGGGAAGGATCCGCCTGCTTCCCGACGGCGTGATCGACCAGATCGCCGCCGGCGAGGTGGTCGAAAGGCCGTCCTCCCTCCTGAAGGAGCTCCTGGAGAATGCCGCCGACGCCTCCGCGAAAAGGATCGAGGCGCAGGTCTTCAACGCCTTCCCGTTCTCTCTCCGGGTCTCGGACGACGGCGTCGGCATGACGCCGGAGGAGGCCGCGGCAGCCGTCAAACGCCACACCACGAGCAAGATCGCCTCGGCCGACGACCTTCAGAGGCTCTCCACCTACGGATTCCGGGGGGAGGCGCTCCCGTCGATCGCCTCGGTTTCCCGGCTCCGCATCCTCACCCGGCCGCCCGACCGTCCCCTCGGCACGGAGATCGTCGTGGAGGGGGGGAAGGTCCGGTCGGTGCGGGAGGCGGGTGCTCCGCAAGGGACGACCGTCGAGGTGACGAACCTGTTCGGGGCCGTCCCCGCCCGGCTCAAGTTCCTGAAAACCCCGAGGACGGAGATGACCCACCTGTGGGAGGTGTTCCACGGCGTGGGCATTCCCAGCGCCGGGATCTCCTTCCGGATGAGCGACGGGAAAACGGAGGTACTTTACGAGGAAGGGGAGTCCCGGCTCGACCGTGCGAAACAGCACGCGAGGGAGGGGGCCAAATACCTCGTGCCCCTGCGGCTTTCCTCGGCCTTCTTCCAAATCACCGGGTGGGCGGGTCTGCCGCACCTGTCCCGCTTCGGTGCCTCCGGGATCCATTTCTTCGTCAACGGCCGGCACTTCCGGGACAAGGGGGTCTTCGCCGCCGTGCGGGAGGCGTACCGGGGAATCCTCCCCCCCGACCGGCAGCCGGTACTCTACCTGTTTCTCGAGTGCGACCCTTCGGAGGTGGACGTCAACGTTCACCCCGCCAAGATGGAGGTCCGGTTCCGGTACGGAAAAGACCTGTTCGAGCTCGTGCGTCATGCGATCGGGGAGGCCCTGGGGGAGATCCCGGCGGCCTCCCCCGCCGTCTCTTTTCCCGGACGCGCGGAGGCCCGGGTGGGGGCGCCTCTCCCTGCGAAGGCGGGGGATCCAAAGCGGGAGATCCTGTTCGACTACCGCCCGGCGAGGTCCTTCCTGTTTCCAACGCCGGGGGAAGACCTTGCCTCCCCGGGGAAAGAGGGCGGGTTCGGGTCCCTTCGGCCCGTCTGCCAGATCCTGGGCACGTACATCGTCTGCGAGGGGCCGGGAGAGATGGTGATCATCGACCAGCACGCGGCGGACGAGCGGATCGTATTCTCCCGGCTGAAGGATTCCTACCTCGGGAAACACGCGCCCGTGCAGCGTTGGCTGGTGCCGCAGGTCGTCTCCCTTCCCGGGGCGGGCAGAAAGGAGCGCGCCGAGATCGAGGCGTTCCTGACGGGGGTCGGCTTCCTCTGCGAATCGTTCGGCGAGAACACCTTCAAGATCTCGGGGGGGCCCGCCATCCTGGGCCACTTCGACCTTCAGGGCTGGTGGAAGGACCTCGGCGAGTTCTTCCTCACCCAGGAGACGTCCCCGAAGGGGATCTTCGATGCCGACCGGGAGCTGTGGCGGATCGCCTGCCACGCCTCCCTCCGGGGCGGGACGACGGTCGAAAAGGAGGGCATGCGGGCGCTCCTTTCCGATCTCGACCGCGCAGTCGCTTCCCACAGCTGCCCCCACGGGCGCCCCGTCTGGGTGAAGATCTCCGCCGGCGAATTGAAACGGATGTTCGGCCGCACGTAAAGCCTTCATGGAAGAACGCCCGATCCTCGTCCTGTCAGGTCCCACGGCGTCCGGGAAAACGGCTTTCGCGATCTCCCTCGCGCGCCTCTTCCCCCTCGAGGTCGTGAGCGCCGACTCCATGCAGGTCTACCGCGGGATGGACGTCGGGACGGCGAAGCCCACCCCTGCGGAACGCGCGGAGGTTCCCCATCACCTGGTGGACGTGGCGGATCCGGACGAGGGATACAGCGCCGGACGGTTCGTGGCCGAAGCCGGGGAGGCGATCCGCGGCGTCCGTTCGCGCGGGAGGATTCCTCTCGTGGCAGGCGGGACCGGGATGTACATCCGGGCGCTCCTGAAAGGCCTCGACCCCCTGCCTTCCGATCCGGCCGTCAGGGAGAGACTCTCCCGCCGGTGGGAGGAAGAGGGAGGGGAAGCCCTCCATGGGGAGCTCCGGAGGGTCGACCCTGCATCCGCGGCGAGGATCCACCCCATGGACAGGGTCCGGGTGGTGAGGGCGCTCGAGGTGGCGGAGATGACGGGCGACCCGCCCAGCGTGCGGAAAGCGAGCTGGGCCTCGGGGGGGAGCCGGTACCGGGTCCTTTTCCTGGTCCGGGAGATCGGGAGAGAGGCGCTGTACCGGCGCATCGACCGGCGGGTGGACGAGATGTTCCGGGCGGGGCTTGTCGAAGAGGTGGACGGGCTTCTCGCAAAGGGGTATCCCCGGACTCTTCCCAGCATGGGAGCGCTCGGGTACCGGCACGTCCTCTCCCATCTTCTGGACGGCATCCCCCGGGAGCAGGCGGTCCGGGAGATGAAACGGGATACCCGCCGGTACGCGAAACGGCAGATCACCTGGCTGTCGAGGGAGACCGGGGCGCTCCGGGTGGGGGAGGAAACCCCCCTCCAGGCGGTTGCCGGCGAGATCGAAACGTTCCTGGCGGAGCGGGGAAGCGGGAGCGGGGGGAGGGATTGGAATGTCCGATAGCAGGGGGAGAAGAATCGCGGTGGGGGTCCTGGCCGGGGTCGGGGCCCTTACCATCCTGGCGCTGCTTGCGGCAGGCGCCTGGTACTGGAAGGATAAGGCATCCGTTCCGGAACGGCTGGTTCTCGAGGTCGACTTCGAGCGGGGTGTCGTGGAGAATGTGCCGGACGAACCGGTCGGAAGATACCTGCTGAAGCGATTCCTGGTCCTTCGGGACGTGACGGAGGCGTTGAACCGGGCGGCGGAGGATCGACGGGTCGTGGGACTGGTCGCACGGGTGGGCGCTTCGGGGATGGGAATGGCCCAGATCCAGGAGATCCGCGATGCCGTGGCGGCGTTCCGCGGCAAGGGGAAGCCCGCGATCGCCTACGCCGAGACCCTGGGCGAGTTCGCCCCCGGGAACGGGGCCTACTACCTGGCGACCGCCTTCGACAGGATCTACCTTCAGCCGTCCGGCAGCGTCGGCCTGACCGGGCTGATCTCCAATACCTCCTTCCTCCGGGGGACCCTCGACAAGCTCGGGATCCTGCCCCGCCTGGCCCGGCGGAAAGAATACAAGACCCTCGTCAACCGGCTGACCGAGAAAAAGTATACCGAGCCGCACCGGGAGGCGAACCGGAGCATCCTCGCCTCCCTGTTCGGGCAGATCCTGGAGGGAATCTCCGGGGCGAGAACGCTTCCCGTGGAAGAGGTGCGGTCGCTCGCGGATCGGGGGCCGTTCCCCGGAAAGGAGGCCGTGGAGGCGAAGCTTGTCGACGGCCTTGCCTACAGGGACGAGGTGTATGAAAAGGTGAGGCAGACGGCCGGCGAGGACGCGCGTTTCCTCGATCTGGACGACTATTCCCGAAGGGTTGGGAGTCCCCCCGGGAACGGGGAAACCATCGCCCTGATCTACGGGGTGGGCGGAATCCGACGCGGGAAGAGCAGATACGATCCCGCTTCGGGAAGGTTCTTCCTGGGGCCGGACACCGTGGGGGATGCCTTCCGGTCCGCCGTCGAGGACAAGGAGGTCAGGGCCATCCTCTTCCGGGTGGACAGCCCGGGAGGGTCGCATGTCGCCTCCGACACCATCTGGCGCGAGGTCGTGCGGGCCCGGGAGGCGGGGAAGCCCGTCATCGTCTCCATGGGGAACGTGGCGGGATCCGGGGGGTATTACATCTCCATGGCTGCCGACCGGATCGTCGCGCAGCCGGGGACCCTGACCGGATCGATCGGGGTGTTCGCGGGAAAGATGGTGACCACCTCGTTCTGGGAGAAGGTCGGCGTGTCGTGGGATGAGGTCCATACCGGCGAGAACGCGGACATGTGGATCTGGACCAGGGATTACAGCGAGCGCCAGTGGGAAAGGGTCCAGGGAGTGCTCGACCGGATCTACGGGGAGTTCACGGAGAAGGCGGCCACGGGGAGAAGGATGCCGAAGGAGAAGGTGCTGGAGGTCGCCAAAGGGCGGGTATGGACGGGAGAGGATGCGAAAGCCCTCGGGCTGGTGGACGAGCTGGGGGGATTTCCGGCGGCGCTCCGGCTTGCGCGGGAGGCGGCCGGGATCCCTCCGGAAACCGGCGTCCGGGTGAAGGTCTTTCCCGAGAGGAGGCCTCGCTGGAGGACGCTCCTGGAAGATTTGCTGGACCCGCGCCGGGGGGGGGCGAGCGAGTCCCTGGTCCGGTTGCTGGAGACCGTGCAACCCGTGGTGCGGATTGCCGAGGATATGGGAATCGGCCCTCCTCCGGGCGGGCTGACCATGGAGGAAGGGGAGCAGCGGTGGTGAGACGGGACGCCCGCTTGCGCGGCCGGGGGACCGGGAAGGCCATGGAAATTTCGCCCCCCAGGGAATAAGTTCTTGTTATAATACATTTTTTTTCATAAATTAAGGGCTTATCCCTGTTGAGGAGCACGGATGATCCTTCAATACCTCGATTTCGAGAGGCCCATCGTCGACCTGGAGAACCGGCTGGACCAGCTGCGCCGTCTCGACGACGGAACCGACAAGAACGTCCGCGAGGAAGCGGCGAAGCTGGAGAAGAAGATCGCCAAGATCCGCAAGGAGATCTTCTCCAACCTGACCCGGTGGCAGATCACCCAGCTCGCGCGCCACCCGAACCGGCCCTACATGCTCGACTACGTGAACCTCTGCTTCCGGAATTTCCTCGAGATCCACGGGGACAGGACGTTTCGCGACGACCCTTCCATCGTTGCCGGCTTCGCGGAGCTCGACGCCGAAAAAGTGGTGATCATCGGCCAGCAGAAGGGGCGGAACACCACCGAGAAGATCAGCCGCAACTTCGGGATGGCGCACCCGGAAGGGTACCGCAAGGCGCTCCGGATCATGAAGCTCGCCGAGAAGTTCCGCATCCCCGTGATCACGATCATCGACACGCCGGGGGCCTTCCCGGGGATCGGCGCCGAGGAGCGCGGACAGTCGGAGGCGATCGCCCGGAACCTGCTCGAGATGGCGAGACTCGAGACCCCGATCGTGGTCATCGTGATCGGCGAGGGGGGAAGCGGCGGGGCCCTGGCGATGGGGATCGGGGACGAGATCCTCATGATGACCTACGCGATCTACTCGGTCATCTCCCCCGAGGGGTGCGCCTCCATCCTCTGGAGGGACACGGCGCAGGCGGAAACCGCCGCCGAGATGATGAAGATCACCGCGCCCGACCTGAAGAAGTTCGGCGTCGTGGACCGGATCATCCCGGAGCCGGAGGGAGGGGCGCACAGGGACCACAAGGCCGCCGCCGACCTGGTGCGGGCGGCGCTGCTGGAGGCGCTCGCGTCGGTCCGGTCCCTGCCCATCCGGCAGCTTCTCGACCGCCGGTACGCGAAGTTCCGGGAGATCGGCCGGATCAAGCGAAAGGCGGGTGGGGGATAAGTGGAGCGGGACCGTATGAAGGAGCTTCGCGAGGAGATCGACGCGCTGGACGACCAGATCCTCGCCCTCCTCAACCGGCGTGCGCAGGCGGTGATCGAGGTGGGAAAGATCAAGACGGACCAGAACCTCCGGTTCTATGTCCCGGAGCGCGAGGTCGAGATCCTGCGCAGGATCTCCGGGAAAAACCCCGGCCCCTTCCCCAACGAGGCGCTCCGGTCGATCTACCGGGAGATCATCTCGGCCTCCCTCGCCCTCGAGAAGCCGTTGAGCGTCGCCTTCCTGGGCCCCCGGGCGACGTTCACCCACATGGCGTGCCTGAAGCACTTCGGGGAGAGCGCCGAATACGTCTCGCAGATCAACGTCTCCGATGTGTTCGACGCGGTGGAGCGCGGGAACGCGGACTTCGGCGTCGTGCCGATCGAGAATTCGAGCGAGGGGATCGTCAGCAACACGCTCGACATGTTCATCGACCACAACCTTCTCATCAGCGGGGAGATCCTCATCGAGGTGGCCCACGACCTCCTCTCGGTCACCGGCGACATCGAGCACGTGAAGAAGGTCTACTCCCACCCCCACGCCATCGCCCAGTGCCGCACGTGGCTCGAGCGGAACCTGCGCGGCGCCGCGGTCTTCGACGTCGAGAGCACCGCCCGCGCCGCGGAGCTGGCGGTCGATGACCCGTCGTCGGCGGCGATCGCAGGGGAGGCGGCCGCCAAGATCTACGGCCTGAAGAGCATCCGGAAAAGGATCCAGGACAACACGAACAACTTCACCCGCTTCATCATCGTCGGCAAGATCGCCCCGGAGCGCACGGGGAGCGACAAGACCTCCGTCCTGTTCTCCGCGCGGGACGAGGTGGGGGCGCTCTATCTGATGCTGGAGCCGTTCTCCCGCCACCGGATCAATCTCACGAAGATCGAATCCCGCCCCGTGAAGAAGAAGGCGTGGGAGTATCTCTTCTTCCTCGACATGGAGGGGCACCTCACGGACGATCCGGTGGCGCATGCCCTGGACGAGCTCCGGATGCGGGCCCAGTTCCTCAAAATCCTCGGCTCCTACCCCCGGGCGATCTGACCACGCAGGAAGGCGGAAACGGCGATCAAGCGGGCACGCGTCAGGAAAGGAAGGATCGGATCATGATCATCGTGCTGAAGGCGGGCACTGCCGGCCGGGAGATCGCCCAGGTCGAGGAGAAGATCAAGTCGTACGGGCTCACGGCGCACGTCTCCCGGGGCGTGGAGCGGACGATCATCGGCGCCATCGGGGACGAGCGGAAGATGCAGCCCGAGGCGTTCGAGGGGATGGAGTGCGTCGAGAAGGTCCTCCGCATCCTCAAGCCCTACAAGATCGTCAGCCGGGACTTCCAGAAGGAGGACACCGTCGTCACGGTGCGGGGGCAGCGGATCGGCGGCGGGACGGTGGCGCTCTTCGCGGGGCCGTGCTCGGTCGAGGGGCGGGAGATGATGCTCGGGATCGGGGAGAAGGTCGCCTCGTCCGGGGCGTCGTTCCTTCGCGGGGGCGCCTTCAAGCCGCGCACCTCCCCGTACGCGTTCCAGGGGCTGGGGGAGGAGGGGCTCCGGTGCCTCGCCGAGGCGCGGGAGGCGACGGGCCTTCCGGTGGCCACCGAGCTCATGGACCCGCGCGACATCGACCTCGTGGGACGGTATGCCGACGTGATCCAGATCGGGGCGCGGAACATGCAGAACTTCCGGCTCCTCACCGAGGTCGGCCGTCTCGACAAGCCCGTCATCCTCAAGCGGGGGATGAGCGCGACCATCATGGAGTGGCTGATGTCGGCCGAGTATATCGCATCGGAGGGGAACCGGCAGATCATCCTCTGCGAGCGCGGGGTGCGAACCTTCGAGACGGCTACCCGGAACACCTTCGACGTCTCGGCGATTCCCGTCCTGAAGAGCCTCTCCCATCTCCCGGTGATCGCCGACCCCAGCCACGCCACCGGGAAGATGAGCCTGGTCGAGCCTCTCGCCGCCGCGGCCATCGCCGCGGGTGCGGACGGCGTCATGGTGGAGGTCCACCACGACCCCGAAACGGCCCTGTCGGACGGGCCGCAGTCCCTCCGGCCCGAGGCGTTCCGGGAAATGGTGGGGCGGCTCAAGGGGATCGCGGTCGCCATGGGGAAGAAGCTGGGGAACGCGTGATCGCGAAGCGTCTCGGCATCGTGGGGCTGGGCCTCATCGGGGGGTCCCTCGCCCTTTCGCTCCGGGGAAAGAGGGGCGGACCCGAGGTCTGGGGGTGCGACCGGAGCGGGGAATCCGTGCGGCTGGCGCTTGCGGCCGGTGCCATTGCCCGGGCCTGCACCGTGGCCGAGATCGCGGCGTGCGACATCGTCGTGGTCTGCGTCCCGGTGATCCGCTCGATCGGGCTCATCCGGCGCATCGGGAAGAGGATGCGGCCGGGGTCGGTGCTGACGGACGTGGGAAGCGTCAAGACGGAGATCGTGAAAGCGGGGCAGGAGAGCATGGCCAGCGGCGCGGAGTTCGTCGGCGGCCACCCGATCGCGGGAACGGAAAACTCGGGATACGCCGCAGCCGGACCGTCCCTGTTCCGCGGGAAGACGTCGATCGTCACCCCGGCGGGAGGGAACAGCGAGCCGGCCCTGCGCCGCGTCGAGGCGATGTGGAGGAGGACGGGCGCCCGGCCCCTGCGGATGGACCCGGAGACGCACGACCACGTGTTCGCCTACGTCTCCCACCTCCCCCACGTCGTGGCCTACGCCCTGGTCCATTCGGTTGCGACCCTCGACTCCCGGGTCCCTCTCGGCTACTCCGCGGGCGGGTTCCGGGACTTCACGAGGATCGCCTCGAGCAACCCGGAGATGTGGAAGGAGATCGTCCTCCAGAACCGGGCCGAAGTCCTCCGGGCGACCGCGCACTACCGGAAGAACTTCGCGCAGCTCGAGCGACTCATCCGGCGGGGGGACGGACAGGGGCTTCTGGCCTACTTCCGCCGGTCGAAGCGGACGAGGGACCGTCTGTAGCATGGGAAGGACGACAAAGGTATCCGGAACCGTCACCGTCCCCGGAGACAAGTCGATCAGCCACCGGGCCGTCATGCTGGCCTCGATGGCCGAGGGGCAAAGCCGGATCCGCGGGTTCCTCCCCGCGGAGGACACCCTTCGGACGGTGGGGATGATGATCGCGCTGGGAGTCGACCTGCAGGAACGTTCGCCCACGGAGATCCTCGTCCGGGGAGGCGGGATGCGGGCGTTCGTGGAGCCCCAGGACGTCATCGACGCGGGAAACTCCGGGACTTCCATCCGGATCGGGGCCGGGATTCTCGCCGCCCAGCCGTTTCTCTCCATCGTGACCGGCGACCCGTATCTCCGCCGCCGGCCGATGGGGCGCATCGTGAACCCGCTCACCCGGATGGGCGCGGTGATCACCGGCCGGAGGGAAAACACCCTCCCGCCCCTGTGCATCCGGGGGGGGGACCTGCGGGGGATCCGGTACGAGATGCCCGTGGCGTCCGCCCAGGTGAAATCGTCGATCCTCCTGGCCGGCCTCTACGCCGATTCCCCCGTGACCGTGGCCGAGCCGCTCCCTTCCAGGGACCACACCGAGAGGATGCTCCTGTCGATGGGGGCCCGGGTCGTGCGGGAGGGGAATGAGGTCACCGTCCACCCCGCGGAGCGTCTCCGCCCTCTTTCGTTGACCGTCCCGGGCGACATCTCGTCGGCCTCGTTCTTCCTGGTCCTGGCCGCCTGTGTCCCCGGATCGACCCTCCACATCCCCTCGGTCGGGGTCAACCCGGGAAGGACCGGGCTGGTTTCCGTGCTGCGGAGAATGGGCGCGGATGTGCGCTTTGCCTCCCCCCGGGAGGAGGGGGGAGAGCCGGTGGCCGACATCGTGGTCCACGGGCGCGGACTCGGTGCGGCGGAGGTTCCCCCCGAGGAGGTTCCCTCCCTCATCGACGAGATCCCGGCTCTCTGCGTGGCCGCATCCATGGCGGAGGGGCGCACGGAGATCCGGGGGGCGACCGAGCTTCGCGTCAAGGAATCCGACCGGATCGGCGCGATGGTCAGGGAGCTTTCCGCGCTCGGCGTGTCGTGCGGCGAGTATCCCGACGGTCTGTGGGTGCACGGACCGGCCCGGATCACCCCGGGCACGGAAGTCGAAAGCTACGGGGACCACCGGATCGCCATGTCGCTGATGGTCCTCTCCGCGGCGGCGGGCGTGCCGGTGAAGGTGTCCGACACTGCGTGCATCGCCACGTCGTTCCCCGGGTTCCCCGAAGCGCTGCGCGAGGTCGCCCGGTGAGGGAGAGGCCGATCGTGGCGATCGACGGCCCCTCCGGGTCGGGGAAGACGACGGTCTCGAAACGTCTGGCGCAGAGGGCCCGCCTCACCCGGCTGGACACGGGGGCAATGTACCGTGCCTGCGCCCTCGCGGCCCAATGGGCCGGGATCCCGTGGTCCGACGGGGAGCGGCTCGGCCGGATGTGCGCCGGGCTTGCGATCGGGTTCCGGGGGGAAGGGGAGGAGATCCGGGTCATCCTCTCCGGGAAGGACGTCAGCGACGCGATCCGGACCCCCGGGATCAGCATGGGGGCGTCGGAGGTCTCGGCCCACCCCCCGGTGCGGGAGGCCATGGTGGCCCTCCAGCAAAAGATGGGCGAAGGAGGCGGGGTCGTTCTCGAGGGGCGCGACACGGGGACGGTGGTCTTTCCGGACGCCGATGCGAAGTTCTTCCTCGATGCCCACGCGGCGGTCAGGGCCCTGCGTCGGTACCGCGAGTGGGGGGCGGGGGAAGGAAAGACGTATGAGGAGGTCCTCAAGGAAGTTCTCCGGCGGGACATCCAGGACAGCACGAGGGAGCATTCCCCGCTCCGGATCGCCGAAGGGGCGGTCGTCATCGACTCGACGACCCTGACGGTGGATGAGGTGGTCGAGGAGATGCTGCGCGGCATGCCGGAAACGGTCGGAGGGACCGGCGGCGGAGGGAAACCGTGAGGCGCATCCTCATGGCCCGCAGCGCGGGGTTCTGCTTCGGCGTAAAGAGGGCGATCGCCCTCGCCAACGAAACGGCCGAAGGGGGGGGATCCCCTGCCTCCGGGGAGGCCCCGATCTTCTCCCTCGGGCCTCTGATCCACAACCCCCAGACCGTGGAGGAGCTCGGGAAGAGGGGAGTGACCGTCGTCCAGTCGGTGGACGAGGTCCCGTGCGGAAAGGTCATCGTCCGGTCCCATGGCATCACGCGGACCGACCACGAGTCCCTTGTCGCGAAGGGGGTGCGCATCGTCGACGCGACGTGCCCCTTCGTGAACAAGGCCCAGGAGCACGCGAGGTTTTTGAGCGTCGAAGGGTACGCCGTGATCGTGGTGGGCGACGCCAACCACCCGGAAGTAAAAAGCATTGTCAGCTACATCGAGCCCGGGGTTCCCATTCTGACCTCGCTGCAGGAGATCCGGCGGGCGACCGGGGTGCGGAAGGCGGGAATCGTCGCCCAGACCACCCAGTCGTTCGAGAACCTGATGCAGTTCGTCGGCGCGGCGCTCCGGAAATTTTCCGAGGTGCGCGTCTTCAACACGATCTGCAACGCCACGATTCTAAGGCAGAAGGAGTCCACGGCGGTAGCCGGGAAAGCGGACGTCATGATCGTCCTCGGGGGGTACAACAGTGCCAACACGAGGCGGCTCGCGGAGATCTGCAAGGAGATCAACCCCCTGACGTACCATATCGAGACGGCCGACGAGCTTCCCGTTGACCTGATTGCGGGGGCAGGGTGCATCGGGGTGACCGCGGGGGCATCGACGCCCCAGTGGATCATCGACGGCCTGGTGGCGAAGATCCGGGAGACGTGGCGGGGCGAAGAGGTCGGCGTGGCGTATTACAAATGAGAAAGCCCCGTTTTTCTGCTAAAGGGTTGCATCTTTTACGGAGTATGATATAGGAGCAGAACATACCCAGAGGAGTGAATTGATGGACGACAAACCCGCAAACCAGGATCTTCCGGAGGGGCAGACCGGAGAAGAGACCGGGGAAAAGGGAGAAGACGCAAGGGCCGAAGACAACTTCGAAAAGATGTTCGCCGAGAGCATCGAGAACCCCGAGGAGGGCGAGATCATCCACGGGGAGGTGATCAAGGTCCTCAAGGAGTATGTCGCGGTCAACATCAACCGGAAGTCCGAGGGGATGCTCCCGCTCGCCGATCTGACCGAGGAAGAGAGGCAGAACCTGTCCGCCGGGGACCCGATCGACGTGATGGTCGAGCGGTACGACTCCTCCCAGGGATTCGTCCTCCTGTCGCGGGAGAAGGTCCTGCGGGTGCGGATCTGGGACGACCTGCAGAAGGCCCACGAGGAGGGGACCACCGTCCAGGGTACGATCGTGGCGAAGGTAAAGGGGGGGTTCACGGTCGACATCGGCGGGGTGAAGGCCTTCCTGCCGGGGAGCCAGGTGGACATCCGGCCGGTTCGGGACACCGATGGCGTGATCGGCCTCGAGGGCAGATTCAAGGTATTGAAGCTTTCCCGCAAGAAGACCAACGTTGTCGTCTCGCGTCGTGCCTCCCTCGAAGAGGAGAGGGAGGTCAAGAGGAAAACGCTGCTCGACAGTATCCGGGAAGGCGACGAAGTCGTGGCGAAGGTGAAGAATATCACGGACTACGGCGTCTTCATGGACCTGGGCGGGCTCGACGGTCTGATGCACGTCACCGACATGGGCTACGGCAAGGTCACCCACCCCTCCCATCTCTGCAAGGTCGGGGACACGATGCGCGTGAAGGTCATCCGGTTCGACCGGGAGAAGGGGCGCATCTCCCTGGGCCTGAAGCAGATGCGGCAGGACCCCTGGATCGATATCGAAAAGCGGTACACGGTGGGGGCCAAACTCTCGGGGCGCGTCACGAACATCACCCGGTACGGCGCCTTCATCGAGCTCGAGGAGGGCGTGGAGGGGCTCCTCCACATCTCCGAGATGTCCTGGAGCAAGCGTCTCAAGGACCCTTCCGAGGTGATGAAGCCCGGCGACACCGTCGACGTCGTCGTCCTCAAGCTCGAGAAGGAGAACAAGAAGATCTCCCTCGGGTACAAGCAGCTCCTTGCCAACCCCTGGGATCAGCTCCGGGCGACGCACCCGGAGGGCTCGGTGGTCGAGGGAGTGGTGAAGAACGTCACCGACTTCGGCGCATTCGTCGACATCGGCGACGAGATCGACGGTCTGGTTCACATCTCCGACCTCACCTGGAACCAGCGGATCAAGCATCCCGGCGAAGTTCTCAAGAAAGGCGACCGGATCCAGGCGAAAGTCCTCAAGATCGATCCGGAGTTGCACAAGTTCTCGCTCGGGGTCAAGCACCTGTCCCCGGACCCCTGGAGCGGGGTCGAGAGCCGGTTCAAAAAGGGCGACCACGTAACCGGCCGGATCACCCGGGTGGCCGACTTCGGCGTCTTCGTGGAGGTCGCCGACGGCGTGGAGGGTCTCGTGCACATTTCCGAGCTTTCCCGCGAGAAGGTCGACTCCCCGGCCACCCTGTTCAAGGAGGGGGGCGAGGTGGGGGCCGTCGTGCTTTCCGTCGACCGGGGCAGCAAGAAGATTTCGCTCAGCATCCGGGCGTTTCAGGACGGGGCGGAGCGCAAGGACATGGAATCGTACCTGTCTTCTCCTTCCGACCCGCCGCAGGAGACGACGACCGCTTTCGGAGAGGCTCTGCGGGCCAAGCTGAACATGAACGGGGAATGATCCCGTGGGGCCCGTGAGCGCCGAGAGGTTCTCCTACAACCCGCCGCCGCGCCGTCGCTCCCTCTTTCGCGGATGCCTGATCATGGTCCTCGTCCTGGCGGGGTTCTTCGTCCTGCTCTGGGGCGTGTCGAGGATGGACTGGTTCTCCTTCGCCCGGGGCGAGAAGGTCGCCGTGCTCCCGATCACCGGGGTGATCGCCGACTCCGAGGATCCCATCGAGCAGCTGAAGAGGTTTGCGAAAGATGACTCGGTGAAGGCGATCGTGGTGCGGCTCAACACGCCGGGCGGGGGCGTGGGGCCCTCCCAGGAGATCCACGAGGAGATCCGGAAGATCCGCGGGAAGAAGGTGATCGTGGCGTCCATGGGATCGCTGGCCGCCTCGGGGGGGTATTACATCGCCTGCGCCGCCGACAAGATCTACGCCAACCCCGGGACGATCACCGGGTCGATCGGGGTCGTCATGCAGTTCGTGAACGTGAAGGAGCTCATCGAGAAGATCGGGGTGAAGGGATTCGTCGTCAAAAGCGGGGATTTCAAGGACATCGGCTCCCCGGTCCGGGAGATGAACCCGCGGGAGAGGGCACTCCTCCAGAGCGTCATCGACAACGTCCACTCCCAGTTCGTCAACGCCGTGGCGGAGGGCCGCGGCCTGGAGCGGGCGGAGGTGCAGGCGATCGCGGACGGGCGCATCTTCTCCGGCGAGCAGGCGAAGGAGCTGGGCCTTGTCGACGTGCTCGGCAACCTGGAGGACGCCGTGGCCGAGGCGGGAAAGATGGCGAAGATCGAGGGGGAGCCCCGCGTCGTAACCCCGCCGAAAAAAAAGTTTTCCATTCTCGAATTGCTAACGGATGAGGCGAAAAGTATAATCGATGAGAAGTTGTCCCACTCGCAGCTCCGGCTCGACTATCTGGCCCAATAACATACATGGAGGAGATCGAGAATGACGAAAAGTGATCTCGTGCAAACCCTTTCGGAAAAAATCTCCACCCTGACCAAGAAAGAGTGCGAGGTCATCGTGGACACGGTCTTCCAGAACATGAGGGCCGCCCTGCACCGGGGGGAGAAGATCGAGATCCGGGGATTCGGCAGTTTCACCGTCCGGGTCCGCCGGGCGAAGGAGGGCCGCAACCCCAAGACCGGGGAGAAAGTCTCCATTCCGGAAAAGAGGATCCCCTTCTTCAAGGTCGGCAAGGAACTGCGGGAACTGGTCAACCGCTGAACCTTCCCCATGGAACGGATGTTCTCTCCCTGGCGGATGGAGTATATCCGGGGGGGCGGTGCGGGCGGGGCACGGTGCATCTTCTGCATCGGGGAGGAAGACCGGGGAGACCCCGAGCGTCTGGTCCTGGGGATCTACCCGAACACGCTCGCGATCTGCAACCGCTACCCCTACAATAACGGGCACGTCCTTTTCGCCCCCCGGCGCCACGTCGCCGGCCTGGCTCTCCTGTCGGGGGAGGAGCGGGCGGAGCTTGTCTCCCTGCTCGCGCTCGGGACGAAGGTTCTGGAGGAGGAGTACTCTCCGGAGGGCTTCAACGTGGGGATGAACCTCGGGAAGGTCGCCGGGGCGGGGGTCGTCGACCACCTGCACATCCACCTCGTTCCCCGCTGGGACGGGGACACCAACTTCATGACGTCCGTCGTGTCGACCCGGGTCCTCCCCGAGTCCCTCGCGCAGACGCACGGCCGGCTGTCGGCACGGTTCGGAACGCTTGCACCGTAACGCCACTCGGGTTTCCGGAAGGATCATGTCGACCCAGCTCACCCCCGCGATGCGGCAGTACGTGGAGATCAAGTCCCGGTACCGGGACTGCATCCTCTTCTTCCGCATGGGCGATTTCTACGAGATGTTCTTCGAGGACGCCCTCCGGGCATCCCGCCTCCTCGACATCGCGCTGACCTCCCGCGACAAGGAGGCGAACATCCCGATGTGCGGGATTCCCTACCACGCCCGGAACGCCTATCTCTCGAAGCTGATCCAGCAGGGGTGCAAGGTGGCGATCTGCGAGCAGCGGGAGGAGCCGGGGGGACGGGGGCTGTTCCACCGGGAGGTGACCGAGGTCGTCACCCCGGGGCTGGTCTTCCAGGAGGAATGCCTCGACGCCCGGGGGAACAACTTTCTTGCGTCCGTGCGGTTCCGGCCTCCGTTCGCCTACGCCGCGCTCGACGCCACGACGGGGGAGTTCTTCTACGAGGCGTGCGGCTCGGGGGAAGCCCTGGCCGACGCCCTCTACCTTCTGTCGCCCGCCGAGTTCGTCTTCCTGGAGGGGGAGGGGCTGCCCCTTCCCGACGAGGCCGGCGGGACGAAAGGGAGGCTCGCGCGGATCGTGGAGGGGAAGCTCGCCACGTCGCTGTCCCCCGCCGCGGTCGGCGGCTTCCCCCTCCCGGAAGGGGTGAACGGCGTGCCGGGGCGGGATCATCCGGCCCACGGCTCGGTCCGCGCCGCCCTGTACTACCTGCATCTTCACCAGCCCGCGGCGCTTGCGGAGATTTCGCGGATCTCCGAGAGGAAGGGGCAGCAGTACCTGGCGATGGACGAGACCGCCGTCCGGACGCTCGAGGTCTTCTCGACGATGTCCGGGGAGCGAAAGGGGAGCCTCCTCTGGGCCGTGGACCGGACCCGGACGCCGATGGGGGCCAGGCTGCTCCGCGCCTGGATTTCCGCCCCGCTGGTCGACGTGACGGGAATCGGGGAGCGGCACAAGGCGGTGGCGGAGCTCGTGGAGCGCCCCGCGGACCGCAAGGAGACGGGGGTCTCTCTCTCCGCGATGCCCGACCTCTCCCGGCTGGCGACCCGCCTCGCCCAGGACCGGTCGGGTCCCCGCGACGTCGTCGCCCTGGCCTCCGCTCTGGATCTCCTCCCCGGCGTCCGGGAGCTCCTGGCGACGGCGGATTCGCCGCTCCTTCGCGGCGCGCGGGACCGGCTGGGGGACCACGGGGAGGCCGTCGGGATGATCTCCTCGGCCCTGAACGAGCAGGCGCCCGCGGGAATGAAGGACGGAGGGGTCATCCGCCCGGGGTACGACCCCCGCGTGGACGAACTCACGCACCTGCTCACCCACGGGAAGGGGATGCTCGCCGAGATGGAGGCGCGGGAGCGGCAGCGGACCGGGATCGCGAACCTGAAGGTCCGGTACAACCGCGTGTTCGGGTATTACCTCGAGGTGTCGCGCTCGAACCTCGACCGGGTGCCGGACGACTACATCCGGAAGCAGACCCTGGTGAACGCGGAACGGTTCATCACCCCCGAGCTCAAGGAGTTCGAGGCGAAGGTGCTGCGGGCGGAGGAGGAGCTCCACGCCCGGGAGGAGGAGCTCTTCCTGGCGCTGCGGGAGGCGCTGAAAGGACATCTGCCGGGCATCACCCGGGCCGCGGAGGCGGTCGCGGAAATCGACGTCCTCCTGTCGTTTGCCGAGCTGGCCACGGCGGGCGGCTACTGCCGGCCGATCGTGAACCCGGGGCGGGACATCGTCATCGAGAACGGCAGGCACCCCGTGGTCGAGAGGATCCTCGGCCGCCACGCCTTCGTCCCCAATGACTGCCGGCTCGACCCCCGGGAGATCCAGATCGCCCTGATCACGGGGCCCAACATGGCCGGGAAGTCCACCTACATCCGGCAGGTGGCGCTCATCGTCCTGCTCGCCCAGGCCGGGTCGTTCGTCCCCGCGGAGCGGGCGGAGATCGGCGCGGTCGACCGGATCTTCACCCGGATCGGGGCGTCCGACGACATCTCCCGGGGCGAGAGCACGTTCATGGTCGAGATGCGGGAGACCTCCCGGATCCTTTCGGGACTCACCCCGGCGACGCTCGTCGTGCTCGACGAGGTGGGAAGGGGAACGAGCACCTTCGACGGCCTGAGCATCGCCTGGGCGGTTGCGGAGTTTCTCCACGAGTCCCCGTCCCGTCCGAAGGTGCTCTTCGCCACGCACTTCCACGAGCTGACCGACATCGCGAGGACCTCGCCCCGGGCGCGGAACTTCCACGTGTCCGTGCGGGAGTGGCAGGGGGAGATCATCTTCCTGCGCCGCATCGACGAGGGGAGCGCGAGCAAGTCCTACGGGATCCAGGTGGCCCGGCTGGCGGGGCTGCCCGACCCCGTGATCGCGCGGGCCCGAGATATTTTGAAAAACCTCGAATCCGCCGAGTATAATGAATACGGGCTGCCCAGCATCGCCGGGCCGGGCGCCGCGGGGAGCGCGGATACGAGCCAGATGGAGCTGTTCGGCGGGCGCCGCGTCTCCACCGACGACGACGCCGTGCTCGAGGAGATCCGGAAGGCGGACGTCGAGCGGCTGTCGCCCCTGGACGCGCTTCTGCACCTTGCGGCGTGGAAAGAGAGGTTGTCAAAGGGAAACCGGTGAGTTCCCTCACCCGCCATCTTGTCGCGGCCATCGTCGCCGCGACCCTTCTGTTCCCGCCCCACGTGTCGCCGTCTCCCGCCCGTCTCGCCCTGGTGTCCGAGATCCGCCACTGGACGAGCCGGGAGTACACCCGCGTCGTCATCGACCTCGAGGGCGAGGCGAGGTACGAGGCGAACTTCCTGGGAGCCGACCCCGTTCGGAACCTGCCTCCCCGGATCTTCATCGACATCCAGGGCGCGGACCTCCGGGATGAGATCGTCCGGCACCCGCGGGAGGTCCACAACGGGCTTCTCACCCGCGTCCGGGCCGGCCGGTTCCGGGCCGGCGTGGTGCGCGTCGTCATCGACCTCGAAAGGGAGAGCGGGTACCGCGTCTTCGACCTCTCCGACCCTTCCCGGATCATCGTGGACATCGACGGCGGATCGCCGGGGACCGGACAGGGCTCCCCGATCCCCGAACCTTCCGGGAAGATCGTCGTCATGCTCGACCCCGGCCACGGCGGGAAGGACCCGGGGGCGACCGGCCCCACGGGGTTGAAGGAAAAGGACGTCGTGCTGACGATCGGGCGGATGGTCCGGGAGAAGCTGTCCCGGTTCCCCGACTTCGAGGTGGGCATGACGAGGGACACGGACGTCTTCATTCCGCTCGAGGAGCGGACCGCGATTGCCAACAAGGCGGGTGCGGACATCTTCGTGTCCCTCCACATCAACGCGAGCAGGGACCGGAAGGCCCGGGGGATCTCCACCTACGTCCTGAGCCGCGCCAGCGACCGGGAAGCGCTGGAGCTGGCCGCCCGCGAGAACGGGGTCACGGTCCAGAAACTCTCGGAAGTCAAATTCATCATCGACGACCTGTCCACCTACGGAAGGAAAAAGGAGTCGCTCAAGCTCGCCAAGACCGTCAACGACGCCATCGTCCGGAACATCAGCAGCCGGCACGGCCCCGTGCACGACCTGGGGCTGAAGCAGGCCCCGTTCTACGTCCTTGTGGGGGCCCGGATGACGGCCGTCCTCGTGGAGACCTCCTTCATCAGCAACCGGAGCGAAGAGAGCCGGTTGCGCAGCCAAGAATACCTGGAGACGATCGCCGACAGCGTGGTGGAGGCCATCCGGTACTATGGGGAAAACGGCGCGCTGGCCCGCGCAGGCATGTGAGGGGCCCCGTGTCCGTCCCCCTCTTTCGCGCGGAGACCCTGCGGCCGGGACTGTCCGAGCATGACTTCCTCGACTACCTGAAATCGTACCTGTCCGACACCCACACCGCGGTGCGCGAAGAGCTGCGTTCCGGCCCGGCCGGCGGCAACGACGCATGCCGGAAGCAGGCGGACGCGATGGACAACGTGCTGCGCGCCCTGCACGACCGCGCCAGGGAACGCTTCCTGTCCACCGCGCCCGAGCTGAAATACCGGATGGCGGTCATCTCCGTCGGCGGCTACGGGCGGCGGGAGCTTTGCCCGAAATCGGACATCGACCTGCTCTTTCTCCATGCGTACAAGGTGGACCCGTACGTGGAGGCGATGACCGAGCGGATCCTGTACCCCCTCTGGGACCTCGGGCTGGACGTTGGACACAGCGTCCGCAACCTCAACGAGACGTTCCGGATGGCGGCGGCGGACGACTCGATCCGCACGGCGCTCATGGATTTCCGGCTCGTCGCGGGGGACGCGCCGTTCTTCCGGGAATCGGCCGACCAGATCGAGAAGTTCCTCTTCTTCGCCGACGCCGACCGGTTCATCGAGAAGAAGCTGGCGGAGATCCGGAACCGGCACGCCAAGTACGGGGAGACGGTGTACGTGCTGGAGCCCAACGTCAAGGAGGGGAAGGGGGGCCTGCGGGACCTCCACTCCGCCGTGTGGGTTGCCCGGGTCAAGTACAAGTGCAAAACCCTGGTGGAACTGCGCAACAAGGGCGTGATCGGGGAGAATACGCTCCGGGCGGTCGAGCATGCCCAGGACTACCTCCTGCGGGTCCGCAGCGAGCTGCACATCCTCACGGGGAAGAAGACCGACGTCCTCAGCTTCGAGGTCCAGGACCCGATGGCCGCGGTCTTCGGCTACCGCGACCGGGGGAGGGACCTTGCGGTGGAACGGTTCATGCGGACCTACTACATGAACGCCTCCGTCGCCGTCCATCTGGCCGAGGAGCTCCTGGAGCAGGTCGACCGCCGCATCGCGGAGGGGTTCCGGAAGCCCCTGTACTCACTCCGGAAGAAGAAGATCGACGGGGTCGCGGTCCTCTACAAGGGGAAGCTCAGCCCCCTGGCCGGGGTCTCGTTCCAGAAGGAGCCGCTGCGGATTCTCGAGTTCTTCCGGGTGATGCAGAAAACCCGCTCCGTGCCCACGGCGCAGGCCAAGAAGAGCATCCAGCGTTCCCTGGCGGACCTGGGGCCGGAATTTCCCCGGAACCCGCGGGCGGCGGAGCTGTTCCTCGCGATCCTGTCGGACCCCCACCACCTGCACGAAACCCTGCTTTTCATGCACGAGTGCCGGTTCCTGGGGAGGTACATCCCCGAGTTCGCGCCGCTGTCCTTCCGCGTGCAGCGGGACATCTACCACGTCTACACCGTCGACATCCACCTGATCCTGGCGGCGACCATCCTCCCCGGCCTCGAGGGGAAAACGGGACGGACGTCCGAAGAGGAGGACTTTCTCGCCATCTACCGGTCGATCCCCCGGAAGGACCTCCTTGCGCTCGCGGTCCTGTGCCACGATATCGGGAAGGGGAAGGGGCACGGCCATTCCCGCATCGGCGCGGAGATCGTCGCCCGCATCGGGGAGCGGATGGGCCTTTCCCGGGACGAGACCGCCGACCTCGTCTTCCTCGTGGAGCACCACCTCCTGATGGCGCACGTGTCGCAGAGAAGGGACATGCACGACATCGAGATGATCATCCACTTCTGCGATACGGTGAAGACCACGGCCCGGCTCGACATGCTCTACCTCCTCACCTACGCGGACCTGCGCGCGGTCGGGCCGGACGTGTGGAACCAGTGGAAGGCGATGCTCCTGCGCGAGCTCTACGAGAAGGGCAGGAACGTCCTCGAGACGGGAAAGCTCAAGCGCCCGTTCACGGAGCGGCCGAGGCAGCGTCGCGAGAAGGTCCGCGAGATCCTTTCCGCCGTCCCGCCCGGGGCCGTCGAGGAATACCTCTCCCGGTTCGACGACCGGTATTTCCTGGGGACGCCCGACGAGCGGTTCGCCGATCACCTGCGCATCCTGTCCTCGTACGACGGCGCCACCCCCCGGATCGAGGTGTTCGATTCCCCCCCGATGGGCACCTCGGAACTGATCGTCGTCTGCCCGGACGAGCACGGCCTCTTCTCCAAGATCGCCGGCACCCTGTCCGCCAACGGGATCAACATCCTGAACGCCACGATCGCCACCTCCGGCGATGGCGTGGCGCTGGACACCTTCTACGTGACCTACATGGGGAAGAGCCTGCAGGGGCTTCCGAAGAAGCACCGGCTGGTGGAGGACCTGGTCGCGGTCCTGCGCAGGGAGACCGATGTCGAGACGCTGTTCGCGGAGCGGCAGGCTGCGCGGTACGTGCGGGAGAAGGTGACCAGGTTCCGCCCGACCCGCGTGGTCTTCGACAACGAGGTCTCCTCCCGGTACACCGTGGTCGACATCTTCACCTACGACCGCATCGGCCTCCTCTACGACATCACCCGCACGCTCGCCGCCATGAAGATCGAAATCGCCCTGTCGAAGATCTCCACGAAGGCGGACCAGGTGGCCGACGTATTCTATCTGATGGACGAGGACGGAAAGAAGATCGTCCGTCCGGAGCGGCTCGAGGAGATCCGCAAGGGGCTTCTCGAGGCGATCGGCAGCGGAGAGGGGCCGGCCGGATGAAGGCGGGAATCCTGTCCGACTCGCACGACCAGAGGAACGCCGTCGAGGACGCCCTCGCCCTCTTCCGGGGGGAGGGGGTCGCGGTGGTGCTGCACCTGGGGGACGTCTGCCGTCCCGATACGATCGCCGCGTTCCGGGGGTGCGGAATCCCCCTGGTCGGCGTGTACGGGAACAACGACTACGAGCGGGAGGAACTGCAGGCCGTCTCCGGCGGCGCGTTCCAGCGGGGGCCCTACAGGCCCGTGATCGGCGGGCGGAAGGTCCTCATGGCCCACTCCTTCGACGAGCTCCAGGAGGAGATCGGCGAGGGGGGGAAGTTCGACCTGATCCTCTTCGGCCACACCCACCGGCCGCTCACGATGCGCATCGGGAGGGCACTGATCCTCAACCCGGGGGAGGCATGCGGATTCCTGGGCGGGAAGGCGACCTGCGCCGTGATCGATCTCGACACGATGGAGGCGAGCATCCGGGAAATCCGTGCCGGCGGCGCCGCGGAGGCGCCCCCGCCGGGGGAGGTCGCCCTGACCCCCCGGAAACGGTAGGCGAACGTGGACATCGACGCCCTCGCGGATGCCTTCCTCCTGCACCTGCGGACCGAGCGGCGGCTCTCGCCCAACACCGTCGAGTCGTACGGGTTCGACATGCGCCGGTTCGCCTCTTTCGTGGAGGCCTCCGGCGTACGCCTCTCCGACTTCTCCCGGTCGCATTTCCTCGCGTTCCTTTCCTCGCTGCAGACCGGCAAGCGGGGCGGGCAGGGCGGGGCGCCGAAGCCGCTCGCCGCAGGGACCAGGTCCCGGATCGTCTCGACGGTCCGCTCGTTCTTCCGGTTCCTCTCCCGGGAGGGGATCCTGCCCGCAAACCCGGTCGAAGAGGTCAAAGGCCCCCGGAAGAGCCGCAACCTGCCGCAGTACCTCACGCTCACGGACGTGGACAGGCTGCTCGATGCGCCGGACCGGAACACCGCCGAGGGGATGCGGGACCGGGCCATGCTCGAACTGTTGTACGCCACGGGCCTGCGCGCCTCCGAGATCGTCTCCCTCCGGAAGGAGAACGTGGACATGAACGCCGGGTTCGTCCGGGTCCTCGGCAAGAGGGGGAAAGAGCGGATCGTCCCCGTCGCCTCGTCCTCGCTTGACATCCTCAAGGAGTATCTCGAGCTCTGGCAGCCGGCCTTCCTCCGGAACCGGGAGGGGAGGAGCGCCGCCGCCAACGTCCTGTTCCTTTCCCGGCTGGGCCGGCCGATCACCCGGCAGACGCTCTGGAACCGGATCGGCCGGTGGGCGAAGGCGGCGGGGATCCGCCAGAAGATCTCCCCGCACACGCTGCGCCACTCCTTCGCCGGCCACCTCCTCGCGGGCGGGGCGGACCTGCGGGCGGTGCAGACCATGCTCGGCCACGCCGACATCTCGACGACCCAGATCTACACGCACGTGACGACGGAACGGATCCGGGAGATCCACAGGAAACACCACCCCAGGGGGTAGAGGAGCGGCATGAAGAGGAAACTGGCGGGGGAGAATCTGCTGCTGAAAAAGTCCCCGAAGGGCCGGACGGGGAAGTACATGCTGGAAATGGCGGCGTTGACCCCGGAGGAGCGCAAGGAGCTCGAGGAGTCCATCCGGACGCACATGATGGTGCGGTTCGTGGCGGCAATCATCATCTGGATCGTGCTGCTGCTGGTGGTGGTGCTGGGGATCGCCCGGGCCTTCGAGATCGTCCGGATGTCGTCAGGGCGGTAACGGCCGGCGGACGGAAGGGCGGATGGACGTCATCACCACCCACATCAACGCGGACTTCGACACCATCGCCTCCATGATGGCGGCCCGCAAGCTCTACCCCGGCGCCGTCCTGGTGCTCCCGGGGTCGAAGGAGGAGACGGTGAAGGGGTTCCTCCTCCAGTCGGCCCTCTACGCGCTCGAAATGAAGAAAGTCCGCGAGATCGACTTCTCGAAGGTGACCCGCCTGATCCTCGTCGATATCCGGAACTCCTCGCGGATCGGCCCGTTCCGGGATCTCCTCGGCAGGCCCGATGTGGACGTCCACGTCTACGACCACCACCCGGAGGAGGACGCCGACATCCACGGGAGCCTGGAGGTGATTCGCAAGGTCGGGTCGACGACGACGATCCTCGTCCAGATCCTGAAAGAGCGGGGGATCCCGATCACGCAGGACGAGGCCACGGTGATGATGCTCGGGATCTACGAGGACACGGGGTCGCTCTCGTTCCCCTCGACGACGGTGGACGACTACCTGGCCGCCGCGCACCTCAAGGAGTGCGGGGCCAGCCTGGAGGCGGTGTCGGACATCCTCGCCAAGGATTTCACCGCCGAGCAGATCGCGCTCCTGTACGACCTGATCCAGGCGTCGAAGGCGTACACCGTCCACGGCGTGGAGGTGGTCATCGCCGAGGCCCGCCGGGAGGAGTACGTGGGGGACCTGGCGATCCTCGTCCACAAGCTGCGCGACATGGAGGGGGTGAGCGTCCTGTTCGCCGTCTGCCAGATGGGGGACCGCATCGTGCTGGTCGCCAGGAGCCGCAAGCCCGAGGTGGACGCCGGGGCGCTGATGCGCGAGTTCGGCGGCGGCGGGCATCACTACGCCGCGTCGGCCACGGTCAAGGACGCCACGATCTTCCAGGTCCGGGAGAAGATCCTCGCGACCCTCGCCGGCAAGATCATCCCCCGCCGCACCGCGGCCGACCTCATGGCCTCTCCCGTCCGGCACGCCACGGTCGGGAACACGATGACCGACGTCCATTACCTCCTGACGCGGTACAACATCAACGCCGTTCCGGTCCTCAAGGACGGCGAGGCACTCGGGATCCTCACCCGGCAGGTGGTGGAAAAAGCCCTGTTCCACGGGCTCGGGAACGAAAGCGTCGAGGACTACATGAACACCGACTTCGAGACCGTCGGGCCGCAAGAAGGGATCGAGCGGATCCAGGAGATCATCATCGGGAAGAACCAGCGGCTTCTCCCCGTCGTCTCGGACGGCCGGGTGGCGGGCGTCATCACCCGGACCGGGTTCCTGTGGTTCCTCCACGACGTGCGGGACGTGGTCCACCCGGGCCCCGAGGAGGACATCCCCGCGGAAGGAGCGCTCGCCCGGCGGAAGCTCATCCACAACCTGATGGGGGAGCTCCTCCCGGACCGGGTGTACGGCCTGCTGGTCGGCGCGGGGGAGGTGGCCGAGCGGATCGGGATGAAGGCGTACGTCATCGGCGGGTTCGTCCGGGACCTCGTGATGCGCAACCACAACCTCGACGTCGACATCGCGATCGAGGGGGACGGGATCGCCTTCGCGGAGGCCTTCTCGCACGAGTACCCGTGCCGGGTGCGGGCCCACCACAAGTTCGGGACGGCGGTCCTCGTCTTCCCGGACGGCTACAAGGTCGACGTCGCCACGACGCGCGTCGAGTATTACCGGGAGCCGGGGGCCCTGCCCACCGTGGAGTACAGCAGCCTGAAGCTCGATCTGTACCGCCGGGATTTCACCATCAACACGCTGGCCGTGCGGCTCAATCCCGGCGTGTTCGGGGAGCTCATCGACTTCTTCGGGGCGCAACGGGACATCAAGGAGAGGGTCCTGCGCATTCTCCACTCCCTGTCGTTCGTCGAGGACCCGTCCCGGATCCTCCGCGCCATGCGGTTCGAGCGCCGGTTCGGCTTCGCCATCGGCCGGCACACCCAGAACCTCATCCGCAACGCCGTCCGGCTCGAACTGATCGCGAGGCTGCCGAAGCCGAGGCTCTTCAGCGAGCTGGAGCTCATCCTCAAGGAAGAGGAGCCCGTCGGGATCCTGAAGCGCCTCGCCTCCTTCGGCATCGGCCCCTCGCTCCACCCGAAGATCACCCTCGACAAGGCACAGATCGCCCTGCTGGAGGAGACCTCCGAGATCCTCGTCTGGTTCTCCCTCCTCTTCCTGGAGGAGAAGGTGGAGAGGTGGTCGGTCCTGTTCCTCGCGCTCCTGAATCCCCTGGACCCCGGGGAGGCGAAGAAGTTCGTCGCCGGACTGGGCGCGGGGCGGAGGCTGCGGGAATGGGTGCGCATCGCCAAAGACGAGGCACCCGAGACCACATACCGCCTTCTGTCCGCCCGGGTCGTCTCCCGGAAGTTCATCCACGACTGCCTGAACCCGCTTCCGACAGAGGTCATCCTTTACCTGATGGCAAAAGCCAAACACAACGATATCAAAAGGTATATTTCCCTGTATTTCACCCAGCTCAAGTACGTGCGGCCGGTGATCACGGGGAAGGACCTCCTGGACCTGGGGTATCCGCCGGGCCCCTTGTACAAGCAGGTCCTGGACGAGGTTCTGGAGAGAAAGTTCGCGGGGGAGCTGAGCACGAAGGCGGACGAGATGTCGTTCGTCCTCACCCACTTCCCCCGGCACTGAAGGTCCCCGCATCCGGACGGCCCCCCCGTTGCGCGGTCCGATCTGGTAAAATAAACCTTTTCCGAGGAGAGGGGTTCCCTGTTGCCCGACATCGCGACATTCCTGCACCGGATCTCCGTCGAGGCGCTTCCCCTGGTGATCGCCATCACGTTCCACGAGGCGGCGCACGGGTACGTGGCGCTCAAGAAAGGGGACCCGACCGCGAAGATGCTCGGCCGGGTGACGCTCAACCCGCTGGCGCACATCGATCCGATCGGGACGATCCTCCTCCCCGCGTTTCTCATCCTCACCCGGAGCCCGTTCCTCTTCGGGTGGGCCAAGCCGGTTCCCGTGAACTTCCGGCTCCTGCGGGACCAGAAGCGCGACCCCGTCTACGTCGCCTCGGCCGGGGTGGTGGTGAACCTGGCGCTGGCTGCCGCATCGGGGCTTCTCTTCCGGCTCATCGGCATCGTGGACCCCTTCGCCATCCAGAAAGCGCTCTACCGGGGCCTTGCGGCGCAGCCGGAGGGGTCCTTCCAGATGGTCCTGATCCCCCTGGCCCTGATGTGCGTGGCGTCGATCAAGTGGAACGTCCTGCTGGCGATCTTCAACCTGATCCCCATCCCCCCCCTGGACGGGGGGAGGATCGCCGTGGGGCTCCTCCCGTACGGCCCTTCCCAGGCGCTCGCCTCGGTGGAGCGGTACGGGATCCTCATCGTGATCGCGCTGTTCATGTTCGACCCGTTTGGTATAATCCGGGGAATCATCTACCCCGTGATGAATCTGCTGTTCGCCATCTTCCTGGGTGGATTACCGTAAAGGGGGACGTTGCGTGCGGAAACGGGCGTTGAGCGGCATGCGGCCGAGCGGGAAACTGCACCTCGGGCACTATCTGGGCGCTCTGATGAACTGGAAGAATCTGCAGAAGGAGAACGACTGCTTCTACTTCGTGGCGGACTGGCACGCGCTGACGACCGAGTACGAGCGCACGGAGATCATCAAGGAGACGATCGACGACATGGTCATCGACTGGATGGCGTCGGGGATCGACCCGAAGCAGTCGACGATCTTCGTCCAGAGCCACGTGCCGGAGCACGCCGAGCTGCACCTGCTCCTGTCGATGATCACCCCGCTGCCGTGGCTGGAGCGCAACCCCACCTACAAGGAGCAGCTGCGGGAGCAGTCGGCGCGGGACCTGCAGACGTACGGGTTCCTGGGGTACCCGGTCCTCCAGGCGGCGGACATCCTCATGTACGACGCCGCCCTCGTGCCCGTCGGGATCGACCAGGTCCCGCACCTGGAGCTGACCCGCGAGATCGCCCGGCGGTTCAACTTCCTCTACCGGGAGTCGTTTGCCATCCCCGAGGCGTACCTTACGGAGACGCCCAAGATCCTGGGGACCGACAACCGGAAGATGAGCAAGACCTACGGCAACGCGATCCTGCTGTCCGACACCGCGGAGGAGGTCTGGGAGAAGGTCCGCCCGATGGTGACCGACCCGGCCCGCATGCGGCGGACCGACCCCGGCAACCCGGAAGTGTGCAACGTCTTCGCCTACCACAGGATCTTCTCCCCCCCGGAGACGATCGAGAGGGTGAACGCGGGGTGCCGCACGGCGGGGATCGGCTGCATCGAGTGCAAGCAGTGGATGACCGAACAGATGGAGAAGGTGCTGGCCCCCATCCGCGAGCGCCGGAAGGAGATCGTCGAAAGCGGCGTCTCCGTCCGGGACCTGCTCGAGGAGGGGACGGAGCGGGCGCGGGATGCGGCGGGAAAGAAGATGAAAGAGGTGCGCGACGCTGTCCGGATCTGACGGAAACGACGAAAAGCTTGCCGCCGCGGCGGTCGAGGCGGGGGGCGGGCCCTCTGCCGCGGACGCGGAGGCCGCGGGGATCCGGTTCAGGCTCGAGGTCTTCGAGGGGCCGCTCGATCTTCTGCTCCACCTCGTCCGGGAGAACCGGCTCGACATCTACGACATCCCCATCGCGGAGATCACGGAGCAGTACCTGGCCTACATCGACGTGATGAAGGCGCTGAACCTGGACATCGCGGGCGAGTTCCTGGTGACGGCGGCGACCCTTCTGTACATCAAGTCGCGGTCGCTGCTTCCCCGGCACGACGATGAGCTGGAGCCGGAGGAGGACCCGGAGGTCATGCGGCCGGAGCTCTCCCGCCGTCTGGTGGAGTACGAGAAGATGAAGGAGGCGGCGGCGCGCCTGGCCGAGCGGCCGATGCTGGGCCGCGACGTCTTCGTCCGGGATTTCCTGGGCGAGGAGATCCCGGAAGGGGAGGTGGCGATCACCGAGCTCTCCCTTGCCGACCTCATCTCCGCCTTCAAGGACGTCCTGGAGAAGATGCCGAAGGGGGAGGGCGTCGAGATCCTCGTGGACCGGCTCTCCATGGCGGACGCCATCGCCTTTCTCCTCGACCGGCTGAAGGAAGAGGGGTCGATCCGGTTCGATAAACTCGTGGAGGAGTTCACGACGAGAAACGAGCTCCTCTCGTTCTTTCTTGGCATACTGGAACTGATCCGGCTGCGGACCGTGAAGGCCTACCAGGCGATCCCGATGGGGCTGATCACCATCGTGCCTGCGGTCCGGGAGGGGGAAGATGGAACAGGAACCGAAGATTCCGACGCAGGGTGAGGAGACGCCGGGGGAACCGGCGGATTTCGTGCAGCGGGACGTCTCCAGGGAGGTCTCCATCCTGGAGTCCCTTCTGCTCGTCTCCTCGCAGCCGCTTTCGTTCGACCGGATCGGGCAGCTCCTGGGCAACCGTTCGAAGCAGGATGTGCGCGAAGTGGTCCGGGCGATCCAGGCGAAATACGCCGCGCAGGAATCGGGGATCCTCGTCGAGGAGGTGGCAAAGGGCCTCCAGCTGCGGACGAACCCCGCCAACCAGGAGTACGTCCGGAAGCTCTTCGACACGAAGCCGCCCCGCTTCACCCGCCCCTCCCTGGAGACGCTGGCGGTGGTCGCCTACAACCAGCCGGTCACCCGCCTGGAGATCGAGCAGATCCGCGGGGTCGACTGCGCCGCGTCGCTGAAAACCCTCATGGAGCGCCGGCTGGTCAAGGTGGTGGGCAAGAAGGACGTGCCGGGCCGGCCCTATCTGTTCGGCACGACCCGCGAGTTCCTCGAGGTCTTCTCGCTTTCCGGCCTCTCCGAGCTCCCCTCGATGCGCGACATCGAGGACTTCCTGGCGGCCAGGACGGGAACGCCGGTCCCCCCGCAACCGCAACCCGCGGCGCCACAGCTGTTCGCGGGATTCGGCGGCCAGACCGGGGCGGGGGAGGAGCTGGCGGCCGAACTGGAAGAGTCCGAGCACGGGGACCTTCTCCTGTCGACCAGAAGCGTTCTTCCGGAAGGGGTCTCCGACGACGTGCTGGTCGAGGGGGCGTCCCGGACCGGGTTCGACACCTCCGAGATGAAACCCCTGACGCCTTCCGGCAGGGGATCCTCCCAGTTCGCCTTCGCGGCGGATCACCTGTCCTTCGACCCCGCCGAGCCCCTGCTGCCCCCGTCCTCCGACCCGCAGGAGGTGGGAGACCACGAGGAAGAGGACCCGCCGGAAGAGTAGCGGCAAAAAGGGAACAGGCATGACCACCGACAGGCTCAACCGGTACCTCTCCCGCGCCGCCGGCGTCTCCCGGCGCACCGCCGACGAGATGATCCGCAAGGGGAGGGTGACCGTGGGGGGGAAGCCGGCGCTCGACCCGGGAGTCCTTCTCGACCCGTCCCGCAGCGACTTGCGCATCGACGGCAACCGGATCCTCGCCGTGGAGGAGGAGAGGATCTACCTCCTTGCCTACAAGCCCGACAGCGTCGTCACGACGATGAAGGACAAGGAGGGGAGGAAGACCGCCGCCTCGCTCGTGGGGGAACTCTCCTCGCGCGTCTTCCCCGTCGGACGGCTCGACTACCACACGACGGGCCTTCTCCTGTTCACCAACGACGGGGACCTTGCGTACAAGCTCACCCACCCGAAGTTCGGCGTCGAGAAGACGTACGTCGCCAAGGTGATGGGGGTTCCCACGCAGGGGAAACTCGGCGTCCTGCGCAAGGGGCTGCCGATCGAGGGCGTGATGACCAACCCCGCGAAGGTCAATTTCCAGGAGAGCCGGGAAGGGAAGGCGTGGATCTCGATCCGGATCGCCGAGGGCCGCCACCACCAGGTGCGCAAGATGTTCGACGCGATCGGGCACCGCGTGATGAAGCTTCGCCGGGTGGCGATCGGCCCCCTGGAGCTCTCGAACGTGGATCCGGGGGAGTGGCGCTACCTCACGGGGAAAGAGGTGAGGGAACTGCTCGCCTATGTGGAGAAGAAGGAAAAGGAGGCTGCGCAGGCACCGAGGCCGCACAGGGCCATGACCGGCGCGTCCCCCATGGAACGAAGAGGTCCGAGGCAGCCCAAGCCCGAGTGGAAGAAGCCCCCGAAGGGACCGGGGCAGAAGGGCAGGCCGATACCGGGAAAACCGGGGCGGCGGCCCGCACCGCCGAAGAAAAAGCCGGCCCGATGACCTGTTCTTCCTGTTTTAAACTTGACGCAAAGACGGAACGGGTGTTTAATATTCTTTTCATGGCGCGGGGTGGAGCAGTCAGGTAGCTCGTCGGGCTCATAACCCGAAGGTCACTGGTTCAAATCCAGTCCCCGCTACCAACAATTCCAAGGGGTTACGGGAAACCGTGACCCCTTTTTTGTTGTCCTGTGACCAATCTGTGCCCTAATAGATTGGCTTCTCTGCTAGCCCACCAGAAGTGGCAGGGGATCTCCCCCCCGAAGGTCGATCTGTCCAAGTTGCTTTGCCTGAAAGAGAACCTGATCTTCTAACGAAAGTATGTGACTTTCTTGCGACAGGAATACATGCTTCTTGGTAAGCAAAAATTCCCCCGTCCAGTTGGCAAAAAGCGGGGGGGGATCAGTCGGGCAGCAGGAAGGGGCAAGCCTAGGAAAGAGTGGACGTGCAGCATCCGTTTCGTCTTGGTGTTTCCACTCCTGCTATACCTTGCAGCCTTCCTCGCTTAGAGGTACATTTCAATCATGGTTCTCAGTTAACCTCACCAGTAAACCAACATACCCAAAGACGATCATCATGCCGTGAACCTCCAGGTGGAGGAACTAATGGCTGCCCCAACGAAATACACGGGGCCCCGCAGATTAGCCCGATCGTTAGGCAGATATTCATATCGAGCGTCATCTCGTCGTCGAACCAATATTGTCTCTACGAAGGAGAGCAGCGATGAGCGGGATTCTTTCCCTATATGAACGATTTACAGGATTCCCATTAGGCAAAATTCTTTTCAGCAAGGGGTTATCATTCCGCGCACCCTATTTTTCGACAATTCATCCTCGCGTGACCCACTTGCGTTCAGGGTATTGCCAGGTGGAAATCAAAGACCGCCGGTCTATACGAAACCATTTGGGAAGCATCCATGCCGGCGCCCTCTGCACTCTGAGCGAGCTGACGGGGGGGCTCGCGGTAGAGGCAACACTTCCCTTTAGCCTAAGGTGGATTCCGAAAGAGATGACAGTCCAGTACATCAAGAAAGCAAGAGGCAAACTTGTTGGCAAATGTTCCATTGATCCAAGCGTTCTCGTACCCGGCGATGTAAAAGTGCCTCTCGAAATAGAAGACGGGGCAGGGGACACCGTGCTTAACGCAGCGATCGTCTTTTATATAAGCGAACGAAAGTCTGCTAATGGATCTACATAACTGCAGACTGAAGCTGACCGCGCGCCTGTTTCTCGTCGAGTTTTCGCAAGTTGGCCTGAACGTTATCCAGTCTTTGCAGGCAGAGGAAGGAGGCTGTGAATATGTACGATTTCATGCTCCCAGAAGAAGCCAAAACCATAGTCCTGGAAGTCAGGCATTTCATACGTGATGCGGTATCTCCGGAATATATCCGGGCGATGGATCGCGATGAGATCCGTTTCCCCAGGGAATTCGTGGAACATTTAGGACAAAGGAACCTCCTTGGCCTGCGATTCGCGAAGAGTTGGGGAGGCCGGGCATTGCCTTGGACGGCGGAGGTAGCGGCTATCGAGGAAGTCGGTGTATTGGGTACTGCCTTGTGTTGCGCATATGTGATGCCTTCAATCGTTGGAGAAGCGCTGGACAAGTTCGGCACGGAAACACAAAAAGAGAGGTATCTCAAGCCGCTGCTTGCCGGCAAGTTGATTGCCGCTGAGGCCCTGACAGAACCAAGGGGCGGTTCCGATTTTTTCGGCGCCACCACTCGTGCCGTCAAAGATGGAGACGAGTACGTCATCACTGGTCAGAAGAGATTCGTGGTCGGCGCGGAAGGTGCGGACTTCTTCATCGTGTACTGTAGAACCAATCCGGACCCGAATGCGCATCCCCACAATCGCATAAGCTTGTTCCTCGTTGAGAGAGGACCGGGCGTCGACGTGGAATACAGATACGGACTGATGGGAACTCGCGGAGGCGGGACCGGTCGGTTGGTCTTCCGGGAGGCGAGAGTTCCTGCGGAAAACCTGCTGGGCGGCATCAACATGGGCGCCTTGGTATTCAACCAGATGATGATACCGGAAAGGCTAACATCCGCCGCGGGTGCTCTTGGGGTACGGGGTTCTCTTGAGGTAGCAGCCCGCTATAGCGACAAGCGCACGGCCTTCGGGGAAAAAATCCGAAGATACCAGGCGATCAGTTTCATGATTGGGGATGGAATCACGAAACTGGATGCCGCGAGGGCCCTTGTCTATATGGCAGCGCGAGCCGTGGACACGGGGGCACCTAACATGCGCAGGCTTGTAAGCGAGGCGAAGAAATTTACGACGGACGCTGCTTGGGAGGTGGCAAACATCGCAATGCAGGTGATGGGCGGGATCGGGTACACCGATGTCTACCCCATTGAAAAGGCTGTCCGTGACATCCGTCTTACGCAGATCTGGACAGGCACCAACGAGATCATGAATCTGCTCGTGCAGCATGAGTATTACGGGGAAGTACTGGCCGACCATTCGGATCGCAGAAATATCGAGGACGATGCCATGCACGCCAACGAAACGGAAAAAGTCTATGTTGATGAAGATCAGGAGAGGGGACTGTGACGATAGTTCATCATAGGATACCGACCGCTATTATTCGGGAAGCAGGAGTGGCTCCCGACCGACCAGGTGGGGCAGGTCAAGCCGAATGAAGACACTCAGGCTCATTTTGGGCGATCAGCTCAGCCGCCCGCTCAGCGCGCTGCGCGGCATCGACCGCGCACGGGATGTCGTGCTGATGGTCGAGGTGAGCGAGGAAGCGACCTACGTCCGGCATCACAAGCAGAAGATCGTGTTCGTGCTGTCGGCGATGCGGCACTTCGCGGAATCGCTGCGTGCCGAGGGGATCGACGTGGACTATGTCCGGCTGAACGAGAAAGGCAACACCGGCTCGTTCACGGGCGAACTGGGCCGGGCGCTCTCGCGACACAAGGCGGACCGGATCGTTGCGACCGAGCCCGGGGAATACCGGGTGTGGGAAACGATGCAGTCCTGGGAAAACGCATTCGGCACGCCGGTCGAGATTCGTGAGGATGACCGGTTCCTTTGCTCGCGGGCCGAGTTCGCACGTTGGGTGAAGGAACGCAAGAGCGTTCGCATGGAGTTTTTCTACCGTCACATGCGCCGCAAGACAGGCTGGCTCATGAAAGGCGACAAACCCGAAGGCGGCAAGTGGAACTATGACGCCTTGAACCGCAAGGCAATGCCACGGAACATCAAAGTTCCTTCCCGACGGCGCTTCAATTCGGACGCCATGACCCGGGACGTCATGATGCTGGTCAGGAAGCGTTTTGGCGGTCACTTCGGTGATTGGCAATCCTTCGGCTGGGGCGTCACACGAAAAGACGCGCGGAAAGCGCTTCGGCACTTCATCACGAACTGTCTGCCCCGGTTCGGGGAGTATCAGGATGCCATGAAGACCGGGGGAGATTTTCTGTTCCATTCGGTGTTGTCGCCGTATCTCAACATCGGTTTGCTGGGGCCCAAGGAGGTTTGTGAAGAGGCGCTTGAGGCGTACAGGAAGGGTTCGGCGCCATTGCCGGCGGTTGAGGGATTCGTTCGCCAGATTTTGGGCTGGCGCGAGTATGTGCGCGGCATCTACTGGACGAAGATGCCGGCGTATGCGCAGAGCAACTTCCTCCAGGCGGACCGCCCCCTCCCGGAATTTTACTGGACCGGGAAGACGGACATGTCGTGCCTGCGGGAAACGATCGAGGCCACCCGCCGCAACGCTTATGCGCACCACATCCAGCGACTGATGATCACGGGCAATTTCGCCCTGCTGGCCGGTGTCGCGCCCGCCCAGGTGGAGGAGTGGTACCTCGTGGTATACGCGGATGCCTTCGAATGGGTGGAACTGCCGAATACGCATGGGATGGCGCTGTACGCGGATGGGGGCTTGCTGGGCTCGAAACCGTATGCCGCCTCCGGGGCGTACATCGATCGCATGTCGGACTATTGCCATGGCTGCGCCTACGATCCGAAGGTCAAGCTGGGGACAAAAGCCTGCCCTTTCAATTACCTGTATTGGTATTTCCTGATCGTCAACGAAAGGAGACTTGCGCAAAACCCGCGCATGGGCATGCCGTACCGGACGCTTGCGCGCATGGCGGGTGACCGGCGGCAACAGATCGTGCAGGAGGCACAGGAGTTCCTGGACCGGCTGGAAAGTAAATACCGGTGATGGAACAAGAGGGCGCCGTGCAGGACTTCCCGCACAAAATCGACATCCTGATCGTCGGGGCGGGGGTGGCGGGGCTATCCGCCGCCTCCGATCTGCGGCAGTCGGGTCGTACCGTGCTGCTCGTCGACAAGGGCCGCGGTCCGGGCGGACGTCTCGCCAGTCGCCGTATCGGAGGGGCCACATTCGATCACGGGGCGCAGTTCCTGACCGCGCGAGATCCCCGGTTCGTAGCCTCCGTGGACCGATGGCGAACGATCGGCGTGGTCGAGGAATGGTTCCGAAGTTCCGACGAGGGGCCGGGAAGTCACCCCCGGTGGCGCGGCAAACCGACGATGAACGAGATCGCCAGGCATCTCGCCCGCGATGTCCCGGTTCTTCTCGCAAAGCGGGTCGTGTCGCTGCGACGCGATCCGGACGGTTGGGTCGCGCACCTGGAGACCGGGGAAACATTCCGCGCGGGTGCCGCCTTGCTCACGCCGCCGGTGCCGCAGTCGCTTGCCATCCTCGAGGCGGGGGGAAGTGCACTCCCTCCGAAAGAAAAGGCGCGCCTCGATTCCGTCGAGTACGAACGCTGTCTTGCCGTCCTGGGGGTGCTCGATGGTCCTGCACGAATTCCGCCGCCCGGCGGTCTGGCGCCGGCGGAAGGCCCGATCGCCTGGATCGCCGACAATCAGAAGAAAGGCGTCTCCGCTGCGCCGGCGGTCACCATTCACGCGACTGCGGCGTTCAGCCTGGAACACTGGGATCGCGACCGAAAGGATTGCGGGCGGGAGCTGCTTCGTGCAGCGGAAGTCTGTCTGGGATCGGCTGTGACGGAGTACCAGGTCCATGGCTGGCGCTACAGCAAACCCGTCCGCGTCGAAGAGAGTCCCTGCCTGATTCTGAGTGAATCGCCGCCGTTGGTTATTGCCGGAGATGCCTTTGCGGGGCCGCGCGTGGAGGGTGCCGCGCTCTCCGGCTGGGCTGCCGCCGACGCCCTGAAACAAATGAACCGCTTCGCGAACCGCTAAAGTACCTACGAATCCTGGTTCCGCATTCCGGGTTCCGGCCATCGCTGCGGGACCCGCTGGATCCGCTTGGTGTCGTAGCCGGCTGCGGCTAGCCGTTCCACGATCTGCTGATAGTCATCCTCGGGGATGTCGGGAGTGCGGGCCATGATCCAGACGTAGTCGCGCTTGTTCCGTCCTATGACAGTGTGTGTGTATTCCCCATTCAAGTAAAATATTAGATATTCAGATTTTACAGGCCATATAAATTGCATTCCCCACACGGCGTTGGACGATGGGTCGAGGATGAACCCCCGCGGGCTGTACGTTTTCCGCGGGCCGTCGAACCCCCCCTTGCGGAAAGTGAACGTGGTTGCGATCGTCCCGTCCGGGTCGAGCCGGTACGATTCGACGGCGTTGTGCGCCCCTCTCTCTATCCAGGTCGGGATGTTGGCGATCACGTACCAATCTCCCATGAAGCGGGGGATATCGACCTGAGCCACGGTTGTAAGAGGCGGCAAGGACGCGCCGCAAGCTCCCATCAGCATCGTCATGCCTGCCCAGGCCGACAAAATATAGATCAATTTCACATACACTCCTTTAAACTCATTACTCGCCGGACCTGGGATCTCTCAGAAACAATGAAATTCCAGACGCTTCGCCGCCCCGACACCCGGGTGTAACTCCTTGCTACTTCGATTCGCGCGGTCCCCCTGCGGATTCCTTTCCTGCACTATCCACTGGACGTGGCGGCTCCTGGCCGCCTTCCGCAGGTGGGCGCCGGCGGCGTGAAGGAACCTGCGGAGACGCTCTTTTGCGAGGCTGTTTTCCAAATATGCGTTGGGGATATTCCACTGGATCATTGGGAATCAGATCTTTGAATAGCGGATTGCCTTGTTGGAGGGGGCTTTGACTGTCGGGCATCCCGCCCGAAGGTCAGTTTTATGATCCTCCGAAAACGTCTCCTTCAACCATCGGCTTCCTCCTCGAAATGAGGACCGCGAATCTTGTAAGTTATGACCATCTGGGCGGACCGATAAATAAGGACAAGGTCAAACGTGGAACGGTCAATTACAAAAAGAAATGATTAAAGAGCACGGCGCGGCGGTATGCCGCGCCGTCTTTCATCGTCGATCAGGCCATCGGAAGCGGAACGGAATTTACGACCTGTCCAGCTGAACCGAAACCGAGATCGGCTTCGTGATGCTGTTGAACACCGGCGAATACTTCTTTGCCATCTTTACGAGTTCCTCTTTCTGGTCTTCGGATATATCCGCATCGATATTGAAGTAGACGCCGATCTTCTGGTACGCCACGGGAACCTCATCGGATATCCCCAGAAAACCGCGGACATCGAGGTCTCCCTCGTACCTGGATTCCACTTTTCTGATCTCGATGCCTCGGGCGGCGGCGTGTGCGATCATGCTGGTCGTGAGGCAACCGGACAAGGCAACGAGGAGGTATTCGACGGGATTCGCACCCAGGTTCATCCCGCACAGGACGGGCGGTTCATCGATTTTAAAAACCATAGGCTCCCGCGAGGAGTCCTCCTTCAGCGCACCGTAAAAATCTTTGACGGTGGCCTGGTTGTGTGTGCCCGCAATCCATCGATTCGTTGCGCGGAACTTGAACCTGGCGATTTCCGGTTTTTCCTTGATCATGTCGATGGTACCGAATAACTGGTCGACGTTGACTCCGTTGACGAACTTTCCCTTTTTTTGCGCCATTTCCTTTGCCATGTCCTTTCCTCCTTCCAGGGAACCGTGAATCCCTGTTCCCTCGTTCACGGTTCATGCCGATAGTGGCGAAAAGTGTTGTCTGTCTCCTCCCTCACGAATTCGTTTAGGCTCGCTGTTATTGAGAAGAGCTGTCGTAAACGTTCCAAATGTAGACGTCTTCATTTCCCAATTCTGTCTTTCAATTGGCTGGTACGAATACTCTCCCCGTGTTTTTAAATTAGGTTCCGGTATAATCGAGAAGGTTTCCTAAAATAATAATTAAATAAGCGACTGGATGAGGGGAGACCTCTTTCCTGCCAGAGGCCGATAGGCAAGATGAACTATCAAGCACATTTCGATAACCGGGGATCTTGCTGCCGAAAAGTTTCTATCCATCACCGAGCTTGACATCCCGATTCCGGGAATCCTGAAATTAGCGGGGGCGATCTAATCAGCTGTTACGCAGCACAAGCTCGAGCGTCCGGGAAGGAAGGAAGAGGTCCATGAGACACACGCGCATCATCGTCACTCACTACGGTGGGCCCGATGCACTCCAGGTGGTTGAAGAAGAGTGCCCGGAGCCGAAGGATGGTGAGGTGCGGGTAAGAGTGCTGGCCGCAGGTGTCTCCTTGCCCGACCTAATGATGCGCGAGGGCATTCATCCCGAAACGCCCCCGCTGCCTTTCACGCCGGGGTGGGATCTGGTTGGCGTAGTGGATCGGCTCGGCGCCGGTATCTCTGGAATCGAACCTGGCCAGATAGTTGCCGCGCTCCCAATAAGCGGTGCGTACGCGGAGTTCGTCTGCCTGCCGCGACGGGAACTGGTTCCGGTGCCACCTGGGTTGGACGCCGCCGAGGCTGTCAGCCTCGTGTTGAACTACGTCACGGCGTACCAGATGCTGCATCGTTCCGCTCGGGTCATACCGGGCCAGCGCGTGTTGATTGACGGCGCGGCAGGCGGTGTCGGCTCGGCACTATTGCAGCTTGGGCGCCTCGCCATGCTGAAGATGTACGGCACTTGTTCATCGAAAAAGGCGTCGGCTGTTTCCGATCTGGGCGGTATCCCAATTGATTACCGCCAATTCGATTTCGTGAAAGAAATTCACCGTCTCACGGGGGAGGGCGTAGACGTGGTCTTTGACGGCATCGGTGGTACCCACATCTGGCGTTCCCGCAAGGCTCTTTGTCTTGGCGGGAGGGTCGTGGCCTATGGCCTTACTTCCTCGCTACGTGGTGGGCAATTGGCTTCAGGTCGTCCAGGTCGTCGTCATCGCTTTCGTGGAATCGCTATCTTCGGGTTGTACATTGCTGGCGGTTGGCTTCTCCCGGGCCGGAAACGGGTGGTCCCCTACAGCATCCAGTGGCTCAAACGGTTGAGACCGGCATTGTTTCGACAGGATTTGATCGCCCTGTTTGACCTCCTTCAACAGCAAAAGATCAAGCCGCTAATCGCGCAGCGATTTCCTCTTGCCGAAGCAAGACACGCGCACGAGTTGCTCGGGAAGGGAGGCGTGACAGGCAAGATCGTGCTCGTGCGCAACGGGCCATCGCTTGAATCAGGAGTGGCATAACAACGGTATGCAGCGGACAGCGCCCCCCCCTGAAGGTCGAATCCTGCAAGTTGTTTCTGTGGAAAGAGATCGAATCCATTGTCGGCAGCACGTGCCCGGTTTGTGTAAAAGACACCAGGGGTACAGTATCCGAAAACCTCATCATCCCATTGGTCTCAAGCGAACGCACAGCTCAGGTGTCTCAACGATACAGACCAACAGGTTGACTATATGCGGAATATCAGTTAGACTGCATTTCGGAAAATCGGATGGGAGGTGCACGATGAAAGAGAACATCGTCGTTTCCGGAAGAGGGCAGATCACCCTGCCGGCGTCCATGCGGAAGCGCCTCGGAATCAAGCCGGGCGGAGTCCTGGTTGTCGAAGACCGGAAAGGGGAGCTGGTGCTTCGGCCGGCTGCCATCGTGGAGTTGGACACCTACACGGACGAAGAGATCACCCGATGGGAGCGGGAAGACCGGCTTGCTTCGGGGGAGCGGTCCCGGATCTTGAAGAAGTTGGGTCGAAAGCGTTGATCCGCCTTTTCCTTGACTCGAACGTGCTGTTCACAGCCGCCCACAACCCGGAAGGGAAGGCGTCTCTTGTCATCGAACTGGCCGCGGGGAGTCATTGGGAGGTTGTGACCAGCGCGTATTGCCTGGCGGAGGCGAAGCTGAACCTGGAAAGGAAGCATCCCGCAGCCCTTGGCAGGTTGTCCGGGATACTCCGGGCAGTTCGCCTCGTTCCTGATGTGGCGGGAGAGCGGTGCGAGCTTACGCTTCCGGAGAAGGACCGTCCGATGTTCGCCGCGGCACGACGATGCAAGGCAACGCATTTTCTCACCGGGGATCGACAACACTTCGGCCCGTACATGAACAAACCGAAGGTGACGATGGGTATCTTTATCCAGACCGTAGGGGATTTCCTCTCGGATATCTCGAAATAGCACTTAAAAACCTGTGCCCAGATTGTGCCCACGAGGAATCAAAGCGGTTCACAGCGTTTCGTAACCCATCAAATTCGTTGAGGTAAATTTTTTCAACATTCCTCAACGAAAAGCCAGAGTGCCAATTATATTTATGGTTTCAATATGTTACGTGGCGCACTTCCCGCCCGAAGGTCGGACCCTGCATAACATCCTGCTTGAACAGGAATCCGGCCGGTCACCGGGGCATTTGTCCATCTTGTGTCCGAACCGCAACGTACGCTTGAATCCGAAGATCCCCGCAGGAATCGATATTCCACTACAATGTGAAACCAAGTGTCTTAGATATTGGGAATTGTAGCTGCCAACTGCCCCAAGAAAAGTCCATAATCCCGCTGCCAAGCCGGAGCATTGGGCGTACTGATCTGAGGAGGAGAACATGCCGAGAGACTCGTCGCCGACGATTCAAGGCTTCAGAGTGCGGGCGGTCCGCGTCCCAATGACGGAGCCCCATCAGACCGCGAGCGGTGTAATTACCGAGTCGCCCCTGGTCTTGACGGACGTTGTCACCGATACCGGAATCAGCGGGCACAGCATCGTGTTCACCTACAC
>CP070783.1:2263977-2282124 GCA_020346465.1 Deltaproteobacteria bacterium
CCACCGCAAGCGCTTTTCCCGCGGGAACCCGGACCCGGTCGGCCAGATGGAGAAGGTTGGACCCGAGGGCCCGTAGCTCCGCCTTCAGGAGCCCCTTCCCGGCGTCCGTGCGGTCGGCGCCCAATGAATTGCTGCAGACCAGCTCGGCGAACCACCCGGTCCGGTGGGCCGGGGAGGAGATCCGGGGGCGCATCTCGTACAGGTCCACCTCCGTCCCCGAGGCGGACAGCACGAGCGCCGCCTCGGACCCGGCGAGCCCCGCCCCGATGACGGTGACGCGGGGGATGGGCTTGTCAACCCCCCGTGGCCGGTTCGTCGACACCGGATTACCCCCTGCGCTCGGGGAGGAAGACCGTGAACACGGTTCCGGTCCCCGGGGAAGAGCGGACCTCGATGAACCCGCGGTGGTAGTGGACGATCCTCTGGGAGATGGACAGCCCCAGCCCTGTCCCTTCCGCCTTGGAGGTGAAGAACGGGTTGAAGATCTTTCCGACAATGTCGGGGGGGATCCCCACCCCCGTGTCGCTCACCGTGACGGCCACGTAATTCTGCCGGTGACGGTTCTGCGGGAGGATATCGACCGTGACGCTTCCGCCGGGGGGCGTCGCCTGAACGGCGTTCCGGACGAGGTTCCAGAAAACCTGCCTCAGTTGCTCCGCGTCTCCTTCGACGTGGAGGTCCCTCGCCGCCAGATCCTCCACGACCACGCCTTTCTCCCGGGCCTCTCCCGCGCGCACCGCCTCGACGATCTCCGCCGCCAGTCCGGTCACGTTCACGGGCCCCACGTTTTTGAGCTTCGGTCCCGCGTACGCGAGGAAATCCGTGATGAGGACGTTCAGCCGGGTGCTCTCCCTCTCGATGATGTCGAGCAGGGTCCGGGAGGTCTTCGCCAGGTCGGGCGTCTCGCGCAGCATCTGGGAGGAGCCGGTGATGGAGGCCAGGGGATTCCGGATCTCGTGGGCAAGGCCCGCTGCCAGCTCCCCGACCCCCGCCAGCCGGTCGGCGATCCGGATCCGCTCCTCCATCTGCTTGACCGGGGTAAGATCCTGGAAGATCACGACGGTTCCGATCACGGCGCCGCCGGCGTCCTTCATGGGGGAGGAGGAGAACCCGAGAAAGATCTCCGCCCCGTCCGAGCGACGGAAGACCATCTCCGGGCGCGGCATCGGCAGGCCGCGGGGGCCCGGCCCCTGGTCCAGCCCCGAAAGGACCTCCTCCATCGGCCTCCCCTCGACCTCCGCTTTCCCGACGCCGAGGATGGAGCACGCGGTTTCGTTGATCAGGCTCACCCGGCCTTCCGTGTCCACGGTCACGATCCCGGAGGGGATGTTCTCCACGACGTGCTTGTGGAACGTCTCCAGTTTCTGCAGGATGCTGTCCCGGTCCTGCATCCCTGCCCGCGCCTTCCGGATGTCCTCCCCGAGGATCCCGGACAGGACCCCGGTGAGGAGGAAGCCGAGGGAGTTGACGATCCCGGGGCGCAGGAACTGGGACCACCCGATCGTCTGTGTCCCGATGCCGGGAGGGACCAGGACCCCCCTCATCTGGAGGTACAGGAGCGTCACATACGCAACGGCGGAGAGCGCGGCCCAGAGCATCGCCCCCCTCATGTAAAGCTCCAGGCTTCCCAGAAGAATGACGACGATGTACAGGAACGCGAAGATGCTGTCGTAGAGCCCCGTCACCAGAACGATGACGGAGACGAACCCCACGTCCAGGACCGCCTGGAGGATGAGGAACGGCCGGGGGACCTCGCCGCTCCCCCAGAAGGCGTACCGGAGGAGCAGCCATCCGTACGACAGCGTGACCGCAATGTACAGGTACTGGAATCCGGTGGGGACGATCAGCTCGGGCTCGCGGACCTGCACGGAAACCGCCGACACCAGGATCGCAAGGATGATCCCCGAACGCAGCAGAATGAGATTTCTGCCTTTGTGCGCCTCTTCCATCCGGCCCCGTCCGGGGACCGAGGACAAGCCTACCCCCCCACGACGCCGGCCAGCTTGAAGATCGGGAGGTACATCGCGATGACGAGCCCCCCGATGACCACCCCGAGGAAGATCATGAGCATCGGCTCCAGCAGGGAGGTCAGCGCCCCGACCGCCGAATCGACTTCATCGTCGTAGAAATCGGCGATCTTGTTCAGCATCGCGTCGAGAGCGCCCGTAGCCTCCCCCACGGCGACCATCTGCGTCACCATGACCGGGAACACCTTGCTTTCCGCCAGCGGATCGGCGATCGTCTTCCCCTCGCTGATGCTCGCCCGGGCCCTGACGACGGCCTCCTCGATGATCTTGTTCCCCGCGGATTTCGCCACGATGTCCATGCTCTCCAGGATCGGGACGCCGCTGGAGACCATCGTCCCCAGCGTGCGGGCGAACCGGGCCACCGCGATCTTGCGGATGAGGTCGCCCAGGACCGGCATCCGGAGAAGGAGGCGGTCGATCCTGCGTCGCCCGTCCTCCTGCTTGTAGTACCAGCGGATGCCCAGGACCATCAGCACGATCGCCGCGACGCCGACCAGAAAGTATTTCCGGGTATAGGCGCTGACGGCGAGGACGACCAGGGTCGGGGCGGGAAGATCCTGCCCGAAGTCACTGAACATTTCCCCGAAGATCGGGATCACGTACACCAGCAGCACCGTGGTCACGATGAGAGCGACCGCGAGGATCGTCGACGGGTACACCATCGCGCTCTTGATCTGCTTGGCAAGCTTCATCGCCTTCTCGATGTAGGCGGCGAGGCGCGCCAGGATCGTGTCGAGGATGCCGCCCACCTCCCCGGCGGCAACCAGGTTGACGAAGAGCTCGTCGAACACGATCGGGTGTTTCCCCAGCGCGTCCGCGAAGGTCGAGCCGGTCTCCACGTCCTCCTTCACCTTCAGGATCACCTGCTTGAACCCCTGGTTCTCCTGCTGCATCCCGAGGATGTCCAGGCACTGGACCAGCGGAAGCCCCGCATCGATCATCGTGGCGAACTGCCGCGTGAAGATCGCCAGCTCTCTCCGGGAGACCTTGCCCCTCCGCCACGGCAGCTTGATGCTCAGGTCCCTCGGCTTCTGCTTGACCTTCACGGGAACGATCTGCTGCCGGCGGAGCTGGGCGATGACAAAGGCCTCGTTCGGGGCCTCGATCTCCCCCGCCGTCGTTCCTCCTACCCTCGTCTTGCCTTCCCACATGAATTTCGCCATCGTTTCCTCCGTGCTGCGGCCCTACACCTTCCTGACGGGACCCTGCGATGCCCCGGCAGCGGGAGAGGCCGCCAGCAAATTCCTGAATTCCTCGGGGTCGGAGCTCCTCCCCACCGCATCGTCCAGTGAGATGTTCCGCTTGAGATAGGCGGCGAGAAGGGACTGGTTCATCGTCTGCATTCCGAACTTGGCCTGCCCGACCTGCATCTGGGAGTAGAGCTGGTGGACCTTCTCCTCCCGGATCAGGTTCCGGATGGCGGGGTTCGGGATCATGATCTCCATCGCCAGGACCCGCCCGTTGCCGGACGCCTTGGGGATGAGGATCTGCGAAATCACTCCCTCGAGAACGAAGGAGAGCTGGGCACGAACCTGCGGCTGCTGGTAGGGCGGGAAGACGTCCAGGATGCGGTTGATCGTCTGGACGGCCGAGTTCGTGTGGAGGGTCGCGAACACCAGGTGCCCCGTCTCCGCCACGGTCAGGGCCGCCTCGATCGTCTCGAGGTCCCGCATCTCGCCGATGAGAACGACGTCGGGGTCCTGCCGCAGGATGTATTTCAGTGCCCTCTTGAAGCTCTGGGTGTCCGCGTTCACCTCCCGCTGGTTGACGAGGCACTTCTTGTGCGGGTGCAGGTACTCGATCGGGTCCTCGACCGTCACGATGTGTTCCTGGCGCTCCGAGTTGATCTTGTCGATCATCGCGGCGAGCGTCGTCGACTTCCCCGACCCCGTCGGGCCCGTCACGAGGACAAGCCCCCTCGGCTTCTTGCACAACTCCCTGACCACCGTGGGAAGCCCCAGCTCATCGAACGACCGGATCTTGAACGGAATCGTGCGGAACGCTCCGGCCGCCGCTCCCCGCTGCATGAAGATGTTCGCCCGGAACCGGCTCAGGCCCTTCACGCCGAAGGAGAGATCGAGCTCCCAATCCTCTTCGAATCGCTGCTTCTGCGCCTCCGTCAGAATGCTGTAGCAGAGGCGCTTCGTGTCCTGCGGGGCCAGCGGCTCGACGGGCAGCGGAACAAGCCTGCCGTCGATGCGGATCGTGGGGGGCACCCCGGTCGTGACGTGGAGGTCCGATGCCCCCTTTTCGTACATCGCGCTCAGAAGTTCCTGGATGGATAGCATCTTCCGTGGTCTCCCCCTCTTGACGTCAATCCGGAGCCGTCACCCGCAGAATCTCTTCGAGCGTCGTCACCCCTTCCTCCACCTTCGTCAGGCCTGCCTGCCGGAGCGTCTTCATGCCGAGGCGGATGGCCTCGCGCTTGATCTCGAGAGCCGACCCGCCGCGCAGGACGAGGTCCTTGATCTCCTCGCGGACCGGCATCACTTCGTAGAGGGCCACACGCCCCCGGAACCCCGTCTTGTTGCACTCCTCGCAACCCTTTCCCCGGCGGAGCCGGACCCGCGCCAGACGGTCGGGACTCATGCCGGCGTCGGACAGCGCCTTCGGGGGGACCTTGATCTCCTCGCTGCAGTTTGCGCACACCCGACGGGCCAGCCGCTGCGCGAGGATCAGGTTGAGCGACGAGGAAACGAGAAAGGGTTCGATCCCCATGTTGAGCAGCCGGGTGACCGTGCTGGGGGCGTCGTTCGTGTGGAGAGTCGAGAGCACGAGGTGGCCGGTGAGGGCCGCCTTCACGGCGATCTCGGCCGTCTCGTAGTCCCGGATCTCGCCCACCATGATGATATCCGGGTCCTGCCGCAGGAAGGAGCGGAGAGCGGCCGCGAAGGTGAGCCCGATCTCCTCCTTGATCTGCACCTGGTTGATCCCGGCGAAGTTGAATTCCACCGGGTCCTCGCAGGTGGAGATGTTGTCGCTGGTCTTGTTGAGGTCCGACAGGGCGGAGTACAGGGTCGTCGTCTTCCCCGAGCCGGTGGGGCCGGTGACCAGAACCATCCCGAACGGCCTGTGGATCGCCTCCAGGAAATCGTTCAGCTGATCCCGCTCGAACCCGAGCTTGGTCATGTCGAGTTCCAGGGTGGTTTTGTCCAGGAGGCGAAGGACGGTCTTTTCCCCGTAGATCGTGGGCAGGGTGGAGACGCGGAAATCCATCTCCCTCCCCTTCCCGATCTTGAGCTTGATCCTCCCGTCCTGCGGAAGCCGGCGCTCCGCGATGTCGAGGGAGGCCAGGATCTTGAGCCGCGACGAGATGGCGTTGCGCATCTTCAGCGGGGGGCGCATCACCTCGTACAGCACGCCGTCGACGCGATAGCGGACCCGGAACTCCTTCTCGTACGGCTCGACGTGGATGTCCGAAGACCTCCTCTTGATGGCGTCCGTCAGGATGAAGTTGACGAGCTTGACCACGGGGGCGTCGTCCAGCCCGCGCTCGAGCTCGCCTACGTCGACTTCCTCTTCCCGGACGACCTCCAGATCGTCGTCCAGCTCCGAGATGATTTCCTTGAACTCGAGGGACTGGTCGAAAAACTTGTTGATGGCGGCGGTGATCTCCTTCTCGGAGGCGAGCACGAGCTCCACGGCGTAGCCGGTCTTGAATCCGATGGCGTCCAGGATCCCCATGTTGGAGGGGTCCGCGACCGCGACGATCAGCTTCGCCCCCACCCGGTTGATGGGGAGCGCCATGTTCTTCTGCACCAGGTCCTCGGGCAGGAGGCGCACCACTTCCGGGTTGATCTCGTACTTGGCCAGGTCGACCACCGGGATGTTGAACTGCCTTCCGAGGAAGGAAAGCAGCTCCGGCTCCTTGATGGTTCCCCCTTTCACGAGGACCGATCCGATCCGCTCCTTGGTCTTTTTCTGGGTCTCCAGGGCGGTCCGGAGCTGCTCCTGGGTGATCAGGTTCCCTTTCAGGAGCATCTCGCCGATTTTTGTGGCCATTACGGACATTTCAATTCCACCTAATTATACTTAAATTATGCAAAATTTATAAAATTTATCAGTCTTTGTCAAGCGCGAATCCCCTTCCGGTTTCCTCTCCTGGCCAGCTCCTTTCGGGCGAGAGAGAGGAACTCCTCTCCCGTCACATCGATCCCCGTCCAGGTCCTGAAGCTCAGCGCCGCCTGCCACGCAAGCATCGGCAGGCCGTCCATGGCGGGGACGCCCCTTCTGCGCAGGGCCTTGACGAGGGTAGTCCCCCCCTTTTGATACACTATATCGACGAACCGGGTGTCTTTCTTTAGCGCTTCCACGGGAAACGACCCCCAATCCGCCGTCAGGCCCAGCGAGGTGCACTGGACGACCAGGTCGGTTCCGGAGCATTCCCGGGCGATCGCCCGGGGCTCGAGCTTCCCGGCCGTGACGGTTGTCCGGGGGAACCTGCGGGAGAGTCGCTCCGCGACGGCTTGCGCGCGCGACGGCGTCCGGTTCAGGATCACCAGTTCGCGCGTTCCCGCACGCGCCATTTCATAGCCGATCCCGCGGGCCGATCCTCCCGCGCCCAGCAGGACGACGCGGGGAAACCGCCTTCCCCATCCCGCCCCCGCAAGCGCGGCAAGGAGACCACGCCCGTCCGTGTTGTCCGCAAGGAGACGTCCCGACCGGACGCGAACCACGTTCGCCGCCCCGCACACGCGGACCGCCTCCGACACGCCGTCCGCCAGGGAGGCGGCCTCTTCCTTGTAAGGAATCGTGATGTTTCCCCCCAGAAAGTTCCCGGCCCGGACGACGCGGAAGAAATCGTCCAGTCTGCCCGGGGAAAGGTCGAACGCCACGTACCGGAGGGGAAGCTTCCGGCGCCCGATCACGCCGTTGTGCATCGAGGGGCTCAACGAATGGGAAAGGGGATGGCCGACCAGGAAGATCAGCGTTTCCGGTGCTCCGCGGCCCTTTTCCCCGGAAGATCCTCTCAATGTTCGAGTTCGAGGTTCCAGTAGGTGAAGTCGACGATGGACAGGAAGGGAAGCCACTCCCGGTGGATGGACGCACGGGGGGAGAACGCGAACTGGTGGGCCCACTGGGGCCGGGCCGGGCGCCGGATCAGTCGCATCCCCGCCTGTTCCGGAAGCTCTCCCCCCTTCCGCTTGTTGCAGGAGATGCAGCTGCAGACGATGTTCTCCCACGTCGTGATGCCGCCCCGGGACCGGGGAACGACGTGGTCGAGGTTCAACTCGCTCGTCGGGAACGCTTTCCCGCAATACTGGCACGTGTTCCGGTCCCGTACGAAGATATTGCGGCGGCAGAACCGCACGTTCCGCCGGGGAACCCGGTCGTAGGCGGTGAGGACCACCACCCGGGGAACCCGGATCACCCTCCCCACCAGGCCGATGGCATCGTCGTGGGTGTGGACGGAGAGCTCGCTCCACGACGCGAAATCGAACAGTTCGTACTGGGAATTGATCGCCCTTGCCATGTCGGCGTAGAGCAGGCAGAAGGCGCGCCGGACGCTGGTGATGTGAACGGGGAAGAAGGCCCGGTTCAGAACAAGCACACCAGAGTTAATCATCGGTCCCCCGGATCGCGTTTTCCAGAACCACTCTATCCACCCCTCCGTCCCGGGTCAATCCTTTAGGGTTCTCCGGTTCCTTGCGCCGCGGCGATCAGGGCGGCGGCAAGCCCCGCCAGCTCCCCGTCCCGGACCGTCCTCATGTCCAGAAGAAGCCTGCCCTTGGCGATCCTGCCCACCACGGGGGGGTCTCCCTTCCGGAGCCTTGCCTCCAGTTCCTCCACACGGACCCGCTCGTGGGACACGGCAACGCACGCGGTCGGGATCCCGACCTCCGGCATCGCGCCCCCCCCCGGAAAGGAGAAGGAAGGCTCCACGCGCAGGGCCAGCCCCCCGCTCCCTGACGGAGTTTCCCCCCGCAGGGGTTGCGCCGGATCCGGGGAGACGCCGTCACGACGCACGATGCGGGCCTCCTGCCGTCTCACCCTTGCGATCAGTTTCCTCGCCCGCGCCCGCGCCATCCCCTCCCCCTCGAGGATCATTCCCAGAACCGGGATCCTCGCTGCCGCCCTTCTCTCGTCGGCGTACAGACGAAGCGTCGCGGCGAGGGCGGCGATGCACATCTTGTCGATCCGCAGCGCCCGGGAGAGGGGGTGCTTCTTCAGCGGCTCCACCAGCTCTTTCCTGCCCGCGATGATCCCTGCCTGCGGACCCCCGAGGAGCTTGTCGCCGCTGACGGTGACGACCCCCGGGCCCTCGGAAAGCGCCTGCCGGATGGTCGGCGTCCCGGGGATGCCCGCCGCCCCGAAATCGAATACCGCCCCGGAGCCCAGATCCTCCATCACGGGGATCCCGTGCCGGGCCCCGAGGACTGCGAGATCGGCCGCCGGGACCTCCTCGGTGAACCCGGTGATGCGGAAGTTGGACGGGTGGACCTTCAAAAGCAGCGCCGTCGCGGGGCCGAGCGCCCTCTCGTAGTCGGCGAGGCGGGTCCGGTTCGTGGTCCCCACCTCCACGAGGATCGCCCCGCTCGCGGCCATGATCTCCGGGATGCGGAAGGAGCCACCGATCTCGACGAGCTCCCCCCGGCTCACGATCACCTCCCGTTCCCGCGCGAGAGCCGCCAGGCACAGGAACACCGCCGCCGCGTTGTTGTTCACGACATGGACCGACTCCGCCCCCGTGAGCGAAAGGAGCATCTCCTCGACGTGGACCAGCCGCCGCGAGCGGGTTCCTTCAAAAAGGTCGAACTCCAGGTTGGAGTACCCCGAAGCGGTGTCCGAGACGGCCCGGATCGCCTCCTCGGGAAGAGGGGCCCTGCCAAGGTTGGTATGCACCACGACGCCCGTCGCGTTGATCACCCGCCGGAGCGGGATCTCCTCGCCTGCGGCCACCGCGCCGGGAAGGGCGGCGATCAGACGGGAGGCCCATTCCTCCCGCGGGCGCCCGCCCCCCTTCGTCCGAAGCGCCTCGCTCCGGTACGCGTCGAGGAGCTTCCTCATCGCCCCCAGGACCACCGCCCGCGGGTGCCGCGCGAGGAGGGAACGGACCTCGTCGCGTGCCAGGAGGGAGGCGACGGAGGGGATCTGGCGGAGACTGTCCGGTGCGGCCATGCCGGGGGGGGTTGGGGGGTTACCCCTTGGCGAGTTCCTGGAGGAGGATGCTCTTTCCGTGGAAGGCGTTCTTCTGGACGAGGGATTCCGCCAGCGCCTCGTCCCGCTCCTGGAACGCCTCGATGATCTCCCGATGCTGCTGGATGATCCCCTCGATCCGCCCCGGCATCGCCAGGATCAGACGGAACCTCTGGAACTGCATCACCAGATTCTGGACGATGGAGTGGAGCTTTTCATTTCCGCACGCCTTCAAAAAGATGTCGTGGAACTCGTTGTGCAGGGCGAGGACCCTCCGGACTTCCTTCCTGCCCGCGGCGGCCTCCATCTGGCGGTTCACCGAATCCATCTTCGCGATGTCCTTCTCGGTGAGCTTCTTCGCCGCGATCCGGGCGGCGTAGCCCTCGAGGACGGCCTTCAGATCGTAGAAGTCGGAGACATCCTTGGCCGAAAGGGAGGCCACCACCGCCCCCTTCCGGGGAATGACGGTGATGAACCCCTCCGTCTCCAGTTGCCGGAATGCCTCCCGGATCGGGGTCCGGCTTATCCCGAACCGGTCGGCGAGATCCGGCTCCGCGACCCGGGACCCTGCGGGCAACTGCCCGTTCACGATCGCGTTGCGGATCGTCTCGACGATTTTTTCTCTCAGAGTCAGGTGGTTATCGATCTGAATCCTCAGTTTTTGCACCGGCGACAACCTCGTGGAATTGCTCGTTACTGTATGCAGTATACCCTTCTATGTCAAGGGTTTTCCTTCCGTTCCGCCGGCCCGGCACGGGCCCGGTTGCGAAGGGCTCCCCGATACGGTATCTTCACCCGGTCTTTCACGTCGGGAACAGGGGGGTGCGAAGCGGATGGGCTGGACCATTCACTGCACGGTGCCGTTTCCCATGCTGGAGAAGGAGGATACGCCCGGACGCCTTTCCCGGGCCGGGGTCGGTCCGGAGATCTACTTTTCCGGGAGCACCCTCGACCGGCTCACGCCGGAATCCGCGGGGGCGGTGGCGGAGTCGCTCCGGGCGGCAGGCATCGCCACCACCACGTTCCACGCCCCCTTCAACGACCTCTGCCCGGGGGCGCGCGACGAGGAGATCCGGCGCGTAACCGTGCGCCGCCTGCGACAGGCCGTCGCGCTCGCTCCCCTGTTCCGGCCGCTGGGAATCGTGATGCACGGCGGGTACTCGGACTGGCTCTTCGACTTCAACGCGGAAGCCTGGCTGGCGGAGGCGAAGAGGACGTTCTCGGAAGTGGCGGAGGCGGCGGAAGGGGCGGGCGTCGACGTCTACCTCGAAAACGTCTTCGACGATGTCCCGGACCATCTCCTCCGGCTCCGCGCGGCCGTCGGGTCACGCCGGCTCGGTTTCTGCTTCGACGCGGGCCACGCCGTCCTCTTCTCCCGCCTCCCTGTCCAGAAATGGGTGTCGGCCTTCGGTCCGGAGCTGCGGGAGATGCACATCCATGACAACCGCGGTCTCCGGGACGACCATCTCCCCGCGGGAGAGGGGTCCATCAACTTCCGGGGGCTCCTGCTCGCGGCCGGGGACGCGGGGGCGACGCCCGTGCTCACCGTGGAGCCGCACCGCGAGGAACATTTCCAGAGGTCCGTCGCCTCCCTGCAAGCCATCCTGGCGAAGATTCCCTAGGCCGGCTCCTTCAGGAGGACCGGGCGAAGAAGGCGAGCGCCTCCTCCTCCGAATCGAATGCCCGGATGTGCCGCGAGACGCCGGTCAGCCGGAAGAGTTCCTGGTTGATCCTGTTCAGCGAGCAGAACGCCAGCGTGCCGTCCCGTTCCGTCATCCGCTCCACGATGCCGATGATGAAGGAGACCCCGATGCTGTTGATGAGCCGGGTCCCCTCGAAGTTGAGGACCACTCTCGGCCTCCCCGTATCGAGAACCTCGTGGACCACCTGCGCCACTTCCTCCCCCAGGAGGCTGTTCAGGTAGCCGGTGATGTAGACGACGGATGTCCCCTCGCCCGCCTCGCGCGTTCTCACAGTCCGATTGTCCACGTCATCACCCCTCGTCGCCGGCAGTGGTCGGGTCCTCGTCCCTCCCGGGCCGGAGATCCTTCACCATCCGGACGGTCGTCCCATCCTCCCCCGTGGTGATTTCCACGTCGTCCACCAGTTCGCTGATCAGCTTGAGCCCCCACCCCCGGTTCCGCCGGGATTCGTCCCCGGCCTGCAACGGGCGGAACCCCTTGCCCTCATCCTGGACGAACAGCTCGATCCGCTCGGGGGAGAGGATGTACCGCAGGCGGACCTTTCCCGTGTCCGACCCGCCGTGCTCGAACGCGTTGATGCAGGCTTCGATGATCGCCATCTTGATCCGGTCCACCGTGTCCTTGTCCACCGACGCGTGCGACGCAACCTCTTCCGCCACACGGGCGGCCACGAGCTCCGCGTCCGCCTTCATCGGCAGCACGAGCTCGAACTCGAGCGGCCTCTCGCCCGCCGGCGCCTCCGGCGGCCGTTTCTCCTCCGGACCCTTCTCCAGTTCCTCCATCCCGAAGAGGTTGAGGAAAAGGCGCATCTGTGTCCGGTGGGTCAGATGGATGCCGTACCGGCCCGCCGATTTCACGACCGAAGCGTCCGCGGAGCCGTCGAAGAGAATCCATTTGCGGAGCTGGCCCGGCTTCAGGCTTTTCTCCAGGCTGAGAAGCCGGCATCGATTCTCGAAATGCTCCACCGCGGCCTGCCCGAGCGTCTTTTCCGTGTTGACGTCCACGGCCCAGATGACCAGATTCTCCTCGGAGAAATCCCCGTCGCGGAACCCGTACGCGACGAGGTCGAAGTCGAACCGGCTCCCGCCGCGGAGGGTCCGGTACCCCGTCGACACCGAACTGATCTTGGGGAGCCGCACCTTCTTCGTGTCCTCGTCCAGGCCGATCACGATTTCCAGGAGACCCTTCCCCTTGTACGCCTCGTGGAATCTCCCGAAGTCGAACAGAAGCGCGGGCACCTCCCGGCAATCCCACCGGCGCATCATCTCCTTCGCCGTCTCGGCGATCCCCTCGTGCTCCTCCCGGGCTCTTTCCGGCAGCCCCCGGGATATCTTCGCCTGCACGATGCCCGCCGCGACCTGCGACGTGTTCTTGCCCAGGACGCCGCGCTCGAATGCCCAGAAGAGGAAATCGGCAAGGACGGGATCGTCGACGAACCGGATGTGCTCGAAGTCGGAACGGAGCAGCCCCTTGAACTCGAGGGCGGAAAGGATCTCGGTTCCCTCTTCCGGCGTGGTCCCCATCAGCGAGAACGCTCCCTCGAACGTATCGATCGGGAACTGGTCGCACAGGACCCGCTTCAGGAACTTGACGGCGCGGGCCCGTTTTCCCCGGTCCGGGATGGCGTTCTCGAAAAATTCCCGCCAGTACCGGTTGAGCTTCCCCTCGGTGACGGAGACGGCGAAGAGGTTCTCGAACCCCACCTCGTCCTCGATCCGGGAGTTCCGGAAGGAGACCTCCTCCGCGAACATCCTCTGATAGATGGGAACGTGGCCGAGCCGGGCCGCCGCGCGTTCCTTCAGGTGCTCCGGCATATGGATGTTTCTCCGCTCGAAGAGAGGGCCCCACGCCTTCACCGAGGCATCCGGGGCGAGTCCGCCGACCTCGAGCAGCTGGAACGAGCCGTACAGCCCTTCCCGCTTGAGCGACGACGTGACGTGGCCGGGAGACGAACCGGAGACGATCATGGGGAAATGGCCGGACTTGATGTAGGGGCGCAGGATGGAAAAGATCGCCCCCTCGGGAATGTTCTGCAGTTTAATCGTATACTGGAAGTCGTCGAAGAGGAACACCGGGTACAGCAGGTCCCCCCCCGTCGCGAACGGGAAGGAGAGGGCGTTTGCCAGGGCGGAGAGGCCATCCCCCTTCTCCGAATATCGGCGATGGGCGAACACGAAATCGCGGCATTCCATGTGCCCGCGGGCGGTCAGGCTCTCGCACAGCGCATCGAGGTCGAACACGGCCGGGGGGGATTCCCCCAGGAAAACAAGAAGTTGCCAGAGGTACTCCTGGAGGAGGTGTTGGGAAAGGGCCAGCGGGTGGGACAATATATTGCTGAACGAATAGTAGAACGGGAACGGACACGGGGGCGCGGTGCTCTCCGGCAGCGACTTGAGCTCCGATTTGAGTTTCAGCAGGAGGGAGGATTTCCCGATGTTCGGCGGGCCGTAGATCAGCACCGAGGCTCCGACGCCGGACTTCCCTTCGAGGCACACCCGCAGAAGGGAGGTCAGCTCCTCCTCCCGGCCGAAAAACTCCGCCGGGCGGAACGAGAACTCCGCTCCCTGGCTCAGCAGGAGGCGCACGATGCGGATATCGGGGACACGTTCTTCATCCGGTTTAATGTAACGTGAACGGGTTGATATTTCAAAAAAATATTGGACACGAGGATCGATGGGAACCATCCCTGCCCACGTGAAGAAACCGTCGCGATACAGCGGCGCCGAAGTCAGACCTCCTCTCCTTCCCTGGGAAGAGGCGCAGGCCCGCATCCTCCTGGCTTTCCCGGATGTCTACGAGATCGGGATGTCGCATCTGGGCATCCTCCTGCTCCACGAGCTTCTCAACGCCCGGAGGGACACGCTCTGCGAGCGGGTCTTCGCGCCCGGAAGGGACATGGAGGAGCACCTGCGGGCCGCGGGATTGCCCCTCGCCTCGCTCGAATCCGGCCGTCCCGCGCGCGATTTCGACGTGCTCGGGTTTTCCCTGAGTTACGAACTGACCTACACGAACGTGCTCGCCATGCTCGACCTTGCCGGAATCCCCCTCCTTCGCGGGGAGCGCGGGGATGGGGAGCCGGTGATCCTGGGGGGAGGCGTCTGCACCCTCAACCCGGCGCCCGTGGCGGAATTCTTCGACGCTCTCCTCGTAGGCGACGGCGAGGAGGCGATCCTGGAAATCGTGGATCGGGTGGAAAAGCGGAAAACGGACAAGAGGACCAGGGACGAACTGCTCCGCGAGCTGTCGCGGATCGAGGGAGTCTACGTCCCGGGAATTTCGGCGACGGTTTCCCGGAGAGTCCTTCCCGACCTGAAGGATTCCCCCCTGATTCCATCGCCCATCCTTCCCGCGATGCGCGTCGTGCACGACCGCCTGAGCCTCGAGATCTCCCGGGGGTGCACCCGGGGCTGCCGGTTCTGCCAGGCGGGATACGTCTACCGGCCCGTCCGGGAGAGGGACCCGCTCCTCCTGCTGCGGCACCTGCAGGAAGCGGCGCCGAAGACCGGCTACGACGAGGTCGGCCTGCTCTCGCTTTCGGCCGCGGACTACGGCTGCATCGACCGCCTGATCACCGACGCCATGGAGACCCTCTCCCCCGAGAGGATCTCCGTGTCCCTCCCGTCCCTTCGGCTGGACGCCCTCCGGGAGAACACCGTGCGCCAGATCCGGAAGGTGCGCAAGACCGGATTCACGCTCGCCCCGGAGGCCGGGACGGAGAGGCTTCGCCGGACGATCAACAAGGAAATGGGCGACTCCGACCTGCTGCGGACGGCCGAGTGGATTTTCGCCAACGGGTGGCAGACGCTCAAGCTCTACTTCATGGTGGGGCTCCCGGGGGAGACGGCGGACGACGTGCGCGCGATCGGGGATCTGGTCCGGCGGGTGGCGGCGGTCGCCCGCCGGCACGGGAAGCGGAACTCCGTGACCGCGAGCGTGTCCTCGTTCGTCCCCAAGCCGCACACCCCCTTCCAGTGGGAGCGCCAGATCGGAAAGGAGGAGACCCGGGAGCGCGTGGCGATGATCCGGTCGGCGGTCGGGCGGGACCGGAACGTGGACGTCAAGTTCCACTCCCCGGAGGTTTCCGAGCTGGAGGGCGTCTTTTCCCGCGGGGACGGGCGGCTCGCGGCGGCGCTTCTTCACGCCTATCGACGGGGCGCGAGATTCGATGCGTGGACCGAGGAGTTCCGCCCGGACGCGTGGAGGGAGGCGTTCCGGGAGGCGGGGATCGACCCTGCCGAGTACCGGCGGGAGCGGGACCCGTCCGTCCCTTTGCCCTGGGACCTGGTGGACGCCGGGATCGACCGGAAGTTCCTCCTGTCCGAACGGGAGAAGATGCGCACCGGGGAAACGACGCCCGACTGCCGCACGGACGGGATGTGCGGGGGATGCGGCGTATGCTCCCCGCGCCTGGCAAACATCACTTACTCCCCCGGTCCGGTCCGGGAGGATCGAGGAGAGGAGTCCTTGCCGGTCCCGGGCGACTCCCGCCGGGGGACCGACGGTCTCCGCCACGTCGTGCGCATCCGGTATGCCAAGGAGGGCCCGGCACGATACCTGAGCGGGCTGGAGATCCAGTCCCTATGGGGGCGCTCCCTGCGGCGGGCCGGGTTCCCCGTCGCCTACAGCCAGGGATTCAACCCCGCCCCCCGGCTCTCCTTCCCGCATGCCCTCCCCGTCGGAACGGAGAGCCTCGCGGAGTTCGTGGAGGCGGAGTTCCGTCTTCCCGTCCCGTTGGCGGAAATCGAACGCAAGCTCCCTTCCTGCCTCCCCCGGGGGATCTCCCTCCGGGAGGTCCGCCAGGTGCCCCCGGGGTCGCCGCGGGTCTCCGACTTCGACCTGTCCTGCCGCTACGCGATTCTCCCCGTCCCTCCGCACCGGATGCCGGAGGAGATCACGCCCGACCGGGTGGAAAGCGCATGGCGGGCTTTTCGGGCCTCCGGGAGATTTCCGCTGACCGTGGAGAAGGGGGAACGCAGATCCGAGATCGATTTAAAACCGCTGGTCGACAATTTCCTGGTGAACGGAGAGGGTCTCTTCATTACAATCATCCATGGGACCGGCAAAGGGTCCCGGCCGCTCGACGCCGCGGGGGCGATCCTGGGGATTTCGCTTCCCACGCGCCTCTACTCGGTAACAAAGGTGTCGGCCGATCTCGTTCCCCGCCGGAAGGAATAGGATGCAGAAAGGGAACAAGCTCATCGTCATCAACGCCGCCCCGTACGAGACGCGCGTGGCGACGCTCGAGTCCGGGGTCCTCGCCGAGTTCCTCCTCGAGCGCGGCGACGACAGGAACATCATCGGCAACATCTTCAAGGGGAAGGTCATCCGCGTCCTCCCGGGCATGCAGGCCGCCTTCGTGGATATCGGAATGGAGAAGGCGGGGTTCCTGTACGCCGGCGACTTCGTCACCCCCCGGCTCGGGTTCGACTCCGACGAGAACGGGGACGAGGACCTTGCCGAGGAGATCGACATCCACGTGGCCAGGTTCCCGCAGGAGGAGTACATTCCCCCGATCGAGGGGTTGATCCGGGAGGGGCAGCACCTCATCGTGCAGGTCGCCAAGGAACCGCTGGGCACGAAGGGTGCGCGGATCACCAGCCACATCACGCTCCCCGGCAGGTACCTCGTGCTTCTCACCTGGTCCGGGCACATCGGCATCTCCCGGAGGATCGAGAACCCCGACGAGCGGATGAGGCTCCACGAGATCGTGGAGAGAATCCGCCTGAACGGGATGGGAGCCATCGTCCGCACCGCGGCGGAAGGCAGGACGGACGCCGAACTGAAGGCGGACATGGATTACCTGGTCCAGCACTGGGATACGATCCGGAAGAAGGGCGAGGCCGCGAGCGCGCCCGCCCTGATCCACCGGGAACTCTCCCTCCCCCTCCGGGCCGTGCGCGACATGTTCACCGCGGACATGGACCGGATCGTCGTGGACTCGGAGGAGGAGTTCGTCCGCATCCAGGACTTCGCGTCCCAGTTCTTCCCCGGCCTCCGGGACCGGATCGAGCTCTTCCAGGGGGGCCAGCCGATCTTCGAGCATTACGGCATCGAGATCGAGCTCGCCCGGGCCCTCGACAAGAAGGTGTGGCTGAAGAGCGGCGGGTACATCGTGATCGAGCAGACCGAGGCGCTCACCGTCATCGACGTCAACACGGGGAAGTACGTGGGCCGGACTTCCCTCGAGGAGACGACCGTCAAGATCAACCTCGAGGCGGTCAAGGAGATCGTCTACCAGCTCCGCCTGCGCAACATCGGCGGGATCATCATCATCGATTTCATCGACATGAAGAACGAGGAGAACCGGGACAAGGTGTACCAGGCGCTCGTCGAGACGCTGCGCGACGACCGGAGCAAGACGACCATCTGCAAGATTTCGGAGCTCGGGCTGGTCGAGATGACGCGGAAACGCGTGCGGGAGAGCCTGTCCCGCTCGCTCTCCGAGGCATGCCCGTACTGCTCCGGCGAGGGGATCATCAAGTCGAAGAAAACGCTCTGCTACGAGATCTTCCGCGCCCTCGAGCGCCAGGCCCCCATCCTGGCGGGGAAGCAGGTCTCCCTGTACGTCCACCCGGCGCTCGCGGAGGAGATGTTCGGCGAGCACCGCCGGTTCATCGAGCTGATCGAGAACCGGTTCGGGATGAAGGTGAACATTTCCGCCACCGAGAAGTTCCACGTCGAGCAGTACCAGATCGATCAGTCCTGAGCGAAGGCTGCCCCCCTCTTCCCGGCCGAAACGACATCGCCGGACAGAAAGCCCCCGCGGTCGTCCCCCGGGGGGTTGCCGATTGGGGATACCGGCACAGCCCGAAGAGGGGATCTCCCTAGGGAAAGATGGAGATCCAGTAAGCCTCGACACCATCCGTCGCTGCGTACCCCCGCGCCCTCACGAAGGTTCCCTCCTTGATGACATCGTCCGTGAAGGTCTGGGACAGGTCCGCATTGTTGTCGTACCGCGCTTCGGTACGCGACGGCATCGGGATCACGACGTTGTCGCCGGGGAAATCCAATTCGAACCGATCTCCGTCCCGCCAGCCGCCCGGCGGCGAAACGCCAGGGGCGACCGGACCGGATATCGCGTCGGTGAAGACGATCACAACGTTGTCGGCGAAGAGGGTACCGGCGCCGGTGAACGTCCCGTAGACGTCCACGGATGCCCCGTCCCGCAGGGCGGCGATACCAAGCAAGTTGTTGTCGATGGCGACCTGGTGCTTCGTCTCGTTGTCCAGGAAGCCCCACCCGGTGTTCCCGTTGTCGTACAACACGTGAAAGACGCCGCC
>CP070783.1:2282224-2296431 GCA_020346465.1 Deltaproteobacteria bacterium
GTGCACCCCAGGTTCCTGGGGACACGCGCCTTCACGGTTTTGAGCCCCCCCCGCTCGAGAACGGCGATTCCCGTCAGGTTCCCGAGCATCTCCAGCGGCTTCTTCTCGCAGCACGGGTAGGGGATCCGGTCCATCTTCCCCGCGATCGCCTCGATGCGGTACGCGTCGTCGAGGAGGATGGCGAGGTTCATGTCGTGGTAGTCGTCGTGCATCCGCGTGAGGGCCAGGATCTTCCCCTCCCCCAGCCTGTACATCTCGCACGTCACGTTCCTCCCGAACACCTGCTTGTGATGCTTGGCCATGCCCCGGATCGCCTCGAAGTCCATGGATCACTGCTCCCGATCCCTGCCGGCGCACAGGCTTCTGAGCGCGGCCAGGTTTTTTCGATCCCGCTCGAACTCGTCCCCCCCGTCCTTGGGCGTTTCCAGCACCATGGGAAGCCTGCGGAAGTCCCGGTGATTCAGGATCCTCCGGAATCCGGGCAGCCCGATCTGCCCTTCCCCGATGTGGAAATGACGGTCGACCCGGCTCCCGAGGGGCGTCTTCGAGTCGTTCAGGTGCCACATCCGGACGAGCGGGAGGACCCCGTGGCGGGAGAGCTCCCCCAGCAACCGCTTCCACCCCCGTTCGCCTGCGATATCATACCCCGCCTCGAAGAGGTGCGCGCTGTCGAGGCACACCGCCACGTCGGGCGGATCCCCGCACGCGTCGATCAGGCGCCTGAGCTGCCCGATCGACCGGCCGATCGAGTTCCCCTGTCCCGCCGTGTTTTCCAGCAGGAGCGTGACCCCCCGGGGGAGCCTTCCGAACGTGCGCAGGGCCGAGGAGAGGCGCCTCTCCCCCGTCTCCTCCGGATCGTCCCCGGACGAACCGGGGTGCATGACGAGGTACGGAACGCCGAGCATCGCCGCGCGCGACGCCTCGTCCTCCAGCGCGTAGAGGGAGCGTGTCCGGACGGCCTCCTTGGCGGAGGCAAGGTTGATGAGGTAGGCGCAATGGATGGCGACCGTCCGGATGCCCGTCCGGTCGCTCTCTTCCCGGAACGCCCTGGCCTCCTCCTCCTCGAGGGCCTTTCCCATCCAGCGGGTGTTCTGCTTGGAGAAGATCTGCAGAACGTCCGCACCGATCCGGAGGCCCCGGCCCGGCGCGGTGATCAGGCCCCCCGCCACCGAGACGTGCGCGCCGAGGGGGGGAGTTGCCGGCGGACGCGGCCCGGGGGTCAGCTTTTTTTGAACCGGTGGCACTGGCGGCAGTTCTTCTTGCGGAGCGGGTGCTCCTCGGTCATGGGAAACTGTTTCCCGTCCCCGTGGCAGGAGAAGCATTCCGCGTCGGAGGCGGCCGAAAGGTGGGGCGGCGTCTGCGTCAGGAAGCGCTGGCGGCCCGTCATGGAGAGAATGACGAGAAACCCGATGACCACGGCCATCATGATGAGGAAATGAATGTCTCTGGTCTTCATCGGTAGCTCCGGATGCCGGCGATTTCCTGCAAAAGGTGCAAGGAACGATTGTAGGGCGTTACCCCCCACGATTGCACCTGTTTTTTTCGTGGATATTTCCAGAATTCTGTTTTATAAACAGATAGGTATCGACGACGGTGTGGAGTCGCCCGTGGAAAACGTCACCGTGTATCGCGTGGATTACGTCAGGAAGAGCAAAATCCCCATCGGCCAGGTGGTGGAGCGCCGCGCGAAGGAGAGGGGCGGCAATCTCTTCGGGCTCCTGCGGATGGCGAGAAAAACCTTCGCCTCCACCCCGGAGGAGGCGTTTCACATCGCTGTCGGCTATTCGGGGACCAGGGTGCCCTGACCCGCTTTCCCCTTTCTTGCCAATCGGTTGGAAAGAAAAGAGCGGCCGCTCAAGGGGGATCTGTTTCCCCCGTCGCGAATCCGGGAAGGAAGGGGGGGAATCCCCTCAACTACCGGTAAGGCTTTCCGCCCCCACGAGCGCCCCTTCCCTCGTTCCTCACCTTCCTGCGGATGACCCCTTCTTCCTCGTATCCCTCTCCTCCGGGAGGCTTGCGATCTTCAGGTATTCGTCCCGGATATACTGCCGGAAATTCCGGACGGTGAGCTTGCCGCCGGCGTCATCTCCCGTCCCCTTCTCTTCCGAGGGGCGCAGAAGTTCGTAGTACCGGACGCCGGAAGCGGTGGCGTAGGATCTCGAGGGGACGAGAACCGTGGGCCCCTCCCCCTTCTTCGACCTCCAGACCGAACATCCGACCAGCTTGAGTCCGGAAAGAATCCCTTCCTCGAAGTGGATCTCCACATCCGCAAGCTTCGACTCCGGCGCAGCCCCCTGATTCAACAGATAATGCACCCGCATGGCCCGACCTCCTTGGGGAGAATTTGGTCCCGGAAGGGGCAAACCATGTGCCACGGCGGGTCCCCCGGCCGAAAGACCCCTCTCATTAAAAAGTTTAAGAACGTCCCCGATTGGGGAAGGAACCGGGGTCAGACCATGAGGTTGTAGGGGTCGACGTCCGCCTCCATCCGGACGCCGGCCTTCTTCGCGACATCGCGGAGGGGGCGAAGGAGGTCCGGGAAGAGATCCCCCACGGGGAACCGTGGGGGCATCTTCAGGAGGATCTGGTAGCGGTGCTTCCTCTTGACGAGCGCGATGGGGGACGGGGCGGGGCCCAGCATGCCGATGCCCGCTTCCGAAAGCGGCCGGGACAGCGCCCCCGCCACCTCTTCGGCCGCCGCCTGCACCCGTTCGAGCTTCGGCCCCCAGAGGCGAAGCAGGAGCATCCGGCCGAACGGCGGGTAGCCCAGCGCTTTCCGTTCCGCCAGCTCCGCCTCCATGAACCCGTGGAAGTCGTGTTCGGCCGCCTTCCGGATGCAGACGTGCTCCGGCGAGAGGGTCTGGATGATCACCGTGCCGGGCCTGTCCCCCCTGCCCGCCCGTCCGGACACCTGGGTCAGGATCTGGAAGGTCCGCTCCGCCGAGCGGAAATCCGGGAAGGAGAGCGACAGGTCGGCCAGCAGCACCCCCACGAACGTCACCTCGGGAAAGTCGTGCCCCTTGGCGATCATCTGCGTACCCACGAGGATGTCCACCTCCCCGCTGTGCATCCGGGAAAGGACCTCCTCGTAGAAACCGCGCTTCCGTCCGAGATCGGAGTCGAGGCGGGCGACCCGGGCCTCCTTCCACCGCCTGGCGGCCCACGCAACCAGCCGCTCGGTGCCGATCCCGACCTGCGCCACCTTGTGCCCTCCACAGGCACCGCACCGCTCGGGGGGCGCCTCCTTCGCGTTGCAGTAGTGGCACAGGAGCACCCCGTCCTGCTTGTGGAAGGTCAGCGACACTTGGCAGTTCCGGCAGTGGACGGTCGTCCCGCAGTCCAGGCAGGTAAGAACCGGGGCATACCCGCGCCGGTTCAGGAACAGCATCGCCTTCTCCCCCCGGGAGAGCGTTTCCTCGACCGCATCCTCGAGCGCGGAGGAAAAATACCGGTCGGCCCCCCGGCGCGCGGACCGGCCTTTCAGATCCACGACGGAGATGTTCGGAAGATGGCGCGCTCCGATCCGCTCCGGAAGGGACAACAGCGTCGCATCCCCCGTGCGGGTGCGCTGGATGGACTCCGCCGAGGGGGTGGCGGATCCCAAAAGGACGACGGCCCCCTCCATCTTCGCGCGCAGCACGGCGACGTCCCGTGCCTGGTAGCGGATCCCCTCCTCCTGCTTGTAGGCCGAGTCGTGCTCCTCGTCGACGATGAACAGCCCCGGCGATGCAAAGGGCGAGAAGACGGCGGAGCGGGCGCCGATGCAGAGGAAGACCTCGCCCGCGCGAATCCTGCGCCATTGGTGCGCGCGCTCGGCCCGCGTGAGACCGCTGTGGAGAACCGCCGCCCCTTCCCCGAACCGGGCCCGCACACGGCCGAGCAGCTGCGGGGTGAGCGCAATCTCGGGGACCAGGTACACCGACTGCCTCCCGGTCAGCCGTGCCTGCTCGATCGCCCTCAGGTAGACCTCGGTCTTCCCCGACCCGGTGATGCCGTGGAGCACGAAGGCGGCGAACCCGCCGGACGCGAGGGCGACGCCGGTCCTGGCGAGGGCCGCTTCCTGGTGGGGCGTGGGAACGAGCGCCCCGGAAGGTTCGAGAAAACGGGAGGCGGCTAGCGTGACGGGCTTCTCCCGGACCGAGGCGGCGAGAATCCCCTTGGCGACCAGCCTGCGGGCGATCCCCGCGCCCCCGGGGACGAGGGCCGACAGGTCCGACGAGGAGATCTCCCCCGCCTCGAGAACGGCCGCGACCACCTTCCGCTGCCCGGGCGTCAACGCCGCGTCCGGGGAACCCGCCGGGGCGACGTAGACCGTCTCGGTCCTCGGGGACGCCGGGACCTCCCGCCGCGGGAGCCCGCCGGGGAGAGCCGCCCGGAGCATTTCCCCCATGGGAGCCAGGCATTCCCGCGCGGCGGCGGAAAGAAACGCGAGATGGGCCGGGGAGATGTACGGTTCTTCGTCCAGAAACGCAAGGATCTCCCGGGCCTCGCGTTCCCCCAGGGAAGAGCCGTCCGCGATCCCGGTGATCAGCCCGGCGACCCTTCGGCGCCCGAACGGGACCAGCACGCGGACGCCGATCCGGGCGCACGCCTCCTTCCCCGAAGGGACCCGGTAGGTGAACGGATGATCGATCGGAAGCGGCACCGCCACTTCCACGAACGCCGGGGATGGGGCAGACGGAGTCATCACCTCCACGATTCTACCGGAGGAACGGTCGACGGGTAAGGGCCCCGCCGTTCCCCGGAAGACGCAACCCGGTCTCCCCGCCTGCACGAGGGGAGCAGCGGACGCGGACGAGCGTGCCGGCGGCCACAAAGAAGGATCGCGTTCCTACCGATAAGGAACTCGGAAGGACGGCTCGGGATCCGAAGCCGGAAAGAAGAACGCCCGCCCTCGGCAACGCTCCGGCGGGCACCGTCCTTCGCCGGGAAGGCGAAAGATGGTGGAGGAGAAGGGGATTGAACCCTCGACCCCCACGTTGCGAACGTGGTGCTCTCCCAACTGAGCTACTCCCCCACCTTGAGGGTGATCATTTTCTCCAATTCGCCTCCCGTTGTCAAAAAAAAACCTCCTCTCGCGCGACGCGAACGCCGGAGAAACGGTGCGCGCGCGGAGAGCGACAGGGCGCAAAACCGCACGGGACAAGGTTTTATGGGGTATAGAATATCGATCCGGAGCGGACAGAGTAAGAAATCTCTTGCTGGAAATCCACTTATAATTCGGGTGGATTTCTATTGACAAGCACAATCCGCTTTCTTAATATTTGGGTAGTATTTTAAACGGGGGGTTTAAAAAACAGTACCATGATAGATATCGGGGCGAGGATCAAGCATCTCCGGCAGATCAACGGCCTCTCCCAGGCCGATCTCGCCGAGCGGGCCGGTCTCACCAAGGGAACGATCTCCCAGATCGAGCGGAACATGACCTCCCCGTCCGTCACGAACCTCCTCGAGATCCTCTCGGCGCTGAGCGAAACCCCCTACTCCTTTTTCGCCGAGGACGACGAGGAGAAGGTCCTCTTCCGCAAGAGCGACGCCCTTCCCTCCGACGTCACGGGGTACCAGTCGTTCGATACCCTTCTCCCCAAGAGCCGCTACCGGACCATCGTGTCGTACCGGGCCGTGATCCGGTCGGGAAGGGAGGCGTTGCCCGAGCCCGCGCACGAAGGGGAGAACTACGTGTTCGTCCTATCCGGAAGGCTGGGCCTCCGCCTGGGAAAGGTGACCTACATCACCCGGAAAGGCGAGAGCCTCTACTTCCGCGCGGAGAAGGAGTACGCCTTCTCGAACAAGGGAAAGCGTCCCGTCGATTTCCTCTGGATCAAGGCGAGCGGGCGGTAAATCCTCCGATGATCCGCGGCAACCAACCCCGAATGGAGAAAAAGACAAGGAGGACTATGAAGACGAATCGGGAAAACGATTCGGTCCCGTTGGGCAGCATATCGAGCCACACCAACCCCGTCGGTCTCCCGTGGCCCCGGGTGACGCGGGAAGAATGGAACGACTATCGATGGCAGCTCGCTCACCGCATCACCTCCATCGGGGACCTGTCCGGGCTCCGCTACTTCCCCCGCGAGGAGGCGGACCTCCTGGGACGCGTGATCGACACGTACCATCTGTCCATCACCCCCTACTATCTGTCCCTCATCCGGCTCGACGACCCCGACGACCCGATCGCGCGCCAGGCGATCCCTTCCCCGGACGAGTATTACGGGATGGAGGTGGGGGAGGACGACCCGCTCGAGGAGGAGAAGGACATGCCGGTCCCCGGTCTCACCCACCGGTACCCGGACCGTTGCCTGATGGTGGTGACGAACTTCTGCTCCATGTATTGCCGCCACTGCACGCGGAAGAGGATCTGGCCGCTCGGGGAGGCCGCGAAGACCGAATTCGAGCTGAACAAGATGTTCGGGTACATCCGGCGGCACGAGGAGATCCGGGACGTCATCGTCTCGGGCGGCGACCCGCTCACGCTCCCCGCGTCACGCCTCGAGTTCATCCTCAAGGGGCTCCGCAAGATTCCGCACGTCGAGATCATCCGGATCGGCACCCGCACGCCGGTGGTCCTCCCGATGCGGATCGACGACGAGCTGTGCGCGGTCCTGGAGAAGTACGGCCCGATCTGGGTGAACACCCAGTTCAACCACCCCCGGGAGGTGACTGCCGAGGCGCGAAGGGCGTGCGAACGCCTCCTCCGCGCCGGCGTCCCCGTGAACAACCAGTCGGTTCTCCTGAAGGGCGTCAACGATCACCCCGAAATCATCCGCCAGCTCAACACGCAGCTGCTCAAGGCGAAGGTCCGTCCCTACTACCTGTTCCAGTGCGACAGGGTGCGCGGACTGGAGCACTTCCGCACCCGCCTGTCGAAGGGGATCGAGATCATGGAGGCGCTCCGGGGGCACACGTCGGGACTGGCCATCCCGTCCTACGTGGTCGACGTCCCCGGCGGCGGCGGGAAGATCCCCCTCATGCCCAACTACATCCTGTCGATGGGGGAGCAGCGGACGGTCCTCCGCAACTACGAGGGAATCATCGTGAGCTACGAGGAGCCGCAGGACGACGGACGCCTCTCCGCATTTCCCGAGACGGGACGCCCGGCCCCGAGGCCGGACGTCTACCGCCTCATGACGGGGGAGATCCAGGCGCTGATCCCCGCAGGAAACGAGCGGATGGCCAAGAGAAGGAGACGGTGCGAGTCGGCCTCGCCTACAACGTAAAACCGGCCGACCATCCCCCCCACCTGCCGGCGGACGCCTTCGAGGAGTACGACTCCGAGGCGACCGTCGGTCATCTGTGCGACGCGCTCGTCTCCCTGGGCCACGAGGTGTCCCGCCTGGGCGCGGGCCCCGGCATCATCGGCGCCCTCCGGGAGAACCGCCCGGACATCGTCTTCAACATCGCCGAAGGGGAGGGGGGACGCTGCCGCGAGGCCCATGTCCCGGCCCTGCTCGAGATGCTCGGCATCCCGTATCTGGGGTCGGACCCGCTGACGCTCTGCGTCACGCTCGACAAGGCGATGGCCAAGAGGGTGGTTTCCACGGAGGGATTCCCTACCCCGAAGTTCCGCACCTTCCGGTCGGAGGCCGAGGTGGACGATCCGGGGCTCGCGTACCCCGTCATCGTCAAGCCCGCGTTCGAAGGGTCGAGCAAGGGGGTGCGCCTTGCCTCCCGGGCCACCTCCCTGCCGGAAGTGCGGAGCATGGTCTCCTTCGTGACCGGGAGATATCACCAGGACGCTCTTGTCGAGGAATTCATCGCCGGCCCCGAGGTGACGGTGGGACTGGTCGGCAACGGGGTCCCCAGGGTGGTCGGCGTCATGGAGATCGTGCCGAAAACGGTTCCCCATGAGGAGTTCGTCTACTCCCTCGAGGTCAAGCGCGACTGGGAAAACCAGGTCGAGTACCGCTGTCCCCCCTCCTTCCCGGCGGAGACCGTCGCGGAGATCGAACGGTGCGCCGTGGGCATCTACCGGCTCCTCGGCTGCCGGGACTTCTCGCGGATCGACTTCCGGCTCGACGGGAACCGGGTTCCCCAGTTCATCGAGTGCAACCCTCTGCCCGGGCTGTCCCCCGGGTACGGCGACCTCCCGATCATGGCCGGAAAGATGGGGATCCCCTACACCGGACTCATCTCCGAGATCCTCTCCCACGCCCTGACCCGCCTGGGGCTGAAGGACCGGTGATGCCGCACCTGTCCCCCAAACGCGTCGCGGTCGTCTACACCCCCGTGGAGGATTCCCTCCAGGAGGTCGAGGGGCGGATGCGGGTCGAGATGGATCTCGCCGTGAGCGCGCGCGAGGTCGCCGAGGCGCTTGCCTCCTGCGGGCACGACTGCCGGTGCATCCGGTTCGACAGGGATCCCGCGGAGCTTGCCTCCGCGCTTCGGGCGTTCGAGGCCGACGCGGTGTTCAACCTTTCCGAGTGCCCGCTCAACTCCGCACAGAAGGAACCGCACGGCGCCGCCTACCTGGAGCTGCTCAGGCTCCCGTATACCGGAAACGGGCCGCTCTCCCTCTCGGTGTGCAACGACAAGGCGCTCACCAAGCACATCCTCTCCTCCTGCGGCATCCCCACGCCGTCCTTCCGCCTCTACCCGGAGGCCCCCCGGGGGCGCTCGGGGCTGCGCTTCCCGGTCATCGTCAAGCCCTCCAGGGAAGACGGCTCCGCGGGGATCTCCGAGGAGAGCGTGGTCGACGACGAGGCGGGGCTGAAACGACGGGTCGCCCACGTGGTCGAAAAATACGGCCAGGAGGCGATCGCGGAAGAGTACATCGGCGGACGGGAGTTCAACGTCGGCGTGCTCGGCAACGGCTCCGTGGAGGAGCCGTTCCGTCCCCTCCCGCCCGCCGAGCTGGTGTACAGGAACCCGAAGTGGCGCGTCTGCTCCTTCGAGTCGAAATGGGATGCGAGCCATCCGGCATACGAAGAGATCGCCCCCGAATGTCCGGCGAGGATCCCGGAGTCCCTTCGCTCCCGCCTGGGCAGGCTGACGCTCGCGTCCGCCCGGGCATTCGGGCTGTGCGGGTACTCCCGCGTCGATTTCCGCATGAACGGCAACGGAAAGGTGTTCGCGCTCGAGGTGAACCCGAACCCGGACATATCGAGCAACGCCGGCCTTGCCCGCGCAGCCCGGATCGCGGGCTTCTCCTACGAAGCGCTCGTCCAGGAGATCCTGCGTCTGGGACTCACCCGCGGGATCCGATGAGCGAGTTCCGCAGGATCGAGCCGAAGGACCGCGAGGCCATCCGGAGCCTGGTCGAGGGGACGGGCGCGTTCCAGCGGCACGAGGTGGACGTCGCGATGGAACTCGTCGAGATCGCTCTCACGCAGCCCGGACAGGACGACTACCATCCGTTCGTCCTGGTCGAGGAGGACGGGACCGTCGCCGCATACGCCTGCTTCGGGAAAAACGAGATGACCGCCGCCACCTTCGACCTGTACTGGCTCGCCACCCGCGCAGACCGGATGGGGAAGGGGTACGGCCGCACGATCGTCTCCTTCGTCGAGGAGGAGATCCGTCGCCGGGGAGGCCGCCTGCTCGCGATCGAGACGTCGTCGAAGGAGTCCTACGCCAGCACGCAGGCCTTCTACGAAAAGATCGGCTGCACCCTGGCCGCCCGCCTCCCCGACTACTACGACGAAGGGGACGACAAGCTGATCTATCTGAAGCCCCTCAGGTAGCCTGCCGGCGTGACCTCGACCGTCTCCCCCGTTTCCACGTACCAGAGAAACCCGCGGACCGGAACGCTCCAGGCCGCGGCAAGGATCTCCATGTAGCTGCGGACCTGCTCCCGGTACGGTTCCTCCTGCTCCTCCTCCCGGACGCCCGTCTTGTAGTCGATGACCCAGTGCTCCCCGGGGGCGCCGCCGTCCTCCTTCCCCGCCCCCTCCGGGAACCGGACGACGAGGTCGGCGCGCTCCTCCCGGGACCACCCCCGTCGACACGAGAGCAACGGGAGCTCCGTCCCCACGAGGGATGCGCCGCCAAGCGCGCGGCGGATTCCGCTCGACGCGATTCCCGCGCAGATCTCCCTCCATCTCCTCTCCTCCCCCTCCCCCCAGACGACGGGGAGAGGACCGGAGGGAGGCCACGCCGCGCCGACGGGCGCCGCCGCCTCGAGAGCGCGGTGGACCTTTTCCCCGAACCGCCTCCCCGCGGCCCGGTCGTGGAATTCCCGGAGGGTCACCTCCTCCGTCGCCGGGGGAGGGGGCGCCGGCGAAGGGGGCGACCACCCCTGCACGAAAGAGAGGTCGGGCGGAGGAGGAGGGAGGGGGGCCGGGACGGGCAGGGGCTCCCGCACGGCCACCTGCAGAACCGCCCCTTCCCCGGAAAACACCCGCCGCGATCCGGGCAGGCCCGTGACCGCACAGGGAGCCGCCCCGCCGTCCGAGGCGTGCGCAAGCGCCGCCCGCAGGGTGTCGTCCTGCGCCGACCCCTTCCCTTTGGCCCCCTGCACGAGGAACAGACGGTCCCGGCCCCGGGTCGCGGCGACGTAGAGAAGCCGCCTCTCCTCGGCATCCTGCTTCTCCGCTTCCCACTCCTCGAAGGGGATCCCGCCGGCGGCGCGGGGAACCCGTCGGAACGCGGAGTACGTGCGAAACCCCGGGAAGATCACCGCCGAGCGCCCGCGGACCCTGTCCACCCGCAGCCCCTCCGGCGCCTTCCTCCCGCCGCGGGAGAGATTGGCGAGGATCACCACCGGGAATTCCAACCCCTTGGAGAGGTGGATGGTGGAGATGCGCACGGCATCCTCCCCCTCCTCGAAGGTGGGGAATTCGCTCTCCGGCCGCTCCTCCTCGGTCTTGCGCCGGATCTCCCCGGTGAACGCCCTGACCGAGCCTCCCGATGCCCATTCGAAGGCGGAAGCGATCTCGGCAGCCTTGGCGAGGTTCTGCAAGATCCTTTTCCCCTCGGGAAGCCTGGCGGCCACGAACTCCACGCCCGACTCCCGGTACAGGTCCGCGAGAAGCGAGGACAGGGAGGCCCTCCCCCGGCGGCCGGACAGGCGCTCGAGAAGGGCAAGCGCGTCCCTGCCCCTCGGGGATGCCGCCTGCTCCCCCTCCGTGCAGAGGGGCAGGATCTCCCCGTCCGAAAGCCCGAAAAAGATCGTTTTCAGCGCCGCGTAGCGGGCCGAGGGGTCCGCCGGCGCGTCGACGGCCGAGAGGACCATCCGGAGATCCTGCACCTCCTGTCTGGCGAAGAACCCTTTCCGGGAGGGGACCAGGCAGGGGATCCCGGCCCGGGCGAACGCGTCCCGGTAGGAGGCGAGCACCTCCCCGGCGGTGTCGGACCGGTACAGCACAGCGATGTCGCGGAGCCGGGCGGGGTGAGCGGGTTCCCCGTGCCTCTCCCCCACCGTCACCTTCCCGACGATGCCGCGGATCAGCCCGCACAGGAAGGTGGCCTCCTCCACTCCCTCTTCGAGGCGGAAAAGCGAGACCGCTTCCCCGTCTCCGGCGTCCCTCCGGTGGGCGACCACCGGCGAGTACGGAGGGGAGAAATCCTCCCCCCCGGTGAGCACGTGCCCGAACAGGCCGTTCACGGCCGCAATGAGGTCCGGCCGGCTCCGGAAGTTCCGCACGAGGGTGATCGCACCTCCTCCCCGGGAGACGAGGTCCTCGCGGAACCGGTGATACACCTGGACATCCGCGCGCCGGAAGCCGTAGATGGACTGCTTCGGGTCGCCGACGAGGAACAGCCGGCCCGGGGGACCGCCCGCGGACAGGGCATCGAGGATTTCGGCCTGCAGGGGGTCCGTGTCCTGGAACTCGTCCACCAGGATGTGGCGGAACCTTCCCGACACCCGTTTTGAGACGTTCCGGTTTCCGCACAGGAGCCGGTTCGCCCGGAGCAGCAGGTCCATGAAGTCGAGCCCGCTCCCCTTTGCCTCCTCGTAGAAGCGGGCCGCCGCGCGCGCCCGGTCGATGAGGAACCGGGAAGCGGCGTCGCCCGGGGGGACGTCGATCAGCTCCTGCCAGAAGACCCTCAGCCGGTCCCGCGCATCCGCGGGCGTCATCCCCGGCGGCCTCGGAAAGACCTTTGCGCTCTTCATCCGGTCGGCCCGGAATCCGAACGCGGCGGCGCCTTCCGGCGCAATCCGGGAGGCGGCCCCGAGATCCCCCTTCTCGACCGCCTCCCAGCCGCGGGAGAGGACCGCGAGCGCCTCCTCGAGCACCGGCGCCATCTCGTGGGAGCGGTCGGCGATCTTCCCGACGAACGCACGGAACCACGCGACCGCCCCCCCGTGCCTGTCCCGCAGGTACTCCAGGAAGTCCGCCGGGGACCCGAAATCGTGCCCCTCGTCCCCGAGAAGGTCCCGGTGGAACAGGCAAAGCCGCCGGATCATCCCGAACGCCGCCTCCCGGTCGGACGTCCGGGAGAGCGCGCGCTCCCAGCGCGGGTCCGTCTCCTCCCGCCCGAACTCGGACCGGAGGAAGGTCCGGAACGCCGCGTCCCAGGCGTCCGCGGCCTTCCCTTCCGGAAGGACCTCGAACCGGGGGTCGACGCCGGCCTCCGCGGGGAACGAGAGAAGGATCCGGCGGCAGAAGGAGTGGAACGTGGTCACGGAGAGCCTTCCCACGCCGTCGGCCATCTCCCCGGCACGCTCCCGGAGGTCGTCGAGCGTGAGGAAGTTTTCCGCCGGAATCTCGATCAGGGAGTTCCACGCCCGCACCTCCTCCCCGGCCTCCTCGAGGGAGGTGGCCGCCCGGGACGCGGACAGCAGCAGTTCCCACCCCTCCACGACCCGCGATTTCATCTCGGCTGCGGCCTTGTCGGTGAACGTCAGGAGGAGGACGTCGTCCGGCCCGAGGTCCTTCTTCGCAAGGAGGAGGTTGGTGACCCGGGCGATCAGGGTGGCCGTCTTCCCCGTCCCCGCGGAGGCGTCCACCGCGAGGTCCCGGGAAAATTCGGTGACGGCCAGGCGCCTTTCGCGGTCCATCGTCAGTCCCCCTTCACAGGACGCAGCCGCGCGACCACGCGAAGGGCGGGGTCCGCAAGGACCCTTTGCGCAAGCGCATCGGTCTCCTGCTTCGTTCCCTCGAAGGCGGGCGACACGCGGCAGTGGTCCCGGTACGGGCAGCCCCGGCAGTACCTCGGGGGGAGATCCCCGGCGAACCGGAACCGGTGATGGGGAAGCGGCGGAAAGTGCCCCGAGGAGAGCAGGGACAGCCAGGCGGCGAGCGAAGAGGCCCACTCCCCCCGGATCCCCTCCCACTGCTCCCCCTCCACGGTGACGATCCGGACCTTTCCCCGGAGAAAGCAGAGGGAGACAGACGCGGCGGGGGAGATCGTCCGGGCGAAGAGCAGGTATACCGGGATCTGGTGGGAAAGACCGCTCCGGATCCAGGAAAGGGGAGCCTTCTCGTTCTTTCCGTCCCGGTACTTGTAGTCGATGATCTCGACCTCCCCCGACGGGCCGCGGTCGAGCCGGTCCACCCTGCCCGCGAACCCGGGGAGGCCCCCTCCCGCCGGCACGAGGAACCTCTGTTCCACGGCCTCCACCCGATGCGCGCCGGGGGGCCGGGCCCGTCCCGCCTCCCAGGACAGAAACGCCGCCACGGCCGACTCGATCTCCCGCCGCTGGAGGAGGAACAGGCCGGGAAGCCCGACCGGGTGCTCCCGGGCGAACCGGGCGAACGCGTCTGCGGCCGCCGTGCGCGGATCCCCCCACCCTTTCCCTTCCACGGCGTCTTTGCCCACCGCCCGCAGGATGTCGTGGACGAGCGCCCCCCCCTCCGCGGGCGTCAGGGCCAGTCCCTCCTCGGGCTCCTCGGCGGGCGCGAGGCCGACGAGGCGGTGGAGGAGATACCGGTAGGGACACTTCGCGAGCTCTTCCAGGGCGGACGAGCTGTGGACGCCGGGAGGGGGAACGGCGGTCCACGGACCGGGAACCAGCGATCGTCCCTCCGTTCTCGCCCTCCACTCCGCAAGAGTCGCCGCTACACGGTGCCAGGGGACCTCCGTGCTCCCGCGCTCCGGGAGGGCGCCGCCGCACCACGCCCGGAAAACCTCTTCCCGCGCGCTCAGGGGACCCGGGCCGGAAGAAGCCTCGAGGGGGTCCCGGGAGAGGGAGAGGACGGATGCGCCGGAAGCCTCGTCCCACCTCTCCGAGAAGACCCCCGGCCCCGCGAACTGCGACAGGAGAAGGAGGAGATACCGGGAGGGCCTCCGGCCCGAGCCGTCCGCGTCGGCCCGGAGGACGCCGA
>CP070783.1:2296531-2323439 GCA_020346465.1 Deltaproteobacteria bacterium
GAACGAGGACGATGTCGTACGGCTTGAGGACGATGTCCTGCCCAAGGTCCGATCCGTCCGCCACTCTTTCCATATCCACTGGGATCACATGCGGTTTTTCTTCCGGCCCCTGGCGGATTACCACCACAGTGCTTTTTCTGCCGGTATCCTTGAAGCCCCCGGCCTGGGAGATCGCCTGCCGCACCGTCGTCCTGACCGCCAGCGGGAGCATTCCGGGCCTCTGGACTTCCCCGTCGACGTACACCCGTTGACTGCTGAACGTCCTCACGATTACGGCGATCACAGGGTTTTTCAGCTCTTTCGAATATTTTCCCGTCAGGGTCTCCCGCAGTTCCGCGCTGGTCAGGCCGGCGGCGATGACCTCGTCGGCCAGCTGCAGGGAAATCCTTCCATCAGGGCGCACGATGACCCGTTCGTTCAGTTCGGGGCTGAAGTAGAATTTGATCTCCAGTTCATCCCCCGCATGGATGCGGTATTCCTCCGCGGAAACGGAATAGGCATATCCCTGAGGAACCAACGGTTTCGATTGGGAAACATTCTTCGGAGTGGAGGCGCAGGCGGTCAACAGAGCGAGCGTCAGGCAACTTAACGCCATCGCCGGTTTCATGGTCTTCCCCCTGTATTCTTTATTTTTTGGCCGGATCTTTCTTTTATCACGTTTCCATTCTCATTGGGCAGGCTACCGCCCATAGGGCGCGAAATTCTCACGGGGAATCGCCTCACCGAAATGTTTCCTTCTGCTTTTGGAAGAACGACCACACTCACCCGAAGGACATTCTGCTGATCGTTCGGGACCATGGGCGTCGCCGACCTGGACTTCATCCCCCGGAAGTGCCGGATTGTCGGAGGCATATCCTGCCGCTGACCGGCGAACCCACGTTTGCTCGCTAGAACTTCCGGAGAGACTTGCAAATATCACTCCATTGTCCAAAAAAAAATATCTCCATGAAAAGCTTAAGGATTTATTCTTGTCACTGAGGGGGGTCCCAATATCTTCCTGTTTTTTTGGAAATAATTGCTTCCAATGGGAAAAAGAATAAATACGTGGATTCCGTGCAGCTGATCCTGAGGTACACATCGGCTGCATCTCCCCTTGACATTTGCAGGGCGAGGAAGATAGTGAAACGAAGGCAGGCCTCTTCGTGCCGCCACCCGGGTCATGGACAAATACCGAACCGGCATCGTCTATCATCCCTCCTTCTCCCGGCGCAGCTATCTGACCGTCGGGACGCGTCTCGCCGACTTTCCCATGGCCCTGGAACCGATCTTGAGAAGCAAGGGCGTCAAGCTGTATGAGCCGGGGCCCGTCCCGAACGAACTGGTGCGGAAAGTCCACACCCCGACCCTTGTCGAAGGGGTGAAAGGAGACCCCCTCTGCTCGACCGCCTGGCACTCGGCGGGGGGCGTGGTGATGGCGGGAGAGAAGATCGCGGAAGGGGAGATCACCAACGCGTTCGCCTTTATCGGCGCCGGCGGGCACCATTCGGGGCGGGACTATTTCGGAGGGTACTGCTGCTTCAACGATGTGGCCCTTTGCATCGTCAACCTGCGCGAGAAGCACGGCTTGCGGCGGTTTGCCATCCTGGACACCGATGCCCACCACGGCGACGGCACCCGGGACCTTTTCCGGAACGACCCCGATATCCTCCATGTCTGTTTCTGCGGCACGGATTACGAATCCCCCGACGGTACGAAAGTGGATGTCTCCTGTCCCTCCCCCTGGGGGAGAGGGACGGGCGAACGTTCCGTCAACGATCTCTATGTCGACCTGGTGGCACGGCATTTCCCCCCCCGCGTCCGACGGTTCGGCCCCGACCTGATCTTCTGGTATTTCGGGTTCGACACCCACCAGGGCGATTACGGAGACATCGGCCTGACGGGGCCGTGCTACTGGGACATCGCCCTGCTGATGCGGGACCTGGCGGAAGAGGTCTGCGGGGGGAAGCTGGAGGTGGTCCTGGGCGGCGGCTCCCATACGCAGCTGGCCACCCGCCTGATCCCGCCGATCATCGAACGGTTGGCGGACGTGACGGGAAACCCGCCGTGACGGATCGGGGCGGGTCCCGCCCTCAGGTCACGCGGACGTTTTCCAGCGAGTCGGCGAGGTAATCGGCTTCGGCGAGTTCCTCCCCTTTGTAGCTGTTGGTGACGGCCAGCACGCTGAGCCCCGCCATCCTGGCGGATCGTATGCCTGCCGGGGTGTCCTCGATGGCTAAGGAGTTCCGGGGCACCGAAAGCAGCGAGGGGTGCGACCGCACGAGCCTTTGGAATGCAAGCGAGTAGCATTCCGGATCGGGCTTGCTTTTCCGGACATCGTCGGCGGTGACGACATGGGTGAAACAGTGCGCCGTTCCCAGTTGCTCCAGGATCGGGAGGATGTCCGAGCGGAGCGCCCCGCTGCAGATCGCCAGCGGAATGCCGGAAGCATGCAGGGAGGTGATCGTTTGGACGGCTCCCGGGTAGGCAGTTACCCCGTTTCGGATAACCTCCTGGAAGATAATGGATTTGGATGCCACCAGCTCCTTCAGCCTCCGCGCGTCGAGATCGATGCCGTGGGCCCGGAAGGCTTCGAGAAACGCGTCCCGGTCGTCGAATCCCATATAGGTATCCACGTACTCCTTCCAGGTGAACCCGATGCCGAGCGGGGCGAGAATTTCCTGAAAGGTCTTGTAGTGCAAAGGTTCGGTGTCGACGATGACCCCGTCGAAGTCGAAGATCACCGATTCCGGTCTGCTTACGGTAACGGAAGGCATCATCATAAACCTTACAGCAAATCCCCCGCAGCGAGAAATACCGTTTTCCGGAATCCGGGAGCAGCCCATGCGCGGTAGAATCCGTTCCGCCGTTCCGTTCTTCGCCGCGACCGTTGCGCTCCTCGTGTTCTCCGTTCCCTCGTGCGCCGGCCCCCGCACGGTGGAAGGAAAGGTATCCCGGGTGATCGACGGCGACACCCTCACCCTCCTGACCCGCGAGGGGACGAGACTCCGGGTGCGCCTGTACGGGATCGACGCGCCGGAGGTCCGCCACGAGGAGATGCCGGGCCAGCCGCACGGCGAAGAGGCGAAGGACGCCCTGGCGGCGCTGGTGCTGGGAAGAATCGTGACGGTGGCAATCGTCGACATCGACGCCCACAGGAGGGTGGTGGGGATCGTGCGCTGTTCGGGAGAAGAGATCAACCTGGAGATGGTCCGAAGCGGGCATGCCTGGGCGTACCGGCGATATCTGTCCGCCCCCTACGCCTCCGGGTACATCGACGCGGAGAAAGAGGCAAGGGGGAGGCGAGACGGCTTGTGGAAACAGCCCAATCCGGATCCCCCCTGGGAGTTCAAGAGAAGAAGCCGGCATTGAGTCGGAACCCGGTCCTTGATCCGGAGGATCCCTTCCGGCAGGCCTGTGGATAACATGTCCATTTTTCCTCCGGATCATCGTCCAAGAGGGAAGAGGGATCTCCCTCTTGCCATGAAATTCCATTAAAGCCGAACGATTTCCACGGTTGTCCGGAACAATTATCAGGAGAAGGGCCCATCTCTCCGGAGGGTGGTTTTCCACAGACTTTGGGGGATTCTTGTGGACAGGCTTGTGGAATCCGGACGGTGCGCCGGTCCTGCGTAGCCGGAAAAACGGGTTGCCTGTTTTTTATGCATCCACGCCGCGGCTGCCCGGATCCCCGCCTGGTCCCGCGGGACTATTCCCCGACCTTCTTCGCGCGGTATTGGGAGTAGGCGTCCCGCACCGCGACGTACGGATCGATGGACGACTTTTTCAGATCCTCGTATTCCCCGATGGCGAGGGACACCCGGTTGACCGTGTAGAGCACGTAAGCGCCGACGACGAGTTTCGCGTTTTTCGTGTAGGTCGCCGGATGGAGGAAGAAGTCCCCTGTGAGACCTGCCGCGTCCCGCAGGCTCGACGGTCCGATGAGCGGGATGACGATGTAGAATCCGTGCCCGAGCCCGTATTTCCCCAGCGTCTGGCCCAGATCCTCCTCCCGCGGTTCGATGTGGAAGTCGTTCTTCGCGGGGTCGAAGAGCCCCCCGATCCCCATCGTCGTGTTGATGGCGAACCGGAGCACCACCTCCCCGGAGTTCCGGATCTTCCCCTGAAGAAGGTTGTTCACCAACCGGATGGGCATCGCGATGTTCGAGAAGAAGTTCTTCACGCAGACGCGCAGTTCCCGGGGAACGACCGCCCGGTATCCCTTTGCCACGGGCTTCAAAATCCAGAAATAGGTCTTGTCGTTAAAGAGGAACAGTGCCCTGTTGAGAGGTTCGAGGGGATCCGCGATCGCGGGAGGGCGGTCTTCCTCTCCGAAGGGGTCCTCCCGGAAATCGGGCTCCGGCGGCGACGAGACGGGCGTCGGGCCGTTTATGGTTGCGGTTTCCGCCTTCTCCCCCGCATCCACGGCGAGAGCCGTCGCCGGGGCAACGAGCAGGAGGGCCACGAAGAGATGGGGAAGAACCGATTTCCCGCCCATTTGCCGCTCCTTTGCCGCTCCGGCGCGCGAAACGACGGCCATTAGGTTACAGAATTCCGCCGGAAGTTTCATCCCGGAAACAGGAAGGAGAGGGGGGGATGTTCCGGGGGAGAAGTCCCGAAGGGCGACGGGAGGAACGTTTTCCCGAAAATGGGAATCTAACCCTCCGGAGTTCACGGATCAGGCAAGCCGGGACGCGCACCGACCCGCAAACGCAGGGGAGAAGCAATGGCAGCGTTGGCCGAGACGATCGGAAAACGGGCCCTCGAGGCGATCCACCGGATGGGGAGGATGACCGTATTCCTCTACCGGTCGGCCGCGGCCCTTTTCATCCCCCCCTACCGGGTCCGCCGCATCGTGAAGCAGGTTCACTTCATCGGGGTGAAGTCCCTGTTCGTCATCGTCCTGACCGCTGCCTTCACCGGCATGGTCCTCGGTCTGCAGGGGTACTACACGCTCCGGAAATTCGGGTCGGAGGGCCTGCTCGGGTCCGCGGTGGCCCTTTCGCTCATCCGGGAGCTGGGACCGGTCCTGTCGGCGCTCATGGTGACGGGGCGGGCCGGCTCCGCGCTGACCGCGGAGATCGGGATCATGCGGATCGGCGAGCAGATCGACTCGCTGGAGTCGATGGGGATCGATCCCGTAAAGTTCATCGTTACCCCCCGGCTCCTCGGAGCGGTCGTGTCGGTGCCGCTGCTCACGGCGATATTCGACGTGGTCGGCATCCTGGGGGGGTATCTCGTCGGGGTGAAGCTCCTCGGGGTGAATGCCGGCGTATTTTTCGGGCAGATGGAGGCCAGCGTGGAGTGGAAGGATGTGGCGAACGGGTTCGTCAAATCCCTCATCTTCGGGCTGATCATCGCGTGGGTCTGCACGTTCAAGGGATATTTCACCGGACGGGGGGCGGAAGGCGTCAGCCAGTCGACCACGTCCGCCGTCGTCCTGTCCTCCGTGCTGATCCTGGTGAGCGACTACTTTTTGACCTCGGTGCTCCTGTGAGCGACACGTCCTGGGTCTGCGAACCGTGCGGTCTCGAAGCGCTTCCCGCGCCGGAAGGGAAACCGGCCATCCGGCTGGTGGACGTCGAGAAGACCCTGGACGGGAAGAAGGTGCTCGACGGGGTCACCCTCGACATCCCCCGGCAGAGGATCACCGCGATCATCGGCCTGAGCGGGGCGGGAAAGAGCGTGATGCTCAAGCACATGATCGGGCTCATCCGGCCGGAACGGGGGCAGGTCCTGATCGACGGGGTGGACATCTCACGCCTCTCCCGGGGGGAACTGTACAAGGCCCGTCGCCGCTTCGGGATGCTCTTCCAGGGAGGCGCGCTCTTCGACTCGCTCACCGTCTTCGAGAACGTGGCGTTTCCCCTTCAGGAGAAGACGGAGATGGGGGAGGGGGAGATCCGGAAGAGGGTCCTTGCGCGCCTGGCGCAGGTGGGGCTGGAGGAAGCACAGGGGAAATTCCCGGACGAACTGAGCGGGGGGATGGTGCGGAGGGTCGCGTTCGCCCGCGCGATGGTGACGGACCCGGAGATCATCCTGTTCGACGAGCCGACCACGGGACTGGACCCCATCATCCGGAACTCGATCCTGAACCTGATCTGCCACACGTATCACCAGCACGGCTTCACGATGGTGATGATCAGCCACGACATCCCGGAGATCTTCCAGTGGAGCCACTATGTCGTGGTGCTGCACGACGGGAAGGTGGTCGAAGCGGGCCCGACGGCGGAGGTGGTTCGTTCCGTCAACCCCTTCGTACAGCAGATCATCCGGGGGGACATCACGGGGCCGGTCCACCTCATGTAGGGGGAAACGATGAAGCGGCTGAATATCGAGACGGTTGTCGGCCTGTTCGTCCTTCTCGGGATCGCGTGCCTTGCCTGGCTTTCCGTCAAGCTCGGGAAGCTGGAGATCGTTGGCGGGGACTATGTTCCCGTGCACGCGGAGTTCGCCTCGGCCTCGGGGCTCAAGCCCGGGGTGAGCGTGGAGATCGCCGGGGTCGATGTCGGGAAGGTGGAGTCGATCACGCTCCGGAATTACAAAGCCGATGTTTTGATGAAGATCCGGGGGGGGATCGACCTGCAGGAGGACACCATCGCCTCCATCCGGACCCGGGGGCTCATCGGGGACAAGTTCGTGAACCTGTCCCCCGGCGCGTCGGACCGCCTGATCCCCCCCGGCGGGAAGATCCGGGAGACCGAGTCCGCCGTGGACCTGGAGGCGCTGATCGGGGAATTTATCCATGGAAGCGCAAAGTAGAAAGAACCGGGGCCTGGCGGCCCTTGCCCTGACCCTCTGGCTCTTGCCCGTGCTCTCCCTGGCGGGCACCCCCACCGAGCAGATCCGGGGGACGATCGACCGGACGATCGGGATCCTCAAGGACCCGGCACTTGCGGCGAAGGGGAAGGAGGAGGAGCGCCGCGAACTCCTGAGGAAGGAGATCGCGCCGGTGTTCGATTTCGGGGAGATGGCGAAGCGCTCCCTCGGGCCGAACTGGCGGGATCGCACCCCGGAAGAGCGGGAGCGGTTCGTCGCGCTTTTCCGGGAACTGCTCGAGAATTCCTATCTCGGGAAGATCGAATCGTACGGGGGAGAGGTGATCCGCTACGGGGAGGAGACCGTCGACGGACCCTACGCCCAGGTGAAGACCGTGGTGGTCACGACCAGGGGGCAGGAGATTCCGGTGCATTACCGGATGCGCGCGGACGGCGGAAGGTATAGGATCTACGACGTCGTCATCGAGGGGATCAGCCTGGTGAACAACTACCGGTCCCAGTTCAACAGCATCCTGCAGAAATCGTCATTCGCCGAACTGATGGAGAAGCTCCGCTCCACGGTCCGGGAGCAGCAGAAGTCGTAGATTCCCTGGCGGCGGCGGGGAAAGAAAGGGGAGGAAAATGAAACGGCTTGCAACAAACGGCCTGGCGTTGATCGTCGGATGTCTCCTGCTTTCCGGCACGGCGCAGGCGGGGTGGGAGATCCATAGCCGGTATGCGGGGTACGGCGGGACGGCGGAAAAGGAGGTCAGCTATTTCCAGCGCGACAAGATCCGGGAGGAAAGCGGCGACCAGGCTACCGTGATGGACTTCGCCGCCCGGACGATCCTCATGATCGACAGCAGGGAAAAAACGTACAGCGTGATGACCTTCGACGAGTTCAAGAAGATGATGCGGGAGGGGATGAGAAAAGCCCGGGAGGCGATGGACGAGATGAAGCGGCAGGGGATCTCCGTTCCCGGCGCACCCTCCCGCGCCGCGGGGAAGATCACGGTGGCCGGGATCGCGGGGGCGACGGTGGCCGGATACCCGTGCGACGGGTACCGCGTATCCGCGGGAGAAACCGTTACGGAGGAGATCTGGGTCACGAAACAGATCGATTTGTCGCAGGAACTCGGCCCCGCGGTCTGGAAGGAGTTCGAGGAACTTACGCGGGAGGCGAAAAAGATGGGATTTGACGTCGAGGACTCCGGCGACGCAGCGGCCTACCGGAAAATCATGGAGAGCGGGTACCCGATGAAGACGGTGGACAAACAGTCGGGGGCCGTCCATGAAGTGACCCGGGCGGAAAAGAGGGAACTTCCCGCCTCCCTGTTCGGGGAGCCAAAGGGGCATGAGAAGGTCCCCTTCGACAGGATGACGGTCGGTTCTTCCGGGGGGCTGTCTGCCGGAGGGGGCGCGCCCGCAGAAATCGGGGGACAGGCAGCCGACTACGGGAAACAGACCGCCGACGAAGCGAGGGACGCGGCCTCCCGGGGAGCCCAGGAGCCGGTCCAGGAGAAAAAGAGCGATATCATGGACAGTATCCATGAGGGCACAAAGGAAGGGATCAAGAAACTCTTCAAGTGGTGAGCCGATGCGGGAAGAATTCGGGAGACGACGTCCGCGGTTCCGGGACGGGGAGCGAGGGAGAGTCGTTGGGTCCCTGGCGTGCGCAGTCTTTGTCCTGGCGCTGGGGGCCGTCCTGCTGGCGGGGTGCGCGGGGCACAGGGTGACGGGCCATCCCGGGGAGGAGGGGCCGTATCCCCTCGTGGAGAAGCCGAAGCCGGACGAGATCCGCCACCTTCCCACCGGGCTTTCGGTTTCCCTGGAGGGGGCGATGGAGATGATCTCCGGCGCGGCTCTCGTCTGCGTGGGGGAGACGCACGACAACATCCATGCCCACCGGGTCGAGCTCACCATCATCCGGGAGCTTTTCCGCCGCTTCCCCGGCAGGGTCGCCATCGGGATGGAGATGTTCCGCGACCCCCAGCAGGAGGTCCTCGACCGCTGGACGAGCGGGGAACTGACCGAGCTCGAGTTCCTGAAGGCCGTGAAGTGGTTCGACAACTGGGGCTTCGACTTCGGCTACTACCGGGACATCCTCGCGTTCGCGAAAGAGAACCGGATCGATGTCATCGCCCTCAACCCCTCGAAGGAGCTCCAGGAGGAGGTGAGCAGGGGGGGGCTCGACAACGTTTCGGCCGAGCGGAAGGCGATGCTCCCCGACATCGGTCCGGCGGATCCCTACCAAAGGGCCTCGATGAAGGCCGTCTACGGCAGCCATCTCCCCTCCGAGGGGATGTTCGAGTCGTTCTTCCAGGTCCAGATGCTCTGGGAGGAGACGATGGCCGAGCGGGTCGTCGACTACCTGAAGAGCCCCCGCGGCGCCGGAAAGAAGATGGTCACGATCACGGGGGGGTGGCATGTCCGGTACGGCTTCGGCCTTCCGAAGAAGGTGGTCCGCAGGATGCCGATGTCCTACGTGATCGTTCACCCCGAGGAGATCGAGATTCCCGAGGAGAAGCAGGATCAGATGATGGAGGTGGACCTGCCCCCGCTGCCCCTGTTGCCCGGCGATTTCGCCTGGTACGTTCCGTATGAGGGGCTGGAAGGGAAGCGGGTGCGGATGGGGGTCCTCCTCTCCGCACGGGAAGGCAGGGTCGTCGTCCGGAGCGTGGTGGACGGTTCGCCCGCCGCGAAGGCCGGCCTCCGTCCCGGCGACGTGTTCGTGTCGTTCGACGGGCAGCCCGTGGAGGAGATGACGGACGTCCTCTACCGGGTAGGGAACAAGCAGGAGGGGGACAGCGCCTCGCTGGTCCTTGACCGGGACGGGGTCGAGACGGCGGCGGCGATCACCTTCTTCCGGTTCCCGGAGAAGAAGGCCCATTGACCGGCAAGCCGGTATCCTTGTAGCCTGACCCCGGGGAGGGAGACCGAGTGCCGTTCGTCGTCCGCATGGGAGCCAACGCCATCGCGATCCTCCTGATCGCCTACCTCCTGCCGCAGGTGATGTCGGCCGAGGGAGCGATGGCCGCGCTGGGCGCGGCGTTCGTCCTGGGGCTGGTGAATGCCGTGATCCGCCCGATCTTCATCCTGCTCACGCTTCCGGTGACCGTGCTCACCCTCGGCATCTTTCTGCTGGTGATCAACGGGATGCTCCTGTTGCTCGTCGCCGGGATCGTTCCCGGGTTTCACGTCAACGGGTTCTTCGGAGCGGTGGCGGGGTCGGTGCTGATCAGCGTGATTTCCGGGATCCTGACGCGGGTGGTCCCGTGAGCGTTTCCCTCGAATTCCTCGGGGGGGTGCGGGAGGTCACGGGATCCTGCATCCTGGTGCAGGCGGGCAGGACGAGGTTCGTCGTGGACTGCGGGATGTTCCAGGGGGGCCGGGAGAGCGACCGGAAAAACGCGAGGCGGTTTCCCGTTCCGCCCTCCTCGATCGACTTCGTCCTGTGCACGCATGCCCACATCGACCATTCGGGCCTTCTCCCCAAGTTCGTCCGGGACGGGTATCGCGGCCCCGTCTATGCCACTTCCGCGACGGCAGACCTTCTCCGGATCATGCTCCCCGACTCGGGACACATCCAGGAGAGGGAGGCGGAGTGGAGGGGCAGGAAGCGGAAGCGGGGGGGACGGAAGGAGTTCCCCCCCCTCTACACGGAAGCGGATGCGCTGGCGGTGTTTCCCCGCCTGTCCCCGGTGGGATACGGGGAGACGGTCGAGCCCGCCCCCGGCGTGCGCGCCACGTTCCTGGACGCGGGGCACATCCTCGGGTCCGCGATCCTCAGCGTTGCCGTCCGCGACGGCGGCCGGGAACGGACGATGGTGTTCACCGGCGACATCGGGCACAGGGGCCTTCCCATCGTTCGCGACCCGACGCCGGTGGAGCGGGCGGACGCGGTGGTGATGGAGTCGACCTACGGGAACCGGGTACACAAGGGGATGGAAGACACCGTCGAGGAGTTCGTCCACGCCGTGACGGACACCCTGTTCCGGAAGGGGGGCAACGTGATCATTCCCGCCTTCGCCGTCGGCCGCACGCAGGACATCATCTACCTGCTTGCGGACCTCACCCGGCAAGGGCGGCTCTCCGGCCTCACCGTCTACATCGATTCGCCCCTGGCCGCCGAGGCCACGAGGATCACCCTCCGCCACCCCGAGTGTTTCGACCGGGAGACCCTGGCGATGTACGAGTGGCGGGAGGAGAACCCCGATGCCCTCAAGGTCGTCGTCACGAGGGGCGTGGAGGATTCGATGGCGCTCAACGCGATGCGCGGCGGCGGGATCATCCTCGCCGGGAGCGGGATGTGCGAGGCGGGGAGAATCAAGCACCACCTGAAACACAACCTGTGGCGAAAGGAGTCCACCATCGTCATCGTCGGATTCCAGGCGCAGGGGACCCTCGGCCGGAAGATCGTGGACGGGGCCCGGCGGGTCCGGATCTTCGGGGAGGAGATCGCCGTCGCCGCCGATGTCTACACGATCGGCGGGCTGTCCGCCCACGCCGACCGGGAGGACCTGCTTGCCTGGGCCGGGGGGTACCGGGCCCGACCGGAACAGGTCTTCGTGGCCCACGGCGAGGAGTCGGTGTCCGCCGGATTCGCCGGTCTCCTGAAGGAGCGCTTCGGCTGGAACGCCACGGTCCCCTATCCGCGTGTGCCGGTCGAGGTGTGAGCCAATGACCGGCAGACTCGCCCCTGCGGTGCCCGTCGTTCTCGCCCTTGCCTGGATCCTGTCCGTCCCCCGTCCGGTCGAGGGGCATGCGGTCAACGACCCCCAGGACGAAATCCTCCGGTCGGTCGGCGTGGACGAGAAACTCGGCGGCGCGATCCCCCGCGATGCCCTCTTCCGGAACCAGAAGGGGGACGAGGTGCGCCTGGGGGACTACCTCGCGGGAGGTCCGGTGCTTCTGACCCTGAACTACTACACCTGCCCGATGCTGTGCCCCCTGACCCTGCGGAGCCTCCTCGACACGATGGACCGGATGAAGGGGATCGCCCTCGACCGCGACTTCCGGGTGGTCACGGTCAGCATCAACCCGGAGGACGGGCCCGCGGTGGCCCGCGCGCGCGCCGGGGAGATCCACGCCCAGATGAAGGGGAAGAGCGACCCGGCGTCGCGGTGGCCGTTCCTTCTGGGCGACGAGAAGGCCATCGGGGCCCTCACCGGAGCCGTGGGATTCCGGTACAGGAAGGTGGGGAACGAGTACGCCCATCCGGACGTGGTCGTCGTCCTGACGCCCCGGGGGGAGATCTCCCGCTACCTGTACGGGATCGAACAGGATCCCGCCGATCTCAAGCTGGCCCTCATCGAGGCCGCCGGGGGGAACATCGGGGAATCGACCGCCCTGAATCGCGTGCTGTTATTCTGCTTCCAATACGACCCCGTGGGGAAAAAATACGCGCTCTACGCCCGGAACATCATGAGGGCCGGCGGGGTGCTGACGATCGCGCTGCTCGGAGGCCTGCTCCTCGTCCTGTGGAAGCGGGGCCGGAGCAAGGCCACACAGAGCGACAGGGGGAGATGATGGCGAACGCATACGCCTTAGGGGAGGCGGCATCCCGGACGACGGGACAGGTGGATGCGCTGTTTCTGTTCATCACCGTCGTCTCCCTGTTTTTCTTTCTGCTCGTCGAGGGACTGCTGATCTACTTCGCGATCCGGTATCGAAAGCGAAAAGGGGCCGAACCCTCCGAAACGCCCGACATACGGGGAAGCCTCTTCCTGGAAACCGTCTGGATCCTGATCCCCACGATCGTCGTCGCCTCCTTTTTCTACTACGGGTACATGGTGTTCCGGGACATCCGGACGCCACCCCCCGGGGCCACCGACATCCACGTCGTGGGCAGGCAGTGGCTCTTCGAGTTCCGGTATCCCGACGGCAGTTCGTCGATCAACGAGCTCCGGGTGCCCGCCGGGGGGCCGTTGAAACTCATCCTCTCCTCCGACGACGTGATCCACAGTTTCTACATACCCGCGTATCGGCTCAAGCAGGACATGGTGCCGGGCCAGTACACCACCCTGTATCTGCACCCCGACAAGGCGGGGACGTACTATATCCTGTGCGCGGAGTATTGCGGCGTCGCCCACTCCACGATGCGCGCGAAATTGATCGTGATGGAACCCGACGCGTATGCCGCATGGCGGGAGAAGAAAAAGGCGCCGGCAGCCCTGTCGCTCGCGGAACAGGGGAAGGGGCTCGTGGAGAAGTCCGGATGCCTGGGATGCCACGCCCTCGAAGGGAAGGAGAAGATCGGCCCCAACCTCGGGCAAGATTTCGGCCGGAAGGTCCTCCTCGAGGACGGGACCTCCGTGACCGCGAATGAGGAGTACCTCCGGGAGTCTATTCTCGATCCCAAAGCGAAGGTGGTGAAGGGGTACCCGGCCGTCATGCCCACCTTCAAAGAGAGCCTTTCCCCCGACGACGTGGGCGCGATCATCGCCTACCTCAAATCCCTTTCCGGGGACAAGGAGAAGGATGGGAAGAAGGAGGGGGAGAAGGGCGTCGGGAAGGAGGAACGAGAGGGGAAGGAAGCCCCTTCGGCGCAGAAGGGGAAAGAGCTGGCCGAAACCCTCGGGTGCCTGGGGTGCCACTCCGTCGACGGGTCGGTCCGGGTCGGACCCTCCTTTGAGGGGCTGTTCGGCAGGCAGGTCGAGTTCGAGGGCGGCGGGAAGGCGACCGCCGACGAGGCGTATCTTCGGGAGTCCATCAACCTGCCCCGGGCGAAAGTCGTCAAGGGCTTTCCCGACGTCATGCCGGAATTCAAAGGGAAAATTTCGGAGGAGGATCTCTCCGCCATCATCGCCTACCTGAAAACTCTGAAACAGTAGGTTTTTTCGCATCCAACTCCCCCGTTCGGTCATCGCATAGGGGAAAACGGAAGGAGAGACGGCAAAACCGATGCAGGAAACGACGTGGAACGGGGAACCGTTGAAAAACGGTGATCCCCCCAGGGGCTACCTCGAGGCGAAAGGGTTCTGGGCCTGGGCCTATACCCTGGACCACAAGCGGATCGGGGTGATGTACCTGTACACCACCCTCTTCTTTTTTCTGGCGGGGGGGGTGTTCGCTCTCCTGATCCGCATCAAGCTGATGTTCCCCGGGCAGCACATATTCACCAACCAGACCTACAACGTGCTGTTCACCATGCACGGGGCCCTGATGATCTTCCTGTTCGTCATCCCCGCCATCCCCTCGGGTCTGGGGAACTTCTTCATCCCGCTGCAAATCGGTGCGAGGGACGTGGCGTTTCCCCGGATCAACCTGATGAGCTACTGGGTCTTCGTGGCGGGAATCGTCGTGATCCTCTTCTCCCTCGTCCGCCCGATGGACACGGGGTGGACCTTCTACACCCCGTATTCCGCGCGGACCGCCGCCGACGTCACGACCCTCTCCTTCGGAATCTTTCTCATCGGAATGTCCTCCATCCTCACGGGCCTGAACTTCCTGGTGACGATCCACAAGCTCCGGGCGCCGGGGATGACGTGGCACCGGATGCCGCTTTTCATCTGGTCGATGTACGCCACCAGCATCATCCAGGTGCTGGCGACGCCGGTCGTGGGGATCACCTTCCTGCTGCTCGCCATGGAACGGGTCCTCGGGGTGGGCTTCTTCGATCCGGCGAAGGGAGGCGACCCCATACTCTTCCAGCACTTCTTCTGGTTCTACTCCCACCCCGTCGTCTACGTGATGATCCTCCCCGCGATGGGGATCATCTCCGAGATCGTGCCGGCCTTCTCCCGCAAGCCGATCTTCGGGTACAAGGCGATCGCCTATTCCTCCATGGCGATCGCCGTTTTCGGGTTTTTCGTCTGGGGGCACCACATGTTCGTCACCGGGATGTCCGGCACGGCGGCGATCCTCTTCTCCCTCCTGACCTACTCCGTGGCCATTCCCACGGCGATCAAGGTCTTCAACTGGATCGCCACGATGTACCGGGGGTCCATCACCTTCGAGTCCCCCATGCTCTACGCCCTGACCTTCATCTTTCTCTTCGTCATCGGCGGGCTCACGGGGATGTACCTGGGGGCCCTGGGGGCGGACATCCACGTACACGACACCTACTTCATCGTCGCCCACTTTCATTACACCATGGTGGGGGGGACGGTGATGGGGCTTCTGGCCGGCCTGCACTACTGGTTTCCCAAGATGACCGGCAGGATGCTCAGCGAGAAGATGGGGCGCCCTGCCTGGCTGCTGATATTCATCGGCTTCAACGTCACCTTTTTCACCCAGTTCATCCTGGGGTTCGAGGGGATGCCGAGGCGCTACGCGGAATACCCCGCGCAATACCAGGCCCTGAACATCTTGTCCACGGTGGGGTCGTGGATCCTCGCGACGGGGATTCTCATCATGTTCGCGAATTTCGTCCGCGGGCTGTTCCGGGGCGCCCTCGCCCCGCCGAACCCCTGGAAAGCCCTCTCCCTGGAGTGGGAGACGGGGTCGCCGCCGGCGACGGAGAATTTCGAGGAAATCCCGACGGTCACCGACTGGCCGTACGGGTATGCGGGGAGGCAGACGTAGGGAAATGAGCGGACAATCCACGCACCACGGGCCGGGGGCAGCGGGGCACGAAGCCCACATGGACCCGGCCACGGCCCGCGAGGCCGCAACGCTGGGGATCTGGACGTTTCTCGCCACCGAGGTCCTTCTGTTCGGAGGACTGTTCACCTCCTACATCATCTACCGGATCAAGTACCCCCAGATCTTCTACGAGGGCCACCTGAAGCTGGACCACGTCCTCGGGGCGATAAACACCGTGGTGCTGATCGGCAGCAGCCTCACCGTCGCGCTCGGCATCGCGGCGATCCGAAAGGGGAAAGTGGGGCTTCTCCGGCTGTACCTCTTTCTCACCCTCCTGCTGGCCGGGACCTTCCTGGGGATCAAGTACGTGGAATACACGGAGAAGTTCTCCCACGGGCTGTACCCGGATACGGACATCTTCTTCTCCCTCTATTTCATGCTGACCGGTCTCCACGGCCTGCATGTGCTTGCCGGGATGGTGTTGCTGGGTGCGGTCCTGTTCCTCGCCGGGAGAGGAAGATATTCCGAAAGCTACCACACCCCGGTGGAGATTTCGGGGTTATACTGGCACTTCGTGGACCTGGTATGGATCTACCTGTTCCCGCTCCTGTACCTGTTGGGATAGGGGGGAAGGCGATGAAGGAACACGATTCCGGCACCAGAACCTATATCGTCGTCTGGGGCGCCCTCGTCATGCTCACGGTGGTCACCGTCGCGGTTTCCTACGTGCACCTCGGGATGATGAACGTCTTCGTCGCCCTCCTCATCGCGTCCGCGAAGGCGTCGCTCGTTGCCCTGTTCTTCATGCACCTCCGGTACGAAAACAGGCTCGTCTGGGGATTCGCCCTCGCACCGTTGTTCTTCCTCGTTCTCATCGTCGTGGGGACCCTCTCGGATACCTTGTTCCGTTGACGCCGCGGCGGGTGTCCCCGCCGGGGGAAAAGGGGGGAGGATCGATGCTCGGAAGGGTTACCGTGGGGCTTTTCTTCGTTCTGCTCCTCTGGGGAAATCTTGTCGCGGGGCTCAAGGCAGGGCTGGCCTGTCCCGACTGGCCCCTCTGCCACGGGAAGATTCTTCCCCCGTTCCGCCTCGACATCTACATGGAGTTTCTCCACCGGGTGATCGCGGGGACGGCGGGAGTCGCCCTGGTCGTGCTGTCGTACCGACGGTTCCGGCATTACCGCGGGGGGGCAAAGGCCGTACCCGCTCTGGCGGTGACCCTTCTGGCACTCGAGATCGTCATGGGTGGAGCGGTCGTGCTCCTCCAGATCCCGGTCCGGCTCACCACCGTCCACTTCACCACGGGGCTGGTCGTATTCCTCCTCGCCTATTACATGATGGTTTTCGACGGGGTCCGAACGTCTCCCTCCTTCTCCGTGCGGGGATACCCGGGGCTGTTCTTCGGGATCGGGGTCCTCGTATTCCTCCTCGCGGCATTGGGGGCGTACGTCCGTCATGCGGACGCGGGGCTTTCCCTTCCCGACTGGCCGACCTCGCTCGGCGGCCTCGTACCCGGCCTGCTCACCGGCGGCGTCCTCCTCCAGTTCTCCCACCGGGTAGTCGCCGCACTCGTCGCGCTCACCGTCGTGGCGCTCTGGGCGGCGACCCGCCTGGACGACCACCTCGGGAGGCACAGGCGGATGGCCGGGGGGCTGGTCCTCCTGATCCTGGCGCAGGTTGCGGTCGGCGGCGCCGTGGTCATGACACGGCTCTACTTCCTCTCGACCGCCCTGCACCTGGCCGTGGCGCTGGCAATGCTCATGATGCTTGCCCGGATGTGGATGAGAGAACTTTCCCCCGAAGGGAGGTCGTCATAAAGGCGACCGCCCTGCCAAGAAAACCCGCCGAGGGGGAGGAGAGGGGAAAACCGGTGGAACTGGCCGGCTCGGCCCTTCTGATCTCGAAACCCGGCATCGTGTCGGGCGTCGGGCTTGCCGGTCTTGCCGGCATGGTCCTGGCCGAAAGGGGGATGCCCGCCGCCGGCATCGTCATCCCCTGCCTCGCAAGCATCATCGGCGCCGCCTCCGGATCCGCGGTCATGAACGGCATCCTCGACTCTCCGCTCGATGCCCGGATGCCCAGGGTGTCGGGACGGGTCGAGGCGATGAGAAGAGTCGGCAGCGGGGGAGCGCTTGCCCTCTCCCTCGGTCTTATCGTGGCCTCGCTTTTCCTTTCCTACCGCTATTTCCACGGGATGACCGCCGCTCTCGTGCTCGCCGCCGTCCTGTCCTACACGCTCCTGTACACCCTCCTCCTCAAGCGGCGTTCCCCCTACGGGACGATTCCGGGGGGGATCCCGGGGGCGCTCCCCGTCCTCATCGGGTATTCCGCGGTGACCGGCCGGATCGGGATGGACGGGATCATCCTGTTCCTCGTGATGATCCTCTGGCAGCCGCCCCACTTCTGGACCCTGGCGCTCGCGCACAGGGACGAGTACCGGGATGCGGGAGTTCCCGTTCTTCCCGTCGCCCGGGGCGAACCGTACACCAAGATCCTCCTCTTCCTGTATGCCGTGAGCCTCCTGCCGGCGACCCTCGCCCTCTGGGTGTTCGGATACTGCTCGGGAGTGTTCGCGCTGGTTGCCGTCGTCCTCTGGTGCTTCTTTCTTCTGTCTTGCTATCGCAACGTGGTCGGCCGACGCAGGTATCGCAGGGCGTTCGGAGCCTCCATCCTGTACATGATGGGGATCCTGATGGCGGTGATCGTGGACGTCTCGACGCGGGCCTTCTGAGGCGTCATCGGCTTCCGCACCCCCGGAGGGGGGTCACTCGCTCCGTCGCTCGCCTTGCGAGGAACCCGCAAGTCTGCGCTCCGGCCTCCCGCCGGCCCGTCCTTCGGCTGCTCCGCCAATCCCGCCACGGCACGCGGAATGCACCGGGAGACACCGTATTGCACTTGCCCTGGTGTCCGGGGACCCGGCGATGCGGGGGGTTCCACGAAGCGGCCTGTGGAGCGAGAGTGGAGTATCCCCGCCGGGCGGGGTTCGAATCGGCGAGCGGAACCGGCAGCGAGCGGGCGCATGGTCGCGAGCGCAGCGGAGGGGAATCCCCCGCGAGCCAGGGTCCCCGGTAATCGGCGCTCCCGCATCCCGCTTGTCCGCGGTAGCTGTGCCGGCAGCGGAGCGGAGGCTGCGAAGCCGACCATGATGCCCCGGTGCAAGGGTGTGTTGCCAAGGCCCCCCCGCGTGGTAGTAGGATAGGACCATATGCCCTCCGGGAAAGGAGCCAGGGAATGAGCCTTCTGGTCGTCGGCTCGATGGCCTTCGACAGCATCCGGTCCCCCTTCGGGGAGGTCGAGAAGGTGGTGGGAGGGTCCGCCACGTACTTCTCCCTGGCGGCAAGCTACCTCGCCCCGGTGCGCCTGGTTTCGGTTGTCGGGGCGGACTTTCCCCCGGCGGTGATCCGGATGCTCGGCTCCCGGTCGATCGACACGAGGGGCCTCACGGTCGCCGAGGGAAAGACCTTCCACTGGAAGGGATTCTACGAGTACGACCTCAACACGGCCCACACCGTGACGACCGAGCTCAACGTCTTCCGCGATTTCGCCCCCGTCCTCCCCGAGGAATACCGGGACACCCCCTACGTCTTTCTCGGCAACATCGCCCCCTCCCTGCAGCTGGATATCCTGAGGCAGATGCGCCGGCCGAAACTGGTCGCGCTGGACACGATGAACTACTGGATCGAGAGCAGCCCCGGGCCGTTGCGCGAGGTCATCGACAAGGTGGACATCCTGATGGTGAACGAAGGGGAGATCCGGATGCTGACCGGGGAGTACAACCTGGTCAAGGGCGCCCGGAAGGTGATCGGGTGGGGTCCGAGCCGGGTGGTGATCAAGCGCGGCGAGTACGGCGTCCTTCACCTGTCGGACGGCACGATGTTCGCCGCCCCGGCGTATCCTCTGGAGACGATCTTCGACCCCACGGGGGCGGGGGACAGCTTTGCGGGCGGATTCATGGGATACCTGGCCGGCCGCAAGGGGGGGGACCTCGCCGACAGCGACTTCCGTCTGGCCACCATGTACGGGAGCGCGATCGCCTCGTTCACCGTGGAGGCGTTCAGCACCGAGAGACTGCAGAACCTGACGCCGGAGGATATTGCGGAGCGTCTCGGCTCCTTCCTGGCGCTTACCGAGTTCCGGGTCTGATCAACCGCCTCCCGGTTTCCGACAAGGGATTACCTCGGCGTCGCGTCGGGAAGACCGCCGTCCACGGGGATCGTCGCCCCCGTCGTGGGCGTCTGGCGGGTGGCGAAGTAGAGAACGGCTCTGGCCACGTGCGCGGCCGTGATCTTCGCCTTGAGCAGGTTGCGGTTGCGGTAATATTCTTCCAGGCCCCTCTCGTCGAGGTCCCGCGCCCGCATGCGGTCCGGACCGACTTCGGCCCACAATCCGGATTTGCGGGTCCCGTGGGAGAACACGGCGTCGGGGGACACCATGTTCACGCGGACGCCGATCTCCGCGAGCTCCAGGCTGGCGATCCGGGCGAGCTGGTGCGCAGCCGCCTTGGTGGCGCTGTAGGCGCCGAACCGTGCACCGGGCGCGAACACGTTCTTGGTGGAGATCAGCACGATATCCCCGCCGGTATTCTGTTTCCGGAAAAGCCGTGCGGCCTCGGACAGGACGTGAAGCGTTCCGTCGATATTCACCCGGGCCAGCCTTCGAAAGGCCTCCGATTCCAGATCGGCAAGCGACGAGACGTGCGCGACTCCGGCATTGATCACGAACAGGTCGATCCCTCCCCACTCCCGAACGACCTGCCCGAACCCGTCGGCCACCGACTTCGGGTCCGTGACATCGAGGGGAACACCGATGATCCTGTCGTCATGGGTCCGCCGCAGGTCAGCCACCAGCCCGGCCAGAGGATCCCCCGGCAGGTCCGTTGCGGAGACGTGGCACCCGTTTTCCAGTAGCCCCTGGCAGATTCCCGCGCCGATCGCCCCCGCCGCGCCCGTGACGAGTGCGACGCAGCGCCGCAAAGGAAGCTCTTCCCCGACAAGCTTTGCATGCTGCAGGCTGAAATATTCCATGTCGAAGAGATGCTCCTCGTCCAACCCCTCGTAGGCGCCCACGGAGACGACCTTCGTCTTCACCGCCAACGTCTGCGCAACGATATCCCTCACGGTTCCGGCTTCCCCGACGTCGCCTCCCGCGCACACGGCACCGAGGCCCGGCAGGAGAATCACCCGAGGCATGGCGTCGAATCGTTCGAGCCCGGGGGAAAGCCTCGAGGCATGCCGCCGGAAGTAGTCCTCGTAATGCCTCGCATATTCCGCGACCGCGTTCGAGACCCTCTCCCGAAACCCCTTCTCGTCGTCGTAGGGAGGGTTGTCGATCCACAGGGGCAGCGCTTTCGTTCGGATCAGGTGGTCGGAGGTCAACGGGGGGGACAGCGCGATCTCCTTTCCCCGGTCCGAATCGACCAGATCGAGCACTTCCTCCGTGACCAGCGGCGACAGGACAAACCGCCGGTACGGCCGATCCGCATCGCCCGTGGGGACGGCCAGCAATCCTCGAAGGATCGGGGCGACTTTCCCGTACCTTGCGCGGGCCGTTGCGGCGGATGTGCCCCTCCTCCGTTTGCGAGGCTTTCTTGCTTTCCCTTCCAGGTACTCCTCCGCCCGCGTCACCAACTCGATGGTTTTCCCGTACGACGAAAGGGGATCGTCGTCCCACGTCAGCAAACCGTGTTTCCCCAGAACCATCCCCTTGCACCCGGGAGACGCATCGAACGCGGCGGCGGCGGCTTTTGCCAGCGGGAAGCCGGGCTTGATATAGGCGAGGACGACGACATCGCCGCCGAGTGCATCCCGGATGACAGCATCCCCGTTCCGCTGGTTGGTGAGAGCCAGGATCGCGTCGGCATGGGTGTGATCGACGTATTTCGCGGGAAGGAACGCGTGCAGCAGCGCCTCGATGGAGGGCCTTGCCCCTCCGGCGGCAAGCCGGTGCGTGTGCAGCTCATCCAGCATGGTTCCGTCCGGCAACGCCGGAAGGGTTCTCAGCCGTTTCAGGTATTCGAGATCGAGCGCCACATGCCCGTCCGGTTCGATGGTCGCCAGATCCTGCCCCGACGCCTTGACGAAAAGCACCGGGATCGGTTGGCCGAAGACGTCGGTCCATGTCGTTTTGACCGACGTGTTGCCGCCGCCGTGGAGAACGAGTTCCTTTTCCTGCCCGATCAGCCTGCCCGAGTAGGTCCTGAGAGCCAGGTCTCTTCCCCAGCGCTCGCCGTACCGGGCGATGCATTCGGAGGCCTTTTCATCCAGCCATTTGTTTTCCATCAGGGTTCCCGCAGGGCAGCGATCCTCTCGACATCCCCCGGCAGCGGTCCGAGCGCCCGCCCCGTCGACGGATCCTAGTTCCTTGTTTTCTTCAGGGTCCGGTACACGTCGTACGCCTCCTCGGGCGTCTTGTTTTCGTGAACGACCTTCCGGACGGCCTGGATCATCGCGGCGGGGGCTTCGGACTGGAAGATGTTCCGCCCCATGTCGACGCCCGCGGCGCCTTGCTGCAGGGCGTTGTAGGCCATCGCCAGGGCATCCTGTTCCGGCATCTTTTTCCCGCCGGCGATCACGATCGGCACGGGGCAGGAGGCGGTGACGGTATCGAATCCTTCGGCGACGTAGTAGGTCTTGACGTACGCGGCCCCCAGCTCCGCGCAGATCCTCGTGGCCAGGCGCATGTACTTGGCGTCCCGGACCATCTCCTTTCCGACCGCCGTCACTCCCAGGACCGGGATGCCGTACCGGTTGCCGATGTCCACCAGCCGGGTCATGTTGTGCACGGATTTGGTCTCCTGCTCGCCGCCGATGAAGACCTGAACCGCCATGGCGGCGACGTTCAGGCGAATCGCGTCCTCGATATCGACGGCGATTTCCTCGTTCGACAGTTCCTTGAGAATGCTCGGCCCTCCGCTGGATCGCAGAACGATTCCCTTCGCGAACGTCGGCGGAATGGTGGAGCGCAGGATGCCGCGGGTGCACATCAGGGTGTCGGCGTACGGGAGGAGCGGTACGATCGTGAGATCCACCCGCTCCAGCCCGGCGGTGGGCCCCAGGAAATATCCGTGGTCGATGGCAAGCATGACTGTTCGCCCCGATTCCGGTCGGAATATGTTCGACAGTCTGTTCTTGAATCCCCAGTCCAGAGAGTTCGAGCCCCGCAGGGTGTAAGGCTCGGCTTCCATCGGGATGTCCACATGGTATTGTTCCGCTTCCGGAACGCTATCCTTGTCCGCCATCGTCGATCTCCTTTCTTAACTCGTTGAATTGCAAAGTGTAACACCGGTATCCAGGGATCTCAACCTCCTTTCGCCCCGCCCGTTGTTTTTCCGGTCTGCGGGTCCGCCGGAAACCGCTGATTTCCCGGATCGGGAGACGGTCCACCGCCCCCGTTCCCTGCAGGGCGGGGAACGAAGGATCACGTTTCTGTATGCGCAGGGACAAAATTGGTATTTCCCCCGCGGGGAGAGGAAGGGAGAGGGAAGAAACGAATGGAAATCGTTACGATAGCGAAAACGGCACGAAACTTGTAGAAAAAAATGTCATCGTTGTTCCGTGAAAGCGGAATCGAACACCCGGAGAACCCCTCTCTTCGGGCAAGAGAAACGGCCCCGCGTCCCTCCTCGCGGGGCCGTTCCCATTTCCTCTTCCGTCCGGGGGGCGCTCACATGCGCTATTGACCCGTTCCTCCAGAGAGGAATAGAATGATTTCGTACACCGTACACCCCGTCGTATCGGATGTTCGTCGCCCCGGACACTCTGGTGGTTCCCCTCGCAAGGAGAGGATCATGATGAAGCTTTCCGCAGCCGCCGGCCTTGCCTGGCAGATCGCCGCCTCGGAGGCGGCCATGGCAAGGCATCCCCTCATCGAGCGCGAGCATCTCCTGATCGGTGTGTGCAGCCTGCACAAGACGGTGAAACTCATCCGGTTCGTCAAGGAGGACCCCCTCTCCCTGGAGAAGATCCGGGCCGAGGCGGACCGCATCGAGGAGATCCTGTCCCAGCTGGGGATTTCCAGCACCGTCCTGCGGAGGGGAACAAGATCCCGGCTTCGGTCCGGACATGCTCCGCCGGCCAACCAGGTGGTGCACCGCAGCCAGGCGTGCAAGGAGATCTTCCGCCGGGGGAAGGAGGACTCCGAGAGGGAGGGGGCGGCGGAAACATCCGCGCCCCATCTGCTCGCCGCGATCCTTTCCGACCCGGGACCGATCATCTCCGCCGCGCTGGCCGGTGCAGGGGTCGAGCCGGGACCGGTCCCGCCGGAATCCCTGGCGCCCCCTGCGCGGGGGGAGGAGGAGACGGCGAGGGCCGAGGACGTGGGCACGATGGTTTCCGAGCCGGAGGTGGCTGCGGCGAACACCCCTGTGCTCGACCGCTACGGGCGGGACATCACCCGGGCGGCCAGGGAAGGACGCCTGTTGCCGTTCGTGGAATCCGACAGGACGCGGAACACCCTCCGGCAGCTGCTCAAGGTCCTCGTGATGCCGACAAAGAACAACCCGGTCCTCGTCGGGGAGGCGGGAGTGGGGAAGACGGCGATCGTCGAGGCGCTTGCCGAGCGCGTCGCCACCGGACGCGACCGCCGGGTGCTCGCGGGGAAGAGGGTCGTCGAGCTTTCGATGGCGGAACTGGTTGCGGGGACCAAATATCGCGGGGAGTTCGAGGAGCGGCTCACCCGCGTGATCGACGAGGTGCGGGCGCACCCCGAGGTGATCCTCTTCATCGACGAGTTCCACACCGTGGTCGGGGCCGGACGGGCCGAAGGCGCTCCGATGGACGCAGGCAATATCATGAAGCCGGCCCTGGCGCGGGGGGAATTGCGGTGTATCGGAGCCACGACGATCGCGGAATACCGCCGTTGCGTGGAGAAGGACCCGGCGCTCGAGCGCCGCTTTCAGCCCATCCAGGTCGTCGAACCGGGCCGGGACGAGACGCTGGATATTCTCATGGGGCTCCGGGCCCACCGCGAGGCCCATTTCTCCGTCACGATCACCGACGAGGCGCTTGCCGCCTCGGTGGACCTTTCGCTCCGGTTCGACCACGGCCGCTACCTTCCGGACAAGGCGATCGACCTGCTGGACCGCGCCTGCGCCGAATGCCGCGTTCCCCTCCTCTCGCTGACGTTCGAGGCGGACCAGGAGATTCCGATGGGTCTCGCCATCGTGCGTCCGGACACCGTCGCCCGCGTCATGGCCGAGAAGTCCGGGATTCCCCTCGAGGTGGTGCGCGGGGGGCTTGGCGGCCTTACCGAATCGCGGATCAAGGGGCTCGAGGAGTACCTGAACCGGCACATCGTGGGGCAGAAAGAGGCCGTATCCCGGGTGTGCCGGCGGCTGCTGCTGGCGCATGCGGGCCTGGGAGACCGGCGCCGCCCCATGGGCGTCTTCCTGTTTCTGGGGCCCTCCGGCGTGGGGAAGACCGAGGTGGCACGGCGGATCTCCTCCTATCTGTTCGCGGACGAGCGGTCGTTCATCCGGCTGGACATGTCGGAATACCAGGACAATATGACCCTTACCCGGCTCCTGGGAGCGTCCCCGGGATACGTCGGCTACGAGGAGGGGGGGCAGTTGACGGGCAGGCTCCGGACGACGCCGTACTCCGTCGTCCTCCTCGACGAGATCGACAAGGCGGCCCCGAGGGTGTTCGATCTCTTCCTGCAGCTGTTCGACGAGGGGAAGCTCACCGACAGCCAGGGGCGGACCGCCGACGCGCGGAATGCCATCTTCGTGATGACGGGAAACATCCGCATCGGAAAGGGGATCGGGTTCCACGAGCAGGACGATGCCTCCGCGGCGGAGGCGGCGCTTACCGTGGCCCGGCAGAGATTCCGCCCCGAGTTTCTGAACCGGATCGACGAGCAGATCGTGTTTCGGCCGCTTGGCCGGGAGGACGTCCGGACCGTCCTGGACATGCAGCTTTCCCATTTGGAGGAGAGCCTGTTCGAGACGTCGGGGCTGACCCTCCGGGTGGAGCCCGAGGCCCGCGAATGGCTTGCCGATGCCGGGTACAGCCCCGAGTACGGGGTCCGGGAGCTGGGGCGGATGATCGACCGGTGGGTGCGGGGGCCCCTCAGCGAGCTGAGCGCGACGGGGGCGCTGAGACGCAAAAAGGGCGACGGGACCTCCGTCGTGGTGAAAAGAACGGCGGAGGGCATCGCCGTCGAGTAACCGTCGTATGGAACCGCCGACTCCCCCGGAGTATCATGGAAGGGAGGGTTCTTCGCATCCAACCGTATGTCCACGCGGGAGGAGGGAAGACGATGGCAAGATTCACGTACAGCCCCGCCCATAAAAAGAACGTCACCCGCGAAACCGACCCGTACCTTCCCCGAAAGACCGCCCCGTCGGTGGGAATCTGCCCGGATTGCCGGGCCATCTGCCGGAACAAGCGCTGGACTCTGGACGAGGAGGAGTTCCAGGCGCTGACCCGCAGGAGGGGAGGAGGTCCCGCAAGGAGGCGTTGCCCGGCGTGCCGGAAGATCGCCGACGGCTTCATCGCGGGCCTGGTCACGCTCCGCGGCGGGTTCGTCCGGGAGCACCGGGAGGAGATCCGGAACCTCGTTCGCAACGAGGAGAAGCGGGCGATGGGGTTCAACCCCCTGGCGCGGATCATCAGGCTCACGGAGGACGAGAACGGGTTCGAGGTGTCGACGACGGCGGAGAAGCTTGCCCAGCGCATCGGGCGGGAGGTCCATAAGGCGTGCAGCGGGACCCTGGAGTACAAGTGGTCCGAGGATTCGAAACTGCTGCGGGTGAACTGGGTGAGGGAGGCGTGATGGAGGCGTGAGGGAGACCGTCGTCCGGAGGGCCGGTCTTCCCGGGGCGCCCGGATCCGCGGGAATCGGCTTCCGTTCCCGTCAGAACAGGATCTTGCGGACGACGTTCTCGTTGACGTCGGTCAAATAGATCGTCCCGGGGACGCCGGTGATTCCGACGGGGGCGTTCATCAGTCCGTCGGTCGAGTCGCCGTTCCTCGTTGTCGCCGCCCCGGAATTCCCGACGAAGGTATTCACTTTGCGCAGCGTGCTGATCGTGCGGACGGCGTGGTTGCCCGTGTCGGCCACGTACAGGATCGAATCGACCGCCGCTATGCCCCGCGGCGTATCGAACCTTGCCGCCGTCCCCGTGGTGTCGTCGATGAACCCCGGCGCACCCGCGTCGCTTCCGGCGTGAGTGGAGACGAAGCCCGCCGGAGTGACTTTCTGAATCGCGTGGTTGCCCGTGTCCGCCACGTAGAGGTCGCTGCCGAGAACGGCGATCCCCTCGGGGCTTTTGAAGCGGGACGGGGTGTCCGAAGGCAAACCGGCAATACCGTCCCCCGCAACCGTTTCTACCTCCCCCGTGCCGAGATCGATCTTCCGGATCGCGTGGTTTCCCGTGTCGGCGACGTAGAGGAACGAACCGTCGGTCGCGATTCCTTTCGGCGAACGGAATCGGGCCGCCGTCCCGGTTTCGTTGACAAACCCCGGTTCCCCCGCGTCGCTTCCGGCGAAGGTGCTGACCACGCCGGCCGAGGTGACCTTCCGGATCGCGTGGTTCTCCGAATCCGCCACGTAGAGATCGCTTCCCTGCGCGACGATTCCTTGCGGGGCGTTGAAGACGCCTCCCGTAAAGGAGGTGGCCACCCCGGAAGAGGTGATTTTGCGGATCG